>NZ_JBSGZA010000005.1:0-451325 GCF_053610745.1 Streptomyces sp. NPDC054866
TTTCCCTTTCCGGCGGTTCCGACTCTACCAGATCCTTTCGGGCCTGATTCCCAGTCAGCGGGGCTTGTCTTCCCGGCTGTTGGGCCGTTCCGACGAGTGAGACTTTAGCGGAATCCTGGCTCCCGACCTAATCGGGGGCGCCCTTTCGAACGCGGATTCCTCATTTCGCAAAAGCGCATGAAAACGAGCAGACGACGGGACATCGAAGATGGCACGGCATCGATCGTTTGAATGGTTCTGCGGAATGGTGCCCGGGGACCGACCAGGGGTCGGCGCTCACGCCGGACAACTCGGAGAACACTACGTACGCGGTCAGGGCGTGTCAACCCTGGTCCACGGTGGCCCGCGAGGGCTAACGTAAGAGGCGTGACTACGCATGCGCACACCCAGCTGTGGTGGGCCGCCTGACGGCGGCCGTACATACGCATGTACTCAACGGCTGCCGACTTGGCGGCCGTTTCTTGTTTCTCCCCCTGGAGGACCCGGAGCCCGGTCGTCGGGCCGGCGGTCCTGACCAAGAGGCGGAGAGATGACGAGGATCTTCAGCGGGATCAAGCCGACGGGGCACCTGACCCTGGGGAACTACCTGGGCGCCGTGCGCCAGTGGGCAGAGGTTGATCAGCACCGCGCCGAGTCGCTGTTCAGCGTCGTGGACCTGCACGCCCTGACCGTGGATCACGATCCCGGGCGGGTGCGCAGGCTCAGTCGGCAGGCGGCGACGCTGTTGCTCGCGTCGGGGATCGATCCCGAGCGGGCCACCGTGTTCGTACAGAGTCATGTGGACGAGCACGCCAGGCTCTCGTATCTGCTCGAGTGCGTCGCGACGGACGGCGAGATGCGGCGGATGATCCAGTACAAGGAGAAATCCGCGCTGGAGCGGGCACGCGGCGGGAGTGTGCGGCTGTCGCTTCTCACCTATCCCGTGCTGATGGCGGCGGACATCCTGGCGTACGGGGCGGACGAGGTGCCGGTCGGGGACGACCAGGTGCAGCATGTCGAGCTCACCCGGGATCTGGCGGTGCGGTTCAACCAGCGGTACGGACACACGTTCGTGGTGCCGCGGGCGACGTATCCCAAGGTGGCGGCCAGGGTCATGGATCTGCAGGACCCGAGTTCGAAGATGGGGAAGTCCGGCGATGCCGGGGCCGGGATCATCTATCTGCTGGACGAGCCGGACGTCGTGCGGAAGAAGATCATGCGCGCTGTCACGGACAGCGGGAGCGAGGTCGAGTACGACCGCGAGGCCAGGCCCGGGATCTCGAACCTGCTGGAGATCCTGGCGTCCTGTGAGGGTGGGAACCCCGAGGGCTTGAGCGGTGTATATGAGACGTACGGGGCTTTGAAGAAGGACACCGCCGAGGCCGTGGTGGAGGTGCTGAGGCCCGTGCAGGAGAAGCACAAGGAGCTGGTTGCTGATCCCGCGTATGTGGAGGAGGTGTTGCGGCGGGGGGCTGAGCGGGCGAGGGAGATGTCCAGGCCGACGGTGGACACCGCCTATCGCGCGATCGGCTTGCTGCCGCCGGTGAACGAGGCTCGGTAGGCGCGAGGGCTGGTGGTGAGGCGCGATGCGAAGTGCTGGCGCATCGTGACCTCGCTTCCGAAGCCCGCGCGGCGTGCCACTTCGGGCATGGGCAGGTCGGTGCGTTCGAGGAGCTTCTGCGCGGCCGCGAGGCGCTGGTCCAGGAGCCAGCGCAATGGAGTGGTGCCGGTGGCCGCGGTGAAGTGACGGGCGAAGGTGCGCGCCGACATGCCTGCCCGGGTGGCGAGGTCGGTGACGGTGAGCGGTTCGTGGAGGTGACGGAGGGCGTATTCGCGTACGGAGGCGAGGGCATCGGCGTCGCGGTCGGCGCGCGGGGTGGGGTGCTCGATGAACTGGGCCTGGGTGCCGGTTCTGAAGGGGGCGGTGACCATCGAGCGGGCGGTGGTGGCGGCCGCTTCGGGTTCGACCTTGAGGGGCCGTTCGGCTGGCGGCGCGGTGCGGAGGAGCTGGCGCGGGCCTCGGCGGTTTCGCTGCATGGCGGGCGTTTCGCGGAGGTGGTGACCACGGAGGCGGTCGTCGCCGCTGCGGGGCGGTGACTCCTGCGGGGTGAGAGGGCGCGGGTGCGGTGTGCGGGCCGGGCCCCCTCGCGGTCGGTCAGGTGTTGTTGCCGGAGGCCAGTTCGCGGCTGCGGTCGCGGGCGGCTTCGAGGGCGGCGATGAGGGCTGCTCGTACGCCGTGGTTCTCGAGTTCGCGGATGGCGTTGATGGTGGTGCCGGCCGGGGAGGTGACGTTCTCTCGGAGCTTGACCGGGTGTTCGCCGCTGTCGCGGAGCATCACTGCGGCGCCGATCGCGGCCTGGACGATGAGGTCGTGGGCCTTGTCGCGGGGCAGGCCGAGGAGGATGCCGGCGTCGGTCATGGCCTCGACCAGGTAGTAGAAGTACGCCGGTCCTGAGCCGGAGAGGGCCGTGCAGGCGTCCTGCTGGGTCTCGGGGACGCGGAGGGTCTTGCCGACGGCGCCGAAGATGGCCTCGGCGTGGGCGAGGTGGGCGGCGGTGGCGTGGCTGCCCGCGGAGATGACGGACATGCCTTCGTCCACGAGGACGGGGGTGTTGGGCATGACGCGGACGACTGGGGTGCTGTCGGCGAGGCGCTCCTCGATGAAGGAGGTGGTGATGCCGGCGGCGGCGCTGATGACCAGGCGGTCGGGGGCGACGTGGGGGGCGAGTTCGTCGAGGAGGCGGCCCATGTCCTGCGGCTTGACGGCGAGGATGAGGGTGTCGGCCTGCTTGGCGGCCTCGGCGTTGCTGACGGGGTCGACTCCGTAGCGGGTGCGGAGTTCCGCGGCGCGTTCGGAGCGGCGGGTGGTGACCAGGAGGTCGGCGGGGGCCCAGCCGGCCCGGATCATTCCGCTGAGGAGGGCTTCGCCGATCTTGCCGGTGCCGAGGACTGCGACGGGCTGGGGCATGTGTGGGTCACCCTCCAGGTGCGGGTCAGCGGTTCAGCGTGGTGAGGTCATCCTCGCATTGGTGGGTCAGGCCGTGCGGCGGCGGAGGGTGGCGGCGCCCAGGGCGAGGACGAGTACGGCGCAGCCCGCGACGACGACGGCGTCGCGTACGAAGTCGCCGGTGACGGAGGGGTGGCGGAGGACTTCGTTCATGCCGTCCACGGCGTACGACATGGGGAGGACGTTGGAGATCGCTTCGAGGGCCGGCTGCATCTTGTCGCGCGGGGTGAACAGGCCGCAGAGGAGGAGCTGGGGGAAGATCACGGCCGGCATGAACTGGACGGCCTGGAACTCGGATGCCGCGAAGGCGGAGACGAAGAGCCCCAGTGCCGTGCCGAGCAGGGCGTCTAGGAGCGCGACCAGGAGCAGCAGCCAGGCGGAGCCGGTGACGTCGAGGCCGAGGGCCCACAGGGCGAGGCCGGTGGCGAGGAGGGACTGGATGACGGCGAGGAAGCCGAAGGCGAGGGCGTAGCCCGCGATGAGGTCGCCCTTGGCCAGGGGCATCGCGAGGAGGCGTTCGAGGGTGCCGGATGTGCGTTCGCGGAGGGTGGCGATGGAGGTCACCAGGAACATCGTGATGAGGGGGAAGATGCCGAGGAGTGAGGCGCCGATGGAGTCGAAGGTCTGCGGGCTGCCGTCGAACACGTAGCGCAGGAGCAGGAGCATCACGCAGGGGACGAACAGCATCAGCGCGATGGAGCGGGGGTCGTGGTGGAGCTGGCGCAGGACACGGGCCGCGGTGGCGAGGGTGCGGTGGGTGTTCATCGGGGGCTCCTGGTGGGGGTGCGGGCGGCGTTGGCTTCGTCGACCAGGTGGAGGAAGGCCGCTTCGACGGTTTCGGTGGCGGTGCGGGTGCGGAGGGCTTCCGGGGTGTCGTCGGCGAGGAGTTCGCCTTCGCGCATGAGGAGGAGGCGGTGGCAGCGTTCGGCCTCGTCCATGACGTGCGAGGAGACGAGGATCGTGGTGCCTCGGTCGGCGGCGATGGCGTGGAAGAGGTTCCACAGGTCGCGGCGGAGTACGGGGTCGAGGCCGACGGTGGGTTCGTCGAGCACGAGGAGTTCCGGGGTGCCGAGGAGGGCGACCGCGAGGGAGACGCGGCTGCGCTGGCCTCCGGAGAGGTTGCCCGCGAGGGCGTCGGCGTGGGTCGTCAGGTCGACGTCGTCGATGGCGCGGGTGACGTGTTCGTGGCGGCGGTGGGTGGCGGGGCCGCGGCCGGGGTCAAGGACGGCGGCGAAGTAGTCCAGGTTCTGGCGGACGGTGAGGTCGTCGTAGACGGAGGGGTCCTGGGTGACGTAGCCGATGCGGGAGCGGAGGGCGGGGGCGCCGGCCGGCTGGTCGAGGACCTTCAGGGTGCCGGTGACTTTGGCCTGGGTGCCGACTGTGGCGCGCATGAGGGTGGATTTGCCGCAGCCGGAGGGGCCCAGGAGGCCGGTGATCTGGCCCTTTGGGACGGCGAAGTTCAGGCTGCGGAGGACTGTGCGGGGGCCTCGGACGACGGTCAGGTCCCTCGCCTCGATGGCGGGTGGTTCCTCGATATTCATCATGTGATGATTATGGCGCCTCCGAGACCCGAGGCGTCAAGGTCGAGGGCCGACCGCGCTTCCCCGGCCGGGGCCGCCGCTACCGAGAGGGCTGAGATTGCGTACGACCGTGAGGTCCACGGCGTACGCCTCCTCGACCGTTCCGTCCGGGAAGAGGCGGAGCAGATGCGCGCGCTCGGCCGCGAGGATCGGCGCGGTCTCGTCCGGGCCGAGCACCGCGAAGTAGGAACGGCTGCCGAGGTGCGCGAGATGTACGTCGAGGGGGACGCGGCGGGTCCAGTGCAGGCGGCGTTGGACCGGGCGGAGGTCCGGGAACAGGCCGACGGTGATCTCGGCGGCGCGGACGCTGATGCCGGGACGGTGGTAGCCGGGGAGGCGGGACTTGAGGCGTTCCTCCTGGGCGGTGGTCCAGGCGGTGTCCGGGTCGGGCATGTTCCACCAGAGGGCGAGCGCGCCGCCGGGGCGCAGGACGCGCAGTGCCTCCGGCAGGGAGTCGGCCGGGTCGGTCCAGTGCCAGGACTGGGCGTAGGTGATGAGGTCGGCCGCGTCGTCCGCGAGGGGGAGGGCGTCGCCGACGGCACGCAGGAGGGGGACGCCCGGCAGAGCCACGCGGAGTTGGGCCCTCATGGCCGGGCCTGGTTCCACGGCCACGACCCGCGCGCCTCGGTCGAGGAGGAGGCGGGTTGCTGTGCCGGTGCCGGCGCCCACGTCGACGGCGCGGGCTCCGCGCAGGGGCTGTTCGGCGAGTTCCTCGACGGTGGTGAAGAGGTGGGGTGGGTAGCCGGGGCGGGAGGCCGCCGGGGAGGGGAGGCCGCGGGGCGGGAGTGGGCGGGGCCTGCGCGAAGCCGCGCGTACGCGGTCGGGGTTAGGGATCCGGGCGTACGCGGCCGGGCCTCAGGGTCGTCTTCTCCGCGGCCGGGCCTCAGGGATCCGCGCGTGGCGGTTCGGGGCTCCCAGAGGTCCGCGTCATGTGCGGCCGGGGTCCAGGGGATCCTCGGCTGTGTGGGGCGGGGGTTAGGGGTTTTTCTTTTTTTGGGAGGGGTTGCCCGTGCGGCGGGTTGTGCGCTTTGTGTACTGGGCGCGGGCCGTCTCGTACTCCTTGCGGTGGAGTTGTTCGCCGGGGGCCTCGGTGAGGCTGCGGAAGAAGTAGGCCAGGAGGACGCCTACGAAGCCGATCGTCAGGAGGCCGCGCATCGATGACTGGGACGCCGGGTCGTGGCGGCGGGTGAAGCCCTCCCAGGTGCGGCGGAAGGCGACCGCGCTGCAGATCGAGAACGTGATGAGGACCAGGAAGTTCACGAACGTCCCCACGTCCGCGACCGCCATGCCCTCGTAAGCGAAACGCAGCACGAAGCAGCCGGCCGCGGCCGCGAGCAGCGATCCCGCCGCGACGCCCGCGCGGCGCGCTCCGTAGCCGTTGTCGTGGCCGACCCACGTCGTGCCGAAGAAGCGGATGGGCTCCGGCTGTGGGCCGGGGGCCGTCGCGGCTGTCGTGGCCGCGCGGTCGGAGGGGCTGGAATTTGCGCTCACCCCTTGAGTATCGCCCGGCGTGGCCGCCTCGCCGTGGCGCAGGGCAGGCGCGCCCTATTCGTCCCCCGCCTTGCCCTCCCGTACCACTCGGCGGCTAGTTTGTGGGGCAGTACGACAGATGAACGATGAACGGGCTCATGCGTACACCGGTGCACGCGGGACGGGAGGTCAAAGAGTGTCGCTCCGCGGAGGTGACCCAGCCGAGATCGGCGGCTACCCGCTCGAGGCACGGCTCGGCTCGGGCGGCATGGGCACGGTCTATCTGGCGCGTACGGCCTCGGGGCGACCCGTGGCGATCAAGCTGATCCACCAGCAGTTCGCGGGCGACGAGGAATTCCGCATCCGCTTCCGCCAGGAGGTGGCGGCGGCGCGGCGGGTGAGCGGCGCGTTCACCGCCGCCGTGGTCGACGCCGACCCGGAGGCCGAGTACCCGTGGATGGCGACGGCCTATATAGAGGGGCACACACTCGCCCAGCAGATCGCCAAGAAGGGCCCGCTGACCGGCGCGGACCTGCGCACGCTCGCCATCGGTCTGACGGAGGCGCTGCGTGACATCCACCGCGTGGGCGTCGTGCACCGCGACCTGAAGCCCTCGAACGTCGTGCTCTCGCCCGAAGGGCCGCGCGTCATCGACTTCGGCATCTCGCGCGCCGCGGACCAGCAGACGCTGACGATGACGGGGCGTGTCATCGGTACGCCGCCCTTCATGTCGCCGGAGCAGTTGCAGGCGCCGCGCGGGGTCGGGCCTCGGTCCGATGTCTTCTCGCTGGGCACCTTGCTGGTGTATGCGGCAACGGGGCAGGGGCCGTTCGATGCGGACAGCCCGTACATGACCGCGTATCAAGTGGTCCATGAAGCACCGGAGTTGGCTGCCGTGCCGGCCGCCCTGCGTGCGGTGGTCGAGCCGTGCCTCGACAAGGACCCGGACGCGCGCCCTTCGGCGGACCAGCTTCTTGAGCGGTTGCGGGACCTGCCGGTCGAGATGGGGGACGCGGCGGGGGCGGCGCGGGGCAGTCGTACGCGGGACACGGACACTCAGCATCATCGGTCCTCCTTGGGCGACGGGGCCCAGAGTGCCCCCAACAGCCCTCGTCCCCGCCGCCGTTGGCGCGCCGTGATCGCCGCCGCCGTCGCCGTGGCCGCGCTCGGCGGTGGGATCGCGGCGCTCCAGCTCGGCTCCTCCGAAGCTCCCGCCGCGGACGGCGACGACCCCAAGGACCGCACGGTCGCCGCCGCCGAGGCGGCGCCCCTGCCCGACGGCTTCCGGCCGTGGCGCACGACCGTGCCCAACGACAAGGGCATCCCGGACGAGGTGCGCTGCGTACCGCGCGGGGACGCGTTGTTCTGCGGGGGCGGCGGAGTCGTCGCGACCCGGCTGCGGATCTCCGACGGCAAGGAGATCTGGAAGGTGAAGAGCCCCGGCGTGCCCATGCAGGGCATGCACATCGTGGGCGCCACGAACGACACCGTCCTCGGCTACCGCATGCCTGATGACGCGGCGTCGTCCGGAAAGCCCGTCCAGTTGGTGGCGTTGGACGCCCGGACCAGCAAGGAACTGTGGTCACGCCCGATCAGCGGCCAGTCCCAGATCTACACCGGGCGCTCGCAGGACGCGGTCCTCTCCGGTTCTACGGTCCTGTCGGTCGAGCCGGGCCGTCAGCGGGTCGAGGCCAGGGACGCGCACAGCGGGCGCCTGCTCTGGTCGACGCCGGTTCCCGCGGGCTCGGAGTGCACGCCGGTACCGGCAGGGCAGCGGATGTACGCGATGTGCGCGCCGTCCGCCCAGGTCGCAAACGTCGAGGTGCGCAATCCCGTCATCCACACCCTCGATCTCAGGTCGGGGACGTTCGGCAAGGGCGTCGCGGTCGAGGGGCCCGTGCACCCGGTGGGTGGCGACAAGGGCGGGCTCGTACTCCTTCACCAGCGGTTGAAGGGGCCCGAGTTCCTCGGGTACGACAAGGTGCTGCGGGTCGATCCGGGCAGCGGTCGCGTCTCGACCCGGCCGCTGAAGAAGACGTACGGCGCTACGACCGGCGTCGCTGACGGCACGGTCTACTTCGCCGAGCCGACCGGGCGGATCAGTGCGGTGGATCCCGTGACCGGGCGGCAGAAGTGGTCCCGGCAGACGGGTGTGGAGGGGGCTTCCGGGCCCGGGCCTACGGCGAGCGGCGGTGTCCTGTACTTCAGCTCGCCCAGCGGGCGCGTGGTCGCTGTCTCACCGCGGGGCAAGGTCCTGTGGAGCACCGGTCCTCGGGCCGAGGGGCTTGGCGGTGAGGTGAACGCGAGTCCGCGGGTTGCGGTTTCGGGGCGGGTTGTTTTTGTGGCGGCTGCGAAGAACACCGTGTTCTCGTTCGATGTTACGAAGCCGCCGGCGTCTGGGTGACGTTCGGCGGCTTCTGTTGCCTCTGGCGTGCGGTGGATCAGCAGCGTGGGGCCACGTAGCCGTCGCTGCCTGTGCGTACGTACGTGTCGGAGACGTAGCGGCCGCTGCCGATGCGGTCCCAGAGCTTTGATGTGCCGGTCGGGCCCGTGACCTTCTCGCCCGGCTTCTGGCAGTGGATCGTCACTCGGGTTCCTGCCGCGAGGCGGCCGACCTTGCCGTACGACGTGCCTGGGCCTGAGCGGACGTTGACGTCTGCCGCGATGGGGTACGTCTTTGCCGCCGCGGCTTCGATTGCCTCTGCGGATTCCGGTGCTATTACGTTCTCGCTCATGCTTCTCTCCCCCGTTTGGCGGCGGCTTGGGCTGCCTGCCCGCGTTTGCTTACAGGGGTGGACGCGTGGGGGTGGCGGGGCGGTTGCGGGGTGTGGGGGTTGAGGATTTTTCCTTCCCCAACCCCGCCCCTTCCCGAAAACCCGCTCGGCGCGGGGGCCTTGCGTGCCGTCATCACCGGCTCCGCCGAGTTCGTCCTCAAACGCCGGACGGGCTGAGATGTCCCGCCACCCAAGCCCGCTAGCCCAGCTTCGACACGTCTCGTACCGCGCCGCGGTCCGCGCTTGTGGCCATCGCCGCGTATGCACGCAGGGCCGCCGAGACCTTGCGGTCCCTCGCCTTGGGGGCGTAGACGCCGCCGAGTGCCTCGCGGCGGGCGGTCAGCTCCGCCTCCGGGACCAGGAGTTCGATGCCGCGGTTCGGGATGTCGATGCGGATGCGGTCGCCGTCCTCGACCAGGGCGATCGTGCCGCCGGACGCCGCCTCGGGCGACGCGTGGCCGATCGAGAGGCCCGACGTGCCGCCGGAGAAGCGGCCGTCCGTGACCAGGGCGCAGGCCTTGCCGAGGCCGCGGCCCTTCAGGAAGGAGGTGGGGTAGAGCATCTCCTGCATGCCGGGGCCGCCCTTGGGACCCTCGTAGCGGATGACGACCACGTCGCCTTCCTTCACCTGCTTCTTGAGGATCTTGTCGACCGCCTCGTCCTGCGACTCGCAGACCACGGCCGGGCCCTCGAACGTCCAGATCGACTCGTCGACGCCCGCCGTCTTCACGACGCAGCCGTCCACGGCGAGGTTGCCCTTGAGGACCGCGAGGCCGCCGTCCTTCGAGTACGCGTGGGCCGCGTCCCTGATGCAGCCGCCCGCGGCGTCCGTGTCCAGGGTGTCCCAGCGCTTCGACTGGGAGAAGGCCGTGGCCGAGCGCTCGCAGCCCGGGGCCGCGTACCAGAGGTCGACCGCCTCGTCCGACGGCGAACCGCCGCGCACGTCCCACGTCTCGAGCCATTCCTTGATGGACGCGGAGTGGACCGAGTGCACGTCCTCGTTCAGGAGGCCCGCGCGGTACAGCTCGCCGAGGATCGCGGGGATGCCGCCGGCGCGGTGCACGTCCTCCATGTAGTACGTGCCGCCGGGCGCCACGTTCGGGGCGACCTTGGCCAGGCAGGGGACGCGGCGCGAGACCTCGTCCATGTCGGCGAGGTCGTAGTCGAGCTCGGCCTCCTGCGCGGCGGCGAGCAGGTGCAGGATCGTGTTCGTGGAGCCGCCCATGGCGATGTCGAGCGCCATGGCGTTGCCGAACGCGGCGCGCGTGGCGATGTTGCGCGGCAGGACCGACTCGTCGTCGCCGTCGTAGTACCGCTTGGCGATCTCGACGACCGTCGCGCCCGCCTTCTCGTACAGCGCCTTGCGGCCGGTGTGCGTGGCGAGCATCGAGCCGTTGCCCGGCAGGGAGAGGCCGATGGCCTCGGTCAGGCAGTTCATGGAGTTGGCGGTGAACATGCCGGAACAGCTGCCGCAGGTCGGGCAGGCGTTCTCCTCGATGCGGAGGATGTCCTCGTCCGAGACCTTCTCGTTGACCGCGTCGCTCATCGCGTCGACCAGGTCGAGTTTTCGGACCGTGCCGTCGACCAGCGTGGCCTTGCCGGCCTCCATCGGGCCGCCGGAGACGAAGACCGTCGGGATGTTGAGGCGCAGGGCCGCGTTCAGCATGCCGGGGGTGATCTTGTCGCAGTTGGAGATGCAGATCAGGGCGTCGGCGCAGTGCGCCTCCACCATGTACTCCACCGAGTCCGCGATCAGGTCGCGGGAGGGCAGGGAGTACAGCATTCCGCCGTGGCCCATCGCGATGCCGTCGTCGACCGCAATGGTGTTGAACTCGCGCGGGATGGCGCCCGCGGCGACGATCGCCTCGGAGACGATCCGGCCGACCGGCTGGAGGTGGGTGTGGCCCGGCACGAACTCGGTGAAGGAGTTGGCGACGGCGATGATCGGCTTCCGCCCGATGTCCGCGCCGGGTACACCGGAGGCACGCATAAGGGCGCGTGCGCCCGCCATGTTGCGGCCGTGGGTGACTGTGCGGGACCTGAGCTCGGGCATCGTCGCTCGCTCCTTCAGGGAATCGGATTCAGGGAATCAGCGGATTCAGAGACATAAGACTCGACTGTTTCGAGCGTACGCCGACGCTCCACGATCTGGACAGGCTGTCCGGATGGCGGGACGGCCGTCTCGGTGAGCGGTTTACCGGAGGGCCCTCACGACCCGGTCAGATGACCCTGCACCACCGGCGCGATCCGCGCGATGATCGCCTCCGGGTCCGCCGACGCCAGCGGCTCCACCTGGATCACGTACCGCAGCATCGCCGTGCCCACCAGCTGCGCGGCCGCCAGTTCCGCCCGCAGCTCCGCGTCCGGCTGGTCGAGCTGCCGTGCCACTCTGCCGAGCAGCTGCGTCGCGATGAGGCGGCGGAAGACGGCAGCCGCCGTGTCGTTGTTCACCGCGGAGCGCACGATCGCGAGGAGCGGTACGCGGGTCGCGGGGTTCTCCCAGACGCCGAAGACGAAGCGGGTCAGGCGCTCTCCGACGCCGTCGAGCGGGCCGTCCTCGATCGCCGCGGGCGCTTCGAGCGCGGGTGCGAAGGCCTCCTCGATCGCCGAGGCGAAGACCTGCTCCTTCGTACCGAAGTAGTGGTGCACGAGCGCCGAGTCCACCCCGGCGGCCTTGGCGATCCCGCGTACGGACGTCTTCTCGTACCCGCGTGCGGAGAACTCGGTGCGGGCCGCCTCCAGGATGCGGTCACGCATCGCCGGGCCCTCGGCGGACTGCGTACGAGAAGGACGTCCCCTGCGGCGCGGAGCCGCTCCGCCCGCTGCCGGAGCCGTCACGAGCGGGGCACCTTCACCGCGGACGCCAGATGCAGCCGGGTGTAGGCGAGGGCCTCGGCGAGGTCGGCCTCGCGTTCGGCGCTGGACATCGCGCGGCGCGTGTTGACCTCGATGACGACGTGCCCGTCGAAGCCGCTCGTCGCGAGGCGCTCCAGGAGTTCGGCGCACGGCTGCGTGCCGCGGCCGGGCACCAGGTGCTCGTCCTTGGCCGAGCCCCTGCCGTCGGCGAGGTGGACGTGTCCGAGGCGGTCGCCCATGCGGTCGATCATCTGCATCGCGTCCGTGCGGGCGGTCGCGGTGTGGCTGAGGTCGACCGTGAAGTGGCGGTAGTCGTCCTTGGTGACGTCCCAGTCGGGGGCGTAGGCGAGCATCTCGCGGTCGCGGTAGCGCCACGGGTACATGTTCTCGACGGCGAACCGGACGTCCGTCTCGTTCGCCATCCGCCAGATTCCGTCGACGAAGGCGTTCGCGTACCCGCGCTGCCAGCGGAAGGGCGGGTGCACGACGACCGTCGACGCGCCCAGCTTCTCGGCGGCGGCCTGCGCGCGCTGGAGCTTCACCCAGGGGTCCGTGGACCACACGCGCTGCGTGATCAGGAGACATGGCGCGTGCACGGCGAGGATCGGGATCTGGTGGTAGTCGCTGAGTCTGCGCAGGGCTTCGATGTCCTGGCTGACGGGATCCGTCCAGACCATGACCTCGACGCCGTCGTAGCCGAGGCGCGCGGCGATCTCGAAGGCCGTCGCCGTCGACTCCGGATAGACCGAGGCCGTCGACAGGGCGACCTTCGCATCCGGGATGCGCACCACTGGTTCTGCCACGAGGGACAGCGTACGGGCCGCGCCTGGGCGCGGGGGAGGTGGTCCGGGTGGTCTCCCGCACACCCGGGTCGTGTGTGACGTACGTCTACGCACTGTCGTCGGTGGCGGTGACCTGGGTCGCCGGAAGGTGGTCGAGCCGGCGCAGGATCACGCCCTCGCGCAGCGCCCACGGGCAGATCTCCAGCGTCTCGACCCCGAAGAGGTCCATCGCGCCCTCGGCGACGAGCGCCCCCGCGAGCAGCTGTCCGGCCCGCCCCTCGGAGACTCCGGGCAGCTCGGAGCGCTCGGCCGTCGTCATCGCGGCCAGCTGCGGGACCCAGTCCTCCAGGGACTTCCGCTTCAGCTCACGCTGGACGTAGAGGCCCTCGGCGGAGCGTGCGGCGCCCGCGAGCCTGGCCAGCTGCTTGAACGTCTTCGACGTCGCCACGACGTGATCGGGGGCGCCGAAGCGGGCGAACTCCCCCACCGTGCGCGCGATCTGGGCACGCGCGTGCCGCCGCAGCGCCTTCACGTCGGCGGGGTCCGGCGGGTCCTGGCGGAACCACGCGGACGTCAGGCGGCCGGCGCCGAGCGGCAGGCTGACCGCGGCGTCCGGTTCCTCGTCGATTCCGTACGCGATCTCAAGGGAGCCCCCGCCGATGTCGATGACCAGGAGCTTTCCCGCCGACCAGCCGAACCAGCGGCGGGCCGCGAGGAAGGTGAGGCGGGCCTCCTCGGCACCGGTGAGGACCTGGAGGTCGACGCCGGTCTCCTCCCTGACGCGGGCGAGGACCTGATCGGCGTTGCTGGCCTCGCGTACGGCGGAGGTCGCGAACGGCAGCAGATCCTCCACGCCCTTGTCCTCGGCGGCCTCCATCGCGTCACGGACGGTACCGACCAGGCGGTCGACGCCTTCGGGGCCGATCGCCCCGGCCTCGTCGAGGAGTTGGGCGAGGCGCAGGTCCGCCTTGTGCGAATACGCGGGCAGCGGGCGCGCGCCGGGGTGGGCGTCCACCACCAGCAGATGCACCGTGTTCGAACCTACGTCGAGGACACCGAGTCTCATATACGGAACGCTACTGCGCGTCCGGCGGTCGCTGGTCCTCGGACCGGGTACCGCGCGCATACCCTGGAGACGTGCCAAAGACGAAAAAGGCGAAGACCGACAAAACGAAGTCGAAGAAGAAGTCGGGGAAGCCGGAGAAGGTGCTGAAGTCACGGCCGGAGAAGGAGCAGCCGGACGAGAAGGGGCTCGACTTCGCCCGCGCCTGGGTGGAGTTCCCTGATCCCGCGGACGACGAGCAGGTCTTCCGCTGCGATCTGACATGGCTGACCTCTCGGTGGAGCTGCATCTTCGGCAGTGGCTGCCAGGGCATCCAGGCGGGCCGGGCGGACGACGGCTGCTGCACGCTGGGCGCGCACTTCTCGGACGAGGACGACGAGAAGCGGGTCGCCGAGTCCGTGGCGCGGCTCACTCCGGACATCTGGCAGCACCACGACATCGGCACGGAGAGCGGCTGGGTGTCGACGGACGACGACGGCGAGCGCCAGACCCGCCCGTACAACGGCTCGTGCATCTTCCAGAACCGTCCCGGTTTCGCCGGGGGCGCGGGGTGCTCGCTGCACATCCTGGCGCTGAAGGAGGGGCGTGAGCCGCTGGAGACGAAGCCGGACGTGTGCTGGCAGCTGCCGGTCCGGCGGACGTACGAGTGGATCGACCGGCCCGACGACACGCGGATCCTCCAGGTGTCCATCGGGGAGTACGACCGGCGGGGCTGGGGCCCCGGTGGCCACGACCTGCACTGGTGGTGCACGTCGGCGACGTCGGCGCACGGTGCGGGTGACCCGGTGTACGTCTCCTACCGCCCTGAGCTGACGGAGCTGATGGGCAAGGAGGGGTACGACCGGCTCGCGGAGCTGTGCGAGGAGCGCCTGGCGTCGCAGCTGCCCTTGCTTGCGCCGCATCCGGCGGATCCTTCGCGGTAGACAGGAAGATTCAGCCCGTCCGGCGTTTGAGGACGAGCTCGGCGCAGCCGGCGATAACGGCACGCAAGGCCCCCGCGCCGAGCGGGTTTTCGGGAAGGGGCGGGGTTGGGGAAATCTCTAGCCCTCACTCGGACTCGGCCCGCCGCTGTCGCTCGGGGGTGGTGTCGAGTTGCCCGGGTCGGACGGGGTGGGCGTCGGGTCCGGGGTGCTCGGGGTCGGGTCCGGGTCCGATGGTGTTGGGGTCGGGTCCGGGGTCGACGGTGTCGGCTTGGGTTTCGGTGGGATCGGTGTCGGCCGGGGCCCAGGATGCGTCGGGCGGCCCGAGCCGTTGCCGTACCCGCCGATCGAGATGATCGCCCCCGCGGGTGCGATGGAGACCCGTGCGCTCCAGTGGCCCGCCGGCTCCCGCTCATGGTCGACGTACACCCGGATCGTGGACGTCTCCCCCGGCGCGAGCGTCCCGGACGACCGGCTCAGGTAGAGCCAGGAGGCCCCCGTGCTCGCCGACCAGTGGACCGGCTCGCCCCCGGAGGCGGAGAGCGTGATCAGGGTCGTCCCGCCGCTCGGCTGAGCCGAGACGGTGAGGCGGCCCGCGCCGGTCGCCGAGCGGGACGGCGGCGATCCGGCGCTGATGACCTCCACGGAGACGTCCGGTGAGCGGCTGCCCGCGGTGAAGCGGGGATCGGGCGGGGTGTGGGCGTTGCCCGCGTTCTCGTAGTCCTCGCGTCTGCGGTCGCCGTTCACCCCGTCGTCCCCGGCCTCGCTCGCGCTGACCGAGCGGCCGTCCTGGCCCTCTCCGGTGAGCGGCGCCCCGCGATACGCCGCCCAGAGCGCGAGCACCGGCGCGGCCACCACGGTGGCGACGACCGTCGTCGTCACGGCACGCGCGCGCATCCGGTCGCGGCGGGCGGCGTGGTCCTTGGGGTCCATCGGGAATCCCTGCCGGTCGAAGCGCGGACCGCCACCCCGCGCGCGCGGGACGTGCGCCATCGCCACGTGCACGGCGGCCCGGGGGGCCTCGATGACCGGCAGCGCGGCCGGGGAGGCCGCCGTGCCGGGCCAGGCTCCGGATCCGGCGCGCTCGGCGGTGCGGCGGCAGCGGGGGCAGTCGTCAACGTGCCGGACGAGCTCGCGGCGCAGGGCCGTGCCGAGGAGGAGTTCGTTGTCGCCGGTGAGGCGGGCGACGATCGGGCAGGTGCCGGTCTCCACGACGGCGAGCGCGGCCCGGGTGCGCTCCACCTCGCAGGCGGCGGATGCGAGGAGGTCGCGGGTCTTCACGAGGTCCATGCCGATGACCGCCGCGACTTCCTTGGGGGCGAGCTGGTGGCGTACGGCGAGCTCCAGGGCCTCACGCTGTTCGGGCGTCGTCCCGGCGGCCTCCGGCCAGGCCAGCTGGGCGAGTTCGCGGCGGCGTTGGCGCTCCGTCTCGTCGGGCTGTGTGTCGGAGTCGGCCGCCTTCGGGGCGTTCGGGTCTTTCGGGCCTTTCGGGGCGTGGGGGGCCGCTCCGGAGGCGTGGGCGCCGCCGCCCTGCCGCTTGCGCTTGGCGTCGGCGAGGGCGCGCAGGCAGACCCAGCGGGCGAGTGCGTACAGCCAGGACTTCAGTTCGGCCTCGGTGTCGGGGCCGCGTGAGCCGCGGCGCTCGGCGATGGCGAGGACGTCGCCCAGGGCCGCGGTCGCGGCGTCGTGATCGCAGAGCACGGACAGGCAGTACGTGAACAGGCCGTCCAGACAGGGCTCATAGCGTGCGGGGGGCGCCTGCGGCACCGAGCGGGGCACAACGCGCTGGCGCGCGTCACGATGCGCCCGGTGTGCGCCGGTTGCTTGGGTGGGGGTTTCCGCCCTGCTGCTCATCACCCGTGCGAAGTTAGGCGGATGATGCCGGGGTACTCCTCCCCCTTGAGCACATTTAATCCTTACGGGTGAACAGATCCCTCAAAAGGGGACAGGAACCCATGATTCCGTGACCCGCGCCCGCGCCCCCGCCGCCGCCCGAAACGGTTCGCCTCACGCGCCGTCGGTCGTTGTCAGTGCCGCCCGCTACGGTTCGGTTCATGGCCACCCGTACGAAGTCCGGCAAAGACCGGCCGTCCTATCGCTGCACCGAGTGCGGCTGGCAGACGGCCAAGTGGCTCGGCCGCTGCCCCGAGTGCCAGGCCTGGGGGACGGTCGAGGAGTACGGCGCGCCCGCCGTCCGCACCACCGCCCCCGGCCGCGTCACCTCATCCGCCCTGCCCATCGGCGAGGTCGACGGCCGCCAGGCCACCGCACGCTCCACCGGAGTCGCCGAGTTCGACCGCGTCCTGGGCGGCGGCCTCGTCCCCGGCGCCGTGGCGCTCCTCGCGGGCGAGCCGGGCGTCGGCAAGTCGACGCTGCTCCTGGACGTCGCGGCGAAGTCGGCGAGCGACGAGCACCGCACGCTCTATGTCACCGGCGAGGAGTCGGCGAGCCAGGTCCGCCTGCGCGCCGACCGCATCAAGGCGATCCACGACCACCTCTATCTGGCGGCGGAGACCGATCTCGCCGCCGTTCTGGGCCACTTGGACGCGGTGAAGCCGTCCCTCCTGATCCTCGACTCGGTCCAGACGATCGCGTCGCCGGAGATCGACGGGGCGCCGGGCGGCGTGGCCCAGGTCCGCGAGGTCGCGGGCGCGCTGATCCGCGCGTCCAAGGAGCGCGGCATGGCCACGCTCCTGGTCGGCCATGTCACCAAGGACGGCGCGATCGCGGGCCCCCGGCTCCTTGAGCACCTTGTGGACGTCGTCCTGTCCTTCGAGGGCGACCGCCACGCGCGCCTGCGCCTCGTCCGCGGCGTCAAGAACCGGTACGGGACGACGGACGAGGTCGGCTGCTTCGAACTGCACGACGAGGGCATCACCGGCCTCACCGACCCCAGCGGCCTCTTCCTCACCCGTCGCGCGGAGCCCGTCCCCGGCACCTGTCTGACGGTCACGCTCGAAGGCCGCCGCCCCCTGGTGGCCGAGGTCCAGGCGCTCACCGTCGACTCCCAGATCCCCTCCCCCCGGCGCACCACCTCCGGCCTTGAGACCTCCCGCGTCTCGATGATGCTGGCCGTCCTGGAGCAGCGGGGCCGCATCACCGCGCTCGGCAAGCGCGACATCTACAGCGCGACGGTCGGCGGCGTGAAGCTCTCCGAGCCGGCCGCGGACCTCGCGATCGCCCTCGCCCTGGCCAGCGCGGCGAGCGACACCCCGCTGCCGAAAAATCTCGTCGCGATCGGCGAGGTGGGCCTCGCGGGCGAGGTCAGACGGGTCACGGGAGTCCAGCGCAGGCTGGCCGAAGCGCACCGTCTCGGCTTCACGCACGCCCTCGTCCCGGCCGACCCGGGCAAGGTCCCGCCCGGTATGAAGGTCACCGAAGTCGCCGACATGGGGGACGCGCTGCGTGTCCTTCCGAGGTCGCGTCGCAGAGAGGCCCCACGGGAGGACGAAGAGCGCCGGTAGACTTTGCCCTGGTCTCGCCCATCCGTACGAAGCAGTCGTACGGACCGGGGCTTGGACAACCCGCGACCCGAGGAGTGCAGTGGCAGCCAACGACCGGGCGTCAGCTCCCGGCAAGCCCGGCGGAAGCTCCGGTGCCGAAGGGCTGATGCGCGCCTCCCTGAGCGCGGTCGCGCCCGGCACGGGCCTGCGCGACGGACTCGAGCGCATCCTCCGCGGTAACACCGGAGGGCTCATCGTCCTCGGCTGGGACAAGACCGTCGAATCGATGTGTACGGGCGGATTCATCCTGGATGTCGAGTTCACGGCGACGCGGCTGCGCGAGCTGTGCAAGCTCGACGGCGGCATCGTCGTCGACAAGGACATCACCAAGATCCTGCGGGCGGGTGTGCAGCTCGTCCCCGACCCGACGATCCCCACCGAGGAGACGGGCACCCGGCACCGCACCGCGGACCGCGTGTCCAAGCAGGTGGCCTTCCCCATCGTCTCCGTCTCCCAGTCCATGCGCCTCATCGCGCTCTACGTGGACGGACAGCGCAAGGTCCTTGAGGACTCGGCGGCGATCCTGTCCCGTGCGAACCAGGCGCTGGCGACCCTGGAGCGCTACAAGCTCCGCCTCGACGAGGTCGCGGGCACGCTGTCAGCCCTGGAGATCGAGGACTTGGTGACGGTCCGCGACGTCACGGCGGTCGCGCAGCGCCTCGAGATGGTGCGCCGCATCGCCACGGAGATCGCCGAGTACGTGGTGGAGCTGGGCACCGACGGTCGTCTTCTCGCCCTCCAGCTGGACGAGTTGATCGCCGGCGTCGAGCCCGAGCGCGAACTGGTCGTCCGGGACTACGTTCCCGAGCCGACGGCCAAGCGCTCGCGCACGGTCGAGGAGGCGCTCTTCGAGCTGGACGCGCTGAGCCATGCGGAGCTGCTCGAACTGCCCACCGTGGCACGGGCGTTGGGTTACACGGGCTCTCCGGAGGCGCTGGACTCCGCGGTGTCGCCGCGGGGCTTCCGGCTCCTGGCGAAGGTGCCGCGGCTTCCTGGGGCGATCATCGACCGGCTTGTTGAGCACTTCGGGGGGCTGCAGAAGTTGCTCGCCGCGAGCGTTGATGATTTGCAGACGGTGGACGGGGTCGGGGAGGCGCGGGCCCGCAGTGTCCGCGAGGGGCTCTCGCGGCTTGCTGAGTCGTCGATTCTGGAGCGGTACGTCTGAGCGGTGCGACTCGCGGGTGCGGGTGAGTGGGTGGTTGGTTTCCCGCCCACCCGCCCATTACTCGGCGGTCAGCTGTCCTCAAGTACGAACGAGGTCTTGACCGACCCCAGCCCTGGCGACTTGGCCTCGACGAGATACGTGCCCGGCGCCGCAACTCCCGCCGAAGGCGAAGCACACTGCGGCTCGCTCCCCCGGCGGTCCCACTCCACGGTGTGCGTGACGCGCCCCTCACCCGGCACCCGCAGCAACAGGCTCCCGCCACCGGCAGGGCAGTCCGCCGAGGACCAGATCTCCTTGTCGCTCTCGGCCTGAGTGATCGTCAGCACCGTCTTCTTGCCGCCGAGATCCACCTTGCAGGCCTTGCCCGCGCTGTTCTGGGCGACGAGTTCGAACTTCGGCTTCTCACCGACCTCGTACCGGTTGTGGACGCTCCGCAGCTTCAACTTCACGTCGCCGCTCACACAGTTGGGCAGGCTCGACCCCGCGGGCAGCTGTCCGCCCGAACCGCCGCCGCCCTTGGCGCCGTCGTCCGAGCCGCTGCCGTCACCGCCGCCGGAGTCGCCCGAGCCGTCGGACCCCTCGGAATCACCGGAGCCACCACCTGAGCCACCGGAGCCGGAGTCTCCGTCGCCCTCGTCGCCCGACTCGTCGCGCCCGCCCGGGTGTTGACTGATGGCGGGCCCGGAGCTGGAAGGTCCGGGAGTGATGGATGTGGCGGGGCCGGAGCCCGAAGGACCGTCGGCGCCGTCGTTCTTGCCCCCACCGCCCATGGTGAGCACCCACACGATCAGGAGCGCCATCAGCCCGATCAAGGACAGCAGAACGGCCCTCCGACGCCAGTAGATGGTGGAGGGAAGCGGCCCGACCGGATTGCGCAGAGATCCCACGGCCCAAACCTTACGAGACATCCGCGCGTTGTCCTGCCCCACCCGCCGCCCAGAGTCACAAAGTTTGCGGATCATCATCACGGAACGACCGGCTCCGTTTTCCGTACGCGCCCGTACCCCTGTTTCCGCCCGCGCCCGTACCCGTGTTTCCGTACACGCCCGTACCCCTGTCTTTCGTCAGGGGGTGTGACGGGTCGATCGCCGGGTGTGACGATTCGGACCCACTCCGTACCGTCCGTAATCATGGACACCATGGACGACGATCTCTATCGCGATGTCACCGACTTCGCCCACGACACCCCTACCTGGTTCCAGCACCTCGCCGAGGTGTGGACGGAGCTCGGCCTGCTGCTCTTCGGCGTGCTCTTCATCGTCGCCTGGTGGCGTGCACGGCGCGGCGACCCGCGCGCCCTCGCGATAGCTGTGCTCGCGCCCCTCGTCACGGCGGTGGCGTACGTCTGCAGCGAGTTGCTCAAGTCGGCTGTCGACGAGGAGCGTCCGTGCCGCGCCGTCGCCGGGGCGGCCACCTCGATCGTCGAGTGCCCGGCCTACGGCGACTGGTCCTTCCCCAGCAACCACTCGACGATCGCGGGCGCCGCTGCCGTCGGCCTCGCGCTCGCCTGGCCGCGGATCGCCGCGCTGACGCTGCCGATGGCCGTACTCATGGCGTTCTCGCGGGTGTTCGTGGGCGTGCACTATCCGCATGACGTGGCGGTGGGCCTGCTCCTCGGGGCCGCGCTCGCCTTCGTCCTCGTACGTCTGGCAACGCGCCCCGTGGGGCGCGTCGTCGAGGCGATGCGTGGCTCCTCGACGGGTGTGGTCCGGTGGTTCGCGGGACCGGGCAGCCCGGCACCTTCCTACGCGACACCACACCGGCGGCCCGCGTCTCACCGCCGCTGAGCCTCATGAGGCGGTGTCAGAGCCGCACAAGTCCCGCCTCGTAGGCGACGATCGCCGCCTGGACGCGGTTCTTGACCCCGAGCCGGTCGAGAACCGCGCTCACGTACGCCTTGACCGTGCCTTCGACCAGATGGAGCCGGGCGGCGATCTCCGGGTTGGACAGCCCCTCCCCGACGAGCCCGAGCACTTCGCGCTCGCGCGGGGTGAGGGCCGCGGTCCTTGCGCGGGCGTCGGCGCCGCGGACCGTGCGCTGTGCGCCGTAGCCGTCGATGACGTGGCGGGCCACCTTGGGCGAGAGGAAGGCGGCGCCGCCGGCCACCGCGCGTACGCCCGCGATGAGTTCGTGGGGGTCGCCGGACTTCAGGAGGAAGCCGGTGGCTCCGCCGCTCAGCGCTCGCGCGACGTACGCGTCTTCGGAGAAGGTCGTCAGCATCGCGACCGCGGTGCCGGGCACCGTCCGTACGATCTCCTCGCCCGCGGTCAGGCCATCGAGCCCCGGCATGCGGATGTCGAGCAGCGCGACGTCGGGCCGGTGGGCCTGGGCGAGCGCGATCGCGTCCCGCCCGTCGCCCGCCTCCGCGACGACCTCGATGTCGTCGCCCGCGCCGAGGATCGCGCGGACGCCCGCGCGGATCATCGCCTCGTCGTCGGCCAGCAGTACGCGGATCACCGCACCCACTCCTTCTCATGCTCGGCCGCTGCGTTGGCGCCCGCTTTGGGGATCACGCTCTTCTCCGCGAGGGCCCCGTCCCTGAAACAGACCCTGAAGTGCCGCACGGTGACGAAGAGTTCGCCGCTGGCGCGGTAGTAGCGGCAGTCGGCGCCTTGGGGCGGCGGGGTCGGGGCGCGCTCCTCGGGCGGGTCGGAGGCGGTCAGGTCGGGGAGCAGGCGTTCGGCGTCGGCCTGGGCCTGACCCACCGACAGCCGTGCGAAGTCGGCGGGTTCGAGGACGGCGTGCGAGCGTGAGTACGCGTACCAGGCGAAGGCGCCGCCGACGAGCAGGGCCCCGGTGGCCAGGGCGGCGCCGAAGGCCAGCAGGGTGCGTCGGCGCGCGTACGCGAGGGCGGGGGCGGGGGTGGGGGTGGGGGCCGTCGGGCGCGGCTTCGGGGCTCCGTCGCTCCTCTTCCCCGGGAGGTGCGCGAGGACCCGGAAGCCGTCGCCGTGCGGGCCTGCTTCGAGGGTGCCGCCGAGGTCTTCGACCCTGGCCCGCAGGCCTACGAGGCCGGAGCCGGCGCCGGGCCCCGAACCCGGGTGCTGGGCGGCTCCGTTGGTGACGGCGACGGCCCCTTCCCGCACTTCCACCGTGATGGGTGCGCCGGGGGCGTGCTTGGCCGCGTTGGTGAGGGCTTCCTGGACGATCCGGTGGACGGTCCGCTCGGTCTCTCCCTCCGGGGCGGTCAATTCCGTACGTCGTTCGGCCTCGCTCCCCGCGATGTACCGGACCGGCAGCCCTGAATCCGCGGACCGCTCCACGAGGGCCCGCACGCTTTCGCCCGCCGGGGCGAGGGGCGCGGCCTCGTCCCCCTCTTCCCTGAGCAGCCCGATGATCTCGTGCAGCCGGTCCGTGGCGTCCGATGCGGCCACGCGCAGGTCGGTTACGGCGCCGCGGTGCCGTTCCGGCAGATCGGCGGCCACTTGGAGGGCGCCGGCCCGCACCGCGATGAGGCTCAGCTCGTGGCCGAGGGAGTCGTGCATGTCCTGGGCGATGCGGGCGCGCTCCCGCAGCCGGGCCCGGTCGGCGACGATGCGCTGCTCGCGCTCCAGTTGGGCGGCGCGGGTCCAGCCTGCGGCGGCGAGTTCTCTTCCTTGACGGAGGTAGCGGCCGGCGAGCCAGGGGAAGACGGCGCCGAAGAGGAGGGTGCCCGTCAGGACGAGCCACTCCACGACGGGGTCGACGTCGCGTACGAGGATTTTGGCGGTGCCGATGAGGGTGGTGGCCCCGAAGGCGAGGAGGGCGGGGCTTGCGCGGTCGGCTCTGCGTCCCATGAGCAGGGCGAAGGTGGCCAGGGCGGGGCCGTACGAGAGGGTGAACAGGGAGGGTGCCGCGGCGAGGCCCAGGGCTGCGGCGACCGCGAAGGCGCCCTGCGGCCACCGACGCCAGGTGGCTGCGGCCAGCCCCAGAGCGGCGATCCCGGCAGCCTGTTGCCACGCTGCCCGGGGCTCGCTCATCCCCAGGCGGTCCACGCTCAACGCGGGTATGAGCAACGCCCCCCAGAGGAGGGCATCCCGCCCCCGTGCACTCTCCACCCCCCGGACGCTACTGCCCACCCCCGGCAAACACCCCTGCCGATAGTCATGCCTTGCCCCCCAACTCCCCGCCCCGCACAAGCTCCCCCACCCACCCACCCGATCACCCCGCACCCACCCCCCACGAACAAGCTCTCCCACCCACCCACCCGATTACCCCGGGTCTCAGGGGGGTGGGCCGGGGTGGGTGGGCAATCCACAGGCAGCACGGGGTGGGTGGGCCATCCGCTGACGTAGGGCGGGTGGGCAAGCCGCAGGCATGGGGAGGGTGGGCAATCCGCTGGGGCGGGACGGGCAAGCCGCAAGCACGGGGCGGGTTGGCAAGCCGCAAGCGTGGGGAGGGTGGGCAATCCGCTGGGGCGGGGCGGGTTGGCAAGCCGCTGGGGCGGGGCGGGCCATCCGCAGGCGCAGGGTGGGCGGGCCATCCGTACGCATCCCGCAGTCGGCAGCGCTCGGGAGGGGACGTGCCGGTATGTCTGCCCAGAGCACAGCTCCCGAAGGCTCCGGGGCCACACGGACATACCGGCACGGCCCCGCGCCCACACACGCACCAGCCCCGCACCCCGCACGCACCCGCAGCCCGCAGCAAGTCACGAGGCAACCTGCTGCCGCCCCATCACCAGGCAACACCGCCACACGCCCCCACCCCCAAAAGCGAAACGGCGTCGAGAAGGCCCCGCCTGGCTCGCCCCCCGCCGCCCCCGTGGCAGGATCGTCATGCCATGACTGCGCCCACGAAGCCCATGCCGCCCATGCCGATGTCAGACGCCCCCGAGACCCCCGAGCCCGCCGGCGAGGCCCTGCACAGCCCCGTCATCGCCTGGTTCGACGCCAACGCGCGCGATCTGCCGTGGCGTCGGGCCGACGCCGGGCCCTGGGGCGTGATGGTCAGCGAGTTCATGCTGCAGCAGACGCCGGTCAGCCGCGTCCTGCCCGTGTACGAGCAGTGGATCGCCCGCTGGCCCCGCCCCGCCGACCTCGCCAAGGAAGCCCCGGGCGAAGCCGTCCGTGCCTGGGGACGCCTCGGCTACCCCCGCCGCGCGCTCCGGCTGCACGGTGCCGCCGTCGCCATAACGGAACGGCACGGCGGCGACGTACCGGCCAAGCACGCGCAGCTGCTCGCGCTGCCGGGCATCGGTGAGTACACCGCGGCTGCCGTCGCCTCCTTCGCGTACGGGCAGCGTCATGCCGTGCTGGACACGAACGTGCGCCGCGTCTTCGCGCGGGCCGTGACCGGCGTCCAGTACCCCCCGAACGCCACCACCGCCGCCGAGCGCAAGCTCGCCCGCGCCCTCCTCCCCGAGGACGAGCGCACGGCCTCCCGCTGGGCCGCCGCCTCCATGGAGCTCGGCGCCCTCATCTGCACCGCCAAGAACGAGAACTGCGCCCGATGCCCCATCGCCGCGCAGTGCGCGTGGCAGACGGCCGGGAAGCCGCCGCATCAGGGGCCGGCCCGCCGGGGTCAGACGTACGCGGGGACGGACCGCCAGGTCCGCGGCAAGCTGCTCGCGGTGCTCCGCGAGGCCGTCGCTCCTGTGCCGCAGGCGGCCCTCGACCGCGTGTGGGACGAGCCCGTGCAACGGGCCCGCGCACTGGACGGCCTCGTCTCCGACGGCCTCGTCGAGCCGCTCCCCGACAACCTCTACCGCCTGCCTCTCACCTGAGGACCTCAGGAGCGGCAGGCAAATCACCGCGAAACGCACCCGCTTTACGTCCGGCCTACATCTGTTACACAACCGACGGAAGGCCGTGCGCCCCCCGCTGGCTGCTCCGCACAGCCTCGTGACAACGCCTCCGTAGCTTCATAGCCGTACCGCACAAGCAGCGGTGGTCGGTGAACGGAGGCGGTTAGGTATGGCGCACGGCGAGGTGCTCGAGTTCGAAGAGTACGTCCGCACTCGGCAGGACGCCCTGCTGCGCAGTGCCCGGCGCCTGGTCCCCGACCCCGTCGACGCCCAGGACCTGCTGCAGACCGCGCTCGTGCGGACGTACGGCCGCTGGGACGGCATAGCCGACAAGCGGCTCGCGGACGCCTACCTGCGCCGCGTCATGATCAACACGCGTACGGAGTGGTGGCGGGCCCGCAAGCTCGAAGAGGTCCCCACCGAGCAGATGCCCGACGCCCGCGTGGAAGACTCCACCGAACAGCACGCGGACCGCGCCCTCCTGATGGACATCATGAAGGTGCTCGCCCCCAAGCAGCGCAGCGTCGTCGTGCTGCGACACTGGGAGCAGATGTCCACAGAGGAGACGGCCGCGGCACTCGGCATGTCCGCGGGAACGGTCAAGAGCACCCTGCACCGGGCGCTCGCACGGCTCCGCCAGGAGCTGGAGAGCCGGGACCGCGAGAGCCAGGAACGCGAGAGCCGGGACCGCGAGGAGCCCGCCACCGGCGCGCTCGAACGTGAGGAGCGGGAGCGTTGCGCGGCCTAAGCACCCGGGCTGGCAGGACCCTGAAGGCGGGGAGTGCGGCAGCGGTCGCGCTCGCCGCCATCGGCCTTTTCCTCACTGCCTGCTCGACGGGCGGCTCAGGTGCCCGCGACGAGGGCCCCGGCAACCGCGGCGAGACGGTGATGACCCCCTCGCCGTCCCCGACGCCGTCGACGACGTCCGCGCCCCCGCCGCCCTCCACCGGCGAGGCGGTGAAGCTCGTCAAGGCCGACCCGAAGGTGAGCCGGGCGGTCAAGCGCGACCTGAAGCCCTGCGTCGGTGACAACTACCCCGTGGACGTCTCGTACGGCAGCCTGACCGGAGGAGCCACCTCCGACGTCGTCGTAAACATCATGACCTGCAGCGATGCCGTCGGCACCAGCAGTTACGTGTATCGCGCCGAAGGCAAGAAGTACGAGAATGTCTTCCAGGACGAGGAGCCGCCCGTCTACGCGGAGATCGACCGGGGCGACCTGGTGGTCACCAAGCAGGTGTACGAGAAGGGTGACCCGGTGTCGTATCCCTCCGGCGAGGAAGTCATCACGTACCGCTGGACCTCGAACCACTTCACCGAGACGGACCGCACCCGCAGTCACTACAGCAGCGCGGCGGGCGGCGACGCACCCGCTCCGACGGAGAACTGAGAGCACCCGATGGCAGAGCACACGCATGTCCTGTTCGTCGAGGACGACGACGTCATCCGCGAGGCGACGCAGCTCGCGCTCGAACGGGACGGCTTCGTCGTCACCGCGATGCCCGACGGTCTGAAGGGCCTTGAGGCGTTCCGCGCCGACCGCCCGGACATCGCGCTGCTCGACGTGATGGTGCCCGGCCTGGACGGCGTCTCGCTGTGCCGCCGCATCCGCGACGAGTCGACGGTCCCGGTGATCATGCTCTCGGCACGTGCCGACTCCATCGACGTCGTACTCGGCCTTGAGGCGGGCGCCGACGACTACGTGACCAAGCCCTTCGACGGCGCCGTCCTGGTGGCCAGGATCCGCGCCGTCCTTCGCCGCTTCGGGCACGCGAGCGGCCCCGACTCGGGGGCGCCCGCCTCCGGCGACGGCGGTTCGCCGGACGGCGGTGTGCTGCACTTCGGCGATCTGGAGATCGACACGGAGGGTATGGAGGTCCGCAAAGGCGGCGCTCCGGTGGCGCTGACGCCGACCGAGATGCGCCTGCTCCTCGAATTCTCGTCCGCGCCCGGCACGGTCCTCTCCCGCGACAAGCTCCTGGAGCGCGTGTGGGACTACGGCTGGGGCGGTGACACCCGCGTCGTCGACGTCCATGTGCAGCGGCTGCGTACGAAGGTGGGCCAGGACCGCATCGAGACGGTCCGCGGCTTCGGCTACAAGCTCAAGGCGTGAGCCGTCGGCATGGCTGAGGCTGAAGGACTGAACGGCGCGGCACGGTTCGACGCCACGGCGGCGCGTCTCGGGGGACACATATGAGCAGGGGGACGGTGGCCGCGCTGCGCGCGAAGTTGGGCTCCGGCCTGCGCACCGGCGTGCGCTGGAAGATCAGCGCGGCGATCGCGCTGGTCGGCGCCCTGGTGGCGGTGGCGCTGAGCCTGGTCGTGCACAACGCGGCGCGCGTCTCGATGCTCGACAACGCGCGTGACGTGCAGGACGAGCGGATCCTGTACGCCCAGCGGATCTACGAGACGTCCGGGCGCACGGGCCAGTTCGGCATGAAGATCGACGACCCGGAGATGCCCAAGGACCTCCTGGCGAAGGTGCTCACCGGGCGCCGCGCGACCTACGTGGAGGACCACGACAGCGGTGTGCCGGACATCTGGGCGGCGGTCCCGCTGAGCGACGGCCACATCCTGTCGCTGCACACCCGCTTCACCGACCGCAGCGCCACCGTCATGAAGGACCTCGACCAGGCCCTGGTCATCGGCTCCATCTCCGTCGTCTTCGGCGGCTGCGCGCTCGGCGTACTCATCGGCGGCCAGCTCTCGCGGCGCCTGCGCAAGGCGGCGACGGCGGCGCAGGAGGTGGCGCAGGGGCAGACGGACGTGAGCGTACGAGATGCCATCGGCGGCGTCGTACGCGATGAGACCGATGACCTCGCGCGGTCGGTGGACGCGATGGCGGACGCGCTCAAGCAGCGCCTCGAAGCGGAGCGCCGGGTGACGGCTGACATCGCGCACGAGCTGCGTACGCCGGTGACCGGCCTGCTCACGGCGGCCGAACTGCTTCCGCCCGGCCGCCCGACCGAGCTGGTCAGGGACCGGGCGCAGGCGATGCGCACGCTCGTCGAGGACGTGCTCGAAGTGGCCCGTCTGGACAGCGCTGCCGAGCGGGCCGAGTTGCAGGATCTGATGCTGGGCGAGTTCGTGACGCGGCGGATCGCGGTCCTCAACTCGGACGTGAGCGTGACGGTGGTGCACGAGTCGGAGGTCACCACCGACCCGCGCCGCCTCGAGCGCATCCTGGGCAACCTCCTCGCCAACGCGGCCAAGCACGGCAAGCCGCCGGTCGAGGTCAGCGTCGAGGGCCGCGTGGTGCGGGTCCGCGACCACGGCCCCGGGTTCCCCGCGGGTCTTCTGGAGGAGGGGCCGAGCCGTTTCCGCACCGGTAGCACGGACCGCGCGGGCGTCGGCCACGGCCTGGGCCTGACGATCGCCGCGGGCCAGGCGCGGGTGCTCGGCGCGAGGCTCACCTTCCGCAACGTGACCCCGGCCGGCGCGGGCCCGGACGACCCGGCGGAGGGCGCGGTGGCAGTCCTCTGGCTCCCGGAACACGCCCCGACGAACACGGGCAGCTTCCCGATCCTGCAGCTGCCGGACAAGTACAAGTAGCTGAGCCCAGGGGCGGCACGCACAGCAACGGGCCCCCGGCACCAGAAGGTGCCGGGGGCCCGTTCAGCCGAGGGGTGGGACCGCAGGTCAGACGACCTCTGCAACCGCGTCCCGCGGACCAGGCGCGGCGTCCCCAGCCGCACCCCCCTCGGCCGGCTTGTCCGCCCCCGCGGAGCCGGAGCCCTCAGGCTCGGAATCCTTCGGCCCAGCCCCCCGCAGGGGAACCTCCCTCACGAACAGCGCAGCGACAAGCGCCGCCACCCCGATGACCGCCCCCAGCAAGAACGCCGAGTGCGTACCGGCAGAAACAGCATGCTGATACGCATCCCGCACCGCCTCCGGCAGCTTCGCCAAGCTGTCCGCGTCCAGCTGCGCCGACTGCTCGGTGACCTTGCCCCCCAGCGCCCCGCCACGCTCGGACATCGTGTCCTCGACCCGGCTGTTGAACAGCGCGCCCATGATCGCGACGCCGAACGACGAACCGAGCGTACGGAAGAGCGTGGCCGAGGACGACGCGACGCCCATGTCCTTCATCTCGACGCTGTTCTGCGCGACCAGCATGGTGATCTGCATCAGGCAGCCCATGCCCGCGCCGAGCACCGCCATGTAGAGGCCCGACGTGAACCGCGTGGTGTCGGTGTCCATCTGCGACAGCAGGAAGAGCCCGATGACCATCAGTACGGTGCCGGCGATCGGGAAGATCTTGTACTTGCCGGTGGAGGTGGTGAACCGGCCCGAGAAGAACGAGACGACCATCATCGCGAGCAGCATCGGCAGGAGCAGCAGACCGGAGTTGGTGGCCGAAGCGCCCTGCACCGACTGCTGGTAGAGCGGCAGGAACAGCATCGCGCCGAACATCACGAACCCGGTGATGAAGCCGACCACCGACATCAGCGTGAAGTTGAGGCTGCGGAAGATGTGCAGCGGCAGTATCGGCTCGGCGGCCTTCTTCTGCACGATGACGAAGCTGATGAGCGAGACGACGCCGATCGCGATGAGCTCCATGATCACGGTCGAGGTCCAGGCGTACTCCGTGCCGCCCCATGTGGTGACGAGCACGAGCGAGCTGATGCCCACGGTCAGCAGCGCCGCGCCGAGGTAGTCGATGCGCCCCTTCGCCTTCTTCTTCGGCAGGTGAAGGACCGCGGTCACCATGGCGAGCGCGACGGCTCCGAGCGGCAGGTTGATGTAGAAGGCCCAGCGCCAGCCGAGGTGGTCGGTGATGGTGCCGCCGACGAGCGGTCCGCCGATCATGGCGACCGCCATGACGCCGGTCATCATGCCCATGTACTTGCCGCGCTCCCGCGGCGAGACGAGCTCACCGATGATCGCCATGACGCCGACCATCAGACCGCCCGCGCCGAGCCCCTGGACGGCACGGAAGCCGATCAGCTGGCCCATGTCCTGCGCCATGCCGCTGAGCACGGAGCCGAGCAGGAAGATCACTATGGAGGTGAGGAAGACGCCCTTGCGCCCGTACATGTCCCCGAGCTTGCCCCAGATGGGGGTCGAGGCCGCGGTCGCGAGCATGTACGCGGTGACGACCCACGACAGGTGTTCCATGCCGCCGAGGTCACCGACGATCGTCGGCATCGCGGGGCTCACGATCATGTTGTCGAGCATCGCGAGGAGGATGGTGACCATCAGCGCCATCATCACGACGCGCACACTGCGCGGCTGAGGCGCGTCCTTCTCCGACCCCGCTGGTATCGCCGGCTCCCCCGGCTTTTCCTTGATCTCGGCCATGTTCCCCACTCCCCGGTTACCCACTTCGTGCTCCTACTTACTTGCCGCCCGGCAAGCTGACTACACTGAGGGAAACTAGACCCCCAACTAGCCGGGCGTCAAGTAAGTAAAATCGGATCCAAGGATTCGAGTCGAGGGAGCCGAGGAGCAAACAGATGGTCACGGGCAAGCAGCAGCGCCGCGGGGACACCCGCCAGCGCATCCAGGACGTGGCCCTCGAACTCTTCGCCGAGCAGGGCTACGAGAAGACGTCACTGCGCGAGATCGCGGAGCGTCTGGACGTCACGAAGGCGGCGCTCTACTACCACTTCAAGACCAAGGAAGACATCCTCACCAGCATCTTCGAGGACCTGACCAGGCCCATCGACGAGCTGGTGGAGTGGGGCAAGGAGCAGCCGCACACGCTGGACGTCAAGCGGACGATCCTGACCCGCTACAGCGAGATCCTCACGGACGCGTCCCAGCTCTTCCGCTTCATGCAGGAGAACCAGGCGACGATGCGGGACCTGAAGACGGGTGAGACCTTCAAGGACCGCGTGTTCAGCCTGCTCGACATCCTCCGGGAGCCGGGCTCGCCGATGACGACCCAGGTGCGCTGCTTCAGTGCGCTGTTCACGATGCACGGCGGGATGTTCGTGCTCAAGGACGCCGAAGGCGACCCCGAGGAGAAGCGCAAGGCCATCCTCGAGGTCGCCATCGATCTGGTGACACAGGCGCACGAGGGCGCCTGAAGTAACCGCTGATCAGACGGTTACTGGGTGACTGGGTGACTGATCAGACGGAGACACCGTTGGAGCGCAGGAACGCGACCGGGTCGACCGCCGAGCCGTAGTTCGGCGTCGTACGGATCTCGAAGTGCAGGTGCGGGCCGCTGGAGTTACCGGTGTTGCCGGACGCGGCGATGTGCTGGCCGGTGCCGACGGTCTGGCCGACGCGCACGTCGATCTTCGACAGGTGCGCGTACTGCGAGAACGTGCCGTTGTCGTGCTTGATCACGATGGCGTTGCCGTACGCGGGACCGTCACCGGCGCCGTTGCCGCCGGCCTTGACGACGGTGCCGTTGTGCACGGCCTCTACGGAGGTACCGATCGACACGGCGAAGTCCTGGCCGGAGTGCTTGCTGGACCACATGTTGCCGCCGAGCCCGAAGGACGCGGAGAGCGTGTACTTGTCGACCGGGTCCTGCCAGCCGGCGGCCTTCTTGGCGGCGGCCTGCTTCGCCTGCTTGGCCTGCTCGGCCTTCTTGGCGGCGGCCTGCTTGGCCTTGGCGGCGGCCTTGGCCTGAGCGTCGGCCTGCGCCGAGATCGAGTTCGCGGAGACGCCGGGCAGCGCGCCGCTCTTGGCGTCCGCGGCGGCTGCGATCCCGGAACCGAGAACGGCGGACGCCCCGAGCCCGAGGCCCGCGACGGTGATGACGGCCGTCCGCGTACGGAGCAGGGACAGGCCGGACTGGTGGGACGTGGCGCGCTTCGACATGGCGGATTACCTCCGGGATGGGGAGCGTGTACGTGACACCGCCGCATGTCGCTGCGAGACACGTGAGACACAAAGGGACCCGGCCACACGCTTCGCTGCGTTCCGCCGGGGCCTCACCTTGGTAACCCGCACCCCGCCCCCTGCTCAAACACCCCATCTACTACCTAAAGCCGTAGCCAGACGCCCACCTTTCGCCCCCTTGACACTGACAAATCCCGACAATTACCCCTTCAGCCAGTTGCCGGAATCAGCGGCCGCGGCAAGGTTTAACCACACATCGACAGGGCATCTCGCGCCAGCACTGGCACGACCCGGGGGTGCACGCCCCCGACGAGCCCAAGGTCCCGCGGGTTGCCTGCCGAAGGTCCCGAGGCCCCCTCCACCCAGGGCCACTATTCCACCTAGTACCGGACATAACGCCTGTGCGTCATGTCACCGGCCCCCGAGATCCACAACCCCCGGAATGTGACCGGCGCTACGCTGCGGCGCATGGATCCCGCGGTCATAGGCGCCCGGCTCGCCTCGGGCGTCGTAGCCCCTCTGGTCAAGAAACTGTTCGTACGGGAGGGGGCGGGGGCAGGCCTGACGGACAAGCCGGTACGGCTGTCCGGCCTGGTGTCCTTCAGGGGCGAGAAGCGGACCCTGACAGAACGGGACGTGCGGCGCCTCGCGAGCGAGCTGGTGGCGGGCTCCCTCTCCTCGCCCGGCGAACGTCCCTTCCCGCCGGACGAGGCGGAAGCGGTGACGGACGCCTTGGCCCGCGCGCTCCTGACCCTCGGCGACCTCGACATGGACGACGTCCAGGCGGTCCGCCTTGGCCACCGGAGGCTGGCCCGCTCGCTCATCCACAACGCGTCGGCCTCCGGCCTTTCCGCGGACGCCGCGTTCTTCCTCGACTCGATCACCGAGTGGGCCTGCCTGCACATCCTGCAGTTCTTCACGCAGCGCTCCACCTTCGTCGCGGCGACACTCGTGGCCCAGAGCCGAAGCCAGGACGAACTCATCGCGAAGGTCGACGAACTACTCGCCCGCAATCCGACTCCCGGAGCGCAGGACGTGGCCTTTGAGCGGCGGTATCTCGCGTACGTGGCGAGGAAGCAGGGGAAGCTGACGATCTTCGGGATCGATCTGGCGAACTCACCGGGGCGGTGGCCGCTGGATGCGGCGTACATGTCCTTGGAGGCGACGGAGCGTGGAGGAAAGTTCCAGCTCTCGCAGCGGGAAGTGGCAAACGCCCTGGCAGAAACGGGCCCCGCGTACGCGCAGTGGGCGGACCAGGTCGCGGAGTCGGCCTCAACGCCATGCCCCGCCGACCAGGCACTGGCCGACCACGACCGCGTACTCCTCCGGGGCGAGGCGGGCTCAGGCAAGACGACCCTGATCCAGTGGCTGGCGGTGAGTGCCGCGGGCCACACCGTGGACGACGCCCGCATGACCTACCTCCACGACCGCATCCCCTACGTACTCCCCCTTCGCAGCCTCACCCGCCACGGCGAGCGCCTCCCGGCGCCGGCGGACTTCCTCTCGGCGGTCGGCTCCCCACTGGCGGGTACGCAGCCCAAGGGCTGGGAGTCCCGCGTGCTGACCGCGGGGCGTGCGCTGATTCTGGTGGACGGGATCGACGAGATCCCGGAGTCGGAGCGCACGCGCACGCGGGGCTGGCTGAGCGATCTGATCGACGCGTACCCCGGCAATCGGTGGCTGGTGACGTCGCGCCCTTCGGCGGTACGGGAGGACTGGCTCGCGGAGCAGAACTTCACTGAGCTGACGCTGTCGCCGATGAGCCGGTCGGAGGTGACCGCGTTCATCCACCGCTGGCACGAGGCGGCGCGAACGGGTGCACCGGAGGAGGACGCTGCTCTCGCCGCGTACGAGACCCAGCTCCTGGACGCGGTAGGAGCGAGGCCGGACTTGGGCCGCCTGGCGACCAACCCGCTGATGTGCGGCCTGATTTGTGCTCTGCACAGGGATCGGCGGGGTTTCCTCCCTCTGGGCCGCAAGGATCTGTACTCGGCGGCCCTTTCGATGCTGCTGATCCGCCGGGACCGTGAGCGCGACATGCACGTACCGGAACTGCGGGAGGAGCCGCAGCTCCAGCTGCTGCAACGGCTCGCCTACTGGCTCATCCGCAACGGCCGTACGGTGATGGACCGTTCACGAGCCGAGTCGATCATCGCGGACGCGTTGCCGGCCGTCCCGGAGCTGGCCGCACTGGGCGGCGCGAAGGAGGTGTACGCCCACTTCCTCCACCGCAGCGGACTCCTGCGCGAGCCGGGCCCGGGCACGGTCGACTTCATCCACCGCACGTTCCAGGACTTCCTCGGGGCGCGAGCAGCGGTGGACGAGGGAGACTTCGGGCTCCTGGCACAGCACGCGACAGGCGACCAGTGGGAGGACGTCATCCGGATGGCGGTGGCTCAGGCACGGCCACGTGAACGGGCGGAGATCTTAAGGGAGTTACTCAGGCACGGGGACGCGCGCGGGGATGACGTACCAGGGCGGAACCGTAGCCACCTGCTGGCGGCAGCCTGTCTGGAGCATGCGGCGGAGCTGGCCCCCGAGGTGCGGCAGGAAGTGGAGCGGCGGATGTATGCGCTGGTACCGCCGGCCAGCACGGAGAGGGCTCTCGAACTGGCGGCGGTCGGGCCCATGATTCTGGACCTTCTGCCGGGCCCGGACGTTCTGAGTGACACCGTCGCCGATTTCGTGGCGGTCACAGCGACGAATGTTCCGTCGGACGCAGCGATCCCGTTTCTCGCGCGACTTGCCCGGCACCCGTCGCCGGGCGTGCGAAGGCAGCTCATGTGGGGCTGGGGCCGCTACGCCTGCCGTCCGTACGCGGAGCGCGTCATTTCCCAACTCGACGATGGGGTAACGCACTTCACGCTGCGCAGCACCGATCAGATCGTGGAACTCGAACGTCTGGGCATCCGCCCAAAGCTGCTGGACATCCGGGACACGGTTTCGCCCACGGCCGCCGGCCGCCTGCTCGCGGCATGCGACCCCGAAGTCCTCGTTCTCAGGATGCCCCCCACCCGGCTCTCCCCCGAGGCACTCAGCGGGCTGCGCAACCTGAACCGGCTTCGCCTCATCGACATCAGCGAACCCTGGAGCCTCAGCCTGTTCCCTACTGAAGCCCCGATACGGACGCTGGAGATGTACAACTCGGGCTACACCCTGCGTGATCTGGATTCGGTGGACAGATGGCCGGAGTTGGAGCAAGTCGCGCTCAGCTATGCGGACGGCCCGCATGCTCCCGAGGAATGGGAGGCGCTCGGACGTCTGCCTCGCCTGACCCAGCTGGACCTCTCGTCCGGCAGCCTCGCCTCAGCGCCCCCCGGCCTGACGCTGCCCACGGTGACCCGCCTGTCGCTGCGCCATTCGACCGGCCGGACGAACGCGGCACGCCAGATCGCCAGGCTGTTTCCAGGCGTCGCGCACCTGTCCTTGTTTGCGGCTGGGAGGCGGCTCGAGATTGATGCCGCCCCCTTGGCCCTGCTCCCCGCACTGAGGCAGCTGTGGGTACCCGAGCACCGGGTCTCCGGTCTCAAGCAGCTCCCCTCGCGCATCGAGGTATGTCACTACACGTACCTGCCTCAGGGACTGAGCTGAAACCACGCCCCCTCGCCCCCCGATACGCACTCTCATGACTACGAGGCGCCGCCCTGGCCCGCGCTGCCGAGCGGGAGGACCTTGACCGAGGAGCCGGAGCCGTCGGTGACGGGCAGGGTCGCGGCGCCGGGCCAGTCCATCGTGTACGACTTCGTCTCACCGGGCGGGGTCACCACGAGGCCCGTGACGCCGACACCGGAGCCGCCCGAGTCGTTCATCGGGTAGCTGATGGAGAAGAACACCGACTTCCCGTCCTTGAGAACCATCCGCGCGGCCGGCTGACCACTGCGCTCCGCGGAGAGCGACCCCTCGCTGGTCTTCAGGTCCACACCGGCGAACCCGGACATCACGCAGTCCTTGCCGCCGACGTTCGTCATCTGCACCGCGACGGAGCCCTCGTCGTCGCCGTCGATGGTGCTGTCCGACGCCGAGATGTCCAGGGCGTCGGTACGGCACTTGGCGACCTGACCGCTCTCGCTCGAACCGGTCCCGCCGCCGGCCGCGGCCCCGGCGTCCGCGCCCTGCCCGCCGGAACTCTGCCCGGCCGTGTCCTTTCCGCCGCCCTGCTCGGAGCCGCCCGAGTCCGAACCGCTCTGCTCCGAACCGCCGCCCGACGAGGACGAACTCGACGCGGCCGACGGGTCGCCCTGTCCCGTCACGTCATCGCCGTTGCAGGCGGTGAGCGAGAGGCTCGCGGCGACGGTCAGAGCCGCGGCGGCGAAGCGCAGGTTGCGGCGACGAGTGGCAGTGGCGGTGGTGTTGGAACGCATGGCGGGTCCCCATCGGGTTGTCGGTGTCGCTCCGTCCTCGGAACAACACCGACTCTGATCGAGGGCGCTAACGCCGAGCTCCCACCCGACTAACATCCGCCTAACGCACGCGGGGCAGCCGAAGGGGCCTGCCCGGCGGACTGCCGGACAGGCCCCTGACCAGGGAAAATGGGCCCTGGTCGACGGCTCAGCGCTTGAGCGTGAAGGTGAAGTCGCCAGAAAGCTTGCCGCTCAGCCGGACCGCCGAGACGAGCTTCCCCTCCACGATCAGCCTCTCGACCTCGGCCCGCGAAAGACCACAGCCCTCGGCGATCAGTCGCGCCGGCCGGACGGGAATCCGCGCCGCGAAGCGGACCGAGATGTCGATCACCTCGCGGTCCAGGTGATCCGACCCGCCGGTGTCGAGACGCCACGCACCGCCCCAGTCAAGGGCGATGCGATTACGACGCCGCAGAACGGGATCCTGAAGCAACTCACCAGCCAGGACAGGGTCGTTGCCGTGCATCCGGTCCAGCAGGCCAGCAGGTATGGAGCGCACGTTCGCCCGCTCCAGAACCGTGAGCTTCGCGGTTTCCCCGCAAGCGGTACAGAGCACGAGGAGCCAGGCGTCGAGGAGCTTGTGGTTCGCGTTGACGCGAAACTTGCCGTTCGCCCGGAAGCGCTGGGACGCGCAGGCGTGGCAACGGCGGAGAACGGTAGGCAGGCAGGTGGGCATGACCACCCAGCGATTGAGCACAGAAGTACACCGGTTTCAGTGAGAAGTCCGCAGCAAAAAGCAGCGCGGCGCGCAGAGCGCGACGCGCGACGAATCAGCGCTCGGGAAAACTCACAGGGTGTACAACGGCACGTCCTTGCCCAGACGACTCGGTTCGGCAGCACGGTAGCGGCACCCAGCCCCGCCCCTCCACCGCTTTTCGAACGTCTCCCCGCCGGAATACCCCGTACGCGCCCAGGAGTTGGCCCCCACATGACGACAGAATCAAGCTTCGACCCCCACGCCCTTCTCGCCCGGAGCACCCTCGGCGTGCTGGCCACGATCAAGTCCGACGGACGCCCCCAGCTCTCGCCCGTCATGCCGTCGTACGACCGCTCCGCGGGCGTCATCCGCGTATCGACGACCGCGAGGACAGCGAAGATCGCGAACCTGCGTCGCGACCCCCGCGCCGCGCTGGAGGTGACAAGCCCCGACGGCCGCGCCTGGGCCACCGCCGAGGGCACGGCCACGCTCATCGGCCCCGGGACCGACCCGCAGGGCCCCGAGGTCCAGGCCCTGGTGGACTACTACCGCGCCGCCGCAGGCGAGCACCCGAACTGGGACGAGTACCGCGAGGTCATGGTGTCCGACCGCCGGGTGCTGATCACGATGAAGGTCGACAACGTCTACGGCACCAAGCTCTCGTAACGACGTCCCAGCCGGCCGGGACCCCATCTGATCGCAGAAAAGTCCCACCCCCACCCACCCCGTGAACGCCCCCAAGTGGGACTTTCCTGCAATCCCCCCAACCCCCGCCACCCCCCGCCCCCTTCACCTACCCTCAACACATGGTCGAAGCCAGCACGCTAGGCGCCCGTATCGCGTCCGGTGTCGTCGTGCCGCTCGTCAAGAAGCTCTTCGTGGCCGACCAACCAGGCGCGGCCCTGGTCGAGAAACCGGTGAAGATCTCCTCGCTCGTCTCGTTCCGCGGGGAGAAACGCAGCGTCACGCCCAAGGACGTCGAGAAGGTCGCCGCCGAGCTCGTGCGCAGGGCTCTCAAAGCCGCCGGCCCCCATGAACAGCCCATCGACCCGGCGGAAGCCCTCGCCGTCAAGAACGCCCTCGCCCACTCCCTCGCCGCCCTCGGCACCATCACCATCGAGGACTACGAAGCCGTCGCCCTGGGGCCGGAAGGCTTCGCGCGGCTCCTGCGGTCCAACTCGGGCACCGTCGTCATCTCCTTCGGCCTCAGCGGAAGCGCGGAGCTGTTCTACGACCAGCTCCTGCACACCGCATCGCTCCACATCCTCAACTTCTTCTCCCAGCGATCCACCTTCATCGCCCGTCAACAGGTCGCCCAGACCCAGCAGTTGGCCCGCCTCGCCCAGACCATCGACATCCTTCTCGACCGGCTCCCCTCCCAGACCGCCGAGGACGCCGCCTTCGAAGCCCGTTACGCCAACCACATCGCCGAGCGCCACGGCACCCTCACCATCTACGGCCTCGACGCCGGTACCAGCGAGTGGCCCCTCGACACCGCCTACCTCAGCCTCGAAGCGACCCGCGAGCGCTTCGGGCCCGGCCTCGGCGGCAGCGGGCTGCACGTGCCCGCCGAGCAGGTCCTCGCGCAGCACGACCAGGTCCTGCTGCGCGGCGTCGCCGGATCCGGCAAGACCACCCTGGTCCAGTGGCTCGCCGTGACGGCGGCGAACCGGACGTACGAGCACGGCCTCACGCATCTCATCGGGCGCGTGCCGTTCGTCCTGCCGATGCGGCGGATCCTGCGGCCGGGAGCCGAGCTGCCCATTCCGGGGAACTTCCTGGCGGCCGTCGCCTGCCCGGTCGCGGGCGAGCAGCCGCCCGGCTGGGTCGAACGCGTCCTGCGCGCCCGGCGCGGCGTACTCCTCGTCGACGGGATAGATGAAATCGCCGGTGATCGGAGGGAGTCCGCCCGGCGGTGGCTGCGTGAGCTCGCGCGGACCTTTCCCGGCAACCTATGGCTCGTCACCTCGCGTCCCTCCGCCGTCCCCGAGCAGTGGCTGACCGCCGTCGGCTTCAACGAACTCACGCTCTCCCCGATGTCCCGCCACGACGTCGCCACGTTCGTACGCCGCTGGCACAGCGCCGCCGGGGCCGACGAGTCCACCGGGGTTTCCCTGCTCCAGGCCGTACGGACCACGACCGAGCTGAACCGCCTCGCCACCAACCCCCTGATGTGCGGGATGCTCTGCGCCCTGCACCGCGACCGGAACGGCTTCCTGCCCCAGGACAGGAAGTCGCTCTACGAGGCCGCGCTCTCGATGATGCTCGAACGGCGCGACAGGGAACGGGGGTTGGACGATCCGGGCGGGATCCGGATTCCGTACGCCACCCAGATCCAGCTCCTTCAGCGGCTCGCGTGGTGGCTGATCCGCAACAGCCGTTCGGAGATGGACCGTTCGGACGCGCTGCACATCATCACGCAGGCGCTCCCCTCCCTGAATCTGAGCAGCGACGCGGAGGAGATCTACACCTCGCTCCTGCTGCGGTCCGGTCTGCTGCGTGAACCCGCTGACGGGCGCGTCGACTTCCTCCACCGGACGTTCCAGGACTATCTCGGCTCCCGCCTCGCCGTTCAGGAGCTGGACTTCGATCTGCTCCTGAACAACGCGGACAAGGACCAGTGGGAGGACGTCGTCCTCCTCGCCATCGCCCACGCGCGCCCGAAGGAGGCCGAACAGATGCTGCGGCGGCTCGTCGAGCGGGGCACTCCGCGCGGCAAGCTTCTGGCGGCGGCCGGGCTGCCGTACGCGGCGGAGGTGGCGCCCGCGGTCCGTTCGTTCGTGGAGGTCGGGGTGCAGCTGCTCGTGCCGCCGGGATCCAGCGCGGACGCCGAGGAACTGGCGCAGTCCGGCGGCGAGTTGGTGCTTTCGCTACTGCCCCCGGCCGACGGGCTCGACGACCGCACGGCCCGCCATGTGGTGCGTACGGCATGCGAGTTGGGCAGCGATACTGCACTGCACTTCCTGACCCAGTTCCGCGCGCACCCGAGCATGGACGTCCAGCGGACCCTCGCCGCCTCCTGGCCGCGTTTCGACCGCGAGCTCTACGCCCGCGAGATTCTCGCGCACCTGCCCCGCCAGGCCCGCGTCACCGTGCGCGACACCGAGGACCTCCGCGCCCTGCGCTCCATCGGCGGCTGGGCGGACATCCAGGTCGTCGGCGCCTACCGCGTCGAGGACCTGACCGACCTGATCGTGCGCGAGCGGCTCACCCGGCTCAGCCTGGAGGCGTCCCATCCCGTCGAAGGGCTGGCCTGGCTCTCGGCCTTCCCGAACCTCAGAAGGGTCGATGTGACCTCTGAGGTCACCGAGGCGGTGGCCCTACAGGTCCCGGGCCGGATCGAGCTCATCACCCCTCCACCGTGGAGGAGTTGACCTACCCTTGACCTTCCACGACACGCGAAATCCAGCCCGCGACACACGAAATCCCACCCGCAGGGACGCCCTATGTCCATGGAGCCCGTTGTCCGCATCCCCTCGACCCTCGCCGCACCCCTGGTACAACGGCTCATCCGGCAGCCTCCCGCGCAGCCGCCCAACACACCCGATCTGATCGCCGCCCTCACCACCTGGCGCGGCGCCGACGCCCCGGCCACACCGGACGACGTGCACCGCGCCGCCGCGGATTTCGTCCACGTCGCCGCCGAGGCGCACTCCGCCCCGACGACCGAACTCGCCTCTGTCGTCGACGTGTTGACCCGCACCCTCCTCGCCATCGGCGAACTGGACCTCACGGACGTGGACGCCGTGCGCCTGGGCCCGCAGGACTACGCACGGCGCCTTCGCGGCGCCGTGCAGGGCGCGGACCGCGCCCTGTCCCCCGGCGCGGCGTGGTTCCACGACGAGCTACTGGTCGCCGTGTGTCTGCACGTCCTGTACCACTTCGTACGGCGCTCCCCGCACATCCAGCGGCACATGGCCGAGCGCGCGAGCCGCATCCGCCAGCTCATCGACCTGAACGACGCGGAGGCCGCGGCCCGCCAGCCCGAACGCTCCGAGGAGGACCGGGACTTCGAGGCCGCGTACGCCGAAGAGGTCGTACGGCAGCACGGCTGGCTCACCATCGTCGGCGTGGACCTGGCCAACGCGCCGGACCGCTGGGCCCTGGAGGACACCTACCTCAGCCTGGAGGCCGAGGAGAGCAGCGGCAGCGGCGTACCGGGCGAGCCGCGCACCGTGCTGCTCGCCGACCGGGCCCTGGAGGGGCACGAGCGGGTGCTGCTGCGTGGCGTCGCCGGCTCGGGCAAGACGACCCTCGTCCAGTGGCTCGCCGTGGCCGCGGCGCGCGAGGGCGCCCGCGTGCCCTTCGTCCTGCCGGTACGCCGCTTCGCCCGCGAGGGCTTCCCCGCACCGGACGACTTCCTGCACGCCATCCGCCACCCGCTGGCCGACCAGGCGCCCGAGGGCTGGGTCGTGCGCACCCTGCTCGCGGGCCGCGCCATGCTCCTGGTCGACGGGATCGACGAGGCCCCGGAAGCGACCCGCGTCGATCTGCGCAACCAGCTGCGCCGCCTCCTTCGCATCTTCTCCGGCAACGGCTGTCTGGTGACCTCGCGCCCCTCCGCCGTCGAGGACGGCTGGCTCGCCCAGGAGCGCCTCGCCGAAGAGGGCTTCAAGGAACTCTCCCTCGCGCCGATGTCACGCGATCAGGTCACCCGCTTCATTCACGACTGGCACGCGGCCGCGATGAGCGACGACCAGTGCAAGGAGCAGGCGGACCGCGACAAGCTGCGGGAGTACGAACAGCGCCTCCTGCACTCCGTGCGCATCTACCGCGAGCTGCGCCAGCTCGCCACCAACCCCCTGATGTGCGGCCTGATCTGCGCCCTGAACCGCGACCGCTCCGGCTCGCTCCCCAAAGGCCGCAAGGAGCTGTACGACGCCGCCCTCGAAATGCTCCTCCAGCGCCGCGACCCCGAGCGCGACGTCTTGTACGCCGATGACGTACGGCTCCAGCAAGGACCCCGGGAGCTGCTCCTGCGCAAACTGGCCCACGCGATGGTGGAGGAGGGGGTCTCGGAGCTGCCGCGCGAGCGCGTGGTCGCCATCCTGGACGGCGCGCTGCCCGCCATCCCCTCCGCACGCGCCGAGGGCGACGGCGAGAAGATCTTCCGTCATCTGCTGCACCGCACGGGCCTGCTGCGCGAACAGGCAGGCCACTCGGTTGACTTCATCCACCGCACCTTCCAGGACTATCTCGCCGCCAAGGAAATAGTGGCCCGCGGCCAGTTCCGAACCCTCGTCGAGCACGCGCACCGCGCCGAGTGGGAGGAGGTCATCCGCATGGCCGCCGCCCACGCACGGCCGGAGGAGTGCGCCGACTTCCTCGAGCGGCTCCTGGCCGCCGCCCCGAACCTGCGCCGCCCTCACGTGAACCACCGGCGCCTGATGGCCGCGGCCTGCCTGGAACACGTCACCGAACTCGACCCGGCGGTGCAGCAGCTCGTCCACGACCGTACGAAGAACCTCGTGCGCCCCACGACGGAACTGGCCGCCCGCAGCCTCGGCTGGGTCGGCCCCATCGTCCTGGAGCAGCTGCCGGACCCCGAGCAGGTGCCGAGCGACCAGCAGGCGCTCCTCCTGGCGATCACGGCGACCCGCGTCCAGGACGACGCCGCCATCGACTACCTCGCCCGCCTGCGCCACCGCTCGGCCCTGGCCATCCGGATGGAACTGGCCCGCCCGTGGCGGCACTTCGACACCGAGCGGTACGCACGCGAGATCATCGCCCACCTCGACCCGGTCGGCCTGTACTTCCCCGTGTCCGAGACCGCCGAGCTCGTGGCGCTGCGGCACCTCGGCGGGCGGCCGTGGATCCAGGTGGTGGGCGTCATGCGCACCGAGGAGCTCCTGGACGGCCTGGAGCACGAGCAGCTCACCCACCTGTGGGTCACCGCGGAACTGGCCGACACGGACATGTCCTGGCTCACCCGCTTCCCGAACCTGAGCGTGCTCAGGGTCAACCCCAGGCTGCCCCGCGTACGGAACGTACCGGAGGGAATCACGATCACTTCGTGACCCCACAGCAAAGGGGCTGCCCCGGACCGTGAGAAACGGTCCGGGGCAGCCCCTGCACTGCTGTACTGCGGGCCCGAGAGCCGGAGGCTTACGCCTCCTTGCTCAGGTTGGGCCCGGCGCCACCAGCGGCCTGCTCGATCGGCGGGACATCCGGAAGCGCCGCCTTCTCCTCGCCGCGGAAGGTGAACTTGGCTTCCTCGCCCTCACCCTCCGTGCCGACGACCACGATGTGGCCGGGGCGGAGCTCGCCGAAGAGGATCTTCTCCGACAGGATGTCCTCGACCTCGCGCTGGATCGTCCGGCGCAGCGGCCGGGCGCCCATGACGGGGTCGTAACCCTTCTTGGCCAGGAGCTTCTTCGCGTCACCGCTGAGCTCGATGCCCATGTCGCGGTCCTTCAGACGCTCGTCCACCTTGGCGATCATGAGGTCGACGATCTGGATGATGTCTTCCTCGGTGAGCTGGTGGAAGACCACCGTGTCGTCGACACGGTTCAGGAACTCCGGGCGGAAGTGCTGCTTCAGCTCGTCGTTGACCTTGGTCTTCATGCGCTCGTAGTTCGTCTTGACGTCACCCGACGCGGCGAATCCGAGGTTGAAGCCCTTGGAGATGTCACGCGTGCCGAGGTTGGTCGTCATGATGATGACCGTGTTCTTGAAGTCCACGACCCGGCCCTGGGAGTCGGTCAGACGACCGTCCTCCAGGATCTGCAACAGAGAGTTGAAGATATCCGGGTGGGCCTTCTCGACCTCGTCGAAGAGGACGACCGAGAACGGCTTGCGGCGGACCTTCTCCGTCAGCTGACCGCCCTCTTCGTAACCGACATATCCGGGCGGCGAACCGAAGAGACGCGAGACCGTGTGCTTCTCGCTGAACTCCGACATGTCGAGGGAGATCAGGGCGTCCTCGTCACCGAAGAGGAATTCGGCGAGCGTCTTGGAAAGCTCCGTCTTACCGACACCGGACGGGCCGGCGAAGATGAACGAGCCACCGGGACGCTTCGGGTCCTTCAGACCGGCGCGCGTACGACGAATCGCCTGCGAAAGCGCCTTGATGGCGTCCTTCTGGCCGATGACGCGCTTGTGGAGCTCGTCCTCCATGCGCAGCAGACGCGAGGACTCCTCCTCGGTCAGCTTGAAGACCGGAATGCCGGTGGCCGTCGCGAGGACCTCGGCGATGAGCTCGCCGTCGACCTCGGCGACGACGTCCATGTCGCCGGCCTTCCACTCCTTCTCGCGCTTGGCCTTCGCCGCGAGGAGCTGCTTCTCCTTGTCGCGCAGAGAGGCGGCCTTCTCGAAGTCCTGCGAGTCGATCGCGGACTCCTTGTCGCGGCGGACACCCGCGATCTTCTCGTCGAACTCGCGGAGGTCCGGCGGCGCGGTCATCCGGCGGATGCGCATCCGGGAACCGGCCTCGTCGATCAGGTCGATCGCCTTGTCCGGCAGGAAGCGGTCCGAGATGTACCGGTCGGCCAGGGTGGCGGCCTGGACCAGCGCCTCGTCCGTGATGGAGACCCTGTGGTGGGCCTCGTAACGGTCGCGCAGACCCTTGAGGATCTCGATGGTGTGCGGCAGGGACGGCTCCGCGACCTGGATGGGCTGGAAGCGGCGCTCGAGGGCCGCGTCCTTCTCCAGGTGCTTGCGGTACTCGTCCAGCGTCGTGGCACCGATGGTCTGCAGCTCACCACGGGCGAGCATCGGCTTCAGGATCGAAGCCGCGTCGATCGCGCCCTCGGCGGCGCCCGCACCCACCAGGGTGTGGAGCTCGTCGATGAACAGGATGATGTCGCCGCGGGTGCGGATCTCCTTGAGGACCTTCTTCAGGCGCTCCTCGAAGTCACCGCGGTAGCGCGAACCGGCGACCAGCGCGCCGAGGTCAAGCGTGTAGAGGTGCTTGTCCTTCAGCGTCTCGGGCACCTCGCCCTTGACGATGGCCTGCGCCAGGCCCTCGACGACGGCGGTCTTGCCGACGCCGGGCTCGCCGATGAGCACGGGGTTGTTCTTCGTACGGCGGGACAGCACCTGCATGACCCGCTCGATCTCCTTCTCGCGCCCGATGACCGGGTCGAGCTTGGACTCACGAGCGGCCTGGGTGAGATTCCGGCCGAACTGGTCGAGCACCAGGGACGTGGAAGGCGTGCCCTCCGCAGGACCGCCTGCGGTGGCGGTCTCCTTGCCCTGGTAACCGGAGAGCAGCTGGATGACCTGCTGCCGCACCCGGTTGAGATCGGCGCCCAGCTTCACGAGGACCTGGGCTGCGACGCCCTCGCCCTCGCGGATCAGGCCGAGCAGGATGTGCTCCGTGCCGATGTAGTTGTGGCCCAGCTGAAGGGCCTCGCGGAGCGAAAGCTCCAGGACCTTCTTGGCACGGGGGGTGAAGGGGATGTGCCCGGACGGGGCCTGCTGGCCCTGACCGATGATCTCCTCCACCTGCTGGCGGACCGCCTCGAGCGAAATCCCGAGGCTCTCCAGGGCCTTAGCGGCGACACCCTCGCCCTCGTGGATCAAGCCCAGGAGGATGTGCTCGGTGCCGATGTAGTTGTGGTTGAGCATCCGGGCTTCTTCCTGAGCCAGGACGACAACCCGCCGCGCGCGGTCGGTGAACCTCTCGAACATCGTTAATCGCTCCTCAGAGCGGTCAGGCAGTAAGGGGGCTGTCCCCTCCCTGTCCTTCCGCAGCTTAGTCCCGCAAGCGGGGACCGCTCATTCCAACTGCCGACACCCGGCCGAGAACAAGAGGTGCCTCCTGACCCCGAACGCCGACAACTGCTCCAACCCGATGGTGCGAGACGATGTTCCCGCAGGCCAAGCACTTACCCTCACCACCACTACGCCGATGGCGAACGTGAGACGGCCTCGCGCGTGTGTCGCCCCTCCCCACTAGGGATGTCTTACCCGTAAGGACTGACACTCCATGCGGCGCGCGCCGGTTCCCTCCGCTACGGGCGAACACCCTTGCGCGGCCGAACACGCCCTTACGCCCTCTTTCCGGACACTGAGAGCAATCGCAACACCACTCTGCGTAACCCGCGACCCTTCCGGCCGGTTGCTCCATGCATGGCCTTCACCGTTCCCCAGCCCCGTGTACCGGTCGAACAGAGCGACCCGGTGCGGCAGTGGTACGAGAACGAACTCGGCTGGGCCACGGACGGCCGCGGCCCCGGACTGCCGGTGCGGCTCCTGACGGGGCTCCGCTTCGACGTACTGCAGCTGCCCGCCGAGGCCGGTTTCGCCGCGCTGCGCCATCTCGGGCCGAAGGCTCCGGTGGCCCTGCGGGGAGAATCGATGCGGCTCTTCGTGGCCGCGGGGAGCGCCGAGGAGCTGCCGGGGCTCCTGGAGTGGCTGGAGTGGGGTGGCATCCCCCTGGACCTCACGGCCATCGGTGCGGGCGGACGGATCGACGCGCCCACGCCTCCGGGGTGGTCCGGCTCGCAGGGGGCCGCCGTATGGCTGCGACCCCCAGAGCCCGGGTGCGAGGTGGAGCCGACGCTGCCGGCACTGCCGTCCCTGTCGTGCGTGGGGGGTGGCACCGTGCCCCACAGCGACCCCGCCGTGGGCTCCGGTCTCGTACGACTTGTGGACACGGCGGCAACGCAGTGCCACCGGGTCCGGTTGCGACGGACCCGTCGTCAGCCGTTGGCCTTCTCGTAGGCCTCGCGGATGGACGCGGGGACGCGGCCGCGGTCGTTGACCTCGAAACCGTTGTCCTTCGCCCAGGCGCGGATCGCCGCGGTGTCCTGACCGCCGCTCGCGGCAGAGGCACGGGCTTTGGCGCGCCCGGCCGAACCACGGCCACCGGTACGACGACCACCCTTGAGGTAAGGCTCAAGGAGACCGCGGAGCTTGTCCGCGTTCGACGTGGTGAGGTCGATCTCGTACGACTTGCCGTCCAGCGCAAACGTCACGGTCTCGTCTGCCTCGCCGCCGTCGAGGTCATCGACAAGAAGGACCTGAACCTTCTGTGCCACCGGATTTCCTTTCATCGATAACTTAGGGCCGGATCGCACGGCGCGAGCCGCAGAATCGCCGCCCCCTGTTATATGCAGTACTGCAGTACGTCGGAAAGCAAACCGCTTTTGCTGGAAAAACACAAACCCCCGGGAGAGACCGGGGACCCCGAGAACCCAGGAAACATGCGCGTTTCGGACATAGGGAACCGGGGCAGCAGGCAGCTCGGAATACCGGCGACGATCACAGATGCAGAAGCATCCGGCTGTTGCCCAAGGTGTTCGGTTTCACTCGTTCGAGGCCGAGGAACTCCGCGACACCCTCGTCTTTGGAACGCAGCAGCTCGCTGTAGACATCTCCGTCGACAGGCGTCTCACCGATCTCCACGAAGCCGTGCTTCGCGAAGAAGTCGACTTCGAAGGTGAGACAGAAAACCCGCCGGACACCGAGCCAGCGAGCGGTCTGCAGCAACTTCCCCAACACCTGATGACCTACTCCGGCGCCCTTGACGTCGGGGTTCACCGCGAGAGTGCGTACTTCCGCGAGGTCTTCCCACATCACGTGCAGGGCCCCGCAGCCGACGACCTCGGCGTTGTCGTCGCGTTCCGCCACCCAGAACTCCTGGATGGACTCGTAAAGGGCGACCGTCGCTTTGTCGAGCAGGATCCCCTGACGGGCGTAGGAGTCGAGGAGGTTGCGTACGACCGGCACATCGGCGGTGCGCGCCCGGCGTACGGAGACTGCTTTAGCGCTGAGTTCAGGGGGTTCCGCTGGCATGACCGGACGCTATCGCTCTGCTTCGGGCTCCGCCTCGCCGGGGTTCTCCGAGGCTTGAGTGGCGAGGGCTTGAGTGGCGAGGGCTTGAGAGTCCGGGCCCACGATCCGCATCGCGTCACTCAGTGCTTCGCGCTGTTCCGCCGACATCATCCCGAAGAACGCGACGAGAGCGGCGGCGGGGTTGTCGCTCTGCGACCATGCTTCGTTCATCAGTGCGGCGGCGTAGGCGGCCCGAGTGGAGACCGCCTCATATCGATAGGCACGGCCTTCCGCTTCACGGCGCACCCAGCCCTTCTGATGAAGATTGTCCAAAACGGTCATGACGGTGGTGTACGCGATGGACCGTTCCTGCTGAAGGTCTTCCAGGACTTCTCGAACGGTCACGGGGCGGTTCCACTTCCACACCCGTGTCATGACTGAGTCTTCGAGTTCTCCCAAGGGGCGAGGCACACCAGAACAATAGTGGGAGATGTCACTAATGACGTGACGGACGTGGCGGAGGCGCCATTTCCCCAACAAAAAGGGCGTACGACTCGGAATGTGAGCGAGTCGTACGCCGGTCGGTCCTGGGTGGGGTGTCAGGCCGGGCGTCTGTCAGGCCGGGTGTCAGGCCTTGGGGGTCTGCCGGGCGCCTTCGGCGCGGGAGATCACGGCGTCGACGGCCGCGTCCTCCTTGGCCTTGTTGGCGCCGCCCTGGGTCTTCACGATCGTCACGATGAGACCGCCGAAGAACACGGCCATCACTACGGGGGGCAGGAGCGCGGAGACGTATTCCATGCCCCCAGAGTAGCTAGCCCGCGGCGAGCTGGTGCGGCGGGTCCGTCGGGCGGCGCTTGGGAGGGAAGACCTCGGCCGGGGTCGGCACGGGGCGTGGCGGCTCCGGAGTGGCCGGTTTCGCCGGAGGGGAGTTCGGCGTCTTGGGTTTCGGCGCCGCCCGGTCGCCCGCGCCGCTCCGGCCGCCGGGGAGGGCGAGCAGGCGTGTGCGGGACGCGGGGACGAGGGGGCGGGGCGCCGGGACGGCCGCACGGTCCGTATGGGAGCGGCCCGCGAGGCGAGCGCGTACGGCCTGTTCGGCGACGGTCCGGCAGCGGTCGAGGAGGGCGGCGGCGACCGGGTTGCCGCGCAGGGCGCGCAGCGCGGCGAGATCGTCGGCGCCCGGCTGATAGCCGGAGCCGAGGACGTCCTCCAGGAGCGCGAGGTAGCCGGCTGCGGTGCCGGGCAGGGCCGCCCGGTAGCGGGCGAGGTCGGCCAGCAGGAAGGCGCGGAGCCTGGCGCCCTCGCTCACCGCCTCGTCGACGGCGCCGGCTAGGCGAAGGCAGTCCTGGACGTCCTCGTCGGAGACGGGGCTGGGATGCAGGGCGAGGGCCAGAGCGCGGCGGAGCACACGCAGTTCCTCCGCACCGAAGGCCATGCCGCCGCGAGATCCGTATGGCGTGGGCATGGACTGACGATACGTGCAAACTGGACAAAATCCGCTTAACGCCAATATGTGGCGTGGCTTCACTCCGAGCGGCGTCGGATCATCGCGAAGACGACCGCGCCGACTCCGAGGGCACCGGCCGCCGCGGCGGCGATCCAGGGGAGCACGCCCGCGCCGGTGTCGGCCAGGGAGTCGTCGGGGTCGCGCTCTTCCCTGTCCGGTGAGATGGGGGACGTGGTCGAGGTGGGGGACGTGGTCGAGGTGGTGTACGGGGAGGCCGTCGCGGCCGGGAGGCTCACCGCGTGCACGGCATGGCCGCCGCCGGGTCCCGTGGCCGCGCTCGCCGTCGCGGCAGGACCGGCGAGGCCGGCCAATACCCCGGCCGCCACTGCCGCGGCCAGTCTTCTCCTACGCCCCATTTGCTCCACGCCCGCTCGAACTTCTCAAGTCCCGTCCCTGCGCAGACTCTTGTATGGGGCGCAGGGTTGTGTGCGCAAGCCCCGCTTATGAGCCGCCAGTTATGAGCCGACGGCCTGGGCGGTCGGGGCGGCCGTGGCGGTCGGGGCGCTCAACTCCGGGAGACATTCCGCTCGTAGACCAGGCGCAGGCCGATGAGGGTCAGCCACGGCTCGTGCTCGTCGATGACCGTGGCCTCGCCGAGCACCATGGGCGCGAGGCCGCCGGTCGCGATGACCGTCACGTCGTCGGGGTCGCCGCCCTGGCCCGCGAGCTCGCGGGCCATGCGCTGTACGACGCCGTCGACCTGGCCCGCGAAGCCGTACAGGATGCCGGACTGCATGGCCTCCACGGTGTTCTTGCCGATGACGCTGCGCGGCCGGGCCAGCTCGATCTTGCGGAGCTGGGCGCCCCGTACGCCGAGGGCCTCCACGGAGATCTCGATGCCGGGGGCGATGACGCCTCCGGTGTACTCGCCGCGCGCGGAGACCGCGTCGAACGTCGTCGCCGTACCGAAGTCGACGACGATGGCGGGGCCTCCGTAGAGCTCGACCGCCGCGACCGCGTTGATGATGCGGTCGGCGCCGACCTCCTTGGGGTTGTCCATGAGGATCGGCACGCCGGTCTTGATGCCGGGCTCCACAAGGACGGCGGGCACGTCTCCGTAGTACCGCCTGGTGACCTCGCGCAGCTCGTGCAGGACGGAGGGGACCGTCGAGCAGATGGCGATTCCGTCGATGCCGTCGCCCAGCTCGTCGCCCAGCAGGGGGTGCATGCCCATCAAGCCGTTGAGGAGCACGGCGAGTTCGTCGGCGGTACGGCGGGCCTCGGTGGAGATGCGCCAGTGCTCGACGATCTCCTCGCCGTCGAAGAGGCCGAGGACGGTGTGGGTGTTTCCGACGTCGATGGTCAGCAGCATGTCGTCGTCACTCCGCCGCGCGCAGGTCGAGGCCGATGTCCAGGATCGGCGAGGAGTGGGTGAGGGAGCCCACCGCGAGGAAGTCCACGCCCGTCTGCGCGTACGCACGGGCGTTCTCCAGGGTGAGGCGTCCTGAGGACTCCAGGATCGCGCGGCCGTGCACGATGGCCACGGCTTCCTCGGTCTCGCCCGGCGTGAAGTTGTCCAGGAGGATCAGGTCGGCGCCCGCGTCCACGACCTCGCGCAGCTGGTGGAGGGTGTCGACCTCGACCTCGACGGCAAGGTCGGGGAAGGCCTCGCGCACGGCCTTGAAGGCCTGCTCCACGCCTCCGGCGGCCACCACGTGGTTGTCCTTCACCAGGGCCGCGTCGGAGAGCGACATGCGGTGGTTCACGCCGCCGCCCATGCGCACCGCGTACTTCTCCAGGGCGCGGAGCCCGGCCGTCGTCTTGCGGGTGTCGCGGACCTTGGCGTTCGTGCCCTCCAGTGCGTCCGCCCACGCGCGCGTGGCCGTCGCCACGCCGGAGAGGCGGCACAGGAGGTTCAGCGCGCTGCGCTCGGCGGTGAGCAGGTCGCGGGTGCGGGTGGTGACGCTGAGCAGCCTGTCGCCCGCCTCCACCTGCTCGCCGTCCTCGACGTGCCGCTCGACCTCGAAGGTGTCCGTGCAGACGAGAGAGATGACGGCTTCGGCGATGCGCAGGCCCGCGACGGTGCCGGCCTCGCGTGCGGTGAAGTCGCCGGTGGCCACGGCCTCTTCGGGGATCGTGGCGACCGAGGTGACGTCCACGCCGCCGTCCAGGTCCTCCTCGATCGCCATGTGCGCGATGTCCTCGACCTGCACGGGGTCGAGCCCCGCCTCGGTCAGGAGCTGCGCGAGGGCGGGGTCGAGACCGCACTCCAGGGGGTCGTACGCGTCGTCTGCGCCGCAGCCGCAGGCATCGCCGCAGCCGCCGCCCGTGGGGGCGAGAGGGAGGTCGTCGGGGGTGGTCACGGTCACTTCTCCTGAAGGCTCGTCGTCGGAGGGAAGTCTGCGGTGTCGGTCGTGTGCACGGCCAGGGTCCGGTCCGCGTTGAGGCGTACGACGATGTGGCGCCGCCAGGTCTCGTCGTCACGGTCGGGGCGGTCCTCGCGCCAGTGGCAGCCGCGGGTCTCCTCGCGGCGCTGGGCGGCGGCCACCAGGACGCGGGCGACGCACAGGAGGTTGGTGGTCTCCCAGGTGTCGACGCCCGGCTCGGCGGTCTTGCCGTCCTCGGCGAGGGCGCCCGCGGCCTCGGCGTGGATGCGGGCGAGCCGGGCCGCGGCCTCGGAGAGGGAGTCGGCCGACCTGAGCACTCCGGCGCCGTCGGTCATCACGCGCTGGATGGCGAAGCGGGCCTCGGGGGGCAGGAGGGGGTGCGCGGGGGTGTCGGGGTGGGAGACGGGTGCGGGCACGCGCGCGTGGAGTGTCTTGCCCGTATGCGGCGAGGCGATGTCCGCGGCGATGCGCTCGGCGTAGACCAGGCCCTCCAGAAGGGAGTTGGAGGCGAGGCGGTTCGCTCCGTGCACGCCGGTGCAGGCGACCTCGCCGCACGCGTACAGGCCCGGGACCGTGGTGCGGCCGTGCGCGTCGGTGCGGACGCCGCCCGAGGCGTAGTGCGCGGCCGGGGCGACGGGGATGGGCTCGGTCACCGGGTCGATGCCGTGGGCGCGGCAGGCGGCGAGGATCGTCGGGAAGCGGTTCTCCCACATCTCGGCGCCGAAGTGCCGGGCGTCCAAGTACATGTGCTCGGCGCCCTTTTCCTGCATGCGCCGCATGATGCCCTTGGCGACGATGTCGCGGGGCGCGAGCTCGGCGAGCTCGTGCTGCCCGGCCATGAAGCGCACGCCGTCCGCGTCCACGAGGTGGGCTCCCTCGCCGCGCACCGCCTCGGAGACCAGCGGCTGCTGGCCCTCCGCGTCGGCGCCCAGGAAGAGCACGGTGGGGTGGAACTGCACGAACTCCAGGTCGCTCACCTCGGCGCCCGCGCGCAGGGCGAGCGCGACGCCGTCGCCGGTCGACACGGACGGGTTCGTGGTCGCCGAGAAGACCTGGCCCATGCCGCCGGTGGCGAGGACGACCGCGGGGGCGTGCACCGCGCCCACGCCGTCGTGCTGACCCTCGCCCATGACGTGCAGGGAGACACCGGCGGTGCGGCCGTCGGCGTCGGTGAGGAGGTCCAGTACGAGGGCGTTCTCCACGGTCGGGATGGACTGCGCGCGCACCGCCTCGACCAGGGCGCGGGAGATCTCGGCGCCGGTCGCGTCGCCGCCCGCGTGGGCGATGCGGCGGCGGTGGTGGCCGCCCTCGCGGGTCAGCTCGATGGCGCCTTCGGGGCCCGTGTCGAAGTGGGCGCCGGTCTCGATGAGGCGGCGTACGGCATCGGGGCCCTCGGTGACCAGGGTGCGCACGGCTTCCTCGTCGCACAGGCCCGCGCCCGCTACGAGGGTGTCGTCCAAGTGCTGCTCGGGGGTGTCGCCCTCGCCGAGTGCCGCGGCGATGCCGCCCTGGGCCCAGCGCGTGGAGCCGTCGTCCAGGCGGGCCTTGGTGACCACGACGGTCTTCAAGCCCGCCGCCGAGCAGCGCAGCGCCGTGGTCAGTCCGGCCACTCCGGAGCCGACGACGACGATGTCGGCTTCCAGGGACCAGCCGGGCGCGGGGGCGTGCAGCCGTATTCCGGTGGCACTCATGCGGTGGCTCCGAACGTGAGCGGGATGTTGTCGATCAGCCGGGTCGCGCCGACCTTGGCCGCCACGGCGAGGACCGCCTCACCGGTGTGGCCGGGCTGTACGTCCGTGAAGTCGGCCGGGTCGACCAGCGCCAGGTAGTCCAGCTTCAGCGGGGGTTGGAGGCGTGCCGCCTCGTCCAGGACCTGCCGGGCGGCGGCGCGGACGGCCGCGGGGCCGCCGGGCACGGTCGGCGTGACGGACTGGGCGACCGCGTGGGTGTCGGCGGCGGCGCGGGACTCCCCCAGGGCGTTCAGGGCGTCGGCGCGCGCGTGCGTGACGGGGGCGAGCGCCGCCCGCGCGTGGAGGGCCTCCTGTGCGGCGTGCCGGTCGCGGCCCGCGAAGAGGGCCTGGGAGAGCGCGAGTGCGGTGCGCCGCTCGGCCGGGGAGAGAAAGCGGTTGCGGCTGGAGAGGGCGAGGCCGTCCTCCTCGCGCACGGTCGGTACGCCGACGATCTCGACGCCGAAGTTCAGGTCCCGCACCATGCGGCGGATGAGGGCGAGCTGCTGGGCGTCCTTCTGGCCGTACAGCGCCACGTCGGGCCGGGTGAGGTGCAGCAGCTTGGCGACGACCGTGAGCATGCCGTCGAAGTGACCGGGGCGCGTGGCCCCTTCGAGGAGCGTGCCCATGGGGCCCGCGCTGATCCGGACCTGCGGTTCGCCGCCCGGATAGACCTCGTCGACGGACGGGGCGAACACGAAGTCCGCGCCCTCCTGTTCGGCGATCTTGACGTCGGCGTCCAGGGTGCGGGGATAGCGGTCGAGGTCCTCGCCCGCGCCGAACTGGAGGGGGTTCACGAAGACCGTGACCACGACTTCGCCCTCGTCGCCCGCGATACGGCGTGCGGTGCGGATCAGGGTGGCGTGCCCCTCGTGCAGGGCGCCCATGGTCATGACGACGACCCGGCGTCCGCCACGCGCGCGCGTGCGCAGGGGTTCGGCGGTGTGCACGAGGCTGGTCATCGGGCTCCTCCCTCGGCGTCGCCGGCCGCGCTCCCGCCATTGGCCAGGACCCCCAGGAGGTCCTCGGCGAGCTCGGGCTTGAGCAGTCCGTGGGCGAGCGCGCGGTCGGCGGTCGCGCGGGCCATCGCCAGATATCCGGCGACGGTCTGCGGGGCGTGCTTGCGCAGCTCGGCCACGTGTGCGGCGACGGTGCCCGCGTCCCCGCGCGCGACGGGTCCGGTGAGGGCGGCGTCGCCGGAGCGCAGGGCGTTGTCCAGGGCGGCGCCGAGCAGCGGGCCGAGCATCCGGTCGGGGGCGGCCACGCCCGCGTCCCGGAGCAGCTCCATGGACTCGGCGACCAGTGTGACCAGGTGGTTCGCGCCGAGCGCGAGCGCCGCGTGGTAGAGCGGGCGTGACTCCTCGGCGATCCACTCGGGCTCGCCGCCCATCTCGATGACCAGCGCTTCCGCGGCGAGGCGCAGCTCTTCGGGAGCGGTCACGCCGAAGGAGCAGCCGGCGAGGCGCTGCACGTCGACGGGGGTGCCGGTGAACGTCATGGCGGGGTGCAGGGCGAGCGGCAGGGCTCCGGCGCGCAGAGCGGGCTCCAGCACCTTGGTGCCGTACCGCCCGGAGGTGTGCACCAGGAGCTGGCCGGGGCGGACCGCCTCGGTCTCGACGAGGCCCTCGACGAGGCCCGGCAGGGCGTCGTCCGGCACGGTCAGGAGGACCAGGTCGGCGCGCTCAAGGACCTGGGCCGGCGGGACGAGGGGGACGTCGGGCAGCAGGACCGCCGCGCGCCGTACGGACGCGTCGGAGACCCCCGACGCGGCGACGGGGCGGTGCCCGGCGAGCTGGAGTGCCGCGGCGAGCGCGGGGCCGACACGGCCCGCTCCCACGACGCCCACCGTGAGCCTCGCGGGGCGGTCCCGCGGGTCTGGCTGATGAGGTGCGTTCACGCGATGACGCCTTCCCGTTCCAGTCCGCTCGGGGTACCGGACGATTTCTCGTCATGCTAACGCGATTGGTCCGCGCCGCGTCCTGGGCTGTCCACAGGCTGTGGGTATTCGTATGACCGGCGGCCGACCGCACGCCATGCTCGGGGGATGACTTCACACGACGGAGCAGACGGAGCACAGGTGGGCGAAGAAGCGAGCGAGCAGGTGGGCGAGCAGGACCTGCTCGCCGTCCGCCGCCGGACCGCCGCCCTCGGCGCAGGCCGCATCCTGCACCGCTGGTCCGGGCATCTCCCGATCACCGCACGGCTCTCGGCACTCGCGGACGCGGCCTCGGAGGTCGTGGACCCGGACGAGCCCGCCGACATCTACGGCAACGGAGCCGTCGCCCGCCTGGAGGACGAGGTCGCGCGGCTGCTCGGCAAGGAGACGGCCGCCTTCTTCCCGACCGGCACGATGGCCCAGCAGGTGGCCCTGCGCTGCTGGGCGGGCCGCACGGGCAACGCGACCGTGGCCCTGCATCCGGACGCCCACCCCGAGGTCCACGAAGGGGGCGCGCTCTCCGCGGTGAGCGGGCTGCGCACGGTGCACCCGACGAGGGAGCCCCGGCTGCCCACGGCCGAAGAGGTACGGGACTTCGAAGAGCCCTTCGGGACGCTGATGCTCGAACTGCCGCTCCGGGACGCCGGTTTCGTGCTGCCGTCCTGGGAGGAGCTCGAAGAGGTCGTGGAGGCGGCCCGCGAACGGGACGCGGTCGTGCACTTCGACGGCGCGCGCCTGTGGGAGTGCACACCGCACTTCGGCCGTCCCCTCGCGGAGATCGCCGGCCTCGCGGACACGGTGTACGTGTCGTTCTACAAGTCCCTGGACGGCCTGAGCGGCGCGGTGCTCGCGGGCCCGCGCACCCTCGTCGACGAGGCGAGGACGTGGCGGCACCGCTACGGCGGCCAGGTCTTCCAGCAGTTCCCGGCCGCCGTAGCCGCCCTTCTCGGCCTGAAGAACACGCTCCCGCGGCTGCCGGATTACGTCGCCCACGCGCGCGTGGTCGCCGACGCGCTGCGCGAAGGGTTCGCGGCCGCCGGGGTGCCGTGGTCGCGTGTGCACCCGGAGCGGCCGCACACCCACCAGTTCCAGGTCTGGCTGCCGTACGACGCCGAAGTCCTGACCGAGGCGGCGCTGGAGCAGGCCGAGGAGACCAAGACCCAGCTGTTCGGCCGCTGGTTCCCGGACGGGCCGCCCGGCCTCTCGGTCACGGAGGTCACCGTGACCGAGGCGGGCCTGGAGTGGACGCCCGACGACGTCAATGATGCGGTCGCGGAGTTCGTACGGCGGATCCCCGGATGAGCCGGGCGACGGCGGCACGGACACGTCCGTGGGCGGGGCGTTCCTCGACGACGGCACGGAAGCGGCCGTAGTCGCGCACCTCGCGGATGACCTGCCAGTCGTGCTGACCAGGGGCGGGCGGGGTGCGCTCGTCGTGCTGGGCGGCGCGGTAGCTGTCGAGGAGGTACTGCTGGGTGATGCTCATGACGGGTTCGCCTCTCTAGACAAAGAGTACTTTTCGGGCGCCTCTGGGTCGACGGGAGCCAGGGTCGGCGCAGGAGTGGTCGTGGTGGGTCCCGGCCCGGCGGCGACGCTGCCGCGGGGTCCGGCCGGCACGGGCCGAGTGCGGCCCGGTCATCACAGACTGCCCGCGCCGTCACGTCTCCGTCGCGTCGATTGACGCCGGTCGTCAATCGGCCGCCCGGTTGTCGGTGGCGCGGTGCACGATGGGGCCATGAGCGTGCACATCGACATCGCGGGCCTGCCGCAGGAGCGGATCCTCTTCGAGCCTTCGCCCCTGGCGGAGCTGGGCGTCGCCCTGCACGCCCTGGCCGAGACCGGACACCATCCGGGACTGCACGGCTGGGCCACCGCCACCACCGCCTGCCTCAAGCCGGACCTCGCCGACCGGCTGCACGAGGCCGACTTCCTGTGGCGGAACACGTTCTCGGACGTCTTCATGCCGTTCGCCGGACTCCTCGGCGCGGACGGCAGACCGGGGGTGACGCTCGCCGACGAGCTGGACCTCATGGACCGCCTGGACGACGAGCGATTCGTCGCGGCCGCCCTGGAGTTCACCTGCGGCACGACATACAACGAAGGCGGCCCGTCCCCGCTCACGGACACCGCCCGGCGCACCCGCTCCCTGGAGCTCGCGGCCACGCGCGGCACCAAGCAACTGGACTTCGCCGAGCGCCTCCTGACCGACCCGCACACCGTCCGGGCCTGGCTGCGGCGCCTCCTGGAGGACTGCGACGAGGCCTTCTTCGCCGACACCTGGCGGCGGGTGCGCGTCCAACTGGCCGCCGACGCCCGGCACAAGACCGAACTCCTGCGCCACAAGGGCCTGTCCGAGGTGCTGTCCTCGGTGTCGACGGCCCTCTCACTGGACGAGGACGGCCACCGCATCACCGTCGACAAGCTGCCGCTGGGCACCACGACAGCTCTCGACCACACGGTCGGCGCGGGACTCACGTTCGTGCCGTCGCACTTCGCCTGGCCGCACCTGATGGTCCTGCACGCGCCCGGCTGGCGCCCGGTGATCCACTACCCTGTGGCGTCCCCGGAGCTGACGAGCCCCACCTCCGTGGAGACCCTGGAGCTCCGGCTCACCGCCCTGGCCCACCCCGTACGCCTGCGCCTGTGCCGCGACATAGCCCGCGCGCCGTTCACCACGGGCGAGCTGGCCCACGCGAACGGCCTGACCGCGCCGGAGGTCTCCCGTCACCTCACGGTGCTGAAGAAGGCGGGCCTGGTCACCACGAGGCGCCGCGGCCGGTACGTGATGCACCAGCTGGACGTCACCGTGGTGGCCCGCCTGGGCAGCGACTTCCTGGAGGGCGTCCTGCGCTGACCTCCTGGCCCGGGGCAGCCGTCAGGCGGCCCCGCCGCCGCCCGCCCGCACCAGGCCCGTCTCGTACGCGAGGACCACCACCTGCACGCGGTCCCGAAGCCCGAGCTTGGTCAGGATGCGGCCCACGTGGGTCTTCACCGTGGCCTCCGACAGGACGAGCCGCGCCGCGATCTCCCCGTTCGAGAGCCCCTGGGCGACCAGGATCATGACCTCGCGCTCGCGCTCGGTGAGCCGTTCGAGCTCCTTGTGCTGCGGCTGCCCGCCCGCGTTCGGCAGCATCGGCGCGAAGCGGTCGAGGAGGCGCCGCGTCGTGGACGGCGCGACCACCGCGTCACCGCTGTGCACGGAGCGGATCGCGGCCAGCAGCTCGCCCGGGGGCACGTCCTTCAGCATGAAGCCCGAGGCACCCGCCTTCAGCCCCGAGAAGGCGTACTCGTCGAGGTCGAAGGTCGTCAGGATCAGCACCTTCGGCGGGTTCTCGTCCTGGCAGATGCGCCGGGTCGTCTCCACGCCGTCCAGTTTCGGCATGCGTACGTCCATGAGCACCACGTCGACCTCGGTCGTCCGCAGCGCCTGAAGCGCCTCGACCCCGTCGCCCGCCTCCGCGACGACCTCCATGTCCGGCTGTGCGGCGAGCACCATCCGGAACCCCGTGCGCAACAGCGCCTGGTCGTCGACGAGCATGACGCGGATCGACATCAAAGGCCCCTTCGTGGATGTGCTCGCAAGCGATCTACGAGCGAACAGATGTGTTCATGAGCGTATGGCGTGGACGAGTCGGTGACAGGTGTCAATTTGCGGGCTTGAGCGGGAGAAGCGCACTGATGCGGAATCCGCCGCCCGGCCGCGGTCCCGCGTCCAGCGTGCCGCCGACCATGCCGACGCGCTCGCGCATGCCGATCAGGCCGTGCCCGCTGCCGTCGGCGCCGCCGTCCTCGTAGAGCTCGTGCGGCGCGCCCTTGCCGTCGTCCTCGACGAGCAGCCCCAAGCCGTCGTCGAAGTAGACGAGGCGCACGCTCGCGCCGGTGTTCTCGCCGCCGTGCTTGCGGGTGTTGGTGAGCGCCTCCTGCACGATGCGGTACGCCGTGAGCTCGACGCCGCTTGGCAGCGGGCGCGGGGTTCCCTCGACCTTGAAGTCGACCGGGAGGCCGGCCGTGCGCACCTGCTCGATGAGCTCGTCGAGCTGCTCGACGTCGGGCTGCGGGACGTACTCACCGCTCTCCTGGTGCTCGCCCGTGCGCAGCACGCCGAGCAGCCTGCGCATCTCGGCGAGCGCCTGCCGCCCGGTGCCGGAGATGGTCTCCAGGGCCTGCTTGGCCTGCTCGGGGGCCGTGTCGAGGACGTACGCGGCGCCGTCGGCCTGGACGACCATCACCGAGACGTTGTGCGCGACGACGTCGTGCAGCTCGCGCGCGATCCTGGCCCGCTCGGCCGCCACCGCGACCTTGGACTGCGCCGCCCGCTCCTTCTCCAGGCGGTCGGCGCGCTCCTCCAGCTGCGCGAAGTAGGCGCGGCGGGTGCGGATGGAGTCGCCGAGCACCCAGGCGAGGGCGAAGGGCACCATCTGGAAGATCGTGAAGAAGACGCTGCCGAAGACGCCTATGTTCTCCTCCGGCCAGCGCAACGACGACAGCGGAGCCGCGCACAGCCCGCCTATGAGGGCGAACCGCGAGGCCCACTTCGTGCCGTCGGCCGACGCGGTGTAGATGATCACCAGCATCGCGAAGTCGGCCGGCATCGTCCTGACGTCGAAGATCAACTGGATGACGCCGAGCACCGCGGCGAGGATCAGCATCTTCTCGGTGTACTTGCGGCGCAGCGCCACCACGACGGACATGCCGAGGACGACGACGGCGGCCGCGACCTTCGGGTCACGGCCTTCCCCATCGGCCATGGAGACCAGACCGATGCCGGACATCGCGAGCAGGGCGAGGGCCCAGAAGCCATCGACCCCGGTCGGGTGTCTGCGGAGGAAGTCATAGACGCGCTGCACGTAACCCAGCGTAGGCAGCGTGACGGCCCTGCGGGGTCAACCGGAGGTCCGATCCGTACCGCTCGCATGTACTCCCCAAGGTGGAGGCCCGCATAGCCTTCTCGCGTGACGAACGAGGTCCGAGGTGAGCGGCAGGACGTGCGGCGCGGCTGGCGGGAGGCCATGGAGGCCGCTCTGTACGGGCCTGACGGCTTCTATCTGCGCCCCGAAGGACCCGCGGGACACTTCCGTACGTCGGTGCACGCGTCGCCCCTCTTCGCGGGCGCGGTGGCCCGGCTGCTGTGCCGCGTGGACGAGGCTCTCGACCACCCGGACGAGTTGGCCTTCGTCGATCTCGGCGCAGGGCGAGGCGAGTTGACCGCGGGCGTCCTCGCCGCGCTGCCCGCCGACGTGGCGGCACGCGCGCGTGCCTACGCGGTCGAGCGGGCCGAGCGCCCTGCGGGGCTCGACCCGCGCGTCGAGTGGCGCGACCTGCCGCCCGCCGGTGTCACCGGCCTGCTCTTCGCCAACGAGTGGCTGGACAACGTCCCCCTGGACGTCGTCGAGGTAGACCCCGACGGCCTGGTGCGGCATGTCCTCGTACGCGACGACGGCACCGAATCCCTCGGCGACACCGTGGAGGGCGCGGACGCCTCCTGGCTCGCGCACTGGTGGCCGCTCGCCCCGGAGCCCGGCCTGCGCGCGGAGATCGGGCGCCCCAGGGACGAGGCGTGGGCGGCGGCCACGGCTTCGCTGACGCGCGGCCTCGCGGTCGCGGTGGACTACGCGCACGACCGCGCCGGACGGCCCCCCTTCGGCACACTGACCGGCTTCCGGGAGGGCCGCGAGACGGCGCCCGTGCCGGACGGCACGTGTGACATCACGGCCCACGTGGCACTCGACGCGTGCGCGCTGCCCGGAGCCTCCCTGCTCACCCAGCGCGCGGCCCTGCACGCCCTGGGCGTGAGCGGTGGCCGCCCGCCGCTCTCCCTGGCCTCCAGCGATCCGGCGGCGTACGTACGGGCCCTCACGCGCGCGGGAGAGGCGGCCGAACTGACCGCTGATGGCGGGCTCGGCGACTTCGGGTGGCTGACCCAGCCGGTCGAAATTCCGGACCTGTTGCGGGTTGGAGTTCCGGACCCGCTGCGGGGCTGAACCGGCCCGCTACTTGTCGATGTCGCCGACCACGAAGAACAGCGACCCCAGGATCGCCACCATGTCGGCGACCAGCTGCCCCGGCAGCAGTTCGGTGAGGGCCTGGATGTTGTTGAACGACGCCGAGCGGAGCTTCAGGCGGTAGGGGGTCTTCTCGCCCTTGGAGACCAGGTAGTAGCCGTTGATGCCCAGGGGGTTCTCGGTCCACGCGTACGTGTGGCCCTCGGGGGCCTTGAGCACCTTCGGGAGGCGCTGGTTGACCGGCCCCTGCGGCAGCTCGGCGAGCCGCTCCAGGCAGGCGTCGGCGAGGTCGAGCGCGTTGTGGGTCTGCTCCAGGAGGCACTCGAAGCGGGCCAGGCAGTCGCCTTCCTGACGCGTGACGACCTTCAGGGTGTCCTGGAGCTCCCCGTACGCGAGGTACGGCTCGTCGCGGCGCAGGTCGAAGTCGACTCCGGAGGCGCGGGCGATGGGACCGCTCACTCCGTAGGCGTGCACCGCCTCCGGGGAGAGCACGCCGACGCCGCGCGTACGCCCCCGGAAGATCTCGTTGCCGAGCACCAGCTTGTCGTACACGTCCATGCGGGAGCGGACCGACGAGACAGCGGCACGCGCGCGTGAAGCCCATCCGGCGGGCAGGTCCTCCTTGAGGCCGCCGACGCGGTTGAACATGTAGTGCATGCGGCCGCCGGAGATCTCCTCCATCACGTTCTGGAGCTCCTCGCGCTCCCGGAACGCGTGGAACACCGGGGTGATTCCGCCTAGTTCGAGGGGGTACGAGCCGAGGAACATCAGGTGGTTGAGGACGCGGTTCAGCTCGGCGAGGAGCGTGCGCATCCAGACGGCGCGCTCGGGCACCTCCATGCCGAGCATCCGCTCCACGGCAAGGACGACCCCGAGCTCGTTCGAGAACGCGGACAGCCAGTCGTGCCGGTTGGCGAGCACCACGATCTGCCGGTAGTCACGCGCCTCGAAGAGCTTCTCCGCGCCACGGTGCATATAGCCGATGACCGGCTCCGCCTGCTGGATCCGCTCGCCGTCGAGGACGAGGCGCAGCCGCAGCACGCCGTGCGTGGACGGGTGCTGGGGGCCGATGTTGAGCACCATGTCGGTGCTCTCCGCGGCGCCGCCGATGCCGAGCGTGGTCTCCGTCGTGGGGCTCATGCGCGCATTCTCTCGTACGCGCGCTCATACGCGACTGTCACGTCGGCTACGTACGCTTGACGCATGGAAACGGGGACGGCGGGACCGGCACGGCCGGCGCGGCCGGGAGAGTCAGGCGCGGAGCCGGTGTGGACCGGGCTGCCACGGGGGCTGCTGCGGATGCGGCGACTGCTGCTCGTGGTCTGGCTCGTGCCGCTCGCGGCGGCGGTCGGGGTGCTCCTGTGGATCTTCGCAGGGCCCGCGTGGGCGGCTTTCGCGGCCGTCCCGCTCGCCTTCGTGGCGTGGGGCTGGCCGATGCTGGGGCGCAACTGGCGCTCCTGGCGGTACGCGGAGCGGGCCGACGACCTGCTGATCAGCCGGGGCGTGCTCTGGCGCGAGGAGACCATCGTCCCGTACGGCCGGATGCAGCTCGTCGAGGTGACGTCGGGGCCCGTGGAGCGGCACTTCGGCCTGGCGAGCGTGCAGCTGCACACGGCGGCGGCCGCCACGGACGCCCGGATCCCCGGCCTCATCCCCGAGGAGGCCGAGCGCCTGCGCGACCGGCTCACCGAGCTGGGCGAGGCCCGCTCGGCGGGGCTGTGAGCGGCGTACGGGAGGTGGCGGGGGAAGAACCCGCCCCGGTCACCGAGAGCGTACGAGAGCGGCGTCTGCACCCCGTCACGCCCCTGCGCAGGGCCTGGGCGCCGGTCGCGGTCCTCGTGGGCTTCGCGGTGCATGACCCGAACGGCACGCAGCGGCGGGTCTCCCAGCTGCCCGTGACCGTGCTGCTCGCCGCGATCGCCGCCATTCTCCTGGGCGGCGCCCTCTACGGCTTCATGAGCTGGTGGTTCACGCACTTCGCCGTCACCGACACCGAACTGCGCATCCGCACAGGACTGGTCTTCCGGCGCACCGCGCACATCCGGCTCGACCGGCTCCAGGCGGTGGACGTGACGCAGCCGCTCGCGGCCCGGATCGTCGGCGTCGCCAAGCTCAAGCTGGACGTCGTCGGGACGGAGAAGAAGGACGAACTGGCCTATCTGGGCCAGGAGGAGGCCTCAGTCCTGCGGGCCGAACTCCTCGCGCGTGCGGCCGGTTTCGCACCCGAGACAGCCGGCGAGGTCGGCGAGGCGCCGGTCAACAACCTGGTGCACGTACAGCCGCGCATGCTCGCGATCTCCCTGCTGCTGACCGGCACGACGTGGGCCATGCTCGTCGCCACGCTCATCGTGCCGCCCTTCCTGTGGTTCGCCACCCACAACCTGTGGACAGTGCTCGCGACCGGACTTCCCATGCTGGGCGCCGCGTTCGCCAGCAGTGTGGGGCGGTTCATCGGGGAGTACGACTGGCGGGTGGGCGAGTCCCCCGACGGCCTGCGCATCGACCACGGGCTGCTCGACAAGGCGCACGAGACGGTGCCTCCGGGGCGGGTGCAGACGGTGCGCGTCGTGGAGCCGTGGCTGTGGCGGCGGTACGGCTGGGTGCGGGTGGAGCTGGACGTGGCGGGCTCGTCCAACGGCGTCCTGGTCCCGGTCGCGCCGCGGGAGGTCGCGGAGGCCGTGATCGCGCGGATCCTGCCGGGCGTCCGGGTGCCGGCCGCGGCCGAGCTCGTCCGGCCTCCCGCGCGGGCGGCGTGGTGCCTTCCGGTGTGGTGGAAGGGGTACGGCCTGACGGTGACGGACACGGTGTTCGCGGCGCGACACGGGCTGTTGCGCCGCCGCCTGTCCCTCGTCCCGCACGCGAAGGTGCAGAGCGTGCGGATGACGCAGGGGCCCTGGGAGCGGTTCAAGGGGGTGGCGGACGTGCAGGTCGACACGGGGGCGAACAAGACGGTGACGGCGCGGCTCCGTCCCGCCGACGAGGCGGTCACGCTGCTGTCCGCGCAGGCGGAGAGGTCCCGTACGGGGCGGAGGACTGCGCGGCCTGACCGGTGGATGGTGTGACGGGCTGGTACAGCCCGTCCGGCGTTTGAGGACGAACTCGGCGGAGCCGGTGATGACGGCAACGAAGGCCCAGGGGCCCGCCTACGCCCGAAGCGCCGTCCGCAGTTCCCCCACGTCGATCTGCTCGGTCTCGTCGTGCTCCGTGAGGTCGATGACCTGACCGGCGGCATGGTCCGAACCCTCGGGGGCCTGCTTGAACTCCGCCTCGGACTCCGCCTTGTGCACGGCGAGTGCCTCCTCGCCCACCACGTCCGCGAGGTCCACGTTCTGTACGGATTCCAGCGCCCCCGCGGTCGCCTCGCTCTTCGTACCGAAGAAGTCGAAGCCTCCCTGGGCGGCCTGGCGTCGCCTCTGAGCGGGCGGCGCGACGGCGACCGCGCGCTCATGCCCGCCGTACCCCTCGGCCGCCCCGGACTTCCCCCGCGCTTCGTCCCCGTCCGCGCGCTGCCGGGCAGCGCCGCCCTCGGGGGAAGGCTTCGGGGTCAGCCGGTCGAGCGCCATGTTCGCCCTGTCGTACAGCGACGGAGGCGCGATCGACCCCGGGCGCACGACGGGAGCCGGTGCCTCGGCACGGGCCGCCTGCTCGGCGGGCACGGGGGCCGGCGGCAGCGCTCGCGCCGGAGTGGACGCCTCGATGGCGAGCAGCCGCCGTCCCTCAAGCGCGCTCGCCCGCTCGGTCTCCGCCGTCGCGTACCGCCGCAGCAGCGCCGCGTGTTCGTTCCGCAAGGCTGCAAGCTCGGCCCGCTTGGACCGCAGCTTGGTTTCCAGGCGGCCCCGGATCTCCCGGGACTCGTCGAGGTCGGACTCGCACTCGGCTATGCGTTCCTCGTAACGCCACTCGTCGCTCTTGCGGGCGCGGCCCAGCTCAGCGACCTGTTTACCGGCCGCCAGGTCCCAGCGGCGCATGACGACCGAGCCCACGACGGCTGCCGCGGCCGCGGCAGCGGCCAGGCCGCGGAGCACGACGGGTTCCGCGAACAGCCAGGCGCCGCCGGCGCAGACAAGGGAGAGACCTGCGACCGTCGAGGGGGGCAGCAGCCTGTGCAGGGGTGGGGAATGGCGGTGACGTCCACGTGGCATGGCCAGAAACTTACCGCGCGTAGGCGAACTATGGTGCCCCGCCCGCCAAAATGACAGTGCCACAGCGCTAACTCCCCACCCTTCACGGTCCTCTTCGGTCACTCAACTCCACTTTCGGCCGAGCCACTTCGAGGATGTCTCCTCCTTCTACCGCGCTACTTCTTGATCAATCCCTTCGACTCCAGATACTCCCTGGCGACATCGGCTTCCTTCTGCCGCTCCACATCGACCTTCCGGTCGAGTTCCGCGAGGTCTTCCGTCGTCAGGGTCTTGGTCAGCTTCCCGAGGGCGTCGGCTATCTCCTTGTCGCCCGCTTCCTTCGCGTTCACAACCGGAAGGATGTTGTCCGCGTTCTGCAGCTTCTTGTCGTCCTCAAGGGCCACGAGACCGAAGCTGTCGAGCGTCGCGTCGGTGGTCGTGGTCAGCACCACCTGGTCCGTGCCGTTCTTCACGGCCTGCTTGGACTGCGTGGTGCCGACGCCCTTGGGGTCGATTCCCGCGACATCGATGCCGTACGTCTTCTTGAGTCCCGGAGCGCAGAACGGCCGCGACTCGCATTCGTCACTCGCGGCGATCTTGACCTTCTCGCCGGACTTACCGAGATCCGAAAGCGTCTTGAGCTTGTGCTCCTTCGCGTATTCCTTGCTCACCGCGAACGCGTTCTGGTCGACCGCCTCACCGACGGGAAGCACCTTCAGGCCGCGCGGTTCGGCGAGCTTCTTCAGCGCGGTCACCGTGTCGTCCACGTCATTCGAGGCGACCGGCTTCGCCTTCGGGCCGTTCTTGCCGAGGTTGAGGAACTCCGCGAGCGTCGCCGCGTATTCGGGAGCGACATCGATCGAGCCCTTCTTCAGCTCAGGTTCGTACACCTCGCGGTTCTGGACGGTCTTCACCTCGGCGTCGTATCCGGCGTCCTCGAGCACGCCCACATAGAGCTCGGCGAGCACCTTCTGCTCGGTGAAACGGGCCGAGCCGACGACGAGCTTGCCCTTGCCGCCCGCCTTGTCCCCTCCGCCCTTGCCGTCCTCCTCCAGGCTGTCCCCGCCGCACGCGGTGAGCCCCGCGGTCAGCGCCACGACGGCCACGGCCGCCCCTGCCATCCGTCGCGCGCGACGCGTTGTGCTGTTCATCGGTGAACCACCATTTCGAAAGACCCGGGAAACACCGGGGAACACTGGAAACTGCCGCCCGGAGATCACTGCGCGACCCCCGACCGCCCTCGCATGGGACTGAACACCTTCCCCACCACGACGAGCACCACCTCCACGAAGAGCGCGAGCAGCGCCACGAGGAGCGCGCCCGCCACCACCTGAGGCGTGTTCTGCAGGTTGAACCCGGCGGTGATGATCCGGCCGAGGCCCCCCTCGCCCGCCATCGCGGCCAGCGTCGCCGTGGCGACGACCTGCACGCCCGCGGACCGCACACCGGTCATGATCAGCGGGTACGCGAGGGGCAGCTCGACCCGCGCGAACAGCTGGCGCCCGCTCATGCCCATCCCCCGGGCGGCCTCCACCACCGCCCGGTCGACCTCGCGCATCCCGATGTACGCGTTGGTAAGCAGCGGCGGCACCGCGAAAAGCACGAGCGCGATCAGCGTCGGTACGTCCCCGTGCTCGCCGAGCGGGGTGAGCGTGAGCAGCACGAGCACCGCGAGCGTCGGCACCGCACGCCCGATGTTCGAGATGTTCACCGCGAGGGCGCCCCCCTTGCCGATGTGGCCGAGGTACAGGGCGATGGGCAGCGCGATCAGGCACGCGACGGCGAGGCACACACCGCTGAAGTAGAGGTGCTCGGCGAGGCGGTGCCACACCCCCTTCTCGCCCTGCCAGTTGGCACCCGTGGTCAGCCAGTCGTACGCGCCGGTTATCGCGTTCATGCAGGTTCAGCCACCTTGGCCGTGCGCTCCGCGGGGGCGGCACGCTTCGTACGTATTCGGTGGACGCGTGTCCACGGCGTCAGCCACCGCTGTAGCGCGAGGAGGAGCAGGTCGGCGACCACGGCGAGCACCACGCAGAGCGCGGAAGCGGTGAGCACCTGTGCTTTGAAGGTCGTGTCGAGGCCGTCGAGGATCAGCGATCCGAGGCCTCCGTAGTCGACGATCGCCCCTACCGTCGTCAGGGCCACCGTCGAGACCGTGGTGATGCGGACGCCCGCGAGCAACGCGGGAAGCGCGAGCGGCAGTTCGACCTCCCACAGCAGCCGCAGCGGCCCGTACCCCATCCCCTTGGCCGCGTCCCGTGCCTCCTCCGGCACGGCCTGGAGCCCCGCCAGGATGTTCCGCACCAGGATCGTCAGGGAGTACAGCACGAGGCCCGTGACGACCAGCGAGGCCGAGAGCCCGAAGAAGGGCAGCAAGAGCGAGAACATCGCGAGCGACGGCACGGTGTAGAGCACGGTCGTCACGCCGAGGATCGGCCCCGCGAGGAAGCGCCAGCGCCGGGCGAGCAGCGCGAGCGGCAGCGAGACGGCGACGCCGATGGCGACCGAGGCCGCGGTGATGCCGATGTGCTGCACGGTGGCGTCGATCAACTCCTGGCTGCGGGAGCGGACGTACTCCCCGCAGATCCAGTCGTTCGTCACCAGACAGTTCTGTTCGCTCATCCCGCCCCACTCCCCCCGTATCCCGTTTCCTGAGGCCGTCTGGCGACCCTAACGCGCAGCACCGACAATCGCCGAGACTCGTCGTACTGGCGCAACATGGGCTTTACACAACGCCCGCAACAATGGGGAATCATGATCCGGTTCGAGCACGTCACCAAGCGGTACGAGGACGGCACCACGGCCGTCGACGACCTGTCCTTCGAGGTCGCCGAGGGTGAACTGGTCACGCTCGTCGGCCCGTCGGGCTGCGGCAAGACGACGACGATGAAGATGGTCAACCGCCTCATCGAGCCGACCGAGGGCCGGATATACGTCGAAGGTGATGACATATCCGCCATCGACCCGGTCCAACTCCGGCGCCGTATCGGCTATGTCATCCAGCAGGTCGGCCTGTTCCCGCACAAGACGGTCCTCGAGAACACCGCGACCGTCCCGCATCTGCTCGGCGTGAAGCGCGGCAAGGCCCGTGAGCGTGCCGCCGAACTCCTCGACCTGGTCGGCCTCGACCCCGCCACCTTCGGCGACCGCTACCCCGAGCAGCTCTCCGGGGGCCAGCGCCAGCGGGTGGGCGTGGCCCGCGCGCTCGCGGCCGATCCGCCCGTGCTCCTGATGGACGAGCCGTTCGGCGCCGTCGACCCCGTGGTGCGCGAGCACCTGCAGAACGAGTTCCTCCGCCTCCAGCAGGCCGTCCGCAAGACCGTCCTCTTCGTCACGCACGACATCGAGGAGGCGGTCCGCCTCGGCGACCGGATGGCCGTCTACGGAGAGGGCCGCATCGAGCAGTTCGACACCCCGTCGACGATCCTCGGCGCACCGGCCAATGACTACGTCGCGGACTTCGTCGGCGCGGACCGCGGCCTCAAGCGCCTCTCCGTGACGCCCATCGAGGAGGGCGACCTGGAGCAGCCGCCCGTCCTGCACCTGGACGACCCGCTGCCCGCGAAGCTCGACGCCCGCTGGGCCGTGGTCCTGGACGGCGAGAACAACCTGCACGGCTGGATCTCCGCCGAGCACGCGCACGGCGGCAAGGGGACGGTCCGGGACCACGCGCGCCGCATGGAGGCGTGGCTGCCGGTGGGCGCCACCCTGAAGCAGGCGTTCGCGACGATGCTCCAGCACGACGCGGGCTGGATCGCGGTCATCGACAAGGACAGCGAGGGCCGCTTCCTCGGCGTCCTCACCCCGGCCCGGCTGCACGAGGCGCTGCGCAGGTCGACGGCGGCGGACGCGCGCGACATCGCGCGCGGGGAGGTCGAGTTGGAGACCATCACGGCCATCGGCGGAAGCTGAAGGGCCTACCCGCGCGGGGCGGCTACTTGCCGTTCAGACGCCCGCTGATCCACTCCAGGGCCGCGGGGATCTCCCTGCGCCACGTGTTGAAGTTGTGCCCGCCGCTGTCGAGCGTGATCGACGAGACCCTGGTGGGCGACTTCACCTTGCCGATGAACTTCTCGGTGTCCGCGTAGTTGTCCTCTCCTTGTTTGCTGGTGGTGACAAGGAGGGACGTCTTGGGCGCCGGCATGTGGTCGAGGTACCACATGAGGTCGGCACGCTCCTCCAACTCCTTGTCGCCGTGGAAGAGATCGCCCGTCGTCACGTCGATGGGCGCCTTGTAGTACGCGGAGAGGCCCGCCCCCGCGGCGTACACATCGGGGTGGTGCATGGCGAGCTTCAGGGCGCAGTAGCCGCCCGTGGAGTCGCCGATGACGCCCCAGCTGCCCGCCGTACGGCCCGTCCTGTAGTGCGCGGAGATGGCACCGGGCAGGTCCTTGGCGAAGAACGTCTCGGCCTGCGGGCCCCCGGGGATGTCCACGCACTCGGTGTCCCGCGGCGGCGCCACGGTGGGCCGCATCATGACCAGGATCATCGGCTGCATCTTGTCCCGCCTGGCAAGGCCGTGGGCGGTCTGCGGGTAGTGCAGGCCCTTGATCAGCGCCTCGGCCGTGCCGGGGTAGCCGGTGAGCACCACGGACACGGGGAACGTGCGCTTCTTGTACCGCGGCTGGAAGTACTCGGGCGGCAGGTAGACGTACGCGGGACTCGCTAGGTCCGCTTCCTTCCCGCTGACGACGACCTTCTGGATCTGGCCGCCGGTCGAGGGCCTGTCACCGCCGGGCACGTTCACGGGCCGGGTGCCGCGCACGTCGACCGGTGTCCCGCCCTTGGCGGGGTCGTGGTCGACGACGACACCGGGGCTCGTCTCCTGGCCGAAGAGGTCCGCCCACGTGGCGTAGAAGCCGAACGCCTGGTTGGCCGCGAGGCCGACCGAGGAGAAGATCGCCAACTGGGTGGCGATGAGGAGCCCGATGCGGCCGGTGACGGTCCGCCAGGACTGGCGCGCCAGACGCGGCCAGAACCACACCGTGCCGATGAACAGCACGACGGCGAGGAGAACCGCCAACGCGAGGACCTTGTTGCTCGTCAGACCCATGGGACGTTCTGCCTGCGCTTTCTGCCTGTTCCGTCGTTCTTTTCCAGCGGTTTTCCGTTCGGGAGTGAACCCGACTCCCAGAAGGACCGTCCTAGAGGGCGCAATGTCGCCGGATGCCGTTTTGGTGCCGGAATCAAGGTCTCTCGCAGAACCACGGGATGCGATGTCTGTCAGGATAGATGCGGAAATGTCGAGTGCGGTTCCGGACGGTGAGGGCAGCCGCCCCGAGGGACGGCGCCGTACCGACGGGCTCCGTGCCGGCATCCACGGCAGACTCGGTCGGCTGCTCCGCGGCCCACGCCCCGAAGCCGTACCGACCCTCGTCGCCCGCGCCTGCGCCCTCGTGGGCCTGCTGAACGTAGCGGCCGGCGTCTTCCCGCGCTTCAGGCACAGCCGGATGCACGCGATCGCCGAGGTCCTGCCCGGCGCGCTCGGCCCCTTCGCCGCCGCGCTCGCGCTCAGCTCCGGTGTCCTCCTGCTGCTGCTCGCGCACGGCCTGCGCCGCCACAAGCGGCGTGCCTGGCGGGCCGCCGTGGTGCTGCTCCCGGCCGGTGCCGTGGCGCAGTTCGCCTACCGGCACTCGGTCATCGGCGTACTGATCTCGCTCGCCCTCCTGACGCTGCTGCTGCGCCATCGGGGTGAGTTCGCCGCGCTGCCCGACCCGCGCAGCCGCTGGCGGGCGCTCGCCAACTTCGTGCTCCTCGGGGCCGGTTCCATCATCCTCGGCCTGGTGATCGTCAGTGCCCACCCGGGCAAGGTCATCGGGGACCCGAGCATCACGGAACGCCTCGCCCACGTCCTGTACGGCCTGTTCGGCTTCGAGGGCCCGGTCGACTACTACGGGACCACCTCCTGGACGGTGGCCTACTCGCTCGGCGCCCTCGGCATGCTCACCGCCCTCACCACCATCTACCTGGCCTTCCGCCCCGAGCACCCCGCCGCGCGCCTCACCGAGGACGACGAGGCCAAGCTGCGCGCCCTGCTCGACAAGCACGGCGCCCGCGACTCGCTGGGCCACTTCGCGCTCCGCCGCGACAAGGGCGCCGTCTTCTCCCCCAGCGGGAAGGCCGCCGTCACCTACCGCGTCGTCTCCGGGGTGATGCTCGCGAGCGGCGACCCGATCGGTGACGTGGAGGCCTGGCCCGGCGCCATCGAACGCTTCATGGACGAGGCGAAGGCCCACTCCTGGACGCCCGCCGTCATGGGCTGCTCCGAGACCGGCGGCGAGGTCTGGACCCGCGAGACCGGCCTCGACGCCCTCGAACTGGGCGACGAGGCGGTGGTGGACGTCGTGGATTTCTCCCTGTCCGGGCGTGCGATGCGCAACGTACGCCAGATGGTCAAGCGGATCGAGCGCAATGGATACGAGACGCGCGTACGGCGCGTGCGTGACCTCGGGGAGCGCGAACTGGAGCGGATACAGCGCGCCGCCGACGACTGGCGCGGCACCGACACCGAACGCGGCTTCTCGATGGCGCTCGGCCGCATCGGCGACCCGGACGACGGCGACTGTCTGATCGCCACCGCCCACAAGGCCGACGACGAACCGGGCCCCTACGGAGACCTCAAAGCCGTCCTCCACTTCGTCCCCTGGGGCAAGGACGGCGCCTCCCTGGACCTCATGCGCCGCGACCGCTCGGCCGACCCCGGCATGAACGAGCTGCTCATCGTGGCCGCCCTCCAGGCCGCCCCGAAGCTCGGCATCGCGCGCGTGTCCCTCAACTTCGCCATGTTCCGCGCGGCCCTCGCACGCGGCGAGAAGATCGGCGCGGGGCCCGTCCTGCGTGCCTGGAGGGGCCTGCTCGTCTTCCTCTCCCGCTGGTTCCAGATCGAGTCCCTGTACAAGTTCAACGCGAAGTTCCGCCCCCGCTGGGAGCCCCGCTTCGTCGTCTACCGCTCCTCCAAGGACCTCCCCCGCATCGGCTTCGCGGCCATGCAGGCCGAGGGCTTCGTGACCCTCGCGATGCCCCGCTTCCTGCGCCGGGGGAGCGCACAGCGCCGCCCCTGCCCGCACCACACGGCGGAGCGCGAGGTCCGGGCGGCATAGAGCCCGCCCGCTCGGGCCTAGGCTGGAGGCATGAGTACGTTGCGCGGGCGGGGATCGGTCGAGGGGCTGCCGGAGTGGGGCCGCTGTGCGGTCATGGGGGTCGTGAACGTCACCCCCGACTCCTTCTCCGACGGAGGCCGCTGGTTCGACACCACGGCCGCCGTCAAGCACGGCATCGACCTGGTCGCCCAGGGCGCCGACCTGGTCGACGTGGGCGGCGAGTCGACCCGTCCCGGCGCCACGCGCGTGGACGAGGACGAGGAGCTGCGGCGCGTGGTCCCCGTCGTGCGGGGCCTCGCGGCCGAGGGCGTGACGGTCTCCGTGGACACCATGCGCGCCACCGTCGCCGAGCAGGCGCTCGCCGCGGGCGCCGTGCTGGTGAACGACGTCAGCGGCGGCCTCGCCGACGCGCGCATGGTCCCCGCGGTCGCCGCCGCCGGGGCGCCCTTCGTGGTGATGCACTGGCGCGGCTTCCTCGCCGACATCCACGCCACTCCCGTCTACGAGGACGTGGTCTCCGAAGTCGTCGACGAGCTCCACGCGCGCGTGCAGGCCGCCATCGAGGGCGGCATCGCCCCCGAGCGCATCGTCATCGACCCGGGCCTCGGCTTCTCCAAGAACGCCGAGCACGATCTGGCACTCCTGGCCCGCATCGACCGCCTTCGTGAGCTCGGCCACCCCATCCTGGTCGCCGCATCCCGCAAGCGCTTCCTCGGCCGCGTCCTCGCGGGCCCCGAGGGCGCTCCGCCGCCCGCCCGCGAGCGTGACGCCGCCACCGCCGCGGTCTCCGCCATCGCCGCCCACCAGGGCGCGTGGGCGGTCCGCGTGCACGAGGTGCGGGCCACCGCCGACGCCGTCCGTGTCGCACACGCCGTGACCAGCGCGGCGGGCGGTCCTCAGTGACCGGGGCCAGGACCGACGTCGAACAGGTCGAGCAGGCCAACACGGCCTTCTACGAAGCACTGGAGCGCGGCGACTTCGACGAGCTCTCCGACCTCTGGCTGGACGCTGACGCGGCCCCGGAAGCGGAGCCGCCCGACCCCGACGCCCGGGACGACGAGGACGCCGCGGAAGACGGCGACGAAGCCGCGATCTCCTGCGTCCACCCCGGCTGGCCGGTCCTCACCGGCCGCGGCGAGGTCCTCAGGTCGTACGCGCTGATCATGGCGAACACCGAGTACATCCAGTTCTTCCTGACCGATGTGCACGTCGGGGTGGCCGGCGACACCGCCCTGGTGACCTGCACGGAGAACATCCTCAGCGGCGGCCCGCCCCCCGAGGGCGGCGGCGAGCTCGGCCCGCTCGTCGGACAGCTCGTCGTCGCCACCAATGTGTTCCGCCGCACAGTGGACGGATGGAAGCTCTGGTCGCACCACGCCTCACCCGTACTCGCCGAAACCGACGACGAAGAGGGCGAGGACTCACCCTCCTGAGTGGGTAGGGGCGGTTCCGGGAGCCCCCGCGGGCGAGAGCTGTCAGTGCGCGCAGGTAGATTCGATCGAGGCTGGTGTGCCGACCGCACTCGGCGCAGGCCTGCCGATAACGACGATTGCAGGAGTGATTCGCGTGGATCGTGTCGCGCTGCGCGGCCTCAAGGCCCGCGGGCACCACGGTGTCTTTCCGCGGGAACGCGAAGAGGGCCAGACCTTCATCGTGGACCTGGTCCTTGGCCTGGACACCCGTGCGGCCGCCGCCGACGACGACCTGGCGAAGACCGTGCACTACGGCGTCGTGGCCGAGGAGGTCGTGGCCGCCGTCGAAGGCGATCCGGTGGACCTCATCGAGACCCTCGCCGAGCGCATCGCCCAGACGTGTCTGAAGCACGAGGGAGTCCTGGAGGTCGAGGTGTGCGTCCACAAACCGGACGCGCCGATCACCGTCCCCTTCGACGATGTGACCGTCACCATCACCCGGAGCCGAGTATGACCGCGTTTTCCACGCAAGGGCAGAGCGACCCGACCGTCCAGCCGGTGCCCACCGCCGTGGTCGAGCAGGTCGACGCCGCCGACACCACCCTCTCCAACCCCAAACGCGCCGTGATCTCCCTCGGCAGCAATCTCGGCAACCGCCTGGAGACGCTGCAGGGCGCGATCGACGCCCTGGAGGACACCCCCGGCCTGCGCGTCAAGGCCGTCTCTCCCGTGTACGAGACGGAGCCCTGGGGCGTCGAGCCCGGCAGCCAGCCGTCGTACTTCAACGCGGTCGTCGTGGTGAAGACGACGCTGCCGCCCTCCTCGCTCCTCGAGCGGGCCCACGCGATCGAGGAAGCCTTCCACCGCGTTCGGGACGAGCGCTGGGCCGCGCGCACGATCGACGTCGACATCGTGGCGTACGCGGACGTCGTCTCGGACGACCCCGTCCTCACGCTCCCCCACCCGCGCGCGCACGAACGTGCCTTCGTCCTCGCCCCTTGGTACGACGTGGAGCCCGAGGCACAGCTCGCGGGCCGCGGCCCGGTCGCCGACCTGCTCGCCAAGGTCACCCGCGAAGGCGTCACACCCCGTGTCGACCTGGAACTCCGCCTGCCCGAGTAATCGTTAGGGTCTATCGGACCCGCACGATCGAGAAGCGGATCCGTACGACGATGAAGCGATGAAGGGTCATCCGTGAAGCAGCTGCGCATCAGGACACTGGCCGGCCTCTTCCTGGTGGCCGGCGTGCTGTCCTGGGCCGGCGCCCGGCTGTGGGACTCCGTGGGCACACTCCCGCGGGTCCCGCTGGCCGCGCCCATCGTGCTCGCGGTGATCGCCGCGGTGCTGCTGGCCACGGCGCTCTCACTGCGCGCCCGGCTGCGCGCACAGCGCGAGCGCCGCCCCGGAGCCAAGGGTGTCGAGCCGATGATGGCCGCGCGCGCGGTCGTCTTCGGCCAGGCGAGCGCCCTGGTCGCCGCCCTGGTCGCCGGAATGTACGGCGGCACGGGCGCCTTCCTCCTGGAGTACCTGGACGTCCCGTCCCGCCGCGACCAGGCGATCTACGCAGGCCTCTCCCTCGTGGCGGGCATCGCGGTGATAGCGGCCGCCTTCTTCCTGGAGCGGGTCTGCCGCCTCCCGGAGGACGACGACGAGAACGGCGGAACGGCCGCCCCGGCCGCATAGGGCTCGGACCCGGCTGCGCAGCCCCGTAAGGGGCGCGGGGAACTGCGCGACAAGCCCCCACCGGCCCGCAGATCTGTACACCGCGATTCCAGCGAAGCGCCTAGCGCGCCATGATCAGGCTCATCGCCTCGTTGCGCGTCGCGGGGTCACGGAGCTGTCCGCGCACCGCCGACGTGATCGTCTTGGCGCCCGGCTTGCGCACCCCACGCATGGTCATGCACATGTGCTCGCACTCGACGACCACGATGACGCCGCGCGGCTCAAGGATCTCCATCAGCGAGTCGGCGATCTGCGTGGTCAGCCGCTCCTGCACCTGCGGACGGCGCGCGTACACGTCCACGAGACGGGCGAGCTTGGACAGGCCGGTGATCTTGCCGTCGGACGACGGGATGTAGCCGACGTGTGCGACGCCGTGGAACGGCACCAGATGGTGCTCACATGAGCTCTGCACCTCGATGTCCTTCACCAGGACCATCTCGTCGTGGCCGAGATCGAACGTCGTCGTCAGGACATCCTCGGCCTTGAGCCACAGACCGCCGAATATCTCCTTGTACGCCCGTGCCACGCGCCCGGGAGTCTCCCGCAGGCCCTCGCGGTCCGGGTCCTCCCCGACCGCGATCAGCAGCTCGCGCACGGCGTTCTCGGCGCGCTTCTCGTCGAAAACGCCGATCGTGCCCTCGCCGTCCAGCGTCACGGGGTCGGTCATCTGTGCCTCGTTCCTAGCGTTCCACGCACCAATGCGTCAGTGCGTACGAAAAAACTGCGCCCCCCAGGCTAGAACCAGGGGGGCGCAGCTTCCATTCCGGGCCTGCTGAGGCGCTCGGGGTCAGCTCTCGGGGCGGTCCTCCGGGGCCACCTCGATGCCGGTCGCGGGCGGGGCCTCCGTCGCGCCCGCGGTGACCGCGGGCGTGGCGCCGTTCGCACCGTTCGTCAGTGACAGCTCCCGGGGGGAGAGCACCGGCGGGCGGGTCGAGGGCGTGCGACGCGAGGAACCGGTCCACGCCGGGCGAGCCGGGCGCTTCACGATGCCGGCGAAGACCTCGGCGATCTGCTCCTTGTTCAGCGTCTCCTTCTCGAGGAGCTGCAGAACGAGGTTGTCGAGAACGTCGCGGTTCTCGACGAGGATCTCCCAGGCTTCGTTGTGCGCGGTCTCGATGAGCTTCTTGACCTCTTCGTCGACCAGCGCGGCGACCTCTTCGGAGTAGTCACGCGGGTGACCCATCTCGCGGCCGAGGAACGGCTCGGTGTTGTCGCCACCGAACTTGATCGCGCCGAGCCGCTCGGTCATGCCGTACTGCGTGACCATGGCCCGTGCGGTCGCGGTGGCCTTCTCGATGTCGTTCGCCGCGCCCGTCGTCGGGTCGTGGAAGACGAGCTCCTCGGCCGCGCGCCCGCCCAGCATGTACGCGAGCTGGTCAAGCATTTCGTTGCGCGTGGTCGAGTACTTGTCCTCGTCCGGCAGGACCATCGTGTAACCGAGGGCCCGGCCGCGCGACAGGATCGTGATCTTGTGGACCGGGTCCGAGTTCGGAGACGCCGCCGCGACCAGGGCGTGACCGCCCTCGTGATACGCGGTGATCTTCTTTTCCTTGTCGGACATGATCCGCGTCCGCTTCTGCGGACCGGCCACGACGCGGTCGATCGCCTCGTCGAGCGAGTGGTTGTCGATCAGCTTCTTGTCGCCGCGCGCCGTCAGGAGCGCCGCTTCGTTCAGCACGTTCGACAGGTCGGCACCGGTGAAGCCCGGCGTACGCCGCGCCACCGCGCCCAGGTCGACGTCCGGGGCGACCGGCTTGCCCTTCTGGTGAACCTTGAGGATCTCCAGACGGCCCAGCATGTCCGGACGGTCGACCGCGATCTGACGGTCGAAACGGCCGGGACGCAGGAGCGCCGGGTCGAGGATGTCGGGGCGGTTCGTGGCGGCGATCAGGATGACGCCGCCCTTCACGTCGAAGCCGTCCATCTCGACGAGCAGCTGGTTCAGCGTCTGCTCGCGCTCGTCGTGACCGCCGCCCATACCGGCACCGCGGTGCCGGCCGACGGCGTCGATCTCGTCGACGAAGACGATCGCCGGGGCGTTCGCCTTGGCCTGCTCGAAGAGGTCACGCACACGCGAGGCACCGACACCGACGAACATCTCGACGAAGTCGGAACCGGAGATCGAGTAGAAGGGGACGCCGGCCTCACCCGCGACAGCGCGCGCGAGGAGCGTCTTACCCGTGCCGGGCGGCCCGTACAGGAGCACGCCCTTGGGGATCTTGGCTCCGACGGCCTGGAACTTCGCAGGCTCCTGGAGGAACTCCTTGATCTCGTGGAGCTCCTCGACTGCCTCGTCCGACCCGGCCACATCGGAGAACGTCGTCTTCGGGGTGTCCTTGGTGATCAGCTTGGCCTTGGACTTCCCGAACTGCATGACCCGGGAGCCGCCGCCCTGCATCTGATTCATCAGGAACAGGAAGACAACGACGATGAGTACGAAGGGGAGCAGGGAAAGCAGGATGCCGACGAACGGGTTCTGCTTCGACGGCGAGACGGTGTAACCGTCCGGGATCTGCTTGTCCTGGTACTTGTCCTGCAAGGTCTTGGCGAGGGCGACACCTTGGTCGCCGATGTAGCTCGCCTGGATCTTGCTGCTGTCCTTGACCTTCTGGCCATCCTTGAGCTCGACCTTGATGGTCTGCTCGTCACCGGTGGTGATCTTGGCGGACTCGACCTTGTTGTCGTTGATCGCCTGCACAACCTGGCCGGTGTCCACCGTCTTGTAGCCGCCGGACGAACCGACGACCTGCATCAACACGACCACGGCAAGGACGGCCAGCACGATCCACATGACTGGCCCACGGAAGTATCGCTTCACGTCCATCCATACGGAGCGATGACGCCCCGTCCCTCCTGCCATAGTGAGTTTGATAAAGACTGTTCTTCGGACGGTACCCCAGCATTGTCACCCGAAGCCGCACGGGACGGCTGACAAACCCGTCTTCGCATGCTTCAACGCCGGGAAACGGGTGAGGGTTCCCGGCCGCCTCCGCCGAGTTGGCCGTGAGGGGCCGGGCCGGCCGGTGATCAGCCGCCGTACACGTGCGGGGCGAGGGTGCCGACGAACGGCAGGTTGCGGTACTTCTCCGCGTAGTCCAGGCCGTACCCGATGACGAACTCGTTCGGGATGTCGAAGCCGACCCACTCCACGTCGATCGCGACCTTGGCCGCCTCGGGCTTGCGAAGGAGCGTGCACACCTTCAGCGACGCGGGCTCGCGCGAGCCGAGGTTGGAGAGCAGCCAGGACAGCGTCAGACCGGAGTCGATGATGTCCTCGACGATCAGGACGTGCTTGCCCTTGATGTCGGTGTCCAGGTCCTTGAGGATCCGCACCACGCCGGAGGACTGGGTGCCCGCGCCGTACGACGACACGGCCATCCAGTCCATGGTGAGCGGGGTGGACAGCGCACGCGCCAGGTCCGCCATGACCATCACCGCGCCCTTGAGCACACCGACGATCAGCAGGTCCTTGCCCGCGTACTCCGCGTCGATCTTCGCGGCCAGCTCAGCCAGCTTCGCGTCGATCTCTTCCTTGGTGATGAGCACCGACTGAAGGTCGGTGCCCATGTCTTTCGCGTCCACCCGCATCACTTTCGGTCGTCCGTCACACCGGCTGCGTGAGGCCCAAAAGCCCCTCGGTCAACAGCCTTGCCGGATCACCAGTCTGCCACCCTGGCGCTGGGCGACGACTTTGCCCGGGAGATTGATGGCTCCCTGGCCGCGCCAGCCCGTGATCAGCCGGTCGACCTCTTCGAGATGCCGGGCGAACAGCGCACCGGCCGGGGCGCCCGCCTCGATGGCGGCGCGGCGCACGATGCGGCGGCGCACGGCGGGCGGCAGGGCGTAGAGCTTGGCGCACTCCAGGAGTCCCGCCGCGTCGCGTACGGAAGCTTCCGCCTGTGCGGCCCAGTGGTCCAGGGCGTCGGCGTCGTCCCGGGACAACTGGGCCGTACGGGCGAGTGCTTCCACGACGCCCTTGCCGAGCGCCTTCTCCAGGGCGGGCAGGCCTTCGTGCCGCAGGCGGGAGCGGGTGTAGGCGGGGTCGGTGTTGTGCGGGTCGTCCCAGACGGGCAGCGACTGGACCATGCAAGCCTTGCGGGCGGTCTGCCGGTCGATGTGCAGGAAGGGACGGCGGTAGCGGCGGTCGGCCCCCGGGCCGCCGGACACGGCCGCCATCCCGGACAGGGAGCGGATGCCGGAGCCGCGGGCGAGACCGAGCAGGACGGTCTCCGCCTGGTCGTCGCGGGTGTGGCCGAGCAGGATCGCGGCGGCGCCGTGGCGGTCCGCGACGGCGTCGAGCGCGCCGTACCTCGCGTCGCGGGCCGCGGCCTCGGGGCCGCCGTCCCGGCCGACGTCGACGGCGACGGACTCGATCGGGTCGAGGCCGAGTGCGGTGAGCCGCGAGACGACCTCGGCCGCGCGCAGAGCGGACCCGTCCTGCAGTCCGTGGTCGACGGTGACGCCGCCGGCGCGGATGCCGAGCTTGGGGGCCTCGAAGGCGAGAGCGGAGGCGAGCGCCATGGAGTCGGCGCCGCCGGAGCAGGCGACAAGCACGAGCGGCGACGTGGCCTGCTCGTGTGGAGGGTGGGGGTGAGCGGAACGTGCGGGGACGTGCTCGGGGCTGCGCTGTGCGTCGGGGCGCTGTAGGGCGGCGCGCGGGGCGTCGTCGGTGCGCTGTACGTCGGTCAGTACGTCGTGGAGTACGCGGCGGACCGCCAGGCGTATCGCCGCGACCGCAGGATGGGGACCCATGTCCGGTTCCCTTCATGAAGTTCGGGGGTGAGCCTCGGACCTGTCACTCAGGACCACACTCGGGAGATCGGGCCTCAGACAGATCCCACGAGGTTAGTCACTCAGAGTGTGTCGATGGTGACAGAGCCGAGCCGTTCCCCGAGCATTGCACGCCTACCCATGGCTCACGGTCCCTCGGACGGGTGATTGCGGGGGCGTTCGCCTGCCATCGGCCGCAACTCGCTCCCTTACTGCCCTCACTCTCCCTTACGGTGCACCCGCGCGACCCAGTCCGCCGGTTTGGCGATCTCCGACTTGGTGGGCAGCGTGTTCGGCGAAGTCCACACCCGGTTGAAGCCGTCCATTCCGACCTCGCCGACGACCGCGCGCACGAAACGCTCGCCGTCCCGGTATTGGCGCAATTTCGCGTCGAGGCCGAGCAGCTTGCGCAGGGCCTGGTCAAGGCGGCTCGCCCCGCGCGCCCTGCGCTGCTGGAACTTCTCCCGGATCTCGCCGACGGAGGGCACCACGTCGGGCCCGACTCCGTCCATCACGAAGTCCGCGTGGCCCTCCAGGAGCGACATGACCGCCGTGAGCCGGGCGAGGATCTCGCGCTGGGCGGGGGTCTGGACCAGCTCCACGATGGAGCGGCCCCCGTCGTCCTCCTCGCCCTCGGGGCGGCCGCCGGCGAGGGACTGGGCGGCTTCCCTGATGCGCTCGAGGACCGTCATCGGGTCGACTTCGGTCTCGGAGAGGAATGACTGGATCTCCCCCTCCAGGTGGTCCCGCAGCCAGGGCACGGCCGAGAACTGGGTGCGGTGCGTCTCCTCGTGCAGGCACACCCAGAGCCTGAAGTCATGGGGGTCCACGTCGAGTTCGCGCTCGACGTGCACGATGTTCGGAGCCACCAGGAGGAGCCTGCCGCCGCCGTGCTCGCCCGCGGGGAGGTCGCGGGTGGCGGGGGCGAAGGTCTCGTACTGCCCGAGGACGCGCGAGGCGAGGAAGGAGAGCAGCATCCCCAGCTCCACGCCGGTGACCTTGCCGCCGACCGCGCCGAGGACGGCACCGCCGGGGCCGCCGGAGCGCCGGTCCTGCATCTTGTCCAGGAGGGGCTTGAGGATCTCCCGGAACCCGGCGACGTTCGCCCGGATCCATCCGGCCCGGTCGACGACGAGCACCGGAGTGTCGTGAATGTCCTCCGTGCCCATCCGGGTGAAGGAACGGACGTGCTCCTCCGAGGACTTCGCATGCTTACGGAGCTCGGCGACGATGGCCCGCGCCTCGTCCCGGCTCACTTCTGGACCCGGCCGCACGAGCCGGGTCGCGGTCGCCACCGCGAGATTCCAGTCGACCATCTCCGCACCACCGATGCTCGTCATGCGTCAACGGTACGTGCTCGGCCCCTCCTGCGGAGGTGGTTGACCCCCGAGATTGCCCCACTCCGAGCCCGTAGGGGTCAACGAGGCGAAGTGAGACTCAGCGGCACCCGCACTTCGCCACCGCCGACGCCATCTCGTCCAGTGCCGACTGTGCCGCCTTGGGGTCCGTCGTGCCTGTGGTCATGAAAGCGAAGACCAGGAGGCGGCCCTCCGCGTCCACGACCGTGCCCGCGAGGGTGTTCACGCCCGTCAGGGTGCCGGTCTTGGCGCGTACGACTCCGGTGCCCGGGGAGTCCTTGGGGTAGCGGTCGACCAGCGTGCCCGTGAAGCCCGCCACCGGGAGGCCCGTCACCACGGAGCGCAGTTCCGGGTGGGCGGGGTCGGCGGCGCGGGCCAGGAGCGCGGCGAGCAGCTCGGCCGAGCTGCGGTCCGCGCGGTCCAGGCCGCTGCCGTCCGCGAACTTCGCCCCGGACAAGGGGAGTTGGGACTTCTTCAGCTGGGCTTCGATGGCCCTGCCCGCGCCGTCGAAGCTCACCGGTTCCTTGGCGGCGAGCGCCGTCTGGCGGGCCAGCGCCTCGGCGATGTCGTTGTCGCTGTGCGTCAGCATCCGCTCGACGAGCGCCGACAGCGGCGGGGACTCGACCTTGGCGAGGGACTCGGCGCGGTCGGAGGCCTTGGAGGGGCCCGGGTCCTTCTTCTCCTTGGCGCCCGTTCCGGTGTCGATGCCCTCCTTCTCCAGGAGGCCCGCGAACTTCTTCGCCGCGTCACCGGCCGGGTCGCCCGAGCGCGGGGCGGGACCGCTGGAGGAGTCGTCGAGCCGGCCCTCGTCGGCCATCAGGGCGCTGACCAGGGTGAGGTTCTCGTTCGGCCCGATGGGGTGCTGAGGCTCGCCCGAGTAGAGCGAGGTGTCGTACGTCAGGGTCACCTTGTCGGTGCCGCGGTCCTTCAGGGCGCGCGCCGTGTCCTCCGCCAGTTCGCGCAGGCTCGCGGCGCTCCCCGAGTACGGACCGTCCTTGCGGGCCGTGAGCGTGGGGTCGCCGCCTCCGACGAGGATGACCTCCTTCGAGTCCGGCTCGATGACCGTCTTCGTGGTGATGCGGTGATCCGCTCCCGCCGAGGTCAGCGCGGCGACCGCCGTGGCGATCTTCGTGGTGGACGCGGGCGTGAGTGCGTCGCCGCCGCCCTTGCCGTACACCCGCCGCCCGGTGCCCGCGTCGATGACGACCGCCGAGCGCTCGGGGCCGAGCGCCTTGGCCTTCAGGAGCGGATCGAGGACGCCCGCGAGCGCCTTGCCGTCCGGGGCGGGCGCGGAGCCGCCGTGCGCGGATCCCGCGGGCACTCCGAGCCCCCTGAGCACGGAGGGGGCGCTCGGGGCGGCCGCGGGCGCCCGTCCGGACGTACGACCGCCGTGATCTGTACCACCCCCGGCCTCCTGGGAAGCCGCCCAGTCCCGCTCGGCCGTACGCTGACCGGAGGAGTCCCAGGGTCCTGCCACGGCCACCGCGCCGGCCGCGATCGCGAGTCCGAGGGTGGCGGCACCCGCCGTGAGCTGCAAGGTCTTGAGTTTCGCAGGAGCCTTGAGAGCGGCAGGGATCTTGGGAGCCGGAGGCTTGGGAAGCTGCCGCAGCAGCTTCCCGACTTGCTGCCGGGTCTGCTGCCAAGGCTTGAGCTCGGGCACGACGACCAGCCCCTTTCGCGATCACACATCTGCGTGAGGGACACTTAACCACCCGAAGTATGTGCTGATCATGGAGGAGCCACCCGTGGAGTTCGACGTCACCATCGAGATTCCGAAGGGTTCGCGGAACAAGTACGAGGTGGACCACGAGACCGGCCGGATCCGCTTGGACCGTCGCCTCTTCACGTCGACCAGCTACCCCGCGGACTACGGCTTCGTCGAGAACACCCTCGGCGAGGACGGTGACCCGCTGGACGCTCTCGTCATCCTGGACGAGCCGACCTTCCCGGGCTGCCTCATCAAGTGCCGCGCGATCGGCATGTTCCGGATGACCGACGAGGCGGGCGGCGACGACAAGCTGCTCTGCGTCCCGGCGTCGGACCCGCGCGTCGAGCACCTGCGCGACATTCACCACGTCTCCGAGTTCGACCGCCTGGAGATCCAGCACTTCTTCGAGGTCTACAAGGACCTGGAGCCCGGCAAGTCCGTCGAGGGCGCCGACTGGGTCGGCCGCGCGGACGCCGAGGCCGAGATCGAGAAGTCGTACAAGCGTGCGGAGGCCCAGGGTCACTGAGTGCCCCTGCCCCGACCCTGACGGGCCGCGTGATCTTCACGGAGACCACGCGGCCCGTTCGCGTATCTGTGCGCATACTGTTCGTACTGGAGGTGCACAAGGTACGTATGTGGGAGCGAGGCAGTGAAAGTGGCTGACCAGGAGGCCGAAGACCGCAAACCACAGTCGGATGAGGCCCGGAGTGCGTTCGTTCAGCCCACCGGCGTGATGGCGCAGCCACCGGCACCCGAGGACGAATCGCAGACGACTTCCGAGTTCGCGATCCCGAACGGCCTGGCGAATCCCTCGTCGACCACGCAGGAGACCGAGAAGTCGGCGTTCACCACGCCGCACACCTACAGCTCCCGCAACGCGCCGCCCGCGTTCACTCCCCCGCACGGCATACCCCTGGTGAAGCTCACCAAGGAGACGCCCTGGCAGGACCAGATGCGCACCATGCTGCGCATGCCGGTCGCCGAACGGCCCACTCCGGAAGCCACCCAGAGGCACGAGGACGAGACCGGCCCCGCCGTGCCGCGCGTGCTCGACCTGACGCTGCGTATCGGCGAGCTGCTGCTCGCGGGCGGCGAGGGCGCCGAGGACGTGGAGGCGGCGATGTTCGCCGTCTGCCGCAGTTACGGCCTGGACCGCTGTGAGCCGACCGTCACGTTCACGCTGCTCTCCATCTCGCACCAGCCGTCCTTGGTGGAAGACCCCGTCACGGCCTCCAGGACGGTGCGCCGCCGGGGCACCGACTACACCCGTCTGGCGGCCGTCTTCCAGCTGGTGGACGACATCAGCGACACGGACACCGACATCACCCTGGAGGAGGCCTACCGCCGTCTGGCGGCGATCCGCCGTAACCGCCACCCCTACCCCGGCTGGGCGCTCACGGCGGCCAGCGGGCTGCTCGCGGGCTCGGCGTCCGTGCTCGTCGGCGGTGGCGCCCTGGTCTTCCTGGTCGCGGCGTTCGGCGCGATGCTCGGCGACCGACTCGCCTGGCTGTGCGCGGGCCGCGGCCTTCCGGAGTTCTACCAGTTCGTGGGGGCCGCGATGCCGCCCGCCGCGATGGGCGTCACGCTCAGCCTCGTGCACTCCCAGGAGGTCAACGCCTCCGCGGTGATCACCGGTGGTCTCTTCGCGCTGATCCCCGGAAGAGCCCTGGTGGCGGGCGTCCAGGACGGTCTGACCGGCTACTACATCACGGCGGCGGCGCGCCTCCTGGAGGTCTGCTATCTCGTCGTGGGCATCGTCTGCGGCGTGCTGCTCGTGCTGTCGCTCGGCGTGATGCTCGACGCGACGAGCCTGCAGCCGGAGACGGCGTTCGCGGCGACGACCGACGCACGTCCGGTGATCCAGATCCTGGCGTCGATGGCGCTGAGCCTCGCCTTCGCGATACTGCTCCAGCAGGAACGTCACACCGTTCTCATCGTGACCCTGAACGGCGGTATCGCCTGGGTCATGTACGGGGCACTCGCCCAGACGTCGATCGCGCTCTCGCCGGTCGCGGCGACGGCGGTCGCGGCCGGGCTCGTGGGCCTGTTCGGCCAGCTCTTCTCGCGCTACCGCTTCGCTTCTTCACTGCCGTACGTCACCGCGGCGATCGGCCCGCTGCTGCCCGGTAGCGCCACGTACTTCGGTCTGCTCGCCCTGGCCCAGAACGACATGAACACGGGCATCAACTCGCTCACCAAGGCGGCGGCGACGGCCCTTGCCATCGCGATCGGCGTGAACCTGGGAAGCGAGGTCTCGCGGATGATCCTCAAGATCCCGGGCGCTACGACGGCGGCGAACCGCCGCGCGGCCAAGCGGACCCGAGGCTTCTGACCCCGGGCCCCACCGGCATCCGTCCTACCGCTTCGCGTGCCGCCCGCGTGCCGCCGGGGCCGCCCCGGGGGCGTCGCCCTCGGCCGCGGCCGCCTTCTTGGACTTGCTGCGCGCCCGCAGGAACTCGACCGCGATCGGCACCACCGAGATCAGGACGATCAGGATGAGGATCGCCTCGATGTTCTTGTGCACGAAGTCGACGTTGCCGAGCCACGCGCCGAGCATCGTCACGCCGGCGCCCCAGAGGATGCCGCCGATGATGTTGAACGTGATGAACGAGCGGTACCGCATGCCGCTGACGCCCGCGATGATCGGCGTGAACGTCCGCACGATGGGCACGAAGCGGGCCAGGACCAGGGACTTCGGGCCGTACTTCTCGAAGAACTCGTGCGCCTTGACCACGTTCTCCTGCTTGAACAGCTTGGAGTCCGGGCGGTTGAAGAGCGCGGGGCCGACCTTCTTGCCGAAGAGGTAGCCCGCCTGGTCGCCGAGGATCGCGGCGATGCAGATGAGGACGACACAGAGCCAGAGCGGGAAGTCGAGCTGCTTCGTCGTGATCAGCAGGCCCGTCGTGAACAGCAGCGAGTCACCCGGCAGGAAGAAGCCGATGAGCAGGCCCGACTCGGCGAAGACGATCGCGAGCAGACCCCAGACCCCGAACGTGTTCAGGAGGTAATTCGGATCCAGCCAGCTTGGTCCGAGCGCAAGCGTCGTCACGGTTCGGGGCTCCTGTGGGTGAGAGGGCGATGCGGCGGGGGGATGGCCGCCCAAAGCTACCAACGCGGGGTGTCGTGCCCAGGTTCCACTGTTCTCCCCAGGGTGCACTGTGCGTGTTCTGGGGCAAAGCTGTGTGCCATGGGTATCGAAGACTTCGGCGGTGGCACCGACCCGCACTCCGACGTACTGGTCGTGACGACGAACGACGTACCGGGCTACCGCGTACAACAGGTTATCGGTGAGGTCTTCGGCCTCACCGTTCGCTCCCGGCACTTGGGCAGCCAGATCGGCGCGGGCCTCAAGTCCATGATCGGCGGCGAGCTGAAGGGCCTCACGAAAACGCTGGTGGAGACCCGTAACCAAGCGATGGAGCGCCTCATCGAGCAGGCACGCGCGCGTGGCGGCAACGCGGTCCTGATGATGCGCTTCGACGTCACCGAGGCCGCGGACGTGGGCACTGAGGTGTGCGCGTACGGCACGGCGGTCGTGATCGTCCAGGAGCAGTGACGTAAGGGGCACCCGCCACGGGCGGGTGCCCCTTACCGTTCCCCACCGGGCCCCGAGCCGAGCCCCGGCCCCTGCTCAGCCGTTCCGCGCCGCGTTCGCCACGATCGCGTCCCGCATATAGACCGCGAGCCCCGGCCGGATCGCCTCGTAGGTGGCCGTGAACCGCTCGTCCGCCACGTACATCTCGCCGAGGCAGGTGTGGAGCTCGTGCGGGCAGGTGTAGTGGAAGCGCGTGATGGAACGGCGGTGTTCCTCCGCGACGTCCATCGCCTCCGCCGAGTCCGCGGGCAGGCCCTGGGCAAGCAGGTCGCCCATGCGTGCGTGCACCGCGGCGAACTCGTCGTTGATCCGCTGCCAGTCCTCCTTGGTGTACGAGGCGGCCTTGCGCTGCGATTCCTTGTAGGCGTCGGTTTCGCCCCAGCGGCGCTCGACCTCGTCCGCGTACTGGTCGGGGTCGTGGTCCCCGAAGACCTCGAACTTCTCCTCGGGCGTGAGGTTGATGCCCATCTTCTTCGCCTCCATGGCAGTCTCGACGGCGGCGGCCATCTCCTGGAGCTTGGTGATCCGGGCGGTCAGCAGTTCGTGCTGACGGCGCAGGTGCACCCGTAGGTCTGTCTCCGGGTCGTCCAAGAGGGCCGCCACCTCGTCGAGGGGGAAGCCGAGCTCCCGGTAGAACAGGATCTGCTGCAGCCGGTCCAGGTCGGCGTCGCTGTAGCGCCGGTGGCCCGCGTGGCTGCGCTCGCTGGGCACGAGCAGGCCGATCTCGTCGTAGTGGTGCAGCGTGCGCACCGTCACCCCGGCGAAACCGGCGACCTGTCCCACGGAGTAGCTCATGGCTTCCGCCTCTCTCTCGGTACGCACCTCAGCCTGGGTCCTCACGTCACGTGAGGTGCAAGTGCAGTCCCCGGCAGCCGCCCATATCCTCACCAGCAGAGGGCATGAAAGCCCCGTACAGGGACAAAAGGAGACCGCCCATGCCGCTCCACCGCAGCGAGGACCCGAACGGCGGCTCCAAGGAGCGACGCACCCTCGCGGTGAACCCCTTCTACGGAGAGGCCAACCCGGTCAGCGGCATGACCGAGGCCCCGCCCAAGCACCGCCTTCCCGACGGGCCGCTGCCGCCCACGACGGCGTACCAGCTGGTGCACGACGAGCTGATGCTGGACGGCAACTCACGGCTCAACCTCGCCACCTTCGTCACGACGTGGATGGAGCCGCAGGCCGGCGTCCTCATGACGGAGTGCCGGGACAAGAACATGATCGACAAGGACGAGTACCCGCACACCGCCGAGCTGGAGCGGCGCTGCGTGGCCATGCTCGCCGACCTGTGGCACGCGCCGGACCCGTCGGGCGCGGTCGGCTGCTCGACGACGGGGTCGAGCGAGGCGTGCATGCTCGCCGGGATGGCACTCAAGCGCCGCTGGGCCAAGGACGAGCGGAACCGCGACCGCTATCCGTCGCCCACCGCACGCCCGAACCTCGTCATGGGCGTCAATGTCCAGGTCTGCTGGGACAAGTTCTGCAACTTCTGGGAGGTCGAGGCGCGGCAAGTCCCCATGGAGGGCGACCGGTTCCACCTCGACCCGGTGGCCGCCGCCGAGCTCTGCGACGAGAACACGATCGGTGTCGTGGCGGTGCTCGGCTCCACCTTCGACGGGTCGTACGAGCCGGTGGCCGAGCTCTGCGCGGCCCTCGACGACCTCCAGGAGCGCACGGGGCTCGACATCCCCGTGCACGTCGACGGCGCGTCCGGCGCGATGGTGGCGCCCTTCGTCGACGAGGACCTGGAGTGGGACTTCCGGCTGCCGAGGGTCGCCTCGATCAACACGTCGGGCCACAAGTACGGCCTGGTCTATCCGGGTGTCGGCTGGGCGCTGTGGCGGAACGCGGACGCGCTGCCGGAGGAACTGGTCTTCCGGGTGAACTACCTCGGCGGTGACATGCCGACGTTCGCGCTGAACTTCTCCCGTCCCGGCGCGCAGGTCGCCGCGCAGTACTACACGTTCCTGCGCCTTGGCCGCGAAGGCTTCCGTGCGGTCCAGCAGGCGGCCAGGGACGTCGCCCGCGGCCTCGCGGACCGCATCGAGGCGCTGGGCGACTTCCGGCTGATCACCCGCGGGGACCAGCTGCCGGTGTTCGCCTTCACGACGCGGGACGACGTGAAGGCGTACGACGTCTTCGACGTGTCCCGGCGCCTTCGCGAGCGCGGCTGGCTGGTCCCCGCGTACACCTTCCCGGCCCACCGCGAGGATCTGGCGGTCCTCCGCGTGGTCTGCCGCAACGGCTTCACGGCCGACCTCGCGGAGCTCTTCCTGGCGGATCTGAGCAGCCTGGTGCCCGAACTGCGGCGCCAGCCGCACCCCTTCACCCGGGACAGGGACGCGGCCACGGGGTTCCACCACTGAGAGGCCTACGGGGAGCTACTTGCTGAGCCCCCCGAACCTCCGCACCGCCAGCGGCATGAACACCCCCACGAGCACCACGGGCCACACCACGGCAAGCAGCCCCGCGTGCTCGGCGGCCCATGAAGTGCCCACCACCCCGGGGTCGTTGCCGAACAGGTCACGCACCGCCGTCGCCGTCGCCGACATCGGGTTCCACTCGACCGTCGCGCCGAGCCAGCCCGGCATGTTCTGCGGGACCGTGAAGGCGTTGGAGAGGAAGCCGACCGGCCAGACGAGGATCTGCACGGCCATGACCAGCTCCGGCTTGCCCGCGACCATCGCCAGGTGGATGCCGATCCACAGCATCGCGAACCGCAGCAGGAGCAGCAGGCCCACCGCGCCGAGCGCCGCACCGAACGAGCCGTGCCAGCGCCAGCCGATCGCGAGACCGACGCCGATCATGACGAGCAGCGAGGCGAGCGACTGGAGCATGTCCGCGACCGAACGACCCACAAGGACCGCGCCGTTGGTCATCGGCATGGACCGGAAGCGGTCGATCACGCCCTTGTTGAGGTCCTGGGTGACGGCGACCATCGTGGCGTCCAGGCCGAAGGCCATGGTCAGCGCGAACATGCCGGGGACCAGGAACTCGGCGTAGTCGCCCGCGATGCCCTTTCCGCCGCCGATCAGGTAGTTGAACATCAGCAGAAGCATCACCGGGAAGACCAGGCCGACGAGGACCTGCACGGGCTGCCGTGCCCAGTGGGCCAGTTCGCGCCGCGTCATGGTCCAGGAGTCGATCGCGGCCCACTTGGCAGGCGTGCCACCCGCCGCCGGTGTACGGCTGATCGTCATCGTGCTCACACGGCCTCCTTCGCATGTTCCTGCGTACGTTCCTGGTCCTCCGCGGGGCCCGTCAGGCGCAGGAACACCTCGTCCAGGGTCGGCCTGCGCACCGCGATGTCCTCGGCCTCGACACCGGCGTCGCGCAGGGCCTGTACGACCCCGGTGAGCGCCTCCATGCGGTCGGCCACGGGCGCGCTGGCGAGGCGGCGGTCCGCGTCCAGGGTGGCGTCGCCGGGCAGAAGCCTTCCCGCGAGCTCCAGTTGGGCCGCGTCCCGCACCACCACGTCGATCCGGTCACCGCCCGTCTTCGACTTCAGCTCGTCCGCCGTGCCGTCCGCGATGACCCGGCCCCGGTCGATCACCGAGATGCGGTGGGCGAGCTGGTCGGCCTCTTCGAGGTACTGCGTGGTGAGCAGGACCGTGGTGCCTCCGTCGACCAGCGAGCGCACCGACTCCCAGACCTCCGTACGGCCCCGGGGGTCGAGCCCGGTCGTCGGCTCGTCCAGGAACAGCACCTCGGGCTCCGTGATGAGCGAGGCCGCGAGGTCCAGGCGGCGCCGCATGCCGCCGCTGTACTGCTTGACCGCCTTGCGTCCCGTATCCCCGAGCCCGAACCGCTCCAGGAGCTCATCGGCCCGCACGCGCGCGTGCCGTGCGCCCAGGTGATGGAGCCTCCCGAACATGTCCAGGTTCTGCCGGCCGCTCAACTCCTCGTCGAGCGCCGCGTGCTGACCGAGCAGACCGATGCGCCTGCGCACCTCGTCCGGCTGCCGTCGCACGTCGTACCCGGCCACTTCCACGCGGCCCTCGTCCGCCCGCAGCAGCGTGGCGAGCACCCGCACCGCCGTGGTCTTGCCCGCGCCGTTCGGGCCGAGCACACCGTGCACCGTGCCGCGCCCGACCGTCAGGTCAAGGCCGTCGAGCGCCCGCTTCTCCCCGTACCGCTTCCGTGCGCCCTCGACGACGATCGCGTCCGTCATCCGTCTCCCTCCGAGCTCCCGCATCCTCGTAGTCAAACTTGACTACGAGCCCAACGCGAAGGAAGGTATCCCCGAACCGAGGATTAGTCAAACTTGATCAGAGCTGCTCCAGTCAAACTTGATCAGAGCTCGTCCCCCGCGTGCGGCTCCCCGGTCCCGAACGGGTTCTCCTCACCCTCGGCGAGGACGCCGACGAACGGCTCGCCCTCCCCCGCGAACGTGTACGCACCGCCCTCGATCCGCTGGATCAGGCCGCGCGTCCACTCCACACCCCCGTCGGCCGTGTGGACCCAGAGGTTCATGATCTCGCCGATGTGCCCGAGCTGCTCCGGGCCGTCCTCGGGGATGTAGTACTCGGTGACGGATCTGCGCCACTCCTCGATGCCCCGCACCCGCTGCTTCAGCAGATCGACCGCCTCGCCGCGGGGCAGGTCGACGATGAAGCCGAGGGCCGCCGAGAGCATGTCGGTCCGCTGGTCGTACGAGACCAGGTTGGCCCGCAGCAGGTTCAGGTACTCCTCGGTGCCCGCCTCCGTCACCTCGTACTCCGTGCGCGGCGGGCCGCCCGCGGTGGACGGGGCGACCTCGTGCGCGAGCAGCAGGCCCTGCTTGGCCATCTGCTTCAGCGCGTGGTAGATCGAGCCGGGCTTGGCGTTGGACCACTCGTGGGCGCCCCAGTACTCCAGGTCGTTGCGCACCTGATAGCCGTGGGCCCGCCCGTGCTGCCGGACGGCGCCGAGGACAAGAAGTCGGATCGCCGACATCAAAGACACCTCCTTCTAATCAATTTTGATTAGAGTAGCGGGTATGGCCGAGACAATGATCCCCCTGCTCCCCTGCCATCAGCTCGACGAGACGCTCGACTTCTACCAGGCCATCGGTTTCGAGGTGACCTTCCGCCAGAAGGCGCCCAATCCGTTCGCCGTGGTCCGGCGCGGCGACATGGAGCTGCAGTTCTTCCAACTGAAGGGCTACGACCCGCAGGCCTCCTACAGCACCTGCTACGTCCTGACCGACCGCGTCGACGCCCTCCACGAGGCCTTCCGTACCGGGCTCAAGCAGGCCCTCGGACGGATACCGACCCGCGGCCTGCCCCGGATCGGGTCCGTGAAGGACATGAGCTACGGCGTACGGCAGTTCCTGATGACGGACCCGGCGGGCAACTGCGTCCGCATCGGGCAGCCCATCGCCGACTCCTTCGAGCACGCCCCGGTGCCGAAGGAGAGGTACGCGCGCGCCCTGCACCAGGCAACGCTCCTGGGCGCGTCCAAGGAGGACCACGCGGCGGCGGTCCGCATCATCGACCACGCGCTCGCCGCCGACGGCACCCCCACCCCGCAGCAGCTCCAGGAGCTCCACGCGCTGCGGGCGGAGATGGCCGCGCACCTCGGCGAGGGGCCCGAGCCCGGCTAGCTCCAGCTCTCGCCGCGCTCCAGGGCCACCAGCTCGAACGCCGTCCTGCCGTCGAGGGTCTCGCGGATGATGTCGGCGTGGCCCGCGTGCCGGGACATCTCGGTGATCAGGCGGAGCAGCACCCACCGCATCGACACGTCCTCCTTCGGGAACCACGGCTGATCGGGGAGCGCGAAGGTCTCGTCGAGTGTGGGCAGGGAGCGGATGAACTCCTCGGTGCGGTCGGCGACTTGGCGCCAGTACGCGAGCGCCGACTCGACCGTCTCGCCCTCGATCAGGCGGAAGCACTCGTCCCAGTTCGCCTCGGTGCGTTCGACCGCGGGGGCGACGCCCTTCGCCCGCGAGATCCAGCCCTCCTCGACCTCCGCGACGTGCTTGAGCAGCCCGGAGAGCGAGAGCTCGCTGGCGCTCGGCTTCGTCGCGGCCTGCTCGTCGGTCAGGCCGATCAGGGCCCTCCGGATGCCGCCGCGCTCGGCGTCGAGGAAGGCGAGCAGCGCGCCGCGCTCGTCGCCGGGGGCCTCTGCGTTGACGTGGGTGACCATGGGGTCCGCCTCTCGGAGCCTGTGGAGCTGTGGAGCCTGCCGGGCTTTCCGACACCACTGACGTTACGGACCCTTGCGGTCAGGTTCTGTCCGCAAGGGTCCGCAGAGGTCCGGGAGTGTCCGGGAGTTCACGACGTGACGTACGCGAGAGGACCCCAAAGGGCGCTCAGAAGGGGAACTGGGAGCGTCCGTGCTGCACCGAGATCCACTTCTGCGTCGTGAACGCGTCCACCGTCGACTCGCCGTTCAGACGACCGAGACCCGAGTGCTTCTCGCCGCCGAAGGGCACGATCGGCTCGTCGTGCACGGTGCCGTCGTTCACGTGGAACATGCCGCTGTTGATCCGCCGCGCGAACCGCACGCCGCGCTCGACGTCGGCCGTGTGGACGGCGCCGCTGAGCCCGTAAGGGGTGTCGTTGGCGATGCGTACGGCCTCTTCCTCGCCGTCGAAGGGCACGAGCAGCGCCACCGGTCCGAAGATCTCCTGCTGGAGGGCCGGGGAGTCGGCCGGCAGGTCCGTCAGGACGGAGGGGGCCACCAGATTGCCGTCGGCGCGGCCGTGCAGGAGGACCTTCGCGCCCGCTGCCACCGTCTGGTCGACGGTCTTGGTCACCGCGTCCGCCTGCGAGGAGTTGATCAGCGGGCCGATGTGGGTCGCCGGGTCCGCCGGGTCGCCGACGTTCAGGGACGCGACCTTGGCGACGAACTTGTCGGTGAACTCCGTTTGCAGCGACCGGTCCACGAGGATGCGGTTGGCCGCCATGCAGACCTGGCCCTGGTGCACGAAGCGGCTGAAGACCGCCGCGTCCACGGCGTAGTCGATGTCCGCGTCGTCCAGGACGACCAGGGCGCTGTTGCCGCCGAGCTCCAGGATCGACCGCTTGAAGTTCGCGGCGCAGACCGTGCCGACGTGGCGGCCCACGCGGTCCGAACCGGTGAAGGAGATGACACTCGGCACCGGGTGCTCGATGAACGCGTCACCGATCTCGGCTATGTCGGTGATGACCACGTTCAGGACGCCGGCCGGCAGGCCCGCGTCCTCGAACAGCCTCGCGAGGAAGCTGCCGCCCATCACCGGAGTGTTCTGATGCGGCTTGAGCACCACCGCGTTGCCGAGGGCGAGCGCCGGGGCGACCGTCTTCAGGGACAGCAGCAGCGGGAAGTTGAAGGGGCTGATGACCCCGACCACGCCGACCGGCTCACGGTAGACGCGGTTCTCCTTGCCCTCGCCGGGCGACGGCAGGATGCGGCCCTCGGGCTGAAGCGCGACGTGCACGGCCTCGCGCAGGAACTCCTTGGTGAGGTGGATCTCGAAGGCGGCCTTGAGCCGGGTTCCGCCCAGCTCGGCGACGATCGCCTCGGATATCTCTTCCTCACGGTCCTCGATGATGCGCAGAGCACGCTCGAAGACCCCGCGCCGGACGTAGGGGCTGGTCGTGCCCCAGTCCCGCTGCGCGCGTTCGGCCGCTCGGTAGGCCTGGTCCACCTCGTCGGCCGTCGCCACGGTGATCGACGCCAGCTTCTCCCCGTTGTACGGATTGAAGTCGATGATGTCCCAGGAGCCGGAGCCGGCCTTCCACTCACCGTCGATGTACTGGTGAGCCAGGTCAGTGAAGAAGGACATGAGACCCCTTGCCGCAAGGTGTGCAGACAGCTGATTTCACGTCATCGTACTGACCGGTCACGTCAGTTGGAGCAGACCTCGCAGAAGATCGCGACTATCGGCCGGATTCGGGCTGTCGCTCTGCAACTCGCCCACCACCCGCTCGTACTGGCCGACTTCCTCGGGCTTGTCGAGGTACAGGGCCCCCGTCAGCTGTTCCACGTACACGACGTCCGAGAGGTCCGATTCCGGGAAGCGCAGCATGGTGAACGCTCCGCTCTCGCCCGAGTGCCCACCGAAACTGAACGGCATGACCTGAAGAGTGACATTCGGCCGTTCGGAGATGTCGATCAGATGCTGGAGCTGACCCCTCATCACTTCCCGGTCCCCGTACGGGCGTCGGAGCGCCGCCTCGTCGAGTACGCAGTGGAAGAGTGGCGCGCGCTCGGAGATGAGCAGCTTCTGGCGTTCGAGGCGCAGGGCGACGCGGCGCTCGATGTCGGCCTTGCTCGCGCCCTTCATGCCGCGCGCGACGACCGCGTGGGCGTATGCCTCGGTCTGCAACAGGCCGTTGACGAACTGGACTTCGTAGACGCGGATGAGCGAGGCGGCGCCTTCGAGACCGACGTACGTCTGGAACCAGCCCGGCAGGACGTCCGAGTAACTGTGCCACCAGCCTGCGAGGTTGGCTTCCTTGGCGAGTGAGAGCAGCGCGACGCGCTCGGCCTCGTCGGTGACGCCGTACAGCGTCAACAGGTCCTCGACGTCCCTGGACTTGAAGCTCACCCGTCCCAACTCCATGCGGCTGATCTTCGATTCGGAGGCTCGGATCGAGTAGCCGGCCGCTTCACGGGTGATGCCGCGCGATTCCCTCAGGCGCCTGAGTTGCGAGCCAAGGAGCATGCGCCGTACGACCGAGCCGCTCGACTCCCCTGCGGTCACTTCGCTCAATCCTCCCCATCACTTGGAAGCCAGCAGTCTGCCATTAAACGCTTCAGGCCGTACTCATCCGGTTACAGAAACGGAAAGCCTTCGGAAGTCCTCCACAAGAAGTCGTAGGAAGAAATGGGCAAGAAGTGGCACGGGAACGACCAAGTCCGGCGCGTGCACGTGCATCTGCCCTTGCATCTGCTGTACGCATTCGGAACCATGGTCCGCGCGCCACCGCTGTATCGACGTCGCACCGAGCTGTACGGAGCTGTGCCGAGCCGTATGGCCGAGCTCTACGGATGCGTCGCGTCGCCGCTGTACCGACCGCACCACCGCTCCATCGCTATGTACCGCGAAACCGGGGAGTGCCTCGCATGGGGACGAATGGATCGACCATGCTCGAGCCGTTACGGCAGGGGCTTCCCCCACTCGACCCCTCAGCCGTCTCCAGCGCCGCGTCCTGCTCCCTGCCCGCCCGCTATGAAGCGGTGGGCAGCGCACGGCAGTTCACCCGCAAGACGCTGTGTCAGTGGGAACTGGAAGAGCGCTTCGACGACATCGCCCTCGTCGTCTCCGAACTGGTCACCAACGCCCTCAGACACGCCCTGCCGTCGGACACCCCGCGCGACCACGGCCCGCCGGTGCGGCTGCACTTGATGCGCTGGACCTCGCGTCTGGTGTGCGCGGTGCGCGACCCCAGTGACGACAGCCCGGTCGCGCGCGAGACCGACGACGACTTCTCGGCCGAGTCGGGCCGCGGCCTGTTCCTGGTGGACTCGTTCAGCGACAGCTGGGGCTGGCACCCGCTCGCGGGCGCGCTGCGGGGCAAGGTCGTGTGGGCGTTGTTCCAGCTGGCGTAGCGGGACGTGTAGCGGGACTGTTCATCCCTTGGCTCATCCCTTGGCGTGCCTCTGTAACGGGGCCGGCCACCTGTCAGATCAGGTGGTCGAACTCGCCGTCCTTCATCCCGAGCAGCATGGCCTCTATCTCGGCGCGCGTGTAGACGAGCGCCGGGCCGTCGGGGAACCGCGAGTTCCGTACGGCGACGTCGCCGCCCGGCAGTTTCGCGAACTCCACGCAGGCGCCCTGCGAGTTGCTGTGCCTGCTCTTCTGCCAGACCACCCCGTGAAGCTCCGTGGCAGCCATGCCGTTAAACACGTGATGCACAGTCGCTCCCCGGTGGTGGTGCAGTGCCTGGTGTGGCTCTAGATCGCTCTGGACAGCTCTAGATGCAGTGGTCAACTGTCCCGGATCATAGCTGTGTTCACATGCCGATGCATGGGCAGATGCACGTGCACGCGGGGTGCTCTCTTGGTTACAGCTCTGTCAGCACCTGCCCCAGACTCCGCATGGCATGCGAACGCCATCCCCCGTCCATGATCTTCCTTGCCATCATCTGCGCCGGGTCGTCCGGGTCGAAGCCTTCATGTACTAGGAAGAGACGCGTACCGCGCCCTTCCTGTTCCAACGTCCACGTAATGGTCCAGCCCGAAGGGTTCGCGGGATCGGCGTCGGCCCACCGGACCGAGTTCCGGCTCGGTCAGCGCGCGCCAGACCTTGGCGGGAGGGTGCGGAAAGAACTGATCCAGATGAAGGGTCGTGAGGTCATCGGCGCTCATGACTGATCATCGTCGGGCATGCGGTCGAGCACATCGCCGAGCCCCTTCAGCCTGTCGCGCCAGAACCGCTCGTACGGGCTGAGCCACTCCTGCACCTCGGCCAGCGGCACCGCCTCAAGACGGTAGATGCGCTGCCGCCCCGACCGCTCCTCCGAGACGAGACCGGCGTCACGCAGCACCTTCAGATGCTCGGAGAGGCTGGGGCGGCGCATGTCGAAGTGGTCGGCGAGCGCCTGGACGGGCTGCGGCCCCTCGTCACGCAGGAGGCGGAGGACTTCGCGCCGGGTGCCGTTGGCGAGCGTGGCGAAGAGCTGGTCCTCGTACTGGACCTCGTGCTGGTGGTCCTGGCCCGGGGCCGCTTGTGAACCCTGGCGCTCGCCGGTGGTGACCATGGCCGTCAGAAGCCTTCCTTCTCCGTCAGCAGCATCCAACCGTTGCCGTCGGAGCCGGGCACGAAACCAACCGCCCATCCCCGACAATAGGTAGGCGTTTCCCTACGAGTCAAGCGTAGGGAAACGCCTACCTATTGCGATCCATGCCTCAGCGGGACGAGCCCGAGCCGTACGGCAGCAGCGCCATCTCCCGGGCGTTCTTGATCGCCCTGGCCAGCAGCCGCTGCTGCTGGGCAGACACACGGGTGACCCGGCGGCTGCGGATCTTGCCGCGGTCCGAGATGAACTTCCGGAGCAGCTCCGTGTCCTTGTAGTCGATGTACGTGATCTTCGCCTGGTCCAGGGGGTTGGGACGTGGCTTCTGTTCGCGGCCGGACGGCTTACGGGGGGACATTCAGACCTCCAGGAGGGTGTCGAAGGCAGGGGGCAGGTGCTTCCAGGCGTCGCGTCCCGCGGCGTACTCCTCGTCGGTCAACAGGCAGGACTCCAGGACCTCTTCGAGCCCCTCGCGGTCCAGGCCGGGCGACGTGAACACCAGGTGCTGGCAGCAGTCGCCGTGCTCGGGATGCCAGTCGAGCGCGGCCGCGGCGCGGCGCACCGGCGGCACCATCTCCCAGGCGGCGTCCGGCAGCGAGGCCAGCCAGGGCCCCGCGCTCTCCACGCACAGCGCACCGCCCGCCGCGTCCCAGCCGAGCAGCGTGTCCGGATGGTCGGCCAGCCAGAACCTCCCGCGGCTGCGGGCCGCCGCACAGGTCAGGTCCTCCAGGGCCTGATAGAGCCGCTCCGGGTGGAAGGGCCGGTCCCGGTGCCATACGAGGGTGGCGACCCCCGCCTCGTCGGCGTCGGTCGGCAGCAGCGCACAGGACGGATGCTGGGCCGCGGCCGCCGCCTCGACGTCGAATCCGGCGAGCGCGGCAGCCGCCAGGTCCCCATGACCGCTGATCGGGACCTGGCGGGCGGTCGGGTGGAGCTGGGCGAGGAGGGCGCGGTCCTCGTCGTCGGCGTCCGGGGAATCCGCGACGGCGAGGACGGGGGCGTACTCGAGCTGGCGGGCCCAGGTGTCGGCGACCGTGCGCTGATCCGTGGTGGCCGCGGCGAGCCCGGCCTCCATGAGGTCGTCGCCGTTGCCGAGGTAGGGCAGGAGGAGTGCCGGGTCGACGGCCGTGATCACGCCGCTGAGCCGCAGCCCCTCGTGCCCGTGCGCCGTGATGACCTCCGCCATCGCCTTGGGCTCGACGGAGTCCCACAGCTCGACGACCGCGAGCCGCGTGAGGCCGGAGTCCGCGAGCCGTTCGAGCTCGGGCACCAGGTCCTCGCGCAGGGCGCAGCACGCGCAGTCGTTGACCAGCGGCGCCTCGCCGGTGGAGAGCACTCCGGTGGCGTCGCGCACCGTACGCACGACGGTGCCGCGCACGGCCGTGGCCAGGTCGTGGTGGAGCGCCACGCTCCCCGGCACGGCGGCCAGGAGCCGCTCGACGGTTTCCTTGCGGGCGTCGGAGTGGAGACCGCCGACGATCGCGATGTCCATCGCTCTCGTCTCCCCCATCCCGCCCGTCTCGCTCATCTCACTCATCGCGCGCCGTATCGGCGTTCGAAGCGCTCCACGCGGCCCGCGGTGTCCAGGACCTTGGCCGTGCCCGTGTAGAAGGGGTGGCTCGCGGAGGAGACCTCGACGTCGATGACGGGGTAGGTGCGCCCGTCCTCCCACTCGACCGTCTTCTCGCTGGTCGCGGTGGACCGGGTGAGGAAGGCGAAGCCGGCGGACTTGTCACGGAAGACGACGGGGCCGTACGGCGGGTGGATGTCCTTGCGCATGACGGTCAGCGCTCCTCTCGGAAATCGACGTGGCGCCCGACGACCGGGTCGTACTTGCGCAGCGTCATGCGGTCGGGGTCGTTACGGCGGTTCTTGCGGGTCACGTACGTGTAGCCGGTGCCGGCTGTGGACCGGAGCTTGATGACGGGGCGGAGTTCGTTGCGAGCCATGCCGCTAGTGTATGAAAATGAATCCCGTTTTCAAAACGGTTCCGCAGGGGAGCCCCTCCCCATGACCGAGAGGTGCGTCACCATGTCCGCCCACTGCCAGCTGACCGGCGCCACGCCGGGCTTCGGCAACCAGATCTCCCACTCGCACCGGCGTACGTCACGCCGGTTCGACGTCAACGTCCAGCGCAAGCGGTACTGGCTGCCCAGCGAGGGCCGCTTCGTACGGCTGCGGCTCAGCGCCAAGGGCATCAAGACCGTCGACTCCATCGGCGTCGAGGCCGCCGTCGCCAGGATCCGTGCGCGCGGGGTGAGGATCTGATGGCCAAGAAGAGCAAGATCGCGAAGAACGAGAAGCGGCGCGAGGTCGTCGCGCGGTACGCCGTGCGGCGGGCCGAGCTGAAGGAGATTCTCCGGAGCCCCTCGACCGGCGAGGCCGAACGGCATGCCGCCCAGGCCGAGTTGGCGCGGCAGCCGCGGGACGCGAGCGCGACGCGCGTACGCAACCGGGACAGCGTCGACGGTCGCCCGCGCGGATACGTGGGGAAGTTCGGCCTCTCCAGGGTGAAGCTGCGTGACCAAGCGCACGCCGGATTCCTCCCCGGGGTGCGCAAGTCGTCCTGGTAGCTTGGCGCGCGATTTCACTGACCTGATCCGAGCGTCATACAGCTTCATGTAGGGGGACTTCAGTGCGCACGCACGTCCGGAACGTACGTATCGGTGCCGCGGCGGCGGGTCTTGTCGCCGCCCTTGTCCTGACCGGTTGCAGCAGTGACGGCGGCGACGGGAACGGGGACGAGGGCAAGGACAAGGGGTCGAGCTCGGCGGGTTCCTCCGCCGGGGCCGACGGGTCCGAGACGCCGGACGAGGGTGGTGCGGACTCCGGTGCGGACTCCGGTGCCGGGGACGGCAGCTCCGAGGGCAGCTGGGTCGCCACCGCCGACGGGAATCCGCTGGCCCTGGTCATCGCCGGGAAGCAGGCGACGCTGCTCGGGGAGAACGTCCTGTGCAGTGGGACCGCTGGTGGCGATGCGATCAAGCTGAAGTGCGCCAAGGGTGACTCGGACCGCACCGAGGGCACGGTCGAGTCGGTCAACGGCACGTCGATGACGGTCTCTTGGCAGGGCGCGGGCGAGGATCAGTTCACGAGGACCAAGGGCGGAAAGCTGCCGGAGGGGCTGCCTACGGCGGGGCTTCCGCAGTCCTGAGGAGCTGGCGCGGCTTTCTCTGGGCGTGATGCGGTCAGCGGGCCGTGGGACCTTGATCGGGGTCCTGCGGCCCGTTGCTGTCTTTTTCCTTCAGTACGGCCGTGTCCGTTTGTGTGGCTGTTTCTGAGCCGTCCACCAGCATGGGCGGTGGTGCCGTGTCCAGGGCGTCCGACAGCTCTTCGAGGGTCGCGAGGAGGAGGCCCGCTCCCCTGCGTACGACCCGGTCGGGGACGCCCTCGCCGTCCCACTCGTCGAGAGCCTTGCGCACGGCTTCCCACTTCGGGACGCGGCGCTCACGTACGGCCTTCGCGCCGTCCTCGGTCGACTTGCGCAGGGCCTCCGCGAGGCGGGCGGCCGCGGGGACGGGGGTGGCGTCGCGGTCCGGGAGGTGGGCCTCCATCAGCATGGCCACGCGGCCGAGTTGGGCGAGGGCGTCCTCGGCGTCGGCGGCAGCGGCGCGGGAGAGGCCGCGGTGACGTACCGGCTCGTTCTTGGCGCGGGCCGAGGCTTCCTGCCAGGCGATGCGGGCGTCGCGGGCGGCGAGGAGCGCCTCGCGGACGTCCGGGCAGGAGCTGCCCGCGGGGTCGGCGTAGCGGCTGACGACGGCAGCGGCGTAACGGCCGTCCGCGACCAGCCAGTCGGCGAGGCGGTTGCGCAGGCGCGGGGTCTCCCAGGCCGGGTACACGGCGTACGCGATCATCGCGAGGACGCCGCCGAGGAGGGTGAGGACGACGCGTTCCGGCACCGTCTGCGTCCACTGCTCGCCGCCCATGCCGAGCAGGAACACGACGTACGCGGCGACGCAGGCCTGGGCGGCGACCTGGCCCGTGCGCATCAGCAGGTACATCATCCCGGCGCAGAGCACGGCGAGTGCCGCGGAGAGTTCGGTACCGGGGTCCGCCAGCTGGACGAGTCCCGTGGCGAGGGCCACCCCGACGAGGGTGCCGCCGAAGCGGGCCACCGCGCGGGAGTACGTCTGCGAGAAGTCCGGGCGCATCACCATCACGGAGGCCATGGGGGCCCAGTAGCCGTGGCCGAGAGGAAGCCAGGTGCCCAGGAGGTACCCGGCGGCGGCCACCGCGGTGACGCGGATCGCGTGGCGGGTGACGGGGGATTCGTGGCGGCGGCGGAGCTCGCTTCTTATGGCGCGGAGGGCGGCGGGGAGGAGGGCGGGGAGGGTGGGGCGGAGGAGGGGGGTTGGAGTTGGAGTTGGAATTGGGGGCGCGGGTGAGGGCTGGGGGGCTTCTGTGGGGGGTCTGCCCGCTGTTTCGACCACGTCGCGCAGCAGTGCCGCCAGGCGTTTCGCCGCTCTTTGCGCCGGGCCGGTGAGGATGGCCCCGGTGTCCGGGGTCCGGAGGGTCGCCATGGCCGCGGGTGGGATCTTGACGGGTTCGCCGTGCCGGATGGCCCTCGCCGCCGCGTCCAGGATCGCGCCCGCCGCGGCCAGGATCTCGCGTACGCGGTCGCGTTCGGGGCCTTCTTCCGGTACGCCCACCGCGGGGTCGGCCAGGGAGGCGAGTACCGGGCGGATGCGTTCCGCCACGCCGCGGGCGCCGTGGAGTTCGGCGGGGCGGGTGCGGGCCTGACGCGGGGTGATGGTCGCCGCGTCGCGGGCGGCCATCAGGGGTTCGGGGTCGAAGTCGGCGTGGGGGTCGTGGCGGAGGCGGCGGGCGTAATCGGCCTCGGCCGCGAGGGCGTCGGCGAGGGCGTCGCGTTGGGCGCCCCATCTGCGTACGGGGAACAGGACCACGAGGGCGGCCTGGACGGCGCCGCCCACCACCATCATCGCGGCGTGGCCGGCCGCGGCGGCGAGGGAGCCGGGGAGGGTCACCGTGACCAGCATGATCGCGACGTTGGAGGAGGCGATGATGCCGATGGTCGGGCCCGCGGCCCAGCTCAGGCCCGAGAGGAAGGTCCAGAGGGCGAGGAGGGCGAGGAAGAGGAGGGTGTGGGAGCCGGTGAGGTAGCCGAGGAAGGTGGAGATGGCGAGGCTCGTGCCGGAGGCCAGGGCCAGTTCCGGGCGGGGGCGCCAGCTGCGTTGGAAGGTGGCGATGGCGGCCTGGTAGGCACCGAAGGCCGAGCTGGCGGCTACGGCTGGTCCGAAGAGGGTGAGGCTGACGCCGATGACGACGGCGAGGCCGGCTGCGCCGCGGAGGGCGATGAGGGGTTCAAGCCGCTTCCGCTCGACGGTCAGCCCCGAGCGGCTGGTCTCCTTCAGCGCTCGAAGCCAGGTCACTCTGTGATGATACGGGGCATATCGGGCTGGGTTGGCTTGGGTGGGGGGCTTCGGGGGGCGGGGGCGGTGCTGGCCGTGGGTGGGTGCGGGGGCGGTGCGTGTGTGGGTGCGGGGCCGGGTCGGCTGCGGGCGCGTGGTGCGCTGTGGAGCCGGCCGTGTGTGGGTGCGGGGCCGACTACGGGCGAGGCCTGTTCGGCGGGGGCGCGCTGCCGGTGGCGTTGGGGAGGGGCGTGACGGCTCAGGCGAGGCGTCGGCGCCTCGGAGCCACCTGCGCCTCGTCCGCCGCCGCCGTCCCGGACGTCCACCCCTCCCGGTCCGACACACCCCGCACCCGCGCCGTACTCGTCTCGGGGAACATCCGCTCGGCGTGGGACGTGACGGCCACATCCCGGGCAGCCAGGACGGGCAACAGCTCCCCCGCCTCCGGGGACTCCACGGCGACGTCCTCCGCCGCCGCGGCGAGCCGCGCACCGAGGCGGTTCGCGTAAGCCAGCAGGAAAGCCTGACGGAACGTCTTCGTACGCTTCCGGCCGCCCGCCCGCTGCCCCGCCTCCGCCTTCGTCATCGCCGCCGTCCCCTGTACGAGGAGGGAGGTGTGGAGGAGTTCGACCACTTCCAGGTCGGGCTCGAAACCGACGACGGTCGAGAATCCGTACGCCTCGTTCCACACCGCGCGGCAGCGGTTCGCGGTGGCCACCGCGTCCAAGAGGATCGCCTTCGCCGTCTCGTACGGGGCGTCCACGCCGATGCGGCAGGCGCCAGGAGTGTCCTTGGCGTGGGTACGGGACGCGAGCAGGGCCTCGTCGATGGTGTGCCTGGCCATCAGCTCCTGCGCCTTGGCGGTCAGCGCCTCCGCCTCCTCGGGGAACCCCGTGGCCTCGGCCTTCGCCAGGAGCGCCCGGATACGGGTGAGGATGCGGGGCTCTTCGTGGCCGGGCGGCGGGGGCGCGTGCAGCGGGGCGCCGGGGGCGGGCCCCACCGGCTCGATCGCGGGGAGGCGCAGGAGGAGGCGGTAGAGAGCGAGGGTGGCGGTGGCCTGGGAGAAACGGTCGAGCCTCGGTCCCGCCTGAGCGGCGCGGTTCGACCTCGGGCCGTCCTGAGCGGCGCGGTTCGACCTCGGGCCGTCCTGCGAGGCACGGTCCGACTTCGGGCCGTCCTGCGGGGCGAGCTCGGCCAGCTGCGCGTTCCAGCGGGGCGGAAGCGTGTCGCCGTACCGCCTGGTCTCGGTCGTGATCAGCTCGGCGGCCAGCTGCGTCTGGTGGGCACGGTCCGTGCCGTGGGCGACGTCGTCCTGGGCGCGTCCGACCATCCGTATGACATCCGCCGGCTGCCAGCCCCGCTCCCACGCCCGGCGCACCAGCTCCTCGCCCCTGCGCCACAGCTCCGCGTCGGCATCGGGGGCGGCCGCGAGGAGGGACGCGCCGGTGTCGAGGCCCTCGTCGCCGTCCGCGTACAGCGCTGCCGCGAACGCCTTGTCGATCACCTCTGTCACATCGGTCACCGGATCATCCATACGTCAAGGGTATGGCTGGCCCTACCCCCAGGACGCCCCCCAGTGGTCGTGCCCGGCGGGGCGGCGGGCGGTTGGCTTGCGGCATGACCTCAACTGCCGTACGGCTCACCGCCGTCCGCCGCCTCTACCGTGACGTGACCGCCCTCGACGGCGTCGACCTCGCGATACGTGCCGGTACCTTCACCGCGATCATGGGGCCGTCCGGCTCCGGCAAGTCGACGCTGCTGCAGTGCGCCGCCGGGCTCGACCGGCCGACGTCCGGGACGGTCGAGGTGGGCGGCACGGAGCTGACGGAGCTGAGCGAGCGGCGGCTGACGCTGCTGCGGAGGGGCCGTATCGGCTTCGTGTTCCAGTCCTTCAACCTCCTCCCGTCACTGACCGCCGCCCAGAACGTCGCCCTGCCCCTGCGGCTCGCTGGGCGAAGGCCTTCGCGTACGGAGGTGGCGGACGCGCTCGGCAGGGTGGGCCTCGGCGACCGCGCCCGGCATCGGCCTGGGGAGCTTTCGGGCGGCCAGCAACAACGGGTGGCGCTGGCACGGGCGCTCGTCACGCGCCCCGCGGTGCTGTTCGGCGACGAACCGACCGGCGCGCTGGACACGACGACGAGCCATGAAGTGCTGTCGCTGCTGCGTGAGTTGGTGGATACGGAAGGCCAGACGACCGTGATGGTGACGCACGATCCCGTGGCGGCGTCGCATGCGGACCGGGTGGTGTTCCTGGTGGACGGCCGGGTGGCGGACGAGGTGCTCGCGCCGGATGCGGAGGAGGTGGCTCGACGAATGGCGGGACTTGAGTCGGGTCGCCGGGGGCGTGGTGGGCTTGAAGCGGGTAGCCCAGAGCCTGGCGGCTTTACGTCGGGCAGCCATAAGCCAAGTGGCTTTACAGCGGGAAGCTTTGCCTCGGGTGGCCTAGGGCCAGGCGGTGGCCTTGAGCAGGACGGCCTGGGGCCAGGTGGCCTTGAGCAGGATGGCATTGCGTCGGGCAGTCCAGAGCCCGGCCACCTTGACCCGGGCGACCTCGCGTCGGGCAGGCCTGGCTCGGTTCGCCCGGGCTTGGGCGGTGGCCCTGGCTCGGGCGGCGGCACCGGCTTGGGTGGCGGCACCGGCTCGGAGGGCGGCACCGGCTTTGGTGACGGCAGCGGCTCGGAGGGCGGCACCGGCTTGGGCGGCGGCGCCGACTTGGGTGACGGCAGCGGCTCCGGCGGCGGTAGTGGTTCCTGTTGGGGCGAGGTGGTGGGGCGGTGATGGTTTTCGCTTCCCTTCGTACCCGCTGGGCCGGCCTTCTCGGCGCGTTCGTCGCTGTCGCGCTCGGCGTGGCCCTCACCGCCGCGATGGGGCTCGGGCTCGCCTCGACGTTCAGCGCGCCGGAGCGGGAGCCCGTGCGGTTCGCCGCGTCACCCGTGGTCGTCATGGGGCAGAACACTCTGACCGTCCCGGTGAAACGCGGCCCCGACACCGCACACGTATCGAAGCCGCTCGCTCATCCACACCCTGTGGATATCGAACTTCTGCGCGAGCTTCGACGCCTCGGCCCCGTCCGCCTTGACGGGGCGAAGAGGGACGCGGTGGGCGTGGACGCTCCGGTCGGGGCGGTGCGGGAAGTCGTCGGGGAACGGGCCCGCGTGCTGACCGGGGGCGACCGGCGGCTCGCCGATCCGGAGCCGGGGCGGGACGCGGAGGCGCTGGTTGCGGTGAACTCGTTCCTGGGGACGGCGGGCGGGGTGTCCGCGTTCGTGTCCGTGTTCGTCACCGCGTCCACCTTCGCCTTCGTCGTGGCGCTGCGGCGGCGGGAGTTCGGGCTGCTGCGGATGGCCGGAGCGACTCCGGGGCAGGTACGCAGGACGCTGCTCGCCGAGGCGCTCGCGGTGGGGGTCACGGCCTCCGGTGCGGGCTGCGCGCTGGGGGCCTGGGGCGCGCCGCTGCTCGCCGAAGCCCTGGTGGACGCGGAGATCGCTCCGGAGTGGTTCGGGATCGGCGGGGCGGTCTGGCCGTACCATCTCGCGTTCTGGGTCGGGGTGTCGGTGGCCTTCTCGGGGGCGTGGATCGCCTCGCGGCGGGCGGGGCGCGTGGGTCCCGTCGAGGCGCTGCGGGACGCGTCCGTCGACACCGGGGTCATGCCGTGGAGCCGGCGGATCGTGGGGGGCGTGCTGCTGGCGGCGGGGGTCGGGCTGCTGGCCTGGACGCTGTGGAGCGATCCGTCCGCGCTGCTGAAGCGGAAGACGTACACGACCCAGCCGATGATCCTGATCACCGCACTCGCCGCGCTCACTCCGCTACTCGTACGTCCCGTCCTGCGCGCCGTCCGTCTTCCCGGCGCGATCGGGCTCCTGGTCCGCGAGAACTCCGCCGCGTCCGTGCGGCGCACCGCCGCCGTCGCGGCGCCGGTCCTGGTGACGGTCGCTCTCGCGGGCTCGCTGCTGGGCTCGGCGGAGACGGTGGGCGAGGCGAGGGCGGAGGAGGCGCGGGAGCGGACTGGTGCCGAACTGGTCCTGACCGGCGAGGACTTGACCCCAGCGGAGGTGGGGGTGGGGGCCGGGAAGGTGGACGGGGTGGCGGTGGCCGCGTCGTCCGCCTCCACCGCGGTGTTCGTACGGGAGGAGGGAGGCACGGCGCTGATCCGCTCGGACGCGCGGGCCGTGAGCGATCCGGCGGCGTACGCCTCGGTCTCGCGGCTTCCGGTGGTGGCGGGGGACGTACGCGATCTCGACGACCGGTCGATCGTCGTCAACGAGGAGTGGGAGCGGCGGCGGGTGGGCGAGCGGGTCGATGTCTGGCTCGGGGACGGCAGGCCTGCGCGGCTGCGGATCGTCGCGGTGCTGGCGCGGGGGACCGGGGACAACGGGGCGTACGTCACGTCGGCGAATGCGGGGGCTGCGGGGGCCGCGGCGGCGGTGGACCGCATCGACGTGGGGCTGCGGGACGGGGCGGACCGGGACGAGGTGGCGGGGGCGCTGCGGGAAAGGTTCGCCGGCGGGGGCGAGGGCCTCCGGGTGCGGACGGCGGAGGAGTGGCTCGCGGCCACGCACCCGGCGACGAAGCCGCAGACGCGTCTTGGGCTGCTGGTACTGCTGGGTATCGCGCTGATCTACACGGCGATCTCCCTGGCGGGAACGCTGCTGATGGCGACTTCGGTACGGGGCCCTGAACTGCGCTCGCTGCGGATGGCCGGGGCTACGGAGGGCCAGGTGCGGCTGGTGATAGCCGGGGAGTCACTGCTGGCGGTGGGGGTGGGCGCGGCACTGGGCCTGGCGGTGACGCTGCTCAACCTGGGCACGCTGAGCGCGGGCCTGTCACGGCTTTCGGCACCGGCGGGGGTGTTGGTGGTGCCGTGGGGGGTGGTGGGGGTGGCTGTGGGGGTGTGTGCGGTGGTGGGGGTGGGGGTGATGGGGACACGGCGAAGGTGAGGCCCCACCCCGGGCAATCGGGCGGGTGGGCGGGAAAGCTCGTTCGTCCAGGGGAAAGACCGCGGGGCAATCGGGCGGGTGGGCGGGAAAGGCCCGTTCGTGGAGGTAAGGCCACGGGGTGAGAAGGGAAAGGCAGGGCGGCGGCAAGCAGGGACCGCACAAGACACCGCCCGGCCGGCCGCAAGGCCCCCTCAGCTGTCACCCCCCTCATCGATCAAGCGCCGTACCTCCCGGTCGATCAACCCCAGCCGCGCCTCAGCGACAAGCGGCACCGCCCGCCGATGCCGCCGCGCCTCGTGGACGTCGATGTCCACCGTCACAAGGCCCGGCTCCCACTTCGGCGCCTGCGCCACCACCGTCCCCCGCGGGTCCACCACCCTCGAACCGCCCCAGAACGACGCCCCGTTCTCGTTCCCGACCCGGTTCACGAACACCACCCAGCACTGGAGCATGCGGGCCGTGTAGGACAGCAGCGTGTCCCAGTACAGGCCCGTGTCCATCGCCTCGGGATCCAGGCTCGCCGCGCTGTTCGTGGGGACGATGATGACCTCGGCACCGTCCTGCACGGCCAGCCACGGAAGCACCGGCTGCCACGCGTCGTTGCAGACGAGCGTCGCGGCGCGACCGTGCCCGCCCGGCAGGTCGTACGCACGCAGGTGCTGGCCGGGGCTGACGTGCTTGCGTTCCTCCCAGGCCAGGTAGTTCGGCAGGTACAACTTCCGGTGGGCGTGCAGGAGTTGGCCGCCCGAGTAGTACGCGGACGTGTTGTACGCGCGCAGGCTCGTGTGCTCGTGCAGGCCGACGATGACGTCGGGCCCCGCGGTGGAAAGTTCCAGGAGGCGGCGGTCCCTCGCTTCCAGCGACGTGTCACGTTCCAGGCCGCCCAAGTGGTACCCGTGCAGACTCAGCTCGGGGAAGACGACGAGGTCGGCACCCTGCGCCGCCGCCTGGCCGACCTGCTCCCGGGCGTCCGCGAGGTTCTCGTCGACCTCTCCGAGGACACAGTCGGTCTGCGCAAGGGCCACTCTCATGGCCTCGAGCCTCGCAGCGCCGGGCGCCCCTCGCATGTCGGAGCGCCCGGACGTGGGGCGCGCGGCAGGGGAGACCCGCAGGCCCCACCACCGCCGACCCACCGGCAAGGGCGCCCCGAGCCACGCAACCCCGCAGCCCCACCCCAGCCCGCCCCCACCCAAAAGCCCTCACCCCCATTGTCAGTGCCTGCTGCCACACTCGACCGCATGACCGAAAGGTGGGCCCTCGCCGCCACCGAGGCCGGAGGCGCCACCCTCGCCCCCCTCGGGGAAGACGGCCTGCCCTCGGGCCCCGTCCTGCACGAGCCGGACCTCGCCAGGGCCGTGCGCGAGAGACCCGACGCGAGCCGCTGGGTCTGGCGGTCCACCGCCGAGATCTATCCCCCGCTGCTCGCGGCGGGCGTCCGGGTGAACCGGTGTTACGACATCGAGGACGCCGAGCTCCTCCTCCTCGGTCACGAGGGCCGCCTCGGCGAGCCCCGCTCCGCCGCGGCCGCCTGGGCGCGGCTGCACAACGCCCCCGTACCGAACGATCCGCCTCCCAGAGCGGCAGCTCCCGGCGCCCAGGACTCCCTCTTCGAGCCCTCCCCCGTGACGTCCCTCCCCTTCGACGCCCTCCTGGAGGTGTATGCCGCGCAGCAGCGAAGACACGAGGCCGCCGAGCACCCCGGCAGGATGCGGCTGCTCACGGCGGCCGAGTCGGCGGGCATGCTGGTGGCCGCCGAGATGAACGTCGCGGGCCTGCCCTGGCGCGCCGACGTCCACCACGCCCTGCTCACGGAGCTCCTCGGCGAGCGGTACGCGGGCGGCGGCAGGAACGCGGGCGCGGCCGAACCACGCCGCTTGGCCGTCCTCGCCGACGAGATCTCCGCCGCCTTCGGCCGCCGCGTCCGCCCCGACCTGCCGAACGACGTGATCAAGGCCTTCGCCCAGGCCGGTATCAGGATCAAGTCCACCCGGCGCTGGGAGCTTGAGGAGCTCGACCACCCGGCCGTGCGGCCCCTCGTCGAGTACAAGAAGCTGTATCGGATCTGGACGGCGCACGGCTGGAGCTGGCTGCAGGACTGGGTGCGCGACGGCCGCTTCCGGCCCGAGTACACGCCGGGCGGCACCGTCAGCGGGCGCTGGACGACCAACGGGGGCGGTGCGCTGCAGATCCCCAAGATCATCCGGCGCGCGGTCGTCGCCGACCCCGGCTGGCGGCTCGTCGTCGCCGACGCGGACCAGATGGAGCCGCGGGTCCTCGCCGCGATCTCCCGAGACCGGGGCCTGATGGAGGTGGCAGGCAGCCACGAGGATCTCTACACGCGCCTCTCGGACCGCGCGTTCTCCGGCGACCGCGACCACGCCAAGATCGCGCTGCTCGGCGCCGTGTACGGGCAGACGTCGGGCGACGGCCTGAAGAACCTGGCGGCACTGCGCCGCAGATTCCCCGCCGCGGTCGCGTACGTCGACGATGCGGCGAAGGCGGGCGAGGAGGGCAGACTCGTACGGACCTGGCTGGGGCGGACGAGTCCGCCGGCGGCCGGAGCGGGGGACTTCGACGAGGCGGGCATCCCGCAGGAGGACCCGGTCGCCGAACTGCCGTCCCAGGACGGTGAGTTCACTCCTGGGTACGCGTCGAGCAACACCCGCGCCCGTGGCCGCTTCACCCGTAACTTCGTCGTCCAGGGCAGCGCGGCCGACTGGGCCCTGCTGATGCTGGCCGCGCTGCGTCAGTCCATCGCCGCGGCGGGACTCCGCGCCGAGCTGGTCTTCTTCCAGCACGACGAGGTCATCGTGCACTGCCCGCAGGAGGAGGCCGAGACGGTCACGGCGGCGATCCGCGCGGCCGGGGACCTGGCGGGGCGCATCGCGTTCGGCGAGACACCGGTGCGATTCCCGTTCACCGTGGCTGTGGTGGAGTGCTACGCGGACGCGAAGTAGCCCTCGGGGCGGGCTGTTTCAAGCGCCCGGCAAGCAGCCGGATCAGCCCGCCTCCGCGCCCGCGCCCGCGCTCGTCGCCGCGCCCGCTCCCGCGAGCAGGCACTTCAGCTCCCCGACCACCTCGCTGCTGTCCGTGCCGTCCAGCGACGCGAGCGCCGACTTCCACTGCGCGTACGCCTCTTCGGCGCGCCCCTCCCCGTACAGCAGAAGCCCACGCTGATGGCGGGCCAGACCCGCCATGTGGGCGTCGGCCCGCTGCTCCGCACGCTCCAGGAGGTCGTCGCACTCGCGCCCCGCGTCCCGCGTGCGGGACGTCTCGCGCAGGGCGCGGACCATGCCGAGGCGCACCTTGGACTCGTTGTGCCAGTCCTCGGCCTCGCCGTGGATGCGCAGGCTCTCCTCGAAGTGCCGTAGCGCCACGTCCGGTTCGTCGAGGGCGAGGTATGCCTTGCCCATGTCGCAGAGGACCTCCTGGCGCAGGCCGGCGTGCCCGAGGGTCTCGCCGATCGCCAGGCTCCGCTCGTAGTAGGAGATCGCGGTGCGCGCGTCGGTGTGCTCGTAGACGTTGCCCAGCGTGCTGAGGGCGAACGCCTCGCTCAGCGGGTCGTCCATGGCCTTGGCGAGATCCAGGCTCTGGCCGAGCGCCTCGGCCGACTCCTCGTAGCGGCCGAGCGCTTCGAGGAGGAGACCGCGGTTCATGACGCCGCGGTGGACGCACGACCTGCGGTCGAGTTTCCGCCACAGGTCGAGGGCCTCGTCGATCAGGTCGAGCGCCGTGCCGCTGCGGCCCGACACGTAGTTGAGACCCGCGAGGTCGGTGAGGGCCTGGGCCTCGGCCGCGGTGTCGTTCCAGCGGCGGGCCGCGGTCACCGCGAGGCGGTTCAGGAGGTCCGCCTCGGCGAGGCGGCCACGGCGTTTGAGGTACGAGAAGAAGCAGCGGACCAGTACGGGCAGGAGGGCGGAGTCGCGGCCGTGCCGGTCGGCGAGGGCGATGACGTTGGCGAGCTCGGTGTCGCCCCAGGCGAAGGCGTCGTCGGTGGACATGGGCGGCACGGCAGGAACCGGACAGCCATGGGTGACGCCCGGACCGCCGTCGGCGGTGTGCCGGGGCAGCGGGTGGTCGGGGAGGGGGTCAGGTAGGTGGTCGGGGAGGTCCCCGAGGCGGTCGTCGCGGTCGAGCCCCTCCGGCATGATCGCCAGCAGGCTCTGCCGCGCCGACTCCGCGTACCACCGCAGCGCCGATTCCACGACGTCCGCCGCCCCCGCGCCGTCCTGATGGGCCGCCTCCCGCGCGAAGTCGCGTACGAGGTCGTGCGGGGCATAGCGGCCGTAGGCCGTCTCATCGAGGAGCGCGACGTCGACGAGCCGGTCGAGTGCGGCTCCCGCGCGCCACTCCTCCACGCCCAACAGGCGGGCGACGAGCGGGACTCCGTACGCCGGGAGGTCAAGGGCACCGATCGCGGCGAGGGCGGCGGCCGCGTCCCGGTCGGACTCACGCTCCGAAGTACGCAGCGCGTCCAGAGCCACGGCCAGCGAACGCCGGACGCTCAAGTCGTCGTGCTCCAGGTGGTGCAGGCGTCCGCCGCTGACGGTGAGGAGCTCGGCGAGGGCGTCGGGGGTGAGCGCGCGGCGGGCGGCGAGGCGGGCCGCGATGATCCGCAGGGCCAGCGGCAGGCGGCCCGCGAGTTCGACCAGGGGGTGCCCCGCGTCGAGCCCCGCGCGCCCGGAGGCGGCGCGCAGCAGGGCGGCGCTGTCCCCCTCGGAGAGCGGATCCAGCGGGAAGCGTCCCGCCCCGTCGAGCGCGGTGAGCGGAGAGCGGCTGGTGACGATGACCGCGCAGCCGGGGCCCGCGGGCAGCAGTGGCCGCACCTGCGCGGCGGTCGCCGCGTCGTCCAGGACGAGCAGGGTGCGGGTGGGCGCGAGCAGCGAACGGAGCAAAGCGGCTGCGGCGTCCGGGTGTTCGGGGCTGTGGCTCGACTCGACCCCGAGGTCCCGGAGCAGGGCGGCGAGGGCCTGGCCGGGGGTGAGGGGCGTCATCCCGGGGGTGGCGCCGCGCAGATTGACGTAGAGCTGCCCGTCGGGGAAGTGCTCGCGAAGCCGATGGGCCACGTGCAGGGCAAGGGCACTCTTCCCCACACCCGCCATGCCGGACAGAACGGCGACGGGCGGCGTGACCCCACCCCCCGGGCCGAGCGCACCGCCACCGCCCCCCTGCCCCGCAAGAAGCCGCGCCAGGGAGCGAACCACTTCTTCGCGTCCCGTGAAGTGGGGCGGGGAGGGCGGGAGTTGGGCGGGGCGGGTGGAGGGGCGCGGGGGGCTTGCGGGGGTGGGGCCTGGGGCGGTGGGGCTCGCGGGGGTGGGACTCGGGGCGGTGGGGCCCGCGGGGGCGGGGCCCGGGGCGGTGGGGCCCGAGGCGGCGGGGCTCGGGGCGGTGGAGCCCGAGGCGGCAGGGCTCGCGGGGGTGGGGCCCGCAGTGGTGGGGCCTGAGGGAGGAGGCGTGGCGGGGCTTGGGGCGGGGGGTGTCGGGGGTTCTGGTGTGGTGGAGGGTGGGGGCACTGGGCCTGTGGAGGCTGGGGACTCTGGTCCGGCGGAGGCTCGCGACTCCGGGCCGGGGGATGCCGGGGACGCGGGCCCGGGGAAGGCTGCGGACTCTGGTCCGGTGAAGGCCTGCGACTCCGGGCCAGCGGAAGCCGGGGACGCGGGTCCGGCGAAAGCAGAGGACTCCGAGCCAGCGGAAGCCGCGGACACAGAGTCGGCGGAAGCCGGGGGCTCCGATCCGGCGGAGGCTGGGGACACAGGGCCAGCGAAAGCCGCAGCCTCTGGTCCAGCGAAAGCCTGCGACTCCGAACCGGCGGAAGCCGGAGACACAGGACCAGCGGAAGCCAGGGACATAGGTCCGGCGAAAGCCGGGGACTCCAGACCGGAATCCGCCGTGCCGGCCCTCGTAGCGGAGGGCACCGGGGCGACCCTGGAAGCGGAACCCTCCTGAGCCATCCCCGAACCGGTGCCCGCCGGGGTGGCAACCCCCGGAGCGGAACTCTCTTGAGCAACTCCCGCCCAGGAACCCGCCGAAGCGCCCCCCGAACCGGAGCCCCCCTGAGCACCCCCCGAACCCGAACCCGCCAGCGCACCACCCGAAACTGAAGCCCCCACCAACGCCGCCCCCGCAGGCTCCTGCAGTACCTCGCGGTGTGCTTCCCGTACCGAGGCGCCCGGTTCCACGCCCAGTTCTTCCACCAGCCTGCGTCGCAGCTCGCGGTGGACCGCGAGTGCTTCCGCCTGGCGGCCCGTGCGGTGCAGTACCAGCATCAGCTGCCGGTGGAAGGTCTCCCGCAGCGGATACTCGGCGACCAGTTCCGCCAGCTCCGGTACGAGCCCTCGGCCGCCGGCCCCGGTCGCCAACTCCGCGTCGTACCGCAGTTCGAGGGCGAGGAGCCGCGCCTCCTCCAGGCGCGGCACGAGCGCGTGCCCCGCCGCGTCCGCGGGCAGCCCGCCCAGCGGGGCGCCGCGCCACAGGGCGAGCGCGCCGGAAGCGGCGGACACGCAGCCGTCCCAGTCACGTTCCGCATGCGCGGACCTGGCCTGCGCGACCAGCTGCTCGAAGACCCGTACGTCCAGCTCACCGTCGGCCACCCGCAGCCGGTACCCCGGAGGCACCGCCCGCAGCCGGTCCGGGTCGTCCAGGAGCCGGCGCAGCCGCGTCACGTGGTTCTGGAGCGAGGCGTGCGCGGACGCGGGCGGTGCGCCGCCCCACAGCGCGTCCTTGAGGGCGTCGACGGAAACCACCCTGCCCGGTTCGAGCAGCAGCGCGGCCAGCAGGGCGCGGCCCTTGGCACTCTGCACGGGCTGCGGCTCGCCCTCGGCGTCGTACACGGCAGGCGCGCCCAGGAGCCCGAACCGCAACCCGTCGCACCGCACGTCCACGCCATCTCCCGCCAACCGTTGGCCACATGTTAGCGATCGGTTGGCGGGCCCTGATGGGATCAGAACATCGGGCCCGGCCCCGCCGGTACTCGCGCCAAGCGCGTAACTCGGGGGAGTGTCACCGTTGCGGCCGGGCCCGCTCAGTTTCTGCGAGGCACTCTTAACTCCCTTACGGGATGGGGGAGTTGAGATGCTCGCGGGACGTGAGCAGCCGCGCGAGCCCCACCGTACCCATGCGGGAAGCACCACCCCACGGGTCCCAACAGAACCCTCCGGCCGCCGGATTCCGGCACCAGGTGCTCACTGATCACCCACCATTCGCCCACCATTCGCTCACGTGGGCGGGCCGCGCGATGAGCCCCCGGAATGGTATCCCCCGGTAACACCGCGCACCTATGGCCCCCCCCCCCCCCGCACCCCCGCGCCCCGGCAACACCACGTCCCCGCACCCCCGCGTCCCCGCGCCCCTCACTCCGCCGGCACCCGCACCGTGAACACCGCCCCCTCCCCCGGCGTACTCCGCGCCGTCACCGTCCCGCCGTGCCCCTCCACCAACTGCCGGACGATCGCGAGGCCGAGCCCGCTGCCGCCCGTCGCCCGCGTACGGGACTTGTCCGCGCGCCAGAAGCGGTCGAAGACGTGCGGCAGGTCCTCGGGGCTGATGCCGGTACCGGTGTCGGCGACCTCCACCACCACCGCGTCGAGCGTGGCGCGGCAGTTGATCGTCACGCTGCCGCCCTCCGGAGTGTGCCGGATCGCGTTGGAGACGAGATTGCCGATGGCCTGGCGGAGCCGGAGCGGGTCGGCCGTGAAGCAGGGGTCCCCGAGCGTCGTCGCGCTCAGCCGTACGCCCGCCGCCTCGGCACCCGCCTGGTGCGCCGCCGCGACCTGGTCCACGACGTCGGACGCGTGCACGGGCTCGCGGTGCAGCCGGAGCGTACCGGCGTCGGCGGCGGCCAGGTCCTGGAGGTCGTTGACGATGTGCTGGAGCAGCACGGCCTCTTCGAGGAGCGAGGAGACCAGCTCCGGGTCGGTGGCGACCACGCCGTCCTCGGCCGCCTCCAGCCAGCCGCGGATGTTCGAAAGCGGCGTACGCAACTCGTGCGCGACGTCGCTCACCATGGCCTGGCGCTGGTCCTCCAGGGCCTTGCGGTGGGCTGCCATGTCGTTGAAGGCGTCGGCGAGTTGGCGGATCTCCCCCGCCGATCCCGCCGAGCGCGCGGTGACGGGTTCGGCCGCCTCACCCGTCTTCATGCGCTGCGTCGCGGCGGTCAGCGCCCGCAGCGGGCGGGTCAGCCGGCTCGCGGCGAAGGCGGTCACGGCGACGGTCACCGCGAGGATGCCCGCCGAAAGCCCCGCGAGCCGGGTGGTGTTGGCCCCGGAGAGGCTGAACCCCGAGTTCTCGCCCGCGCGGGCCGCCGCGGTGCGCGAACCGTCGGAGCTGGTGACGAAGAGGAGGGCGGGCGCGGAGACGAACGGACCGAGCTGCTCGCGCCGGGCGCTGCCCACGCAGGCGGCGGTCTTGGTGTCGAACTCGCTGTCGATGCGGCTGACTCCGCCCGACGGCTCGGTGGGGTACGGCGATTCCGCGGGGGCGCTGGTAGGCGTGCCCCGCCGCTTGGCAGGAGCGTCCGGCACCGGGGAGGCGCCGTGTTCGGCCCGGTCGCCGGGCTTGGCGGGCTGTTCCGTTTCGGTGGGCGGTTCCGCTTCGGTGGGCGCTTCCGTTTCCGTGGGCGGTTCCGCATCGATGGGCGCTTCCGTTTCCGTGGGCGGTTCCTTTTCCGTGGGGATGTAGCGCCCGGATTGACGGTCGAACACCCCCACCGACTGCCACCACGTCAGGTCGAGCCCGATCTTGACGGGCGGGGCGTCCCCGCGCCGCAGGCACGCGTTGGTGAGCTCGTTGAGCCGCTCGAGCGCCTTGTTCTCGGTACGGGTGGGCATGTCGAGCCGATAGTCGCGGCAGCTGGAGTCCAGGAACTGGGACGGGTCGTTGGGGGCCTCGACGCGTGGCCGCCCACTGGGCCCCTGGACGGCATGGGCGGAAACCCCGAGGTCGTGCATGCAGCCCACGACGCTCGCCGCCACCTTCGCCAGCTCTTTCCGCTCCGACCCCGGCAGGCGGAAGGGCCCGACCGCGCGCGGATCGATACGGTCCTGGCCCCCGGACTCCGCGTCCGCGCTCCCCGCACCGGCGGTGAGCGCCCCGTCGACGGCGAGCGGATCGACGACGGCCGAGGCCTTGGCCGGCAACTCGGCCCCGGCTGCCCCCTTACCGCCCTCAACACCCTTGCCGCCCCCGCCCCGCGAATCGGCGATGACCACCCGATCCTGCGTGGTCAGGGCGATACGCCGCCCGGTCTGACGGGCCAGCTCCCGCACGGTCTTCTCGGCGCCGCGCCACCCCGGCGCACCGGCCGCGAGACCGAGCAACTCGTCGTAGACACGGGCGTCATCGGCGAGTACCTGCCCCTGTTCCTGCCGGATCGCGCCGGACGTGGTCTGCGCGGCGAGCCAGGCGGTGGCGGCGATGGAGACCACGGAGACGAGCACGGAGACCGCAAGCAGCCGGGGCAGCAGACTCTTGCGGAACGGTATGTCACGCACCACGTCGTGCCGCCGCCCCGAGGGCCGGTCCGAGGGCGGGCCCGGGGGCGGGGGCGGGTCCGAGAGCGGGCCCGGCGGCGGACCCGGGGGCCGCGCGGAAGGCCGCACCCGTGAGCTTGTACCCGACGCCGAAGACCGTCACGAGATGGCGCGGCCTGCGCGGATCGGCCTCGATCTTCTTGCGCAGATTCAGTACGTGTACGTCGACGGTGCGCACCGATATGTACCCCGACGACCCATGAATACGATCAAGCAGCTGGGGCCGTGTGAACACCCGCTCAGGCTCCGCGGCCAGCGCCGCGAGCAGTTCGAACTCCCCCGGAGTGCACTCGACGAGCCGCCCGTCGACGGTCACCTCGTGCCGCACCGGATCGACGGAGAGCCCGCCCACCCGCAACACACGCGGCACTGCCTCGGCACCCTCGACGACGGGATGGTGCGTGCCCTGGGAGCGCCGCAGCAAGGTACGGACACGGGCCATGAGCTCGCGCGGGCTGTACGGCTTCGTCAGATAGTCGTCGGCCCCGAGATCGAGCCCGAGCAGCAGATCGTCCTCGGTCGTCCGGGCGGTCAGCATCAGAATAGGAATCCCGGCGACGGAGCCACCCCCACCGCCACTCCCGCCCCCGCTCAAGCTCCCACCCCGCAGGACGCGTGTGACGCCGAGGCCGTCGACCCGCGGCATCATCACGTCGAGCACGAGCAGGTCCGGCGGCCTGCGCCGCACCTCGTCGATCGCGGCGCGCCCGTCGTGGACGACGGCGACCGTGTGGCCCTCGCGCTCCAGATAGCGGCGGACCAGCTCGGCCTGTTTCTCGTCATCCTCCGCGACCAGGACAAAAGCGCACATGGCGTCGAGCATAAGCGGGGCGGTACGGGCCTGACCGGATACGGACAGCGGCCTGACAGGATCCTCATAACTCCCGGCAGGCTGCCTACGCCTCGTACGGCACGACTACGACCTGGAACTCGTCCTCGTAGACGACCCGCCCCGGATCCGATGACCGCACCACCCGGCACTCGATGCCGTGCGCGTCCAGAATCTCGAGATAGCCGGGCAGGCGCTCGATGAGATGAGTGGCGGTCACCTTGAACCAGGCGACGGCGCCGGGCGTGACGTCGGGGTCGTAGACGGTGGGGTCCACCTTCGAGGGGGTCGGGTACGCGGCGTCGTACCAGTCGTTGTTGACCCGCCGGAACCGCTCCTGCTCCGGGGTCAACTTCCCTTCCCTGGCAAGCCCGTTGACGAGAACGAACACCCCGGGGAAATGCCCGCGCGGATGGCGCGAGGGCGACTCGTACCGAACGTAAGCGGCAACACCGTCATCACTCATCGCGGCATCCTCGCAGGCCCGAGAGCGGCCGCAGGAACGGGGCTCCCCCACCAACCGTCACCCTGACCCCGCACCCGCACCCGCACCCGCACCCGCACGGCAGCAACGAACGACACCCCACAGAGACCCATACGGCCGCCCCACCTCGCGCCCAAAGCCCACCACCCCGAAGGTGGTCCGCATGAACCACACCCAAGCCACCCGCATCGCCACCACCGCAGCCACCGCCGCCCTCCTCGCCCTCGCCACCACCGCCTGCTCGGACAGCGACGTGGACAAGGTCAAGGACAGGGCAGCCTCCGCCACAGCCAAGGCGGGCGAAGCCGTCGCATCCGCCACGGAGGCAGCCGCGTCCAAGATGGCCGAGGTGAAGGACGGGGTGGACGCGAAGGGCGACGTAAAGGTCGACGGACCCACCAAGTCAGAGAACGACCGGGCAACGGCCAAGATCACGGCCACCAACACCACGGACAAGAAGGCGGACTACACCATCTCCGTCAACTTCCGCGACGGCGACGGCAACCTCCTGGACACGGCAGTCCTCAACATCACCAATGTCGACGCCGACAAGTCGAAGTCCGCCACAGCCCGCAGCAACCGCTCCCTCTCCGGCACCCCGAAGGCAGAAATCAGCAGGGCACTACGCCACTGATCGCCCCGCCAGACAGCCCTCAGGGAACGATCGACCGCCAAATCCGCTCCGGCAGAAGCCGCGCAGCCTGATCGAGATCGACGTCGTCGTACCCGGCGAGCCAGCGGCGCGCGGTCGCGACGACGGGCCCCAGGACAAGACCCTCGATCAAGGACATGGGAAGCGGAGCGACCTCACCCGAGTCGACGTGCTGCTGCATCCAGCCGGTCAGCGGAGACAGCCTGGCCTCCTGCGCGTCACGGATCTGCCAGGCCTGCGTCATCCCGAGCCGGTCGGCGTACGAGGAGTGCAGGAGCCGGGCGGCGTCCGGGTTCTCCTGGATGAACCTCAGGTAGGCCCGCACAAGGGAGCGGATACCGGTCCGTGCCGTACGGGAACGCTCCACGGAAGCGCCGAGCTCGGTGAGGAGACGGCCGAGCCAGCGCAGCAGCAGGGCGCTCATGAGGCCGTCGACGCTGCCGAAGTGGTGGTAGAGGCTGCCGAGGCTGACACCACTGGCCTTGGTGAGCGCGCCGACGGTCACGCCCTGCTCGCCGGAGTCGGCGTACACCTGGAGCGCGGCCTCCAGGAGTCGGTCGGCGGTCTCTTCACCGCGTTGCTGCTTGGGGCTCATGGTCCACCCAGCCTAGAGCACCCCTGGACCCTTCCATTCCTAGAGCACATTTCTAGAAAAGCACTCCACTCCAGCAACCCACTGACTCATACTGACCCGGTGTCTGAACCCATATCGCCGGCCCCACGGCCCGGCCGCCCACCCGGCTCCACCGCCCGCGGCTGCCTGGGGTCCCTGGGCGCCATCGGCGCCGTACTCATCGTCATCCTGCTCGTGAACCAGGGAGAGGACGACGACGGCAACAACGCCGCCCCAACCCCCGCGACGAGCCAAAGCACGTACACCACCGAACCACCCCCCATCGCCACCCCGACACCCGCCACCACCCCGACATCCGCCACCACCCCGACATCCGCCGCCACGCCCACAAGCGAGGCCCCCACCCCCTTCAAGTCGGGAACCTGCCTCAACGGCACGCTGCCGGACTCCACGACAGCGCAGGAGGTCAACGACGTGGAGGAGGTGTCCTGCTCGGCAACCGACGCCCACTACGAGGTGATCGAGACGATCCCCATGACGTCAGAGATGAGCCGCTGCAACGACAACCCAAAAACCCAATACGCCTTCTCGTACCGCTACACCCTCAACGGCTCGACCATCAACGAATACGTCTACTGCCTGATCGGCCTCGGCTCATACGCCCGCTGAACCCCCCGAACAACGGGACCACTCCAGGCAAAGCAAAAGCCCCAGGTCACGGCGAGTGAGTCCTGGGGCTTCTACAGAGCCGCCTTCGGGATTCGAACCCGAGACCTACGCATTACGAGTGCGTTGCTCTGGCCATCTGAGCTAAGGCGGCACGCGTCCCGCACCTATGGTGCGATCAGCAGCGACGCCAAGTCTACACAGTTTCCGGGGGTGCTCCGTACACCCCCGGTGGGCGGCCCACCCGGGCCCGTGTCACCCCTGCGAGCAGCGCTTTCCGTCGTCCGGGGCCTTGCCTTCCAGCAGGTACGCGTTGACCGCCTCGTCCACGCACTTGCTGCCGCGCCCGTACGCCGTGTGGCCGTCCCCCTCGTACGTGAGCAGCTTGCCGGAGGAGAGCTGGTCGGCCAGGGCCTCGGCCCAGCGGTAGGGGGTCGCCGGGTCGCGTGTGGTGCCGACCACGACGATCGGAGCCGCGCCTTCCGCCTCGATGCGGTGCGGCTCACCCGTCGCCTTCACCGGCCAGTACGCGCAGTTCAGCGAGGCCCAGGCCAGGCCCTCGCCGAAGACCGGGGAAGCCTTCTCGAAGTCCGGGAGGGATTTCTCGACGTCGGCGGCCGTATCGAAGGCCGGGGGGAGGTCCAGGCAGTTCACGGCGGCGTTGGCGAACATGAGGTTCGCGTACGTCCCGTCGCCGTCGCGCTCGTAGTAGCTGTCCGAGAGGGAGAGGAGGCCCGCGCCGTCCTTGTCCCTCATCGCGGTGGCCAGCGCCGTGCGCAGTTGGGGCCAGGCGCCCTCGTCGTACATCGCCGCGATCACGCCCGTCGTGGCGAGCGCCTCGCCGAGCTTGCGGCCGTCGGAGTCGCCGGTGGGGATCGGCGCGCGGTCCAGTTCGTCGAAGAAGGACTTGAGACGCTTGCCCGCGTCCGCCTCGCTCCCCGTGCCCAGGGGGCATTCCGACCGGCCCACGCAGTCCTTCGCGAACGACTGGAACGCCGTCTCGAAGCCCGCCGTCTGGTCACGGTTCATGCGACGCGCCGGCAGCGACGGATCCATCGCGCCGTCCAGGACCAGGCGCCCGACGCGGTCGGGGTAGAGCCCGGCGTACGTCGCTCCCAGGAACGTGCCGTACGAAGCGCCCACGTAGCTCAGCTTCTCGTCGCCGAGCGCCGCGCGCAGGATGTCCATGTCGCGGGCCGCCTCGACCGTCGAGACGTGCGGCAGCACCTCGCCGGACCGCTTCTCGCAGCCCGCCGCGAACTTCTTGAAGGCGAGCGACAGTTGGGCGGTCTCGCGCTCGTCGTCCGGTGTGACGTCCGTCTGCGTGTGCGCGTCCATCTGCTTGCCGTCGAGGCAGGTGACGGGCTCGCTGCGGGCCACGCCGCGCGGGTCGACCGCCACCATGTCGTACTGGGCGCGGACCTCTTCGGGGTAACCGAGGGCCGCGTACGACTGGAGGTAGCCGATCGCCGAGCCGCCGGGTCCGCCCGGGTTGACCAGGAGCGAGCCGAGGCGCTTGCCGGGTCCTGTGGCCTTCTTCCGGGAGACGGCGAGCTTGATCGCCTCGCCGTCCGGCTTCGCGTAGTCCAGCGGCGCCTTGATCGTGGAGCACTCGAAGCCGGCGACGCCGCACTCGCGCCAGCTCAGCTTCTGTTCGTAGTACGGAGTCAGCTCCTGCGGGGTGGCGCGGGGCAGCGCGGCCATGGACACGTCCGCCGTCGTGCTCCCGGCCGAGCAGCCGGAGATGAGCAGTCCGGCGGCCAGGAACGCGGTCGCGGGGGTGCGGAGTCCTCTGATGCGCATCACGTGAGACTAACGCCATGCGTTGGATCAGTGACACAAAGTGCCCGTACGGGTGACTCCGTCAACCAGCCCGCCCGCAGCCAACCACCCCAGCTAGCCCGCCCGCAGCGCCACCGTCATCGCCTCCACCGCGAGCAGCGGCGCAACATTGCGCTCCAGTGCCGTGCGGCAGGCGCCGATCGCCTCGATGCGGCGCAGCGTGGACTCGGGCGATGTGCCGCGCGCCAGGCGCTCCAGCATGTCGAGCACCTCCGTGTTGGCCAGTGCCACGCGCGAGCCGAGCTGCAGGGTGAGCACGTCGCGGTAGACACCGGTCAGCTCGATGAGCGCGAGGTCGAGGCTGTCGCGCTGTGTGCGGGTCCTGCGGCGCTTCTGCCGGTCCTCCAGGTCCTTCATGACGCCCGCGGTGCCGCGCGGCATCCGGCCACCCTTCTCCGCGCCGAGCGCCGCCTTCAGGTCGTCGGTCTCCTTGACGTCGACTTCCTCGGCGACCTGCTTCGCGTCGTCGCCCGCCGTGTCGATCAGCTCCTGCGCGGCCTTGAGACAGCCGCCGATGTCCTCCACGCGCATGGGCAGCTTGAGCACGGCGGCACGGCGCTCGCGTGCCCGCGGGTCGGTCGCGAGGCGGCGGGCGCGGCCGATGTGTCCCTGGGTGGCGCGCGCGGCGGCAGCGGCGACATCGGGCTCGATGCCGTCACGGCGGATGAGTACGTCCGCGACGGCGTCCACCGGAGGCGTACGCAGCGTCAGATGGCGGCAGCGCGAGCGGATGGTGGGCAGCACGTCCTCGAGCGAGGGCGCGCAGAGCAGCCATACGGTGCGGGGGGCGGGCTCTTCCACGGCCTTCAGGAGGACGTTGCCCGCGCCCTCGGTGAGACGGTCGGCGTCCTCCAGGACGATGACCTGCCAGCGGCCGCCCGCAGGCGACATCTGGGCCCGTCTGACCAGCTCGCGGGTCTCCTTGACGCCGATGGACAGCAGGTCCGTACGCACCACTTCGACGTCGGCGTGCGTGCCGACCAGGCTCGTGTGGCAACCGTCGCAGAAGCCGCAGCCGGGCGCCCCACCGAGCGCGCGGTCCGGGCTGGTGCACTGGAGCGCGGCACCGAAGGCGCGGGCGGCGGTGGACCGCCCGGAGCCTGGCGGCCCGGTGAACAGCCAGGCGTGCGTCATCTTCGACGCCTCGGGCCGCGGGGTGCCCGCGGCCACGGCGGTCACCAGCGTGTCGGCGTCCCGGGCCGCGGCACTGAGCTGCTCACTCACCCGCTCCTGGCCCACCAGGTCGTCCCATACGGTCATCGGTCACCGCCTCCGCCCTGCTCCCGCGTCGTACGTCGCGCGCTGTCGAATTCATTGTGGAGCACGCCACTGACAACGCGGGCCGCTCGCTGCTCGGTGAGGCTCAGCGCCTCAGCGCCTCAGCGCCTGTTCCTCCCACGGCCGCCCCGGCCGCCGCCCCGGCCGTCCTCATCCTCGTCCCGCTCCCCCAGCAACTCGTCCGCCAGCGAAGGCAGATCGTCCAGCGGAGTCTCCTCCGCCCAGTCCGAGCGAGGGCGCTGAACAGGCTCTCCGTGCTCATCGACCTGGGGCAGCTCACGAGTGCGGTCGTTCCCGCCGCCACCGTCCGGCGAAGGCGCAGGCGAAGACGCAGGCCGCTCGTCGCGGAAGTACCCCGGCGGCACCTTGTCCTCCTGTACGGAAGGCAGCACGGCCGTCTCGTCCGCAGCACCCGGCACGGGCGGCTGCGGCAGCACCTCGGTCTCCTCCGAACCGGAGGAGTCCTGCACCTGCGGGAGCACCGCGGTCTCGTCGGCCGCACCCGGGGCAGACGCACCCGGAGCGGACGCACCCGGCTTCACGACGGGAGTGGGCACCGTCGTCTCGTTGTCCGGCACGGCATCCGCATCCGCAGGAGCGCCGGACGAAGCCGACTTCGGAGCCGGAGCACGCTTCGGAGCCGGAGCAGAAGCCGCCGCACTCGAAGCGGCAGCAGCCGCAGCCGCGGAAGCCGCAGCCAACCGCCGCGCCTCCTCGGCCCGCAGCAGCGCCTCCTCGGCCTTGCGCTGCTTCTCGAGGCGTCGCGCCTCGGCCTCGGCACGGAGCCGCGCCTCTTCCTCCGCCTCCTGGCGGCGCCGCGCCTCCTCGGCCGCCCGCACCTTCTCCTCGGCGAGCAGTCGCGCCTGCTCCTCCTCGGCCCGGCGCTTCGCCTCCTCGGCGCGCTGCCTTGCCTCCTCCGCCTGCCGTTCGGCCTCGCGGCGCTGCGCCTCCTCCAGCTCGCGGCGCTTGCGCTCCTCCTCCTCGGCGCGGAGCTTGGCGAGCTGCTCCTGGCGCTCGCGCTCGACCCGCTCCTCCTCGGCCTTGCGCGCGGCTTCTTCCTCGGCCTTGCGGCGCGCCTCTTCCTCGGCGGCCTTGCGGGCCTCTTCCTGTGCCTTCACCTCGGCCTCGGAGAGCGGCAGCATCAGGTCGAGCCGGTGCCGGGCGACGGTCGTGACCGCTTCCGGCTCCTGCGCGGCGTCGATCACCAGATAACGCCCCGGGTCGGCGGCGGCGAGCGTGAGGAAACCGGACCGCACGCGCGCGTGGAACTCGGCGGGCTCCGACTCAAGTCGGTCGGGCGCCTCGGTGAAGCGTTCGCGGGCCGCCTCCGGAGACACGTCGAGCAGCACCGTCAGATGCGGCACGAGCCCGGCCGTCGCCCACCGCGAGATACGGGCGATCTCGGTCGGGGACAGATCGCGCCCCGCGCCCTGGTAGGCCACGGACGAGTCGATGTACCGGTCGGAGATGACGACCGCGCCCCGCTCAAGGGCGGGACGTACGACCGTGTCGACGTGCTCGGCGCGGTCGGCGGCGTACAGAAGTGCCTCGGCGCGGTGCGAGAGGCCGGCCGACGAGACGTCGAGCAGGATCGACCGCAGCCGCTTGCCGACCGGCGTGGCGCCCGGCTCGCGCGTCACGACGACCTCGTGGCCCTTGGCCCGGATCCACTCGGCGAGCGCCTCGGCCTGCGTCGACTTGCCGGCGCCGTCGCCGCCCTCCAGGGCGATGAAGAAGCCCGTGGCCGCGATCCCCTGCGCGGGATCGTCGCCGCCGCGCAGCGCGTCCCGCAGGTCGTGGCGCAGCGGCACGCCCTGCCGGTCGTCGATCTTGGCGAGGACCAGCGCGGCCACCGGCAGGAGCAGCGCGCCCACCAGCATCAGTGTGAAGGCGGCGCCTCCGTGGTCGAACACGAACTTGCCGTTGACGAAGCGGTGCGGTCCGATCGCCGCCGCGACCACGGGGGCGATGAGCGCGCCGAGCGCGATGAAGAGGCGTACGACCGCTTGGAGATGTTCCGTCGTGCGCGCCCTGCGGTAGTCCTCGACCTCCTGGTCGAGCAGTGCGTGCCCGGTGTGCGCGGCGATGCCCGCGGCCACCCCGGCGAGCGCCAGGAGCAGCAGCACGGTCGTCACGTCGGGCACGAGACCCGCGGCGAGCAGCGCGACGCCGGTGAGGGCGATGGCGAGCGCGAGCAGCCTGCGGCGCGAGAGCGAGGGCAGCAGCGACGGTGCGGTGCGGATGCCGACGGCAGTGCCGCCGGTCAGCGCGAGGACGACCAGGCCGTACGTGACGGGTCCGCCGTCCAGGTCCTTGGCGTGCAGCACGGCGACCGCTACGGAGGCCGCGATGGCCCCGGCGATCGCGGCGCAGGCGGCGACGAGCAGCGGGATCGCGCCGGTGCGGCCGCGGTCGGTGCCGCTGCCGGTGCGCGGCCTGCGCAGCCCTTCGAGGGGGCTACGCGCGCGTGGCGTCTGCGTGGCGGGAAGTTCGAGGAAGTAGACGATCGACAGCGAGGCCGCGAAGAGCCCGGCGGCGACGAACGAGGCGAGCCCCGCCTGGTGCACCCCGAACCAGTCGATCCCGGTGCCGAGGAGGTTCCCGACCAGGGTGACGGCGACGAGCGCGGCGGCCGCGACGGGCAGCGCGATGAATCCCGTACGCAGCGACAGGCGCCGCAGTGCGTCCATGTGGTCCGGCAGCGGCCGCACCGTCGCGCCCTCCAGGGGCGGCGCGGGCAGCAGCGCGGGCGCCGCGCTCTCGCGGCAGACCGTCCAGAAGCGTTCGGCGACGCCGATCACGAAGGCGGTCACGAGCAGCATCGCGAGCGCGTTGTCCGGGGTCCAGTCGATCCACAGCGGCGCGACGATCAGGAGCCCGGCCCGCAGACCGTCCGCCACGACCATCGTCCAGCGCCGGTCCAGCGGCCCGTCCGGTGACGTGATCGAACTCAGCGGCCCGAGAAGCACCGCTCCGAAGAGCAGCGTCGCGAGAACGCGTGCCCCGAAGACAGCGGTGACCGCGAACGCGGCCCCTCGATAGCCGCCCCCGAACGCCCCCTCGGCGATGGCCGCTTGCAGCGCGAGCACCACCAGGACAAGGAGGGCGAGGGCGTCGCCGACACCGCCGACCAGCTGGGCGCTCCAGAGCCGCTTCAGCTGCGGCACGCGCAGCAAGGCGCGGACAGCACGCTCTCGGGAATCTGCGACCAGGGCGTCGTCGGGGGCCGGGTTTCCGACCGTTGGCTGCTCGGCACGCGTCATCCGTCCAGCCTATCCGCACGGTGTGACACTCCGAAGGGGCGCCCGAACAAACGGGCGCCCCTTCGGTTCACACATTCACAGCGCCGTCACCAGGCGACGTACACGGCTGCCTACTCGGCGTCGGACGCCTTGGCGGCCGAAGCCGCGGTCTTCTTGGCGGCGGCCGTCTTCGTAGTGGTCTTCTTCGCGGCCGTCGTCTTCTTGGCAGCCGTTTTCTTAGCGGCTGTCTTCTTGGCGGCGGTCTTCTTCGCGGGAGCCTTCTTCGCCGCCTTCTTGGCGGTCTTCTTGGCCGGCCCCTTCGCCCGCTTCTCGGCGAGCAGTTCGTAGCCCCGCTCGGCGGTGATGTCCTCGACGCTGTCGGCGGCCCGCAGTGTCGCGTTCGTCTCGCCGTCGGTGACGTACGCCCCGAAGCGGCCGTCCTTGACGACGACGGGCTTTCCGCTGACCGGGTCCTCGCCGAGCTCCTTCAGCGGCGGCTTGGCGGCGGCCCGCCCGCGCTGCTTGGGCTGGGCGTAGATCGCGAGGGCCTCGTCGACCGTGATGCTGAAGAGCTGCTCCTCGGTCTCCAGGGAGCGCGAGTCGGTGCCCTTCTTCAGATACGGGCCGTAGCGGCCGTTCTGCGCGGTGATCTCCACGCCCTCGGCGTCCGTCCCGACCACACGCGGCAGGGACATCAGCTTCAGGGCGTCCTCGAGCGTCACCGTGTCGAGTGACATGGACTTGAAGAGCGAGGCCGTCCGCGGCTTGACCGCGTTCTTGCCGGTCTTCGGGGTGCCCTCGGGGAGCACCTCGGTGACGTACGGCCCGTAACGGCCGTCCTTGGCGATGATCTCGTGGCCCGACGTGGGGTCGGTGCCGAGGGCGAAGTCACCGCTCGGCTTGGCGAGCAGCTCCTCGGCGTACTCGACCGTCAGCTCGTCCGGCGGCAGGTCGTCGGGCACGTCGGCGCGCTGGTGGCCCTCCGCGTCCTTCTCGCCACGCTCGATGTAGGGGCCGTAGCGGCCGACCCGGAGCACGATGCCGTCGCCGACGGGGAAGGAGGAGATCTCCCGGGCGTCGATCGCGCCGAGGTCGGTCACCAGTTCCTTGAGCCCGCCGAGGTGGTCACCGTCGCCGTTGCCCGCGCTCGACGCGGCCCCCGCGTCGTCGCCCTCGCCGAAGTAGAACCGCTTCAGCCACGGCACGGCCTGCGCCTCGCCCCGCGCGATGCGGTCGAGGTCGTCCTCCATGCGTGCGGTGAAGTCGTAGTCGACGAGCCGCCCGAAGTGCGTCTCCAGGAGGTTGACCACGGCGAAGGACAAGAAGGAGGGCACAAGGGCCGTGCCCTTCTTGAAGACGTAGCCGCGGTCGAGGATCGTGCCGAGGATCGACGCGTACGTCGACGGGCGGCCGATCTCACGCTCTTCGAGCTCCTTGACCAGCGAGGCCTCGGTGTAGCGGGCCGGCGGCTTGGTCGCGTGGCCGTCGACGGAGATCTCGTCGGCGGACAGCGCGTCGCCCTCGCTGACCTGCGGAAGCCTGCGCTCACGGTCGTCGAGCTCGGCGTTCGGGTCGTCCGCGCCCTCGACGTAGGCCTTCATGAAGCCGTGGAAGGTGATGGTCTTGCCGGACGCGCTGAACTCGGCGTCGCGGCCGTCGGCGGCGGTGCCGCCGATCTTCACCGTGACGGAGTTTCCGACCGCGTCCTTCATCTGGGAGGCGACGGTCCGCTTCCAGATCAGCTCGTAGAGCCGGAACTGGTCGCCGGTCAGGCCGGTCTCGGCGGGCGTGCGGAAACGATCACCCGAGGGACGGATCGCCTCGTGCGCCTCCTGCGCGTTCTTGACCTTCCCGGCGTACGTGCGGGGCTTGTCCGGCAGGTAGTCGCTGCCGTACAGCTGCGTGACCTGCGCGCGAGCGGCGGTGACCGCCGTGTCGGACAGCGTCGTGGAGTCCGTACGCATGTAGGTGATGAAGCCGTTCTCGTACAGCTTCTGGGCCACCTGCATCGTGGCCTTCGCGCCGAAGCCCAGCTTGCGGCTGGCCTCCTGCTGCATCGTCGTCGTACGGAACGGCGCGTACGGAGAGCGGCGGTAGGGCTTGGACTCGACGGAGCGGACCGCGAACCGGGTGTTCTCCAGGGCGGCGGCGAGCGAGCGGGCGTTCGCCTCGTCCAGGTGCAGCGTGTCGGACTTGAGCTGCCCGACCGAGTTGAAGTCGCGGCCCTGAGCGATGCGCTTGCCGTCGACCGCGGTGAGGCGCGCGACCAGCTGCGAGGGGTCGGAGGCGTCACCGGTGCGGCCGGTGCCGAAGGTGCCCGTCAGGTCCCAGTACTCGGCGGAGCGGAAGGCGATGCGCTCGCGCTCACGCTCGACGACGAGGCGGGTCGCCACGGACTGGACACGGCCCGCCGACAGGCGCGGCATGACCTTCTTCCACAGGACCGGCGAGACCTCGTAGCCGTACAGACGGTCGAGGATGCGGCGGGTCTCCTGGGCGTCGACCATGCGCTTGTTGAGCTCGCGCGGGTTGGCGACGGCGCCCTGGATCGCGGCCTTGGTGATCTCGTGGAACACCATGCGCTTGACCGGGACCTTGGGCTTCAGGACCTCGAGGAGGTGCCACGCGATGGCTTCGCCCTCGCGGTCCTCATCGGTGGCGAGGAAGAGTTCGTCGGAGTCCTTCAGCAGGTCCTTGAGCTTCTTGACCTGTGCCTTCTTGTCGGCGTTGACGACATAGATGGGCTCGAAGTCGTTCTCGACGTCCACGCCGAGCCGGCGCACCTCGCCGGTGTACTTGTCCGGGACCTCCGCAGCCCCGTTGGGGAGGTCGCGGATGTGCCCGACGCTCGCCTCGACTACGTAGCCGGGGCCGAGGTAACCCTTGATCGTCTTCGCCTTGGCAGGCGACTCGACGATGACGAGTCGGCGGCCGCCCTTTGCGGTCTCGCTGGTCGGGGACAACTTCGCTCTTCTCTCCGGTCGGTACTCGGTGGCCGTGCTGTGTGGCCTCGCTCGGTGCGCTTGAGTTGCGCTGACGCTGCGGAGTGTGACGGTACATCCCGCCCCCGTGTCAAACGGGAAAAGCCCGCAACGGCCACTCGAACGGTAACCCGACTACCGCCATTCCTGCCGCCCGGAGTGGCGACCTGCCCTTTCACCACCGGCTTCACCACCGGCTCGGCACCGGCGCCGGGCCTACGGCCCGTGTGCGCCGTGAGGCCACCGGCCCTTTCCGGTCACATCCGAGTGAAACACCACACTCCGAGCACCAGTGCGCCCGATCCCGCGAGCGCGGCGAGTGTCGCCGATGCGACAGGGTTCACACCGTCGGCGACGGGCGCGCGGTGCGCCACCCGTGCCCCGGTCCACAGCAGCAGCCCCGCTCCGAACAGCGCGAACACCGTTCCCGCGAAGATCGCTGGTCCACTCTCCATGGCGTTGCCTCCCCGTACTGAGTTCCCTGCTTCGGGAAACTTGCACGCCCGGGAATCCGGGGTGCGAACCCCGGGTGAACGGAGGGCGCCCGGCCGTACGTCCAGCGGTCGCGGACGTCCATCCATCCCACCCACAACGGGGGACCGATGTCCGCGAAACGTACGAGACACGCCGTACGCGTACCGCCAACAGGCCGAGGAGCGATGTGCCTCTACGCGCCGGCCGGCTCCAGGAAGCCCTGCTCGACGAGGAGCCGGATCTGCGCGGGCGTGCGGTCCCGCAGCAATACGGGGTCCTCCCCCACCAGTTGGGCGATCGCGTCGAGGATCCGCCCGGCGCTCAGCGACCCGTCGCACACCCCGGCGAAGCCCGCGCCCACGGTGTCCACCTTGGTGGCCCGCCGCATCCCGCGGTGCTGGCGCAGCACGACGTGCTCCGGGTCCTCGGCTCCGGGCAGCCCGACCTGCTCCTGCACGACCTCGTCCGCGAGCTTGAAGTGCCCCGCGAGCAGCGCGGCGTCGTCGTGCGTCCGCAGGAAGTCCTGGCGCACGAAGAACTCCCGCACCGTCTCGCCCAGCGGCTGCTCGACGGGGTGCGGCCACTCCTCGACGGTCACGGACGGCTCGGCCACACCGGACTTGCGGAGTGTGATCCACCCGAACCCGATCGCGCGCGTCTTGCGTGCTTCGAACTCGTCGAGCCACGCGTCGTACCGCGCCGCGTACTCCTCCGGGTCCGTGCGGTGGTCCCCGGCGTCCCGCAGCCACAGCTCGGCGTACTGCGTGACGTCCTGCACCTCACGCTGCACGATCCACGCGTCGCACCCGCGCGGCACCCAGGAACGGAGCCGCTCGGTCCACTCCTCACCGTCCACGTGCTGCCAGTTGGCCAGGAAGTGCGCATACCCCCCTTCGTTCAACCGCTCCCCCGCCTGCTGAACGAGCGACCGGCACAGATCGTCCCCACCCATGCCGCCGTCGCGGTAGGTGAGCCGCGCTCCGGGTGAGATCACGAAGGGCGGATTGGACACGATCAGGTCGTACGTCTCATCGCCCACGGGTTCGAAGAGGGAGCCCTCCCGCAGGTCCGCCTCGGGAGCACCGGACAGGGCGAGGGTGAGCCGTGTGACGTGCAGGGCGCGGGGGTTGAGGTCGGTCGCCGTCACCCGGGTCGCATATTGCGCGGCGTGCAACGCCTGGATCCCGGAGCCGGTGCCGAGGTCGAGAGCGCTGGCCACCGGTGTACGCACCGTGAGTCCGGCGAGCGTCGTCGATGCCCCGCCGACGCCGAGTACGACCCCTTCGTCATGGCTGCCGATGCCTCCGGCGCCGCCGACCGCACACCCCAGGTCCGAGACGATGAACCAGTCCTCGCCGCTCGGCCCTCCGTAGGGCCGCACGTCTACGGTGGCCTTCAGCGCGCCCTCACCATCCGCCGCGGACAGCCAACCGCTCTCCAGTAGAGGGCCGACCGGCAGAACGGCCGCCACGCGCGCGTGCGGCACGGAACGCTGCAACAGGAAGAGCCGTACGAGCGTCTCCAGCGGCCCTTCCCCGCGGGTGGCCCGCAGCGCGGGCACGGTCTCGCTGCGGGCCAACGCCGTGTAGGCGGGCGCCCCGAGCAGCTCGAGCAGCCCGTCAGCGGTGAAGTCGGCCGCCAGCAGGGCTTCCCGCAACTGGGCGGAGACGTCGGCACGATCGGACGAGGGCAGGGGGGCGCTAGCAATACTCACCCCTTCATTGTGACCCGCATCCGCGTGTATCCACCGCTGCGGGCAATCGTTCCGCAGGGCGGATCCCACACGGATCCCACCCCGGCGGCTGAACGCAACGCTGCCCCGGACGCCGGGGAATCTTTCCCAAGGCTCCGGGGCAGCGGGCGAGAAGGGGGCAACCCCTAGGCGGCGGAAGGCGTAGCGCTGGCCGACTTGCAGCTGTCCTGCTTGCCCATCGCCTTGCCCACCTCACCCTCCTGCAACTTCTCAAGCGCCTCGTTGCCGCTCTTGCTCAGCTTGTCCAGCTCCCCCGCGACGGTCTTGAGGCCGTCCGCGAAGTCCGCCTGGTTCTTGGTGTCCAGGCCGTCGACCTTCTTCTTCAGGTCGCCGTACGACTTGGAGATGGCGTTCAGTTCCTTGACCGCGTCGTCGGTCTTCTTCTGGCCGCCGTCGACCGGCGGGGCACCCGCGTCCTTCACCGCGGTGCCCATCGCCTTGTAGGCGTCGGACATGTCCTGGAACGCCTTGGAGTCGGTCTTCTGGACGTCCTCCGGCGAGCTGTTGTCCGAGGTCTCCTTCTGGATCGCCGCGTTGGCGGCAGCGATCTTCTTCGACTGCGGCTGAACCGAGTCACAGACGTCCTTGGCCCAGGAGTCCAGCTTCTCGTTGCCGTCGTCGCTGCAGCCCGACAGCGCCAGTACCAGTACCGCACCGCCGGACAGTGCGGCTGCAAGCTTCTTGTTCACCGGATTGGTCCCTTCCATGGCTCTCGGCCCCGGAACTTACACGCCAACTGGGCTACAACCGCATGCCGAGGGTCCGGTACCACCCCTATTGAAGCCATTTGCACCAAGCAGAGAGCGCGAGAGAAGGCTCACGAGACATTCACCGGGTGCACGAAGGGCGGACGCCGCGTCAAAACGCGCCGCCCGCCCCTGTGTTGGGCAGAGTCTGACCCGGTGTTACGACACCACAGCCGGGTCAGCCGAGTTGTTCACTCGCTCCGTCCCACCTTCCTCCGCGTCACCCACGGCGATGCCCCGCCTCTTGGAGACGTACACCGCGCCGATGATGACCAGGATCGAGAGCACCGCGATCAGTGCCCGGACCCCCGCGCTCGCGTCGTCCCCGTAGCTGAACTGGACGACCGCGGGCGCGATGAGCAGCGCCACCAGGTTCATCACCTTCAGGAGCGGGTTGATCGCCGGTCCCGCGGTGTCCTTGAACGGGTCACCGACGGTGTCACCGATCACCACAGCCGCGTGGGCCTCACTGCCCTTGCCGCCGTGGTGGCCGTCCTCGACAAGCTTCTTCGCGTTGTCCCAGGCGCCGCCGGAGTTGGCGAGGAAGACCGCCATCAGCGTGCCCGTGCCGATCGCGCCCGCCAGGAACGAGCCGAGTGCGCCGACGCCGAGCGAGAACCCGACCGCGATCGGCGTGAGCACGGCGAGCAGACCTGGCGTGGCCAGCTCGCGCAGCGCGTCCTTGGTGCAGATGTCGACGACGCGCCCGTACTCCGGTTCCTCGGAGTAATCCATGATCCCGGGGTGCTCGCGGAACTGCCGCCGCACTTCGTAGACCACCGCTCCCGCCGACCGCGACACCGCGTTGATCGCGAGCCCCGAGAAGAGGAAGACGACCGCGGCGCCCAGGATCAGGCCGACCAGGTTGTTGGGCTGTGAGATGTCCATCACGAGGTTCATCGGGGCGCCGTCGCCCATTTTCTCGCCGACGTCCTTGGCCGCGGTCGCGATGGCGTCGCGATACGAGCCGAAGAGCGCCGAGGCGGCGAGGACGGCCGTGGCGATGGCGATGCCCTTGGTGATGGCCTTGGTGGTGTTGCCGACGGCGTCCAGGTCGGTGAGCACCTGCGCGCCGGCGCCCTCGACGTCACCGGACATCTCGGCGATGCCCTGCGCGTTGTCGGAGACCGGACCGAAGGTGTCCATGGCGACGATCACGCCGACCGTGGTGAGCAGGCCGGTTCCGGCGAGCGCCACGGCGAACAGGGCGAGCATGATCGACGTACCACCGAGCAGGAACGCCCCGTACACACCGAGCCCGATCAGGAGCGCGGTGTAGACGGCCGATTCGAGGCCGATCGAGATGCCTGCCAGGACGACGGTGGCCGGGCCGGTGAGCGACGTCTTGCCGATGTCCTTCACCGGCCGCCGGGTGGTCTCCGTGAAGTACCCGGTGAGCTGCTGGATCAACGCCGCCATGACGATGCCGATCGCGACGGCGACGACCGCGAGAACCCGCGGGTCTCCGCCGTGACCCGCGACCGCCGCGTCCGTGACGCCGTCCAGATCGGCGTACGACGACGGCAGGTAGAAGAAGACCGCGACAGCCACGAGCACCAGCGAGATGATCGCCGAGATGAAGAATCCGCGGTTGATGGCGGTCATCCCGCTGCGGTCGGAGCGCCGTGGCGCCACCGCGAAGATCCCGATCATCGCCGTCACGACACCGATCGCCGGAACGATCAGCGGGAAGGCGAGTCCGGAGTCGCCGAAGGCGACCTTGCCGAGGATCAGCGCGGCGACCAGGGTCACCGCGTAGGACTCGAAGAGGTCGGCGGCCATTCCCGCGCAGTCGCCGACGTTGTCGCCCACGTTGTCGGCGATGGTCGCGGCATTCCTCGGGTCGTCCTCAGGAATGCCCTGCTCGACCTTGCCGACCAGGTCGGCGCCGACGTCGGCGGCCTTGGTGAAGATGCCGCCGCCCACACGCATGAACATCGCGATCAGCGCCGCCCCGAGGCCGAAACCTTCGAGGACCTTCGGCGCGTCGGCCGCGTAGACGAGCACCACGGTGGAGGCGCCCAGAAGACCGAGCCCCACCGTGAACATGCCGACAACGCCGCCCGTGCGGAAAGCGATCTTCATGGCCTTGTGCGAAACGGCGGTGAGATCCTTTTCGGGTTCACCTTCCGCAGGCGTGGCCTCTCGTGCGGCTGCCGCCACACGGACATTGCTGCGTACGGCGAGCCACATGCCGATATAGCCGGTGGTCGCCGAGAACACCGCACCGATCAAGAAGAAGATCGATCGGCCGGCACGCTGATTCCAGTCGTCTGCGGGCAGCAGCATGAGCAGGAAGAACACCACGACGGCGAAAACGCCGAGAGTGCGCAACTGCCTGCCCAGATAGGCATTGGCGCCCTCCTGAATCGCCTTCGCGATCTTCTTCATGCTGTCGGTGCCCTCGTCGGCCGCGAGCACCTGGCGTACGAGCACCCAGGCGACCGCGAGGGCCGCGACCGCGACGGCCGCGATGACCATCACGATGAGTCGATTGTCGTCGGTCAGTACTGCAGCTGCGAAGGTTGAGGGGTGGTCAAACTGATGAGGGGTAGAAAGCCCCGCCATTCGTCCTCCTTGACGCCTGGGGTGAGCTCAAGATGTGGACGGATTGTAGGTAGCGGAACCTGATCAAAACAGAGCGCCGCAAACGGAATTGGCGCGAGATTGCTCCCCAGCAAATGATCGCGAGCGCGGATTGACCCCGAAAGCGGTAATGCCCCAAAACCGTTGACGGCTACTGGCAGTCCCGAGGCAATTGACTGGGGCAATGATCCACAAGAGAAAAAGGCCCTGCTCCCGGGTGGGGAGCAAGACCTTGGTGTGGCTCAGGGGTGGACCGACGGACTGATGGAGCAGCGGACCGACCGATGGACCGCTTCAGAGAAGCGGTGCCGGGGCCGTCGGCCACGTCATCCGGATGAGACCGCCGCCTTCGCCGGCGGTGACCTCCACGTCGTCCACGAGCCCGCTGATGACGGCGAGACCCATCTCGTCCTCACCCTCGGCATCCAGATCGTCGGCCCCACCGGACCCCGAGCCGGGTGCCCGGTCGCCGGGAGTCGCGTGGGGAGCCTCGTCGCCGACCTCGATGGAGAACTGCTTCTCGTCCTCGATCAGGGCGACCCGCACCGGCGCCGATACGCCGTTGCTCTGGTGCAGCCCCACGGCACGCGTGCAGGCCTCGCCGACCGCGAGTCTGACCTCGTCGAGGACGGCCTCGTCCACTCCGGCCCTGCGCGCGACCGCCGCCGCCACGAGCCGAGCGGTCCTGACGTGCTCGGGCAGCGCGCTGAAGCGGAGTTCAACGGTGGCCATGCATCCCCCTCGGACATACGCGCGTGCTGTCAGGGGGCCGGGCCGAGGGCCCGGTCCCCTGCTGTTCTGCCACTCCCGGGCCGAGCAAGCAGCCGACCCGGGACATCCGGCTCTCAGTCGGTGGCCGCGACCGCTTCCTCGACCGAGGTGTGAATGGGGAACACCTTGGTCAGGCCGGTGATGCGGAAGATCTTCAAAATACGTTCCTGGTTGCAGACCAGGCGCAGCGAGCCCTCATGGGCACGCACCCGCTTCAGGCCGCCGACCAGTACGCCGAGCCCGGTGGAGTCGAGGAAGTCCACGCCCTCCATGTCGACGACCAGGTGGAAACTGCCGTCGTTCACCAACTCGACCAACTGTTCGCGCAACTTGGGCGCGGTATAAACATCGATTTCGCCACCGACCTCGACGACCGTACGATCGCCGACGGTACGGGTCGACAGGGACAGGTCCACGGATCCTCCAGCACCTTGCTATCGAGCGGTCATCCCTCGGGACACCTCGGCAGAGCCCCCAGGACGGATCGCCAGCCGCGATGGCATTCAATCACTTACAGGCAGGCGTGCACGACGCCTTGGGACCATTGTCCATCCCGCCAGTGACACACTCGGTGCCGATGGCCAACTTTTCTCCGCCGGGAGGACCCTCCACGGGCGCCCCGGTACGCACGTCTCCACGGACGGTCCTGGACCGGCTCACCGCGGGACCGAGCCGTGCTTCGCGCGTCACTCATACGGAGCACTTGCCCCCGCGCGAGGCTCGATATGCAGTCTGGCCTGATCGCATCCGTTCGGAGGTCGTCGCCGCGGTCCAGTCGGCCGGAATCGAGCATCCCTGGGCCCACCAGGCACTCGCCGCCGAGCACGCCCTGGACGGCGAGTCGGTCATCGTCGCCACCGGCACCGCCTCGGGCAAGTCGCTGGCGTACCTCACGCCCGTGCTCTCGGCCCTCCTGGACGGCTCTCAGGCCCCGAACGGCCGCGGCGCGACCGCGCTGTACCTGGCCCCGACGAAGGCCCTGGCCGCCGACCAGCGCCGCGCCGTACGCGAGCTCGCGGCGCCCCTGGGGAACGCGATCCGCCCCGCCGTGTACGACGGCGACACACCGGTCGAAGAACGCGAATGGGTACGTCAGTACGCCAACTACGTCCTGACCAATCCCGACATGCTGCACCGCGGGATACTCCCGTCCCACCCCCGCTGGTCCTCCTTCCTGCGCGCCCTGCGCTATGTCGTCATCGACGAGTGCCACACCTACCGCGGCGTCTTCGGCTCGCACGTCGCCCAGGTCCTGCGCCGCCTGCGGCGCCTCTGCGCCCGCTACGGCTCCGACCCCGTCTTCCTCCTCGCCTCCGCCACCTCCGCCGACCCCGCCATAGCCGCGGAACGCCTCACCGGGCTCCCGGTGAAGGAGGTCGCCGACGACGCTTCACCCCGCGGCGACCTCGTCTTCGCCCTCTGGGAACCCCCGCTCACCGAGCTCCACGGCGAGAAGGGCGCCCCCGTCCGCCGCACCGCCACCGCCGAGACGGCCGACCTCCTGACCGACCTGGCCGTCCAGGGCGTCCGCTCCGTCGCCTTCGTACGGTCCCGGCGCGGCGCCGAGCTGATCGCGGTGATCGCTCAGGAACGCCTCGCCGAGGTGGACCGCTCCCTCGCCCGCCGCGTGGCCGCCTACCGCGGCGGATATCTCCCCGAGGAACGCCGCGCCCTGGAGCGGGCCCTGCACTCCGGGGAACTCCTCGGCCTCGCGGCCACCACCGCCCTCGAACTCGGCGTGGACGTATCCGGGTTGGACGCCGTGATCATCTCCGGCTATCCAGGGACCCGCGCCTCGCTCTGGCAGCAGGCGGGCCGTGCGGGACGCTCCGGGCAGGGCGCGCTGGCCATCCTGGTCGCCCGCGACGACCCGCTGGACACCTATCTCGTCCACCACCCCGAAGCGCTGTTCGACCAGCCGGTGGAGTCGACGGTCCTCGACCCCGACAATCCGTACGTCCTCGCACCCCACCTCTGCGCGGCCGCCGCGGAACTCCCGCTCACGGACGACGACTTGGCGCTCTTCGGCCCCGCCACCGAGGACCTGCTCCCGCAGCTGGAGGCCGCGAAGCTGCTGCGCCGCCGCACGAAGGCCTGGCACTGGACCCGCAGGGAGCGCGCCGCCGACCTCACCGACATCCGCGGCGAGGGCGGGAACCCCGTCCAGATCGTCGAGGAGGGCACGGGCCGGCTGCTCGGCACCGTCGACGCGTCCGCCGCGCACACCGCCGTCCACGAGGGCGCGGTCCACCTGCACCAGGGCCGTACGTATCTCGTGCGCCGTCTTGACCTGGAGGATTCGGTCGCCCTGGTCGAGGAGGCCGGTCCGCCGTACTCCACGACCGCCCGCGACACCACGGCCATCTCCATCCTGGAAACGGACACCGAGATCCCCTGGGGCTCGGGCCGCCTCTGCTACGGCTCCGTCGAGGTCACCAACCAGGTCGTCTCCTTCCTGCGCCGCAAGCTGATCACCGGCGAGGTCCTCGGCGAGACCAAGCTGGACCTGCCGCCCCGCACCCTGCGCACCCGCGCGGTCTGGTGGACGGTCACCGAGGACCAGTTGGACGCCGCCCGCGTCAATCCGGAGATCCTCGGCGGCGCCCTGCACGCCGCTGAGCACGCCTCCATCGGCATGCTGCCGCTCTTCGCGACCTGCGACCGGTGGGACATCGGCGGCGTCTCCGTGCCGCTGCATCCGGACACGCTCCTGCCGACCGTCTTCGTGTACGACGGCCATCCCGGCGGGGCGGGCTTCGCCGAGCGGGCCTTCCACACGGCCCGCGAATGGCTGACCGCCACCCGCCAGGCCATCGCCTCCTGCGAGTGCGAGGCCGGCTGCCCCTCCTGCATCCAGTCCCCGAAGTGCGGCAACGGCAACGACCCGCTGCACAAACGCGGCGCGATCCGCCTCCTCACCACCCTCCTCAAGGACGCCCCCACCTCCTGAGGGGCCTCGGCCGACCGCTGCAGAGCTCGCTTCCGGCGGCCTCAGCGGCGCCGCGTACGCGTCCGGTCGCCGGCCAGCAGAACGCCCCGCTCTCACCTCCAGGCTCTCCCCAGCAGGGGCCACAAGGGGGCCTGGCGGGCCTCCGGCAGCTCGCCCCGACCGCGCGACCGGGTGCCGCCCGGCGTGCGCCACAGCACCCGCACCCGGAACCGGCTCCGGAGACGGGCCTGGCGCAACCGGACCCGCCGGGCCCGCCCTGGATCTGACCTCCGCCATGAACGGGCCGAAGCCGGCCTCCGCAGTGACGTCCGAGATCTCGCCGTGCACCGCGCACCGCACCAGACGCGTCCCCTGCGCCTCGGCCACCCGCCCGGCCCTCGCACACGCCCCGGAACGCCCCTCCATCCAGTGGTCCGCGGCCGCGAGCGCCGCCAAGTCGGCGGCGCCGCCCGCTCGGTGGCGGGCGACGATCACCTGCCCCATCGCGAGGACCGCGCCGCAGACCACGCACAGCACGGCCATCACGACGACGACCCACACCGTGGCGGCTCCCCGGTCCGACGCGGCCCCGGCAGCCCGCCACCCAGCCCGCCCCCTCATGCGCCCACCCCCACCGTCTCCTCCGCCAACGCCACCGCCTCCGACCGCACCCTCAGCCCGAGCCCCAGTGCCCCAGGCCCCGGCGAGTCCGCCACGACCTCCACCCGCACCAGGTCGCCGTCACGCCGCACGGCCACCGCCGCTCCCCGCGGCGCCGCCTGCCGAGCCGCCGCCACCGCCGCGCTCTCGGGGTCCTGCCTGGCCATCGCGCGCGCCCCGGCCCGAGCCGCGTCCACGCACTGGATCTGCGCGGACGCGGTCAGCAACGCCCAGACCAGCGCCATCGTGAACAGCACCAGCGTGGGCAGCACCACGGCCGCCTCAGCCGTCACGAACCCCCGGTCCCCACAACGGCCCCGGCCGCCCCGCGCCCCCTCAGAACTGGACATCGAGGGCCTTCTCCACGACCGCCTGCAACGCGGCCCTGACCTGCCCGCTCGTCACCACCTTGTAGAGCAGTCCGGCGAACCCCACCGCCGCGATCAGTCCCATCGCGTACTCCGAAGTGACCATCCCCGCGTCCCCTCGCACCGCACGCGCCTTGCGCCGCAGCGCCCGTGCACACAGCTGTCCCCACATCTCAACCCCCGTGAAATTTCCGTACGTTCCGTCATCGAGACATCAACACGTCGAGCCGCTCAGATGCCGCTCAACAACCCGCCCGCCAGGCCGATCACCACGGGCAGCACCCCCACCGCGATGAACGCGGGCAAGAAGCACAGCCCCACCGGCGCCGTCATCAGGACTCCGGCCCTGCGCGCCGCCGCGGTGGCCGTACGCCCCCGTTCCGCCCGGCAGTCCGCGGCGAGGCGCGCCACTGGCTCCGCCGCCGGAGCCCCCGAGTCCCCGGCCCGCTCAAGCAGGCGAGCCAGTGCTCCCGCGCCCGGTATCGCGCCCAACCTCCGCCACGCGTCGGATGGTTCACCGCCCAGCCGCACCTCCGCGGCCCCCTGCCCGAGCCGCTCCCCGACAGGACCCTTCAGGGCTTCGCCGACAGCCTGAGCGGCCACGACAGGTCCGGCCCCCGCAGCGACGCAGGCCGCCAACAGGTCTGCGGCCAAGGGCAGTTGCCGAGCCGCCTCCACCGCGTCGAACTCAGCGACGCGAGCGTCCCGCCCCCGCCACCAACGCCACACCCCGTACCCGGCACCCAACCCCACCAGGCACCCCGGAACCCCGCCCACCAGCACCCACCCGGCACTCACCGCCCCGGCCACCGCCATCCACCCCCGCACCGCGCCCCGCCACCGACACCACTGCCTCCGCGAGCCCCCTGGCAGCCGGTCCGCCACGCCCAGTACGACCCCTGAACGCCCCCGCACCGCCCGCTCACGCCGCGCCGAAAGGGCAGCCGACATCAGCCACAGCACGGCCACCGCACCCCACACGGCCACCCCCAGCTCGTGGACTACATGGTTCATCGCTCCTCCGCCCCTCGTACGATCCGCAGCGCCCACCACACGCCGACCCCCTCCAACGCCCCGCCCACCGCCAGGCACCCGAGCCCCGCCCCGGTGTGCAGCAACACCCGCAGGGGCGCCGCACCCAGCGCGCTCCCCATGAGCAGTCCGAGGACCGGCAGCCCCGCGAGCATCACCGCCGTCGACCGAGCTCCCGCCAACTGGGCCCGGAGATCGGACCGTTGATCCCGCTCCGCCCGCAGCGCACCCTCCAGCCGCTCAAGCCCCGCCGCGAGCCCTGCCCCGCGGTCCACCGCCACCCGCCAGCACGCCGCGAGCCCCACAAGACCCCGCGCCCCCGGCTCCCGCGCCGCCTCCTCAAGCGCCCCCGGGACATCCCCGCCGAACCGCGCCGCCGCCAGCACGCCGGCCCGCGCCTCGCCGAGCCCGAGGCCGCGGTCGGCCGCCGCGGCCCGCAACGCCTCCCCCGGCTGCCGCCCGGCCCGCACCTCTCCCGCGAGCGCCCCGCACAACGCGATCACCGCGGTGGCCCGGCGCTCGCTTTCCAGCCGTGCGTCCCTGCCTCGCCGTACGCGCCGTATCAGCGGCACCCCTGCCGCTCCAAGGACCAGCGGCAGCACCGACTCCCCGAGCAGCGCGACCACCGCGCCGCCCGCCAGCACCCACCACTCGTGCCGCACCCTGCTGCCCACGCGGCCCACCGCCCGCCGCCACGCCGAATCCACCGGCTCGGTCTCGCCGCCGCCCACGAGCACCGCCCGCGTCCGCCGCCGCCCTCGGTCCCGCCCGACCACCAGCCAGGCCGCGCTTCCCGCGCACACGGCCGCCGCCATCCCCGCCACACTCATCCCTCACCACTCCAACCGCCGCTCACCAGAAGCGAGTTCAGCCGCTCCCAGCCACGCTCCCGGACAAACTCCTTCTCTCCCCATCGCAGGGCCGGGACCGTCACCACGAGGCCGGACGCGTCGCGTTCCAGGACATGCACCTCGGCGATCCGCCGCCGACCGGCCCGGTCCCGTACGAGATGGAGCACCACGGACAGCGCGGCCGCCAGCTGGCTGTGCAGAGCGGCCCGGTCGAGTCCTGCCGCCGTCCCCAGCGCCTCCAGGCGGGCGGGCACGTCCCCCGCGGCGTTGGCGTGGACCGTGCCGCAGCCGCCCTCGTGGCCCGTGTTCAGAGCTGCCAGCAGATGGACCACCTCCGCGCCCCGCACCTCACCCACGACGAGCCGGTCGGGACGCATCCGCAGCGCCTGCCGCACCAGGTCGTCCAGGCCGACTTGACCGGCCCCCTCCTGGTTCGCGGGCCTGGCCTCCAGGCGCACCACGTGCGGATGATCGGGGCGCAGCTCCGCCGAATCCTCGGCGAGCACGATCCGCTCCCCCGGCCCGACGAGACCGAGGAGCGCGCTCAGCAGCGTCGTCTTGCCCGATCCCGTCCCGCCGCTGATCAAGTAGGAGAGCCGGGCGTCGAGCAGCGCCCTCAGCAGTCGGTCCCCGCCGGGCGGCACCGTCCCCGCCGCGGTCAGTTCCGCGAGGGTGAAGGCCCGGGGCCGTACGACACGCAAGGAGAGGCAGGTCGACCCGACGGCGACCGGGGGCAGCACCGCGTGGAGGCGGGTGCCGTCCGGGAGCCGTGCGTCCACCCAGGGCCTCGCGTCGTCGAGCCTGCGCCCTGCCACGGCCGCGAGCCGCTGTGCCAGCCGCCGCACCGCCGCCGCGTCCTCGAAGGACACGCTGGTCAGCTCCAGGCCCCCGCCGCGGTCCACCCACACCCGGTCGGGCGCGGACACCAGCACATCGGTCACCGAGTCGTCCGCGAGCAATGTCTCCAGGGGCCCCGCGCCCACCAGCTCCGATCGCAGCCGCGCCGCCGCGCCCAGGACTTCCGCGTCGCCGAGCACCCTGCCCTGGGCGCGCAGCGCCTCGGCCACGCGGGCCGGGGTCGGCTCCGTCCCGTTCTCCGCGAGCCACTGGCGGACCCCGTCCAGCATCCTGGCCCCGACGACGGCGCTCATGAGCCGCCTCCGGTGGCGTCGACCGGAACCCGGTCCCAGAAGGCCGTGCAGAACCGCGCCAGCGGCCCTCGCGCGACGCCTCCCGGCGGCATTCCCCCGGCCTGCGCGGCCAACAGGCCCGGCTCCCTCGGCAGTTCCCCGACGAGTGGCAGCCCGACGAGCCGCGCGACCTCCTCCGCGTCGAATCCACTGAAGCCGTCGATTCCGCCGCCTGCCGCGCGCCCGGCGCCGCCCCTGCCGACCACCGCCCGCAGGTCCCCCAGCACCATCCCCACCGCCGACGCGACCCGCCGGGCCCCCGCGACCGCGCGCAGCTCCGCGGGCACCACCAGGAGCCCCAGATCCACCTGGGCCAGCGCCTCGGCCACTCCTTCGTCCACGCGGCGCGGCAGATCCACGACCACCACCCCGCCCCGCCTGCGGGCCGCGGCGATCACCGCCCGCATGGCCTCGGGCGCAATGACCACCGCGTCGCCCCGATCCCAGCTCAGGACCCGCAGGGAATGCAGCTCGGGCAGCGACTCCTCGAGCGCGCCCCCGCCGACCCGTCCCCTGGACTGCGCGAAGGCGGGCCAGCGGAGTCCGTCGGCAGCTTCGCCGCCGAGCAGCACATCAAGCCCGCCGCCGAGCGGGTCGGCGTCCACGAGCATCGTGCGCCGCCCCGCGCGGGCCGCCGTGACGGCCAGCGCGCACGCCAGCGTCGAGGCGCCTGCTCCGCCACTCCCGCCGATCACTCCCACCGTGAGCGCGGGCCGCCCCACGCCCTCGGCGACATCGGCGATGCGGTCCACGAGCCATCGCTCGCCGTCGGGCAGGACCAGCACATGATCGGCACCGATCTCCACCGCGCGCTGCCAGACCCCCGAGTCGTCCTGGTCCCGCCCGACCAGCACGACACCGCGCCTGCGCACGGCGCCCCGCACCCGGTCCACCGCGTCGTCCCCGACCAGGACCAGGGGCGCCGCGTCCCAGCCGCCTCTGCGCTCCGGCACGCCGTGCTGCACCTCGGGCCGCGCCCCCGCCGCGGCGCACAGCCGCAGCAGGTCGTCCAGCAGGTCCACATCTTCCGTGACGATCAGCGGTCCGCCCTGCCGTCCATCGGACGACGGCGGCCCGTCACGTGTAATCACTCCAGCCACGATCTCCAGCCCCCTCTCACTGCAAGCCCGTTGAATGCCGCGTTCCACATCAGCGATGAGCCGGCCAAAGCAATCCGGCCATGGACTTCGCGTGCAGAACGAGCGGAATCAGCGTGCAGCGATCCGGGATAACGTGTGGATCTTGGTCAATAACTGTGGACAAGACGGGGTCTGTGAATATCCCCTTCACCCATACCGGTGACATCCCGAAGACTTCCGCAGAGCAGCCTGGCGACTACGTACAGTGACGGATCTTGGGCATGAAAAAAGATCGCCGAATCGGCTGCCAGAGGCGCCAGGCGATCAGATGAGGGTCGGAAGAGGCCCGGAAAACCCATCCGGACATGCGACGACCCCCGCCGGGGGGGAGAGCGGGGGTCGTCCCCACGGTCCGACTCGGGGGGGGAGGAGCCAGACCGGGTTAGCACGGTCGCGAACGATCCGTGACTTCCATGGTGTACCCGAGAGCCTTCTCAGGCAAACCCACGCGCCTCACCTTACGCCGAATGGTGGGCGCCTATGCTCGGCCTCGTGGAAAACCACTCCTTGCCTCGCACAGCCGCCTTCTTTGACCTGGACAAGACGGTCATTGCGAAGTCGAGCACACTCACCTTCAGCAAGTCGTTCTACCAAGGCGGGCTGATCAACCGCAGGGCGGTACTCCGAACCGCATATGCACAGTTCGTCTTCCTCGCCGGCGGGGCCGACCACGACCAGATGGAGCGGATGCGCGAGTACCTGTCCGCGCTCTGCCGCGGATGGAACGTGCAGCAGGTCAAGGAAATCGTCGCCGAGACGCTGCACGACCTGATCGACCCGATCATCTACGACGAGGCCGCGTCCCTCATCGAGGAGCACCACACCGCAGGCCGGGACGTCGTCATCGTCTCCACCTCGGGCGCGGAGGTCGTCGAGCCGATCGGCGAACTGCTCGGCGCGGACCGGGTGGTGGCGACCCGGATGGTGGTCGGCGACGACGGCTGCTTCACCGGCGAGGTGGAGTACTACGCCTACGGCCCCACCAAGGCGACCGCGATCAAGGAGCTCGCGGACTCCGAGGGGTACGACCTCGACCGCTGCTACGCCTACAGCGACTCGGCGACCGATCTCCCCATGCTCGAATCCGTGGGGTATCCGCACGCGGTGAACCCCGATCGCGCACTGCGCCGCGAGGCTCTCGCGCGCGAGTGGCCGATTCTCGACTTCCACCGGCCGGTCCGGCTCAAGGAGCGGCGCCAGGGGCCGTCCCGGCCCGCGCTCGTCGCGGCGGCGGCCGTGGGTGCCGCTGCGGCCACAGCGGGCCTCGTGTGGTTCGTGAGCCGCCGCCGGACCTCACGTGCCCGATTCGCCCTTATTTGAACCTAAAAGTAAAGAAGTAGTGCCAGCACTTCCGCTTACCCCAGGACAGGAGTACAAAGGAGTCAACGGCCCGCGAGACCAAGGACATCCGAGAGGATTACCTTTGAACGCAACCAAGGCCCCACGGACCGATGCATGAACACCGAGCACCCACGCGACGTCGACCCGTCGATTACGGGCCAGCCGCACCAGGTGACGGGCTAAGTTCCCGACCTGATGGGCAACTTTCGAGGACGCTTGGTAACACGGTGAACATGCCAGCGGCGGTACGAGAACTCGTACCGCCGCATCCCTGTTCAGGGCCCCTTCACATCAGGCCGCGCCGCGCTGCATCGCCTCGCAGACCGCCGTCGACTCCCTGACGCCCAGTTCGACCGCACGTCCGCAGTGGGCGATCCAGGCGGCCATGCCCTCCGGCGTCCCGGATGCGTAGCCGTCGAGCGCCCCCACATAGGCCGCCCGTCCCTGTTCCGCATGACCGGCCTCGGCCGGACAGACGGACTTCGGGTCGAGCCCGCTGCCCACCAGGACGATGCGCTCGGCCGCCCGCGCGACCAGGCCGTTGTGCGAGCCGAAGGGGCGCAGGCTGAGCAGTTCGCCGTGCACCACGGCCGCCGTGACGAGAGCCGGCGCGGAACCTCCCGCGATGATCAGCTGCGAGAGACCCTCCAGGCGGCCCGCCACCTCGTCGGAGTCCGGCACATCCAGCTCGACCAGCGGCTCGTCGACCGGCTCGCCGGCCAGCCGCGGCCGTCCCGCCGCCTCGTCGTTCTCCGCGGCGGCCACCAGATGGAGGCGCGCGAGGACCCGGAGCGGTGACTGCCGCCAGATGGAAAGGAGTTGACCGGCCTCCGCGGTCAGCCGCAGGGCCGCGCCGATCGTGCGGGCCTCGCCGTCTCCACTGAAGTCGCTGCGCCGGCGCACCTCTTCGAGTGCCCAGTCGGCACCGGAGAGCGCCGCTGAGCCGCGGGCACCGCGCAGGGCCGCCTCGGAGGTGACCTCATTGCTGCGGCGCCGCATGATCCGGTGGCCGTAGACCCGGTCCACGGCCTTGCGCACGGAGTCCACGGAGTCGGCCACGCCGGGCAGGGCGCCCAGGGCCGCGAGCGGATCGGCTGTCGTACTCATGAGTACGACCCTACGCACCCCCGGGGCCCGCCCCACGAAGGAGTGGTCTTCTTCACGCCGGATCGATACGGCAGGTGATCGTCCGGCTACCCTTGGTGAACATGAAGATCGCTTTCGTAGGGAAGGGCGGCAGCGGCAAGACCACGCTGTCCTCGCTCTTCATCCGCCACCTCGCCGCCACCGGAGCACCGGTCCTCGCGGTGGACGCCGACATCAACCAGCACCTGGGCCCCGCGCTCGGCCTCGACGAGGCGGAAGCCGCCGCCCTGCCCGCCATGGGCGCGCGGCTCCCCCTCATCAAGGAGTACCTGCGGGGCTCCAATCCGCGGATCGCATCCGCCGACACGATGATCAAGACGACACCGCCCGGCGAGGGCTCGCGGATCCTGCGGGTGCGCGAGGACAACCCCGTGTACGACGCGTGTGCGCGGCCGGTGGAACTCGACGACGCAGCCGTGCGTTTGATGGTCACAGGGCCGTTCACCGAAGCCGACCTCGGTGTCGCCTGCTACCACTCCAAGACGGGGGCGGTGGAGCTGTTCCTGAACCACCTGGTCGACGGGCGCGACGAGTACGCGGTCGTCGACATGACCGCGGGTTCGGACTCCTTCGCGTCCGGCATGTTCACCCGCTTCGACATGACGTTCCTGGTGGCCGAGCCGACCCGGAAGGGGGTCTCCGTCTATCGCCAGTACAAGGAATACGCACGCGACTTCGGCGTCGACCTCAAGGTCGTCGGCAACAAGGTGCAGGGCCAGGACGACGTCGACTTCCTGCGCGAGCAGGTGGGCGACGACCTCCTGGTGACGGTCGGGCACTCGGACTGGGTGCGCGCCATGGAGAAGGGCCGCCCGCCCCGGTTCGAGTTCCTGGAGGACGACAACCGCCGTTCCCTGCAAGCACTTCAGAGCGCCGTCGACACCTCGTACGAGCAAAGGGACTGGGACCGCTACACCCGTCAGATGGTCCACTTCCACCTGAAGAACGCGCAGAGCTGGGGCAACGAGAGGACGGGTGCCGACCTGGCTGCCCAGGTCGACCCCGACTTCGTACTGCGTGAGCGGACCGTCGCCACGGCCTGAACTCCCTTGGGGGAGTTACGGCTTGGCTGCCGGGGCGCCCGGTACGCCCTTCGGGGCCGGTGCGGGCTGGGCGGAGAGGTAGGACGCCCAGCCCTCCTTCGGGGCCTGGCCGACCCGGAGCTTGGTGAGGCGCTCCACGGTCTGCGGGTCCTGGGCGTCGAGCCAGTCGGCGAGTTGACGGAAGGAGACGCAGCGCACTTCGCGCTTGGTGCAGACCGACTCGATCGTCTCCTCGATGGCGCGCATGTACGTGCCGCCGTTCCAGGACTCGAAGTGGTTGCCGATGATCAGCGGGGCGCGGTTGCCCTTGTAGGCGCGGTCGAAGCCCTGAAGGAGGCCGTCACGCATCTGGTCGCCCCAGTACTCGTGCTTGCTGGGGTCGCCCTGGGACGTCGTGCCCGACTGGTTCACCATGAAGTTGTAGTCCATGGTCAGCGTCTCGAACTTACGGCCGGGGACGGGGACCAGCTGCATCGACAGGTCCCAGAGGCCTTCCTTCTTCTTGGGCCAGACCTGGTTGTTGACGCCGCTGGTGTCGTAGCGGAAGCCCAGCTCGCGAGCCGCCCGCATGAAGTTCTTCTGGCCTTCGAGGCAGGGCGTGCGGGCGCCGATGAGTTCCTTGTCGTAGTCGAAGGGCAGCGGCTGCGCCTTCTTCATGCCCGTGTTCGTCTTCCAGGCCTTCACGAAGGACTTGGCCTGCTTGATCTCGCTCTTCCAGTCGGCGACCGACCACTCGCCCACACCGCGGCCGGCGCCACAGAAGTGGCCGTTGAAGTGGGTGCCGACCTCGTTGCCCTCGAGCCAGGCGCCGCGGAGCTGCTCCACGGTGTCCTTGATTCCCTTGCGGTCGTTGAAGCCGATGTCCGAGCTGCCTGCCATGTGCTGCGGCGGGTCGTAGAGCTTCCGCTTCGACTCGGGGAGCATGTACACGCCGCTGAGGAAGTACGTCATCGTGGCGTCGTTGCGCTTGGCGACCTTGCGGAAGTGCGAGAAGAGCTTCTGGCTGTCCTCGCCTGCGCCGTCCCAGGAGAAGACCACGAACTGGGGCGGCTTCTGGCCGGGTCTCAGCCGGGTGGGCTCGGGCAGGTGCGGCTGTCGGCCGGTGAAGGCGGTGGAACCGTCACCGATCATGCGGACCGCGCTCTTGGGGGCCGGGGCGGGGGCTGCCTTCTTGGCGCCCGGGGCGCCTGGCTTGGCGCCGGTGTCGCCGCTCGAGCAACCGGCCAGTACCGCGACGGATGCCACGAGGGCGGTGATGCCCGCGGCGATCCGCTGGATCCTCTGGGTGGCGGCCATCTTCCGCCCACCTTCTTCCTTCACGTCGGCTTCGAATCGGGGCCCTTCCGCAGCGGCACTGCGGGGAGCCCACGGGGGGCGCTTCAGGGGTCACCACCGGAGGGGATTGGGCAGGAATTGCCCGGAAATGACCCGTAGCGCCGCCAACGTCGCACGGAGGCATGAAGCAGACGTTCCGACAAGCCGACGAATAGCTTTATTCACCCTTCGGGGTGATCTAGTGCCCCATTTGCCCTGCTTGTCTATCCGAGACCTTTACTCTCCATTACGATTCGTTTACCGAGAGTTGAGAAATCCCGCCGCTGCAACGCCGTGACCCACGGCCGCGACCCGCCCTCCGGAGACCTCCCGGAGGACCCCTTGTCCCGCGACCGCGCCGCCCCGGAGGAGACGGGAAACCATGTCTGCCTGCGTCCCCACCCACGCCACCGACTCGGCCCACGCATCACGCGACCACGAGCCCCACGCGCCGCCGCCCGGCAGGTTCCGCAAGTTCCGTAAGTTCCGCATCGCCGGCGCCGACGTCTCCGCGTCCATCGCCGTCTTCTTGATCGCCCTGCCGCTGTCCCTCGGCATCGCGCTCGCCACCGGAGCGCCGCTCCAGGCGGGCCTCGTCGCCGCCGCCGTCGGCGGCCTGGTCGCCGGCTGGGTCGGCGGATCACCGCTACAGGTCAGCGGCCCCGCCGCGGGGCTCACGGTCGTCACCGCCGACCTCATCCACCAGTACGGCTGGCGGACCACATGCGCCATCACCGTCCTCGCCGGAATCGCCCAACTCGGCCTCGGCTGCCTGCGCGTGGCCCGCTCGGCGCTCGCCGTCAGCCCCGCCGTCGTGCACGGCATGCTGGCCGGCATCGGCGTCGCCATCGCCGTCGCCCAGCTGCACATCGTGCTCGGCGGCACCCCGCAGAGCGCCGTGCTCGACAACCTCCGCGCGCTGCCCGCCCAGTTGGCCGACCTGCACCCGGCCGCGCTGTCGATCAGCGTGCTGACCCTGGCGGTACTGCTGCTCTGGCCGCGGATTCCCGGGCGTACGGGCCGAGCCCTGCGAGTCGTACCGGCTCCCCTGGTCTCCGTCGCCGTGGCGACGGCCGTCGCCGTGGTCGCCGGGCTGAGCGTGGCCAGGGTCGACCTGCCGTCGTGGCGCAGTCACGCGCTGGTCGGCCTGCCCGAAGGGCCCGTCCTCGGGCTCGTCGCCGCCGTCCTCACGGTCACGCTGGTCTGCAGCGTGCAGTCGCTGCTCGGCGCCGTCGCCGTGGACAAGCTCGCCTCCGGGCGGCGCGACCCGCGCGCCGGCGGTGTCCGCTCCGACCTCAACCGCGAACTGCTCGGCCAGGGCGCCGCCAACGCCGTGTCCGGGGCGCTCGGCGGGCTCCCCGTCGCCGGGGTCGCGGTGCGCAGCACGGCGAATGTGCGGGCCGGTGCCGTCAGCCGGAACTCCACGATGCTGCACGGCGTTTGGGTAGTAGTGGCCGCCCTGCTCCTGGTCCCCCTCCTCGAGCTGATCCCGCTCGCCGCGCTCGCCGCCCTGGTGATGGCGGTCGGCATCCAGATGGTGAGCCTGAACCACATCCGCGTCATCACCCGCCACCGCGAGACCCTCGTGTACACCACCACGACCCTCGGTGTCGTCTTCCTCGGTGTGCTCGAAGGCGTGGCCATCGGCGTCGCCGTCGCCGTGGCCGTCGCGCTGCACCGCCTCGCCCGCACCCGGATCACCCACACCGAGGAGGGCGGGGTCCACCACGTGCGCGTCCGGGGGCAGTTGACCTTCCTCGCCGTGCCGCGCCTGAGCAGAGCGCTGCATCTCGTACCCCAAGGCGCGGCGACCATCGTCGAGTTGGACGGATCGTTCATGGACCACGCCGCGTACGAGGCGCTGCAGTGCTGGCAGGACGCGCACACCGCGCAGGGCGGCACCGTCGAGGTGACCGGGCGCGCCGGGACGCGGATCGCCGAGCCCGCCGGAGCGTCGCACTCCTGCTGCCGGCCCTGGACGGCCTGGCGCAACCACCACTGCGACCGGCCCCAGGAAGCCCCCAGAGGCGAGGGGCGGCGCAGTGGGTATCAACTGGAAAGCGGCATCAGCGCGTTCCAGCGGAACACGGCGCCGCACGTGCGGGGCGAGCTGGCCCGGCTCGCACGCGAGGGACAGCAGCCCTCACAGCTCTTCCTGACCTGCGCCGACTCCCGGCTCGTCACGTCGATGATCACGTCGAGCGGTCCGGGTGACCTCTTCGTCGTCCGCAACGTCGGCAATCTGGTGCCGCTGCCGGGCGCCGAGAGCGGCGACGACTCGGTGGCCGCGGCGATCGAGTACGCGGTGGACGTACTGAAGGTGCGGTCCATCACCGTGTGCGGGCACTCTGGATGCGGGGCGATGCAGGCGCTGCTCACCACCCCGCCCGGGGGCGCCCAGACGCCCCTGAAGCGGTGGCTGCGGCACGGGATGCCGAGCCTTGAGCGCATGGCGGCCCACAAGAAGGAGAGTTGGGCGCGGCTCGCCGGGCGGGCCCCCGCCGACGCGGTCGAGCAGCTCTGTCTGACCAATGTGGTCCAGCAGTTGGAGCACCTGCGCGGCCACGAGGCCGTGGCGCGGCGCTTGGCCGAGGGCGCCCTCGAACTGCATGGCATGTACTTCCATGTCGGCGAGGCGCAGGCCTACTTGCTCACCGGCAGCCCGGACGCCGTATTCGACCAGGTCACACCGTCGCCGCAGCAGGGATCACCACGCGAGGAGCCGCCCACCCGAGTAAAGGTCTAAACCAATTTTCGGCAAGCTCTTGTCACCAGGGGTTCGGGTCTGATGAGCTGTGGCTTTGGACACAACGGACACCCTGGGAATGGGAGATGTCGTGAGCAACGAAAGCCTGGCCAACCTTCTTAAAGAAGAGCGAAGGTTCGCGCCGCCGGCCGACCTGGCGGCCAACGCCAACGTCACCGCGGAGGCGTACGAACAGGCCAAGGCTGACCGGCTCGGCTTCTGGGCCGAGCAGGCCCGCCGGCTGACCTGGGCCACCGAACCGACCGAGACGCTCGACTGGTCGAACCCGCCCTTCGCGAAATGGTTCGCCGACGGGAAGCTCAACGTCGCGTACAACTGCGTCGACCGTCACGTCGAGGCGGGCCACGGCGACCGCGTGGCGATCCACTTCGAGGGTGAGCCCGGCGACAGCCGGGCCATCACCTACGCCGAGCTCAAGGACGAGGTCAGCCGGGCCGCCAACGCGCTGGCCGAACTGGGTGTCCAGCAGGGCGACCGCGTCGCGGTCTATCTGCCGATGATCCCCGAGGCCGTCATCTCGATGCTGGCCTGTGCCCGTATCGGCGCCGCGCACTCCGTGGTCTTCGGCGGGTTCTCCGCCGACGCCATCGCCAAGCGCGTGGCGGACGCCGACGCCAAGGTCGTCATCACCTCCGACGGTGGCTACCGCAGGGGCAAGCCCGCCGCCCTGAAGCCCGCGGTCGACGACGCCGTCTCGCGCGAGGGAAGCTCCGTCGAGCACGTACTCGTCGTGCGCCGCACCGGCCAGGACGTGGCGTGGACCGAGGGCCGCGACGTGTGGTGGCACGAGCTCACCGAGCGCCAGTCCGCCGAGCACACGCCTGAGGCCTTCGACGCCGAGAACCCGCTCTTCATCCTCTACACGTCGGGTACGACGGGTAAGCCGAAGGGCATCCTCCACACCTCCGGCGGCTATCTCACGCAGGCCGCGTACACCCACCACGCGGTGTTCGACCTCAAGCCGGAGACCGACGTCTACTGGTGCACGGCCGACATCGGCTGGGTCACCGGGCACTCGTACATCACGTACGGCCCGCTGGCGAACGGCGCGACGCAGGTCATGTACGAGGGCACGCCCGACACCCCACACCAGGGGCGCTTCTGGGAGATCGTCCAGAAGTACGGCGTGACCATCCTCTACACGGCGCCGACGGCGATTCGTACGTTCATGAAGTGGGGCGACGACATCCCCGCGAAGTTCGACCTCAGCAGCCTGCGGGTCCTCGGGTCGGTCGGTGAGCCGATCAACCCCGAGGCCTGGATGTGGTACCGGAAGAACATCGGCGCCGACAAGTGCCCCATCGTGGACACCTGGTGGCAGACCGAGACCGGCGCGATGATGATCTCGCCGCTGCCGGGCGTGACCGAGACCAAGCCGGGAAGCGCCCAGCGCGCGCTGCCGGGCATCGCCGCGACCGTCGTCGACGACGAGGCGCGCGAAGTGCCGGACGGCGGTGGCGGCTACCTCGTCCTGACCGAGCCGTGGCCCTCGATGCTGCGGACCATCTGGGGCGACGACCAGCGCTTCATCGACACCTACTGGTCGCGCTTCGAAGGCAAGTACTTCGCCGGAGACGGCGCCAAGAAGGACGACGACGGCGACATCTGGCTGCTCGGCCGCGTGGACGACGTGATGCTCGTGTCCGGGCACAACATCTCCACCACCGAGGTCGAGTCGGCGCTCGTCTCGCACCCCTCGGTCGCCGAGGCGGCCGTCGTGGGCGCGGCGGACGAGACCACCGGTCAGGCCATCGTCGCGTTCGTGATCCTGCGGGGCACGGCGAACGCCGACGACGAGGGCCTCGTGGCGGACCTGCGTAACCACGTGGGTACGACCCTCGGCCCGATCGCCAAGCCGAAGCGCATCCTGCCGGTGGCCGAGCTGCCGAAGACGCGCTCCGGGAAGATCATGCGGCGCCTGCTCCGCGACGTCGCCGAGAACCGCGAGCTGGGTGACGTCACCACGCTCACGGACTCCTCCGTGATGGATCTGATCCAGACCAAGCTGCCGGCCGCGCCGAGCGAGGACTAGCCAGACCCACGCCTGAGAGGGGCACCCGGCACCGCGCCGGGTGCCCCTCTTGCGCATAAAGTGACGATCGCCGGATAGGTCCGGTCGCACGTTAGGTACCCTAAGGATCGCGTCAACAACGCGACAAGAAATCACGACACGAAGTATCTGGGTGCGCCGGGAAGTCTGGTCGGCAAGTGTTTCGTCCTGCCTACCGACCGGAGGTCGACCCCCGTGGCCGCGCCCGCACCCAGCAACGCACCCCGCAACAACCGCAAGGTCCTCGGACGGCTCTCGCTGCCCGAGCGGAACTTCGTCGCGAACGCGCTGCGTGCCGAGACCGTCGGCGGTGTCCTCCTCCTCGTCGCCGCCGTCACCGCGCTGATCTGGGCGAACACCGCCGGCGGCTCGTACGAGTCCGTGAGCGGCTTCCACATCGGGCCCGCCTCCCTCGGCCTCGACCTCTCCATCCAGCACTGGGCGGCCGACGGACTGCTCGCCGTCTTCTTCTTCGTCGCCGGCATCGAACTCAAGCGTGAGCTCGTCGCGGGCGACCTGCGCGACCCGAAGGCCGCCGCGCTGCCCGTCATCGCCGCGCTCTGCGGCATGGCCGCACCCGCTCTCGTGTACGTCCTGGTCAACACCGTGGGCAGCGGCTCCATGGACGGCTGGGCGGTGCCGACCGCCACGGACATCGCCTTCGCGCTCGCCGTCCTCGCCGTCATCGGCACCTCGCTGCCGTCCGCGCTGCGCGCCTTCCTGCTCACGCTCGCCGTCGTCGACGACCTCTTCGCGATCCTGATCATCGCGGTGTTCTTCACCAGCGAACTCAACTTCGCGGCCCTGGGCGGCGCCGTCATCGGCCTCGCGGTCTTCTGGCTGCTGCTCCGCAAGGGCGTACGCGGCTGGTACGTCTACGTTCCGCTGGCCCTTGTCATCTGGGGGCTGATGTACAACAGCGGCATCCACGCCACGATCGCCGGTGTCGCGATGGGCCTGATGCTGCGCTGCACCCGCCGCGAGGGCGAGGAGCACTCGCCGGGCGAGCACATCGAACATCTGGTGCGCCCCCTCTCCGCGGGCCTCGCGGTGCCGCTGTTCGCGCTGTTCAGCGCCGGTGTCGCGGTGTCGGGCGGCGCGCTCGGGGACGTGTTCACCAAGCCGGAGACACTCGGTGTCGTCCTCGGTCTCGTGGTCGGCAAGGCCGTCGGCATCTTCGGCGGCACCTGGCTCGCGGCCCGCTTCACCAAGGCTGAGCTCAACGACGAACTCGCCTGGCCGGACGTGTTCGCGGTCGCCTCGCTCGCCGGCATCGGCTTCACCGTCTCCCTCCTGATCGGCGAACTCGCCTTCAGCGAGGACCCGCTGCTCACCGATGAGATCAAGGCAGCCGTCCTGATGGGCTCTCTCATCGCGGCCGTCCTTTCCGGGATCCTGCTCAAGGTGCGCAACGCCCGCTACCGCGCGCTGTACGACGAGGAGGAGCGCGACGACGACCTCGACGGCATCCCGGACGTGTACGAACAGGACAAGCCGGAGTACCACCTGCGGATGGCCGCGATCTACGAAAAGAAGGCGGCCGAGCATCGCAGGCTTGCCGAAGTGTCGGCCGGGGCACGCGCCGATGACGAGGGTCCGGCATGATCTGAGCAGACTTGACTGCTCGGCATGGGCTGGGCGGTCGTATCTGACCAGACGTACGTGAGCAGGCTTACGCAGACTGCGTGAGCACGCCTACGCAGTCCTGAGCAGTCCTACGCAGACTTACGGAGAAGGGGAGAAGCGATGAGCACACCCGACGGGCCCGTCGGCACCGAACGCAGCCTCGGCCAGCTGGTCTCCACGGCGACCAGCGAGATGTCCGCGCTGGTGCACGACGAGATCGCGCTGGCCAAGGCCCAGCTGCGGCAGGACGTCAAACGGGGTGCGGTCGGCGGCGCCGCCTTCGCCGCGGCCGGGACGGTGCTGATCTTCTCGCTGCCGATGCTGAGCTTCGCCCTGGCGTACGGCATCCGCACCTGGAGCGGCTGGAACATGGCCATCTGCTTCGTGCTCTCCTTCGCGGCGAACGTGCTGGTCGCCGGGGTGCTCGCGCTGATCGGCGTCGTCTTCGCGAAGAAGGCCAAGAAGGGCAAGGGCCCGCAGAAGGCCGCCGCTTCGGCCAAGGAGACGGCTGCCGTACTCCAGAACGTCAAGCCGCACCCGCGTTCGGTTGGCCCCGCCCCCGCCGTGGGTGCCACCCTCGACCGTGGCAGTGAGAAGGCTGCGGCTGTGGCACGCTCGTCTTCATGACGGACCCTGCCACGCCCGCCCCCCATCCGGCCCAACCGACGTCACTCGTACGCATCGAAGGACCGTGGACCCACCGGGACGTCGCCGCCAACGGCGCCCGCTTCCACATCGCCGAGATGGGCGACGGGCCGCTCGTGCTGCTCCTGCACGGCTTTCCGCAGTTCTGGTGGACCTGGCGGCATCAGATGGTGGCACTCGCCGACGCGGGCTTCCGTGCGGTCGCGATGGACCTGCGGGGCGTGGGCGGCAGCGACCGTACGCCGCGTGGTTACGACCCGGCGAACCTCGCGCTCGACATCACGGGCGTCGTGCGGTCGCTCGGCGAACCGGACGCCGCGCTCGTCGGGCACGACCTCGGCGGATACCTCGCGTGGACAGCGGCCGTGATGCGGCCCAAGCTGGTGCGCCGCCTCGCCGTCTCCTCGATGCCGCACCCGCGGCGCTGGCGCTCGGCGATGCTGTCGGACCGCAAGCAGACCTCCGCGGCCTCGTACGTGTGGGGCTTCCAGCGGCCGTGGGTGCCGGAGCGTCAACTCGTCGCGGACGACGCCGCTCTGGTGGGGCGTCTGGTGCGGGACTGGTCGGGGCCTCGGCTCCCGGACGACGAGTCGGTGGAGACGTACCGCCGTGCCATGACGATCCCGTCGACGGCGCACTGCTCGATCGAGCCGTACCGCTGGATGGTGCGGTCGATGGCCCGCCCCGACGGCATCCAGTTCAACCGGCGCATGAAGCGGCCCGTACGGGTTCCCACGCTGCATCTGCACGGATCGCTCGACCCCGTGATGCGGACGCGCAGCGCGGCCGGTTCGGGCGAGTACGTCGAAGCGCCTTACCGGTGGCGGCTGTTCGACGGACTGGGGCACTTCCCGCAGGAGGAGGACCCTGTCGCTTTCTCCACCGAGCTGGTGAACTGGCTGAAGGATCCCGAGCCGGACCGGTAACCGGACGGTAGGCCGAGCGGAGGCCCTCGACGGGCCTCGACGGGCCTTGACTTGCAGCCGTGGGAACACCTGTCCTTCGAACGGCCAATTGCCTCCCGCATAGGCCAATTGGGGCCCGTGGGCGCGATTACCGACCTTGGGGCACGGGCACACGTCCGGGTATGGGCTGGACGCACGACTACAGTGACGCAGCACGCAACCGCCGCTCGGCCACAGCGCTGAACAGCCGTGAGAGGGGCGGTCCGCACGATCCGGGCCATGAGGGCCCTGCTCAAGGCATCGGCATTCCCCACATCCTGCGCCGCAGGGCCCGCTGGGTCTCGGCGCGGCTGAGGCATACGCGCGACTGATCCGGCCGTTCCCCCGGCTGCGCGCCGCCTAGAGCGCGCAACCCTCTAGAGCGCGCAACCCTCGCTGTCGACCTCTTGGTTGGCGGTGCGGCCTGCCTCGATGTCCTCGCGGACCTCGTCGGCGGTGAGGGCATAGCCGGTGTCCGGGTCGTCGAGCGACTTCGCGAAGACCACGCCGTAGACCTTGCCTTCGGGCGTGAGCAGCGGGCCGCCTGAGTTGCCCTGGCGGACGGTCGCGTAGAGCGAGTACACATCGCGGCGCACGGTACCCCGGTGGTAGATGTCCGGGCCGTTGGCCGTGATGCGACCGCGCACGCGCGCGGGACGGACGTCGTACGGGCCGTTCTCCGGGAAGCCCGCGACGATCGCGTTGTCACCGCTGACCGCGTCCTTGGACGTGAACTGCAGGGCGGGCGCCTGGAGGGTCGGCACGTCCAGTACGGCGATGTCGCGCTCCCAGTCGTAGAGCACGACCTTCGCGTCGTACGTCCTGCCGTCTCCGCCTATCTGCACCGTCGGGTCGTCCACGCCGCCGACCACATGCGCGTTGGTCATCACGCGGCGCTCGGAGAAGACGAAGCCGGTGCCTTCGAGGACCTTGCCGCAGCCGCGGGCCTCGCCCTGCACCTTCACGATGGAGCGCCTGGCCTTCGTCGCGACCTCGCTCTTGGCGAGCCTGGGATCGGGGGCCTGGACCTCGGTGATGGGCTCGTTCGAGAACGGGCTGAAGACCTGCGGGAAGCCGTTGCGCGCAAGGACCGATGAGAAGTCCGCGAACCAGGTGTCGGCCTGGTCGGGCAGCGTGCGCGAGACGCCTAGCAGGATCTTGGAGTTGCGTACTTCCTTGCCGACCGTCGGCAGCGTCGTACCCGCGAGGGCGGAGCCGATCAGCCAGGCGACGAGGAGCATCGCCAGTACGTTGACCAGCGCGCCGCCCGTGGCGTCCAGGGCGCGGGCGGGCTGCCAAGTGATGTACCGGCGGAGCTTGTTGCCCAAGTGGGTGGTGAAGGCCTGGCCGATGGAGGCACAGACGATCACGATGACCACGGCGACGACGGCGGCCGTCGTGCTCACCGCCCCCTCGTCGTCCGTGAGGGCGCCCCAGATGACGGGCAGCAGGTACACCGCGACGAGTCCGCCGCCCAGGAAACCGATCACCGACAGGATGCCGACGACGAATCCCTGGCGATAACCGACGACCGCGAACCACACGGCGGCGACCACCAAAAGGATGTCCAGCACGTTCACCGATTCAATCCTCGCCTCGCATCGCGGTCGCCACGTCCCCGCAACCTTGTCATGCGCGCCAGTCGAGCGGCACCTGCTTGGTGCGGTCCCAGGGGCGCTCCCAGCCTGCGAAGTGCAGAATTCTGTCGATCACTCCGGCCGTAAAACCCCAGACCAGAGCGGATTCGACGAGGAAGGCCGGGCCTCGGTGGCCGCTCGGATGAACCGTCGTCGCGCGGTTGTCGGGATCCGTGAGATCGGACACGGGAACCGTGAAGACGCGGGCGGTCTCGGCCGGATCGACGACGCCGACGGGGGTGGGCGTGCGCCACCAGCCGAGCACCGGGGTCACCACGAAGTCGCTCACCGGGATGAAGAGCTTGGGCAGCACGCCGAAGAGCTGGACGCCTCGGGGGTCGAGCCCGGTCTCCTCCTCGGCCTCGCGCAGGGCGGCGCGCAGGGGGCCGTCGGCGAGCGGATCGCCGTCCTCGGGGTCGAGGGAGCCGCCGGGGAAGGAGGGCTGGCCCGCGTGCGAGCGCAGGCTCCCGGAACGCTCCATCAGGAGCAGCTCGGGGCCGTGTGCGCCCTCTCCGAAGAGGATCAGTACGGCGGACTGGCGTCCGGCGCCGCTCTCCGGGGGCAGGAAGCGGCTGAGCTGGGTCGGCTGGACCGTTTCGGCGGCGCGGGCGACGGGGTCCAGCCAGGCGGGGAGTCCTTCGGTGCTGAGGCGCACGTGTCCGTTGGGGCTTCGTGCTGGGCGGCCTGTGCCGCCGGGGCCCTGGAATCCGTTCCCATCGCTCATGTGCGTATCGCTCGTGTCGGTTGTCTCGCTCGTGTCGCTCGCGTGCGTCATCGGCACCCCCGTCCAACTGTGGACAACGCCTGTGGACCCTCGGTTGGTTCCTCGCTCATGCGGCGCCCAGCGGGGGCGCGGCCTTCCCCGGGTAGTCCGGCGGGGGCTTGAGGCGCTGGCCCGGCAGGCCCCCCATCTCGTACTTCAGGAGCTTCTTCGCCTTCTCCGGGTCGGTCTCGCCCTCCCCGTACGACGGGCAGAGATCGGCGATCGGGCAGGCGCCGCAGGCGGGCTTGCGGGAGTGGCAGATCCGGCGGCCGTGGAAGATCACGCGGTGCGAGAGCATCGTCCACTCGCTCTTCGGGAAGAGGTCGGCGACGACGGCCTCGACCTTCACCGGGTCGGTCTCCTCGGTCCACTTCCAGCGCCGGACGAGCCGCCCGAAGTGGGTGTCCACGGTGATGCCGGGGACTCCGAAGGCGTTCCCGAGCACGACGAACGCGGTCTTGCGGCCTACGCCGGGCAGCTTGACGAGGTCTTCTATGCGGCCGGGGACCTCGCCGTCGTGGTTGTCCCTGAGGGCCGTGGCGAGCCCCATGATCGACTTCGTCTTCGCCCGGAAGAACCCGGTCGGCCGGATCAACTCCTCGACCTCTTCGGGGTTGGCGGCGGCGAGGTCTTCCGGGGTCGGGTACGCGGCGAAGAGGCGCGGCGTCGTCTGGTTCACCCGCAGGTCGGTGGTCTGCGCGGAGAGGACCGTGGCGATGAGCAGCTCGAAGGGGTTCTCGAAGTCCAACTCGGGGTGGGCGTACGAGTACACGTCGGCGAGCTCGCGGTTGATACGGCGGGCTCGGCGGACGAGGGCTGTGCGGGACTCGGGCTTGGCCTTGGCGGGGGCGGTTTTTTTCGCCGGGGCGGTCTGCTTGGCCGCGGCGGTCTTCTTGGCCGGGGCGACGGTCTTCTTCGCTGGAGCGGTCTGCTTCGCTTGGGCGGCGGGCTTCTTGGCCGGGGTGGATTTCGTCGCTCCGGCTGTGGCCTGATTCTTCTCCGAAGGCTTCCTCACCGGTGGCACCTTTGTCCCTTTTGTCGCATTCTCTGGTTCAGTGGAAGTCTGTTCGCCCACAGCGGAATCTGGGAGGGCGGTCACCTTCCCAGCCCTCCTGGCCTGTGCTCTCACCGGCTTTTTGGACACCCGGCCAGCCTAGAGCCCGACACTGACATCCGCCCTGGACCCTATGGATCGGCCCCCAATTGGCCCCCTCCCGCACAGCTTGCGACGCCGGTGCGGCAGACTTGTGACTGATCACACTGTTTGGACCGTCCGGCAAAATGGGGGGACCACAGTCCCCTGATGCAGGCCGACAAGGAGAGAACTCGTGGACGACGTTCTGCGGCGCGCCCCGCTCTTCGCGGCGCTCGATGACGAGCAGGCCGCGGAGCTCCGCGCCTCCATGAGTGAGGTGACGCTCGCGCGCGGGGATGCGCTTTTCCATGAGGGCGACCCCGGAGACCGCCTTTACGTGGTCACCGAGGGCAAGGTGAAGCTTCACCGCACCTCACCCGACGGCCGCGAGAACATGCTCGCGGTGCTCGGCCCCGGCGAGCTCATCGGTGAGCTCTCGCTGTTCGACCCGGGCCCGCGTACGGCCACCGCCTCCGCGCTCACCGAGGTCAAGCTGCTCGGTCTGGGCCATGGCGACCTTCAGCCGTGGCTGAACGCACGGCCCGAGGTGGCCGCGGCGCTGCTGCGTGCCGTTGCGCGGCGCCTGCGCAAGACGAACGACCAGATGTCCGATCTGGTCTTCTCCGACGTGCCCGGGCGTGTGGCCCGCGCCCTTCTCGACCTGTCGCGCCGCTTCGGTGTGCAGTCCGAAGAGGGCATCCACGTCGTGCACGACCTCACGCAGGAAGAGCTGGCCCAGTTGGTCGGCGCGTCCCGCGAGACGGTCAACAAGGCTCTGGCGGACTTCGCTGGGCGCGGCTGGCTTCGGCTGGAGGCGCGTGCGGTGATTTTGCTGGATGTGGAGCGGTTGGCAAAGCGGTCGCGCTGACGCTGTTTCGTACGCGGATGGGGTCCCGCCTCTTTGAGGCTGGGCCCCATCCGTGCTTCCGCACAAGGCTTTCCCGCCCACCCACCCGATTGCCCCGCGGTGTGGGGGGGTGGGTGCGGCCCGGCTTCCCGGCTGGGGGAGGTGGGGGCAGGCCTGGGGAGTTGCCGCCGCTCAGGCCTGCCGGGCGCGCCTTAGGGCCGATGGGCGGGGAGTGTCCGTCGTCCAGGGCCCCGGGGCGGCTTGGGGCGGCGGAAGGATCGCCGTCCAGGACGCCGGGTTGGGGCGGGTGGGTGGGAAATATCCGCCCGCCAGGACCCCGGTCGGCTGAGGGCGGGCCCTCGCGGAGTTGGGGTGGGTGGGCAGGGAGCAGCCCGGCCGGGGTAGGTGCCTCGGCGGGGGATCTTTGAGCGGTTAGGCGCCCACGCCCGGTTAAATCAAGCCGTGTTCCCGCAAGTAGTCCAGTTGCGCCCTTACCGACAGTTCCGCCGCCGGCCACAAGGAGCGGTCCACGTCCGCGTAGACGTGGGCGACCACGTCCGAAGGGGCCGCGTGGCCGTTCTCCACGGCCGTCTCGACCTGGGCCAGGCGGTTCGCGCGGTGGGCGAGGTAGAACTCGACGGCGCCCTGGGCGTCTTCCAGTACCGGACCGTGGCCCGGCAGGACCGTGTGCACGCCGTCGTCGACCGTCAGGGACCTCAGCCGCCGCAGGGAGTCCAGATAGTCCCCCAGGCGGCCGTCAGGGTGCGCCACGACCGTCGTACCGCGGCCCAGGACCGTATCTCCCGTCAGGACCGCCTGATCGGCCGGGAGATGGAAGCAGAGGGAATCCGCGGTGTGGCCCGGCGTCGGGACCACGCGGAGTTCCAGGCCACCCGTCGTGATCACGTCTCCCGCGCCCAGGCCCTCGTCGCCGAGGCGCAGCGCGGGGTCGAGGGCCCGCACCTTGCTGCCGGTCAGCTCCGCAAAGCGGGCCGCGCCCTCCGCGTGGTCCGGGTGGCCGTGGGTGAGGAGGGTGAGCGCGACCCGCTGCCCGGCCTTCTCGGCCGTGGCGATGACGTTCTGGAGGTGTACGTCATCCAAGGGCCCCGGGTCGATGACTACCGCGAGCCCGGAGTCCGGCTCGGACACGATCCAGGTGTTGGTCCCGTCCAGCGTCATCGCGGAGGCGTTCGGGGCGAGGACGTTGACCGCGCGGGCAGTGGCGCGACCGCTGAGGGCTCCACCCCGGGGCTGGCCGGGAAGGGCGGCGGCTTCGGTCATGCGGGGGTGACTCCCGTCCGGTTCGTGGCAGGCGTGGCCGTGATGGGAGGCGTGGTCGCTGAGGCTGCCGTGGCCCTGGTGCCAGGCATAGCCGTGGTGGGAGGCGTGGCCCTGGTGGGAGGCGCGGCCCTCGTGGCGGGCATGGCCCTGGTGGCAAGCGCGGCCCTCGTGGGAAGCGCGGCCCTCGTGGGAAGCGCGGCCCTCGTGGGAAGCGTGACCCTCGTGGCGGGCATGGCCCTCGTGGCGGGCATGGCCCTCGTGGCGGGCATGGCTGGGACGGGAGGCGCGGCCTTGGTGACGGGTGTAGCCCTGGCGGCAGGCGTAGCCGTGACGAGAGGCATAGCCCTAGTGGCGGGCAGGACCCTGCTGCCAGGCGTAACCCCGGTGCCACACGTGACCCTGCTGCCAGGCGTAACCCCGGTGCCACACGTGACCCTGGTGGCAGGCGTAACCCCGGTGCCAGGCACGACCCCGGCTCCACACGTGACCCTGGTGCCACGCGAAACTCTGGTGGCACGCGTAACCCTGCTGCCAGGCACGACCCCGGCGCCAGGCGTAACCCCGGTGCCAGGCGCGACCCCGGCGCCACGCGCAACCCCGGTGCCAGCCGTAACCCTGGTGCCAGGCACGCCCCCGCTGCCACGCAAAACCCCAGTGTCAAGCCTGCCCCAGGAGCCAAGCCCAGACCCCCTCACGCCGAACCCCCCGTAGGGATGTGCTTCGTGAACTCCTCGTGGCCCGGCCACGTCAGTACCAACTCGCCCTCCTCCAAGCGCGCTTGCGCCAGTACCGGAGTGAGATCGCGCTCCGGGGCCGCCGCCAAGGTGTCCGCGGCCGTCCCGTAGTGGCTCAGTTGGCGCAGGGTCGCGATGGTGGGCGGCATCATCAGGAGGTCGCCCTTGTCGTATCCCTCCGTGGCCTCCGCCGGGGCGATCCACACCGTACGGTCGGCCTCCGTGGAGGCGTTGCGGGTGCGCTGCCCCTCCGGGAGGGCCGCCACGAAGAAGAACGTGTCGTAGCGCTTCGGCTCGAACTCCGGAGTGATCCAGCGAGCCCATGCGGCGAGCAGGTCGCTGCGCAGGACCAGGCCCCGGCGGTCCAGGAACTCCGCGAAGGAGAAATCGCGGGCCACCAGTGCCTCGCGGTCCGCCTCCCAGTCGTCGCCCGTGGTGTCGCCCACCACGGTCGACGGGGTGGGCCCGGCGAGCAGCACGCCCGCCTCCTCGTACGTCTCGCGGACAGCGGCGCACACGATCGCCTGGGCGCCCGGCTCGTCCACGCCGAGGCGCGCCGCCCACGTCGCGAGGGACGGGCCCGCCCAGCGCACGAGGTGGTCGTCGTCGCGCGGGTCCACACCGCCGCCCGGATACGCGTACGCGCCTCCGGCGAAGGCCATGGAGGCGCGTCTGCGCAGCATGTGTACGGCGGTGCCGGCCACGGAGTCCCGAAGGAGCATCACCGTGGCCGCCCGGCGCGGAGCCGCCGGCGTCAGTTCGCCGCTGCTCAGCGCACGGATACGGTCGGGCCACTCCGGGGGGTACCACTGCCCATTAGCCATGGGCGGAGGCTATCCCCTAGTGGGCTGATGTTCGAGAGGCAACTATCGGGTGCCAGAAGGCAGCGATCAGGCTCCGTCGAGGGCGTCGAGAGCGTCGACGGCTCGACTACGCCTCGGTCAGTTCCACCTGGATCTCGACCTCGACCGGCGCGTCGAGCGGCAGGACCGCCACGCCGACCGCGCTGCGGGCGTGCACGCCCTTGTCGCCGAGCACCTCACCCAGCAGCTCGCTCGTGCCGTTGATCACCGCGGGCTGGCCCGTGAAGTCGGGGGCCGACGCCACGAAGCCGACGACCTTCACGACGCGCGCGATCCGGTCAAGGTCACCGGCGATGGACTTCACCGCGGCGAGGGCGTTCAGACCGCACGTGCGGGCCAGTTCCTTGGCCTCTTCGGGCGTCACCTCCGCGCCGACCTTGCCGGTCACCGGAAGCTTGCCTTCCACCATCGGGAGCTGCCCCGAGGTGTAGACGTACACACCGGACTGGACCGCCGGCTGGTAGGCGGCCAGCGGCGGCACGACCTCGGGCAGGGTCATGCCCAGCTCGGCGAGCTTCGCCTCGACGTTGCCGCTCATGCCTGCTTCTCCCGCTTCAGGTAGGCCACGAGCTGCTCAGGGTTGTTCGGCCCGGGCACGACCTGGACGAGCTCCCAGCCGTCCTCGCCCCAGGTGTCCAGAATCTGCTTCGTGGCATGGACGAGCAGCGGCACGGTTGCGTATTCCCACTTGGTCATATGGCCGACTGTAGCCGTTGTGAGGCGCTGCTCACGGTGGCCTCCTGCTTAGCCCGAGCGGCGACTGGTTAGGCTCGGAAGTGTGAGCAGGCTCCAGGTCGTCAGCGGCAAGGGCGGTACCGGCAAGACCACGGTGGCCGCCGCACTCGCGCTCGCCCTCGCGACGGAGGGCAAGCGCACCCTCCTCGTGGAGGTGGAGGGCAGACAGGGCATCGCGCAGCTCTTCGAGACCGAAGCGCTGCCGTATGAGGAGCGGAAGATCGCCGTCGCTCCCGGGGGCGGGGAGGTGTATGCCCTCGCCATCGATCCCGAACTGGCGCTGCTCGACTACCTCCAGATGTTCTACAAGCTGGGGGGCGCCGGACGGGCGCTCAAGAAACTCGGCGCCATCGACTTCGCCACCACCGTCGCGCCGGGCCTGCGGGACGTCCTGCTGACCGGCAAGGCCTGCGAGGCCGTACGCCGCAAGGACAAGAGCGGGCGTTACGCGTACGACTGCGTGGTGATGGACGCGCCGCCCACCGGCCGCATCACGCGCTTCCTGAACGTGAACGACGAAGTCGCGGGCCTTGCGAAGATCGGCCCCATACACAATCAGGCACAGGCCGTGATGCGCGTCCTCAAGTCCCCGGAGACCGCGGTCCACTTGGTGACGCTCCTCGAAGAGATGCCCGTCCAGGAGACCGCCGACGGGATCGCGGAGCTGCGCGCCGCCAAGCTCCCCGTAGGACGCGTCATCGTGAACATGGTGCGGCCCGCGCTGCTGGACGAGGCCGCACTCGAACTCGGGCTCGACCGGACGCCGCGTACCGCCATCGCCAAGTCCCTGTCCGCCGCCGGGCTCGGCGGGGCCCGCCGCGGAGGTGTTGCCGAGCGCCTGGTCGACCCGCTCCTGGAGCAGGCCGCCGAGTACGCCGAGCGGTACGCCCTGGAGGGCTCCCAGCGGGCCGTACTCGGCGAGCTGGGCCTCCCCCTGCACGAACTGCCGCTCCTTGCCGGGGGAATGGACCTGGCGGGGCTCTACGAACTCGCCACGGAACTGCGGAAGCAAGGGATCGCATGACCAGGGATCGCATGACCTCGGACCCGGCACGACACCCGGACACGGCACGCCCCCTGGACCCGGCCCGCACGCTCGACGTGGACGCCCTGCTCGACGACCCGAAGACCCGCATCGTGGTGTGCTGCGGCTCCGGAGGCGTCGGCAAGACGACCACGGCGGCCGCGCTCGGCCTGCGCGCCGCCGAACGGGGCCGCAAGGTCGTCGTCCTGACCATCGACCCGGCGCGCAGGCTCGCCCAGTCCATGGGGATCGACTCGCTCGACAACGTCCCGCGCCGGGTCAAGGCCGTCGACGGAGACGGCGAGCTGCACGCCATGATGCTCGACATGAAGCGCACGTTCGACGAGATCGTCGAGGCGCACGCGGACAAGGAGCGGGCGGGCGCGATCCTCAACAACCCCTTCTACCAGTCGCTTTCGGCGGGCTTCGCGGGCACGCAGGAGTACATGGCGATGGAGAAGCTGGGGCAGCTGCGCTCTCGCGACGAGTGGGACCTGATCGTCGTCGACACGCCGCCCTCGCGCTCGGCCCTGGACTTCCTCGACGCCCCGAAGCGCCTCGGTTCCTTCCTGGACGGGAAGCTGATCCGGGTGCTCATGGCCCCGGCGAAGGTGGGCGGCCGGGCCGGGATGAAGTTCCTGAACGTCGGGATGTCGATGATGACGGGGGCCCTGGGCAAGCTGCTCGGCGGTCAACTCCTGCGTGACGTCCAGACGTTCGTGGCCGCGATGGACACCATGTTCGGCGGCTTCCGCACCCGCGCGGACGCCACGTACCGGCTGCTTCAGGCGCCGGGGACGGCATTCCTTGTGGTGGCGTCGCCGGAGCGGGATGCCCTGAGGGAGGCGGCGTACTTCGTGGAGCGCCTGGCGGCGGACGACATGCCGCTCGCCGGTCTCGTGCTCAACAGGGTGCACAGCAGCGGCGCCGCTCAGCTCTCGGCCGAGCGGGCGCTTGCCGCCGCGGAAAATCTTGAGGAGAGCCGCATTGTGGATCAGGAGGACGGGAAGGAAGGTGTTCGTAGCTCCCGCGAGGCTTCCCACGAGGCGCCCGGCAACTCCCCCGAGGCCTCCGGCAGTTCCGAGACCCCCGCACCTTCTGACACACCTTCCGAAGAGACCTCTGAAGCCTCCGCCGAACCTGATGACGCTCAGCAGCCCGTGGCACAGCTGACCGCCGGTCTGCTGCGACTGCACGCGGAACGCATGCAGCTGCTCGCGCGCGAACAGCGCACGCGCGATCGCTTCACCGCGCTTCACCCCGAGGTGGCCGTGGCCGAAGTGACGGCGCTGCCGGGCGACGTGCACGACCTGGCAGGCCTTCGGGCCATCGGGGAACGGCTCGCGGCCGGTGCTGATGGTGATTCGGCCGGAGCTGCCTGAGCAGCAGGTTTCACCCACGCCACGCGGCTGGTGGGCTCCCCCAGGGGGTTGTTCCCACCGCCACGCGGCCGACGGGCGCTAACCCACCGCCGCGTAGCTCTCGTACGTCTCGTCGTCCTCCAAGTCCACGGGCAGCAGGCCCGCGCCACGCTCGTACTCGGAGCGCGCCGTCTCCAGCAGACGGCGCCAAGAGGTGACCGTGGGACGCCTGCGCAGCAGTGCGCGGCGCTCCCGCTCAGTCATGCCACCCCACACGCCGAACTCGACGCGGTTGTCCAGCGCGTCGGCCAGGCACTCCGTGCGCACCGGGCAGCCGGTGCACACCGCCTTGGCCCTGTTCTGCGCTGCTCCTTGAACGAACAGTTCATCTGGATCGGTAGTGCGGCAGGCCGCCTGCGCACTCCAGTCGGTTACCCAGCCCATACCGGCGCCGTCCTCTCCCGAATCGAGGCTCCCCCACGGCGGCAGCGGCATATTCACCGCCGCCAGTTGAGGACGTTACGGAAGGTGGGCACAGCGCAACACCCCCTTCGGGCCCAATCTTGAATGGCCCGAACGGACTATGCGTAAGCGGCAGATCACCCGACGGAGTGAGCTGGCGACATGCGTGATTAACCCGGCAAATGCGGGCACTTCAGCTGAGTCACAACGGGCATCGAATGCCGCATGAGGCGAATTCGGACACACTTTCCCTGACGCTTGAAGAGCGTGGGAAGTCCCCGTTCGGGATTCGGGACCGACGGAGGGCTTGTTGCCGAACCGCACTGCTGTGACAGTTGAGAGCAGCTTAGGCCAAGGCATTGAGGCGTGTCCGGCGAATCAGAACGTAGGCTGCCCCCATGGGAAAGAAGCGCTCGGGCGGTGGTCTGTCACCAACTCAGCAGGCCGCGAAGTTCCTAGGAGTCAGCGTGCTCGCGGGAGCCGTGCTGGCAGGTATCGCCCTGCCCGCGGCCGGCGCGCTCGGCCTCGCGGCGAAGGGCTCGGTGGAGGAGTTCGATGACATTCCCTCCAACATGGAGCAGCCGCCGCTGAGTCAGCGCACCACGATCCTCGACAGCGAGGGCGGCTCCATCGCCACGGTCTACTCGCGTGACCGCACGGTGGTCCCCCTCAAGGAGATCTCGCCGTACATGCAGAAGGCGATCGTCGCGATCGAGGACTCGCGCTTCTACGAGCACGGCGCGATCGACGCGAAGGGCATCCTGCGCGCGCTGAACCAGAACGCGCAGAGCGGCGGCGTCTCCCAGGGCGCCTCCACGCTCACCCAGCAGTACGTGAAGAACGTCTTCGTCGAGGAGGCCGGTGACGACCCGACGAAGGTCGCCGAGGCCACCCAGCAGACCCTCGGGCGCAAGATCCGCGAGCTGAAGTACGCGATCCAGGTGGAGGAAAAGCTCGGCAAGAAGCGCATCCTCAGCAACTACCTGAACATCACCTACTTCGGGCAGCAGGCGTACGGAGTCGAGGCCGCGGCCCAGCGCTACTTCTCCAAGCCCGCCAAGGACCTCCAGGTCCAGGAGGCCGCGCTGCTCGCCGGCATCGTGCAGTCCCCCAGCCGGTACGACCCCGTGAACGACACGGAGGAAGCCACCAAGCGCCGCAACGTAGTGCTGCAGCGGATGGCGGAGACGCACGACATCACGCAGGCGGAGGCCGAGGAGGCGAAGAAGAAGCCGCTCGGCCTGAAGGTGAGCAGGCCGAAGAACGGCTGCATCACGGCGGTCAGCGGCGCCGGGTTCTTCTGTGACTACGTACGCGAGGTGTTCCTCTCCGACCCGGTCTTCGGCAAGACCAAGGAGGAGCGGGCCAAGGTCTGGAACCAGGGCGGTCTGCGCGTCAAGACCACGCTCGACCCACAGGCACAGCAGTCCGTCCAGGCCTCGATAAAGGATCACGTCTACCAGTCCGACGACGTGGCGACGGCTGCCACCATCGTCGAGCCGGGCACCGGCAAGATCCTGGGCATGGGCCAGTCGCGGCCCTACGGCTTCAAGAAGGACGAGACCACGATCAACCTGTCCGTGGACGACGCCATGGGCGGCGGCGCGGGCTACCAGCCGGGATCGACGTTCAAGCCGATCGTGGCCGCGGCGGCCCTGGAGGGCGGAATGCCGCCCACGAAGAGCTACGGCTCCCCGTACGAGATGCCGTATCCGGACAGCGTCGCGGCGTGCGACGGCAAGAAGTGGCTCAACTCGGGGGGCGCGAAGCTCACCAACGAGAACGAGTCCGAGGTCGGCCCGTACGACATGCGGGAAGCGACCGCGAAGTCGGTCAACACCTACTACGTCGAGATGATCGGCGACATCGGGATCTGCCCGGTGACACAGATGGCCGAGAAGATGGGCGTCGAGCGCGCCGACGGCCGGAAGATCGACCAGGCGCCGTCGATCGCGCTCGGCACCCAGGAGATGTCGCCGCTGACGATGGCGGGCGCGTACGCCACGTTCGCGGCGCGCGGCAAGCACTGCACGCCCGTCGCCATCGAGTCGATCGCCGGTCCTGGCGGCAAGTCGCTGCCGGTGCCGAAGTCGACGTGCTCGCGCGCGATGTCGACGAAGACGGCGGACACGATCAACACCCTCCTGAAGGGCGTGGTCGAGGACGGAACCGGCAAGCAGGCCGGCCTCGGCTCCCGCGCGAGCGCGGGCAAGACGGGTACGACCGACTACCGCTACGCCGCCTGGTTCGTGGGCTACACCCCGAACATGTCGGGCGCGGTCTGGGTCGGCGACCCGCAGCACAAGCGGCGAATGGTCAACATCCCCATCGGCGGAGTCACGTACGACAAGGTCTTCGGTGGTGAGGTCCCGGGTCCGATCTGGCGGGACGCGATGAGCGGAGCGCTCGCGGGCAAGCCCGCGCCGGGCTTCAACACGATCCACATCCCGGACGGCGCCAAGGACAAGGACAAGGACGAGCACGACGACGACAACAAGCCCGGCGGCGGCGGTCACGGCGGTGGCGGCAACAACGGCGGCGGGGGCGACACCGGTGGCGGCGGCGATCCTTGGCCGGACATCTCCCTGCCGCCGGATGTCATCGGCGGCGGTGGGAACGGCGGGAATGGCGGAAACGGTGGGAACGGCAATGGGGGCGGGATCGGCGGCTGGGGCCGGTAGTCCGCGTAAGCCGCGGTAGGCCGCAGCAGGCCGGGGCTCCGGTACGACGATGAGGGCGCCCCCTGGAGCAGGGGGCGCCCTCATCGTTTCCGTACGTATGTGTGCGGTGGGGTGGGGCGCGGTGGGGTGGTGCGCGGTCAGCTACGCACGTGTGTGATCAGCCAACGCCAACGACGCACGTGTGTGATCAGCCCGCGAGCAGCTTCTTCACCACGGCGGCGACGCGGCCGCCCTCCGCCAGGCCCGCGACCTTCGGGTTCACGATCTTCATGACCTGGCCCATGGCGCGCGGCCCCTCCGCGCCGGCGGCCTTGGCCTCCTCGACGGCCTGGGCGACGATCGCGTGGAGCTCGTCCTCGGAGAGCTGCTTCGGCAGGTACTCGGCGAGGATCTCGCCCTCCGCCTTCTCCTTCGCGGCCTGCTCGGCGCGACCGCCCTGGGCGAAGGCCTCCGCGGCCTCGCGGCGCTTCTTGGCCTCGCGAGCGATCACCTTCTGCACTTCATCGTCGGAGAGCTCGCGGGCCGTCTTGCCCGAGACCTCCTCCTTCGTGATGGCGGTAAGGGTCAGCCGGAGCGTCGAGGAGCGCAGCTCGTCACGCCCCCTGATCGCGGCGGTGAGGTCTTCCTGAAGCTTCGACTTGAGCGTGGTCATGCGGTGATTGTCGCAGGTGCGTACGGCCCGACGCCCGCTGATTTACGGGGCCTTCGGGTCTGACACGATGGGTGGATGCGCGTGCAATACGCAGTACCCCTGGGAATCACGGCGACGGTCGCCGCCGGTCTGGCCTACTCGGTGGGCTTCGAAGCCCGCTCCTTCCGACTGCGACGGGTCACCGTGCCGGTGCTCCCGCCGGGGATGCGACCGCTCAGAGTCCTCCAGGTGTCGGACATCCACATGGTGTCCGGGCAACGCAAGAAGCAGCGCTGGCTGCGCTCGCTCGCGGGTCTTCGCCCCGACTTCGTGATCAACACCGGGGACAACCTCTCCGACCCGGAGGGCGTGCCGGAGACGCTGGACGCGCTCGGCCCGCTGATGCAGTTCCCCGGGGCGTACGTCTTCGGCTCGAACGACTACTACGGCCCCAAGCCGCGCAACCCTGTCCGCTACCTGATCGAGAAGTCGCAGGGCAAGCACGGCCTGAACGGCAACGCACCCGCCGTCGGCGTGATCCACAACCCGTGGGAGGACCTGCGCGACGGCTTCGACGCCGCGGGCTGGGTGAACCTCACGAACACGCGGGGCGCCCTGAAGGTCGAGGGCTACGAGATCGGCCTCACCGGCCTGGACGACCCGCACATCAAACGCGACCGGTACGCGCGCGTGGCGGGCGGTCCCGACGCGGGCGCCGACTTCTCGATGGGCATCGTGCACGCCCCGTACCTGCGCACCCTCGACGCCTTCACGGCCGACGGCTACCCCTTGATCCTCGCGGGCCACACCCACGGCGGCCAGGTGTGCATCCCCTTCTACGGGGCGCTGGTCACCAACTGTGACCTGGACACGGAGCGCGTGAAGGGCCTGTCGAGGCACGAGGCGGAGGGCCGGACGTCCTTCATGCACGTCTCGGCGGGCTGCGGCGCGAACCGCTACACCCCCATGCGCTTCGCGTGCCCCCCGGAGGCGACACTCCTGACGCTGACGGCCCGGAACTGAGGCCTCGGGCCGCGGGTCCCCGGCACGGGATGCCAGGGGCCCGAAAACCGGATTTCGTCTCCGGGCGCCGGTCCGCTAAAGTAATCGATGTCGCCACGGCCAGCAGCAATGCGGGCCGGTGGAGCAACGACATCGGGGTGTAGCGCAGCTTGGCAGCGCGCTTCGTTCGGGACGAAGAGGTCGTGGGTTCAAATCCCGCCACCCCGACAGCTGAAACACCAGGTGAGGCACCTACGGATTTTCGTAGGTGCCTCACTTGTTTCTGCGTGCGTGTCTATCTGCGTGACTAGCGCTCCGGGGCCCGCCTGAAGATGCCGTCCATGACCACGGCGCCGGTCTGAATCACAGGCCGGATCTGCTTCCGATAGACCTCCTCGGTCACGGCCGTCCCCGAGTGGCCGACGAGGCGGGAGATCTCTTCCAGGGGCACGCCACTGTCGGAGAGCAGCGAGACGAAGCTGTGCCGGAGCTCCCGGGGCGTCCACTCGTCGGTGTCGATTCCCTCCGCGTCCTTGAGGGCCACCCGGAAGGCACGGCGGACGTTGGTCGCGTCCAGCGGCTCACCGACAGCCGAGGAGAAGACGAGCCAACGCCACTGCACTCCGTGTCCGTAGCGGAAGTAGCGGTACGCGAGGACGGCCGACTCCTGGCCCTCGACGAGGCGTACGGCGCGAAGTCCTGGAAGAGACGGGCATCCACATCGAGGTGGACGAGCTCACCGGGGTCTACAAGAACACGACCCGAGGCATCGTGGCGCTGGTCTTCCGCTGCAAGCCGGTCGGCGGCACCGAGCGCACGTCCAGCGAATCAACTGCAGTCGACTGGCTCACGCCCGAGGAAGTCGCCGGGTGGATGCCCGAGGTCTACGCGATCCGGCTCCTGGACGCCCTAGATGGGGCAGGCCCTCACGTGCGAAGCCATGACGGCAAGCGCCTGACGCCGACGCGATAGAACCTTCCCTACTTCATCAAGGCCCGCGCACAGCGCGGGCGCGCGCCGCCTCGACGGCGCGGCCTGCCTCCTGTCTCCGCCCCGGCTGGCCGCGCCAGGCGGCGCGCAACGTGCAACGGCGGGACGTCATTCGCGGGCACAAGATGATGCCTCCGGCGGGGGATCGGCCGACACCGGGAGCATCGGGGCACCGTCGCCGAGTGCGAGTCCGTGGGTGGTGCCAGGTGGTGGGCTTCCGTCCCGTACGCCATCGACCCAGGCGGAGCCGAGCAGACGCGGCCCAGGGGCGTCAAGGTCGTTCGTACAGTGGCGCGCTCCACCTTGACGCCCCTGAACCACGCCCGCTCCACGGTGTGTGGGTCGACGGCGTACGGGACGGAAGCTGGGTGGTATATCGCGTGATCGGGTACGCAACTTCTGAGGGCGAGGACGACCGCGATCTAAGCTACCGGGTTACTCCCCAACGACCCTGGACCATTTTCCGAGCGCAGCAGTTTTTCGAAGTACGCCCTCAACCGCCTTCGGGGCCAAGCGCCATAAACCGCGATGATTTATGCGAATTCTATTGCCGTACGGTTTGTCGCCTGCGTTGAAATTTCGCCACGTTCCATTCTGTCGCCGCTCCCGGGATGGAAGTACGTCGACTAATCCGTAAGCAGCAAGCGCCTGTGTAGTGTCATGCACATCACGTGATAGGCCGAATAGTCCAGCCCGCTGCCGCCAGAGACCGGTAACCCATTCGCTCTCTGCACTCAGGCTAAGCCACATGAAGTAGGCCGCAATCTCACTCTTAGTGAGCAGATGCACCCAGCCGCGGGTGAAGAACTGAAATGGGACGTTAATGACGGCTTCGTGTTCCCGCGGTACGCGATACTCTACGAAACTTGCAGCTGAGCTGACGGCATCCTCGGATAGGAGCTTGAATCCTTCATACCTATTCCTAACTCCCGGGTCACCGATATCGACCAGTCTGTGATTTGATAGCAGATTCAGCGATGAGCGGAGTTGCCGAGTCTTGTTCGCCGTGTATGACGAGGGGCGCCCCCCTCCAGTGCTTGATTTGGCCGACACTGCCATCAGGTCAACCCACGCGATACCCTTACTTCGCTTAGTGATCGGTATTTCATTTACCCATCTCGCCCCTGAACGAGCTTGAGTCTGCGCTGCAAATAGCGCCACCAGGTGGAATTTCAGCGCCACTCCCTGCGGTAGAAGGAGCTTGGCCAGCGGTGGAAGGATGCGCTCTGCCGGGCGACGCCGTTCGTCGAATTCAACGAACGACGGAAATGCGTGCGGTGACCATAAGTCACCGTAAGGGATCGCGCTGTTCCGAAAATAGGGAGTTCGGATTCGCACTGAAGGACCGGATTTCCCTTCAAAATGCAGCCCTTCTAACGCTGCGAGCACGTCCAGTAGCCCTCTTTGCTTTACGAGTTCTCTGACTTCATCCGCCCGCTTCAGGGCTCTCGCTTGAGTCTGTGTCGCAACCATCCGCTCTTACCCCCAAGCTGTGACGTCTTGGTCCGTCCCTTGTGAAGATGCGCGCGCACGCGCGCGGACTAGGCGGACCAAGACGTCACAGGACAGTCCGGCCACACCCGCTGCAAGGTGCTCAGATTGACCCAGCCGCAGATCGGCGGCTGAAGAGTGAAGGCGGTAGCGCCACTACGCATCCACCGCCTCCACTCACCCAGCAACAGCAACCTTGGAGGATACTGTGCCCACCCAGCCTAAGTACCTTGGCTCTGACATCGGTGCGTTCGTCGCAATCATCTTCGTCGGAGTCGTCCTCATCATGAGTCGCAGTGCAAGCGTCGCTGAGCTGACATCTCTCTGCGGGCTCTATGTGGCCTGGATCAGTCGCCCGCGTCGCGACCAGCACCGGCTCTCCTGGTCGGCTGGGAACCGTTCGTGAACGGCAGGGCTTGTGATGCGCGACGGTGGACACGGTCGATCTGAAGGCTGACGCTGCCCTGGCCTCGCGCTACGAAGGAGGCTTGTGGAGCCGCCTAGCGATGGCTCTCGTTGCGCGTCCCGCACAACAAGGCGAAGGCGGCGAGGTGTAGTCGGCCTACCCCCTCCCATGCACCACACTCCGTCCCAGTTTTCCGTCTCATTCAGCCCCGTGCGCGACTGTTCATGGTCGGACACCAGCACCAACAGGCGCACCGGGCGGATGGGCATGAGCGCGGGTGGACGTCCCCGAGTGCCACTTCCCGACCGACGAGCACAGCGGGAAAGCGTGTCGGTCTCTAGTAGGGGCGCAGGCGCAGGTAGTGGTCGTGTCTCACTGGGGGGCGTTGCGCTCACCGCTCAGAGGTGACCGCGGCTGATCGCTACGCGAAGCGCCTCGCGCAATGCTCCCGTCAGGTCCCTCACCAGAAGACGCAGCGCCTCCGGCTCCGCATGCTCGTCACCCAGTACTTCCATGGCCTGCTCCAGCAGTTCGGCCGCCATGCCGAGCTGTACCGCCTCGATGTTGTCCGCCAAGCGGGACATGTGGCCATCGCTGTCGTCGGTGCTGAGATAGCAAGGCTTGCCCCCCGGCCCCGACCACGGGAGGAGGCGCAGCTCGTTTCGGGTTGTCATCTATCCGTCCATCGATCGTCGGTCACATGGCGGGTGGTGAAGACCGCATCGGCGCGGTCCCCTGGAAGCACCAGGAGCGCAGCCTCGACCACGCGACCGGTGCTGTCGGCTGTCACGCGTGTGATCGCGAGAACCGCCAGGGCGGAGCTGATTCGCAGGGTTGAGGCTTCGTCTGGTGTCGGGAGGCGAGCGCTGGCTGTCTCCTGGACTTCGGCCGACGTCGGGCGCAGTGCTGCGAATCTCGCCTCTGCTCCCTCGTACGGGCGCGGCTCGTTAAACACGGCGGCCGGCGCCAGGTCGCGAGGGACGTAGATGCGGGCCAGGCTGTGCGGCGACTTCGCCTCGTAGCTGACGCAGTGGAACTCCGTCAGGGGGCTACCAGTCGGCACCTGCAATAGAGCTGTCAGATGACCCCGCGCCCGGATCTTGGTGGTGCGGACTGTGATGCGCAGAGCTGCGTCAGGGGCGGTCTGCGGGGCCTGCGCGCCCCAGCCGCCGAGGTAGGTGATTCTGCGGAGGGGGCGACGAACGAAGTTCCCCTTGCCGTGGATCTTCTCGACTAGGCCCTCTCCTTGGAGCATTGCCAGCGCGCTCCGCAACGTTGCGGTGCTGACCTCGTATTGGGCGGCTAGTTGGGTCTCGGACGGGAGGCGTTCGCCGGGCTTGAGTCGACCGGTCGTGATCTGGTTGCGTAGGTCATTGGCGATGCCGTGACGACGAGAAGGCATGGGCTTGATCACCGCCTTCTCGTCATGCGAAGCGCGACGAGTCGGGTTCGCGGGTGCATGGTCAGCAACTCGCCCGACTCGAATACGAGTTGCTTGGCGCCGTGGGGCAATTGGAAGAGGTCGGTCACGCGGCAAGGCTGGCCGCCGACTTGGATGACGTCGCCGCGCTGCACGCTGGCTGCGGTGATCTCGACCGTGGAGGCCAGCGCGCCGCTGGGGGCCCATCCCCTCACCGCAGTACCTCCATGGGTTTCGGCTGGTTGGCCGTCGCGTGGCAGGGGCAACCGCATGCCTCGTAGACCACGGGAACGTCAACGGGTGCTGTGGCGGAGGAGGACTCCGCGCATGCGTGGTGCGTACCGATCCGGCACGCGCTCGACCGGTAGGGGATGGCCTCCGTGGGCGTGATGCGGGGGCGCTGGCTGGGTGGCATCAGCAGGCACCCGCCAGGGTGCACCAGGGGCGAGGTACGGCAGTCGGGTGCTGCCGTACACGCTCCTCACAGACAAGTAAGAGGGCACGTTCGATGCCGATGAACACTCTGCTCAGCTCCTATCGCTGATGGCCTGGTCCGCCGACATCGCCCGTCGTCGGGACCGTCTTGCGTACGACCGCCCAGAGAGTGCGGTCGTTCAAGCTGGTGGCGAGAAGCCCGAATCGGTCGGCCTCCGCCACCACTTCCAGGGCCTCCCGCCATGACTCGGTGGAGAGCGATTCCGGCACCTCCGCTTCGATCGACGTGTCTCGGTTGTGCTCCTCCATGCGCGTGGTGAGCCCGAGGGCCGATAACCGAGCCGCGATGGCCTCCGCGCTCACTTCTGAAGCAGGCACAGCAGCCTCCGTCATCGGCGATCACTTTGAGTTATGCTAGTTAACTAGATTAGAGCTAGTGGACTAGATTTTCCATATGCCTGAGCAGCCGCCTTATCTCCGCATCGCCGACGAACTGCGGCGGCGGGTCGCGGAGCGCGAGTGGACGCCCGGAGACCGGCTCCCTTCCCGCGCCCAGATCGCCCAGGAGTGTGGCGTGGGCGAGAACGTCGTGCGTCGGGCCCAGGAGCTGCTGATCTCCCAGGGAGTACTGGAGGGGCGCGCCGGTTCTGGCACCTACGTCGCCGAGCCCCGGCAGCGCGTGCGGGTCGTCCGGTCAGCGGCGCGTGAGCAGCCTCAGAGCTCCCCGTTCCGGGCAGACATGAAGGCTGTGGGCAAGCAAGGGGACTGGGAGAGTCGGACCGATGCCAAAGTTCCGGCGCCGGCCGAGGTCGCCACGCGTCTCGGGATTGCCGAGGGTGAGCTGTGCATCCGTACTGCCTACGAGTTCTTCGCCGACGGCAAGCCGGTGCAGCTGTCGACGAGTTGGGAGCCGTACGAACTCACTGGCGGCACTCTCGTCGTCCTCCCCGAGGGAGGCCCACATGCTGGGGCGGGAGTCGTGAACCGCATGGCCGCGATCGGCATCACCGTCAGCCACGCAGTGGAGCAACCGGAGCCGCGGCAAGCGACCGCCGAAGAGGCGTCACTCCTGGGCATCCAGAAAGCGGCGCTGGTCACTCACATCCGCCGTACGTACTACAGCAACGAGAGTCAGCCCGTGGAGACGGCGGACATCGTGGTGCCCGCAGCTCTCTGTGAAATCGTCTACGAGATTCCGATCAGCCGCTAGCAGAGCATTTCGTCCACCATCGCCCCAGGCAAAGCCGAGCAGGTGTGCCCCCATGCCGTCCAGGTCGTTCGTACAGTGGTGCGCTCCACCTGGACGCCATGAGCCACGCCAGCTCCACGGTGTGTGGGTCGACGGCGGACAAGATGGGAGCTGGTGAGACTGGTGGGGAAAGAGCTGCTCTTCACTGACCGATCGTCAAACTCAAGGTCACCAGGCCGCGGGTACCGCAGACTGTACCTATGGACGCAGGTCTCGCAGCGGTTCTTGGCGCAGCAGTGGGCGCATGCGGCACCGCCCTCGCAGCAGGGGTCGCGGGGTTCTTCTCACGAACCCAGACGCTGCTTCAGCTAGCAGCTCAACAACAGCAGACCGAGCGGCAGATACGTGCTGAACTGGCAACACAGTTGCGAGAGCCTCGACGGCAGGCGTACGCCAGTTACGCAGCAGAGGCCACGGCGAGGCTGGATGCACTGTGGTGGGTACACGATGCGTTGTCTCAAAGCCCGCCGCATCATGAAGCAGCCGAAGAGCGGCTTAGGGCCAGTTTTGGGCCATCCAGCAGCACTGCCTACGAGCGAGTCCTACTTGAGGGCCCCGAAGAAGTCGCCTTAACTGCAGCAGACCTAGCAGCCGCAATCGAAGATGCGACGCACATCTCGCTCACCTGGATCATGGATCTTGAGGCAGGCTCGGAGCCTCTTCAGCGGGACTATGCAGCGGAGCTGGGTCGAGCCACTGACACAGCCAAGCAGTGTCGACGAAACTTCCGCATGGTCGCCATGGATGCCGTTCGCTCAGATGGCAGACAGCCCGAATCGGATCAAGCGCACGTCCGAACGGCTGCAATCTTCCAACGGCTCCGGAGGTAGCGAGCCGACAGTGTTCGCCCGTCCTACGCTCGAAACTTCGGGCGGCACAAGAACATCTACTCAGAGCACCAGGTCCGCCAAGGACTGAGCGACAAGACCGAGTGCGACGAAGAACCAACCGAGCACCTGCTCGTGCAAGCCACGGATGTCGCCGTGCTTGGCCTCTTCGTCCAAGGATGAGATGCGGGTCTCTAGACCCGAAGCGACTCGTTGGTCTGCCTCGCGGCGAGAGTCCGCTTCCTCTTTGAGGTTGTGCTCAACATCCTGAGCGAGTCGGTAGACCTGGTTCAGGCGGCGCTCGATCTCGGTCGCGAAGGCTGCTGGATCTTGTGTCGCGTCCGGCAGTGGGCCGTACTGGAAGAGGCCGCGTACGTTCATTGCGGCCGAGACTTCCATGGCAGTGCCGAGAGTCCCCGTCACGGGAGGGGAAGGACGCCTTAGCAGACGGCGCACTCCACGAACCAGCGCAGTCCACCACCGGCTGAGCATCGCGGCTTCGGTCGCCAGCACCCGGTTGAAGAACCGTTCACCGGGCGCGGCAGAGCTCTTGAAGGTTCGGCGGAAGCCGTCAGCAGCAGCGCCCAGGCCGAGGGTCTGAAAGGCAATACTGGCCACAGTGAACGCAGTTTCAGCAGACACTGGATCATCATGAGAGCGCAGACGAGATCACTTCAGGCGATCGGTCAATGTGTGCCCTCTGCAGCCAGGGCGGGCAACATCAGGTGAGTGTCTAACTGAGTGACAACGGCGACGCACAACCGCGAACAACCGTGGGCGCCAGCGGACCATCAACGCAGGTGACGGGCACACCAGTCCAAGCACAGCCGCCCACCCAAGTTGCTTCGGGACGAAGAGGTCGTGGGTTCAAATCCCGCCACCCCGACAGCTAAGCAGCACGTCAGAGGGCCGGTACTGGATTCAGTGCCGGCCCTCTGGCTTTGCGTTTCTGGCTAGGGTGCTGTGGCCGAGCCGTCGTAGACGTTCTTCGGGGTGGCGACCGCTGTGATCGCGCGGGCGAGCAGGGTGGATGGTTCCTGGCCCTGGCTCTCGATGTCGGTGTTCATCATGATGACCAGGGTGGCCTTCTGTGACGGGAGGTAGACCGTCACCGTCTCGTAGCCGGGGATGGAGCCGTTGTGGCCGATCCAGCCGTTCGTCTTGAGGATGCCTAGACCGTAGGTGGTGCCGGGGAAGCCGGTGGGCAGCGTCTTGAGGCGTTGCTCTTGGGTCTTCTGGGTGAGCAGTTGTCCGGTGGCGACCGACTTGGCCCAGTGCCGCAGGTCCTGCAGGTTCGAGATCATCGCCCCGGCCGCCCAGGCCCAGCTGGGGTTCCAGTTCGTGGCGTCCGCGACCTCGCCGCTCAGGGTTTGGTTCGTGTAGCCGCGCGGGTGCGGGTGGGGGAACTCGTTGCCCCTCGGGAACAGCGTGTTGTGCAGGTGCGCCGGGTGCAGCACGCGGTGGTGGATGACGTCGGCGAGGGGGCGGCCGCTCACCTTTTCGATCACCATGCCCAGCAGTACGAGGTTGGAGTTGGAGTACTGGAACTTCTTGCCCGGAGCGAAGGTGTTGCGGTGCTTGAAGCCGTACGCGAGGGACTGGCGCGGGGTGAAGGTGCGCTGCGGGTCGCTCAGCAGGTCGCGGACGAAGCCGGGGTCCTCGGTGTAGGGGAACAGGCCGCTGCGCATCTCCGCGAGATGGCGCAGCGTGATGCGGTGGCCCTTCGGCACGCCCTTGACGTACGTGGAGATCGGATCGTCCAGCTTGACGCGCCCTTCGTCCACGAGCTGGAGCAGCGCGGTGACGGTGAACGTCTTGGTCTCGCTGCCGATCCGGACGAAGGAGTCAGCCGCCATCGGCTTGCCGGTCCTGGTGTCGGCGACGCCCATGGACCGTACGTAGCAGCCCTTGCCCGGCATCCACAGGCCGACGACGGCCCCGGGGATGCCCGCCTTCTTTCCGACGTCGTTCATGGTCTTGTCGAGGCGGGACGTGAGCTTGTGTCCCAGGCTGTTCGGGCAGTCGCCCTTGTCGGGGTGCGCGGCGACCGGCCGCTGATCGGCCACGGCGGGGTGAGCCGCCGTCGGCGCCCACAAGGACGCGACGAGCAGCGCTGCGCAGAGGGTACGGCGGGCGGTGGAACGTCTCATTCGGGGGCGCCTCTTCCAGACGGGGGCAGACGATACGAACATCACCACGTCAGCCCGCGACCCAGGCCCGATCGCCCGTCCCCGTGTCAAGAAGTCCACTCGTTCGGCGCCACCGCCCACCACTGCTCGCCGCACCGCGTCGATTCGGTGCCGGTCCCTCCCCTGTGGGGACCGGTACCGAACGACGCGGCCTGCATCGATCCGCGCCATGTCGGCGTATCGGCGCGGATCGAGGAAATACGGATCCGTAGTCCGCGTGACAACGGTCCGGAGGTGATCGGCGAAAACCAGCCGAGGCCGTGCGGCGTCGCGATCCACCTCTGCGAGTCACCCCGAGCTGGTGACCTGCCCTGACGCTGCGCGGTTGGTCGGCTACCGGTTCGCGATCCTGCCAGTTACAGCCCCGAACGAGGAGGTTGCGCCATCATCCGGACGCCTTAGCCGCAGGTCAGCCGTATAAGGTGAGTTTTCCGGTCCGGATATCCAGTGCGGCGGAAGTAAGGGGTGGAGGCCTTGAGTTCCGACTCAGGGGCACGCACAGCCTTCGCGGAGCGTCTCGCGCTGCTGTACAAGGAAGCCGGCAACCCTCCCCTCCAGCGCGTGGCCGAGGCGGTCGTCCGGCATCAGCGGGTCGACGAGCGCGGGCGGATCGTACGGGTGTCCGCACAGCGGATCAGCGACTGGCGACGGGCCAAGAACGTGCCCGCGCAGTTCGCCGCCCTCGCGGCCGTGCTGCACGTCCTGATACCCGAAGCGCGGCGCGAGCGGCCCGCGCCGGTGTCCACCGGTCTGTACGACATGACCCAGTGGCAGCTCCTGTGGGAGCGCGCGGTGGCCGACCCCGTCGGCGGTCGCGCCGGCCCCGCATCCACATCCGCGTCCGCGGAAGATGAGGAACGGCTCCAGGCCGAGGCCGCGACCGGCGTCCACAGTGTGTGCCCCTACCGAGGGCTGGCTTCGTACCGGCAGCAGGACGCCCGGTGGTTCTTCGGGCGTGAGCGGAGCACGGACGCCCTCGTCGCTCAGCTCCGCGCGGCGGAGAAGACGGGCGGCCTCGTCATGCTCGTGGGCGCCTCGGGGGCGGGAAAGTCCTCCCTGCTGAACGCCGGCCTGGTGCCCACCCTCCAGAACGGCGCGCTCAGCGACGAGGACAGCGAGGCGGGACCGGTGCTGCAGCTCGTACCGGGAAGCGACCCTCTCGCTGAGCTGACCCGGCAGATACCTGAGCTCGCGCAGGCGCTGTCCTACGCCAAGGACGCCGAGGAAGCCAAGGGCTCCGAGGAACCGGCCGCCTCTGCCGTCGAGGAACCAGCCGCAGCAGCGCCTGGTACTCCGCAATTCACCCACGCCGTGAGGGAGTCCTTCGCGGCATGGGCGCGACGCGAGTCCCCCTCCGCCGCCCGCCCGGTCGTCATCGTGGACCAGTTCGAGGAGACCTTCACCCTCTCGTCCAGCGAGGCGGGCAAGCGCACCTTCATCCAGCTCCTCCAGGCCGCGTGCTCCCCCGGCGACGCCGGTGGACAAGCCCCCGCGCTCGTGGTCCTAGGCGTACGCGCCGACTTCTATGAGCACTGCCTCAGATATCCCGAACTGGCCGACGCGCTGCAGCACCGGCACATGGTCCTCGGGCCGCTGACCACCACGGAGTTGCGCGAGGCCGTGACCGGCCCGGCCAAGGCCGTGGGGCTTGAACTCGAACCGGGGCTCGCGGAGCTGATCGTCCGGGAGGTGAGCACGGACGGGCCCCGCGGGGCGCACGACGCGGGAGTGCTGCCGCTTCTGTCCCACGCCCTGCTCGCCACCTGGCAGCGGCGGAAGACGGGACGGCTCACGCTGGCCGGATACCGCGCGGCGGGGGGAATCCAGGGAGCCGTGGCGGCGACCGCCGAGCGTGCCTGGTCCGGCCTCGACCCGGCGGCCCGCACTGCCGCGCGACTGCTCCTCCTCAGGCTGGTCAGGCTCGGCGAGGACACCCAGGCCACGCGCAGGCGGGGGGCGCGGCGCCAACTGGCCGAGGAGTCGACGGATCCCTGCAAGACCGAGGAATCGCTCGAAGCGCTCGTACGCGCCCGGTTGGTGACGCTCGACTCGGAAACCGTGGAGATCACGCATGAGGCGCTGCTCCACGCCTGGCCCCGGCTGCGCGACTGGATCGACGAGGACAAGAACGACAACCTCCTGCGCCAACGCCTTGAGGAGGACGGCAGGACCTGGGAGGACTCCGGCCGCGACACGTCACTGCTCTACCGGGGTTCCCGTCTCGAACAGGCCCGTGCCTGGAGGAAGACCGCCGGTGGCACGTTCCTGACCAGAGGCGCGGTGGAGTTCCTGGCTGCTTCGGCCAGGCTCCGTAAGCGTACGGTTCTGATCACTCGTGGTGCGGTGGCCGCCCTGGTCGTTCTGGCGATGGTGGCCGTCGTCGCGGCGGTGGTCGCGTGGCAGCAGCGTGACGACGCGGTGTTCGAGCAAGTGGTCGCCGAGGCCGATCGCGTCCAGGACACCGATCCGTCACTCTCCGCTCAGCTCGACCTGGTCGCGCACAATCTGCGGCCCGACGACGAAGGCACGGAGAACCGGCTGCTCTCGATCGTGAACGCGCCGCTTGCCACACCGCTCCTCGGCCACAAGGGCGCCGTCTACCTCACCTCGTTCAGCCCGAACGGGCGGATCCTGGCCACTGCCAGCTACGACCGGACCGTACGGCTGTGGGACGTGTCGGACCCGTCTCATGCCAAGCCCCTGGGCAAACCCCTTACGGGCCATACGAGTTGGGTGAGCAGCGCGGTCTTCAGCCCGGACGGCGACACTCTCGCCACCGCTGCGGACGACGGCACGGTCCGGCTCTGGGACGTTCGGGACCCCGGCCGCCCTCGCCCGCTGGGTTCGCCTCTGACCGGCCATGACGGCGCGATCTATCTGGTCGCCTTCAGCCCGGATGGGCGCACTCTGGCCTCTGCCAGTGACGACCACACCGTACGGCTGTGGAACGTGGGCGACCCGAGCCGGGCGAAGGCACTCGGTGCGCTGACCGGCCACACCGCCGCCGTGCGCTCCGTGGCCTTCGGCCCTGACGGCCGAACACTGGCCGCCGGTGGCGACAACGGCACGATCAGACTGTGGAACACGGCCGATCCGCGGCGCCCGAAGCCGATCGACAAGGTGCTGACCGGCCATGGGGGCACGGTGCACTCCGTGGCCTTCAGCCCCGATGGCCGCACGCTCGCCAGCGGCAGCAGCGACAACGCGATCCGGCTCTGGAAGGTGACCGACCCGCGCCGTGCGAAGTTGCTCGGCACGCCGCTCACCGGGCACACCGGCCCCGTGTGGTCCGTGGCCTTCAACTCCGCGGGAACCATGCTCGCGGCCGCCAGCGCGGACAGCACGGCGAGCCTGTGGAACGTCCGTGATCCGGCGCATCCGTCGCAGGTCGGCGAACCCCTCGCGGGCAGCAGCGGGGAGATGTACGCCCTCGGTTTCAGCCCGGACGGGCGGACTCTCGCCACGGGCAGCGGCGACAACAAAGTCCGCCTGTGGTCGATACCGACGTCGGACATGGTCGGCAGGACCGGAGCGTTCCGCCCTGATGGGAAGGTGCTCGCCACGGCCGCGCGCGACGAGCGGGTCCGGCTGTGGAACGTGGAGCGTCCCAGTCGGCCCGTGGCACTGGGCGAACCCTTCAAACCCTCTGAAGGGGACGTGCGTTCACCGGTGTTCTCGCCCGACGGCAAGACGCTCGCGCTCCTTACGGGAAGCCGCGCGGTGCAGCTGTGGAACGTCGCCGACCCCGCTCACCCGGTCCCCTACGGGCCCTCCGTCGCCCTGAAGACACGCTTTGCGGCCGCGCTGGCCTTCAGCCCGGACGGGCGCACACTGGCGACCGCCGACACCGACCGCACCATCCAGCTGTGGGACGTCAGTGACCCGTCCCGCCTCCGCCGGCTCGGCGAACCGCTCACGGGCCATGAGGGCTACGTCAATTCCCTCGTCCTCAGCAAGGACGGCCGAACTCTCGCCAGTGGGAGCGCGGACGGCACCATCCGGCTCTGGAACGTGTCCGACCCGCGCAACGCCACCCGAATCGGCAAGCCCCTCAAGGGGCACCTCGGCCCCATCAACGAACTCGCCTACAGCCCGGACGGCCGCACGCTGGCCAGCGGCAGCGACGACGGCACGGTCCGGCTCTGGAACATCGCCGACCCCTTCAAGGCGGCCCGAGTGGGCCCCTCCCTCACGGGCCACACCGACGCGGTGGTGTCACTGACGTTCAGCGCGGACGGCCGCACGCTGGCGAGCGGCGGCAATGACAACACGGTCCGCCTCTGGGACGTCGCCCACCCCTCCGACGCCTCCCCCATCGGTCAATCCATGAGCCCCAACGCCAAGACGGGCAGCTTCTTGTCGTTCAGCCCTCAGGGCGAGATGCTCGGAGTCTCAAGCGGTACCGATACGGTCCGGCTTTGGAACTTGGACACCGACGCGGCGATTCAGCGGATCTGCTCGGCCACTCGGGGCGTTCTTACGCAGGAAAGATGGCAGGAGTATCTGCCCCGCCTCTCGTACGAGCCGCCCTGTGACGAGTAACGGTTCAACAGCCCGGTTCAACGGCCTGGTTCAACAGCCCTGCCCTACGGATGACGCTACGTGATCCCGGTCACAACTCGACATTTCGACTGAGTAGTTGACTCCCCTTACGCGAGAAGCCTTGTTACGGTTGGCCACAGCCCGACCGCTGGTGCATCCCCCGTCGCCAGCGGTCGGGCGTTTTTCGTGATCTCACCCTTCGACGACGCCGTGATCTCACCCTCCGGCGACCTCCGTGAGCACATCATCTGCAAGGCGCCTGCAAGGCATCCAGTTCGCGATGCTTTTCGGCACGGCGGGCCGGACAGTGCAAATTGAGACGCGGCCGGCCGACTATCTCCGTACCAACTGGGTGGTTGGGCCATGCTTCGTGACAGTGGGCCTTAGCGGGCCTTTGAATGATGGCAATGATGGCCTGAAACTGCATCGAATTTCGGCATTGGACACTTCGTCAACACCTCTTGAGGAGTCGTAGGGTGAGTGGCGTTGATCGACAGGGCGGTGAGCACGGATGGCCAAGGCCTACGAGGAGATCGCGGACGAGCTGCGCGCACAGATTCGCTCAGGTCGTCTCGGGCCCGGTGACCGACTGCCGTCCGAGGCGGAGCTCATCAGGAGCACCGGCCGCAGCGGGCCGACCGTCCAGCAGGCCCTGCGCGTGCTCCAGGCAGAAGGTCTGATCGAGAAGCAGCACGGCCGCGGCACCTTCGTCCGCCGTCCACGCCTGCTGGTGCGGCGCTCCAACACCCGGCATCAGTGGGAGAAGGACCGGGCTCGCGCACCCGAGCAGCAGCGTCTGGCGACAGGCGCGACGGAGCACGACACGGGGCTCGGGGTCGACGACCTCGTCTTTCACGCCGCGTACCGCGAGATCGAAGCGCCCCAGGAGATCGCGTCGGCTCTGGGCGTCGACGAAGGAACGGCGCTCGTCGAGCGGACCTACCGGACGCGGTACAGCGCCGAACGAAACCCCTTCAGCCTCGTCACGTCGTATCTGGTCCGCGATCTCGTCAAGGGAAACCCCGACCTCCTGGACGAGACGAAGGAGCCTTGGCCGGGGGCGACATGGAACCAGCTGCTCACGGTGGGCATCGAGATCGACCGCATCGAAGAACGCGTGACGGCCCGGCCCCCGACGGTGGAAGAGGCGGAGGAGCTGGGCCTGCCGCCCGGCAGCGCGGTTCTCGTCGTTCGCAAGACCTCGCACGACACGGACGACCGCATCGTCGAGATGTCGGACAACACGCTGCCCGGCGACCGCACAGAAATGCTCTTCACGACCCACTTGGAAAGGTGGTGAGCCGTGAGCAGGCGCATCGTCATCGTCACGGCCGTCCATGCACCGTCGGCGCCCTTCCTGGCCGACGCGTACAAGTCCATCCGCGAGCAGGAGTTGCCCGTCGGCTGGGAGTGGCACTGGCTGATCCAGGAGGACGGGACGACAGACCGGGTCGCGCCGTACGTACCCGACGACGACCGGATCACGTTCAGGCAGGGACGCCCGGGAGGCCCAGGGGTCGCTCGAACCATCGCCTTGGCGCACGCGGACGGCGAGTACGTCAAGGTCCTCGACGCCGACGACCAGCTTGCCCCGGGCGCGCTGGCCCGCGATCTCGCGGCCCTCGAAGCGGATCGGACCCTTGCTTGGGCGACGTCACGCGCGCTCGATCTTCTCCCCGACGGATCTACGGCCGGTTTCCCCGGCGACCCCGAGCACGGGCCGATCGAGCGTCAGGAAGTGCTCAACTACTGGGCGTCTCACGACTACCGGGCACAGGTCCACCCGGCCACGCTCTTCGTCCGCCGCGATCTGCTCGTGGCCCTTGGCGGTTGGATGGCTCTGCCCGCTTCCGAGGACACGGGCCTCCTGCTCGCCCTGAACTCGACCTCTCGCGGCTGGTTCTCGTCGGAGGTCGGCCTGCTCTACCGCAAGTGGGAAGGCCAGGCGACCGGCCAGGCGGCACACGTCGACACGGCGGAGCGGGATGCGCGCATGGCCGTTGTGGAGGCCAGGGCGCGGGCGTTGGGCCGCTTGGGGTGGTGTTACGGCGGGTTGGGGGGCGTCGCGAGTGAGGGGGGTGGCTGATTGTGCCGGGTGACGGGGGTGGCTGACTGGGGGGTGAGGGGGGGGCGGCTGACCGGGGGTGAGGAGGTCGGCTGACTGGGGGCTGACCGGGTCGCTGGCCTGTGGCTGACCGGGTCGCTGGCCGGCGGCTGAGTGGGTCGGCTGACCGGGGGGTGACTGGCTCGGCTCACCGGCCACTGACCGGCTCGGCTGACCGGCGGCTGACCGGGTCGGCTCACAGGCGGCTGGCTGGCCCGGCTGACCGGCGGCTGACCAGCTCGCTGACCGGCGGCTGGCTGGCCCGGCCTACCGGCGGCTGAGCGGGTCGGCTGAGCGGGTCGGCTGACCGGCCCGGCTCCCCGGCAACTGACCAGCCCGGCTGACCGACGACTCACCGGCGGCTGACCAACCCGCTGACCGGCCACTGACTGGCCCGGCTAATCGGCGGCTGACCGGATCGGCTCACGGCGGCTGACCAGCCCGCTGACCGGCCCGGCTCACCGGCCGCTGACTGGCCCGGCTGACCGGGTCGGCCGACCGCGGCTGAACGGCACGGCTGACCAGCAGCTGACCAGCTCGGCTGAGGGATCTTGCCGTGGGCGTCGGCGGGCTCGTACGGTCGCGGCTATGCCTCCCGCTTCCCTCCGCCGTACGTCGGAGCTTCTGGCCACCCTCGGCCGCGGCTATGTCCGCAACGCACCCGGCTCGCTGCTCAAGGGCCCGCTCGCCGCCCGGTATCTCAACCCGTACCTGCGCGACCACCCGCGTCAGCGCGTGGTCGAGGCGCGGTTCGACGCGTGCTTCGCCTGTGACTCCCGCGATCTCATCCAGCGGTTCATCAGCCTCTACGGCGTGTGGGAGCCGCACATGACACGGTGGCTGCAGAGCCGCCTGAGCACCGGAGACACGTTCGTCGACGTGGGCGCGAACATCGGCTATTTCGCGATCCTGGGCTCCCGCCTGGTCGGCAGCACGGGGCGGGTGGTGGCCATCGAGGCGTCTCCCGCATTCCACAACCGCGTGCTCCAGCACATCAGTCTCAACGGCTGCGACAACGTCCGCGCCGTCAACGCGGCCGTCTCCGACAGCCACAAGACGCTGACCTTCGTGCTCGCCAGCTCGAACAACATGGGCGCCAACTCGATAGTCCCGTACGACGGTCCGGCCGAGTCGAGCTTCGACATGGAGGCCCGGCCCCTGTCCGAGATCCTGGACGCGGACGAACTCACCAGGGCCCGCGTGATCAAGATCGACGTAGAGGGTGCCGAGGGCGGCGTCATCAGAGGGCTGGCTCCCACGCTGGCAGAGCTTCGCCCGGACGTGGAGATCGCCGTGGAGGTCACCCCGGACCGCATGACCCAACTCGGGGATTCCATCGATGAGTTGATGTCGACCATGGCTCAGCACGGCTTCCACACCTACCGGCTCCCCACCGACTACAGGCCCGAGAACTACCCCCGCGCGCTGCGTCGGCCGGAGCCGCCGGTGCGGTGGCGCGGCCCCATCGTCGGCGAGAGCGAGCTGGTCTTCTCGCGGGTGGACGCCGAGACGTTGCGGTAAGGGCCCTGGGGGGTAGGCCCCTGCGGATAGAGCCCCGCGGTGATGTCGGCGCTTTCCGTCCGGCCCGCCGGGCGGTGGCGGGCGGCGCCGACCACCCGCCGGCGACCTACCGGTTCCCGTCAAACGGGAGATCCAGCATGCGAATCGCATTCCCTCGCAGCAGCTTGTACGCCACCTCCTCAGGGAGATGACCGACATGGTCCTCGGCCACCTGCTTCGTGTGCGGCCATGTCGAGTCGACGTGCGGATAGTCGGTTTCGAAGGTGGCGTTGTCGACGCCCACGGTCTCGATGGAGGCGACACCGTGCTTGTCCCGGAAGAAGCAGCAGAAGATCTGCCGGTAGTAGTACGTCGACGGAGGCTCCGGGATCAGGTCCTTGACGCCGCCCCAGGCCCGGTGCTCCTCCCAGACGTCGTCGGCGCGCTCCAGGGCGTACGGAATCCACCCCATCTGGCCTTCGCTGTACGCGAGTTTGAGGCGCGGGAACTTCACAAGGACCCCGGAGAAGAGGAAGTCCATCATCGATGCCATCGCGTTGTTGAAGCTCAAGGAGGCCTGAACGGCCGGCGGCGCGTCGGGCGACGCCGCCGGCATCTGTGACGACGAACCGATGTGCATGTTCACCACCGTGCCGGTCTCCTCGCACGCCGCGAAGAACGGGTCCCAGTAGCCGGAGTGGATCGACGGCAGCCCGAGGTACGTGGGGATCTCGCTGAAGGTCACGGCGCGCACGCCGCGGGCGGCATTGCGCTTGATCTCGGCGACGGCCAGGTCGACGTCCCACAGCGGGATGAGGCACAGCGGGATCAGTCTGCCGCGACTGTCCCCGCACCACTCCTCCACCATCCAGTCGTTGTACGCCCGGACGCAGGCGAGCCCGACCTCCTTGTCCTTGGCCTCGGAGAACGTCTGCCCACAGAAGCGCGGGAACGTCGGGAAGCAGAGGGAGGCCTCGACATGGTTCATCTCCATGTCCTCGACGCGGGCCTTCGGGTCCCAGCAGCCGCGGCGCATCTGCTCGCGCGTGATGCCGTCGAGCGTCATCTCGTCCCGCGAGAAGCCGACGGCGGCGATGATGCGCTTGTACGGGAAGATCTCCCCCTCGTACTCCCACCAGTCGGTGATCTGCCCTTCCGGGTCGGTCGTGAACTTGTACTTGCCGCCGATGTACGCGAGCTCGCCGATACCTGCGGTGAAGGGCTTCGGGCCCCGGTCGCGGTACTTGCTCGGGAGCCACTTCTCGAAGAGGTGCGCGGGTTCGATGACGTGGTCATCCACGCTGATGACGCGGGGGAGCTCCTTGGCCCCGACCTCGTTGCTGTCCACTGCTGTGCCCCCTACTACCTGCCGGTTTCCCATACACGCATCTGACGGTCCATCAGATTGAGGTTATGGGCTCGCATCGACGACGGCAACAGCCCGCTTGAAACTCGACCCCTTGCGCGATCGGGCGGGATCCGCTGAACTGACGAACCGTCAGGTCAGGTTGAGGGATTGAGGGAGGGTGCTCGATGCAGACGATGTGGCTCAGCGGAGCCGAGTGGATCGCCGTGCTCCGGATCGGACTCGGCCTTTGGTGGCTGGAGAGCTGGCGCCACAAGGACAAGAAGACCTGGTTCACCGGAGGGGGCATCGGCTGGGCGGTGGGCATCGCCGAGAAACACCGCTGGCCGTTCGTCCGGTCCGGCTTCGACCTGACCGTGCGGCCCCGGCCGCAGCTGATGGCGTACATCGTCGCCTACGCGGAGCTGGCGCTCGGCCTCGGCCTCATCTTCGGCTTGCTCACACCGATCGCGCTGATCGGAGGGCTCGTACTCAACCTGATCTATTTCGTGTTGATGATCCATGACTGGGCCGAACAAGGTCAGAACCTGATGATGGCGCTCATCTCCCTCGTCGTTCTCTTCGCCATGGGCTGGCAAGTCTGGTCGCTGGACGATGCGTTGGGGCTCTTCCAGTAGGAAGCCTGTCGCGCTTGCCTGGCCTGTTGCGCCGCGGCATGCCACTCTGCCCCGGCATGAGCACGGCGCGCACCGTCGTTCTGGCAGATGAGGAGAGGCCGATGAGCGAACGCGACCGGGAAATGCGGGAGATGCGGGAGACGCACGGGCCTGAGGCGTCAGTCCTCAGGCAAGGCCACGCCGCGCGAGCTGAGAGCGCGGCAGCTCGCGCGGCAGCCATCAGCCACTACGTCGAGCGCGTCGCGGGAGAGCAGCCGGACGGCAACGCGACTGACGAGAACGCCGTCTGGAAGGCAGCTCACGCCGCGCGCGTGGCGGCGCAGGCGCTCGCCGTGCTCGCCGAGAGCTCGCCTGATCCAGCCGCGGACTCCCGCTGCGCCAGGAACTCCGCTGCCTCGGCCGCGCAGGCCTCCCAGATGGGACAGCTCGTCGACGGCGACACCGAACCGTCTCGCGCCGCGTGCCGGGCCGCACTCAAGGCCTCCCTGGCCGCATCCGCGGCGGCGGGGGCCAGCTGTCTCGGCACGGACGAGGGGCTGAACTCCCAAGCGGACGAAGCCGAGAAGCTGGCCGTCGCGGCAGCGGAGCGCGCCGGCTGGATCCGTCCCGGCGCGGACATCCCCGCCGTCTCGACGGGTGTACGAAGCCCCGAGGTCATGTCGATGCTCCACCTCTGACGCCCCTCTGACCCCACCTCTGACCGCCTCCGACCACCTCTGACCTCCGTGCTTGCCCATGTTCAGGCGCGCCCCTAAATTTAGAGAGCTCTCTAAGTTTTAGGGAAGGCGAGGTGCGCTGATGCAGACGGACCAAGGTGGACTGCGTGCGCGGAACAAGGCTGAGCGGCGGCTGCGGATCCTCGCGGCGACGCGTGAACTCCTGCGCGACGAGCCGGAATCGGTGATCAGTACCGAGCGGATCGCCGAGCGGGCGGCGGTCGCCCCGGCCACCGTCTACAACCTCATCGGACCGCGCGACAAGATCTGGGAGGCGCTGGCCACCGGGTTCATGGACGACCTCGAGCACCGCCTGGCGACGCCGGACGCCGGTGGTCCGCGCGAGGTCGTCGAGGCGACCGTCCAGCTGTTCGTGGGCGACCCGGTGGTGTCCCGCCGCATGGTGCGGGAGTGGGCGGAGAGCGGCCTCGTGTTCGACCGCAGCCCGCTCACCCAGCTCCGTCAGGCGATGGCGGACGCGCGGGCCCGAGGCCTCCTGCGCGCCGACATCGACACCGACGCGCTGGCCGCCGTTGTCGGCGCCTCGTGCCTGGGCGCGCTGCATCAGTGGGTCGCCGCCCTGATCGACGACGACCGGTTCCTCGCACGTGCCCTGTTCGCACTCGACGTCGCGCTCGCCGCGGCGGCCACGGACCCCCACCGCGACCAACTGCTGGCGCCGCTGCGACGCGGAGGTCCGGTACGCGGGGATGCCGTATCCAGGGATGCGGTACGGCTGAACACAGCACCCGGGGACTCGGTATGACCGCCGGTGCGCTGCCGCAGACCCGAAGCTTCGTGGGCGGCGACGGAACCCTGCTCGCGGCCGATGTGTGGGGCGAGGCGTCCCCGCCGCCTCTTGTCCTGCTGCACGGAGGCGGCCAGACGCGTCACGCCTGGGCCCGGACCGGCCCCCGGCTCGCCGCGCTGGGGTGGCGGGTCATCGCCCCGGACCTGCGGGGGCACGGGGCCAGCCAATGGTCGGCCGACGGTGACTACGACCTCGGCCTGTTCGCCCAGGACGTCCGCGCGCTCGTTGCCGAACTCGGCGACCGGCCGGTGCTCGTCGGTGCCTCGCTCGGAGGCCTGAGTTCGCTGCTCGCCGCCGGCGAGGCGCCCCGGGCGGCCATTCGCGCTCTGGTGCTCGTCGACATCGCCCACCGGCCCGATCCCCGCGGGTTCCGCCGGATCGTCGAGTTCATGCGCCGCCGCCCGGACGGGTTCGCCAGCCCCGGGGAAGCGGCCGCGGCGGTCTCCGCTCATCTGCCGCATCGCCCACGTCCGTACGCTCCGGATGCAACTGATACTCCGGATGCTCTTGACGCTCCGTACGCCCCCGCTGGGATACGGCACAACCTGCGCCGTCACGGCGATCGCTGGGTCTGGCACTGGGACCCCCGCATCCTGGACAGCTTCGAGGGCCGGATGGACCCGCCCGGCATGGCGGAGCGCCTCCTCGACGCCGCATGCGCGACCGAGGTGCCGATCCTGCTCGTCCGGGGCGGCATGAGCGACGTGGTGCGCGAAGACATCGCCGAGCAGTTCTGTGAGCGGGTCCCCCACGCGCGGCGCGTCGATGTGGCCGACGCCGGGCACATGGTGGTCGGCGATCGGAACGAGCACTTCATGGACGCGGTCGCCCCCTTCCTGGACGGGATCCGGACGGGATCCAGTGAGCATGGGGCCGGGCCACCGGCCGCACCCCGGCCGGGTGACTTCAAGCGGCCATGACACGCCCCGTTCCGCTCTCCGTTCCGTGGTGTCACCATGCGGAGTCCAGGGGTGTCGAGGGGTGTCGAGGGGTTCCCTCGACGGGGGCGGGCGGAGGAACGAATGGCAGAGGTGTTCTTGCGGCGGCTGACCCGGTGGCAGGCGGAGCAGCAGCGGGAAGCGATCGCCGACGTCTATGTCGCGGCCTACGAAGGAGAGGCCGGAGCCGAGTACCGGGACCGTCAGGGGTTCCTGCGCCTTTTCGAGAGCACCGTGCAGCGGCCCGACTTCGACATGGTCGTCGCCGACGCCGGGGGCCTGGTCGGCTGTCTCTACGGCTACCGCGCGCCGCGAACCGGCGACTGGTGGGAGGGGTTCCGCGGTGTCCTGCCCCCGGATGTGGAGGAACGCACGGCCTCGGGCCGGGTCTTCGTCCTGACCGAGCTGATGGTGGTGCCCGCCTACCGGCGCCAGGGCGTCTCGGACCGCCTGCGCACGCTGCTGCTCATGCGGCACGCCACGGACCTGGTCGTCGCGGTCATCAAACGGGACGACGACCTGGGGCGCGAGGTCCTGCGGTCGTGGGGCTGGACGAAACTCGGAGAGTTCGACTCGGCCGGCCCCGGATCGGGGGCACCGTCCCGCCGGGGAGAGAGCGAGGCGGGGACGCCTGACGGGCTGGTGTGGGAGGGGTGGATGCGGCCGCCGGCAGTTTGAGGACCGCCTGGCCCGCCTAGCGCACCTCGCTCGCCTAACGCCCCTTGCTCGCCTGGCGCACCCTGCTCGCCCTCAACGAGTACATGAGGGGGATGCGAGGGCGGTCCGCCGGGAACTGGTAGACGCCGTCGCGGAGTTCGAGGGAGCCGAAGCGCTCGAAGAGCGTGGTGTCGTGCTCGTGGAGGAAGTCGATCCGCAGGCCCGCCGCCGCGAGGGCCGACACGACCTCGCCCACCGGGTGCTGCCACTCCACGGTGCGGTTGTGGACCGTGGGGGTGGTCATGTCCGCGTAACCGCCGGGGGTCTCCTCGATCCAGGCGTCGCGGGCGAAGTAGTCGTACGCGATCCGTGAGCCTGTCGCGTCGTCCAGGATGTCCGCGAGCGGATGGAACTCCGAGAGGTAGAGGAAGCCCCCGGGCGCGACGAGCGCGGCCGCGGTCTCGGCCCACCGCTGGATGTCGGGGAGCCAGCACAGGGCGCCCACCCCGGTGTAGACGATGTCGTACGAGGAGTCGGGCACCGCAGTCGCCGCGTCGTACACGTCGGCGGCGACGAAGGACGCCTGGTCGGCGGTGAGGCCGAGCTCGGCGGCGAGGTCGCGGGCCGCGTCCACGGCGGGCTCGGAGAAGTCGAGCCCGACCACGCGTGAGGCGCCGTGCCGGGCCCAGGAGAGGGTGTCCAGGCCGATGTGGCACTGGAGGTGGAGCAGCGAGCGCCCGGTGACGTCACCGACCTCGGCGAGCTCGAAGGCGCGCAGCGGGTCCTTGCCCGAGCGGAAGGCTTCGAGGTCGTAATACTCGCTGGCGAGGTGGAGAGGGACGCGCTCGTCCCAGCGTTTTCGGTTGGCCTCGCGCCAGTCGGACGGGGTCGGTGAGTACATGCCCAGAAAGTTATCCACAGGCTGGGGACCCTCGCCAGCGGATTGTCGGCGTGTGCGTGCACTATGGGGTCCATGAGCGACTTGGGTGCGGGTGCAGCAGTGAATACGCCGGATGCGGAGATGGCCGACTGGGAGAAGCGGTTCCGGGCGCCGCGGGTGTCCCTGCCCGACTGGGCGGAGGACGCCCCCGACCGTGCCTTGTTCGTGTCGAACGCGACGGGGACGTACGAGCTGTACGCATGGGACCGCGCGACCGGCGAGCAGCGCCAGGTGACGGACCGGCCGAACGGCACGACGGACGGCCTGGTCTCGCCGGACGGCGAGTGGATCTGGTGGTTCGACGACACGGACGGCGACGAGTTCGGCGTGTGGATGCGCCAGCCCTTCGCGGGCGGCGCCGCCGACGAGCCCGCGGTGGCGGGCCTCGCCGCGTCGTATCCCGCGGGCCTCGCCCTCGCGCGGGACGGGCGGATGTCCGTCATCGGCCGCTCGACGGACGAGGAGGGCTCGACGATCCATGTCGTACGTGCTCCGGGCGCGGACCCCGTCGAGATCTACCGCCACCGCGAGTCCGCGGGCGTCGGCGACCTCTCCCACGACGGCTCGCTGATCGCCGTCGAGCACACGGAGCACGGCGACGCGATGCACTCCACCCTCCGGGTGCTCAGGCCGGACGGCTCCACGGTCGCCGAGCTCGACGACACCAAGGGCGGCACGGTCGAGCTGGGCCTTGAGGTCCTCGGCTTCGCGCCGGTCGACGGGGACACGCGGCTGCTCGTCGGGCATCAGCGGCGCGGCCGCTGGGAGCCGATGGTGTGGGACGTCGCGTCGGGCGAGGAGACGGACCTGGCGCTCGACCTGCCGGGTGACGTGAGCGCCGAGTGGTATCCGGACGGCTCCGCCCTGCTCATCGCGCACAGCTTCGAGGCCCGCAGCGAGCTGTTCCGGTACGTGTTCGCCTCCAGTGAGCTGATCGAGGTCGAGACGCCCAGGGGGTCCGTGTCGGGGGCGACGGCGCGGCCTGACGGCAGCGTGGAGTACCTGTGGTCGTCGGCCGCCGAGCCGCCGGTGGTGCGCTCGACGACGGGCGGCGTCGTCCTCGACCCGCCCGGCATGAAGGCCCCGGCCTCCGTGCCCGTGGAGGACGTATGGGTGGAGGGCCCCGGCGGCCGGGTCCACGCCCTCGTACAGAAGCCCGCCGACGCGACGGGCCCCCTGCCCACGGTCTTCGAGATCCACGGCGGCCCGACGTGGCACGACAGCGACGCGTTCGCCGCGGGCCCGGCAGCCTGGGTGGACCACGGGTACGCGGTGGTGCGCGTCAACTACCGCGGCTCGACCGGGTACGGCCGTGAGTGGACGGACGCCCTCAAGCACCGGGTCGGTCTGATCGAGCTGGAGGACATCGCGGCGGTGCGGGAGTGGGCCGTGACGTCGGGCCTCGCGGACCCGGACCGCATCGTCCTGGCCGGCGGCTCCTGGGGTGGGTATCTCACGCTCCTCGGCGTCGGCATGCAGCCCGATTCCTGGGCGGTGGGCCTCGCCGCGGTCCCGGTCGCGGACTACGTGACGGCGTACCACGACGAGATGGAGGCCCTGAAGGCCATGGACCGCACGCTCCTCGGCGGCACGCCCGAGGAGGTCCCGGAGCGCTTCAAGGCCTCGTCCCCGCTCACGTACGTGGACGCGGTGAAGGCCCCGGTCTACATCTCCGCGGGCGTGAACGACCCGCGCTGCCCGATCCGCCAGGTCGAGAACTACGTGGACCGGCTCAAGGCGCGGGACGCGGTGCACGAGGTGTACCGGTACGACGCGGGGCACGGCTCGCTCGTCGTGGACGAGCGGATCAAGCAGGTGCGGTTGGAACTGGACTTCGCCGAGCGCCACCTCCGCTAGCCGCAGGGCGACGGCTGCGGGGCGATGGCTGCGGGGTGACGGCTGCGGGGTGACGGCTGCGGGGGCGGTGGTCGCGGGGCCGGTAGGCTTCGCCAACCCCGCGGCCCGTCTCCCACGGCCGCCCCCGTACCGTGGGGGTGTGTACCGGTTCCTGCTGACGCCCCGCTGGTGGGGGATCAACGTCTTCGTACTGCTGGCCATCCCCTTCTGCGTCTTCATGGGGTCATGGCAGCTGGGGCGGTTCGAGGACCGCGTCGAGGCGCATGACGCCGCACAGGAGCAGGCGGACCGGCAGGCGTCGCCGACCCGCTCGGAGGAGAAGCCCCGGCCGCTGGACTCGCTGCTCCCCGTGGACAAGGAGACGTCCGGGGAACGGGTGTCGGCCACCGGGCAGTACGGCAAGCAACTGCTGGTGCCGGACCGGGAGTTGGACGACAAGTCGGGTTACTACGTCCTCACGCTGCTGCGCACCGAAAGCGGCAAGGACCTGCCGGTCGTCCGCGGCTGGCTCCCCGGGAACGCGAATGCGGCGAAGGCCCCCGCGGCACCCTCCGGTGAGGTCACCGTCACGGGCGCGCTCCAGGCCTCCGAGAGCCCTGGTTCGAACGGGGTGAGCGCGGCCGGAGGGCTGCCGGACGGGCAGCTGGGCGCCATCAGCGCGGCCTCGCTGGTGAACGTGATCCAGGGCGATGTGTACGACGCCTGGGTCACCCTGGAGAAGGGCGACTCCGGGATGAAGGCGGTTCCGGCGTCCGAGCCCGCCAACTCCGGGCTCGACCTCAAGGCCTTCCAGAACCTCGGCTACACCGGGGAGTGGTTCGTCTTCGCCGGGTTCGTCGTCTTCATGTGGTTCCGGCTGTTCCGGCGGGAGCGGGAGTTCGCGCGGGACGCCGAGCTGGGGCTCTTGCCCGAGGGATAGCCCTGGGCTCCCCGAGCCCCCGCACGCGATGTCCTCAAACGACGGACGGGCTGGAATCGTCCAGCCCGTCCAGCCAGTCCAGCCCGTCCTGTAGGTCAACCGCGCCGCCTACGAAGCCGACAACATCCCCGTGCGGTAAACCGTCCCCGCGCACGCGTTGGTGATCGTCGCGCCTGCCGCGGGCGAACCCTCGGCGGCCGTCAGGGACACCGTCACGCCGCCGTCCAGTACACCGCCGTCCTCGCGCGTCATCTGGGGCTCCACACCACCCGACGTGCCGCCGTCCGCGCTGCCGCCGTCCTCCGTGGGGGTCGGGTCGGGCGAAGGCTCACCGCTGTCCGTGGGACACGCCTCCGAAGGCACCCAGGCGAACTTCACCTCGTACGCCGCTCCCGGCTGGAGGACCAGCGAGCTGAGCGCCTGGGCCGGGTCCGGGAGGCCCGTCGCCGCGTCGCCCGCCACGTGGTCGGTGACGACGATCTTCGCGGGATCGGCCGCTCCCGTCGTCGCCGTGCTCACGCTGCCCGGGGCGCTGACCGTGCAGCTGCTGCCGGAGACGTTGGCGATGCGGAAGCTGCCGTACACCTTGCCGTCGGCCTCCGGTGCGCCCGCGCTACCGCTGGCGTTGCCGAGCTGGTCCACCGCGCAGGCGGGCGAGCCGGCGGATTCCGTACCCGACGGGTCGGGACCACCGGTCGCGCCGCCGCTGGCCTCACCCTTCCCCTTGCCGTCCTTCTTGTCCTTCTTGCCTTTCTTGTCCTTGGACTTGGAGGGGCCGGAGTCGCTGCCCTTGCCCTTCTCCCCGCCGTCAGGACCCTTGCCGCCCTGACTCGAACCGCCCTGCGTCTGCTCGCTGTTGCCCGCTATCGACGGGCGGTCGTCCGAGCCGCCGCCGGAGTTCGTGACATGCACGAGAGCGGGGATGGCGGTGCCGATGAAGAGCGCGGCGGCCGCCATGCCGACCACGGCCTGACGCTTGCGCTGACGGCGCGCAGGCACCGCGTACCGCAGACGTTCCAGGGCGCGGTCTCCCGGCTCGATCTCCTGGACCGCCGAACGCATCATCCTGCGCAGCGCCAGCTCGTCGGAGCCGTCCTCACCGCCGAAGACGGAATCCGGAGCCTCGCCGCCCTCGCGCTCAGCCGCGGTGGGCTCGTCACGCTCAGCCGCGGCGGGCTCGTCACCCTGGCCGTGTTTCACAGTTCCGTCCCCAGCATGCTGCTCAAACTCGGCGCTCTCGTCATGCTCGCGCCCGTACTCCTGCTTGCTCATGCCGGTGCCTCCATGGCGACCCGCAGAGCCGCGATCCCGCGCGAGCCGTACGCCTTCACCGACCCGAGCGATATGCCCAGGGTCTCGGCGACCTGCGACTCGGTCATGTCCGCGAAATACCGCAGGACCAGGACCTCGCGCTGACGGCGCTGGAGGCCGCGCATCGCCTTGATCAGCTCGTCCCGCTCAAGGAGGTCGTACGCACCCTCCTCGGCGCTCGCCATGTCCGGCATCGGCTTCGAGAGCAGCTTCAGACCGAGGATCCGGCGCCGCAGCGCGGACCGCGAGAGGTTCACGACGGTCTGCCGCAGATAGGCGAGCGTCTTCTCCGGGTCCCGCACGCGTTTGCGTGCCGAGTGCACCCGGATGAACGCCTCCTGCACGACGTCCTCGCAGGAGGCCGTGTCATCGAGAAGCAGCGCCGCGAGGCCGAGGAGCGACCTGTAGTGGGCGCGGTAGGTCTCGGTCAGGTGGTCGACTGTGGTGCCAGCGCTCATCGCCTCTTCAGCGCCCTCGCGCTGCGTCGGGATGCGGGCCGATCTCGTGGTGGGCATGGGGGCGATCACCGGCATGCCGGCGGGCGCACGGGGACGGCGAGGTGGACGCAGGGCCGCGCCCCTCGCCTGAACCGCTGTGAAATCGAGTACCTCTGCCACGCCTGTTGGACACGCTTACCCCCTGGAGGGTTGTACGCATCACGCGGCGCGTTTGCGGCAGACATCGTCGCCGTCGGTGACGATGCATCAATTGCCCCCATGCGTACCAGCTCTTCCCCTATGCCCAAATTTTGCAGCGCTCAGGTCACGCCCCCGGGAGGGCGATCGCAAAGACGCGCCCCGCCCTGCTGCCGGTTGCAGTGGACGGGGACGAATATTGCGAATCTTCGAACGCGGCAATGGTCCAGATCAAGCGATCCTGGCCACCAAGTTGGACACAGAATTTACACAGATCCCGCAAAGGCTTCCGCTCCGGGGAGCAATCGGGGCTTGTTCTGCCCGCCGGCCCGCACCTTTCTGCGCCTTTTTGTACCTACTGCTGACGCCCGGTGAACTCGCCCGCCACCAGCTCCGCGATCTGCGCCGTGTTCAGCGCGGCCCCCTTGCGCAGGTTGTCCCCGCACACGAAGAGTTCGAGGGCCGTCGGATCGTCGAGCGCGCGCCGCACCCGGCCCACCCACGTGGGATCGGTCCCCACCACGTCGGCGGGGGTCGGGAACTCGCCCGCGGCCGGGTTGTCGAACAGCACGACGCCCGGAGCCGTGGCCAGGATCTCGCGCGCGCGGTCCACCGTGACCTCGTCCTCGAAGCGCGCGTGCACGGTCAGCGAGTGCGTGGTCACCACCGGCACGCGTACGCAGGTCGCCGCGACCTTCAGATCGGGCAGGCCGAGGATCTTGCGGGACTCGTCCCGCACCTTCATCTCCTCGGACGACCAGCCGTCGTCCCGCAGCGTCCCGGCCCACGGCACCACGTTCAGCGCCACGGGCTCCGGGAAGGGCCCGGTGTCGTCACCGACAGCACGTCGTACGTCACCGGGGCTCGTGCCCAGCTCCGAGCCGGCCACCAGCGACATCTGGCGCCGCAACGTGTCGACGCCGTCCCGCCCGGCCCCGCTCACCGCCTGGTACGAGGAGACGATCAGCTCGCGCAGACCGAACTCGGCATGCAGCGCGCCGACGGCCACGATCATCGACAGCGTCGTGCAGTTGGGGTTGGCGACGATGCCGCGCGGGCGTACGCGCGCGGCGTGCGGATTGACCTCGGGGACGACCAGCGGCACGTCCGGGTCCATCCGGAAAGCGGCGGAGTTGTCGACCACCACGACGCCCTTGGACGCGGCGATGGGCGCCCACTGCGCGCTGACCTCGTCGGGGACGTCGAACATCGCCACGTCGACGCCGTCGAAGGCGTCCTCGCTCAGCGCGACGACCTCGACCTCCTCACCGCGCACGGCCAGCTTCCTGCCGGCCGAGCGCGGTGAGGCCACGAGTCGGATCTCGCCCCAGATGTCGGCGTGCTGCGACAGGATCTGGAGCATGACCGCGCCGACGGCCCCGGTCGCTCCGACGACCGCGAGCGTCGGCTTTCCGGTCATCGCCCGGTGCCTCCATAGACCACGGCCTCGTCCGTGTCGGAGTCGAGGCCGAAGGCGGTGTGCACGGCGCGCACGGACTCGTTCGCGTCATCGGCGCGCGTCACGACCGAGATGCGGATCTCGGAGGTCGAGATGAGCTCGATGTTCACGCCCGCGTCGCTGAGCGCCTCGAAGAAGGCGGCGGTGACGCCGGGGTTCGTCTTCATACCCGCGCCGACCAGCGAGATCTTGGCGATCTGGTCGTCGTAGCGAAGGGAGTCGAAGCCGATCGCCGAGCGCGTCTTCTCCAGCGCGTCGATCGCCTTGCGGCCCTCGGCCTTGGGCAGCGTGAACGAGATGTCCGTCAGTCCGGTCGAAGCGGCCGAGACGTTCTGGACGATCATGTCGATGTTGACGCCGGAGTCCGCGATGGCACGGAAGATCGAGGCGGCCTCGCCGGGCTTGTCCGGCACGCCGACGACCGTGATCTTGGCCTCCGAGGTGTCGTGCGCGACACCGGAGATGATGGCCTGCTCCACCTTGCGGTCCCCTTGCGGTTCGTTGCTGACCCACGTGCCCTGAAGTCCACTGAAGGACGACCTGACGTGGATCGGGATGTTGTAACGACGGGCGTACTCCACACACCGGTGGAGCAGCACCTTGGACCCGGAGCTCGCGAGCTCCAGCATGTCCTCGAACGAGATCCAGTCGATCTTCTGGGCCTTCTTCACCACACGCGGGTCGGCGGTGAAGACACCGTCGACATCCGTGTAGATCTCGCAGACCTCGGCGTCGAGCGCGGCCGCGAGGGCGACAGCGGTCGTGTCGGACCCACCACGACCGAGCGTGGTGATGTTCTTGCCCTCCTGGCTGACTCCCTGGAACCCGGCGACGATGGCGATGTTGCCCTCGTCGATCGAGGCCCGGATGCGGCCCGGCGTGACATCGATGATCCGCGCTTTGTTGTGGACGGAGTCGGTGATGACACCGGCCTGGCTGCCCGTGAACGACTGGGCCGCGTGACCCAGGTTTTTGATCGCCATGGCCAGCAGGGCCATGGAGATCCGCTCCCCGGCGGTCAGCAGCATGTCGAATTCACGCCCGGCAGGAATCGGGGATACCTGCCCGGCAAGATCGATCAACTCATCCGTCGTGTCACCCATGGCGGACACCACGACAACGACCTGATGGCCGTTCTTCTTGGCGTCGACAATCCTCTTGGCGACCCGCTTGATGCCCTCGGCATCGGCTACGGAGGAGCCTCCGTACTTCTGCACGACAAGGCTCACGTGCGCTCCTCGCTCAGTCCGTCTCTTACCGCACTGCTGCGGTCGGCTCAGTCTAACGAGCGGCCGAAATTCGCCGCGCAAATATCACATGGTGAGATGTCCCGCCCACTACGTGATCATCCGCCGGCATACGCTCCCGCTCCTCGGGAGGTACGTTCCGACCGCTCGGCTTGGCACATGCCCGCTGGGGAGTGGAGCACTCCGGAAAGTGGGGCGGGTCACAGGTTCGGGCCGGGGGCCTTCACTCCACGAACTCCTTCAGCGCCTCGGTTTCCAAGGCGATGTCCACGGGAGCGGGGAGCTGGACCACGGCACCGAAACGGTGATTCTCCAGCTTGCGGTAGCGACCGTCCTCCGGGTCCGTGAACACGGTGACCGAGCAGTCGTCACCGTCGATCAGGAGATACACGGGGATGCCTGCTGCCGCGTAACCGTCCGGCTTCTCCACGCGGTCACGACGATTGGTGTCGGAGTCGAACGAAGTGACCTCCACGGCCATCAGCACAGCGGACGTGTCCGACCATTCGCCGTGCCCCTTGAAACTGCCGGTAGGAGCTAGCACGCCGTCCGCGCGGGCACGACCCTTGCGGTACGTCTCGGTCTTCAGCCCGCCCTCCGGATAGAGCCCCAGCTCCGGCCGCTGCTGCATGCACTGCCGGAGCAGCCACATGCAGATCTCCCTGTGGTTGCCGTCCGGCACGGGCTTGACCATGACCCTTCCGTTGATGAACTCCAGCCGCACCGTCTCCGGCGCATGGCGCTCGAGCTCCTCGAACTCCTCGACGGACATCTGGGGCCGGTCGGTGGTGCTGGGGGTCATGGCGTCGCCTCCTTGACTCCATGGTGCCCGGACCGGCACGTCCTGCACGCTCATACGCCACCTCGCCCCGTCGGCAGACCGGCGGCGCGCCTCAGCTCCGCCACCCGCTCGGTCACATCCATCACCGGTGCCGCAGTGCGTGGGCGGGTCAGGAACGTGTCGGGTACGTATCCGATCTGAATGCCCAGGCGGGCTTCCTCCGCTTCGAACGCATCGCACTCCGCTCGGCAGTCGGCGCAGATCCCGTGGACCAGCTCGGTCGTGATCTCGGGCTCCTCGCAGAGCCCGCAGACGAAGATCGCGCGGGTCACGTGGGCTCGGGCAGGAGTCTTGGCAGGGGGCTTCGGTGGCATCTTGCTCTCCAGTCGATTACGGGCGAGCCCGCCCGGATTGGTGACCGTGGGCGGCAACCCGGCGGTCAGGGCCTGGATGATGTCCTGCGGGGTCGCGCCGTGGTCCAGCCATTGCGCGGAGAGGGTTTCGAGGGCGCGGCACTCCCCCTCGGAGAGGGCCATTCGCCGGTCGGCCGCCCGGAGTTGGGCGAGCGTGCGGTACGCGACGCTGGGCTCGGACTCGGATTTCGGCTCGGCTTCCGGCTCGGGGGCCTGTTCCCCCGCCGGTTCCGGTACGCGGGCCAGGCCCGGGTGATGATCGTGCGTGACGTCACGCCCGTGCCGATCGCGGACGAAGTCGGCCCACCACTCCTCTGACCTGGGGATACGCGACCAGTACGTCCGGGTCACCCAGCGCATCGAGTTGTCCTCGACGGTGAGGTGCTCCTTGATCCAGCGAAGATGCCCGGCCTCGGTCAGCCGCCGCAAGGAGGTGCGGATGGCTTGCTGGCCGTACTGGGGATGCGCGGCGGCGAGGTCCTTGTAGCCCATCGCGGCGCCGGCTTTGAGGTGGTCGACGAAGACGGCGACGTTCGCGTCACGCGGATGCAGATGCGCGAAATCCGCTTCCGTGTGCGGTTTTTCGTCATCCGCAAGGCGCTTGCCGTAGCCCGAATTGGCCAGGGGGTGGGACGGGGACGGCAGGGCGGGATTAGGCTTGGCATAAGCCACGGTCGACCTCTGATCGATCGTAGGACTAGGCCTCGGATTCGGTGTTGGCGCACCGGCCGGGGCCGTTCTATTGCCGCGAACGTAGAGCGGCAACACACTGCGGCGCAAGCTGACCACGGAACGTCACCCTTGAGGGTGACGGATCTTCAACTTCCGTTGCAGGCTGGTTGGTTGGGTTCTTCTCCCCAGCCAAACCAACCCAGGAAAGAGCTCGGGGCCCGGAGCCCGGGGCCCGGGGCTTGAGCTCCGGGCCGACCTGCGAAGACGCGCCATCCATGCGGTCTAGCGGTTCGAGCGGTCTAGCCATTCGCAGGAAAATCCCGGTTGAGGCCCAGGTAGCGGGCTTGCTGGCGGCACTTTCCTGCGAATCGCCAATCAGAGCAGAGGCTCAGCGTTGGTGTTGTGCGTACGTCGCGAGGAACGCGGACCAGGCCGGGGCGGGGAGCGTCAGTTGGGGGCCGGTCGCCGCGGGGATACTGGCGCACCGCCTGGCCCGGCTCGCAGGGCTACTGCACCGAGCGCAGGCCCAGGGGCCCAGCGATCTCCTCTGCCATGACCTTGCCCGCCGCTTCCGCGAGCGCGTCCTCGGCCAGGTCCTCGTCCGTGTCCAGGCCGTTGAGGTCCTCCAAGGGCTGGTTCAGGCGGACGTGGGCGACCAGGGACTGGAGGGCGCGGAGGGCGCCGGACGCCGTGGAGCCCCAGTTCGAGAAGTACGAGAACTGCCACCACCAGAGGGCCTCGACCGTGCGGCCCGCCCTGTAGTGCGCGAGGCCGTGGGAGAGGTCGGCCACCACGTCCGCCAGGTCGTCGGAGATGCGGCAGGCCACCGGGGCCTTGCGGGGCTCGTACGGGTCGAAGACCTCCGAATAGACGTCGATCGGCTCCAGCATCGCGGCCAGGCGCTCGCGCAGGTCGTCGACGTCGCGCTCCGGGCCGAGGTCCGGCTCGTAGCGCTCCTCGGGGACGATGTCCTCGTGCGCGCCCAGGCGGCCGCCGGCCAGGAGGAGTTGGGAGACCTCCAGGAGGAGGAAGGGGACGGCCGAGTTGGGCTCGTCGCCCTTCGCGACCTCCGTCACCGCGACGATGAAGCTCTCGATCTGGTCCGAGATCTGCACCGCGAAGGAGTCCGGGTCCTGGGCGGACGCGTGCAGGAGGACCGTCGACTCAGGGGCGATGATCGGCTCGGGAGCGAAGACCGGCTCCGGGGCGGCGAGCGTCGTTTCCGGGGCGAGCGTCGCTTCCGGCTTCGTCGACTCGACGGCGGCCTTCGCTTCCGGCTTCGTGGACTTCTCTTGCTGCTTCTTAGACATCTAGGAGTCGTCTCCCCTCGAAGGCGCGGCCCAGGGTGACCTCGTCCGCGTATTCCAGATCTCCCCCGACAGGGAGCCCGCTGGCCAGGCGGGTGACCTTCAGGCCCATGGGCTTGATCATGCGCGCGAGGTACGTCGCTGTCGCCTCACCCTCCAGGTTCGGGTCCGTGGCCAGGATCAGCTCCGTGACCGTGCCGTCCGCCAGGCGCGCGAGCAGCTCTCGTATGCGCAGGTCGTCCGGACCGACCCCTTCGATGGGGCTGATCGCTCCGCCCAGTACGTGGTACTTCCCCCGGAACTCGCGCGTACGCTCGATCGCCACGACGTCCTTGGGCTCCTCGACCACGCAGATGACGCTGAGGTCGCGGCGCGGGTCGCGGCAGATGTTGCAGAGCTCTTCCTGCGCGACGTTGCCACAGGTCGCGCAGAAGCGGACCTTGTCCTTCACCTCGAGGAGGGCGTGCGCGAGGCGGCGTACGTCCGTCGGCTCGGCCTGCAGGATGTGGAAGGCGATCCGCTGCGCGCTCTTGGGACCGACGCCGGGCAGCCTGCCCAACTCGTCGATGAGGTCCTGAACCACGCCTTCGTACACGGGACGCCTTTCCTGCTCTTGCCGAGTATGGAGCTTTGATACTTACGGTAGTTGGCCTGCGGCCCTCTTAGAAGGGAAGGCCCGGGATGCCTCCGCCGCCCAGGCCCTGCGCGAGCGGGCCCAGCTTCTGCTGCTGGAGCGCCTGCGCGTTCTCGTTCGCCGCCTGGACCGCTGCGACCACCAGGTCCGCGAGGGTCTCGGTGTCCTCCGGGTCGACCGCCTTGGGGTCGATCACGAGGCCGCGCAGCTCGCCGGAGCCGGTGACCGTCGCCTTGACGAGGCCGCCGCCCGCCTGGCCTTCGACCTCCGTGCGCGCGAGCTCCTCCTGCGCGGTCGCGAGATCCTGCTGCATCTTCTGGGCCTGCTGGAGCAGCTGCTGCATGTTGGGCTGGCCACCACCGGGGATCACGATCAGCTCCTGTCTCGGATGGTTTGGGACGGTCTGTGAGGGTATTTACGGTGGGTTTTCCACCTGGAATGAGCCTACGTGGTCGGGGGTGCGCTCGCCCCAGCACTCTTTCGAGTGAGATCGGCTGTCCTCCTATACCTGATCAAGCACCTCTTCCGGGCGGAAATACCGTGAAAAGGGGCTCATGGCCACCCATTGGGCGGTAGGACTGGGGCTGCGCATGAGCAGATGACATCAGCCGCGTCAGCATCATCAGCACCAGCTGTCACAGCGCGCGCACCGTACGGAACCGCCGCAGGGAACAGTCAGGGATCTCGTAGAGGTAGGAGTGCCGGGTGAGCCAGCCGGAGATGCAGCCCGAGGGGGTGCCCCATGAGGAGCAGGGTGCCGGGGCGGGTGCCGGGGCGGGTGCGCAGCAGGGCGTTCCCGGTGGTGGGGACGGCTCTCGGGCTCGGCTCGGGGATCTGACGGGGCGGGCCTTTCCCCTCGGTGACTGGGGTGAGCCTGCGCAGCGGCTCGACGAGTTGTACCGGTGGGTGGAGCGGGGCGCGCTCAACACCGCGGAGTGGTACTTGTCCGACCGGGCGTGGAAGCGGCGCGGGGCGCGGCTTGCCCGGGTGGGGGCGGCGGTGGGGGCCGTGGGCGCGGGGGTGCTTCCGCTGCTCGATCTGGCGGGGGCGGTGGGGGGTGTCGCGACCTGGGGGTTCGTCTCGCTGCTCGCGGGGGCGGCGTGCGTGGCGTGCGACCGGTTCTTCGGCCTCACCTCCGGGTGGATGCGGGACATGGCCACCGCGCAGGCTGTGCAGCGGCGGCTTCAGGTCCTGCAGTTCGAGTGGGCGTCGGAGAGTGTGCGGGAGGTTCTCGGGCCCACCGAGGGGACTGCGAGTGAGGCTGCCGAGCGATGTCTTGGGGTGCTTCGGCGGTTCTCGGAGGATGTGACGGAGCTGGTGCGTTCCGAGACTGCGGACTGGATGGTGGAGTTTCGGTCTGGGCCCGCGCCGTTGGCCATGCAGGCCATGGTTCCGCCCTCCCGGGGGGAGGCGGGTGCTGCCCCTGCTCGGGCCGCGTTGCCGCCGGGGGCGCGGCCGAATATGCCTCGGCAGCGGCCGCCGGAGCCGCGGTGAGGGGCCCCCGGGGGGGGCGGGGTGGCGGGGTCAAGGCGAACCCTGCGGGGCTCTCCCCAATCCCGCCCCTTCCCGAAACTGGGGCTCCGCCCCAGACCCCGCTCCTCAAACGCCGGAGGGGCTAAAAGACACAACGGAGGCCCGGGTGCCAGCCGACAGGCTCAGCACGGGGGCTACTCCCGGGTGGGGGGCGGGTGGGTGGGAAAGGCTCAGGCCTGACCCGGCGGGGCGGATCGGCTGCCGGCGGGCTCAGTGCCGGGTGGTTCCGGGGTGCCGGGTGGGTGGGTGGGAGAGGCTCGGGCCTGGCCGGCGGGGCGGATCGACTGGCGGCGGGCTCAACACCGGGAGGGCTTCGGGGTGCCGGGTGGGTGGGAGAGGGGTGGGCCTGCCGGAGAGGGGCTGGTTGCTTCCGGCAGGCCCGTGGGGGCGGTAGGACCCGGGGGCAGGGGTTAGCTGTAGATGATCATTGAGCCTTGCGCCAGGCTTCGCGTCGTTGCCGCGTGCAGGCCCAGCCACACGTGCCGCTCCCTCGCGAAGGGGCTGTCGTCCGGCGGAGCCGGGGCCGCCGGTTCCTCCAGGGACGTCGGAGCCTCGGGCGGGGTCGGCGGGCGAGGCGGATTGGACGCGTCTATGCCGATGGACGGGGCCACGAACTCCAGCTCCCGCAGAAGCGCCTGGGAGGAGCCCAACGGGCCACCGCCCGACAGAAGTTCGTCGTTCGAGAGAGGCGCGGGGAAGTCGACAGGAACGTAAGCCCCCGCATGGTCGTAGTGCCAGACCAGATGCGACTGCTGAGCCGTCGCGTCGAACATCTCCAGCAACTGCTCGTAGTCCCCGCCCAGTTCGTCCACCGGCGTGACCTCGAGGCCGCAGACCTGGAGCAGATACGCCCGGCGCAGGAAATGCAGCGCGTCGTAGTCGAAGCCCGCGACCGGGGCCACGTCCCCGGAGAGGCCCGGCATGTAGGCGAAGACGGGAACGGGAGGCAGGCCCGCCTCGTGCAGCGCCTTGTCGTACGCCGCGATCTCCTCCGCGAAGGGATTGTCGGGGCTGTGGCACAGCACGTCGACGAGCGGGACCAGCCACAGATCACAGGCCAAGGGTGCTCCTCAAGTCAGGCTCATACTCGGACGGCATATTGGCATGTCGGACGTCGGACGTTCCTTGTGTGCAGACAGTGCAGGCAGCGTAGTCCGGGCCGGCGCCCCCTAGCTCCCCTTGTGCAGATCCCAGATCCACACCCCGTCTACCCACTTTCCGGGGCGGTCAAGGAGTTCCTCCACCGTCACCCGCAGTTCGGTGTCGTGCGGTTGAGGGGCGAGGACCAGGACTCCCGCGTTCCAGTACCTCAGGTCCTCGCGGGCCGCCCTGCGCCACGCGTCCGTGATCTGCGGGGCGCGGCCCGCCGAGCGGATGTCCCGCAGGAGGTTCGACGTGTTGCGGGGCGAGGCTCCGTAGATGCCTACGCGGTCCGGGCCCCACGGCCCGTTGAAGTAGCCGCCGGGGAGCGGAAAGCCCAGGTCCGCGGTGGTCTGCCAGTGCAGTGCCTCCGCGCCCGCCGGGTCCGGCAGCGGTATCGGTACGAGGGACTCGCCCTTCCCCAGGTATTTCCGCCAGGTCCCGTCGGCGATGAACTCCGGTGGCCGTGCCCGCTCCACCGCCTTCAGCGGCGCCGGCACGATCGGCAGGAGCGCGAGGGCGACCGCGGCCACGCCCGCGTACCGCGCGGCCGTCATCCGGCGCGCCGAGGTGAGGAGACCGGCCAGCGCGAGCGCCACCAGCATGCCGAGCGCGGGGGCGCACACCATCGCCACCCGCGACTCGATGACCGACTCGAAGAGGGGGGCATGCGAAAGGGGTGCCCAGGGGCCCGGCAGCACGATGTCTGTCAGCGGGATGCGGAACTTCGGGCCCAGCGAAAGGAAGGCCGCCGCGAGCACCGTGAAGGCCAGCGCCTTCACCACCGCCCGCTCCCAGAGACGTACGACGATCGCGAAGGCCAGCGCGACCAGGGGCCAGCCGTAGAACGCGTTCTGCTCGGTGGGGTTCTGGGAGAGAGCGGCTGCCGTCTCCTCGTTGCCCGCGAGGGAGCGTTCCGCGAAGGAGATGAGCGCGAGCGGGCTGTTGCCCGCGTTGTCGCCGTGCAGCACGCTCGTGTAGCTCTGCGGCCCGAAGAACTGCCAGTAGAGCGGGAAGGCGACCAGCGGCACCGTGACCGCCACGGCCACCCCGAGGCCGCGCGCCAGGGGGCGCAGCGCCGCCCTCGCCACGTCCCTTCGCACCACCCCGTACGCCGCCGCGAACAGCAGCATGCCCACCGCGGCGAGCAGCAGCGGCTCCTCGCCGAGGAAGATCTGGTACGTCGTGAAGAGCCCGAGGACGACTCCGTCGCGTACGACCCTTGAGCCGTTGCCCCCGCCCTCGCCCTGGCCTCCGCGCTCGCAGAGCCGCAGCGCCCTGTCGATGATCAGCGGGATCATGAACAGGACCATGAAGTTCGGGTGCGCGTGCGCGTGGCTGATCATCGGTGGCGCGAAGGCGGCCAGTGCCGCGCCGACGGCTGCCGCGCCCCGGTGCCGTACGAGACGCCTGCGGATCAGCCAGTACCAGGCGACCGCCGTCACGGCCAGGCCCAGCGTCATCGCCGCGTTCAGGGCGACCGCCGGGCCGAAGAGCCAGGTCACGGGGGCGAAGGGGACGGAGAGGCCGAGCATGACCGTGTTGGCCATGAGGTTCACGCCGTCGGGTTGGTTCTGGAGGGTCGTGAAGAGGGGGTTCTGGAGGTGGCGGACGTTGTCCGCCGTCACCGCGAAGAACCACTCCCACTGGTTCTGGTCCTGGAGCGAGTCCGGGAGATAACGCTCGCCCGGTGCCACCCAGCGGCCCGAGTAGAGCGTGACCGCCATGGCCAGGAAGAGCGCCGCGACCAGCAGATCCATCGGGCGGACGGCGCGGGCCTTCAGCGCGGTCAGTTCGGCGAGGACCTTCACGTAGTCGAACGGGCGGACCTTCGAGCCCTCCTGGTGCGCCCAGCGCACCGGCACCTCGGCGACCGGCCAGCCGGAGCGGCGGAAGTACTGCAGTATCTCGACGTCTATCCCCCAGCCGCGCAGGCGCGACGCGGCGAAGGCCTCACGGGCACGGTCGCCGTCGAAGAGCTTGAAGCCGCACTGGGTGTCGCGGACTCCGGGGACGGCGACCGTTCGTATCAGGAAATTGCCGGTACGGCCGAGGAGTTCGCGCAGGCGGTGCTGGTGGCTCTCGATCGTCGCGCCGGGGCGGGCGCGGGAGCCGATGGCGGCCGTGTGGCCGTCTGTGAGCGCCTTGTCGAGGCACTCCAGTTCCTCGATGGGGGTGGCCAGATCGGCGTCGGTGATCAGGACGCGGTCGCCGTGCGAGGCGAGGACGCCCAGGCGCAGGGCGTGGCCCTTGCCGAGGTTGCGGCTGGAGTGGATGAGCCGGACGCGGGGGTCGGCGGCCTCGGCGTCGGCGGCGATGTCGAGGGTGCCGTCGGTGGAGCCGTCGTCCACGACGATCAGCTCCCACCGGATGCCGCGGTCGCCTCCTCCGGGCCCGTCCTGCGCCCCGTCCTCCAGATACGCCCGTATCGCGGCGAGCGTGGGGGCCAGGCGCCGCTCCTCGTTGTAGGCGGGGACGACGACGGTCAGATCCACGCTCATGCAGCGGCCAGCCGCTCGATGAGGGCGAGGGAGTGCGCGTTGTACTCCTCGACGATCGCGTGCGCGGCCTTGGGGTCGCGGCGCGCGAGGGCGTCGACGAGCTCGGTGTGCCGGGCCCAGAGGGTGCCGCGCAGGTCTCCGTCGCCGCGTTCGACGGCGCGGCGGAGGTAGGTGACGGCGCAGACCCAGGCCTGGACGCGGATGCGGTGCAGGAAGTCCGAGAGGTAGGGGTTGCCGAAGAGGGCGCTGAGCTCGCGCCAGAAGCGGAGGTCGTAGCCGATGAGGACGTTCAGGTCGCCCGCGCAGGCGGCGCGTGCGGCTTCCTCGCCACGGCGGCGTACGGAGATCAGCGCGGCGGAGGCTTCCTTCTGACCCCTGGGCCCCAGCGGGGTGCCCTTCTTCACGAGGTCGCGGAAGATTCCGTCGGCGACGAGGCCGCGGGCCTCCAGCATGCCCCGGTAGTCGGCGAGGGAGTGCTCGTGGACGCGGTAGCCGCGGTGCTGGTCGGCGTCCAGGAGGCCCTGCGCGGCGAGGTTCACCAGGGCCTCGCGGACCGGGGTCGCGGAGACGCCGTACTGCTCGGCGATCTCCTTGACCGTGAACTCCTGACCCGGCTCCAGACGGCCGCCGAGGATCTCGTCACGCAGCGCGTCGGCGATCTGCTGGCGCAGAGTGCTGCGGATGACGGCGGAGCCGTCGGTGCCGGGCATCTGGGTTCCCTCGTCGTCTCGTCCGGGCCTCGTCCTGCTTACGAGCACGTCAGACTACGCGGTCGGGGTTCCCGGCCCCCGGGCAGACGGTTTCCCGGCGCCCGACGGCAGGGTGTCCACAAGGCCTACGGCTACGCCGTGTGCTTGTCCGCCTCCGTCAGCGCTACGTCCAGCGCCGCGAGGCCCTCCTTCGCCTCCGTGTCCGTGATGTTGCACGGCGGGACCACGTGGGTGCGGTTCATGTTGATGAAGGGCCACAGGCCCTGCTTCTTCGCGGCGGCGCCGAACGCTGCCATCGGGGCGTTCGCCTCGCCCGTGGCGTTGTAGGGGACCAGCGGCTCGCGGGTCGTCCTGTCCTTGACCAGCTCCAGGGCCCAGAACATGCCGAGGCCACGGACCTCGCCAACGCTCGGGTGCCGCTCTGCGAGCTCCGCGAGGGCGGGGGCGATGATCTCCGACCCGACGCGGGCCGCGTTCTCGATCACTCCCTCCTCCTCCATGACGTTGATCGTCGCGACAGCCGCGGCGCAGGCCAGCGGGTGCCCGGAGTACGTGAGCCCGCCGGGGTACGGCCTACGGGCGAACGTCTCGGCGATGGCGGAGGAGATCGCGACGCCGCCGAGCGGGACGTAACCCGAGTTCACGCCCTTCGCGAAGGTGAGGAGATCGGGCACGATGCCGCCGTCGAAGTGGTCTGCGGCGAACCACTTGCCCGTACGGCCGAAGCCCGCCATCACCTCGTCGAGGATGAAGACGATGCCGAGGCGGTCGCAGATCTCGCGTACGCCCTTGAGGTAGCCCGGCGGCGGGGTCATGATGCCGGCGGTTCCGGGGACGGATTCCAGGATGATCGCCGCGATCGTCTGCGGGCCCTCGAAGGCGATGGTCTTTTCGAGGTGCTCCAGGGCGCGCTCGCACTCCTGCTGCTCGTTCTCGGCGTAGAAGGCGCTGCGGTAGAGGAACGGCGCCCAGAAGTGGACGACGCCTGCCGAGCCCGTGTCGGAGGCCCAGCGGCGGGGGTCGCCGGTGAGGTTGATCGCGGTGGCGGTGCCGCCGTGGTACGAGCGGTAGGCGGAGAGGACCTTGGGGCGGCCGGTGTGGAGGCGCGCCATGCGGGTCGCGTTCTCCACGGCTTCCGCGCCGCCGTTGGTGAAGAAGATCTTGTCCAGGTCGCCGGGGGTCCGCTCGGCGATGAGGCGTGCGGCCTCGGAGCGGGCTTCCACGGCGAAGGCGGGCGCGAAGGTCGTCATCTCCGCGGCCTGCTTCTGGATCGCGGCGACGACCTTCGGGTGCTGGTATCCGATGTTGGTGTAGACGAGGCCGCTGGTGAAGTCGAGGTAGCGGTTGCCGTCGTAGTCCCAGAAGTACGAGCCATCGGCGCCGGCTACGGCGAGGGGGTCGATCAGCTCCTGTGCGGACCAGGAGTGGAACACGTGCGCGCGGTCCGCCGCCTTGACGGCGGCGCCGACCTGGGGGTTCGGGTTCGGCTGAGGGGTCATGTGGGCGAGGGTAAATGTCCAGGGTGTGGACTCGACATGGGCGTCCTGTTTTGCGGGGGCGGGGGGTACTGGACAGTGTGTCGGGGCCGCCGGGTGCGGCGACGGGGCGTGGATTTGTCCCCGGCCCCGCCCGTTCCCACAAACCCGCTCGGCGCGGGCCGCTCGGCGCGGGGGCCTTGGTTGCCGTCATCACCGGCTTCGCCGAGTTCGTCCTCAAACGCCGGACAGGCTGGGGACCCCCTCAGTCGTCCGTATCCGCCACCACCGCCGCCCGCGGCTTTCCACCCTCCCCGCACCGGATCTCGTACGGCAGGTCCTCCTGCTCGTCGTCGTCGCTCGGCTCTGCTTCGAGGCGGGCCACCGGGCCCGGGCCCCGTTCCACGTCGTCGTCGATGTGGAAGCCGTCCGCCGGGCTCCACGAGACGAGGTAGACCGTCCCGTCGTCCCTGCATTCGACCGTCGCCGTCCCGCCCGTGAACCGCAGGGTGGAGCGGTCGGGGGGCGTCTTTGAGGGTGTCGCGGACGGCGAAGGCGACGCGGGCCGGGAGGAGGAGGCCCGTGGCGACGCCGACGTCGCCGCCAGGGCCCTCTCCACCGCGCCCTCGTCCAGGGGACGACTGTGCGCCGCGTTCCCGCTGTCCGACGTGGCCAACTGCCAAGCGCCCAGCGCCCCGGCAGCCGTTCCCACCCCCACCCATGCCGCGGTCACCACCGCGCTCCGCCACTTCCTCATCCGGCCACTGTGCCGCACAGTTTCCTAACGCCCGGTTAAGGGCCGCCCAAAGCACCTGACAAGCACCTGGCTACGGTGGATGTATGGCCCATCTTCTCGTCGTGGAGGACGATCCCCAGCTGCGCGGCGCCCTGGTGCGGGCTCTCCGCGACAAAGGGCACGCCGTCGCCACCGCGCCAAGCGGCATGGCTGGCCTGGACGCCGCGGTCACCAACCGTCCCGACCTCGTCGTACTCGACCTGGGGCTGCCGGACGTGGACGGCGCCCAGGTCCTCCGTATGCTCCGCGCCGTCAGCGACGTACCCGTCATCGTCGCGACCGCGCGCGACGACGAACCGGAGATGGTGGCGATCCTGGAGGACGGGGCCGACGACTACATCGTCAAGCCGTTCGGCGCCGCCCAGTTGGACGCCCGCATCAAGGCGGTCCTGCGCCGCCTCGGCGCGACCGAGGTCGCGGAAGAGCCCCTGCGCGTCGGAGGCCTGGCCATCGACCCAGCCTCCCGCGAAGTCACCCTGGACGGCCGCCCCTTGGACCTCACCCCGCGTGAGTTCGACCTCCTCGCCTACCTCGCCCACCGCCCCGGCCAGGTCGTCTCCCGCCGCGAACTCCTCGCCGAGGTGTGGCAACAGCCCCTGGGCGGCGCCGACAAGACGGTCGACGTCCACCTCTCCTGGCTCCGCAGAAAGCTCGGCGAGACGGCCCAGGCGCCTCGCTACCTCCACACGGTCCGCACGGTGGGAGTAAAACTCACAGCACCCGATGATGCACCAGCCCCCACGCCTCCACCGCCGCGCGACGAACGCGAGGGAACGTGCCGGCATGTCCGCCCGGAGCACGGCAGCCAGGACTCCCCAGCCGAAGTACGCGACGCTCGGACCGAGATAGCGAGGACGGACATACCGGCGCGGCGCCGCCCCCGGAACAACGCGGCGCCCCCCGCCGGAGACGAGCCGCCCCACGACGGAGAGAAACCCGACGACAGCGAGGCCCCCGACTGCGGGGAGGGAGCCAGCCACGGCGAGGAGCCCGGCCACGGCGAGGTGCCCCGCCACGGCGAGGGGCCCGGCCACGGGATGGGGTCCGGCCGCGGGATGGGGTCCGGCCGCGGAGAGGGAACTGACTGCGGGGAGGGAGCCGGCCGCGGGGAGGAGCCCCGCTACGGCCAGATGCCCGGCCACGGCGAGATGCCCGCCCACGGGGACGGGCCCCACCACAGCAAGGCCCCCAGCCATGGCGAGGAGCCCGGCCACGGGATGGGGTCCGGCCGCGGAGAGGGAACTGACTGCGGGGAGGGAGCCGGCCGCGGGGAGGAGCCCCGCTACGGCGAGATGCCCGGCCACGGCGAGATGCCCGCCCACGGAGACGGGCCCCGCCACAGCAAGCCCCCCAGCCACGGCGAGGGGTTCGCCCACGGCGAGGGCTCCGGCCACGGGGAGGAACCCGGACACGGGGACAGGCCCCGCCACGGGAAGGAGCCCGGACACGGCAAGGCCCCCAGCCACGGGGACGGGCCCAGCCACAGCGAGGCGCCCAGCCACGGCGAGGGCCCCGCCCAAGACCCCAGCCACGGCGAGGGTTCCGCCCAAGACCCCAGCCACGGCGAGGGCCCCGCCCAAGACCCCAACCACGGGAAGCGCCCCGCCCAAGACCCCGGCCACGGGAAGCCCCCCGCCCAAGGCCCAGGGGCCAGCTGATGCGGCGCAGGCTTTTGATTCTCACCGCCGCTACCACCGCCCTCGTACTCACCGCCCTCCTCGTCCCCCTCACCCTCCTCACCCGCACCCACGCCGCCGACCGCACCACCGCCGAAGCCACCGCCCGTGCCCAGTGGGTGGCGCATGCCCTCGGGCCTGCCCTGGCCACGCCGGACGAGCGCGAGACCGCCGAGCAGACCGTGGAGAGCGTCAACACCCAGAATCTGCCGTCCACTTCGCTCGTTCTCGGGGACGGCACCGTCATCGGGCCTAACCCCGGGCACCAGGCCAAGGCCCGCGTCACGGACGCCATCCGTCTGGCCCGCACCGGCCGTGCCTTCACCTACGAGCCCTCCACCGGCGGCCGCCAGGTCCTCGTCCCCGTCCAGGGCGCGGCCGGTGGCACCGCCGTCGTGCAAATCACGCTCACGGAACGGCAGTTGCACGCCGGGACCATGACCTCCTGGCTCGTCCTCGCCGGGATCGGGGTCGGCCTCGTCCTCATCGGGCTGCTCCTGGCCGACCGGCTCGGCGCCCGGCTGGTCGGCGCCACCCGCCGGCTCGCCGGCACCGCGGACCGTCTCGCCGCCGGGGATCTCACTGCTCGCGCCACTCCCGAGGGTCCGCCCGAACTCCGCCTGGTCGCGGGCGAGCTGAACCGCCTCGCCACCCGCATCGACGAACTCCTCACCGCCGAACGCGAGAACGCCGCCGACCTCGCCCACCGCCTCCGCACGCCCGTCGCCGCCCTCCGCCTGGACGCCGAGACCCTCCGCGACACGGAGGAGGCGCACCGCATCGCCGCCGACGTCGCCGCCCTGGAGCGGAGTGTCGACGATGTGATCCGCAAGGCCCGCCGCCCCTTCCGGGCCGCCCCGTACGCCGACCTGGCCGCCGTGGCCCGCGAACGCGTCACGTTCTGGCTGCCGTTGGCGGAGGATCAGGGGCGTACGACGGAGACATCGGCCCAGCAAGAACCCATCCCCGTGCCCGTCCCCGAGGACGATCTCACCGCCGCCATCGACGCCCTCATCGGCAACGTCCTTGACCACACCCCCCAAGGCACACCGTTCCGCATCACCGTCCGCACCACCCCGCAGGGCACCGCCGAACTCACCGTCGCCGACGAGGGCCCCGGCCTCCCGCCGACGTACGCGGCGGAACGCGGCACCAGCGGCGGCGGCTCCACCGGCCTCGGCCTGGACATCGCACGCCGCACGGCCGAGGACGCGGGCGGCACCTTCGGCATCGCGTCGGACGCCACCCGTGGCACCCGGGTGACCCTCACCTTCCCGCAGGCGCCCCCGCCCCCCCGGCCCCCGCGGCCCTCGGAAACGCGACCCGGACAGCCCGAGCCCACCGATTGATCCCCAACTCGGGCCGCAGCGCCGCGAATCCACCGCAGTACTTCGTGAACTCCGCGGCCCGCACCCCGTACCGGTGAAGGACCCGGTCCGCCTCCGTCAGATGCCCCTGCGTCTTCGTCTCCACCAGGACGAGCCCGGAGTCCGCCTCCACCGACCGCCCCGTGGCCACGTCCCGCACCACGAGCCCCGCGTCACACGTGATCCGCTGGCCGTCGGCCACGAACGTCGCCCGCTGGTACTCCGTGACCAGCGCCGTCGTGAGACCGCCCGGCGCCTCGATCCCGTACGAACCCCTCAGCACCCCCGCCAGGAACCCCTGCCGCTCGGCGTCGAGGACGCGGTCGTCGCCTTCGAGCCGCTGGCGGTGCTTGACCGTCTCGCCGCGGCCGCTCTTCAGCTTGATCTCGAACTGCCGCTCACCGCTGTCCTGATAGACCCGCTCCCGGATGCGGTAGCGCAGCCGCCTGCCCTGCCGGTGGTGGTGGTACGTCAGCAGCTCAGGAGTGTCGTAGTACGTCGAGTGATAGCTGAACCAGCGCTTTCCGCCGATGCTCAGCGCCCGGAAGGCACCCGAGGCGCGGCGCGGGTCGGTGAGCAGCGCCGCCAGGTCGTCGAAGATCTCGACCGGCACGAGATAGCTGTTGTCGTAGCGGGCGAGCAGCTCCGCCCGTGCGTTGACCTCGTCGAGCGAGATGGGGTGCGCGGCGAGCGCGGCCCGTCCGATGGCGCGTACGGCGGGGTTCACACGGTCTCCTTCTGGTGGGGGACGGCAGGCGTGCGTGACCGGGTCGTGCGGCGTCGTGGTGCTGTACGTGTGAACTCCCCGGCCCGCTCGGAAGGTTCCGGCTGCCGGAAGCGGACTTCCAGAACCATCAGGTCACGTACGTAGTCGACCTCCTGGACGGTCCAGCCGAGCGGTTCCCCCAGGCGCCGCGCCAGCTCGGCCCGCAGCGCGGTCTCCTCGCGGTACACGGCGTCCAGGGTGATGACGGCACGCCGGTCACCGGCGAAGAGGCGGGGGTGGTCGGCGCCGTACATCACCAGGAGCAGCACGGCCGCGAGCCCGGCGGCGACCGGCAGGTCGAGGCCCGGAAGTCCGCAGAGGAGGCCGAGGACGAGGGTGATGAAGTAGTACGCGACTTCCTGGTGCTGCACGGCGTCCGAGCGAAGCCGCACGATCGAAAGCACCCCGAAGAGCCCGAAGCCGAGCGCGAGCCCGCCGTTGCCGCCTGCGCTCGCGAGGGCGGAGACGACCGCGAAGAGCGCGACGTTGAGGGCTAGATAGGCGGGGACCAACTCCCGCCTGCGGTGCCGTGGATAGAAGACCCCGAAGGTCAGGAGGGTCACGGCCGCCAGGTCGAGGCCGAGGTGGGCGGCCATCTGTCCGAGGTTCTCTGCGCTGTCCATGACCAGGACGCTAGGGATCGGCGGGTTAAGGCCGCCCCTGGTGAGGGTTAACGAGCCGAGGCCGCCCCTCCCCAGGACTCTTGACAGCATACTGTCTCAATGACAGCATGCTTACATAACACCCCGACGGAGCTCAGCCAACGGAGGCAGTCATGTCCCGCAAGCCCGTGCACCTCGCCGTTTACGACACGCTCGCCGACTGGGAGACCGGATACGCCACCGCGTTCCTCGCCCGCGACGGGTACGAGATCCGGACCGTCGCCGCCGCATCGCTCGACCCCGTCACCACCATCGGCGGCGTCCGCGTCCAGCCCGACCTGACGCTCGCCGAGCTGCGGCCCGAGGACAGCGCGCTGCTGATCCTGCCGGGCGCCGACCTGTGGGACACGGGCGACGACCTCGCCCCCTTCGGCCGCGCGGCCCGCGCCTTCCTCGACGCGGACGTGCCGGTCGCCGCGATCTGCGGGGCGACCGCCGGGCTCGCCCGGGAGGGGCTCCTCGACGAGCGCGCGCACACCAGCGCGGTGTCGTTCTACCTCGCGGGCACCGGCTACAAGGGCAGCGAGCGGTACGTCGACGTGGACGCCGTCACCGACGGCGGGCTCACCACGGCAGGCCCGACCGAGCCGGTGGCCTTCGCGCGCGAGATCCTCGGGCGGCTCGGGGCCTTCGAGGGGGAGAAGCTCGACGCGTGGTACCGCCTGTTCCACGACTCGGACCCGTCCGCGTACGAGGTGCTGGAGTCGTGAGCGACGACGTGGACCGGGGGGTGCGGGAGCAGCAGGAGCTGTTCTCCCGCACCGCCCTCGGCGTCTTCCGGCTCAACGGCCAATTCCTCTCCGTGGCGGACGAGTTGGCGAAGCCGGGCGGTCTCACCGCCGCCTGGTGGCAGGTGCTCGGCGCCGTCCTGCGCGAGCCGCTGCCGGTCGCCGGTATCGCCCGCGCGATGGGCACCACCCGGCAGAGCGTGCAGCGCATCGCCGACCTGCTGGTGCATCGCGGCCTGGCCGAGTACGTCCCGAACCCCGCCCACCGCCGCGCCAAGCTCCTGCGCCCCACGGACGAGGGCCTGGCAGCCGTCCGGCGGATCAGCCCCGGCCACGCGGAGATGGCCGCCCGGCTCACGGAGGCGCTCGGCGAGGAGGAACTCGCCGAGACAGTAAGGGTGTTGGAGCGACTGTCCGGCGTCCTGGCCGAGACGGTCACACCCGGGAGGACTTCCGCTTAGTTGCATGTTTGCCAAGTGAGTGCGAGGGTCGCAAGTGAACGATTCGCACGACCTTTTCGCACGACCTTGGGGGGGGTTCCACATGGACCCACAGACCGCCGCCGCCCAACTCGCCACCGCCGAGCGGGCACCCACTCTCACCCGGCCCGCCTCGACAGGTGAGCGCGTGGGGGGAGTGGGGTCAGTAGCCGCGTTGTTCGGCGCCCTGTGGGCGGCTGCCGCACAGAGGGCGCCGCTCGTACTCGGCATCCCAGTGTGCCTGGCAGGGCTGGCAGTCGTGGCCGGCTGGAACTACTTCCACCGCGAGCGTGCCCTTCGCCGCCCGCATACCCCACTGGAGAGCGGGCTCGGAATCGCAGCCGGCTTCCTGCTGGGCCTTCCGGCGGGCAATGTCCTGTGGGACACCCCGGACTCCACCATCGGCATCGTGGTTCCGGCCGCGTTTCCCGCGCTGGCCCTGCTGGGCTACTTGGTGTCGCGGTGGAGGGTCTGATGAGCGAAGAGGGACAACACCGGCAGGCGCTGACCACGCTGATGCATTCGCCGGTGCGCCTGGCCGTGCTGGCCACCCTGCGGCGCGTGCACAACGCGTCGTTCGCCGATCTGTGTGAGGCTCTCGAACTGGATTCGCCGGAGCTCTCACGGCAGTTGCGCGTCCTGGAGGAAGCGGGTGTGGTGGAGCTGGCCAAGCTGCGCAGCGGCCGAGAACGACGTGTGCGCACTTTCGTGCGCCTGTCCGACGACGGACGCACACGCTTCGAAGACTACCTGGCGCACCTGCGGGCCCTGGTTGGCGAAAGCTGACGGCCGGCGATACGGAACAACCCGTTACGGAGCCGTAGCAGGCAGTCCGTGCCCCGATGTCCTACCGCCCCACTATCCTCGATCTGTTGCACACCAACGGGGGAGGTCGGCGCGGCGATGGAGAAGCTCGGGCCCGGGGATCCACAGCGAATAGGCGCCTATCGGCTGCTCGCGCGACTCGGCGCGGGCGGCATGGGGCACGTCTATCTCGCGCGATCCGACCGGGGACGTACGGTCGCGGTGAAGCTGGTGCGTGAAGAGCTCGCCGAGCAGGAGGAGTTCAGGAACCGCTTCCGGCAGGAAGTGCAGGCGGCACGGCGGGTCGGCGGCGCGTGGACGGCGCCCGTGCTCGACGCGGACACCGATGCGACGATCCCCTGGCTGGCCACGGGGTATGTCGCGGGGCCCTCCCTCCAGAGCGTCATCTCGCACGACCACGGGCCACTGCCCGAGCGGTCCGTGAAGATACTGGCGGCCGGGCTCGCCAACGCCCTCAAGGACATCCACGCGGCGGGCCTCATCCACCGCGACCTCAAGCCGTCGAACGTACTCGTCACCATCGACGGACCCCGCGTCATCGACTTCGGCATCGCCCGCGCCCTCGAAACGGTGACCGACGGCGGCCTGACCCGCACCGGCGCCCTCGTCGGTTCGCCCGGCTTCATGGCGCCCGAGCAGGTGCGGGGCGACCGGATCACCCCGGCGTGCGATGTGTTCTGCCTGGGTTCCGTCCTCGCGTACGCGGCTACGGGCGCGCTGCCGTTCGGCACGGCCAACAGCGGCGTGCACGCGCTGATGTTCCGTATCGCGCAGGAGGAACCGGACCTGGAGGCGCTGCCGGAGGAGCTGGCCGAACTGGTCGGCGACTGCCTGCGCAAGAACCCCGCGGACCGGCCGACGCTGGAGCAGGTCCTTGAGCGGACGGGCGCGGAGGACACCCTCGGTGACGGAGGGCGGACGCGGGACCCCTGGCTGCCGGGCGCGCTGGTGGCCCAACTGGGGCGTCATGCCGTGCAGTTGCTCGACACGGAGAATCCCGATGAGGGCGGGGGTGGCGCATCCAAGGCGGTCGGAGCGGCCCCCGGTGCGGCGGCAGCCGCCGCCTCTGCTGCCGCCGCTTCCGCTGCTTCCCCCGCTGACGGCGACACCCCGCCGCCGCCCGGTAAGCCTGGCGAGGCGGCCCCCTTGGACCACCTCCCCACGATGATCACCAGCCAGACCCCGCCGCCCACGCCCCCGCCGAGCCAGGCGTACGGCTATCCCCAGCAGCCCCAGCAACACCCTCAGTCGCAGCAACACCCCCAGCAACCGCCGCCGCCCGGCTACGGCTACCCCCAGCAGGGCCCGTACGGCCCCACACCTCCGTACGGCCCCCTCGTCCACCCCCAGGGTCAGCCCCCGCGCCGCAGCGGTCGGTCAACCGCCGCGCTCATCGCGGTGGCCGTCATAGTGGCCATAGGAGCGGGCGGCACGGTGTACGCGGTGATGAAGGGCGACGGCACCACGAAGGCGGGCGACACGAACTCCAAGTCACCGTCCAGCAACGCGCCTTCGACGCCGGGTACGCCGAGCGAGGACGGTTCCTCGGAGCCCGAGACCACGCCCACCTCCCCCGCATCCAAGGAGGAGAACGAGGAGGGCACAATCCCGGACAAGTTCCTCGGCACCTGGAGCGGGTCCATCCAGAACAACCTGGGCCACAACTCCCGGCGCCTGGTCCTCCAGCAGGGCGAGGTCGGCGACACCGTCGTCTCGATCACGGCGGACGGCCCGACCGACACGGGCGGCACGTACCACTGCGTGTTCCAGGGCAAGTTGGAGTCGGCGAGCGGCAACACCCTGCGCATCGGACCTACGGACGTGATCGTCGGGCAGCCCGCGAGCTCCTGCAAGCCGGGACAGGCGAGCACGGTGACGCTGCTCTCGAACGGCAGGCTGCACCGGGAGAACACGGGCACGGACAAGGGGCTGACATACGACAAGGAGGAATGAGCCTGCGGCGGTAGCAGCACGGCCTGAACTCCTCGGATCGCACCTGTAGTTGAACCGGGGGCGAACAGATCCCGTCCGGACGGACAAGGGCCGCCCGGCGGCCGTTCCCGCCGCCTACCGTGCCGCCCATGAACTGGTTGAGCACCGAAAACATCATCGCCGTGCTCGCCATCCTGGTCGGCATCGCCGGCGCGTTCGTCCCCGTACTGCTCGAACGCCGCGTACCGCGCCGCAAGCGCATCGGCTACCGCAAGCAGATGGACACGGCGATAGGCGACAACGTCCGTACGGGCGACGCGAACGCGCGCCTCGGCCTCTTCGACGAGGCCCCCGAGATGTCGGACGCGACACTGGTGCTGCTCCGCGTCGAGAACGACGGCTCGCTGCCGATCGACGTCGCCGACTACACGGGCCGTTCGTCGCACGGCCTGACGGCGGTCTTCGAGAGCCGCACGATCCGCGCGGTGGCGGTGACGCTGCCGCCCGAAGCCGACCATCTGATGGAGCACTTCGCGCCCGGCACGGGTCTCGGCTACGAGTCCGGCAGGCTGCACATCCCGCGCGTACCGCTCAACCGAGGTGAGTACTACAAGCTCCTGGTCCTGCTGACCGGCGGCCCCGTGGACAGCGGCTACACGGTCATCGGCGGCATCCAGGGCGGCGAGACCCACGAGAACCACAGCGCGGCGCCCGACGAGAAGCCTCCGGTGTTCAGCAGGCTCTCGCAGCGGGTGGCCATCGCGCTGAGCCTGGTGATCCTCGGCCTCGCGGGCCTCATCCTGCGCCCCGACACCCAGCCGCCGCCCTCGTACTGCGAGAAGGGCAGCCTCACCTTGACCGGGTCGACCGCGTTCGAGCCGGTGGCCACCGAGCTCGCGGACAAGTACATGAAGGACTGCGAGGGCTCGGAAATCGAGGTGAGCGCGCATGGAAGCCGAGGCGGCATACGGGAGTTGGCCGCGACAGGCGTCGAACCCGGCGAGGGCTCACCGCCGGTGATCGCCTTCTCCGACGGGCCGCGCCCCGGCAGCTACACGCAGCTGAGCGAGACGCGGGTGGCGGTCTCGCTGTTCGCCCTCGTCCTGAACGACAAGGTGCCGGTCAAGAACCTCTCCACGAGGGACGTCCGCCGCCTCTTCACCGGCGAGATCCGCAACTGGAAGGAGCTGCGGGGCGGCCCCGACCTGCCGGTGGTCCTGGTCAGCCGTGGGTCGAGCTCCGGCACGCGGGTCACCCTCCAGCACCGGGTCCTGAAGGGGGAGTCGGAGATGCAGGAGTCGTCGAGCGACTGCCTGACCAAGGACATGAGCGCGTCCGCCCCGGTCGTCCGCTGCGAACTCGACGAGACGGAACAGGTTCTGGACACCGTCGCCGACATCCCGGGCGCGATCGGCTACAGCGAACTCCGCAAGACGACCACCCTCAAGAACACGCACCGCCTGAACCTGAACGGCCACGCACCCTCCATCGACGGCATCCAGTCCAGCGGCTACCCCTACCGCGAGATCGAGTACGCCTACACCTACGGCAGCCCGCCCGCCGACTCCCTGGCGTCGAGCTTCCTCGCGTACGCACTCCGCGGAAACGGCCAGGACGTGATCCGCACCCACGGCCATCTGCCGTGCGAGACGCCGGTGGGGCTGCGGATGTGCGGGGAGGAGTGAGGTCTAGCCCGCAGGGCGGAGGAAGATCCGCCGCCGCGTTGATCCGCGGCGCGACGCGCGCCACGAAGCTTGAGGCATGACCACGACATACGCAGCGCATGACGGGACGGCAGCGACGGAAACCCGACACCGCGTTCCCGTCTGGGCCGAGTGGATCGCGCACGCCATCCCCCTCGTCGTCCTCCCCGTCTGCATCTGGCGGCTGCCCATCGGCTTCGGGTACGGGATGGGCGGGGAGCGTCTCGACCCCGCGTGGTTCAACATCCCCTACGTCCTCGGGCTCAGCATCCTCAGCGAGCTCTTCGCGCACCTCTCCTTCGGACTCGTACGGGGATGGGGCGAGGTCGTGCCCTCGTGGGTGCCGCGGCTCGGTGGGCGGCGCGTTCCGGTCGCCGCCGCCGTCGTGCCCGCGACGATCGGTGGGCTCGCGCTCACCGCCATCGGCGTCGAGTGGATGATCACCGCCATCGGCGAGGGGCCCGGCGCCTGGCCCTACGCCGAGGGCTGGGACGTGCTCGCGATGACCGTCAGCGGCCTGATGAACCTGTGGGGCCCGCTGCTCCTCGTCCTCACCTACGCGTACTACCGCCGCCGTCGCGCGTGACCACGCAGACGGAAGGGGCGCCCCGGCCAGGCCGGGGCGCCCCTTGTGCGTACTGCGACCGCCCTTAGATGAACGAGTTGATCTCGATCGTCTCCGTGCGGCCCGGGCCCACGCCGATCGCGGAGATCGGGGCGCCGGACATCTCCTCCAGGGCCTTCACGTAACCCTGCGCGTTCTTCGGCAGGTCGGAGAAGGTCTGGGCCTTGGTGATGTCCTCGGACCAGCCGGGGAGGTACTCGTAGACGGGCTTCGCGTGGTGGAAGTCGGTCTGGTTGTACGGGAGTTCCTCGACGCGCTTGCCGTCGATCTCGTACGCGACGCAGACCGGGATCTGCTCCCAGCCCGTCAGGACGTCCAGCTTCGTGAGGAAGAAGTCCGTCAGGCCGTTCACACGGGTCGCGTAACGCGCGATCGGCGCGTCGAACCAGCCGCAGCGGCGGTCACGGCCGGTGGTGACACCGCGCTCGCCACCGATGCGGCGCAGGTCCTCGCCGTCCTGGTCGAAGAGCTCCGTCGGGAACGGGCCCGCGCCGACACGCGTGGTGTAGGCCTTCAGGATGCCGATGACGCGGCTGATCTTCGTCGGGCCGACGCCCGTACCCGTGCAGGCGCCGCCCGCGGTCGGGTTCGAGGAGGTGACGAAGGGGTACGTGCCGTGGTCCACGTCCAGGAGCGTGCCCTGACCGCCCTCGAAGAGGACGACCTTGTCCTCGTCCAGCGCGTTGTTCAGGATCAGCGTCGTGTCGGCGACGTACTGCTTGATGTTCTCGCCGTGCTCCAGGAGCTGCTCGACGATCTGGCCGACCTCGATGGCGCGGCGGTTGTAGAGCTTGGTGAGGAGCTGGTTCTTGACCTCGAGCGCCGCCTCGACCTTCTGCTCCAGGATCGACTGGTCGTAGAGGTCCTGGACGCGGATGCCGGTGCGGTTGATCTTGTCGGCGTACGTCGGGCCGATGCCACGGCCGGTCGTGCCGATCTTGCGCTTGCCGAGGAAACGCTCCGTCACCTTGTCGACGGTCACGTTGTACGGCGTGATGATGTGCGCGTTACCGCTGATCAGCAGCTTCGACGTGTCGACGCCGCGCTCGTTCAGACCGCTCAGCTCGGAGAGCAGGACCGACGGGTCGACGACGACTCCATTGCCGATGACAGGCACGCAGTCCGGGGAGAGAATCCCGGAAGGGAGGAGATGCAGCGCGTACTTCTGGTCGCCTACGACGACCGTGTGGCCGGCGTTGTTGCCGCCCTGGTATCGCACTACATAGTCCACGGAGCCACCGAGCAGGTCGGTGGCCTTTCCCTTGCCTTCGTCACCCCACTGAGCACCGAGCAGCACAAGTGCGGGCACAGGCGTACACCCCTTCCGGGCGGGGCATGTCCAAGGTCAGGGGCCGTAGCCGCCATATGGGTGTGCCTTGGATGCTGCCCCGGAATAGACGAAGCCCCTGGCGCAATAGCGCAAGGGGCTCTTGCACAAAGATGCTACCCGAGGACTCAGAAAAGGGGCGCACGTTGTCGGCTCGCGACCAGCTGCTAGTCGTCATCGACCCGGTCGCCCGGCGCACGGACGGTGAGTCGGTACGGATCGCGAAGGATGTGCTCGGCGCGGGTGCGGCCATCCGGATCTGCCTGCCGGAAGGGCCCGAGGACTTCGCGAAAGCCCTGGCCAGGAGGGGTGCGCGGCGTCCTGTGGTGATCGGTGACGACCGGGCGCTGCTGCGTGCCGTCGCGGCGTTGCACCGCGAGCGCGAGCTCGGTTCGTGCGCGGTTTCGGTCGTTCCCGTCGGGGCCGCCCAAGTACTTTCCCGGGCCCTCGGAGTGCCGCTCGGCGCCGTCGCGGCGGCCCGTGCGGTGCTCGAAGGGGCCGAGCGGCGGCTTGATCTGCTCGTGGACGACAGCGACGGTGTGGTGCTCGGGACGCTGCGGATCCCGCCCGTCGTCCCGGCGGGCTCCGGGAGCGCGGCGGCCTCCGGGAGCACGGCGGTGGACGGTCGCCCCTGGCTGCGCACGTGCCAGTCCTTCGTACGCACCCTTGCGCGTCCCGCACGCGTGGCGTCGGCGCCGGGCCCCGCGCCCGCGCGGCTGCGGGTGGAGGCGGACGGGGTGCTCGTGGTGGACCTGGACCAGCCGGTGGAGGGCGTCTGGGTGCGTCCGGGGGCCGATGGTCTCGCGGAGGTCGAGGTGCGGCCGACCTCGGTGGGCGCGGCGGCCGAGGCGCTGCGGGTGCGGGCGCGGACGATCACCGTGTCCGGGGCGGATTTCCGCTACCGGGCGGATGCGGTGGTCGGGGGGCCTGTGCGGACGCGGACGTGGTCGGTGCGGGCCAATGCTTGGGGCTTGATGCTGCCTCGTTGACCGGCCGGGGATCCGGCACCCGGCGGAGGACCCACCGTCCTTCGGGTGCGGCGCCGTTTCCGCCTGGCCGCCGCTTCGCGGCGGATTTTCCCCACCCGCCCACCCATTACCCCGCGGGGCAATCGGGTGGGTGGGCGGGAAGGGTCCGCCGCGGGGCAATCGGGTGGGCGGGAAGGATCCGCCGCGAAGTGGCGGGACAGGTCACTTGCCGAACAAGGTCTCCCTCCGCACTCGCCACCGCTCCAGCATCCCCACGATCTCGTCCTCGACGAACTCGAAGAAGGCGAGCGTCTCCGCCATGCGGCGGCCCGCCGGGGTGTCGGCGCCGAGGCTCGTGACGCCGTCGCGCAGGGCCGACTCCCAGCGCTTGAGGATCCCGTCACGGTTGGCCAGCGCCTCGTACCACTGGTTGCTGTGCACCCGGAAGATGTCCCGTCGGGAGCCCGGCTCGCGCTCTCGGGCCACCATGTGCTGCTGCGTGAGGTAGCGGACCGCGCCCGAGACCGCCGCGGGGCTCACCTGGAGCCGTTCCCCCAGCTCCGCCGATGTCAGCGCGCCCGAGTCCGACGCGAGGAGCGCCGCGAAGATCCGCGCGGGCATCCTCGGCATGCCCGCCTCGACCAGCTGCGCGGCGAACTGCTCCACGAAGCGTGAGACGACCTCGTCGTCACGCCGCGCCTCTCCGTTGGACCCCTCGGACCCCTTGGGCATCTGCCGATCATCTCCCCTGCGTGCCGGTCGCGGTCGAGTTTATACGCTTCCTTAACTTCACAAGTTTGTGAAGTTAGCGTAAGTTCCGAAACATGACGAAGGCAATCACCGTCTCCGGACTGCACAAGTCGTTCGGACGGACGCACGCGCTGGACGGGCTCGACCTCGACGTCGAGACCGGCGAGGTCCACGGCTTCCTCGGCCCCAACGGCTCAGGGAAGTCCACAACCATCCGGGTCCTCCTCGGCCTGCTCCGCGCCGACTCCGGCGCCGCCCAGCTCCTCGGCAAGGACCCGTGGAACGACGCGGTGGAACTGCACCGGCGCGTGGCGTACGTACCGGGTGACGTCACCCTGTGGCGCAACCTCTCCGGCGGCGAGGTCATCGATCTGTACGGGAAGCTGCGCGGCGGCCTCGACCGGGCCCGCCGGGCCGACCTCATCGAGCGGTACGAACTCGACCCGACCAAGAAGGGGCGCACGTACTCCAAGGGCAACCGGCAGAAGGTCGCCCTCGTCGCCGCCTTCGCGTCGGACGTCGACGTCCTGATCCTCGACGAGCCCACGTCCGGGCTCGACCCGCTCATGGAGGAGGTCTTCCAGGCGTGCGTCGGCGAGGAGCGCGACCGGGGCCGGACGATCCTGCTCTCCTCGCACATCCTCAGCGAGGTGGAGACGCTCTGCGACCGCGTGAGCATCATCAGGAAGGGGCAGACCGTCGAGAGCGGATCGCTCGCCGACCTGCGCCATCTGACGCGGACCAGCGTCACCGCCGAGCTTGCGGGGCCGCCGAACGGGCTCGCGCGGCTGCCCGGGGTGCACGACGTCGACGTATCCGGGCAGGGAGAAGGAGTAGCCGGGCATCGCGTCAAGTTGCAGGTCGAGACCGACAAGCTGGACGCGGTGCTGCGCTCGCTGGCCGACTCCGGGATCCGCTCGCTGACCTCCACGCCGCCGACGCTGGAGGAGCTCTTCTTGCGGCACTACCAGGACGATGTGCGGGAGGCCGCGCGATGACTGTCGCCACCGGAGCAGTGGGGTCCACCCCCCGCACCTCCCACTCATCCGCCCAACTCGCCGGAACCGGCGCCCTGTTGAGGCTCGCCCTGCGGCGCGACCGCGTCATGATGCCGGTCTGGGTCATCGTCGTCTCCGGCCTGGTCCTCTCCATGCCGGGCGCCCTGGAGCAGACGTACGGAACGGCCGCCGAGCGGGCCGACGCCATGCGGTCGATGAACGCCAACTCCTCGATGCGGGCGCTGTATTCGCCGGTGTTCGGGGACTCCGTCGGCGCGCTCTCCGCCTGGCGCATCGGCGTCTACGCCGCGATCCTCGCCGCCGTGATGAGCCTGATCATCGTCGTACGGCACACGCGCGAGGAGGAGGAGACGGGCCGCCAGGAGATGCTCTCCGCCGCGATGGTGGGGCGGCGTGCGCCGCTGACCGCCGCGCTGCTCGCCGCGTTCACCGCGAACGCTGCCGTGGGTCTGCTCATCGCCGGCGGGATGGCCGGGCAGGGCTCGGCCGGTGCGCTCGCGCTCGGGCTCGGCATCGCGGGCACCGGGATGCTCTTCGCCACCATGGCGGCGATCGTCGCCCAGCTCACGGAGAGCGCGCGGCTCGCCAAGGGGCTGACGTCCGGGGTGCTCGGCGCCGCGTACGTGCTCAAGGCCGCCGGTGACGCGGGGTCCGAGGGCGGCTCGTCCGTGCTGACCTGGCTCTCACCGCTCGGCTGGGCACAGAACCTCCGCGCCTACGCCGGCGAGCGGTGGTGGGTGCTGCTCCTGATCGCCGCCGCGATCGTCGCGCAGGGGTCTTTCGCGTACGGCCTGGCGGGGCGGCGCGACGTGGGGATGAGTTTTCTGCCGACCCGGCCGGGGCCCGCGAAGGGCGGGATCGCTACGGCGGGCGGGCTCGCGTGGCGGTTGCAGCGGGGGAGCGTGCTGGGCTGGACGCTCGGATTCCTGGCGGCCGGTGTGGTCTTCGGCGGGATGGTGGAGGGGGCGGCGGACATCGTCGGCGACAACGCCAACACCCGGGAGATCATCGAGCGGATGGGCGGCCAGTCCGGCCTCACGGACGCCTTCCTCGCCACGATGGTCGGCCTGCTCGGGATGGTCGCCTCGCTGTACGTCGTCGCTTCGGTGCTGCGGCTGCACGGCGAGGAGACGTCGCAGCGGGCGGAGCCGGTCCTCGCGAACGCGGTGGGGCGGCTGCGGTGGGCCGGGGGCCACCTGGTCATCGCCTTCGGCGGCTCGGTACTGCTGATGCTGGCGGGCGGCCTCGGTCTCTACGCCGGTCACGGGGAGAGCCTGGGGGCGATCCTCGGGGCGTGCCTGGTGCAGGTGGCCGGGGTCTGGGCGCTGGGCGGGTTGGCGGTGCTGTTGGTGGGGGCCTTCCCTCGGGGGGCGGTGGCCGCGTGGGGTGTGGCCGGGGCCTGCCTGGCGCTCGGCTGGATCGGCCCGGCCCTGGACCTCCCGCAGCTGGCACTGGACGCCTCCCCCTTTGGCCACCTCCCAAAGCTGCCGGGCTCCGAGATGAGGTGGGCCCCGGTGGCGACGCTCCTCACCATCGCGGCAACGCTGGCGGCCGGCGGCCTGACGGCACTGCGCCGCAGGGACCTACTTACGTGACCCTGCTGCATGCCGGGGGCCCGGCGGGCCGCGCCCCCGGCATGGACCTGACTACGTGACCCTGCATCCGCCTGCAGCCGAACAGGCCTTTCCCTCCCACCCACCCGATTACTCCGGGGTAACGGGTGGGCGGGTGGGAGAGGCTCGTTCGGGGACGGTCGGATGCGGGGTGTCGGGCGGGTGGGTGGGAAAGGTTCGTTCCGGCACGGTCAGATGCGGGGTGTCGGGCGGGTGGGTGGGGAGGTCCCCGTTCCGCTAGGCCCCCGGCCATGGTGTAGTACCTGCGACGGACCCCCGAGGACCCCTCCCTGGCGGGACGACCCCGGTGGAGGCTGCCCGTACCTTCGTACGTGTGACTGACGCGACCAAGAACGCCCCCAGCAGCAACCGCAGCCCGGAGTTCCGCCTGGCCGTGGGTGCGCTCGGAGGGCTTCGGCAGGACCTCTTCCGGGACGCCTTCGCCTACCGCCCGCTGCAAGCGATGCGTACGGACGGCCCCCTCACCCGGCGCCTCCCCGCCCGCATACGCCAGTACGTCGGCTGGGCCCCGCACGCGGCGGTCGTGACGGCCGCCTTCTTCACCTTCCTCCTCGCGTACGCGGAGGACTCCGGCGGTCTCGACTACGTGCTCACCGGCCTCATCCCGGCCGCCGCCGTCGTGATGACCCTGCTCAGGCCCGTCGGCGCCTGGTGGGTCCTGATCGCGAGCACCCCCTTCTCCGGCGCCGTCGCCGGCAACTGGAACGGCTACCCGTGGACCGCCAGCGTCTTCTTCGCGCACATCACCGTGATGACGGTCATCACACTGCGCACCCGCCCCCGCACCGCCGCGTGGATGTGGGTCGCCACAGCGCTCTACGGCATCGCCGCTGAGGTCTTCCTCAGCCCGGGGTACACCACGAATCTCCCGGAGATGCTCTTCTTCTCCGCGCTCGCCCTCCTCGCCGCCTCCCTCGTGCACATCCGCCGCGAGGCCAAGCACGAGGTCAGCGTCCAGCGGACGGTCACCGAGATGGAGCGCGGCAGGCGCACCCTCCTGGAGGAGCGGACGACGATCGCGCGCGAGCTGCACGACGTGGTCGCGCACCACATGTCGGTGGTCGCCATCCAGGCGGAGGCCGCCCCCTACCGCGTCGAGAACCCGCCGCCCGAGCTGGAGCAGGCGTTCGTCACGATCCGCGAGAACGCCGTGGCCGCCCTGACGGAGCTGCGCCGCGTCCTCGGTGTCGTACGCGCGGAGGACTACGAGGCGCCGGACGCCCCGCAGCCCACGCTCGCCGACCTCGACCGGCTCATCGCGAACGTCCGTGAGACCGGCCTCGACGTCGAGAAGGTCGTCACCGGAGCCGTCCGCGAGCTCCCGCAGGGCGTCGAGCTCTCCGCGTACCGCATCGTCCAGGAGGCGCTGAGCAACACCCTGCGCCACGCACCCGGAGCCACGGCCCGCGTCGAGGTCGGCTATGTGCTGGGAGGTCTTGGGCTGCGCATCGTCAACGGACCCGCGACCGGCCTGGTCAAGCCCTCGCCCGGAGCGGGCCACGGCCTCACCGGCATGCGCGAGCGTGTCACGATGCTGGACGGCGAGATGACGACCGAGGAGACCGCCGACGGCGGGTACGAAGTCACCGTGTTCCTGCCGGTCGCATCCGCATCGGAACCCTCCGGAGGCCAGGAATGACGATCCGCGTACTGATCGCCGACGACCAGATGATGGTCCGCGAGGGCTTCTCCGTCCTGCTCAACGCGATGCCCGACTTCGAGGTCGTGGGCGAGGCCGTCAACGGCCGTGAGGCGGTCGACCGCGTCCGCGAGCTCGCCCCGGACGTCGTCCTGATGGACATCCGCATGCCCGTCCTGAACGGCATCGAGGCGACCCGCGAGATCGTCGCGGCCGACGTGACGTCGAAGGTCCTCGTCCTCACCACCTTCGACCTCGACGAGTACGTCTACCAGGCGCTGCGGGCCGGTGCCTCCGGCTTCCTCCTCAAGGACGCCTCCGCGCGCCAACTCGCCGACGGCGTGAGGGTGGTGGCTGCCGGCGAAGCCCTCCTCGCGCCTTCCGTCACGCGCCGCCTCATCACCGAGTTCTCCAAGCTCGGCGAGACACCGCGCCTCTCGGCGACGGTGCAGGCGCAGCAGTACGGCGAGCTCACCGAGCGCGAGACGGAGGTGCTCGTCCTCATCGCCCAGGGCCTTTCCAACGGAGAGATCGCCTCGCGCCTCGTGGTCGCCGAGTCCACGATCAAGACCCACGTGAGCCGCATCCTGGTGAAACTGGGCCTGCGGGACCGCACGCAGGCGGCGGTCTTCGCGTACGAGGCCCGGCTGGTCACGCCGGGCTGACGGCCACTATCCACGCCGGGGCGCACCCGACTACCGTCCCTCCATGGACGCCCCCCTCGCCGAATTCGCCCCCTGGTCAGCGGAGTTCATCGCCGACCCCTACCCGGCCTACGCGCAGCTGCGGGACGCCGGGCGGGTCCACTATTTCGAAGCCACCGATCAGTGGCTCGTCCCGCATCACGCGGACGTCTCCGCGCTGTTGCGGGACCGGCGGCTCGGGCGGACCTATCTGCACCGGTTCACGCACGAGGAGTTCGGGCGGCAGGCCCCGCCGCCCGAGCACGAGCCGTTCCACGTCCTGAACGACAACGGCATGCTCGACCTGGAGGCGCCCACCCACACCCGCATCCGGCGCCTGGTGTCGAAGGCGTTCACGCCGCGCACCGTCGAGCAACTCCGGCCGTACGTCGAGCAGTTGGCCGACCAGCTTGTACGGGAGCTGGTGGCGGACGGGGGCGGTGACCTCGCCGCCCGCGTCGCCGAGCCGCTGCCGGTGGCCGTCATCGCGCAGATGCTGGGCATCCCGGAGGCCGACCGGGCCCAGCTGCGGCCCTGGTCGGCCGACATCTGCGGAATGTACGAGCTGAATCCGCCCGAGGAGACCGCGGCGCGCGCGGTCACGGCCTCGCTCGAATTCTCCGCGTACCTGCGCGAACTCATCGCCGCGCGCCGCGAGAAGCCGGGCGACGATCTGATCTCGGGGCTCATCGCCGCGTACGAGGAAGGGGAGTCCCTCAGCGAGCAGGAGATGATCTCCACCTGCGTGCTGCTGCTCAACGCGGGGCACGAAGCGACGGTCAACGCCACCGTCAACGGCTGGTACGCGCTCTTCCGCAACCCCTCACAACTGGCCGCCCTGCGCGCGGATCCGGGGCGTCTCATCCCCACCGCGGTCGAGGAGTTGATGCGGTACGACACCCCGCTCCAGCTCTTCGAGCGGTGGGTCCTCGACGACGTCGATATCGACGGCACCGTGATCCCGCGTGGCAGCGAGGTCGCCCTCCTCTTCGGCTCGGCGAACCACGACCCCGCGGTGTTCACCGCCCCCGCCGAACTGGACCTGACCCGCGCCGAGAACCCGCACATCTCCTTCAGCGCGGGCATCCACTACTGCATCGGCGCACCCCTGGCCCGCATCGAACTGGCCGCTTCACTCGGCGCGTTGCTCCGCCGGGCCCCCGGTCTCACGCTCGCCGCCGAGCCCGAACGGAAGCCGAACTTCGTGATCCGGGGGCTAAGGGAACTTCGGGTGGAAACCTGAGTCCCGCGGCCCCGCCTCAGAACGCCAGCTGCGCGATCTCCTCCGCCACCACCGCGCAGGCGTCCGCCGCCGGGTCGATCAGCGGGAAGTGCCCGACCTCTTCGAGAAGGGTCACGCCGACCACTTCGCCCGCCTTCGCCGCCGCGTCGGCGTACGCCTCGGCCACCGCCTGCGGCACGACGATGTCGGTACGCCCCTGGACGACGGTCGTGGCGATGCCGGTCGGCAGCAGGGCCGCCGGGTCCGCGTGCGGGAGCCGCTCCTCGAACTGCGCGTCGCCGCCGAGGAGTTGCACGGGCGCGTCCGAGCAGACGCCGAGCTCTCGCGCCACGCGGAAGTCGGCGATGGGCGCGAGGGCGACGACACCCCGGAAGGGGGCGGGCCGATCGGTGCGCCAGGGTGAACCGGTGGGCAGCACATGCCGGGCGGCGGCCCAGAGAGCGAGGTGGCCGCCGGCCGAGTGGCCGGTGACGACGGTGCGGCGGAGGTCGGCCGACGGCAGGTGCCGCGCCGCGAGCGCGGGCAGCGCGTCGAAGGCGGCGGCCACGTCGTCGAAGGTCTCGGGCCAGCGGCCCGCGACGGGCCCCTCCCCCTGGGCGGGGATGGAACTGCCGCGCCGGTACTCGACGTTGGCCACCGCGAAGCCCCGTCTGGCCAGGAAGTCCGCGAAGGGCGTGAGGTGCTGCCGGTCGTACGGGGCGCGCCAGGCGCCGCCGTGCAGGGCGACGACGAGGGGGGCGGGGGCGCCCGTGGCGGTCCGGGGCTCGTAGAAGTCGACCACCTGGTCGGGGTGCTCGCCGTACGCGGCGGTGGCGTCGGGCGTCACCGCGGGGTGCGACAAGGCGGCCTCGGCCTCGGCGGCATCGCGGGCCACGGCGGCGGCGTCGTCCGGCATGGCGTCGTCCGGCATTGCGACAACCTCTCTGCGGGGAGTGGAGCTGCTGCGGGTGGGTGCTCGTTTGATCTTCCCCTACCCCGCCCCTGCCCGAGAACGGCTCCGCCCCCCAAACGCCGGACGGGCTGAACCCGAGCCCGTCCGGCGTCCGAGCGGCGGGGCGGGGTCACTCACCCAGCGTCCGCGCCAGCACCTCCGCCGCCCGCTCCACATCGGCGAAGCCGACGTACAACGGCGTGAAGCCGAACCGGAGCACGTCCGGCGCCCGGAAGTCGCCGACCACACCCTGCTCGACGAGGCGCCTCATCACGTCACCGGCGTCGTCACACCTCAAGGCGACCTGGCTGCCGCGCTCCTCATGGGCGGCCGGGGTAAGCACCTCGACCCGCCCCTCGGGGACGTAGGCCGCCACGCACTCGACGAAGAAGTCCGTCAGGGCGAGGGACTTGGCCCGTACGGACTCGATGGACACCCCGTCCCAGACGTCGAGGGCCGCGTCGAGCGCCAGCATCGACAAGATGTCGGGCGTACCGACCCGCCCCCGCAGGGCACCCTCCGCCGCCTCGAACTCCGGCCGCATCCCGAAGGGCTCCGCGTGCGAGTTCCAGCCGGGCAGCGGGGAGTCGAAGCGGGGCTGCAGATCCGCCCGTACGTAGATGTAGGCAGGTGAGCCCGGCCCCCCGTTCAGGTACTTGTAGGTGCACCCGACCGCGAGGTCCACGCCGTGCGCGTCCAGCCCGACGGGCAGTGCGCCCGCGGTGTGGCACAGGTCCCATACCACCAGCGCGCCCGCGTCGTGCACGGCCGCCGTCAGGCCGGGCAGGTCGTGCAGGCGTCCGGTGCGGTAGTCGGCGTGGTTGAGCAGGACGACTGCTGTGCGCGGGCCGAGGACGTCGCGCACCTCGCCTGGGGCGACCGGCACCAGAGTGCAGCCCGTCATCCGTGCCGCGGACTGGGCGATGTACCCGTCCGTGGGGAAGGTCGTCGCGTCAACGACGATCTCGTCCCGCCCCTCGCCCGAGTCACGGACCATGCGTACGGCGGCGACCAGGGCCTTGAAGACGTTCACGCTCGTGGAGTCGCCGACCACTATCTGGCCGGGGGCGGCCCCCACGAGCGGGGCTATGCGGTCGCCGATGCGCTCGGGGGCGGTCCACCAGCCGCTCTCGTCCCAGGAGCGGATGCGGAGCTTGCCCCACTGCCGGGATATGACGTCTGCGACCCGCTCCGGCACGTGTGCCGGCAAGGCTCCCAGGGAGTTCCCGTCCAGGTAGACGGTGTCGTCCAGGACGAACTCCTCGCGCTTCGCGCTGAGTTCGTCCTCGCCGTCCCTCTTTGCCGCTTGCGCCTTGAGGTCGGCCTCAGACATGGCTCCTCGCAGTCCACAGCTCGGGGAACACGTTCTTCGTCGCGCGCTTCTCCAGCCAGGCCACGCCGGCCGAGCCGCCCGTGCCCGTCTTGGAGCCCATCGCGCGCCGGGTCGCCACCAGGTGGTCGTTGCGCCAGCGCCACACCAGCTCGGCGACGTCCGTCAACACCTCGCCGAGGCGGGCCAGTTCATCGCTCTCGTCACCGGCGTAGAGGTCGGTCCACACCTTCTCGACCTCGGGCGAAGGCTCGTACCTCTGCGTCAGGTCGCGCTGAAGCACGGCGGCCGGGACGGCGTGGCCGCGGCGGGCGAGCAGGGCGAGGACCTCGTCGTACAGGCTCGGCTCCTGGAGCGCCTTCTCCAGCTCCGCGTGGACGCGCGGCGCGCCCCGGTGCGGCACCAGCATGGACGCGGACTTGTCGCCGAGCAGGAACTCCATGCGGCGGTACATCGCGGACTGGAATCCGGACCCCTCGCCGAGCGCGCCGCGGTAGGAGTTGAACTGCCCGGGGGTCAGCTGGGCGAGCGGGCGCCATGAGGCGTTCAGCGCCTCCAGCTCGCGGAGGCTGCGCTTGAGGGCGGCCACGGCGGTCGGGATGTCGTCGCGGCGCAGGGCGTGCGACGCGGTCTCCCACTCGTGCACGATGACCGTGAACCACAGCTCCATCACCTGGGTGGTGACCAGGAAGACCATCTCTCCGGGGTCGTCCGAGCGCAGGTGCTGGAGGTGCGTGAGGACGTCCGCCTGGACGTAGTCCTCGTAAGGGGTGGTTCCTGCGAAGTCGAGGTTCGGGGTGTCCGCCTCTTGGGACATCGCGATCTCCTTGATACGTACTCCGGGTAGCGGTCCGCCCCTGCCGTTACCGACACGGGGGCCCCGGTCCCCACCGGCATCCTCCGCAACATCCCACAAAACGGCAAGACCTGCCTGGTCACAGCGGCGTCCAGGCAGGTCAGGTACGTATCGGGTACGTATGCGGGGGCTAGCCCAGCGTCTGGGCCGCCGTCTCGGAGGAGTCCCGCAGGAAGCCGGCGCAGCGCTCGTACTCCTCCTGCTCGCCGATCGACTGCGCGGCGCGCGCGAGGCCGTGCAGGGCCCGCAGGAAGCCGCGGTTCGGCTCGTGCTCCCACGGCACGGGGCCGTGGCCCTTCCAGCCGCTGCGGCGCAGCGCGTCGAGGCCGCGGTGGTAGCCGGTGCGGGCGTACGCGTACGACTCGACGACGCTGCCCCGCTCGAACGCCTCGTCGGCGAGCTGCGCCCAGGCGAGCGAGGAGGTGGGGTACTTCGCGGCGACGTCGGCGGGCGCCGCGCCGTTCGCGAGGAGCTCGCGCGGCTCCGGGTCGTCGGGCAGGTGGGTCGGGGGCGGTCCCCCGAGCAGATCCTTGTGAATGGCCATGGGTTCCAGTCTGCTCCATACGCGTACGGGCCCGGCACCCAGGGAAGGGGTGCCGGGCCCGTACGGACGCCGTGGTGACTACTTCAGCTTCGTGCCCGAGGAGCGCAGGTTCGCGCACGCCTCGGTGACGCGCTTGGCCATGCCGGCCTCGGCGGCCTTGCCCCAGGTGCGGGGGTCGTACGTCTTCTTCGAGCCGACCTCGCCGTCGACCTTCAGGACGCCGTCGTAGTTCTTGAACATGTGGTCCGCGACGGGACGCGTGAAGGCGTACTGCGTGTCCGTGTCGAGGTTCATCTTCACGACGCCGTTCTCCAGGGCGGTCGCGATCTCCTCGGCGGTCGAGCCGGAGCCGCCGTGGAAGACGAAGTCGAACGGCTGCGAGCCCGCGGCCTTGCCGTGCTTGGCGGCGACGCCCTCCTGGAGGTCCTTGAGGAGCTCGGGGCGCAGGACGACGTTGCCCGGCTTGTAGACGCCGTGGACGTTGCCGAAGGACGCGGCGAGGAGGTAGCGGCCCTTCTCACCGAGGCCGAGCGCCTCAGCCGTACGCAGCGCGTCGTCGACGGTCGTGTAGAGCTCGTCGTTGATCTCGTGCGTGACGCCGTCCTCCTCGCCACCGGTCGGGGTGATCTCCACCTCAAGGATGATCTTCGCGGCGGCGGCCTTCGCGAGCAGCTCCTGGCCGATGGCCAGGTTGTCGGCGAGGGTCTCGGCGGAGCCGTCCCACATGTGCGACTGGAAGAGCGGGTTACGGCCGGCCTTGACGCGCTCGGCGGAGACGTCGAGCAGCGGACGGACGTAGGTGTCCAGCTTGTCCTTGGGGCAGTGGTCGGTGTGAAGGGCGACGGTGATGTCGTACTTCGCGGCGACGATGTGCGCGAACTCGGCGAGGGCCACGGCGCCCGTCACCATGTCCTTGTTGTGCTGGCCGCCCAGGAACTCCGCACCACCGGTGGAGATCTGGATGATGCCGTCGCTCTCGGCCTCCGCGAAGCCGCGCAGTGCGGCGTGCAGCGTCTGCGAGGAGGTCACGTTGATGGCCGGGTAGGCGAACTTGCCTGCCTTCGCCCGGTCCAGCATCTCGGCGTAGACCTCGGGGGTTGCGATGGGCATGTGTCCGCTCCTTGTGATGTGCGGGTGTGTGCTTGGCCCTGACCTAAGGGGGCGACGTCATCGTCGCCCCCATCTTTCCAGATCTGCCGGGCGGCTCGGCCCGGACGCAGATCCTCAGCCGCCGGACCTCAGTCGCTGAGGCCGAGGTCGTCCTTGGAGTACGCGAAGAGGTACGGCACCCCGGCGCCCTCGGTGATCTTCTCGCCCGCCCCGGTGGCCCGGTCCACGATGGTCGCGACGCCGACGACCTCGGCACCGGCCTCGCGCACGGCCTCGACGGCGGTGAGCGGGGAGCCACCGGTGGTGGAGGTGTCCTCGACGACGAGTACGCGGCGCCCCTTGATGTCCGGGCCCTCGACGCGGCGCTGCATGCCGTGCGCCTTGGCGGCCTTGCGCACGACGAAGGCGTCCAGGCGCTTACCGCGCGCCGCGGAGGCGTGCAGCATCGCGCCGGCGACAGGGTCGGCGCCCATGGTGAGGCCGCCCACGGCGTCGAAGTCGAGGTCGGCGGTGAGGTCGAGGAGGACCTGGCCGACCAGGGGGGCGGCCTCGCCGTCGAGGGTGATGCGGCGCAGGTCGATGTAGTAGTCGGCTTCGAGACCCGAGGAGAGGGTCACCTTGCCGTGCACCACGGCCTTGTCCTTGATCTGCTGCAGCAGGGCGCCACGTACGTCGTCAGTCATGCCTGTCAGCTTAAAGCCGCGTCCAGGTCCAGGTCGTCGCCGTCTCCAGGGGCTCGATGGGGGTGACGAGGCGAGGCAGGGTGTTGAGCCCGTTCGGCGGCCCGGTCTGCGGCTCGACGCAGACGGCGGCTTCCTGCTCGTCGTAGACGACGACCCACTGCTCACGGCTCTTCACCGTGAGCGCGAGCCGTTCGGGCCAGGTCAGGGTGACGTCGACGCCGTCGGGCATGCCGAAGCAGTCGTCCCAGGGGCCGGGGGTGGGGGCGATGCGGTTGCCGGTGGGGAGGTGGTCGTCGCCGCGCTCCTCCTGCCAGGCGGGTTCGAAGCCGATGCGCACGTCTTCGCCGCCCTCGCCCAGGCTGCGGTTGAACCACGGGTGCCAGCCCGCCTGGGCGGGGAAGGAGTCGCCGTACGTCTCGATGCCGAGGGTGAGGGTGAGGGAGTCCTCGGTGAGCTCGACGATCTGCGTGACGCGGCCTTCGTAGGGCCAGGGGTCGGTGAGGTCGTACGTGAACGCGGCCTCGCTCTTGCCCGCGCGGGCGGTGCGCCATGCGGCGTCCCTCGCGAAGCCGTGGATGGCGTGGGGCGGGGAGTTCAGGGGCATCTGGTGGGTCGTGCCGCCGTTGCGGAACTTGCCTTCGCGGATGCGGCCGGCCCAGGGGGCCATGGGGAAGCAGCCGTAGCGTGGGCCTTGCCTCAGCAGTTCGGTCCCGCCGATCTTGAGGCTGCCCACCCGGCAGCCGTTCCCCGCCTGCACGGTAACTTCCGCGTCGCCCGCGGCCAGTGTCACGTCTTCGTTGCTCACGGGTCGACCCTACGGGCAGGAAAGTTCCCCAACCCCGCCCCTTCCCGAAAACCCGCTCTGGCGCGGGGGCCTGGGTGGCCGTCATCACCGGCTTCGCCGAGTTCGTCCTCAAACGCCGGACGGGCTGGAAGATTCCGGCCGGGCTGGATGGATCCAGCCCGGCCGGCGTTTGAGGCCATCTTGTCGGGGTCTGGGGCGGAGCCCCAGGTAGGCCCCCGCGCCGAGCGGGTTTTCGGGAAGGGGTGGGTTGGGGAAAATTAACGCCTGCGGCGAAGCGCTCGCCCCACAACAATCGCCGAGGCCAACACCACCGCCGCAGCAGGCGCAGCCCACCGCAGCGTGGCGGAGGTGGACAGGGACTCAGCAGCGGGCGCGGGGGCGTACCGCCCCCGGGGCGGCGCGTGGTCGACCTCCTCCGCGCTCCGGCCGATCATCGTCCGCCGCGCATGCGCAGCCTCAGCAGGCGGCACCACGACCTCATCCACGACACCGTCGTCGTCCTCCTCGAACGACGACGGCGGCACCTCCGTCTCGAAGACGGTGGCCGCCTCGACGGGCTCGACCACCACAGGCTCGGGCTCAGGCTCGGGCTCCGGCGCGGCCCCCCGCCCCAGCCCTTCCGCGAACCGCTCAAGGAGCCTCCGCACCGCCCCCTCCACAGCCTGTGGAGAACTTTCGGTGACGCGCCCCTCCCCCGCACCCGTACCGGAGAAGATCACCCGGGTCCCGGCGTCGCCGCCTTCAGCAGACGCGGGATCAGACGCAGACTCCAGCCGCACCGTCAGCGAGAGCTTCACGGAGCCGCCGCCCCGCACCTCCACACCCTCGCCCTCGATCGCGAAGGTCCCGTCGCCGCGCGGAGCGACCCGCGCCGCACCGCGATACGTGATGGTGTGACCGCCGACCCGCACCTTGAGACGGCCGGAGACCGGCGACGCGGACTCGTCGGCGTCGCGCTGAAGTCCGGGCACCGCCCCGGCGACCTGCTCGGGGTCGCTCAGCACCTGCTGAAGACGGTCGGCGGGAACCGGAACGAACACCTCATGCTCCATGGCAGTCGAGCCTACCCACGTGGCCGAGACCATGTACGTCAGTTCGTCAGTTCGCATACCGCGGGTGCACCAGTGTGGAGGGGAGAAGACCCCTCGGAACCCGCGTCCGCGTCCGATCGGCGGACACCACGCCCACCCGCGGCGGCGCCGACTTCCCGGGCGGTTCGAGGACCGGCCGGGACCTGGCCGCCAGGACGAAGCCCCAGTCGCGCGGCGCGGACGCGCCGTCCGCCGTCCGGTCGGGGCCCGCCGCGAACCCGGAGAGCCTGCCGCCCACGCGGTACGGCTCGGTGAGCAGCCCCGCCGCCCGCAGCGTCGCCTCCACCGTCCAGAAGACACGCGGCCTGTCGGCCATCGGCCCCGCGTGCACGGCGAGGCGTCCGCCATCGGCCAGGGCCAGCGCCGCGAGGCCGTAGAACTCCTGGGAGTAGAACTTGGCGCTCGCGGTGATGCCGGGGTCGGGCAGGTCGGAGACCACCACGTCGTACGTACGAGGGGGCGAGCGCAGCCAGTGGAACGCGTCGGCGTACTCCACCCGCACCCGGGGGTCGCTGTAGACGTGTCCGTTCAGCTCGCTCAGCGCGGGGTCGCTGCGCGCCAACCGCACCACCCCCGGGTCGAGTTCCACGATGTCCACCCGCCGCACCCCCGGATGCCGCAGCGCCTCGCGCGCCGCGAGGCCGTCTCCGCCGCCGAGGATCAGCACGCGCGCGTGCCTGCCGTTCATCGCGGGGCCGACGAGCCCCCGGTGGTAGCGGTGCTCGTCACGGCCGCTGACCCGCAGGCGCCCGTCGAGGTAGAGGTCGAGCGAAACGTCCCTGCCGCCGGTGAGGACCACTTCCTGGACGTCGGTCTGCACGGCGACCCGCACGTCCTTGCCGTAGACCGCCCGGCGCGCCGCCGCCTCGAAGTCGCCGACGAGGACGGCGGCCGACGCGAGCAGGCCGAGGACGGTGACGTTCGCGACGAGCAGGGCCCAGCGGCCGCGCACGCTCAAGTCGTGCCGGAACAGGCCGAACACGAGCGCGCCGCCCGCGAGCGCGTTGACCGAGCCGGTGATCAGCGCCCCCGTCAGCTGGCCGAGCAGGGGGAGCAGGAGGAAGGGGAAAGCGAGGCCGCCCACCAGCGCGCCCACGTAGTCCGCGGCGAAGAGGTCAGACAGGGCGCCGCTGGCGTCCTGTCGTCTGATCCGCTGGATGAGCGCCATGAGCAGCGGCACTTCGGCGCCGATGAGCAGGCCGATGGCGAGCGAGAAGGCGACGAGGAGATACCGGGAGCCGCCCGCCCAGACCTCGCCCCGGTCGCCGGTCCAGGCGAACGCCGCGTACAAGGCCATCGCGCTCAGCCCGCCGACCAGCGCGAGCGCCGCCTCGACCAGGCCGAACCCGACCGCGGCACGGCACCGCAGGCGCTTGGCGAGCAGGGAGCCGATGCCCATGGCGAAGACCATCACCGAGAGGACCACCGACGCCTGCGTGACCGAGTCACCGATCAAGTACGAGGCGAGGGCGACCAGTTCGAGTTCGTACACCAGACCGCAGGCCGCGCAGATGAAGACGCCCACCAGGACGAGGAACCGTCCTGTCCGGGGCGTCACCGGTAAATGCGTTGACGGCTCGATCACCTTGGGAACGCTACGTCACCGAACTCACACATCCAGTCACCCACAAGGGTGCAACTCGGCGTCCTAGGTGTATATGGGGCGCATTGGTCAGAGCGATCAGAGCACTGCCGGCATTCGCACACCCACCCGAGTGCGGGTCGCCACCAGTTGCCCGTCCTGCGGGTAGGCGTGCCAGGTGCGCCACTGCACCGCGCCCTCGTGCCGCTGCGCCAGCATGGCCGTGAACGCGTGCGGACTGCCGGGGAAGACCCCGGCCAGACCATGCGGGTGCTCGGCCACCAGAGCGAGCAACTCTTGTGCGCGGCCCGCGAACTGACCTCGCGAGAGAGTCTCGACGCGCGCCGCGAATTCGTACTCCCACTCGCCGAGGCGCTTGGAGACGCCGAGCGGGAGGGGCGTACTGCTGCCGGGGATGCAGGCGACGGTCTCTGAGCAGGTGCCCTGCTCCTCTTCGAGGAGCACCTGGTGCGATGCGCCGAGGAGCCTCAGCTCCATTCTCGCGTCGACAAGCTCCAGTTCGAGTGTGGCGAGTGCGGGCAGCGGCTCGCGCCCAAGGGTCCAGGCGAGGTCCGCGGCGCACGTGTCGGTATAGACAGTCTTCAGGGTCGTGAGCATGGGTCGGCTCCGCTAACACGCAATGGAGGTGGTGCCGGCGCACCCGGTCGGAGACCGGGAGGTCGGAATGCCGGCTCGTGCCCACGAGAACGTTCTTGATGTCCAAGTCGTCCGTCCGAGGGCGGTGCTGACGGTTAAGAGGGAATCATGGACTGCTGCACTGCCACTGCGCTTTTACCCAACTTCGGAGGGTTTCCACCCCCGCGGGGGCTGCACAGTTCAACTGTTCAATGAGTCAACGACGAAGTGCCCGGCAGGAGTTGCCTCCCGCCGGGCACTTCAACAGATGGACGGACCAGCTGCCCCGTGTCAGCTGCCTCCGCCACCGCCACAACCGCCACCGCCGCCGCACGAAGAGCTGCCGCCGCAGGACGAACCACCACCACAGGAGCTACCGCCGTGGTGTCCCCCGCTGTCACCTCCGCCGGCCCACCAACTGCCGCCGGACCCCGCCGAGCCGGCCGCACCGGAGCGCGAGCTGCCGCCGCTTCCCCTGCCACTGGCCACTGCGACCGCGACGACGACCAGAACCACCGCGACAAACACGAAGACCGGAATCATGATCTCCACGCCCCTTTCCGTTCCCCCGAAGCAGGCCCCCCGTGGGTCCGCGTTCTTTCCTGCTGTTCTTGTGTGAAAGGGGAATGCCCCCGGGGAAGCCGACCCAAAGCAGAGTTGAGGAAGTCCAGAGGTTCGGCGCAGGATGGCGGCCATGACCTCCACATCCGGGAGCGGGCGCCCGCTGCTCAACCGCCGCCTCGCCGAGTTCGGTACGACGATTTTCGCCGAGATGTCCGCGCTGGCCGTGAAAACCGGCGCCATCAACCTCGGCCAGGGCTTCCCCGACACGGACGGTCCCGAGGAGATCCGCGAGGCCGCGGTGCGCGCACTGCGTGACGGCCGCGGCAACCAGTACCCGCCGGGCCCCGGCATCCCCGAGCTCCGCGCGGCCGTCGCCGAGCACCAGCGGCGCCGGTACGGCCTCGCGTACGACCCCGACCGCGAGGTCCTGGTCACGGCGGGCGCGACCGAGGCGATCGCCGCGTCCCTGCTCGCCCTCGTCGAGCCGGGCGACGAGGTCATCGCCCTGGAGCCGTACTACGACTCGTACGCGGCGTCGATCGCCCTCGCAGGCGGCAAGCGGGTCCCCGTGACGCTGCGCCCGGACGCGGCCGAGGGGCGCTTCCGCCTCGACCTGGACGAGCTGCGCGACGCCATCACGCCCCACACCCGGCTGCTGCTGCTCAACACCCCGCACAACCCGACCGGCACGGTCCTGACCCGCGCGGAGCTCACCGAGATCGCGAAGCTCGCGGTCGAGCGTGACCTCCTCGTGGTCACGGACGAGGTGTACGAGCACCTCGTCTTCGACGACGGCGAGGGCACGGCGCACATCCCCCTCGCCTCCTTCCCCGGCATGCGCGAGCGCACGGTCACGATCGGCTCGGCCGGCAAGACGTTCTCGTACACCGGCTGGAAGGTCGGCTGGATCACGTCATCGCCGGAGCTGGTGACGGCGGTCCGCTCGGCCAAGCAGTTCCTCACCTACGTGTCCTCGGGCCCGTTCCAGTACGCGATCGCGGAGGCCCTGGCCCTGCCCGACTCGTACTTCACGTCCTTCGCCGAAGGCATGCGCGCCAAGCGGGATCTGCTGAGCGAGGGTCTGACGGCCGCGGGCTTCGACGTCTACCGCCCGCAGGGCACGTACTTCGTCACGACCGACATCCGCCCCCTGGGGGAGTCCGACGGCTTCGCGTTCTGCCGCGCCCTGCCCGAGCGCGTCGGCGTGGTCGCCATCCCGAACGCCGTCTTCTACGACCACCGGGAGGCCGGGGCGCCGTTCGTGCGCTTCGCGTTCTGCAAGAAGGACGAGGTCTTGGCCGAGGCGGTCTCCCGGCTCAAGACGCTGTAGTCCCGGTCATGACGAGAGCCCGGCCGGGTCACCCCGGCCGGGCTCTCGGTCTCGCGTGGTCCAGGCCTAGGCCTGGTCGTCGCCGGGCTTCTCTTCACCCTCGGTGCCGTCGACCTCTGCCTCCAGGCCGAGCTGCTCGACCAGCCAGCGGTCGAACTCGATCGCGGCCCGCACCCAGCTGACCGTCGACGACACGAAGTGCTCGAGCGCGACGCCCGTGCCGATCAGCATCTGCGCCTCGCCGATGAGGCGGACGGTGCCGTCGTCGTGGGTGTGCGTGTAGACCTTCGGCCACAGGGTGCGGCGGTTCCAGTCGTCGATCGCCTCGAGAAGCTGGGACTTCTCTTCGATGCCGTGCGCGCGGTCGTAGAACGTCCGCACCGAGAAGACCTGCTGGTCTCCCTCGCCACGGAACATGAAGTACGTGCGGAACTCCTCCCACGGCGCCGCGAGGTCACCCTCTTCGTCGACGACGTGCTTGAGCTCCATCTGGTCCAGGAGCTGCTTGACCAGGTCCTGGTCGGGGACAACGGGGCCCGCCGGTCCATCGCCCTGCTGCGGTTCGGGCTGTCCCCCGAAATTCGGAATCGAGGACGGGTCGATGCTCACGTGCTTAGTCCCTTCGTACGGATTCCGCCATCCTGCCCCATGTCGGGCGGGGGCCCGCAACCCCCGCCCCCGATGTGACCGGGTTATGCCCTCTCGGCCGTCGCCGGTCCGACGATCAGGCCGTCCTCGAAGGTGTCCACGCGAACCGTGTCCCCGTCCTTCACCTCGCCCGAGAGGATCTCCTTGGCGAGCCGGTCGCCGATGGACGTCTGGATGAGGCGCCGCAGCGGCCGCGCGCCGTACGCCGGGTCGTTGCCCTCGTCCGCCAGCCAGGCCAGCGCCTCCGGGGAGACCTCCAGCGTGAGCCGCCGCTCGGCAAGCCGGGCGGCGAGGCGGTCGATCTGCAGCTGGGCGATGTGCGCCAGCTCGTCCTTGCCGAGCGCGGAGAAGACGACGAGGTCGTCGAGCCGGTTCAGGAACTCCGGCTTGAAAGAGCTCCGTACGACTTCCAGGACCTGCTGCTTCTTCTCCTCCTCGGAGGTCAGCGGCTCGACCAGGTACTGACTGCCGAGGTTGGAGGTCAGGACGAGGATGGTGTTGCGGAAGTCCACCGTCCGGCCCTGCCCGTCGGTGAGGCGTCCGTCGTCGAGGACCTGGAGCAGCACGTCGAAGACCTCCGGGTGCGCCTTCTCGACCTCGTCGAGGAGCACCACGCTGTACGGGCGCCTGCGTACGGCCTCGGTGAGCTGGCCGCCCTCCTCGTAGCCGACGTATCCGGGCGGGGCGCCGACCAGCCTTGCCACGCTGTGCTTCTCGCCGTACTCGCTCATGTCGATGCGGACCATGGCGCGCTCGTCGTCGAAGAGGAAGTCCGCGAGGGCCTTCGCCAGCTCGGTCTTGCCGACGCCGGTCGGCCCGAGGAAGAGGAAGGACCCGGTGGGGCGGTCGGGGTCGGCGATCCCGGCGCGCGTGCGGCGCACGGCGTCGGACACCGCCCGTACGGCCTCGGTCTGGCCGATGAGCCGCTTGCCGAGCTCGTCCTCCATGCGGAGCAGCTTCTGCGTCTCGCCCTCAAGGAGGCGACCTGCGGGGATGCCGGTCCAGGCGCCGACCACGTCGGCGATGTCGTCGGGCCCGACCTCCTCCTTGACCATGGTGTCCTTGGAGACCTCCTCCTCGGCCTCGGAAGCGACCTCCAGGTCGTGTTCGAGGGCGGGGATCTCGCCGTAGAGGAGCTTGCTCGCGGTGTCGAAGTCGCCGTCGCGCTGGGCGCGTTCGGCCTGGCCGCGCAGCTCGTCGAGCTTCTCCTTCAGCTCACCGACGCGGTTGAGGGACTGCTTCTCCTTCTCCCAGCGGGCATTGAGCCCGCGCAGCTCCTCCTCCTTGTCGGCGAGGTCGCGCCGCAGCCTTTCGAGGCGCTCCTTACTCGCGGGGTCGGTCTCCTTGCTGAGGGCGAGCTCCTCCATCTTCAACCGGTCGACGGCGCGCTGGAGTTCGTCGATCTCAAGCGGGGACGAGTCGATCTCCATCCGCAGCCGTGAGGCGGCCTCGTCGACGAGGTCGATGGCCTTGTCGGGCAGGAAGCGCGAGGTGATGTACCGGTCGGAGAGCGCGGCGGCGGCGACGAGCGCGCTGTCGGCGATCTGGACCTTGTGGTGGGCCTCGTAGCGCCCCTTGAGCCCACGGAGGATGGCGATCGAGTCCTCGACGGTCGGCTCGTCGACGAGCACCTGCTGGAAGCGGCGCTCCAGGGCCGGGTCCTTCTCGATCCGCTCGCGGTACTCGTCGAGGGTGGTCGCGCCGACCATCCGCAGCTCGCCGCGGGCGAGCATGGGCTTGAGCATGTTGCCGGCGTCCATGGCGGAGTCGCCGCCCGCTCCCGCCCCGACGACGGTGTGCAGCTCATCGATGAAGGTGATGATCTGCCCGTCGCTCTCCTTGATCTCGGAGAGGACGGTCTTGAGCCGCTCCTCGAACTCACCGCGGTACTTCGCGCCCGCGACCATGGCCCCCAGGTCGAGGGAGACGAGCCGCTTGTTCTTGAGGGACTCGGGTACGTCGCCCTTCACGATGCGCTGCGCGAGCCCTTCGACGACGGCGGTCTTGCCGACGCCGGGTTCGCCGATGAGGACGGGGTTGTTCTTGGTGCGCCGGGACAGGACCTGCACCACGCGGCGGATCTCCTGATCCCGCCCGATGACGGGATCGAGCTTCCCCTCCCTGGCGGCGGCGGTGAAGTCGGTGCCGAACTTCTCCAGGGCCTTGTACTGACCCTCCGGGTCCGGTGTGGTCACCCGGCGTCCTCCCCTTGCCTTCTCGAACGCGTCGAGCAGTTTCTTGGCGGTGGCCCCGTGCTTGCTCAGGACCTCTGCGGCGGGGCCGCCCTTGGCGGCGATGCCGATGAGCAGATGCTCGGTGGAGAGGTAATCATCGCCCAGCTTCTTCGCGCGCTGCGAGGCGTCGGCGATGACCGCGAGCAGGTCGCGGTTGGGCTGCGGCGGCGCGACGGTGGATCCCGTGACGCTGGGCAGGCCGCTCAGTGCCCGTTCGGCGTCGGCACGGACGGCGGCCTGGTCGGCCTCCACCGCGGCGAGCAGGTCGGTGATGTTCTCGTTGTCCTGCCCCTCCAGCAGCGCGAGCAGCAGATGCGCGGGGGTCAGGTCGGGGTGCCCGTCCTTCACGGCCAGGCTGCTGGCCGCGTTGATCGCGTCCCGGCTCCTGTTGGTCAGCTCGGCGTCCACGTGAGTCGTCTCCTCCTTGCGGTCCGTATGGCCTGTCGGCGCGGTCCTATGGCCTGTCGGCTCGAGTGGCCCGGCCCACCTGCTTTAAACAGCGTACATAAAGTTGAGTCTATTCCACTCAAGGGAGGCGGGATGGGGGCATGCGGCGGGCCATGGCGGCGGCGGATAGGTTCCAACCCATGGCCATGGATCCCCACCACCCGACTCCCGCGTACCTAAGCTTCTGGCGCGAACGGCACCTGTGCACGCTGACGACGCCGCGCCCGGACGGCACGCCGCACGTGGTGCCGGTCGGTGTCACGTACGACCCGGAGGCGGGCGTGGCCCGCGTCCTTGCGAACAAGTCGAGCGCAAAGGTGACCCACGTCCTCGCGGCGACGGGCACCGAGGGCCCCGGGGCGCGGGTGGCGGTCTGCCAGGTCGACGGGCGGCGCTGGGCGACGCTGGAGGGGTACGCGAGCGTGCGTACGGAGGAGGGCGAGATCGCGGCGGCGATGCGCCGCTACGAGGAGCGGTACGGGAGGGTGCCGAGGCCCAACCCGGACCGGGTGCTGATAGAGATCACGCTGACGCGGGCGATGGGAACGAGGTCGCTGGGCGGCGAGGCCTAGCCCTGACCGGGGGGGTGCCGTCACACACCACAGCGGCGCCACCGTGTTCAGGTCCACGGTGGCGCCGCTGCTGGGGGAAGCACCTGCGCGATGTACAACGACGGGGGATCGCGTCAGGCGCTGCGGGGGGTGGCTGTGATGGCTCTTGTAGTGGTGGAACTCTGCTGGTCCTGCTGCTGTCGGCCCGACTGCCCCGGCTCACCGACCAGCTGGTGGTCACGCCGGTCGAGATTGACGAAGACCATCCCGTACCGAATGGCACACCGCACGGGCTGCGGGGCGCCTCGCGGCTTACGGAGGCACCGGTAGGCCCGGATCTCCTCCTCGTCGTCACGGGTGACGACTACTGGCTCACCGAGGAGCGTGACCATCAACGAGTCGCCGACGTGGGGTATCGCGGTGGCGAGATCGATGAAATGCCAACCGGAGCGGTAGGCGGTGGCCATTTCTCGGCGGAAGGTGCGGTCGTCGGGGGGAGTGCTCATGAGGTTACGTCTCCCGCCGGAGCGGGGGCGTCGGCAGGAGCCGTACCCCAGATGATGTCGCCCTTGGCCGAGGCCCAAATGATGTCAGGCGGCGCCGCGTTAGCCCCCGACTCCTGTATGGCCGTAGACCCGGTATCCCTGTGCAGATCAAAAGCGCTCACGGCGCTGATGGCCAATCCGACAGAGAAGGCACCAACAAGTACCGAGCGAAGCATTGTCTTGCACATAGCGGGCTTCGTCCTCACTTCCATAGCGACTCTCCCCCGGCCTCCCAAGACGATGGCTCATTCAGCCATGCGAACACCACAGGAGCGATGCATCATGTTCCTGCACGTTCAGGACCCTGGGGGATGGAGTTATGACAACAAAAGGCCCAATTCGGGCACATCCTCACTCCATGGCCGAGCTATGTGAAGAGGGAAAGCGGCTCTACGCCAGCGCGTTGCGCGCAGGACGCATCGCGCGCATCGAAGCGGACGCGGCTCCCTGCCTGGTGGAGTTCGCCCTCCTGCACCCCGACTCGGACGACCCCGACTGGCTCCGCCCGGCTCCACCTACCTCCGTGCTCGCGCAGCGCCTCCGGCCCATCGAGCGCGAGATCCAGGAACGAAGGGCCCTGGCGGTCCAACTGACCGACGCCTTTGAGCCATTCATGTCCATCAGCGTCCAGGACCGGTCGACTGCCCATGCGATCACCGTGCTGGAAGGCGCGACCAGAATCAACGCGGCCATAGAAATCGCCACAACTGAGTGCCAGAGCGAGATCCTTACGGTCCAACCCGGCGGAGGACGCAGCGAAGCCATCCTCACCGAGGCCGTAAAGCGCAGCCAAGGCATCATCGACCGTGGCATCAGGATGCGCACGCTGTACCAACACACGGCCCGGCACAGCCAGGGCACCATCGCCTATGCCGAGCATATGAAGCAGGGCAAGGTGGAGGTGCGCACTCTCGAAGAGCTAATTGAACGTCTGATGATTTTCGATCGCACGGTGGCCTACATACCGGCACGGGACGACCGTCAAGCGGCCTTGGAACTACGGCATCCCGGAATTGTCGAGTATCTGGCGAACGTCTTCGAGCAACTCTGGCAACGCGCTGCCCCCCTGCTCGAAGAGACCCCCTACGCCCCACCGACCGACGGCATCACGGGCGTCCAGCGCTCCATAGCCAGGCTCCTCATCGAAGGCCACGTCGACGAGGCGATCGCCCGCCGCCTCGGCATGAACGTCCGCACCTGCCGCTCCCACATCGCCAAGATCGCCGCGGCCCTTGGCAGCGGCAGCCGCGCTCAACTCGGTTATCTGATCGCCCAGTCCGGCATCCTGGACAAGGATCACTGAAGTCGGCGAGGGAGGTCGATCTGGCAACAGAGCCTCATGCCCACCAGGCCCCCGCCCACAAACCAATCCCGCCGTGAAGCGACTACCTCTGCTTAGAATCGCGTCGCTTCAACCACACGGGAGGGGGCACAGCGTGGCCGTCGAGCACATACCGCACGGCGTCGAGCAACTCTGCGAACCAGGTTCGGCCATGTACCTCCGCGCGCTGAACGAAGGCCGGATCCGAAGGGAAGACGCCGAACAAGCGCCCTGCCTCATCGACTTCGGCCTGCTCCATCCCGGAGTCAACGACATGCGGTGGTTGCATCCCACTGCCCCTGGCGCCGCCCTCCCCCGCCTCCTCCGCACCATCGAGGACCGCATCGCGGACCAGCGCCGACGGGAGGAACGCCTCACCGCGGCGTTCGAGCCACTCATGGCTCTCGACTCCCGGCTGACCCCTGAGTCCGACGATCCCGCGATCACGGTCCTCGACGGCCTCGAACGCATCAGTACGGCCATCGACCGGGCCGCGTCCGACGCCACGCAAGAGTTCCTCACCGTCCAGCCCGGCGGCGTCGGCCCTCCGGAGACCTTGGCGGACACCTTCGCCCGCGACCAGGCCCTGCTCAGCCGCGGCTGCCGCATGCGAACTCTCTACCAGTACACGGCCCGCCGCCCCCTCCCCTCTCTCGCCTACTTCGAGCGCCTCGAAGGCGACGCCGAAGCCCGCATCCTCGACGAGGTCACAGAGCGCCTGTTCGTCTTCGACCGAACCGTGGCCTTCATCCCCGCGAGCAAGGACCGCAGCCTCGCACTCGAAATACGCCACCCCGCCGTGGTCGACCACCTCGCCACCGCCTTCGACCGCCTGTGGCGCCTGGCCACTCCCATGCGGTCCCAGCCCGCACCCCAACCCGCCGAAAGCGGTATCACTGCCCGCCAACGCGCCATCGCCGCCCTCCTCGTCGAAGGCCACACCGACTCCGAGATAGCCACCCGCCTGGGCATGAACGTCCGCACCGCGCGGATCCACATCGCCAAGCTCGCCGCCAGCATCGGCAGCCACAGCCGAGCTCAACTCGGCTACCTCATCGGGCAGTCAGGAATTCTCGATCAGGAACTCCAGGAGTCGGCATCTCAACCAGGGAGCGACGGGGAAGCATGACCAGAGGGCACTGCGCGCACGAACCCGATGATCTGTGCAAGGCAGGAATGGATCTGTACGCCCGCGCCCTGCGCGAAGGCCGCATCCGTCCCCAAGCCGTCGCCCTCGCCCCCTGCCTTGTCGACCTCGGCTTCCTGCGTCCTGACGCCGACAACCCGCAGTGGCTACGTCCCGTCTCCCCTGCCGTCGTCCTCCCTCAGCTTCTCCTGGACATCGAGGTCGGCGTCGCCCAGCAACATCTTCACAAAGCGCAATTGGCTCTCGAATTCGGTCAGCTGATGTCGCTGTCTCCCAGCGGGGCCCCGGACTTGAGTGGCTCCGGGATCACCGTGCTGGAGGGAAGGGCACGCATTGACGCGGCCATCGGCCGAACAACCACCGCCACCAACCACGAGATCCGCATCATCCAACCGGGGGGAAAGCGGCTACCGGGAAACCTGGCCGCCTCTCGTCCCGTTGAACAGGGGTTTCTCAGGCGTGGCGGTCGTATGCGTACGCTCTATCAACACACGACCCGCCACTCACTGGCGACTCTCGCCCACTACGAGCAACTGCAGGGCGAGGCCGAGGTGCGCACTCTGGACGAACTTCCCCAGCGCCTCTTTCTCTTCGACCGGCACGTGGCAATGATCCCAGCGCGGGAGGCCAGAGACGTAGCCATCGAGCTACGCCATCCGGCAGTTGTCGCCCATCTCGGCGCATACTTTGAAGTCTTGTGGCACAAGGCGACTCCCATGTACCCAGTGCTTGCCCCGCTGCCCGCGCGGGACGGCATCACCACCCGCCAACGCGCCATCGCCGCCCTCCTCATCGAAGGCCACACCGACTCCGAGATAGCCACCCGCCTCGGCATGAACGTCCGCACCGCCCGAGTCCACATAGCCAAACTCGCCACCACCGTCGGCAGCCGCAGCAGGGCTCAACTCGGCTACCGCATCGGCCAGTCCGGGATCCTGGACGCCGAGAACTGAGCCAGCCGGCCCACCCCAAGCCCCCCTATGTCTGATTTCAGGCCGGTTTACTCCCGCCTCAGTGAGCTGCACTGCAACAAGATGACGCTGGCGGCACACCCCCACCCGCACCAAAGTTGATGTCGGCGGAGCAAGCTCACGACCGGGGGCGGAACCCTTGCGTCTTCGGCGTCATATTTCCCAGGGGGGGAAATGAAGAACAGCTGTTTTGTGAACCGAATAATGGCCACCAAAGCCGCGAAGGGTGCTGTCGTGGCGGCGTTGGCAGCCACTGCCATCGGCCTTACGGCCCCTATGTCCAGCGCCTCCAACGAGCGCTCGTGGACTGACGGTTGCCGGGGATACTGGTACTCAACCGCCGGTCACGGGTACTGCAAGAAGGCAAACACGTGGTACTCGAATGGCTGGTACACGAGCTACAACTGCAGCAGCGAAATTGACACGCAGCACTACGACAGGCTGCGCAACGGTTACAGGGGCAAGTACGACACCCACGAGTGCACGTTCAGCATCAGCAGCACTGACGTACACCACTAGCTCGCCTTGTTGTCCTAGTTCAGCTCGTTCAGCTCACCTAGTTCACCGGCGCTGCGGTGGGCCCGCCGTTCCGTTCTGGCGGGCCCACCCCGCAATTTGGGAATCCAATCTATGACCACTCACCCCGTCGCCCGGCTGACAGCCCTCACGCAGGGATACGGCAGCCGGCGCATCATCGAGGGTCTCGACCTGTCCATCCAGGCAGGTGTCACCGGACTGCTAGGGCCCAACGGAGCAGGCAAAACCACCCTGTTCCGTACCCTCGCCACGATCGCGCCGCCCCAGAGCGGGGGGCTTGAGCTCTTCGGCGAGCCCGTCACCTGTGAACGGGATGTCCGGCAGGTCCGTCCTCGAATCGGTTATCTCCCGCAGGACTTCGGCTTCTACCCGGCCTTCTCCGTCACCGATTTCGTCCGCTACTGCGCCTGGCTGCGTGAGGTGCCGTCCAAGGAGGCCGAGGCCGCGACCGACGAGGCGTTGGCTGCTGTCGGGCTGGCCGACCGGGGCCGTGACCGGATGAAGTCTCTTTCCGGTGGCATGCTCCGTCGCGCCGGGATCGCCGCCGCCATCGTCGGTTCTCCCTCCTTGCTCCTCCTCGACGAACCCACCGTCGGCCTCGACCCTGCCCAGCGCCTCGACTTCCGTGATCTCATTCGTTCCCTCGCCCGCGCCGGGGCTGCCATCGTTCTCAGTACGCACCTGGTGGAAGACGTAGGCGCTGCTTGCGACTCCGTCCTTGTACTCAGCGACGGACGAGTGGTCCACAGCGGGACCCCACAGCAACTGGCAGAGCTCTCCGCACCGACAGCTCCGGGGGACAGTCCGCTGGAGCGCGGCTACATGACGGTTCTGGGCAGTCGCAGGGGCAGTCGCGGAAGCAGCCGCGGAGGTAGCCGCGGGTCGACCGAGGAAGCCGCATGCTGAACGCATACCGCATCGAGCTGCGCCGCTCGCCCCTGCTCACCGCCTTCCCCGTGATGATCGCCGTGGACCTGCTGGTGCTCTTCGGGCGGTCCCGGTACTGGATCGGCGTGTGGCCCGAGGCGAGCGTGGCGGCACAGATCGTCACGCTCTTCCTGGGGCCCGTACTCGCCGGTGTTTCCGCCTGGCAGGCCGGACGTTCCTCCCGGGCGGGCATGCCCGAGTTCCTTCTCGCGGCCGCCCGGCCCGGCTGGCAGATCGAGGCCGCGAGGCTGGCCGCCACCCTCACGCTCGGATTCCTCGCGTACGGGATCGGGTGCCTCACCGCCGCAGCCGTCTCGCTCGGCGACGCGGGACCGGGGTTCCTATGGCCGTCCTATCTGCTCCTCGGCGCCTCGACCCTGATCATTTTCGCGTCCGTGGGACATCTGGCCGGCCGCTGGTGGCCCTCGGCGGGATTCACACCCATCGTGTGCGCCCTGGGCTGCTTCATCAGCATGTTGGCCCTGCCGTTCAAGTTCAACGTCCTCGCGGGGCCGCCGGACACCCACATGAATCCGCTGCCGGTCGCCCTTCGTCTCCTGTGCGCTCTCGCTCTCGCGGTGCTGGCGGTGACGGCACCGCCGCTGAAGAGGAAGGCCGAGCGCCAGACGCCCCGCCGGAAATCGCCACGGCATGTACGCGGCATTGCCGTCGGGTCGGTGGTCTGTTCCTTCACCGCTCTGGCCGCGACCCCAGCCGCCGGCGAACTGCGCGTGGAGCGTCCGGCCTCGGCGACCACGCCGCTGTGCGATCGTGCCGACGACAGCGCCCCGCGGGTGTGCGTCTGGCCCGAGCACCGGAAGTATCTGCCGGAGCTGACGCGGATGGCTCAGCGCCTCGACCAGACCAATCATTCCTGGATCAAGACACCCGCCGTGTTCTACGAGTTCGGGCTCCGGCGGACCGACCTGGGAGACCGGGGATTCGACATCGCCGAAGGGCACGTACGCACCGCGGCGATTGCCATGGCCGACCAGGTGTTCACTGAGTCGTTCGGCGACTGCAGCCCGCCCGAGGACGAACGCCGTGCGTGGCAGTCCATGGACAACATCGCACTATGGCTTGAATACCAGGCCGTGGGACAGGACCCGGCCGTCGCCGACGAGGGACTCCATATGGAAGGAGTCGACACCGCCCAGCGCGAGGCGACCAAGGCTGCGCGGATGCCGTCGGCCGAGCAGCAGAAGTGGGTCGAGCAGGAGCGCAGCCAGGTACTTCGTGAGAGCTCGTGGTGCAAGCCTGATGAATGGCACTGATCTGCTCCGCTATGCGAGAGTCCACCGGGCTACAGCCGTCGTCACCGGCACCGCGGTTGTAGCCCTTCTGTCAGCGTTGTTCGGTGGTACCAACATCGCGCTTCCCTCCATCGGCAGCGGCGGAGTCACCACGGGCGTGCCATACCGGCAAGAGCTTCCGCTCCTGTCGGCTGTCTTTCTCTCTGCCGCCCTCGACGGAGCCATGTCGGCACACGACGCGCTGGGGGCATCCGCGATGCACCGCCTTCGCGCTGTTTACTGCACTGCGCTCACGTTGACGGTTTGCGCCTTCTCGTTCGGCGCGGAGGCCCTCGCCAACGGGCCGGAATCCGGGACCGTCTTCGTCCGGTCCCTCTTGATCTGGCTGGGCCTGGCCCTGCTGTCCGCCGCCGTACTGGGGCAGCAACTCGGCTGGGCCATCCCGCTGACCTCGGTCCTCTTTCTCGTCTGGTACCCGAACAACTGGTGGGATTGGACGGCCAACCCGCCTACTGACCTCTTCAGCTGGGCTGTTGCCGCTGTCGCTCTGAGCCTCGGAGTTACCGCGATCGCGGCAACTCCCTGGCGACGGAAGGCCTTCCTCCACAGAGCGGCGAGGCCCCTCTCCCAAGAGGACTGATCGCCCCCTAGGCGGCGTCGGCAGTGGCCCAGCTTCGGAGCAGTGCCTCCCGCTCCGATGCCCGGGGTGAACCGCCCTCGTGTGCGCGGCCCCACTCCGCCATCCTCGCCAGCGTCGTGTTCATCGTTGCCGCGCCGTCCGTCAGACGGGTCAGGAGCTCGCGCGAAAGGTCGTACTCCGTCCGGGAGTAGCCGGCGGCCGTAGCGGCGATGTATGCCGCCAGCTCGGTCTCGCCCGACGGCGATTGGAGACGTACCGTCATCAGCGGTGCCTCGTCCGCGCCACCAAGGCCCACGGTGAGGGCCAGGTCCACCAGCGTGACCACCTGCCGCTTCAGGGTCTTGAGCGCTACGACGCCCTGCCCCTTCAGCGACTTCACCGGGGCGTCCTCGACCGTCAAGGCCCGCACCTCGTCCCACGGGTAGAACGCCGACTGCTTGTCGCCCAGGGCCACCACGCCCTCCGGAGTCAGGCGCACCCCCGCCGCCAAACCTGACGGCTTCGCGCCCACGTACACATCGCCCTCGGCGATCCAGAACAGTCCCACCATGGCCATGGCGACCCCACCCCCGCTTTCCCCAGCAGAAACGAAAAGGGGCCGGGAGGTCCTGCCTCCCGGCCCCTACGCCCACATATTAGTGAGCGCTACTGCGCTACTGCTCCGTCGTCCGCTTCGGACGCCACACCACCAGCGCGCTCGCCTGCTGCACATCCTGGTACGGGACCAGGTCCCGGCGGTACGACGCGTGGACCGCCGCCTCGCGCTGCTGCATCGCTGCGGCCGCGCCCTCCACGGCGCTGGACAGCTCGACCACCCTCGCCTGAAGCGCCGCGACCTGGTTCTCCAGCTCGATGATGCGCTTGATGCCTGCGAGGTTGATGCCTTCTTCCTGCGACAACTGCTGCACCGTGCGCAGCAGTTCGATGTCGCGGGCCGAATAGCGCCGGCCACGGCCCGCCGTGCGGTCCGGGGAGACCAGGCCGAGGCGGTCGTACTGGCGCAGGGTCTGCGGGTGGAGGCCCGAAAGCTGGGCGGCCACTGAGATGACGTAGACCGGCGTCTCGTCTGTCAGTTGGTACGCCCGCCCAAAATTGGACTGTCGACGACGGCCGTCCATCTCATGCTCCCTTCGCGGCCTGGAACAGTTCTGCCCGCGGATCGTCGTCCGCAGTCGCCTCGCGGTACGTCTCCAGGGCTTCCTTCGCCGCGTCGGAGAGTTCGGTCGGAACCGATACCTCCACCGTCACCAGCAAGTCGCCCCGCGAACCGTCCTTGCGGACCGCGCCCTTGCCCCGCGCCCGCATCGTACGACCGTTGGGGGTGCCCGGAGGCAGCTTCAGGGTGACCGGCGGGCCGCCCAGGGTGGGGACCTTCACCTCGCCACCCAGTGCCGCCTCTGCGAACGTCACCGGAACCGTCACCGTCAGGTTGTCGCCCTTGCGGCCGAAGACCGGGTGGGTGTCGACGTGCACGACCACGTACAAGTCGCCCGCCGGGCCGCCCCGTTCACCGGGGCCGCCCTTGCCTCGCAGGCGGATGCGCTGGCCGTCCGATACGCCCGCGGGGATCCGCACCTGCATCGTGCGCGACGACTTCGCCCTGCCCGAGCCCTTGCAGACCTCGCACGGGTCCTGGGCGATGAGCCCGCGGCCCTTGCAGTCCACGCAGGGGTCGGTCAACGAGAATCCGCCGCCTCCTCCCCGCGAGACCTGGCCCGTGCCGACGCAGGTCGGGCACACGCGCGGTGTGCCGTTCTTGTCGCCGGTGCCGGAACAGGCCTTGCAGGGAGCCTGGGAGGACATCCGGAGCGGGACCGTCGCCCCGTCCACCGCCTCCGTGAAGCTCAGCGTGACCTCGGACTCGATGTCCTGGCCGCGCCGGGGCTGCGTACGCGTGCCCGCGCCGCCCGCACCCGTGCCGCCTCGGTTGAACAGGCCCCCGAAGACGTCACCCAGACCGCCCCCGAAGCCGCCGCCGGCGCCGCCCGCTCCACCGCCCGGGGCGCCGCCTCCGAAGAGGTCGCCCAGGTCGAAGTTGAACGAACCGCCGCCGCCCGCGCCTCCGGGACCGGCTCTGAAGCCGCCGTTGCCGAAGAGAGCACGCGCTTCGTCGTACTCCTTGCGCTTCTTGGGGTCACCGAGGATGTCGTTCGCCTCGGAGATCTCCTTGAAGCGCTCCTCCGCCTTGACGTTTCCCTTGTTGGCGTCCGGGTGGTTCTCGCGTGCGAGTTTCCGGTACGCCTTCTTGATCTCGGCTTCGGTGGCGTCCTTGGGGACGCCGAGGACCTTGTAGTAGTCCTTCTCGATGAAGTCCTTGGTGCTCATCCCCGACGTCCCTCCTCTCGCTTCACAACAGCTCCGTCATGTCAGCCCTCGTCCGGGCCGCCACCGGTCTCCTTGTCCTCCGCCGCGTCGGCGGAGTCCGTGGACGTGGCGGTCTCGGCCTCGCCCTTGACCGTCTGCGCGCCCGGCTGCGGCTCGGCCACGGCCACCCGCGCGGGGCGGATGGTGCGCTCGCCGATGCGGTACCCCGGCTGCAGGATCGCGACGCACGTCGTCTCGGTGACGTCGGGCGCGTACGAGTGCATCAGTGCCTCGTGGATCGTCGGGTCGAAGGGCTCGCCCTCCTTGCCGAACTGCTGGAGGCCCATCTTGGCGACGACCGTCTCAAGGGCCTCCGCGACCGACTTGAAGCCGCCGACCAGCTCACCGTGTTCACGGGCGCGGCCGATGTCGTCGAGGGTCGGGAGGAGCTCGGACAGGAGGTTCGCCGCGGCGATCTCCTTGACCGTGACCTTGTCCCGCTCCACACGGCGGCGGTAGTTCTGATACTCGGCCTGGAGCCGCTGGAGGTCCGCCGTGCGCTCGCCGAGCGCCGTACGCACCTGGTCCAGCTGGGCGATCAGGCCCACGTCCTGAGCCGACTGAGCCGACTGAGTCTGCTGACTCGCATTGCTTGCGTCCCCGGCCGGGGCCGCCGGGCCCTCCTCGGTGGAGGGCTCGGCGGCCTGCGGCGCCGCGTCATCAGGGGTGGCGCCGGAGGGGACGTCGGGCTTCTCGGCGTTCTCGCCGAAGCCCGGAGTCTCCTCGGTCATGCGGCGCCGCCCTTCGTGTCGTTCGGCTTCTCGTCGTCGACGATCTCGGCGTCGACCACGTCGTCGTCCTTGGACATGTTCGGAGCCTCGCCGCCCTCGGCACCCGGGGCAGCGCCCTCGGCGCCGGCGGCCTGCGCGTCCGCGTACATGGCCTGGCCGAGCTTCTGCGAGACGGCCGCGACCTTCTCGGTGGCCGTGCGGATCTCCGCCGTGTCGTCGCCCTTGAGCTTCTCCTTCAGCTCTTCGACGGCCGACTCGACCTCGGTCTTCACGTCACCGGGGACCTTGTCCGCGTTGTCGGTGAGGAACTTCTCCGTCTGGTAGACGAGCTGCTCGCCCTGGTTGCGGGACTCGGCGGCCTCGCGGCGCTTGTGGTCCTCGTCCGCGTACTGCTCGGCCTCCTGGCGCATGCGGTCGACCTCGTCCTTCGGCAGCGAGGAGCCGCCGGTGACGGTCATCTTCTGCTCCTTGCCGGTGCCGAGGTCCTTGGCCGTCACGTGCATGATGCCGTTGGCGTCGATGTCGAAGGCGACCTCGATCTGCGGGACACCGCGCGGGGCCGGCGGCAGGCCCGTGAGCTCGAACATTCCGAGCTTCTTGTTGTACGCCGCGATCTCGCGCTCGCCCTGGTAGACCTGGATCTGGACGGACGGCTGGTTGTCCTCGGCCGTCGTGAAGATCTCGGAGCGCTTGGTCGGGATCGTGGTGTTGCGCTCGATGAGCTTGGTCATGATCCCTCCCTTGGTCTCGATACCGAGGGACAGCGGGGTGACGTCGAGGAGCAGGACGTCCTTGACCTCGCCCTTGAGGACACCGGCCTGGAGGGCGGCGCCGATGGCGACGACCTCGTCGGGGTTCACACCCTTGTTGGCGTCCTGGCCGCCGGTCAGCTCCTTGACGAGCTCCGCGACGGCGGGCATACGGGTCGAGCCACCGACGAGAACGACGTGGTCGATCTCGGAGAGCTGGATGCCCGCGTCCTTGATGACGTTGTGGAACGGCGTCTTGCAGCGCTCCAGAAGGTCGGACGTGAGCTGCTGGAACTGGGCGCGCGTGAGCTTCTCGTCCAGGTGCAGCGGGCCCTCGGCGGACGCCGTGATGTACGGGAGGTTGATCGTGGTCTCCGTGGAGGAGGACAGCTCGATCTTGGCCTTCTCGGCCGCCTCGCGCAGGCGCTGGAGCGCCATCTTGTCCTTGGAGAGGTCCACGCCGTGGCCGTTGTTGAACTGCTTGACCAGGTAGTCGACGACGCGCTGGTCCCAGTCGTCACCACCGAGGTGGTTGTCGCCGTTCGTGGCCTTCACCTCGACGACGCCGTCGCCGATCTCCAGGAGGGACACGTCGAAGGTGCCGCCACCGAGGTCGAAGACGAGGATCGTCTGGTCGTCCTTGTCGAGGCCGTACGCCAGAGCGGCGGCCGTCGGCTCGTTGACGATGCGCAGGACGTTCAGGCCCGCGATCTCGCCGGCCTCCTTGGTGGCCTGGCGCTCCGAGTCGTTGAAGTACGCCGGGACGGTGATGACCGCGTCGGCCACCTTCTCGCCCAGGTACGACTCCGCGTCGCGCTTCAGCTTCTGCAGGATGAACGCCGAGATCTGCTGGGGGTTGAACCCCTTGTCGTCGATGTCCACCTTCCAGTCAGTGCCCATGTGGCGCTTGACCGAACGGATGGTCCTGTCGACGTTCGTGACCGCCTGGCGCTTGGCGACCTCGCCGACAAGCACCTCGCCGTTCTTCGCGAAGGCGACGACGGACGGCGTGGTCCTGGCGCCCTCGGCGTTGGTGATGACGGTGGGCTCGCCGCCTTCAAGAACGCTGACGACAGAGTTAGTCGTGCCCAGGTCGATGCCGACCGCACGTGCCATTTCGGTTCCTCCAGATGTAACTCTTGAGTGGATCTGACTCAACAATGCATGACCGCTGCGCCGGCGTCAACAGAGCTGAGTCTTGGGGGCTCAACTCTTATCCCGCGCTTACGCGCAACCCGGGCCCCGCCGGGTAGCCGTCTGCGGGTCCGCCGTGGCTGGTCGCGCAGTTCCCCGCGCCCCTTCGGGGCGCCCCCGGCAGCCGCGACTCGGCAAGGGTTGCCTGAGCGACGCAGATCACCGCCTCGCTGGCTACAGTGCGGCTGAGTAAGTGGGTAGTCTCAGACGGACTGCATAAGTTACCGCTTAGTAATAGTTCGCCTCGCAGGCCCGAGGAGCCCCCAAATGCAACTCGCCGCGATCATCGTGTCGCTGGTCCTAATCGCGGTCGGCGTCGCGCTGTTCGGCCGTGCCATCGTGCAGATCTACCAGTTCATGCGGCTCGGCCAGTCCGTCCCGGCAGGCACCCGCACCGATCAGCCCGTGCAGCGCACCGTCACCGTGGCCAAGGAGTTCCTCGGCCACACCCGTATGAACCGCTGGGGCGTCGTCGGCGTCGCGCACTGGTTCGTGGCGGTGGGCTTCTTCTCGCTGCTCCTGACCATCGTCAACGCCTTCGGCCAGCTCTTCAAGGCCGACTGGATGCTGCCGATCATCGGCGAGTGGGCGCCGTACAACATCTTCGTCGAGTTCATCGGCACGATGACGGTGCTCGGCATCCTGACGCTGATCGTCATCCGGCAGCTGAGCAACCCCGACAAGCCGGGCCGCAAGTCCCGGTTCGCGGGCTCCAAGAAGGGCCAGGCGTACTTCGTCGAGGCCGTCATCCTCATCGTCGGCGTCTGCATCTTCACGCTGCACGCCCTTGAGGGTGCCCAGCACCACGTGGACAGCTACGAGGCGTCGTTCTTCATCTCGTACCCGTTCGTCTCGTGGTTCGGCGGCATGGACCTCTCCACGCTGCAGAACCTCACGTACTTCTTCGCCATGGTGAAGATCGCGACGTCCTTCATCTGGATGATCACCGTCGCGCTCAACACGAACATGGGCGTCGCCTGGCACCGCTTCCTCGCCTTCCCGAACATCTGGTTCAAGCGCGACGCGGACGGCTCCACGACGCTCGGCGAGCTCCAGCCCATGACGTCCGGCGGCAAGCCGATCGACTGGGAGGACCCGGCCGAGGACGCCGTCTTCGGTGTCAGCCAGGTCGAGCAGTTCTCCTGGAAGGGCCTCCTCGACTTCAGTACGTGCACCGAGTGCGGCCGCTGCCAGTCGCAGTGCCCCGCCTGGAACACCGGCAAGCCGCTCTCCCCGAAGCTCCTGATCATGTCGCTGCGCGACCACGCGCACGCCAAGGCCCCGTACCTCCTCGCGGGCGGCGGCAAGGACATGGAGGGCAACGAGAAGGCCACCGAGGAGCAGCTGAAGGACGTACCGGCGGCGGCGATCGCGGAGGCCGAGCGGCCCCTCATCGGCACCGCCGAGGAGAACGGCGTCATCGACCCCGACGTCCTGTGGTCCTGCACCAGCTGCGGCGCCTGCGTCGAGCAGTGCCCGGTGGACATCGAGCACATCGACCACATCGTCGACATGCGCCGCTACCAGGTGATGATCGAGAGCGCGTTCCCCTCCGAGGCCGGGACGATGCTCAAGAACCTGGAGAAGAAGGGCAACCCCTGGGGTCTCGCCAAGAAGCAGCGCCTCGAGTGGCTCAAGGAGCTCGACTTCGAGGTGCCGGTCGTCGGCAAGGACATCGAGGACCTCACCGAGGTCGAGTACCTCTACTGGGTCGGCTGCGCGGGCGCGTTGGAAGACCGCGCGAAGAAGACCACCAAGGCCTTCGCGGAGCTGCTCCACATGGCGGGCGTCAAGTTCGCGATCATGGGCGGCGACGAGAAGTGCACCGGTGACTCCGCCCGCCGCCTGGGCAACGAGCCGCTGTTCCAGCAGCTCGGCCAGGAGAACGTGATGGCGCTGAACATGGCGTTCGGCGAGGAGCTCGACGACGACGGCAAGGTCACGCCCGAGTCGGCCAAGCCGAAGACCGCGAAGAAGATCGTCGCGACCTGCCCGCACTGCCTCAACACCCTCGGCAACGAGTACCCGCAGCTCGGCGGCGACTACGAGGTCATCCACCACACGCAGCTGCTCCAGCACCTCATCGACGAGGGCAAGCTGATCCCGGTGACGCCCGTCGAGGGCCTCATCACCTACCACGACCCGTGCTACCTGGGCCGGCACAACAAGATCTACACGCCCCCGCGCGAGATCATGTCCGCCGTCCCCGGCCTCCGCCAGCAGGAGATGCACCGCCACAAGGAGCGCGGCTTCTGCTGCGGCGCCGGTGGCGCGCGGATGTGGATGGAGGAGCGGATCGGCAAGCGCATCAACACGGAGCGGGTCGACGAGGCGCTCAGCCTCAACCCCGACATCGTGTCGACCGCCTGCCCGTTCTGCCTGGTGATGCTCACCGACTCCGTCAACGGCAAGAAGAACGACGGCAAGGCCCAGGAGTCCCTCCAGGTCGTGGACGTCGCGCAGCTCCTTCTCGACTCCGTGAAGACCCCGGTGGACCCCGCCGGTGAGTCAGAGACCGCGGACGAGCCGGAGCCCGAGCCGGTGAAGTAGCCACTCCCGCACCGCCTTCAGGCCGGTTCCGCCCTCCGGGGCGGGACCGGCCTTTCGTGTGGAGCGGGAGGGGGGCATCATGTGCTGGTTGTTGTCGGGTGGGGCGGTCGGGGCGGGTGATGGGCATGCGGAGTGCCGGGATACGTGACATGCGTGGCGTCAGACGTGGCGGTGTCGTGGGTACGGCTCTCGCCGTCAGCTGCGCGCTGCTGCTCGCCGGATGCGGCGGCGGCAACGACGAGGCGGCCAAGCCCGACGCACGGCACCGGCCCGTCAGCATGACGGGCAAGGGCACTCCCCAGGAGCCCGTCCCCCGCGGCAAGGGCAGCAAGGTCGAGGACGACTTCAACGGTGACAGCGCCCCCGACCTCGTACTCGACGACCTCGTGCACAGCGGCCACGGCGACGACGCGGGCATCGGTGTCGTCTACGGGTCGAAGAACGGACTGCGGCCCGGGGCGCGGCAGTTGCTGAGTGCGCAGGCCAACGGGGCGCGTACGAAGGGTGAGTTGCCCGCGGCCTTCGAGTCGGAGGCCTCCTGCGACCTCGACAAGGACGGGTTCACCGATCTGCTGGTCTCCACCGACCCGCCCTACGACGGCGTCGGCCAGCCGCCCGTGCCGCTTCAGATCCTCTTCGGCTCGGCCCGGGGCCTGACGGGCAAGGCCGTGAAGGTGCAGGTGCCCAAGCAGTCCCGCATCGGCAACGACTGGTCCGACCAGCCGGTGTGCGGGGACTTCGACGGCGACGGCGCGAGCGACCTCGTCCTGCACGCGAGCGGCGCCCGGCTCACCTTCCTGCGCGGCCCCTTCAAGCGGACCGGCGCCCCGCGCGCCGCGGGCAAGCCGCTGCCGGCGCCCGGCAACGACCTCGTCACCGGCAAGGCCACGGACGTCGACCGCGACGGCTACGACGACCTCCTCGTCCGCAAGGCCGCGAACGCGTCCGGTGCCGCCGCCGGCGCCCTCGTCCTGGGCGGCCCGAAGGGCCCCGCCGAGACCGGGGTGCTCTTCCCCGCGGGCACGGACACCGCGTTCGGGCGCTTCGGCAAGGGCAGGGCGGCGACCGACGCGGCCATCGCGGGCCCGAACGGAGTCGCCCTGCGCTACGACGTGCCCGGCACCCTGCGCTCCACGCTGGAGGCGAAGAACGCGGCCGTGAACGCGGGTGACTTCGACGGGGACGGCCTGAGCGAGCTCGTCCTGAGCGGGGGCGGCGGGAGTGGCGGCGGCGCTGGGGAGGTGCGGGTCTTCCGGGGGCGGGCTGCGGGGCTCGGCGCGAACGCCACGGCCACCGTCGTCCCCTCCGCGAAGGGCACCACGCAGGTGGTCGCTGTCGCGGACTTCGACGGGGACAAGCGGGCCGATCTCATCCTGCGGACGTATCAGGGAGACGGCGAGGACACCGTGGGGGTCTATCGCGGGGCAGAGGCGGACCTTGTCGCGCGTAAGCCTCAACTGACGTTCTCCACGCGGGAGTTCCTCGCCCTGGGGGACGGGGCGTAGGGGTTCCGCCCACGGGCCGCCCCTGGTTCACCTGAACGTCACCTCATCGCCCCCGTCGCACAACCATTCGTACGCCCCGCAAGTCACACCCCCGGAAGTATTTCCCCACTCCCGGGAGTCCCGTGTGCGCGTACGTAATCTGGCCATCGCCGCGACCGTGCTCGGCGTCGCGAGCCTGACCGCGGGCGGCGCGTCCGCCGCCGAGCCCGCCGTTCCAACGGCCGACTACAACAACGACGGTTACGCGGACCTCGCGGTCGGCGTGCCGGGCGCGACGGTCGACGGCAAGGCCAAGGCCGGTTACGTCAACGTGGTGTGGGGCGGCGCGTCCGGCCTCGGCAAGCACGGCTCGACCACCGTCAGCCAGTCCACGGCGGGCGTGCCAGGCACCGCAGAGGCGGGCGACGCGTTCGGCACGGCCGTCGACTCGAACGACATGAACGGCGACGGCTACAGCGACCTGATCGTCGGCGCGCCCGACGAGGACAACGACGCGGGCCTCTCCGCGGGCACCGTCGCCGTCGTGTGGGGTGCGCCCGGTGGCTTCAAGGGCGGCTTCACCGCGGCCAACGGCGGTGTCAGCGACGGCAGTTACGGCCAGCTGCTCGCGAGCGGGGACTTCGACGAGGACGGCGACGAGGACATCGCCCTCAACACCCACTTCGACGAGACCAGTTCGGTCTCGGTGCGTCCCGGCCCCTTCACCGCGGGCTCTCCCGCCGACCTGTCCCGCGTCGAGGGCTGGCACTTCGCGGGACCTCGCGCGCTGGTCGCCGGTGACTTCGACGGGGACGGCGCGGACGACCTCGCCTTCAGTTACGACGGCATGGAGGTCAGCGGTACGACGGTGAAGAGCCGCGACGCGGGCACGGGCGAGTGGAGGACGACGTGGGCCACGGGTGACAGCACCGACACCGGGCTCGCCACCGGTGACTTCGACGGGGACGACACGGCGGATCTGGCGATCGGCAACGTCCAGCCCAACCCCGAGGCGGAGGCCACGGCCTGCGAGGACCGTCTCGGCGGCGCGATCCTCACCGTGTACGGCAAGAAGGGCACCACGCTGGGCGGGCCCGCCTCCTGCACGACGCAGAGCGGTCCGCAGGTCGGCGGCAGCCCGGAGGCCGGGGACGACTTCGGGCGGCGCCTCGCGTCCACCGACACCGACCAGGACGGCCGCGACGAGCTGATCGCCGGGTCCGAGACGGAGTCGGTCGGCACCGCCGAGAACGCGGGCACGTACTGGTTCCTCACCTCGACCGGCACGGGCACGGACCTCGCGGGCCCCGCCTTCAGCCAGAACACCGCGGGAGTCGCGGGCACGGCGGAGGCGGGCGACCGCCTCGGCGCGGCGGTCACCGCGGGCGACTACAACGGCGACAGGCTCCCGGACTTCGCCGTGGGCACGCCCGGCGAGGACGCGAAGTCGGGCGGTGTCTGGTACGCGGAAACGCCCCCGGACGGCCCGAGCCCGGCGGTGACGTCGGTGACTCCCGGAAAGCTGGGGCTCTCCGGCGCCAGTGGGTACGGGGCCGTGCTGAGCCGGTAGCGAGCGAGCCGAGTTCTCCCGGACCGGCTGTTCCGCCGAGCGATCCGAGTTTTCCCGGCCGGGCCGAGGCTCTCCGCCCGGCCGGGGTCAGTCCACCCCCCCCTGAGGCGACAACCACCAAGGAGCCCCCGTGCCCAAGCACAAGCGCCCCACCTCGCACAGACCCGGCCGCCTGGCCGCGGCGACAGCCGCCGCCGCGGCCCTCACAGGCGGACTCCTCACCCTCTCGGCGACCTCCGCGACGGCGGCCCCCGCGGCCACCCAGCCGGACGACGCCGACTTCAACGGCGACGGCGTGGCCGACCTCGCCACGTCCGCCCCGCTCGCCGGCGTGGGCGGCAAGGACAAGGCGGGCCAGGTCGTCGTCACGTACGGCGGCACCGAGCAGCGCCACGTGACGTACAGCCAGGACAGCGCGGGCGTGCCCGGCGCCGCCGAGAAGAGCGACATCTTCGGCGCCGACACCGCGTTCGGCGACTTCGACCGCGACGGTTACGACGACCTCGCCGTCGGCGCGGTCGGCGAGGACGTCGGCTCGGACGCCGACGGCGGCACCGTCCAGGTCCTGTGGGGCTCCCCCGGCGGCTTGTCCGGCGGCTCCACGATCAAGGACCCGCGCCCCACCAAGCACGACGGGTTCGGAGGCCCGATCCAGGCGGGCGACTTCGACGGCGACGGCAAGGACGACCTCGCGGTCGGCTCCACGTCGGGCGCGGCCACCATCGACATCTTCGACGGCGGGATCTCCCGCTCCGGCGCCACCGGCGGCCGCTACACCGTGCTCCCGCCCATCCACAGCGGCGAAGGCGCGGGCCCCTTCACCCTGCACTCCGGGGACGTCAACGGCGACGGCGAGGACGACCTGATCGTCAACGGCTTCTCCACCGCCGACGGCTACAACGCCAACCTCTGGCTGCCGGGCAGCGCGAACGGCGTCACCACGAACGGCGTGCAGCGGCTGCCCGCCGGCCACATCACCGACGTGGGCGACACGGACAGCGACGGCTACGGCGACATCATCATCGGCCTCACCTGGGACGAGGGCATCGACGGCGCCCACAAGGGCGGCACGGTGTACGTCGTGAAGGGCAACGCGAACGGCCCGTACGGCGACAGCCAGGCCATCACCCAGGACACATCGGGTGTCCCGGGCGGCAGCGAGAAGGGCGACTCGTTCGGCCAGGAGCTCGACCTCGGCGACATCAACGGAGACGGCCACCTCGACCTGGTCGCGAGCTCCCCCGGCGAGGACCTGAACGGCGTCGCCGACGCGGGCTCGGTCACCGTCATCTACGGTGCGGCGGACGGCTCCGGCCTCTCCACGGCGGGCTCGGTCCTCTACAGCCAGGACACCCCGGGCGTCCCCAACTCCAATGAGGAGAACGACTACTTCGGCTCGGACGTCCACGTCGACGACCTGAACGCGGACGGCCGGGGAGATGTCTCCGTAGGCGCGTCCGGCGAGAACGGCTCCAACGGCGCGGTGTACATCCTGGGTTCAGGACCCGACGGCACCCTCTCGGGCAGCTCCGGCGTCTACACGTCCACGGTCGGCATCTCGGCCACGGGCACACCGAGCCTCGGCTTCAACTTCGCCGACTGAGCCCCCGCTCGTCCCCGCTGATCCCCGGGCCCGCACCCCTCCGTGCGGGCCCGGCTCCGCCCGGAGGGCAACCCTGGGCCAACTCCGCGTGTCACACAGGTGAAGCAAGGCAGCGGCGCAGCCGGCGCGCCTCACCTGATCGCCCATCAACTCACCCTGTATCCATACAAGTTGGAGCGCTCCGTGCCCACTGTGTCCCCGCGCGCCCGCATCCTCGCCCTGGCCGCCACCACCGCCCTGACCGCCACCGGCCTCACCCTCCCCCTCGCGGCCACCGCCACCGCCGCGCCCGGCCCCGCCCCGCTCTCCGCCGACTTCGACGGGGACGGGTACGAGGACCTCTTCGTCGGCGTGCCCAGTGGCACCGTCGACGGCAAGGCCAAGGCCGGGTACGTGAGCGTCGTGTTCGGCGGGGAGTACGGGCCGGGGCCGCACAGCGTGCGGCGGATCACCCAGGCCACCGTCGAGGTGCCCGGCACCCCGGAGAGCGGTGACCGGTTCGGCGGTTCCGTCGTCGCCGCGCACGTGGACGACGACAAGTACGCCGACCTCGTCATCGGCGCTCCCGGCGAGGACATCGACGCCGCGACCGACGCCGGCTCCGTCACCGTCCTCTACGGCACCGGCGACGGCTTCGCCCTGGCCAACACCGCCGCCCGGGGCGCGAAGTCCGGTGACGTGTACGGGAATTCCCTGGTCGCCGCCGACTTCACCGGTGACACGGACGTCGACCTCGCCATCGGCGGCAAGGACCAGGTCGTCGCCAACTTCAACCCGCTCGCCGCCCGGACCCAGCCGATCATGGCCGACCGCATGGGCGGACGCGCCCCCGTCATGACGACCGGCGACTTCGACACCGACGGACGCCCCGACCTCGCCCTCGGCTACTACACGAAGAACCAGCCCTACACCCAGTCCCACGTCCGCCTCTACGGCTGGAACAAGGACGAAGGCTCCATGCTCAACTTCTGGAACAACTCCAACGGCGCCGCGAACGCCCTCGCGTCCGGCGACTTCAACGGCGACGGCTACGACGACCTCGCCCTCGGCAACTGCCGCGAGAACGCCGACGAGAACATCGACGACCCCTGCGGCCCCGAGGAGCTCACCAAGGGCGGCGGCATCCACATCCGCTTCGGCGGCGCCAACGGCAGCTTCGGCTGGGAGCAGCAGACGTTCAACCAGGACACCGCGGGCATGCCCGGCGTCGCCGAGACCGGTGACGGCTTCGGTGACGGCTTCGGTGACGCGCTCGCCGTGGCGGACATCGACGCCGACGGTCACGACGACCTGATCGCGGGCGCCCCGGGCGAAGCCATCGGCAGCGCGGCGAAGGCGGGCAGCGTCACCGTCCTGAAGGGCGGCGAGATGGGCCTGCTCGACCCGGCGGGCGCGGCGAACGCGGGGACGGTCGCCTACCAGCAGAATTCCCCCGGCATCCTGGGCGTCGCCCAGGCGGGCGACCTCTTCGGCGGGGCCCTCGCCTTCGGCGACCACAACGGCGACGGCGTCCCGGATCTGTCGGTCGCCGCGCCCGGTGAGAACTCCGCCGCGGGCGGCGTCTGGGACCTGCCCGGCGCCAAGGCCGGCGGCTCGGTCGTCACCCCGAACTCCCTGGGCCTGCCCGCCTCTTTGGACCCGCTGGCGTACGGGGCGGTGCTCGGGAAGTAGCCGGTCCCCCAGGACCGTGGCGGCACCGGGACCCTGAGGAAAACCCCTCAGGGTCCCCCTAAGGGTTGTCACAGGTCAGCGGCAAAGCCTCTCTCCTCCCGAGGAGGGACGACCCGGACCCTTCAGACCAGGTACGTTCGATTCGTGGCTGGATTCAGGATCGGACGCGGCCGGGACAACCGCACCCCGCAAGCGCGACCCCAACAACGACCGCGGCAGGAGCCGTACGGGCAGCAGGCCCCCCAGGGCCAGCAGCCTCCGTACGGCTACCCTCAGCCGCCCTCGCAGCAGTACGGCGGGCAGCAGCCCCCGTACGGCCAGGGCGGCCAGGGCCGTCAGGGCCGCCAGGGCGGGTACGGCGGGCAGCAATGGCCGCAGGCGGGCGGCAACCACGGCGAGCCGGAGTACTTCGGCGGTCAGGGAGACCCGGGGCAGGGCGGCCAGGGCGGCTTCGATCCGTACGCCGCCAACAACCCCGGTCACACCCAGGCCTTCTCCATAGGCGAGGACCCGTACAACCAGGGCGACACCTACCGCGCGGGCCAGGCCCCCGCCCCGGTGGGGCCCCGCCTGCACTGGAAGGACCTCCTGCGCGGCATCGTGCTGCGCCCGGGACCGACGTTCCTCCAGATGCGGGACTACGCGATGTGGGCCCCGGCCGTCATCGTGACGTTCCTCTACGGCCTCCTCGCGATCTTCGGCTTCGACGGCGCCCGCGAGGACGCCATCAGCGCCACGCTCTCCACGGCCGTCCCGTACGTCCTGACGACGGCCGTCGCGATCACGATCAGTGCCTTCATCCTGGGCGTGGTCACGCACACCCTGGCCCGCCAGCTCGGCGGCGACGGCGCCTGGCAGCCGACGGTCGGCCTCTCCATGCTGATCATGTCCATCACGGACGCACCCCGCGTGGTCGTCGCGATGTTCCTCGGCGGCGGCCAGCCCTTCGTCCAGCTGCTCGGCTGGGTGACCTGGATCGCCGCGGGCGCGCTGCTCACGGCGATGGTGAGCAAGTCGCACGACCTGCCGTGGCCGAAGGCGCTGGGCGCGGCGTCGATCCAGCTGCTCGCGCTGCTGGCGATCATCAAGCTGGGCACGTTCTAGCACTTGAGACGTACTGGTACTTGAGACGGAGAAGGGCCCCGGCGGATGCTCCGCCGGGGCCCTTCTCCATTCGTCGTCACACCTCAGGCGTCCAGAACCTGCCCGGCACGCCGCACGACGGGCGCCTCGACGCTCCAGGGGAAGTTGATCCAGTCGTCGGTGCGCTTCCAGACGTACTCGCACTTCACGAGCGACTGCGACTTCTCGTAGATCACCGCGCTGCGCACCTCGGCCACGTGATCGAGGCAGAAGTCGTGCACGAGCTTCAGCGTCTTCCCGGTGTCGGCGACATCGTCGGCGATGAGCACCTTCTTGTCGGTGAAGTCTATGGCGTTGGGCACGGGCGCCAGCATGACGGGCATTTCCAGGGTCGTCCCGACCCCCGTGTAGAACTCCACGTTGACCAGGTGGATGTTCTTGCAGTCGAGCGCGTACGCGAGCCCGCCCGCGACGAAGACGCCACCGCGGGCGATGGAGATGATGATGTCGGGCTCGTACCCGTCGTCGGCGATCGTCTGCGCGAGCTCACGCACCGCGTCGCCGAACTTCTCGTACGTAAGGTTCTCGCGCACGTCACTCATGCTGGATGTCACACCTGGGTCCGATGGAAATTGAGGAAGGAACGGGAGGCGGTCGGCCCGCGCTGCCCTTGGTAACGCGACCCGTACCGCTCCGACCCGTAGGGCGACTCGGCGGGCGAGGTCAGCCGGAACATGCACAGCTGGCCGATCTTCATGCCGGGCCAGAGCTTGATGGGCAGCGTCGCGAGGTTGGAGAGCTCCAGCGTCACGTGCCCGGAGAAGCCGGGGTCGATGAACCCGGCCGTGGAATGTGTCACGAGCCCGAGCCGCCCCAGGCTGGACTTCCCCTCCAGCCTGCTCGCGAGGTCGTCGGGCAGGCTGATGATCTCGTACGTCGAGGCGAGCACGAACTCGCCGGGGTGCAGGATGAACGGCTCGTCGCCCTCGGGCTCGACGAGCCGCGTCAGGTCGGCCTGCTCGACGGAGGGGTCGATGTGTGGGTAGCGGTGATTCTCGAACACCCGGAAGTACCGGTCGAGCCGCACGTCGATGCTTGAGGGCTGCACCATGGATTCGTCGTACGGATCGATCCGTACTCGTCCGGCGTCGATCTCGGCCCGGATGTCCTTGTCTGAGAGAAGCACGCACCGAGGATACGCAGAGCGCGCGGGCCCGCCCCAATCGGACGGCCCCACGCGCTGTCGTTCTCTTCTCCGCCTACCTCTTCTGCGACACGACCGGCACGGCATGCCGCAACCGGGCGCATCGTGGACAGCGGATGAGACGGCCGGGTCCGAGCCGGTCGGCCTTCTGCATCGGGAACGAAGCAGTGCTGAACACGTGCCCTTCGGCACATCGGACGACGGTGCGCTCCATCAAGTCCTCGAGTCCCTTCCCCATTGCCGTAGTTGAGCTCGCAGCGTCCCGCACCTGCTCGTACGCGAGCTGACGACGAAAGGCCACATTACGGGACGAAAGGGGCGCCCCTCCAGGCGGCACTCCGGTCTCTCACCGTACGCCCCAACTCCCGCGTCCCGAAGCGCCATCCACGCCCCGGACAGCACGCAGGCCCCACGGCAAAAGCGCCCGGGGCCTGGGATGAGGTAGAGTGTGCGACGTTACGACACCGCCACAGACGGTGTCTTTCGCGGGTGTAGTTTAGTGGTAGAACATCAGCTTCCCAAGCTGAGAGTGCGAGTTCGATTCTCGTCACCCGCTCCACAGTTGAGGCCCAGGTCGAGCGACCTGGGCCTTTTTGCTGCTCCGGGCCCCGATCACGCCTGCTCATGCCTGCTCATGACTCGATCACAAGAGCACAATGGGAGGTAGTGCCTCTTGGAAGGACGGGGCCATGAGCGAGATCCACTCCCCGGGGAAGGGTCATCGCGTCTTCTTCGGGGTCTTTCTGGCGATCCAGGCCGTCTTTCTCGCCTGGGTCGTGGCAGGCGCCGTCAGCGGCGAGACCATCGGCACCACGATCGGGGTCGGCGTGATCGTCTCGGTCTGGCTGGCGACGGACTTCCTCATAGCCGTGACATACGCCATGTACTGGCTCGCCGGCAGACCACCACGACGGCCCCGCGCCCAGCACTGACGCGCCCGCGCCTAGCGCTTTCGGCCCAACTCCCCAAGGACTTCGGCGAGTTGGTCGGCGGTGAGGGCGGTATCGGGGAGCGGCGTCGTGGCCGGTGCGGCGCGCAGGCCGTCCAGGAGCAGGACCAGGGGGCGGCGCCAGGCGTCGGGGGTGGTCGCCGTGGTCAGGGCCGGGATGGCGCGGCCCAGGGCGGCCAGTGCGAACAGGACGTCCTCGGTGGTCGCGTCGGCGCGGACCGTGCCCTGGGCTCGGCCCCGGCTCAGCAGGATGTCCACCGTCTCGCGGTTGTGGGCGTGCACGGCCCGCAGCGCGTCCACGCCCTCCAGGCGGGTGGTCATGAGGTCGTTGGTGCCTCGGTCGGCGGCCAGCGTGACGAAGACGGCCCGGAGGTACTCGTTCAGCGCCGCCCAGGCGTCCGGGGCCGTCCGGGCCTGATCGCCCGCGGCCATCGTGCCCGTCAGGAGGTCGTGGAAGACGGCGTCGACGAGGGCGGCGCGGGTGGGGAAGTTCCGGTAGAGCGTCGCGTTCCCCACGCCTGCCCGGCGGGCGATCACGTCCAGCGGCGCCTCAAGGCCCTGCTCCGCGAACACCTCGCGGGCGGCGTCCACCAAGAGGTCCCAGTTGCGTCGCGCGTCGCGGCGACGTGGGGGCGTCGCGCGGGGTGAATCGCCGGTCATCGCCACTGTCCCTGCCGACCTTCCTGTCGACCTTCCTGCCAAGTGGGGACCACTCCCCGGTAGGGATGTTAACGTCGGACTCAGAAGTGGGGAGCACTCCCCATTTAGCTGGGGAGGGCATGGCATGGGCGGGAACGGGACGGCGCTGGTGCTCGGCGGCGGAGGGCCGGTCGGCGGCGCGTGGATGACCGGAGTCCTGGCCGGACTCGCGGACGCCGGCATCGACCTCGGCCGGGCCGACGTCGTCATCGGCACCTCGGCGGGCGCGATCTTCGGCTCCCGGCTCGCGAGCGGCGAACCGGCGAGGGAGCTGTACGAGCGCCAGCTCGCCGGGGCGGACCGGGTGGACCTGGCGGTCTCCGTGCCGCAGACGCTCCGCTTCCTGTGGGCAGCGCTCGGCTCCCGTGACCCCGAGCGCTCCGTGCGGCGCCTGGGCCGCGCCGCCCTCGCCGCGCGCACCGGGCCCGAGGCCGAGGTGTTCGACACCGTGGGAGGCCTGCTCCGCGGGGCGGGGGCCTGGCCCGAGCAGCCGCTGCGGATCACCTCGGTCGACGCCGTGACCGGAGCCGTGGAGACGTTCGACGCAGGCTCCGGGGTCCCCCTCGCCGAGGCCGTCGCCGCCAGCTGTGCGGTGCCCCTGGTGTGGCCGCCGGTGACGGTCGCGGGCCGCCGCTGGATCGACGGCGGCAGCCGCTCCACCACCAACATCCACTTGGCCCGCGGCTACCGGCGCGTCCTTGCCGTCTCCCCGATCCCCACCGCCGTCGGACCGCACCCCGGGGCGCGGGAGCAGGCGGCCGAACTCGCCGCGGAGGGCACCGACATCACGCTCCTCACCCCGGACCCGGCGGCCCGCCGCGCCATGGGCCGCGACATGACCGCCGACACCCGACGCCACGCCGCCGCCCGAGCGGGCCACCACCAGGCCACAACACTCGCGCCCACACTGACCGCCCTCTGACCTCGCGGCCCCCGACACGAAGAGCACGAACCGGCTGCCCCGAGCCGACCGCCCCGCGCCGACGGCCCCGAACCGACCGCCACGAACCACAGATCACCATCCAGCGGTCACGAACTGGCAGCCCCGCACCGGTGGCCACGAACCGGCAGCCACGCACCGCAAATCACGAGCCAGCGATCACAAACCCGCAGTCACGCACCGGTAGCCACGAACCACAGTTCACGAACCACAGATCACCAGCCAGCGATCACAAACCCGCAGCCACACGCCATCGAGCCACAAACCACAGATCACGGCCCGATGGCCCCTAGCCAGCGGTCACGAGCCACACGGCCGCGAACCAACGGTCACACTCCAACGGACCCAGGCCCACGGGCCCTGTCCCATGGACCCCGGCCCACAGCCCAAGCCAGCCCCGCAAGTCCCACGCTCCCGCCCCACGACCGAACGGACCCGTCATGCCGGCCCCCGCCCTGGAAGACCTGGCCCCCGAAGGCCATGACCTGGCGATCGACCCGTACCCCCTCTACGCGGCCCTTCGCGCCGAGAGCCCCGTGCGCCGCGTCAGCGTCCCTGGCAGCGGGGAGGCCTGGCTGGTTCTTGCTCGCGACGCGGCTCGGGTCGCGTTGACCGATGCCCGGCTGCGCAACGACATCCGGTACTCGTCCTCCTGGCAGACCGACGGCGGTCACGCCATCGGCCGCAACATGCTCCAGAGCGACCCCCCGCAGCACACCCGGCTGCGTCGGCTCGTGGCCGGACACTTCACGCCCGGGCGGATCGCCGAGCTGCGGCCGAGGATCGAAGCCGTCGCCGACGACCTGCTCGCCGCACTCCCACCGCAGGGCACGGCAGACCTCGTGAGCCAGTACGCCCTGCCGCTGCCCGTGGCGGTGATCTGCGACCTCCTCGGCGTGCCCGCGGCAGACCGGGCCCTCTTCCACACCTGGTCGAACGAGCTGGTCATGCCCACATCCGAGGAAACGGCGGCTTCGGCGGGCACCGCGCTCGCCGGCTACCTCACCGAGCTGATCGACCGTAAGAGCAAGGACCCCGACGGCACCCTGCTCAGCGAACTCGCCCTGCTCAGCGATCCCGCCGCGGAGGCGGCCCCGCCGGAATCCGGCGGCCTCACCGCCGAGGAACTCCTCGGCATGGCCTTCCTCATCCTCGTCGCGGGCCACGAGACGACGGTCGACCTCATCTCCGGAACGCTCCATGCCCTGCTGGCCCACCCCGACCAGCTGGCCCTGCTGCGCGCCGACCCCGGCCTGACCGGCGGCGCCGTCGAGGAGTCGCTGCGCTACAACTCCCCCGTCCACGCCTCCGCGTTCCGCTTCGCTGCCGAGCCCCTGGACCTGGCGGGCACCCGCATAGCCGCCGGTGACACCGTCCAGGTCTCCCTCGCCGCGGCCTCCCGCGATCCCCTGCACTTTCCCGAGCCCGACCGCTTCGACATCAGGCGCCGCGCGCAGGGGCACCTCGGGTTCGGCCACGGCCTGCACCACTGCCTCGGCGCCCCGCTCGCCCGCGCCGAGGCCGAGATCGCCGTGCGCCGCCTCCTCACCCAACGCCCCGGACTGGCCTTCGCCGCCGACCCCGCCGCACTCACCTGGCGCACCAGCGCACTGCTGCGGGGGCTGACGGAACTGCCGCTGTCCCTCGGGCCCTCCGGACGAGCTATCCGAACTGGCCCGGCTGGTAGTCGCCTGCCGGCTGCTGGACTATGACGTTCACTCGGTTGTAGGTGTTGATGAGGGCGATGAGCGACACCAGGGCCACGAGCTGGTCCTCGTCGTAGTGCTTGGCGGCTTCCGCCCAGGCCTCGTCCGTGACGCCGCCCGCCGCGTCGGCGATGCGCGTCCCCTGCTCCGTGAGCTCCAGCGCGGCGCGCTCGGCGTCGGTGAACACCTGGGCCTCGCGCCAGGCGGCGATGAGGTTGAGGCGCGTCGGGGTCTCGCCCTGGTGCGTGGCGTCCTTCGTGTGCATGTCGGTGCAGAAACCGCAGCCGTTGATCTGGCTCGCGCGGATCTTGACCAGTTCCTGTGTCGCGGCGGGCAGCGTCGAGTCCGAGACGACCTTGCCCGCCGAGTTGAGGTGCTTCAGGACCTTGCCTGCGAGCGCGCTGCCGAAGAGGTTCATACGAGCGTCCATGGTGATCTCCTATGCCGTTGCCGATGCTGTCATTCCTCTGACGGACGCGCGCGCCAAGATGTGACAACGGAAGCAACACAGACTTCGCCGGCCCGTCCCACGGGCCTCGCGTTACAGTCGGTGATTCCTGTGGGTTCAACTAAATGGGGGGTTTCTCATGGCACTGTTCGGAAACGCGCACACGATCGATCCGATGACCGCGCAGCAGGACTACGCGCGTCTGCTGGGCCACGGCGAGCAGGTGCAGGCCGCGTTCCTGCTGATCCGCGACACCATGCTCTTCACCGACCGCCGCCTCCTCCTCGTCGACAAGCAGGGGATAACCGGCAAGAAGGTCGAGTACCACTCGGTCCCGTACCGCAGCATCACGCACTTCGCGGTGGAGACCGCCGGGCACTTCGACCTCGACGCCGAGCTGAAGATCTGGATCTCCGGCTCCCCCGCGCCCATCCAGAAGACCTTCACCAAGGGCGTCGACATCTACGAGGTGCAGGCGATCCTCACGCAGTACGTGGCGCGCTGAGCGGAAGCCACCGGGGCGCCGAGGGGTGGGCGGCGCCCCGGTGGGGGGCGGGCCGGGGGGCCTCAGGCCGTGGGTACGCGGTCCAAGAAGCCGTGCACCGTACGGATACGGCCGTCATCGGCGAGCGTGACGACGTCGAAACCGGCGACGGGGGCGGAGCCGTCCGCGACGGACACCAGTTCCCAGCCGAAGCGGGCGATGTGGTGGTGGCCGTCGACCGCCCCGGTCTGCCTGAACTCGAAGCCAGGGAACTGCTCGTGGGCTCCCGCGATCACGGCGGCGAGGGACTCGTGCCCTGATACGTCAGCCAGCGGGTCCGTGTAGCTGCCGTCCTCGCTCCATGCGGCGGCCACGGCCTTGGCCAGGTTGTCGGCGCCCTCGGCGTTCCAGGCCTCGAAGTAGCGGGCGACGGCGGTCTCGTACGCGGCAGTGTCGTGTCCGGACATGGTGTGCCTCCTGGGCTTGTCCAACCGGGTCGTTCCTTCGATGACTTGAGCTTGCCGTGCGGGCCGGATCGGGTCGATTACGTCCGGGGTAATGCGGGGCCGGAAGAGGGCCGGAAGAGGGCCGGAAGACGGCCTGGAGCGCCACCCCCTGCCTTCTCACGCGCGCGCGACTGTGCTTGCCTAAGGGGCTCTTTCGGTTGCCTGGACGGGAGTTGACGTATGCGCAAGCCGTGGATCGGTGGGGTGCTTGCCGCTGTGCTGCTCCTCGGGGCGTGCGGCGACCCGGGCTCGGGGGGTACGTCGTCCGACGTCCCGGACACCCCAACCGCCGCGCGGGAGAAGCCCTCCGCCGAGTCCTCGGCTGAACCCTCCGCCTCGGCGCCGTCGTCCACCACCCGCCAGCGCGTCGCAGAAAATTCCCAGAAGAAGGCCCCCAAGGTCCTCTACCTCGGGGATTCCCTCGCCATGGAGAACCAGACCGTCCTCGGTGACCTCCTCCGTGCAGACCTGGGCGCCCGCTACCGCAGCGCGCCCTACTCCGGCACCACCCTCTGCGACTACCTCGACGACACCGGCAAGGACTCCCTCGTCCCCGACAAGGACAAGGCCGCCGCGCTGGTGCGTGAGCAGCGGCCCGACTACGTGGTCCTCCAGTTCTGGGGCAACGCGTGGGGCTACACGCCCTGCATGGACGGCATCACGTACGACAAGCAGCGGCAGAAGTACTTCGACCGGTACGCCGCCGACGCGAAGGCGCTGGCCTCGCAGATCCACGATGCGGGGGGCTCCGGAGCCGACCGGCCCCGGATCGTGTGGGTCCTCCAGGGCCCCGACCCGATCACGCCCGACCGCGTGCGGCGCGTCAACGGAATCTACGAGGCGCAGGCGGCTGCCTCGGGTGGGATCGTCGCCGACGCGGGGCGCGTGGTGGCTCCGGGGGCGGATCGGTACACGTGGGTGGAGAAGCTGCCGTGCACGTCGTACGAGAGGAAGCACCCGGCGTACTGCACGGAGCCTGGCAGTGGTCGTACCGCGCTGCACCGCGGTGACGACTATCTGCACTTCTGCTTGGCGCCGACCACGGCCAAGTCCCGGCCCTGCCCGGCCCGTTCGCCCGGGATCCGCCGCATGGCCGCGGAGATCACCCGGGCGGTGGGGGCTGCGGGGTAGCTCCCGCTGCGGGTGCGTCGTGGCTTGTCGCGCCCCGCGGCGGAGCCGCAAATGTCACAGCCCCGCGCCCCTTCAGGGCGCGGTCTCTGGTGGGCTCCGGAGCCCTGCCCCGCCCGTTCGCCTGGGATCCGCCGCATGGCTGCGGGTGCTTCGTGGCTTGTCGCGCAGTTCCCCGCGCCCCTTCAGGGCGCGGTCAGCCCTCCGTCAGCGGCAGCCTGCACGAAGCGGGCGAAGGCGCCCGGGGGGGGGCGGGTAGCTCCCGCTGCGGGTACTTCGTGGCTTGTCGCGCAGTTCCCCGCGCCCCTTCAGGGCGCGGTCAGCCCTCCGTCAGCAGCAGCCTGCACGAAGTGGGCGAAGGCGCCGGGGGAGATGGTGAAGGCGGGGCCTTCGGGGTTCTTGCTGTCGCGGAGAGCTATGCCGCCCTCGCGGGGGGCGAATTCGACGCATTCACCGCCGCTGGTTCCGCTGTACGTCGACTTGCGCCATGCCGTGCCGTTGAGGGGGGCACATTCGATGCATTCGCCGCCAGTGTCCGAGCTGTAGGACGACTTACGCCACAGCACGCCCGGCGGCTTCTGGTTGGTCCCCATAGCGCTCCTCCATTACTCGGGCGATCAATGCCGCCGAAGCTTCCACGGAGAGCGCGGCGGCTCGCAAATGATCGTAACGGAGCGAACCCTCTTTGAGGGCTTGAGGGTTGGCCGTCATGTGCCCTTGAACGAAGTCCTCGGTGTAGACAAGATCGGGGTCGCCACCAAAGCGCAGGAGCGTGAATGTGCCTGGCAGTCCGGGGTGCGCGCCTGCCGCGAACGGCAGGATCTGCACCCTCACCCAATCCTGGCGTCTGGGCAGGTCCAACAGGTGGGCGAGTTGGTTCCGCATCACCTCTCGACCGCCGATCTCCTGGTGCAGCACTGCCTCGCTGAGCACCACCCACATCAGAGGCGGGTTGTCCCGCTCCAGGATGCGCTGCCGCTCCATCCGAGCCGCTGTCCGAGCATCGAGGTGGTCCTCAGTTCTGACGCCGAGTACGGCACGCGCGTATCCATCCGTCTGTAGAAGTCCGTACACCAACTGGCACTGGTAAGTGGAGATATACGTAGCCCTGGCTTCCAGCTCCGCATACGCCTGGAACCACGTCGGCAGCTGGCTCTTCAGAACCAGCCCCACCAACCGCGAAAACACCCCATCAGTCCCCAGCGCCGCATCCACCCGCTCGGAGAAATCCCTCGTCGGCACCTTCTTCGCTGTCTCGATCTGGCCCACCAGCGAGCCCGTACAGAAGATGATCCCGCCCAACTGGCCCTGCTTCAGGCCCACAGCCTCGCGCAAGCGGCGTAGCTCCGAGCCGTAGTAGTCCAGCGGCGACGCGCTGGGGTCGAGGTCGCGGATGTTGACCATGCGTGGGGCACCCCCATAAGCAACGCCTCGCGGCGTCCAGTTCAACTCGTAGCCCAGTGTAACCAGCCGACTCCACGCTGGTGACATGAATCACGTAACTCCCCCTCCACCCCTGCCCGTTCGCGGGGCGTACCGGATGAGCCTCACGCTCGGTGAGCACTCCGTCCGGCACCTGCGGTTCATCCTCCGTGCCTACCTGGGGAGTTGGGGCATGGGTGAGCTGCGCGACTGCGCCGAGCTGGCCCTCACCGAACTCGTCACCAACGTCGTACGCCACGTACCGGACCGGCACTGCGAGCTCCTCATCCTGCGTCGCCCGCGCGGCCTGCGGGTCGAGGTCGCGGATGCGAGTCCCCTGCTGCCCACGCAGGGCAGTGGTGAGGAGCCGGCCGAGGGCGGGCGGGGGCTGCTCATCGTCGCGGCCGTCACCGATCGCTGGGGATACGAGCCGCGGACGGACGGCAGCGGCAAGACGGCCTGGTTCGAGTGCGACGCCAAGGAGTCGGGGGCCACTCGTTCGGTCTAAGCCCGCTCGCGTCGGCCCCGGGGCTGTCACACGCTGTGAACTCCTGAACGACGAAGAAAGGGTGCCCATGAGCAGCGGAGCGAGCAACCCTCGGGGCGTAAGCCCCTGGGCGTCGGGCGGCACGATGTTCGCGGGTGTCCTGATGCTGGTCAGCGGCATCCTCGGCATCCTCGAAGGCATCGCGGGCATCGCCAAGGACGACGTCTACGCACGCATCGGGGACTACGTCTACAAGTTCAACCTCACGACGTGGGGCTGGATCCACCTGATCCTCGGCATCCTCGTCGCGATCACCGGATACGGCATCCTCAAGGGCGCGACCTGGGCCAAGGCGTGCGGTGTCGCGCTCGCCTCGATCTCCGTCATCCTGCACTTCATGTGGCTGCCGTACCAGCCGATCTGGGCACTGATCGCGATCGCGATCGGCATCTTCGTCATCTGGGCGCTGTGCACGGACCACCCGGACCGCGACGACGCCCGCCGTGACGCCGGGGCAGGGGGCGGCTGGGAGCCCCGCAAGACCTCCAGCGGCCCCGGCCCGTTCGCCGAGGGCTCCGCGGGTGCTGACCCCAGTCCTCCCCCCGGCGGCCCGGGCCGCACCCCGCCTCCCACTGTCTGACCGGCCGCGAGGCGGGAGCCGACCCGGAGGGCCCATGACCGACACGTCCACGTCCGGCCGCGGGCCCTCCCTCTGGACCCCGCAGGCCCGCGCCCTGCTGCCGCTGGTCCTGCCCGCCCTGCTCATCGGCGTGGGGTCGAGCCTGATCCTGCTGCTGCTCAGCTTCGTCGCGGAGCGGTTGCAGGATCTGCTGTGGGACGCGTTGCCGGACGCGGTCGGGGTGTCGGGCACGTCGGTGGGGTGGATCATCGGCGTGCTGACCGCGGCGGGGTTCGTCGTCGGGCTGATCGTGTGGAAGGTCCCCGGGCATGCCGGGCCCGACCCCGCGACGCTCGGCCTGGTCGATCCGCCGCTGCCGGTACGGGTGCTTCCCGGCGTCGCGCTCGCCGTCGTCGTGGGGCTCGCGGGCGGCGTCAGCCTCGGCCCGGAGAACCCGATCACGGCCATCAACATCGCCCTCGCCTACACGCTCGGCATGAAAGCCATGCCTCGTACCCCCGCCACGGACTGGGTGATGCTCGCCGCCGCGGGGACCATCGGCGCCCTCTTCGGTACGCCGGTCGCCGCGGCGCTCGTCCTCTCCGAGATCGTGATCGGCCCCGACCCGCGCCCCCTGTGGGACCGGCTGTTCGCGCCGCTGGTCGCGGCGGGCGCGGGGGCGCTGACCACGGTGCTCATCGCGCACCCGACGTTCCAGATCGACGTCGAGGCGTACGACGGGCCGCACTGGGGCGACATCCTCTCCGCGATGGTCGTCAGCACGGCGGCAGCCGCCATCGGGCTGTGCGCCGTGTACGCCTTCCCCTACCTGCACCGCGCCTTCCGCCAGCTCGGGCATCCCGTACTGATGCTGACGGTGGGCGGTCTCGTACTCGGTGTCCTGGGTGCGCTCGGCGGCCATCTCACCCTCTTCAAGGGCCTGGACGAGATCAAGGAGCTGACGGCGGAGGCCTCCGACCACGACGCGGGCAACCTGCTGCTGCTCGCCCTGGTCAAGCTGCTCGCGCTCTGCGTGGCCGCCACCTGCGGCTTCCGGGGCGGGCGGATCTTCCCGGCGGTCTTCGTGGGCGTGGCGCTCGGCATGCTCGCGCACGCACTCGTCGACGCGGTGCCGCCCGCCCTGGGGATCACTTGCGCCATCCTCGGCCTGCTGCTCGCCACGACGCGGCAGGGCTGGCTGAGCCTGTTCACGGCGGCGGTCGTGGTGATGGACCTCGCTCTGCTGCCGGTCCTGTGCGTCGCGGCGCTGCCCGCCTGGCTGCTGGTGACGGGGCGCCCGGAGATGCTGGTCGAGGAGAGCGCGTCGGGCGACGCGTCAGATGCGGTCCAGGCCCGGCACTCCCAGTGACGCGAGCCCGTCCAGGACCAGGTCTACGCCGACCGCCGCGAGGAGCAGGCCGAGCAGCCTGCCGAGGAGTTCGACCGTCGCGTGATGTGTGCCCCTCAGGATGCGCGCGAGCAGGACCACGCAGACCAGATCCAGGGCGATGACGGCGACGTACGCGCCGACGACCGTGGAACGCCACGACCAGGTGTCGCGGGCCGCCGCCTCGATCAGCACGGCGGTCATGGCGAGCGGACTCACGATGTACGGCATGAGCAGTTCGCGTACGCCGCTGACGAGGTCGGGCGCGTCCACATGCGCGCGGTCCGAGCCGAGGTGGACGCCGAGGACGAGGCCGACGGCGTAGATGAAGAAGATGACCCCGCCCGCGAGTTGGAGCGCGGGCGTGGAGATGTGGAAGAGCTCAAGGAGCCACGGCGCGGTGAAGCCCGCGATCAGGCCCACCACGACGGCGGCACCGGACGAGACGAGGGCGATCATCCGCAGTTCGCGGACCGGATGGTTCTGCGCGAGGCCGCCGAAGGCGAGCAGCACCTTGGGCGGCCCGACGACGGAGAAGAAGGTGATGAATGCGGCGGAATAGGTCAGGGCAGCGGTCACGCACGGCATCTTCTACCGCACCGCGCCTGGAACTGCCGCGCCGCGCTAGAGCTCATCGGCCCGCGCCTAGAACTCGGCGGGCCCGCCGTTCGCCGTGACCGTGTCGCGCGTCGCGCGGACGAAGGCCTCGATGCGGGGGGTCCCCGCGGCGGCCGTGCGCCAGATCAGCGCGACGTCGGCTGACGGGATGTCGTTCAGGGGTACGAAGGTGATGTCGGGCCGCGAGTAGTACTTCTCCACTGACGCGACGACCGGCGACACCCCCCGCCCGGTGGCCACCAGCGTCATCAGCTCCTGGAACCCGGCGACGGACTGCCCGCGGCGGATCGGGAGGCCGCTGGGGGTGCGGGGCGGGATGTGGAAGTCCCACCAGTAGGCGGGAGCGCCGTTCACGACGCCGAAGAAGGTCTCGCCCGCGAGCTCTTCGAGGGACACGCTGTCGCGCCCGGCGAAGCGGTGGCCGAGCGGCACGGCGAGCATGCGGGGTTCGTTGATGACGACGGGCCCGACTGTGAGGTCCGGCTCCTCGACGGGGAGGCAGGTGAACAGGACGTCGGCCTCGCCGCTTCGGAGCGCGCCGAGCGGGTCGCCGACCTGGGTCTCCCGCATACGGACGTCGCAGCGCGGGCAGCGCTCGCGGAACGTCTCCAGGATCGCGGAGGTCAGCGAGCCGGCCCCCGACCCGAGGAAGGCGACGGTCAACTCGCCATCGACGCCGCGCGCCACGCCCTTGGCACGGGCGACGGCGGCCTCCATCCGCAGGTGCAGGGGCGCCAGGTCGTCGTACAGCTGACGGCCGAGCGGGGACATCTCCACCCTGCGGCTGGTGCGCTCGAAGAGCGGGGCGCCGATCTTGCGCTCCAGCTTCTTCACGGTCTGGCTGACGCGGGCCTGGGAGAGGAGGAGGCGTTCGGCGGTGCGGCCGAAGTGGAGCTCTTCGGCGAGGGTCAGGAAGGTCTCAAGCTCTTGGCGTTCCATTTCGCTGCCACCCGTCCCTGACCTGCATCGATAAGCCTGAGCGCAACGATCGTTTCATGGATCGCCGTTGATCGGGGGTGGATGGGGGCGGATCTTGGAGGAGTCCCCTTCACGGGACCACCGAAGGACCATCGATCCTCTCAACTCACCGGAGATTCCCATGCTTTCGCGCACTCGCAACTCCGCTGTCGCCGCCGCTGCTGCGCTCGCCCTGACGGCCGGTCTCGCCGTCACGGGGGCTCACGCCTCGGGCTCGAAGTCGCCGTCCGGGCCCGCCTGGACCGCCGCCTGGGCCGCGTCTCCGCAGCGCGCAAGTACGGGCTTCAAGTCCAACTGGTCGGAGGACGGCTTCTCGGGGCAGACCCTGCGCCAGGTCGTGCGCGTCACCGAGGGCGGAGACAGAGCGCGCATCCGGCTCTCCAACGCGTACGGGACATCGCCGCTGCACATCGCGGGGGCGACCATCGCGCGTACGAAGAAGGGGGGCGGCGCCGCTGTCGAGGAAGGCTCGGTACGGCGCCTCACGTTCGAGGGGAGGCGGTCGGTGGAGATCCCGGCGCACGGCCAACTGTCCAGTGATAAGGCGGGGTTGGGGATCAAACCCTTCGAGTCGGTCACAGTCACCTTGCATCTGGCCCGTACGACGGGTCCCGCGACCTTCCACGCGCAGTCGTTCGCGACGAGTTACCGGGCGGACGGGGATCATGTCGCGGACGCCGGGGCGGGGGCGTTCGGCGAGTCGACGGAGTCCTGGTACTTCCTGTCGGGGGTGGACGTGACGGGTGACCGTGCTCGCCGGGGCGGCGGCATCGTGCTCTTCGGCGACTCCATCACCGACGGCTTCGCCTCCTCCACCGACCTCAACCGCCGCTGGTCCGACGCTCTTGCCGAACGCCTCGCCAAGGCGGGGACGCCTCGGCCGGTCCTCAATGCCGGTATCGGCGGCAACCTCGTCCTCAACGACTCCGCCTGGTACGGGGAGAGGGGGACCGCCCGCTTCGGGCGGGACGCGCTGGATCTGCCGGGGGTGGGGACTGTGGTGGTTTTGGAGGGCCTGAACGACATCGGGTTCAGCGAGAGCGATACGCCCACTTACAAGCCTGCTCCGAAGGTGAGCGCTGAGGAACTCATCGCGGGGCACCGAAAGTTGATCCGGGCGGCGAAGGAGAAGGGGGTGCGGGTTGTGGGGGCTACTTTGCTGCCGCTGGGGGGCTCGGATCATTACGGGGAGCGGGCTGCGAAGGTGAGTGATGCGTTTAATGCGTGGGTGCGGACTTCTGGGGAGTACGACTCGTACGTGGACTTTGACCGGGCGCTGGCGGATCCCTCCGATGGTGATCGGCTCGCTCCCCAGTACGACAGTGGAGACCACCTGCACCCGAATGACGCGGGGTATCGGGCTATGGCCCGCGCGGTGGACCTCGAAACGCTTTAGTCCCCAACCCCGCCCCTTCCCGAAAACCCGCTCTGGCGCGGGGGCCTTGGGCGCCGTTGATCACCGGCTCCGCCGAGTTCGTCCTCAAACGCCGGACAGGCTAGAGATAGCCCGGCCGGCGTTTGAGGCCATCTTTTCGGGGGTCCAGGGGGCGGAGTCCCATGGTTTCGGGAAGGGGTGGGATTGGGGAAAGCCCCGCAGGGATCGCCCGAACGTCCGCCCCCTCACCCCCGCGCCGGCGACGCAATCGCCCGCGCAGCGACCACCTCCTGCCGCAGCGGTTCCAGGACGCTGTCCTGGGGGCCCGTGAAAGACGTCGAGACCTCCTCCAGGGTCTCGGAACCCCGCAACCCCTCCGCCAACTCCCGGAGTTGGCGAGCCACCTCCCCCACCTCCGTGAGGCTCGGCTCCGCCGCCCCGTGGCGGATCCGCACCCGCGCAGCGGTAGTCGCGTCCACGATCCGCTCGACGGCGATCACCAGCGGCCACCACGCCGCGGCCCTCGCCCCCATCGGGGGCGGTTCGGTCAGGGCGCGCTGGAACTCCGTGCGGATGACGGAAAGGTCCCGGTAAAGGCCCCTCCGCATCCGCGCCCGCTCGGCCACATCCACCGCCGTGCCGAACGCGCTCTCGACGTACGACGCCGTATCGGCCACCGCGTCCGCGAGGCGGTCACCGATCCGCGTGTGCCAGCTCTCCGGCCACAGCAAGTACCCCGCGACCAGCGAGATCGCGCAGCCGATCAGGCTGTCGACCAGGCGCGGCACGACGAGCCCGAAGCCCTGGTGGTTCAGGACGTCCGACAGGAGCAGGATCACCGGGGTGATCGCGGCCGTCTGGTAGCCGTAACCCCGCGTCGTGAGCGCCGGGATCAGGGCCGCGAGGGCCAGCATCACCGGCACGTCCCACCAGCCTCGCGGCACCTCGGCAAGGACGGCTGCTGCCACCACCAAGCCTGCCGCCGTGCCGATCGCCCGCAGCACCGCCCGCGAGAAGACCGAGCCGAAGTCCGGCTTGAGGACGAACGTGACGGTGAGCGCCACCCAGTACGAGCGGGGCACCTCGATCAGGGACACCAGCGCCTGCGCGATGCCGATGCACAGTGCCAGGCGCAGGCCGTAGCGCCAGGACGCGCTCGACAGGACCACGTTGCGGGCCGCTCTGCGGGCCCTTACGCGCAGGGCCGCCGGGCGGCCGAGGCGGTCCTCGACGTTCACGGCGCCGTGCGGGTCGGAGTCGTTGAGGAGTTCGGCCACATGCCGCAGGGCGTGGTCCACCGCGTCCGCGGAGGGGTCAAGAGGGCGTGGGAGGGCCGGGTCGGGGATCGGGGTCTTCCCGGGTGCCGCCACCTCGTCCGCCAGGCGCCGCACCTCCGCGGGGAACTCCGGCGGCATCGGGACCCCGCACTGGTGCGCGGCGGGCGCGGCCTCGATGACCGGGGTGATCGCGTTCAGCTGGGCCACCAGGCGGACCAGATCCGGGTTGCGGCCGTGCGCGCGGGTGCGCCGGGCGAGGACGAGGTCGTACGACTGGTTCAGGGACGCGGTGACGGCCGTGCGCGCCTCGTCGTACCCCTCGGTGCCCGCCGCTTCGAGCAGCGCGGCCACGCTGCGGTAGGTCGCCGCGACGGCGGCCCGCTCCGGGATGCCGGATCGCAGCGGCCAGGCGAGGAGCGCGAGGGTGAGGACCAGGAGGCCGCCGCCCGTCATGAGGACCGGGGCCAGCCACCATTCCCCCGGCATCGGAAGCCCCGCCCCCACCACGGAGTTGAGCAGCAGGAGCAGGCCCGACACGGACGCCACGGCACCGATCGTGGACATCATCCCGGAGACCAGTGCCACGAGAGTGACCACGCCGACCGCGACCCAGCCGTGGCCGAAGACCAGGGAGCCGATGGTGACGCCGAGCGCGCCGAACAGCTGCGGTACGGCGATGTTGAGGATCCGCATGCGGTACGCGTCGGCGGTGTCGCCGATGACTCCGGACAAGGCGCCCATGGAGGCGAGGGCGCCGTACGCGGGCTGCCCGGCCGCGAGGCCGATGAGGAGGGGCAGCGACATGGCGACGGACGCGCGCGCCACCGCGGCCCACGGGATCGGCGCCGCCTGCGGTTTGAGTGTCCTGACCAGCCAGGGGGGTGGGGCGAGGGCGCTCAGAGGGCCCGGTGGTGCGGGTGACTCGCGGGGGCGCATGCGGCCATTATTGCCGCCCCTGTTGCCGCTCTGCCCGGCCTGACCTGCGTTTTACCGGTTCGGCCTGTGCAGCGTCAGGTCCACCACCAGAGTCCGGTGGTCCGTGTCGCCGATGTCCAGGAAGCGGGCGTCGCGGGCCGAGAAGTCCGGGGTGGCGAGGACGTGGTCGATCTGCGTGCCCAGCGGTGACATCAGGTCGGCGGGCCAGCTCGGGGTGCGGGCGGACCCCGCGAGGCGGGCGGCGTCGCGTACGCCTCCGGTGTCCAGGATGTCGCGGAAGGCCGCGTGGTCCTGGGTGGCGTTGAAGTCGCCCGCGATGATGGTGGACCGGTTCGCGCGCCTGCCGTCGGCTGCGTAGTCGCGGAGTTCTGCGAGTTCGGTGCGCCAGGTGGAGAGTTGCCTGGGCAGCGGCGGCATCGGGTGGGCGAGCTGGATGCGGACCTGGTGGCCGCTCTTCAGCTCGGCCACGGCGCCGGGCATGCCCAGCGTGCCCGCGAGGCCGCTCGCCTTCTTCAGGGGCAGCTTGCTGACGATCACCGAGCCCTCGGCGCCACCGGCCTCGCTCGCGGTGCGGTAGGGGTAGTCGGAGCGGGGCAGTTCGTCGCGCAGGGTGTCCGAGCAGCTGTAGTCGCACTCCGGGACGAACAGGAGGTCGGGCTTCTCCTTGCGGACCGCCTTGAGCAGGCCGGGGGTGCCCTGGCCGAACTCGACGTTCGACGCCATGACGCGGATCTCGGCGACGGCCGGTCCTTCCGGGTCGTCCGTCTTGCCGTACGGCTCCATGAACCAGGCGATGCCGCCGAGCGCGACGACGCCCCAGACGAGGCCCACCCGCCAGCGGGCGAGGGCCGCGAGCAGCAGGGCGGCGATCGCGGGGGCGAGGAGCCAGGGCAGGAACGCGAGGATCTGCGGTACGGGGGTGAAGCCGTCGGAGTCGGCGACGCGGAAGCCGAGGATGGTGCTGACGCCTCCCAGGAGGAGGGCCGCCAGCCAGGCGGAGGGGCGGTGCCGGGGGCGCCGCCTCGCCTGCGGCTCCGGCCGGCCCTCTCGGGGTGCCGTCCTCGCTGCCGTTGCGCTGTCCAAGGCCGGCCTCTCCGTCTGGGGTCCTGCGCGAATCTTCCCCTAGAGACGGCGGGGCGGGGGTGAGGGTTGCATTCCCCCACCCCGCCCCTTCCCGAAACCATGGGGCTCCGCCCCCTGGACCCCCGACAAGATGTCCTCAAACGCCGGACGGGCTAGACCTGCCAGCTGATCCCCGGCGCCGAAGCAGCCACGCGGCAAGCGCGACTGCAAGCCCCACCCCCAGAATCACCCACCCCGCCACACTCAGCGAGTGCGTCAACGCGTCGTAGACCGCCTCCGCCGCCGGGCGGGACACGTCCTTCGGCAGGTCGTCCAGGGTCAGCCCCCGGCCCACCATGACCGCCACGGCAAGAACCGCCCCGGCCAGCGCAGCGCCGAGCGCCGTGCGGATGACCGCTCGGCGGCGGTGCACCGCCAGGCTGATCCCGGCCACGGCGAGGAGTACCGCCGCTGCCGGGAGCCAGAGGCCCGCCAGCTGGAGCATGTGGAATCCCTTCCCGAAGGGGCCGAGGTCCGAGGACTCCATGAGCGTCACCTCGGTGTGCGTGACGGGGATGCGGTCCGCGAACGGCACGTCGTCGGCGGCCAGTTGGCGCTTGACCTGCTCGGTGATCGGCGCGAGGTCGATGGTGACCGCGCCGCCGTCGGACCGGTCGCTGAGCGCGTCCTGCACCGCGTCGTGCGCGGCACGGTTCGCCGCGTTCCAGGCCGCCTTGAACGCCTTCGTCTCGGAGAAGGACAGCACCGCGTCCCGTACGAACGACTCGACGGTGCCCTGGAGCGGGCCCACGTCGATCTCCTTCATCACCGAGTCGGTGACCGCCCCGGCCACCGCGTCCCGTACGTCGGGGTCGGAGGCGAGCGGCGCCATCGTGGCGACGTACTGATCGGCGTCCTCGATCTCGTACTTGGCCCAGGTGGAGAGCGCGCCGAGCGGCACGAGGAGGACGGCGAGGACGAGGAGGACGGCGGACAGCGGGCGTCTGAGCACGTCCCCAGGAGAAGTCGCGGGAAGTCCCGGTCACGCCTGGCGCGACCGGGACGAGTGCATACGGGGCAAGAAACTCCTACGTGTGGTTGTAGAGCCGGGCCCTACTTACGGTTGTAGAGCCGCATCGTCACCGGACCGAACACCGCCACGAGCAGCACCGCCCAGCCCAGCGCCCACACCAGCGACGAGCCCGGCGACGTACCCGCCATCAGATCGCGGACGGCGGAGGACACATGGGTGACCGGGTTGTTGTTCACGAACGCCTGGAGCCAGCCCGGCATCGTCTCGGGCCTCACGAAGATGTCGCTGAGGAACGTCAGCGGGAAGAGCACCATCATGCTGACGCCCATCACCGACTTCTCGGTGCGCAGCAGAAGCCCGAACATCGTCCACACCCACGAGAAGGCGAAGGAGAAGACGAGGAGGAGGAGCACTCCGGCAAGGACGCCGAGCACGCCGCCGTCCGGGCGGAAGCCGATGATCATGCCGACGGCCAGCATGACCATGGACGCGATCGCGTAGCGCAGGGCGTCGCCCAGGAGGTAGCCGACCATCACCGAGGGGCGCCAGATCGGCAGCGTACGGAAGCGGTCGAAGACGCCCTTCTCGATGTCGATGTTCACCGAGACGCCCGTATACATCGTGATCATGACGACGGACATCACGAGGATGCCGGGCAGCAGGTACTGGATGTACTCGCTCGGAGATCCGGCGAGCGCGCCCCCGAAGAGGTACGTGTACATCAGCACCATCATGATCGGGAACGCCGTCACATCGAAGAGCTGCTCCGGCACATGCTTGATCTTGAGCATGGCCCGCCAGCCGAACGTCAGGGACGCGGAGAGCGCGCTGGGACGCGGCGGCCGGTCACCGGCGACGAGCAGTTCGGCGAGGGACTCGGTACTGACGGGCGCCAGGTCCTGGGCCTCGGATGTGGTGGTCGCGGTGCTCATGCCGTTGCCTCTTTCTCTTTCTCCGCCATGTCCGTCGCGTGATGGGGGGTGCCGGTGAGGGCCAGGAACACCTCGTCCAGGCTCGGCTGGCCGAGGGAGAAGTTGTCCACGGTGATCCCGGCGCGGGCCAGTTCGGCCAGGGCGCGGGACGCCTTCTCGGCGGCTCCCTGCCCGTCGCGCTCGCCGTTGCCGACGCGGGCGGTGAGGGCGACCGGGTCGGGCTCGAGCTGGACCTCCGCGTCGAGCGCGATCCGCAGCGCCTTCGCGGCGTCGTCGCGCTGCTCCGCGTCCCGGAGCCTGACGTGCACCGAGCCCGCGCCGACCGACGCCTTCAGCTCGCCCTTGGTGCCCTCGGCGATGACCTTGCCGTCGTCGATGACGGCGATGCGGGACGCGAGGTGGTCAGCCTCGTCCAGATACTGCGTGGTCAGCAGGACCGTCGTGCCGTGCGCGACGACTGCCCTGACGATGTCCCAGACCTGGTTGCGGCTGCGCGGGTCGAGGCCCGTCGTCGGCTCGTCGAGGAAGAGCAGGTCGGGTGTGTTGAGGATGGATGCCGCGATGTCGATACGGCGGCGCATGCCGCCGGAGTAGTGCTTCACCTGGCGTGCGGCGGCGTCGCTCAGGCCGAAGGCCTCAAGGAGCTGTGCGGCCCTGTCGTACGCCGCCTTCTTGCCGTGTCCGGTCAGACGGGCGAGGAGCACCAGGTTCTCGGTGCCCGTCAGGTCCTCGTCGACCGACGCGTACTGCCCGGTGAGGCTGACCCTGCTGCGTACGGCGTCGGCTTCCCGCACGACGTCGTGGCCGAAGACGTGGGCGTCGCCGCCGTCAGGGCGTAGCAGGGTGGCGAGCATCTTCACGGTGGTGGTCTTGCCCGCGCCGTTCGGGCCGAGCAGGCCGTAGACCGTGCCGGCCGGAATGGTGAGGTCCACTCCGTCGACGGCGCGGTTGTCACCGAAGGTCTTCACCAGGCCCGCGGTCTCGATGGCCACGCTGTTCATGTCGTACGCCCTCTCCACGTCAGTGGTCTTTCGTTACGAGGGCAGACCGTCCCCGCGGCGCAAACTCATCGTCCGGTGGAGCCTTGGTCCGAACGGGTGTTTGCTGGAGGGGGGAGAAGAGGTTGGGGGGCGGGGGGAAGAGGAGGTCGATCATGCGGACCACTCCGGCCCTGAGGACCACTCCGGCCGCCCTGGGAACTCTCGTCACCGCGCTCCTGACCGCGGGCGCACTGTCCCTCGGAGGTGCTTCACCAGCATCCGCCACCGCGTCACCCACGCACAACCACAATGTGGTCTGGGGGACGATCATCGCGCCCGTCGACCTGAAGATCCGGGACGCGCCGTCCACCAGCGCCTCGATCGTCGCGAAGCTGCCGGCGGAGAGCCAGGACCGCGTCGAGTGCCAGACACGCGGTACGAACGTCTGGGGCAACGCGTACTGGTACTGGCTGGGCGGGGTGCAGGGCTGGGCCAGCGCCGCGTACGTCGACACCGGCGGGCAGCACGTGCCCAGCTGCGCGACCTCGGACCCGTGCAAGGAGTACAAGCCGTGCTGGGACACGTGCCAGGGCGGCTACAACCGCTACCACTGAAGCCGCCGAGTTGCCGGTCGGCGCGGGCGGGTGTGCCCTGGATGGTGGGGCGGGTGTGAACCACCGCCCCAGGGGCGACCCTGTCTGGAGGAAACGTCATGGCTCAGGTGGCACCCACTTCACCAGCACCCCGTGTGTTCCCCGGCTCCGCGACGAACAGGGCCGGAGCGGCGGCCGTCGTCCTCGGCCTCGTCTTCGGCATCCTGGTCGCCCAGCGCCACGCGGGCTCGCTCGCGGACGGCAACGCTTGGCTCGGCATCGTCTCCGGCGTCGTCTTCGCCGCGCTCTTCATGGCGGTGTTCAGGGCGGCGCCCCGGCTGCCGCGCGAGCTGCGCGCGACGGCGTGGGCGAGCTTCGCCGGGATCGCGTTCGGCTTCGTCTACAGCCAGGGCATGCCCGGCCCCAGCGTTCTGCGCTCCACCTTCATGGCGCTCGCGGTCGCGGGCGGTGTGTTCGCGGTGACGTTCTACCGCTACTACACGCGTGAGTGAGAGCGAGTGACCGGACAATGACCGAACGCCGGGCGGGCCGGAGAATCGGCCCGCCCGGCGTTCGACGAACAACAAACCGGCTCGGCGTAGCGTCAGCCGGTCTTCTCCATTCTGTCCAGCTTGTCCAGCGCCTTCGCCAGACCGTTGGCCCACAACTGGTCGACCTTGGCCCGCTCGTTCGCGTCCGGCTGCGAGTTGGTGCACGAAGTGCCCGGCCCGCCTCCGGACATCAGCTCGCTGCACGGGCCTTCGTAGTGGTCCGGAAGGCCGAGGACGTGACCCGTCTCGTGCGCGGTCACACGGGTCGAGTCGTACTGCTGGTTCTGCGCGTAGTCCAGGAAGATGTACCCCTTGCCGTGGCCGTCCGTGCTCGCGTACGAACCACGCGGGTCATTCCCCTCGCGGTACTCGAAGCTCGCACCGCCACTCCCCTCCTGGAGCTTCACATTGGACACCGCGCTGTTCCAGATGGAGGTACTGCTGGCTATCTGCTGCGCGAACTTGGGCGCACCGGAGGCGTCGTACACCACGGTGACCTGCTTCGCGCCGGGGTTGGCGGCTCGCTTCTCGGCGACCGACTTCAGGACGGCCTCGAAGAACGCCTTGTTGGCCGCGGCTTCCTCACCGGACCCGGCGTAGTTCGCGTATCCAGAGGTGACCGACTTCGGGGCAACCGGCGCGGTGGGGGTCGCGGCGGTCGCCGATGCCGTGCCGAGGCCGGCGGCCGCGAGGCCGAAGGCGGCGGCAAGGGACAGGTAACGCTTGTTCATGTGTGGGGGGCTCCCTACTCGTTCTGTGAAAGGTGAACGGTTCGGTACCGGGAGTGTCAGGGAGCCGGGTGCGTCCGGGGATGATGGCAAGTGGCGATAGCGCCGAGCTATCGCCCGCCCCTTCTGCGGTCTTCCCGCGGGCTCCGCCCGTGCCCAACTCAGGCGGTTCCCGTGGGGTTTGTGAGTCTGGTGCGGCGCCGCCCGCCGCTCTACGCTCACAGCCATGGAGCTCGAGGTGAGGCACCTCCGCGCGCTGTGCGCCATCGCCGACACCGGCAGCCTGCACAAGGCGGCGCGTCAACTCGGCATGAGCCAGCCCTCGTTGACGACACAGCTGCGCCGCATCGAGCAGGAGATCGGGGGCCAGCTCTTCGCCCGCGAACGCACCGGCTGCCGCCCTACCCCGCTCGGCCGCGTCGCCCTCAGCCGCGCCCGGCCCCTCGTCAGCGAGATGCGCGCGCTGATCAGCGAGACCAAGGCGGCCGCCGCCCGCGCCTCCGAGGGCCCGCAGCTGCGCATCGGCTCCACGGCGAGCCGTGCCATACCGGGCTGGCTGCGCAGGCTGCGGCTGCGCCTGCCCGCCACCGAGACGTCGCTCCAGATGGACGTCTCCGCGAACGCGCTGCTTCGCATGGTCGCGGGCGGGCAGCTCGACGTGGCCTTCGTGCACGAGGTGGAGGGGAGTCCGCTGCGGATGCCGGAGGGGCTGCGGCGGCGCGTCCTGGTCGAGCGCGAGCCGCAGTTCGTCTTCCTCGCGGCCGACCACCCGGCGGCGGCGAATCCCGTCGTGCGCCTCACCGACCTCGCCGCCGACCGGTGGATGGTGGACCCGACGGTGGACGGCGAGTGGGACGGACTGCTCCGGGTGCTTCGCGCGGCTGGGCTCAACCCCCGTGTCCTGCACGGCGATTACCTCACCGCGGCCTCCCTCGTCGCCACCGGCGAGGTCGTCACGGTCTGCCAGCCGACCTCGCACGCGAGACCCGACATGGCGGTCCGGCCGCTGCACGGCGACCCGCTCGGCGTGCGGCTGCTCGTGGCGGCCCGTACGGAGGGGGAGCTGGACGCGGTGTACGGGGATCTGGAGGCCTCGTACTGGGAGGCGGCGCGCCAGGCGCCCGCTTACGGGGAGTGGCTCGCGGGGCGGGCGAAGGCGGCGTGACCTTGGTCCCTGACATCTGGTGACCTTTGGCCAGGCCCGGCCTGACCTGCACTTTTGCCTGATTTACGGCACTGGATCACCGTATGCGGCTGATTGTTACGTTCTCTACGGATGACGCACACACGGCGCCCGTAGCTTCATGTCTGTCGCCGCCACAAAGAGGCACAAAGACGGACAGTTCGACCGACCAGTCACAGTCACAGCCGCAAGGGATCCGCTATGCGCGCCACCCGCCGTACCTTCCGCACCGCCGCCATCGCCACCGGCGCGATCGCCGCTCTCGCCGTCCCGACGACAGCGTCCTTCGCCGCCGACGCCCCGCCGAACCCGCAGGGGCAGGTCGCTCCGGGTGACCAGAACGACCAGGATCAGACGGATCAGGACACGTCCAAGGACCAGGACCAGAAGAAGGACGACGAGACGCCGAAGCCCGGCAGCTGGGAGTCCAAGGGCACCACCGACCTCGGCAAGGGCTGGTCCGCCAAGGTCGACGTGAACGTGTCCGCCCGCACCGCCAAGGCCGCCATCTCCCTCGACGGCGCCGCCAAGGGCTCCCTCACCGCGTACGACAAGTCCGCGAGCACCACCATCGACGGCAACACCTTCACGCTGACGCCGGACGGCACGATCACCGCCAAGCTCGTGAACAAGGACAAGGACAAGCCCGTCCCCGGCGGCTGGGTCTCCAAGGGCACCACCGACCTCGGCAAGGGCTGGTCCGCGAAGGTCGACGTGAACGCTTCCGCGCGCAGCGCCAAGGCGGCCATATCCCTCAACGGGAAGGCGAAGGGCGCCCTGGAGGCGTACATCAACCCGTCGAGCACCAAGATCGACGGCTGCACCTTCAAGCTCACCGCCGACGGCACCATCACCAGGACGGGCGGCGCCAAGCCGACCCCGCCGAAGCCCGACGGCAAGCGGGTCTACGTCCGCACCGCCAAGCTGGCCGACGGCTCCACAGCCAAGATCTACAAGCTCGGCCAGCACCACTACCAGGCCGACATCTACGCCAAGGGCGTCAAGATCGACACCCTCGACGCCAACGGAAAGTCCGCGACCGGCCAGAACAACGGCCTGTACGTGGTCCTCAACCCCGACGGCACCATCAAGTCCTGGGTGGAGGGCAAGACCAGCCCCACCGAGAAGCCGAAGCCGAAGCCCCAGCCGCAGCACAAGAGCGGCTCCGGTTCCAGCACAGTCGTCCCCAAGGGCGGCGTCAAGGCCGGTGCCGATGGCATGTCCCCGGCCGGCGAGAGCGCCCCGCTGATGGCCGCGGGCGGCGGCATGGCGGCGCTGGGCGCGGCGGGCCTCGGCTTCGCGCTGTACCGCCGCAAGCAGAACGACTGATCGCGCGGAAGCGGCGGTACGGCGAAAGGGGGCACCCCGCAGGCGGGGTGCCCCCTTCACATACGCGTACGCCCCGAGGGAGCCGCGGCTCAGACGCCGATGTCGCTGCCGTCCTTGCGCCACACGGACACGACCGAAGGACGGACGATCTTGCCGGGACCGTCGGGCCACGCGCTCGCGGGCTTCTCGACGGACGCGCCGTCGATCTCGCCCGGGTGCTGCACGGAGACGAGCACGCGGTTGTCCTGGATGATCGGGCCGCAGGTCTCCGCGCCCTTCGGCATGGTCAGGAACTGCTTGAGCTCACCGCGCCGGTCGCCCTTGGTCGCGACGCCGAACAGGCCGTCGTGCGAGCCGAGTTGGTTGCCGTCCGTCGAGATCCACAGGTTGCCGTGCGGGTCGAAGGCGACGTTGTCCGGGCAGGAGATCGGGCTGACCTTGTCCTTCGGGAAGCCCGCGAAGTACGTGGCCGGGTCGTCGGGGTCGCCCGCGACGAGGAAGAGCGACCAGGCGAAGGTGGTCGACTCCGGCCGATTGTGGCGCTCGGTCAGCTCCAGGATCTGCCCGTGCTTGTTGAGGTTGCGCGGGTTCGCCTCGTCGGCACCGGCCTTGCCCGCCTTGCCGCGGTCGGAGTTGTTCGTGAGCGCGACGTACACCTTGCCGGTGTGCGGCGACGGCTCGATGTCCTCGGGGCGGTCCATCTTCGTGGCGCCGACCTTGTCACCGGCCTGGCGCGTGAAGACGTACACCTCTTCGGCACTCATGCCGTCGACGTGCGAGACGGCGTGGCCCTTGGGGCCCGCGGTGGCGAGCGGGATCCAGACGCCGCTGCCGTCGAACTCACCGTCGGCGGGCAGCTTTCCGGTGCCGTCGATCTCGGCCGCCGGGGAGTCGCCGGTCAGCTTGGCGACGTACAGGGTGCCCTCGTCGAGGAGCGTGAGGTTGTGCTCGTGCGCGGCCCGCGACTGCCCCTTGGCGACGCGCTTGCTGCTGACGAACTTGTAGAAGTAGTCGAACTTCTCGTCGTCGCCCATGTAGACCACCGGGCGGCCGTCGCGCGTGAGGCGCGGCTGCGCGGCCTCGTGCTTGAAGCGGCCGAGCGCGGTGCGCTTGCGCGGGGTCGATTCGGGGTCGTACGGGTCGAGTTCGACGACCCAGCCGAAGCGGTTGGCCTCGTTGGGCTCCTTGACCAGGTCGAAGCGGTCGTCGAACCGCTCCCATTTCCTCTCGGACGCGGCGCCGATGACGCCGTAGCGCTTGAGGCGCGCGGCGGCGGTGGGCTCGGTGACCTTCTCCGCGTTGGCGAAGTACTGGTTGAAGTTCTCCTCGCCGTGCAGGGTCGTGCCCCACGGGGTGGTGCCGCCCGCGCAGTTGTTGAGCGTGCCGAGGACCTTGGTGCCGCGCGGGTCGGCCTTCGTACGGACGTACTCACTGCCCGCGGCGGGCCCGGTGAGCCGGAACTCGCTGGTGGCGGTGAGGCGGCGGTTGAGCTGGTGGCGGCTGACGGCGGTCAGCTTGCCGCTCTTGCGCTCCTCCTCGACGACCACGACGGAGAGGCCGTGCGCGGCCCAGGCGATCTCGACCTGCTCGCGGGTGGGGTTGGCGGCGTCGTATCCCTTGAACATCAGGATCTCGTCGGTGTACTCGTGATTGGCCACGAGGACCTGGCGCCCGCGCTCGCGGTGCAGCGGCAGGAGGCTCAGGAAGTCGTTGTTGTAGCCGAACTGGCCTGCCTGGGCCTTCGCTGTCTGCTTGTCCGCGTCGAAGGCCGGGGCACCGCGGAGGATGGGCTCGCCCCAGCGGATGACGACGTTCTGGGCGTAGCCGTCCGGGATCGTGACGGAGTCGGTGGTGTTGGGCGCGACGGGCGTGAAGCGGAGACCGCGCGCCCCCTTTTTGCTCTTGTGCGACGACGGTTTAACGGGTGCTGCCGCCGCTTCCGGGGCGGCGGGGCCCGCGACGACGGCGCCACCCGCGGCGGTCGCCACGGTCACGACCGCGGCGGCGCGCATCATGGAACGGCGGCTGAGCGCTCCGGCTATGACGTCACCGACGTACTCGTTGTCACTGGTGTTGGGCACCTCGTGGAAGCAGGCATCACCACAACGGAACCGGCAGGTCATGGCGGAACGGCCGCCGCTCCCCTGGTGCGAGGTGATGATCGGCAGCAGCTTGCGCACGGTTCCTCCGTTGTGTGGGCTGTGTCTGGACGTGGCTTGATTCCGCCGGAACGTTAGGCGCGGAGGTCGGCAGGGCGACGGCCTGAGGGTGAACGGGAGGTGAACCGGGAGCGCACATAGGGCAGTTGAGCTGCGGGGGCGCGGTGCGCGGGGGGTAAGGGTGACGCTTAAGCGACCCTCACCAAGATCGCCTGTCGCGGCGGCTAACCTTACGTGTCCGCCCTGGCCAGGGGTTATCGGGAATCAACTCACGCGAAGGGGTGCACCCATGGGCATTCTGAGTGTCCTGCGGAATGCGTTCGGACGGTCGTCACGCAAGGGGGATCAGGCTCCGGAGCCTGAGGCGGTGACCCCGGCCTCACCGGAGACCCCGAAGGCTCCGGAGGCTTCCGCCTCTGCCACGACGGTGCCGGCGCCCTCGTCCGAGCGGGTGCCTCCGGCGGCCGAGCCGAAGGCGACGGTTCCGTCGCCGTCGTCCGAGCCTTCGCCTTCGGCGGTGGACGATCTCGTCGCCGCGGCATTCGACAGGGACCGCGTGACGGTACCGTCCCCTTCCCCGGAGCCGGCCACTCCCGAGGCTGTCGCCCCGGAGGCCGTGACCCCGGAGCCGGAGGCTGTGGCCCCCGAGGCCGAGCCGGAGCCTGCCGCCCCGGAGCCCGAGGCCGTGGCCCCGGAGCCCGAGCCGGAGCCGGAGGCTGTCGCCCCGGAGGAGCCCGAGGCTGTCGCCGACGCCGCTGAACCGGAACCGTCAGTTGTGCCCACCCGTCCCGCCCAGCGGGACGAATGCCCACAACAGGAAGCCCCCACAGAGCCTGAGCCCGAGGCGGATACCACCCCCACCGAGCCGAACCCGCAGCACGAACAGGAAGCCCCCGCCGCCGAGGCCAAGCCGGTCGATGAGTCACCCGCCACCGCGGCAGCGCCCCAGGCAGAGCAGGAAGAGCCGCCCGCTGCTGTGACCGCGCCCGAGGCCGAGCCGGCTGGCGAGTCCCCCGCCGCCGTGGCTACGCCCGCCGTCGAGCCGGTCGACGAGCCCGCCGCCGCTGTGGCTGCGCCCGAAGCCGGGCCGGAGGAGACGCCCGCCGCTGTGGCCTCCCCCGAAGCCGGGCCCGAGGAGTCGCCCGCCGCTGTGGGCAATCGTCCCGCTGGGCGGGACGGGTGGGCACAGCCCTTGACGCCGGGTGCCGATGAAGCGGCGGAAGTACACGTGACCCCGGCGGAGCCCGAAGCTCCCGTGGCGGAGGAAGCCGCCCCGGCGGAGCCGGAGCCGCAGGGTTCCGAGGAAGCCGCGGAAGTACACGTGACCCCGGCGGAGCCGGAGCCGCAGGGTTCCGGGGAGACCGCGGAAGCCCTGGCGCAGCCAGCCCTCGCTGCCGCGTACAAGGCAGCCGCAGCAGCGCTGGAGAAGAGGGGCCTTACCGGAGTCCGCGGCCCCGTATACCTCGTACTGGACCGCTCCGGCTCCATGCGCCCGTACTACAAGGACGGCTCCGCCCAGAGCCTGGGCGAACAGGTCCTCGCCCTGGCGGCGCACACCGCCCCCGACGCAACCGTCCACGTCGTCTTCTTCTCCACCGACATCGACGCCACCGGCACCCTCACCCTCCCCGAGCACGAGGCCCGTATCGACGAGCTGCACGCCGCGGCGGGCCGCATGGGCCGCACCAGCTACCACCGCGCGATCGAAGAGGTCGTATCCCACTACGAGAAGTCGGAGCACAAGGGCAGCCCCGCCCTCGTCGTCTTCCAGACGGACGGCCCCCCGGACGCGAAGGGCCCCGCCAACCAGGCCCTCGCGGACGCGGCCAAGCACCCCCTCTTCTTCCAGTTCGTCGCGTTCGGCGAGCACGAGGCGAAGGGCTTCGACTACCTCCGCAAGCTGAAGGCGGAGAACGCCGCCTTCTTCCACGCGGGCCCCACCCCCCGCGAGCTCACGGACGCGGAGCTGTACGAGGGCCTGCTGGCTGCCTGGCGCCCGTAGCCCCAACCCGTAACCCCAAGGGGTGGGCCCTCCGGGGTCCACCCCCTGGAATCGAGGTGAATCGCCCGCTCCGGGGCCGTTAGGATTTCGACCATGGCGGCCACTGGATCCGAGAAGCAGGGAGCGGGCGAGAACGCGAAGGCGTTCTACGTCTCGACCCCCATCTACTACGTAAACGACGCTCCTCACCTGGGCCACGCCTACACGACCGTTGCAGGGGACGTGCTCACGCGCTGGCACCGTCAGCGCGGCGAGAAGGTGTGGTACCTCACCGGCACGGACGAGCACGGTCAGAAGATCATGCGCACTGCCGAGGCGAACGACGTCACGCCCCAGGCGTGGTGCGACAAGCTCGTGGACGAGGCCTGGCGGCCTCTCTGGGAGCACCTGAACATCGCGAACGACGACTTCATCCGCACGACGGAGAAGCGCCACACGGACCGCGTCCAGGAGTTCGTCCAGGATCTCTACGAGAAGGACGAGATCTACAAGGGCGGCTATGAGGGCCCGTACTGCGTGGGCTGCGAGGAGTACAAGCTCCCCGGCGACCTGATCGACGGCGAGGCCGGCGGCGAGTTCGAGGGGCAGAAGCTCTGCCCCATCCACAAGAAGCCGGTGGAGCTCCTCAAGGAGGAGAACTACTTCTTCAAGCTGAGCGAGTACGGCCCCAAGCTCCTCGAGCACTACGCGGCGAACCCGGACTTCATCCAGCCCGAGTCGGCGCGCAACGAGGTCGTGAACTTCGTCAAGCAGGGCCTCCAGGACCTCTCGATCTCGCGCTCGACGTTCGACTGGGGCGTCAAGGTCCCGTGGGACGACAAGCACGTCATCTACGTCTGGGTCGACGCGCTCCTCAACTACGCCACGGCCGTCGGCTACGGCGCGGACGAGGAAAAGTTCAAGTCAACCTTCCCCGCCGACGTCCACCTGGTCGGCAAGGACATCCTGCGCTTCCACGCGGTCATCTGGCCCGCGATGCTGATGGCGCAGGGTCTGCCGCTGCCGGGCCGCATCGCGGCGAACGGCTGGCTGATGGTCGGCGGCGAGAAGATGTCGAAGTCGAACCTGACGGGCATCAAGCCGCAGGACCTCACGTCCCACTTCGGTGTGGACGCGTACCGCTGGTACTTCCTGCGTGCCATCGCGTTCGGCCAGGACGGCTCGTTCTCGTGGGAGGACTTCACCGCCCGCTACACGAGCGAGCTCGCGAACGACTACGGAAACCTCGCCTCGCGTGTGGCGGCCATGGTCGGCAAGTACTTCGGCGGCGCGCTTCCCGAGGCGACGGCGGTCGGCGCGGCTGAGCAGGCGGTCCAGGAAGGCCTGGCCAAGGCGGTCGCGACGGCCGACCTGAAGATCGGCGAGGAGCTGGACTTCCAGGCCGGCATCCTGGCGGTGTTCGCCTTCGTCAAGCAGGTCAACGGCTACATCACGGAGCAGGAGCCGTGGAAGGTGGCCAAGGACGACTCCCCGGAGGGCCAGGCCCGCCTGGCGACGATCCTCTACACGGCGGCGGAATCGCTGCGCGCGGTAGCGGTCCTGCTGAACCCGATCATGCCGGAGACCTCGCAGAAGCTGTGGGACTCGCTCGGCGCCGAGGCCTCGCTGGGCGCGCTCGCCGAGCAGAAGGTCCAGGACGCGGGTACGTGGGGGCAGCTGCCGGTGGGTGCGACAGTCACGAAGGGTGCGGTGCTTTTCCCCCGCCTGGAGGACAAGTCGGACGCGTAGCAGACGCGTCGGATTGCAGAAAAGTCCCGGCAGCACACCGTGTTCTACGGCGTGCTGCCGGGACTTTCTCGCGACATGGACCGAACCCCATCGCGTACGAGGCCGCAATTCATGAGACCGCGCCACGCTCAAGGGCCCACCGCCGGGCGTCGGCTTCGGAAGAGCGCGAGATTAGGATCATCGCGAGCACACGGTTTGCCAGCCGAAGTCACGAAGGCGGAGGTGCGAAGTATGGGGGTACGTGGAGCAGGCGGGGGCCAAGAGAGCGGCGTCGATCTGAAGGTGTCGAGCAAGGACCTCACCAAACTGACCGAGGACCTCGACGTCATGCAGGACCATCTGGACAAGCAGGTCAGGCGGATGGACGCGATCGTCGACCGCATCGAAGCGGGTTGGCGAGGACCGGCGGCGACGGCATACCGCGAGTTCCACCGGGCGGCGGCCGAGGACGCCGTGCGCATCCGTGAAGTGATCCGGCATATCGAGCAGGCCGTACGCCTGAGCCGGGATGGCTTCACAGAACAGGAGCTGGACGTGATGGCCCAACTGCGGAGTATCCCGGTGGACATCGACAGCGAGGTCGACAAGCTGTCGACACCTGCCCCGGAGACGACCGGGCCCGCCCATCCGCGCAGCAGCCTCGACTCTTTCTGATGGCCTCTCCCGGGGCACCTGCCGCGACCACGACGACACCTACGAACGGGGAATCATGCCGACCGGAAGTGCGGACGACGAGCACATAACCGTCGCCTTCGCCTCCCTCCGCGACCTCGCCGGCGATCTGGAGGACATCCTCAAGAAGCTCAACGGCAGTCTGGATGACCTCCACGACCGGGTGGTGCCGGTCGTGTTGTCCTGGGAGGGGGAGACTCGCGAGGTCTTCGTTGACAAACTCGACGAGTGGGACCGCTCGGCCCAGGACCTCCAAGCCGCCCAGAAGTGGCTCCACGCGTGCGCGACCACGAGCCACATCAACTATGCGGCAGCGCACCAGGCCGTGCTGCGCGGCTGGGGGGCCGGCTGATGGGGACCCCACCGCCGGGCCAGAACGGCACCATCGACGTCAAGCCGAGCGACCTCCACCGCGTCTCCGGCGGTGTGGCGAGCCAGCAGACCGTGATGGACAAAGGTGCCAAGAGCCTGCTCGAAGACCTGCGCGAGTTCCCGGACGCCGGCGGTTACGGGACTTCGCCCCAGGCGTTCGCGACGTCGTACGTCAAGGTGGGCGACCGCTTCCTCGATGTGTGGGCCAAGAGCATCGTCAGTATCGGGGGTGCGGCAGTCGGCTTTACGTCGACGGCCAATGCTTATGCGAAGGCGGAAGCGGCCAACGACCCCAAGGGGAAGGCGAAGCCGGTTGTCCAGCCGTTACCCAAGGTCATCGAGGAGGCGCCCGCCTACGGCTCCGTGCCGAATCTCAAGTGGGGCGACGACGACGGCGGCGACGACTTCATCCGCAGACTCCTCGAGTGGGTGCCCGAACCCGTCCGGGACGTGCTGAGGCCGGTAGTGAAGCACGCCTTCCGGATGGGCAAGGTCGCCGACGTCTACCCGTATCCACAGCAGCACCACCTGAACTCACTGTCCAAGGCGTGGATGGCGACGACCGCCTCGCTCTCCATGGCGGAGAGCGGGCTGACTGGGAACGTCAGTAGCATCACTCAGCAGACCAACAGCGAGTGGCACGACGCGATGCGCCAGTTCTGCAGCTCGCTGTGGGGCACGACGGCATGGGGCAAGAGCCGTGTGAACTACGAGTGGAAGCACGACAGCTCCTCCTCGCAGACCTCCACCCACCCCGTGATGACCGTGCTGTTCGACACGGCCAAGAAGGTCAGCGATCTCCTCTACGAATTCGCCGAGGCAGCCGTCTACCTCAATCGCGAGGTGTGGGATGTCTACGTCGAGGCCGTACGCGAGGCCATCCCCAAGGTTGAGGTCAACCTCAAGGACGGCGTGGGCATGAACGACGTCACGGGGTTGGTCAAAGGGGTGGTCAAAGGTGTCGCCAAGGGCGCGGGCCAGTTGGGCCAGGGCATTGTCCTGAACCTGGACACCGGCAAGTTGAACTCGATCGTCACCACGTACAACCAACGGGTCGACGCGCTCGTTCCGCGTCTCGACGCCCTCATGGCCCCGTTGGACGAGGCCCATCTGAGCGCTCCAAAATTCAAAGCCCAGGAGGCACGTGCGCACGGCTTCGGCATGCGGGCCCTGGAGGAGTTCAAGGACTCGAAGGTCTGGCTGAAGGTCGACTCGGCCGGCAAGTACGACCTCAACCTCGCCGCCAATGAATACATGGACAACGGCCACACTCTGGACAAGCACGTCGGCAAGACGGACATGCAGCTCGCGCAGCGCCTGCGCGACCAGCAGACGAACGGGCCGACCCCGACCTGGCCACACGGCAAGCCGTACCCCGGCGCCTCCTCGTCCTTCCCGAACTACCGGCGGGCGGAGGAGCTGACCGAGTACAACCTCAACCAGAACAAGGCTGCCATCGAGGCATGGCTCAAGGGCCCACCCCCGCCGGGAGAGGGCGACGGCAGGCCGTTCCGTTCGACCGCACCGCCCGGCGAGACCAGCGGCCGCAGCGTGAGCAAACAGCCGGTGGACCTCAGCGACCCGCTGTCCGGGTACAAGGAGGGCGGGATGGACGCCAAGGCGTACGACGTGAACGGCATCGACACGCGTATCCGGTACGACAGCAGCCGCAACCCGCCGTTCACGGTGATGACGTCGATGCCCTACAAGCCCTAGACCCGCCGAGAAAGGACCGCACTACATGTCCGCCGAGCAGGCCTCCTGGGACACCGCGGTACGCCACCTGTACAGGGACGCGACCGCGTACATCGCCACCGGCGCACGCCGCCACAATGACTGGACGCTCGACGTCCTCGCGCTGATGGACCGGGCCGTCCCGGACCCCCGGGGCTGGGCCCGCATCGACGACACGGAGAAGGACCCGGAGCGCGAGACAAACCCCACGTGGCCCTTCGCCGGGCACCCCCCGGAGTACGTCGCGCCACGCCTCAAGGAGATCGACCTGGACAGCGCCGAGAATCTGCTCCTGGCCCTCACCGAGGGTGGCTGCACCCTGTCAAACCTCCAGTACTTCGACGAGTCTGCGGATGAGCTGAGGGCGATGGCGCGCACAGTCCTGGCCCGCTACGGGGACGAGGCCACCTATTGCACCAACGTGAGCAAGACCGGCAGCGCACCCGGCACACTCGACTTCACGCTGGAGGTCGGAATTGGGTACAGCCCCATGAGCGTCTTCACGGAGGATTGCGGCCTCGTCGTCGTCTCGGACACCGAGGTCGGACTTTTCTGGAACTTCAACGACCTGTGACCCGGCTGGCTGACCGTACGAGCGCAGCTCCCGACCAGGTCATTTGAGAGGATCTCCCCGTGCTCACCCGTTCCGCCTCCTACCCCGACCGGGAGACCGCTCACTGGGCCACGCAGCAGGTGGTGACCGCCAACGAGCAGGTCATCCACCGCTGGCTCGTCCAGGGCACCCGGGCCCGCCTCACCATCGAGGCCGCCTGGCCCTCCCGCGAGGAGTCCGTGGGCCGGGTCCAGTTGGAGGGCGACCTGCTGGCCGGGCGGGGGCCCGCCGATGTCCGCGCGGCGCGCGTGGTGCTGCGCCGCGAGCCGTCGAGTCCGCACGGCTTCGTCGTCCGCACGACCGTCCCGTTCTACCTGTAGGGGCCGCACCCACATGTCCATGAAGCCCCTCGAACATGACCGCCGTTACGGTGAGCTGGATCAGGTGATGCGCGCGTACCTGGGGCAGTCTGCCGACGACACCCCGGAGCGGCGCAGCCGCGCGCTGGACTCATACCTCCGTCACACCTGGCACACCCGCCCCTGGGCCGTCGCGGAGGCGGAGCGCCAGCTGCGCGAGTACAGCCGCAACCCACCGGGCCGCATCCGGCACAGGCTGGGCGAGTTCTACGCGATCCCGGACACCGGGATCGCCGAGTCGGCGATCGGCGACTGGCTGACGATGCTGGCCGACCACCTGCGGAAGAGCGTCGAGGAGGGTGACGTCCCGGAACCGTCGTTCCCGCAGACTCACTGGGAGTGGCACGCACGCTTCCCGGAAACCGCGCAACTGCTCGGCGGCTGGTTCTCGCAGGACATCGTCGACGAGTTCCCTGACCACGACGCCGCCGTCGCCGACTACGCAGCCACCACCGAGCCCCAACTGGCCGCACGCCTTGTGGGCGAGCTCCACGAGTTGCTCGCCCTCTCCCTGGACGAGGGGGACTACGCCTTGGCAGCCGCCGAACTCGGCATGGAGGTCGGCCCGCCCGAGCCGTTCTCCTACGGCGCCTGGTTCCAGTCCGTGGCGGCCAAGCTGGCCGACGGCTGATCCGGGCTTGCGGACCACCCTCCATTAGCCGTTCCGGCCTGGAGGAGCCGAAGCAGTCGTAAGTAGTCGTAAGCGGTCTCAATAGAGCGACGTGTCCGGTTATGTCCTATGGAACTGAACTGGACTGCGGGGGCTCGCGATTCACGTCGCGGGCCCCTGCTTCTTGCCCAACTTGGCTGATTCATGCGGGTCCCATAGCGATACCGATCACATTCGACCAGAACTCACGCCGTCTTCACATCTTCATACGTACGCTTCACTGTATGACCACGACTCCCGGCACCCCCGACCGGCCGCGCCCCGCGGCCGAGGTGAACGAGGAGATACGCGCGCTCTGGCTCCGGACGGGCGGATATCTCCGCCCCGAACAACACCTTGAGTACGAAAAGCTCGTGGCGGAGTGGGCCGAGGCGACAGCCGCGGCGGCCTCGCACTCACCGGCCGTGTGAGCCGGCAGCGCGTTCCGGGCATGACGCGATTCAACAACTGAGCGGGCCTTCATGAGCCACTGGCGACGCGATTCAACAACAGCGAACCAGGGGCAGGCGGGGTCCACAGGGCCTGCGGGGGCAGCGGGGCGGTCGGCGGGGGCATCTCCCGCCCGCCGCATGAACTAGCGCCTCGCCACACCCTCGCCCACGCCCACGCCCCGACCCGCGCCCTGCACCCCGTACGACCCCACGAGCCGTGCCAGTTGACGCCCTGCCGCCCGCAGCGGCTCCTCGCTGCGGTTGACCTGGGCGGTTACCTCGGCGCCCTCCAGGGCGCTGATCACAGTGGTTGCCAACTCCCGCGCGTCCCCCGCGGCGAAGCCGGAGCCGAGCAGTTTCTCCTCCACCAGCCGCTCCCAACTCGCCAGCGCGGCCGCGCACACCCGCTGGATGTCCGAGTCCGTGCCCAGCGTCTCCAGGGCCGCGGCGGTGACGGGGCAGCCGTCGATCCATCCCGACTCCCGCAGCCCCACGGCCAGTTCCGCCGCGCAGGCCTCGATCGCGGCGCCGGGGTCGTCGGCCGTGGTCAGGGCGGAGCGCAGCAGCACGGCGAACTCCTCGCCGCTGTGGGTGATCGCGGCCACCGCGACGGCCTCCTTCCCGCCGGGGAAGAAGTGGTACACGGAGCCGAGCGTGGCCTCCGCGTCCTTCGCGATCTGCTTGATGCCGGTGCCGACGTACCCCTGGCGCTGCAGCAGCCGTGCGGCGGCGATGACGATGCGGTCGCGGGTGCCGGGCGTCGCGGCTGTGCTGGTCTTGGCCATGCGGTCAGCTTACCTCGCGACTAATTAGAGCGTTCATTCCAGAGGCGTGCTACGTTTCCCCCATGCTCTAGATAGAGCGCTCGTTCTAGTCCCGCCCCCACCCCAGGAGGATCCACATGAACGCCACCCCTCTCACCCCCACCCCTCTCACCCTCATCGGCCTCGGCCCCATGGGCCACGCGATGGCCACCGCCCTGCTCGACAAGGGCCACCAGGTCACCCTCTGGAACCGCACCGCGTCCCGCGCGGACGACCTGGTGGCGCGCGGCGCGATACTCGCCGCCACCCCCGAAGAAGCCATCGCCGCCAACGAGTTGGTGATCCTGAGCCTCACGGACTACGACGCGATGTACTCCGTACTGGAACCGGCGGCAGCCGCCCTCCCCGGCCGGGTGATCGTCAACCTCAGCTCGGACACCCCGAAGAAGGCACGCGAGGCGGCGAGTTGGGTCGCCGGGCACGGCGCCGCGCACCTCACGGGCGGTGTGCTCGTCCCGCCCTCCGGCATCGGAACGCCGGAGTCCTCGACGTTCTACAGCGGCCCGCACGAGGCGTACGCGAAGCACCGCGCGACCCTTGAGGTGCTGACGGGCGAGACGGACTACCGGGGCGAGGACCCGGGCCTTGCGGCCCTGATGTACCAGCTGAACATGGTCATCTTCTGGACGAGCGTCTCCAGCTACTGGTACGCGGTCGCCCTCGCCAAGGCCAACGGCCTCTCAGCGACGGACATCCTCCCGTACGCCTCGCAGAACATGACCGGCATGCCGGAGTTCCTGTCCTTCTACGCGCCGCGCATCGACGCGGGCAACCACGAGGGCGACGTGGACCGCCTCGCCATGGGCCTGGCCAGCATGGAGCACGTGGTGGACACCCACACCGACTCGGGCGTGGACGCCGCCCTGCCGTCGGCGGTGGCCGACCTGTTCCGACGCGGAATGGAGGCGGGCCACGCGAAGGACAGCTTCTCCAGCATCGTGGAGCTGCTGGGAAGCCGCTGAGGGAGTGGGTCCGTGCGGCGGCCTAGACAGCTCAGTGTTTGACATGCAGGTAAATACCTGCATGATGGAGATGTGAGTACGAGCAAGGGTCAGGGCCCCGCACCGAGTCCGGTCGACAAGGTCTTCAAGGCCCTGGCCGACCCCACGCGGCGCTATCTCCTGGACCAACTGCACGGCCACAACGGGCAGACGCTGGGTGAGCTGGCCGAACGCGTCGCGATGACGCGCCAGTCGGCCACCCAGCACCTCGCACTCCTGGAGGACGCGAACCTGGTCAGCACGGTGCGGCGAGGGCGCGAAAAACTCCACTACCTGAATCCCGTGCCCCTGCACGAGATCCAGGAACGATGGATCGGCAAGTTCGAGCACCCACGCCTTCAAGCACTCAGCACTCTGAAACGACAGGCGGAGGCCGCCACCATGACCACCAACCCGACGAAACCGACGTACGTCTACGTCACCTACATCGAAAGCACCCCGGAGAAGGTCTGGCACGCCCTCACCGACGCGGACCTGACGGCGGCGTACTGGGGCCACTCCAACGTCTCCGACTGGAAGCAGGGCTCCCCCTGGGAGCACCGGCGCACGGACGGCTCGGGCATCGCGGACGTCGTGGGCGAGGTGGTCGAGAGCACCCCGCCCTCCCGCCTCGTCACCACGTGGGCGGAGCCCGGCGCCGACACCACCTCCGAGGCGCCCTCCCAGGTCACCTTCGACATCGAGCCGTACGGCGGGATCGTGCGCCTCACGGTGACGCACGAGAACCTGGCGAGCGAGAAGGACCGCGACGACGTGGCGTCGGGCTGGCCGGCGGTCCTGTCGAACCTCAAGTCCCTCCTGGAGACGGGCTCCCCGCTCCCGGAGGAACCGTGGCTCGTCCCGAGCGACTGACCCGTACACCCGTACACCCGTACAGGAAAGGGCCCGGAACCGAGATCGGTTCCGGGCCCTCGCCTTGGCTGTTCGCAGCGCTGCTTGTCGCTACTTGTCCGTCTCGCCCTTGCCGGAGGCGACCGGCTTGCGCAGCTGGATGTTCAGTTCGCGCAGACGCGACTCCTCCAGTTCGGAGGGGGCGCCCATCATCAGGTCCTGCGCGTTGCCGTTCAGCGGGAACGCGATCGTCTCGCGGATGTTCGGCTCGTCCGCGAGGAGCATGACGATGCGGTCGACGCCCGGCGCGATGCCGCCGTGCGGCGGTGCGCCCAGGCGGAAGGCGCGGAGCATGCCCGCGAACTCCCGCTCCACGGTCTCCGCTTCGTAGCCCGCGATCGCGAAGGCCTTGAGCATGACCTCGGGCTCGTGGTTACGGATCGCGCCGGAGGACAGCTCGATGCCGTTGCAGACGATGTCGTACTGCCAGGCGAGGATGTCGAGGGGGTCCTTCTCCTCCAGGTCCTTCATGCCGCCCTGGGGCATCGAGAAGGGGTTGTGGGAGAAGTCGATCTTTCCGGTGTCCTCGTCCTTCTCGTACATCGGGAAGTCGACGATCCAGCAGAAGCGGAAGACGCCCTCCTCGAAGTGGCCCGCGCGCTTGGCGGCCTCGACGCGGACGGCGGACATGATCTTCGAGACCTCTTCGAACTCGCCCGCTCCGAAGAAGACCGCGTGGCCCGCCTCCAGGCCGAGGCGCTTCGTCAGTTCCTCTACGTTCGCCTCCGTCAGGAACTTCGCGATCGGTCCCGTCAGCGAGCCGTCCTCGGCCACCCGCACCCAGGCCAGGCCCTTCGCGCCCTGCTCGACCGCGTAGTCACCGAGGCCGTCGAAGAACTTGCGGGACTGCGACGCCGTGTCCGGGACCGGAAGCGCGCGGACGTGCTTGCCCGCGAACGCCTTGAACTCGGAGTCGGCGAAGATGTCCGTGATGTCGTGCAGTTCGAGCTTCGCCCGCAGGTCCGGCTTGTCGTTGCCGTACTTCAGCATCGACTCGCGGAACGGGATGCGGGGGAACGGAGACGTGACCTCGCGGCCGCCCCCGTACTCCGTGAAGATCTCCGTCATGAGCTTCTCGATGGGCTGGAAGACGTCCTCCTGCTCAACGAAGGACATTTCCACGTCGAGCTGGTAGAACTCGCCCGGCGAGCGGTCCGCGCGCGCGTCCTCGTCGCGGAAGCACGGCGCGATCTGGAAGTAGCGGTCGAAGCCCGAGATCATCAGCAGCTGCTTGAACTGCTGCGGGGCCTGGGGTAGCGCGTAGAACTTGCCGGGGTTCAGGCGGGAGGGCACCACGAAGTCGCGGGCGCCCTCGGGGGACGTCGCGGCGAGGATCGGCGTCGCCATCTCGTTGAAGCCGAGGGCCACCATCTTCGAGCGGATGGAGGCGATCACGGACGAGCGCAGCATGATGTTGCGGTGCATGCGCTCGCGGCGCAGGTCCAGGAAGCGGTACTCAAGGCGACGCTCTTCGTTCACGCCGTCGTCCGCGTTGATCGTGAAGGGGATCTGCTGGGCCGCGCCGAGCACCTCGACCTCGGCAGCCTCGATCTCGACCTCACCGGTGGGCAGCTCGGGGTTCACGTTCTCCGCGCCGCGCGAGACGACCTTGCCGTCGATACGGACGACCGTCTCCTTGGAGAGCTTGTCGAGCGTCTCGGCGGCGGCCGTGCCGGGGCGGGCCACCAGCTGCGTGATGCCGTAGTGGTCGCGCAGATCGATGAAGAGGATGCCACCCAGGTCTCGGCGATTGTGCAGCCAGCCGCTCAGCCGGACGTCGGAGCCGACGTCAGAGGCGCGGAGCTCGCCGCAGGTGTGGGACCTGTACCGATGCATCTTCGTTCATCCAGTCTTCGCGAATAGGGGAGAGAGCAGACAGTCCCCAAGGCTACCGTCCGGGCGGAGATCGCTTTCCGGATTACCTCGCGGATCACTCCGGAGCGCCTCCCGTCACCCCCGGCGGTGGCGACTTGTCCATCGATCTTCCTAAAGTGGGTCAATGCGCACCGACGATCCCCTGCAGCAGGCGGGGGACGAACCCCTGCCTCCCGTACGGGACGTCCTTGCCGCCATCGCGACCGGCCTGTGGCGCTGGGACAACACGGCCGGCACCGTCACGCTCGACGCCGAGGCGGCCCGGCTCCTCGGGCTTCCCGCGCACGCCCAGACCCTCACCGAGGCGGGCGTGCGCTCCCGCTTCCACCCCGTCGACTGGAACGAGATCGACGGCATCGTCCAGCTCGCCGTCGCCGAGGGCACCCTCGCCGAGGCGAGGCTTCGGATCATGGACGAGCAGGGCCGCCGCGTGCTGCGCATCGTGCGCAGCCGCTCCAAGCCGATCGTGGACGAGGCCACGCATTCGTACGAGCTCATCGGCACCCTGCAAGAGGTCACCGAGCCCCCGCCGGGCGCCGCCGCCCGCAGCCCGGTCACCGGTGACTGGCGGCGCTCCCGCGAGGCCTTCCTGCTCGACGCCGGGCGTGCGCTCGCCGAGGCGCGGTCGACGGAGGAGGTGCTCCGGGTGGCCAGCGGGCTCTCCATGCCGGGGTTCTCGCCGGACGGGCTCGGTGTCTTCGGGGTCGAGGGCGACCGGCTCAAGGTCATCGGGCATCACGGGCACCAGCCGGGGGACGACCTGCCCTTCTCGGCGATGACCCTGGACACGGACTATCCGGCCGCCGAGGTGGTCCGCACGGGCCGCGCGGTCTATCTCTCCTCGCCCGAGGAGTACCACCGCCGCTACCCCGCGACCTGGCCGCTGGCCCAGCCCTTCGACCGGCAGTCGTGGGCGTTCCTGCCGCTGACCGTCGCGGGGCGCACGATGGGCGCTTGGCTCGCGGCCTTCGCCTACCCCGTCTCGTTCACGCCGGACGAGCGCTCCGTCCTGACGACGGTGGCCCGGATGCTGGCCCAGGCCCTGTCGCGGGCCGGGGTCGCCGAGTCGGAGCGGGAGCTGACGGAGGGTCTCCAGCGCTCGATGCTGCCGCTGCTCGGGCCGCGCATCCCGGGGATGAGCGTGGCCGCGCGGTATGTGCCGACCGGCGGCGGGCTCCAGGTGGGCGGCGACTGGTACGACATGATTCCGCTGCCCAACGGCCGCATCGCCTTCGTCATCGGGGACGTGCAAGGGCATGACGTGCGCGCGGCCGGGCTCATGGGCCAGCTGCGGATCGCCCTGCGCGCGTACGCGTCCGAGGGCCACCGCCCGGACGCCGTGCTCTCCCGGGCGACGCGCTTCCTCTCGGGGATCACGGACGGCATCGCGATCGGGTCGGACGGCGACCCCGCGGGCGACGCGGGCGACGCGCGCTTCGCGACCTGCCTCTACGTGGAGGCCGACCCGGCCACCGGCGTCCTGGAGATCGCCCGCGCGGGCCACCCGGAGCCCGCGATACGGATGAGCGACGGAACGGTCCTGCTGCGCCCCACCGCGGGCGGCCTGCCGCTCGGCATCGACCCGGACGCGGACTACCCCACGACCCGCCTGGTCCTGGAGGCCGGCGAGACGATGCTGATCTGCACCGACGGCCTCATCGAGACCGGCGGCCACGACCTGGACAGCGGCTGGAAGCGGATCCGCAAGATCCTGGAGGAGGACGGGGGTGACGGCGACGACGGGCTCGAAGAGCTCGCCGACACCCTCGTACAGGCCGTGCACGGGCCCTCGTCGCACCAGAACACGGGCCAGCTCGCGGACCGCCGCGAGGACGACATAGCGGTCCTGCTCCTTCGCAGGGCCGGGCACCTTGTCCATCGCACGCCCGCCCGCCGCACGGTCCTCACGGTCGCGCAGGCCGAGCCGGAGCGCATCGCGGGGGCGCGGCGCCATGTGCGGGAGCTGCTGCACGACTGGGCCGTCGCCGATCAGGTCGACTCGGCGGTCCTGATGGTCTCCGAGATGATCACGAACGTACTGGTGCACACGGACGGCGATGCCCTGCTGGTCGCCGAGGTCATAGGGGTTCCGGGCTCGCGCAGGCTCCGGGCCGAGGTCTCGGACGGCAGCGACGACCTTCCGCACAAGCGCCACCCCGGTGAACTGGCGTCGTCCGGGCGGGGATTGGTCCTGATGGAGCTGCTCGCCGACGAGTGGGGGGTTGACCCCAGGGGCGAGGGCAAGAGCATCTGGTTCGAACTCTACGAGGGTGCAGCCGACTCCGGTGATTCCGCACCCGATCCCGCGCCCGCGCCCGAATAGCCGCCCCGCAGCTCCGAGAACACCCCGAACGCGGCCGCCGTCACCGGCACCGCGAGCAGCATCCCGAGGATTCCGGCCACGGACGCCCCGGCGGTGATCGCCAGCATGACGACCGCCGGGTGCATCTGCACGGTCCGCGACTGGATCACCGGCTGGAGCACGTGCCCCTCAAGGACCTGCACGGCGAGTACGACACCCAGCGCCCACAGCGCGATGAACACGCCCCGGTCGGCGAGCGCGACGAGGACGGCGACGGCGCCGGAGATGAACGCGCCCAGATAGGGGATGTAGGCGCCGATGAACACGAGCGCGCCGAGCCCCCACGCCCCCGGCACCCGCAGGATCAGGAGCCCGGCGGTGATGCAGATGGCGTCGATGAGCGCGATGAACGTGGTCCCGCGCATGAACCCCTCGACGGCCTCGAAGGCGCGCCTGCCCATGGCCTCGACGGTGTCTGCGGTGCCGCGCGGGGCGAGCGAGCGCATGGAACCGAGCGCCCGGTCGGAGTCGCGCAGGAAGAAGAAGACGAGCAGCAGCGCGAGGACGGCCATGGCGATCATCTCGCCGACGACGCTGAGCCCGCTGATCACTCCGGACGCGGCGGAGCCGCCGAACTTTCCGAGCAGGTCCTTGGCGTTGGACGCCATGTCGTCCAGGGAGGTACCCGCGGCACCGAAGTGCTTGGAGAGGTCGGTGGCGGCCTGCTTCAGGGAGGCGACGATCTGGTCGCCGGTGTCGATCAGGGCCTTGGCCACGATATAGACCGCGCCGCCGACGACCGCGACGACGACCGCGCAGGTGAGCCCGGCGGCCAGCGACCGCTGCACCTTCATCCTCAGGAGCCAGCGGTAGACGGGCCCGAGGAGCGCCGTGCCGAGCAGGGCGAGCAGCACCGGCGTGACGGCCGTCTTGAAGGTGACGAAGAGCCAGATCGCCACGGCGGCCACGCCGGCGACGAGCAGGAGGACGACGCACCAGGCGGCGACGCGCCGTGCGGGCTCGGGCAGAAGGGTGCTCACCCTCCTACCCGAGCACGGGGCGCGTGGGCCCGCACCTTATGTACGGCTACATACCGTGCACGGCGGGGACCTTGCCCAGCAGGCCCTTCTGGAAGTCCTCGAACGCCTGCTGGAGCTCGGCCTGACTGTTCATCACGAACGGTCCGTAGTGCGCCATCGGCTCACGGATCGGCTGCCCGCCGAGCAGCACGACCTCCAGGTCGGGGGTGTGCCCGTCCTGCTTCTCGTCCGCGCGGACGGTCAGCGAGGAGCCCGCGCCGAAGACCGCCGTCTGGCCCATGTGCACCGGGCGGCGCTCGGCACCGGCCGTGCCGCGCCCGGCGAGGACGTACGCGAGGCCGTTGAAGTCCTCGCGCCAGGGCAGTGTGACCTCGGCGCCGGGACGCACCGTCGCGTGGATCATCGTGATCGGTGTGTGCGTGATGCCGGGGCCCTCGTGCCCGTCGAGCTCACCCGCGATGACGCGCAGGAGCGCGCCGCCGTCGGGGGACGTGAGGAGCTGCACCTGGCCGCCGCGGATGTCCTGGTAGCGGGGGTCCATCATCTTGTCCCGCGCGGGCAGGTTCACCCACAGCTGGAGGCCGTGGAAGAGGCCGCCGGACTGGACGAGGGACTCCGGGGGCGCCTCGATGTGCAGGAGGCCGCTGCCGGCGGTCATCCACTGGGTGTCGCCGTTCTGGATGGTGCCGCCGCCACCGTTCGAGTCCTGGTGCACGAAGGTCCCGTCGATCAGGTACGTGACGGTCTCGAAGCCGCGGTGCGGGTGCCAGGGCGTGCCCTTCGGCTCCCCGGCTCCGTACTCCACCTCACCCATCTGGTCCATCATGATGAACGGGTCGAGGTACTTGTAGTTGATCCCCGCGAACGCCCGGCGCACCGGGAAGCCCTCGCCCTCGTAGCCGCTCGGGGCGGTCGTCACGGCGAGCACGGGGCGGGCCACGGCATCGGCGGACGCGGCCACACGGGGCAGGGTCAGCGGGTTCTCGACGGTCACAGCGGGCATGTCGGTGCCTCCTTCTCGTACGCTCACTTTAGTTGAACGTAGAACTTCTTGCCACCGGGAACGCGAGACGCCCGGAGGGAATTCCCTCCGGGCGCCACCTGTGTCCTGTAACGGCCGCTAGCCGTACATCCTGCGCATGGCGAAGTCGACCATCTGCTCGACCGCCTTGGCGTCGAAGACCATGCGGTGCTCGCCCTCCATGTCGAGGACGAAGCCGTACCCGGTGGGGAGGAGGTCGATGACCTCCGCGCCCGTGATCACGAAGTACTTGGACTCCTTGCCCGCGTACCGGCGCAGCTCCTTGAGCGAGGTGAACATCGGGATCACCGGCTGCTGGGTGTTGTGCAGGGCGAGGAAGCCGGGGTTGTCACCGCGCGGGCAGTAGACCTTCGAGGTGGCGAAGGCCTGCTGGAAGTCCTCGGCGGACATCGAGCCCGTGGTGAAGGCGCGCACCGCGTCCGCGAGGGACGGGGGCGACGGCTCGGGGTAGAGCGGAGGCTGCTGGGCGTACCCCTGCGCGCCGCCCGGCATCTGCTGCGGCGGCGGCTGCGCCCCGGGCGGGGCGTACTGCTGCTGGGCGCCTGGGCTCTGGTCGTAGCCGTACATGCCCGCAAGAGTACTGAGCCCGCACCCCCGCCGCGCACGAGTACTGGGTCACAGATGACCCATTAGGGGTTGCTTCTTATTACTGGCGGGTAGCATCATCGTAGCTACTAGCTGGTACTGATCCCGTTGATCCCTTTTCTGCTTACGGAGCCGTCGCCATGGGGCACTACAAGTCGAATCTCCGCGACATCGAGTTCAACCTCTTCGAGGTGCTCGGCCGCGACAAGCTGTACGGCACCGGCCCGTTCGCGGAGATGGACGTCGACACCGCCAAGAGCATCCTCGAAGAGCTGCGCCGCCTCGCCGAGAACGAGCTGGCCGAGTCCTTCGAGGACGCCGACCGCAACCCGCCGGTCTTCGACCCGGCGACCAACACCGCTCCCGTACCGGCGTCCTTCAAGAAGAGCTACCAGGCCTTCATGGACTCCGAGTACTGGCGCCTGGGCCTGCCCGAGGGCATCGGCGGCACGACCGCGCCCCGCTCCCTGATCTGGGGTTACGCGGAGCTGCTGCTCGGCGCCAATCCGGCCGTGTGGATGTACTCCTCCGGTCCGGCGTTCGCGGGCATCCTGCACGACGAGGGCAACGAGGCGCAGAAGAAGATCGCCGCGATCGCCGTCGAGAAGCAGTGGGGCTCGACGATGGTCCTGACCGAGCCGGACGCCGGTTCGGACGTGGGCGCGGGTCGCACCAAGGCGATCAAGCAGGAGGACGGCTCCTGGCACATCGAGGGCGTGAAGCGCTTCATCACGTCCGGTGAGCACGACATGTCGGAGAACATCCTCCACTACGTCCTCGCCCGCCCCGAGGGCCACGGCCCCGGCACGAAGGGCCTCTCGCTCTTCCTGGTCCCGAAGTACGAGTTCGACTGGGAGACCGGCGAGCTCGGCGAGCGCAACGGCGTGTACGCCACCAACGTCGAGCACAAGATGGGCCTCAAGGCGTCCAACACGTGCGAGATGACGTTCGGCGACCAGCACCCCGCCAAGGGCTGGCTGATCGGCGACAAGCACGACGGCATCCGCCAGATGTTCATGATCATCGAGTTCGCCCGCATGATGGTCGGCACGAAGGCCATCGCGACGCTCTCGACGGGCTACCTCAACGCCCTGGAGTACGCCAAGGAGCGCGTGCAGGGTCCGGACCTGGCCCAGTTCATGGACAAGACGGCGCCCAAGGTGACGATCACCCACCACCCGGACGTGCGCCGCTCGCTGATGACGCAGAAGGCGTACGCGGAGGGCATGCGCGCCCTGGTCCTGCACACCGCGGCGGTCCAGGACGACATCCAGATCAAGGAGGCGGCGGGCGAGGACGCGTCGGCGCTGATCGCCCTGAACGACCTCCTCCTGCCGATCGTCAAGGGCTACGGCTCGGAGAAGTCGTACGAGCAGCTGGCGCAGTCGCTCCAGACGTTCGGCGGCTCGGGGTACCTCCAGGAGTACCCCATCGAGCAGTACATCCGTGACGCCAAGATCGACACCCTCTACGAGGGCACGACGGCCATCCAGGGCCAGGACTACTTCTTCCGGAAGATCGTCCGCAACCAGGGCGCCGCGCTGAACGGCCTCGCCGAGGAGATCAAGAAGTTCCTCGCGGTGGGTACGGGCGGCGAGACGCTGGCCGGGGCCCGCGAGGAGCTGGCCAAGGCCGCGGTCGATCTTGAGGCCATCGTCGGCGTCATGCTGACGGACCTCGCGGCCACGGAGTCGGACGTGAAGTCCATCTACAAGGTGGGCCTCAACACGACCCGCCTCCTGATGGTCTCGGGCGACGTCGTCGTCGGCTACCTGCTCCTGCGTGGCGCGGCGGTCGCCGCCGAGAAGCTGGAGACGGCCTCCGCGAAGGACAAGGCCTTCTACGAGGGCAAGATCGCCGCGGCCAAGTTCTTCGCGGCGAACGTCCTGCCGGGCGTCACGGCCGAGCGGAAGCTGGCCGAGGGCGTCGACCTGGACCTGATGGAGCTGGACGAGGCTGCGTTCTAGTTCTCCACGTCGCTTCGAGGGTGGCCCGCTCCCGCTTCGGGGGCGGGCCACTGTCGCATGCGGGGTGATCAGGTGGGTGGGCGGGAAAGATCCGCAGCGAAGCGGCGGTACAGGGACACCGGTCGCGGGCAGTTCCCGTACAGAACCTCCCAGAAAAGGCCCCCCTCGCTCGGAGGAACCGCTAGCTAGGCTGGAAGCCATGAGCACACCCGCCCGCTTCGACCGCGGCCACTCCGACGACCTCATGACCTTCCTGGCGGCAAGCCCCTCGCCGTACCACGCAGTGGCAAGCGCCGCGGAACGGCTGGAGAAGGCCGGTTTCCGGCAGGTCGAGGAGACCGACGCCTGGGACGGGACGGCTGGCGGGAAGTATGTGCAGCGCGGCGGCGCGATCGTCGCCTGGTACGTCCCCGAAGGCGCCTCCGCACACACCCCGTACCGCGTCGTCGGCGCCCACACCGACTCCCCGAACCTCCGCGTCAAGCCGAAGCCCGACGCGGGCGCGCACGGCTGGCGGCAGGTCGCGGTCGAGATCTACGGCGGCCCGCTGCTCAACTCCTGGCTCGACCGCGACCTCGGCCTCGCGGGCCGGCTCTCGCTGCGGGACGGCTCGACCCGGCTCGTGAACATCGACCGGGCGCTCCTTCGCGTCCCGCAGCTGGCGATCCACATGGACCGCGGAGTCGTCGCCGACGGCCTCAAGCTCGACAAGCAGAAGCACATGCAGCCCATCTGGGGCCTCGGCGACGACGTGCACGAGGGCGACCTCATCAGCTTCCTGGAGGAGGAGTCGGGGCTCGCCCCCGGCGACGTCACCGGCTGGGACCTGATGACGCACCCCATCGAGGCGCCCTCCTACCTCGGCCGCGACCGCGACCTCATCGCGGGCCCGCGGATGGACAACCTCCTCTCCGTGCACGCCTGTACGGCGGCGCTCGCCGCCGTCGCCACCGCGGACGGCGCCGGCTCTCTGCCGTACATCCCGGTGCTCGCCGCCTTCGACCACGAGGAGAACGGCTCGCAGTCCGACACGGGCGCGGACGGCCCGCTCCTCGGCTCGGTGCTCGAACGCTCCGTCTTCGCGCGCGGCGGCACGTACGAGGACAGGGCCCGCGCCTTCGCAGGCACCGTCTGCCTCTCCTCCGACACGGGCCACGCCGTGCACCCCAACTACGCGGAGCGGCACGACCCGACGCACCACCCGCGTGCCAACGGCGGCCCCATCCTCAAGGTCAACGTCAACAACCGGTATGCCACGGACGGCGCGGGACGGGCCGTGTTCGCCGCCGCGTGCGAGAAGGCCGGGGTGCCCTTCCAGAGCTTCGTGTCGAACAACGCGATGCCCTGCGGCACGACGATCGGGCCGATCACCGCGGCCCGGCACGGCATCAAGACCGTCGACATCGGCGTCGCGATCCTCTCCATGCACAGCGTGCGCGAGCTGTGCGGGGCGGACGACCCGCACCTCCTCGCCAACGCGCTGGTGGCGTTCCTGGAGGGCTGAGTCCTCTGGAAGGCTGATTTCCGCTTCCCCGTGTGGCCGTGCCGGGTCCGGGTACTCGGGTGCCCTGCCACGACTTAGGGAGGCGGTCCACATGGGCCTGGGCGGATGCATCATCCTGATCGCCGCGGGCGCCATCCTCACGTTCGCGACCGACTGGGAGATGGAAGGCATCAACCTCACAGTCACCGGTCTGATCATGATGGCCGTGGGCGTGATCGGCGTCGCCGCGTTCACCAACGCACGCCGCAAGACGGTCGTACCCCCGGGCGCGACCGTCGTCGAGACGGAAGACGACCACCACCACCATCGTTACTGACAGCCGGACCCGCTCGCGGGCGTACGGTTTCAGCCGCTTTCATCGCCGGGCCCGGCGGCCACCTCCGTGGCTGCCGGGCCCGGCGATACTCTTGAGCCTTGTTCGAAGCGTGATTCGAAGCGTGCGGCGCGGGCGCGGCAGAGGAGTTGAGGCCAGGTGGAGTTCCAGCTGCTCGGACCGGTGAGCGTCGCCGGAGGCAGCGGCTCCGTCTCCCTCGGCCCCGCCAAGCGCCGCAGTCTGCTCGCCGCGCTGCTGCTGAGGGCGGGCACACCGGTCTCGGTGGACGCCCTGACCGAGACCCTGTGGGACGGCGAACCGCCGCTGCACGCGCGCACCGTCATCCAGGGGCACATCTCCCGGCTGCGCGCTCTGCTCGTCGAGGCGGGCCTGGACGCGTACGGCGTGGAACTCGCCACGCAGGGCGGTGCGTACGCCCTCCAGTTCCCGGAGACCCTGCTCGACGTCAGCCGCTTCGAGGACCTCGTCAAACTGGCCGGGCGGCAGCGGGAGGCCTCGGACGCGGCGCTGATGCTGCGGGAGGCACTCGCGCTGTGGAACGGGCCCGCGCTGACCGGCACGGTCGCCACGGAGCCGATGCTGGCCGCCGCGCGGGGCCTGGAGGAGAGCCGCCTCGTCACCGTCGAGCAGCTCGCCGACGCGTACGGACGGCTCGGCTCGCACGGCCAGGCCGTGGGCCTGCTGAGTGCGGAGTCGGTCCAACACCCGTTGCGGGAGAGCCTGGTGGCGGCCCTGATGCGGGCGCTGCAGCGGAGCGGCCGGCAGTCCGAAGCGCTGGAGTACTACCACCGGACGCGGGAGCTGCTCGCCGAGGAGCTGGGGGTGGACCCCGGCAAGAAACTGCGCAGGGCGTACGAGGAGATCCTCGCCGGTGAGCCCGACACCGGGGCACATCCGATGCTGGGCGCCCCTGCGCCGCGCCCTCGCGGGCGGTACGACCTGGGCCTCGGCGGCGGCGCGAAGGGCGGCCCCGCCGCGCCTTCCGCACCTGCCGGGCCTGCGGCACCCGTCGCACCCGCCGCGCCCGCCGAAGGAAGCCGTCCCGTACAGCGAGTGGGGCCTGGCCCGGCCGGGCAGAGCGGCGAGTCCGGCGAAGGGGGGGTACGGCCCACGGCGCCGACGCCGACCCCGACGCCGGGCTCCGATGGCCAGGGCGCCACCCCCGCCACCGCGGCTGGTCCCGCGATCCCCCGCCTCCTGCCCAGGGCTCCCCGCGCCTTCGCCGCCCGTGAAGAGCAACTCGCCTCGCTGGGAGCCGTACTCGTCGAGGAGACAGAGGCGCCCATCGTCCTGCTCACCGGCCCCGCGGGCGTGGGAAAGACCGCCCTCGCCCTGCACTGGGCGCACCACCACGCGGCCCCCCACCCGGAGGGCCAGCTCTTCGCTGACCTCGGCGGCTTCAGCGGCGGCGACCCCGCCCATCCCGAGCGCGTCCTGCGGGAGTTCCTCCGCGCCCTGGGAGTGCAGCCGCAGGATCTGCCGGCCGGCATCGAACCGGCGGCGGCCCTGTACCGCTCGCTCCTCGCCGAGCGGCGCCTCCTCGTCGTACTCGACAACGCCCACGACTCCGCCCAGGTCCGCCCCCTGCTGCCCGGCGCACCCCACTGCACCACCCTCATCACCAGCCGCAACCGCCTCGACGGCCTCGTCGCGTCGGACTGCGCGCGCCCCGTGCAGGTCGACCCGCTCGGCGAGCGCGACGGCGCCGAGCTGTTCCTCCGCGCCCTGCGGCAGAGCGCCGAGACGGACGCCGACTCCGAGGACGTACGCCACATCGCCCGCCTCTGCGACGGCCTCCCGCTGGCCCTGCGCATCGCCGCCGCCAGGCTCATCGGGCGCCCCCAGCGGTCCGTGGCCGGGCTCGCCGCCGAACTCGCCGACGATGAGCAGCGGCTGGCCCTGCTCTCCGCCGAGGACACCGGCGTCGCGGCCACCCTTCGCACCTCGGTGGCCCAACTCCCCGGCAGCGACTCCTGGTTGCTCTCCTCGCTGAGCCGAGCCTCGACCCCGGACGTGGACGCGCACGCGGCCGCCGCCCTCGCGGGCGCGACCGTGTCCGCCGCGCGCGAGGGACTCGACCGCCTCGCCGCGGTCCATCTGATCCAGGAGGAGGGGGCCGGGCGCTACGTCCTGCCGTCTCTGGTGCGGCTCTTCGCCCGCGACCTGGACGCGCCCACGACCACGACGTTCCGCCGGCCCCGTCCCGAGGAGCTGCGGCGGGCCGTACCGGACTCCTCCAGGTGACACCGGGCCGGCGCTGAGCTCCCTCGTGAACTGCGTGAACTGCGTGAACGAACCATTAGCCAGGTGTTAGCGGAACGCCAGCGGCGGGCGGCAGGCTCAGCGGAGCAAGCACGAACGACCGCCGCTCACGGGGGAGTCACCGCCATGCGCACCACCGCTCGTACCGCCCGCGCCGCCCGTAAGAAGGCCGCGCTCGCTGTTACGGCCCTCGCGGCGCTCTCCCTCACGCTCACCGCGTGCAATGGCGACGGCGACGGCGACGGTGATGGGGACGGTGACGGTGGCAAGGCGTCCCGTGCCGAAAAGAGATCGGCCGATGCGCGTACCGGCGGCCCAGCTGCCACCACCTCCGGCGGCTCCGGCTCCGCGGCTCCGCTCTCCGGTGACGCCTGCGCGCCGACCGCCGCGAAGATCGAGCTCGAGGACACCGGCGGCACCGCACCCCTCGCCCTGATCAAGATCACCAACAACGGCGGCAAGACCTGCTCGGTCTTCGGCGCCCCTTTCGTCAGCGACCCGAAGGCGGGCAAGAACCTCCCGGTGGCCGAGAACACCCGCCCCCGGTCGGTCGTCCGCGTCGAGCCGGCGAAGTCCGCCTACGCCGCGATCGGCCTCGCGGGCATCGACGCCCAGAAGACCCACCGCGCCAAGACCCTCGGCGTCACGCTCTCCACCAAGGACGGCAAGGGCACGGACGGCCGCGTCACGGTGAACTCCCCCGGCGCCGCGGGCCTGCTGCTCAACGCGGACTCGCAGGTCACGTACTGGCAGAACACCCTTGAGGACGCCATGTCGTAAAGACGACGCGATGTCGTGGAGACGACGCGACGCGGTAACACCCCGCGGCCTCCCCTGATCCACAGCCGGTCCGTGTCCTCACTTCCCCCAAGTGGCACGGGCCGGCTGTGTCACGCGCGCCACGGGGTAGGCATCGCGCCATGAAACTTCTCGTACGCGACCGGCTTCTCGGCATCGGTGACGACTACTGGATCGAGGACGACCAGGGTCAGAAGGTCTTCCTCGTCGACGGCAAGGCGATGCGCCTGCGCGAGACCTTCGAGCTCAAGGACATGCAGGGTCGCGTCCTCATCGACATCCGCGCCAAGATGCTTGCGCTGCGCGACACGATGGTGATCGAACGGGACGGCGAGCCGCTGGCCACGGTCAAGCGCAAACGCCTCTCGCTCCTGCGCAACCACTACCGCGTGGACCTGGTCGACGGTACCGAGCTCGACGTGAGCGGCAAGATCCTGGACCGCGAGTTCGCCATCGAGTACGACGGCGAGCTGCTGGCCGACATCTCCCGCCGCTGGTTCCGCGTCCGGGACACGTACGGCCTCCAGATCGCCCGGGACGACGCCGACGCCTCGCTCCTTCTGGCCGTCGCGGTCTGCGTGATCCGCCTGGCGGAGAAGGAGAGGGGCGACGAGGACTGAGCGGCAGGGCCGGCCGCGGCCTCAGCGCCGGGGAGCGTCCATGCCGAGGAGACGGTCCTTCAGCGCGGGGAACTGCTCGCGCGTGGCCGCGACCTTCGCCGGGTCGAACTCGACGGTGAGGACCTCCTCGCCGTCCCCCGCCTCGGCGAGCACCTCGCCCCACGGGTCGACGACGATGCTGTGCCCGGCCTGGGGCACCCCGGCATGCGTACCGCCGGTGCCACAGGCAAGGACGTACACCTGGTCCTCGACAGCCCGTGCCCGGGCGAGCAGCGTCCAGTGCTCACGCCGCCGCGCGGGCCAGCCCGCGGGGACGACGAACATCTCGGCTCCCGCGTCGACGAGCCCCCGGAAGAGCTCGGGGAAGCGGAGGTCGTAACAGGTGGCGAGCCCGATCGCCGCGTCGGGCGTACGCACCGTGACCAGTTCGCTGCCCGCCCCCATCAGGACGGCCTCGCCCTTGTCGAAGCCGAACCGGTGGATCTTCCGGTACGAGGCGGCGAGCTCACCGTCGGGCGAGAAGACGAGCGAGGTGTTGTAGAGGTCCACGGAGGGGTTCCCGGCAGCGTCCCGCTCCGGGATGGACCCCGCGTGCAGCCAGACGCCCGCGTCACTCGCGGCCTTGGACATCGCCTCGCGGGTCGGTCCGTCGATGGACTCCGCCTCGCTCGCGAACGACTCGTACGCGAAAGCGCCCGTGGTCCACAGTTCGGGAAGAACGATGAGATCCGGCCGCTCACGCCCGGCTACCTCACGCACCAGTGAAGAGACCCGCGAGCGGCGGGAATTGACCGATTCGCCCTCGTCTACGGCGATCTGGATGAGGGAGGCGCGCACACTACCACCGTCCTGGCATTCGAGCCGTCAATGCAGGCCTACGATCGTCACACGAAAGCACTGCCGGGGTGCCTGCGGGCAGCGTAACTTAACGTCCCAGACACCCACCGCCCGCGTACGACCGTCGAGGGGTCCCGTGAGTCTCCATCCCAGCCTGCAAACCTACGCCGACGCCTGGACCCAATCCGTATCAGCCATATCCGAGCTGGTGTCACCGCTCGCCGAGGGAGAGTGGAACTGGGCCACGCCCTGCCCCGGCTGGTCGGTGCGGGATGTCGTCTCCCACGTCATAGGCCTGGACTGCGAGATGCTGGGCGACCCGCGCCCCATCCACACCCTGCCCCGCGACCTGTACCACGTACAGACCGAGGGCCAGCGCTACATGGAGGTGCAGGTCGACGTCCGGCGCCACCACACCGCGCCCGAGATGACGTCCGAGCTGGAGTACACGATCATCCGCCGCTCGCGGCAGCTGCGGAACGAGTCGCGCGACCCCTCCCACAAGATCCGCGGCCCGCTCGGCACCGAGCAGACCCTCGAACTGGCCACGCGAATGCGGGCGTTCGACGTCTGGGTGCATGAGCAGGATCTGCGTACGACGCTGAAGAAGCCCGGCAACCTCGACTCCCAGGGCGCGTACGTGGCGCGGGACCTCCTGCTGCACGGACTGCCCAAGGTGGTCGCCAAGAAGGCCGCGGCACCGGCGAACTCGGCGGTCGTCTTCGACGTGAGCGGCCCCGTCGAGTTCCTGCGCACGGTCCGTGTCGACGCCGATGGCCACGCGACGGTCGACAGCGCCCCCTCGCTCGGCCCGCTCGCCACGCTGAGCCTGGACTGGGAGACGTACTTCCGCCTGGCGTGCGGCCGCGTCTCGCACGCCTCGGTCGCCGACCGGATCAAGATCGAGGGCGATCACGGCCTGGCCGAGGCGATCCTGCGGGAGTTCGCGGTCACGCCGTAGCCCTGGGGACGCGCGGGCGCTCCTCAGACAGGTACGTGCACGGCCTCGACGCGGCTGGCGACAAGGCGCTCCTTCTCGCGGCGCACCGCGCGCGTCCGCAGGCGCAGGATCTGGCTGAGGCCGACCGCCTCCAGGACGAAGACGGCGGAGAAGGCGATCCGGTAGTTGTCGCCGGTCGCGTCGAGGAGCACGCCGATGGCGAGCAGCGTCGTCATGGAGGCGACGAAGCCGCCCATGTTCACGATGCCGGACGCGGTGCCCTGCCGCTCCGGCGGGTTGGCGGGCCGCGCGAAGTCGAAGCCGATCATGGACGCGGGGCCGCAGGCGCCGAGCACCGTGCACAGCGCGATGAGCAGGCCCATCGGGGCGTGGTCGCCGGGGTAGTGGATCGTGGCCGCCCACATCACGGCCGTCGTCGCGACGGTGCCGATGGCCAGCGGCGTGCGGGCCGCGTGGTGCCGGGCGACGATCTGCCCGTAGACCAGGCCCACCACCATGTTGGACAGCACGACGAGGGTGAGCAGCGCCCCGGCCGTCCCCCGCGTGAGGCCCTGCGCCTCGACGAGGAACGGCAGGCCCCACAGGAGCAGGAACACCATCGCGGGGAACTGCGTGGTGAAGTGCACCCAGAGCCCGAGCCGGGTGCCGGGCTCGCGCCAGCTCAGGGCTATCTGCTTGCGCACGAAGGCCCCACCGGTGTGCCGCGCGGGCTCCGGCTCGTGGCCCTCGGGGTGGTCCTTGAGGAACAGCGTCATCAGTACGAGGACGACGACGCCGCAGAGCGCGCTGCCGGCGAAGGCCGCGGTCCAGCCGACGGAGTGCAGGAGCCGGGCGAGGACGAGGGTGGAGACGAGGTTGCCCGCCATGCCGACCAGACCGGCGAGCTGGGCGACGAGCGGGCCGCGGCGGGCCGGGAACCAGCGGGTGCCGAGGCGCAGCACGCTGATGAAGGTCAGCGCGTCACCGCAGCCGAGAAGCGCGCGGGACGCGAGCGCCATTCCGTACGAGGGCGAGAACGCGAAGCCGAGCTGGCCGAGCGTGAACAGCACGACTCCGATGGTCAGCACGCGCTTGGTGCCGAGCCGGTCGACCATGAGGCCGACGGGTATCTGCATGCCCGCGTAGACGAGCAGTTGGAGGATCGAGAAGGTCGAGAGCGCGGACGCGTTGACGTGGAACCGGTCGGCGGCGTCGAGTCCGGCGACGCCGAGGGAGGTCCGGAAGATGACGGCGACGAAGTAGACGGCGACACCGATGCCCCACACGAGCATGGCCTTGCGACCACCGGGCGGATCACCGGGGAGGGAGACGGGGGCGGAGGCCGAGCTCATCGGGACTTCCAGTAATGGGTGGGTGGGAGGGAAACACGCCGCGAAGCGGCAAAAGGAAACCCACCACCGGCGGACGGCGACCGGTCAAAGAGAACCCTCACCGGACCTCACCCCGAGCAAGATCCCGAAACCACCCGACGTGCCGGGTAACCACACCCACCGCCCCCTCCACATCCCCCGCCCGCAAAGCCCCAAGAATCTCCTCGTGCTCAGCGAGCGTCTTGGCGATCCGGTCAGGATGCGAGTGCATCACCGCGACCCCCATCCGCAGCTGCCGATCACGGAGCTGGTCGTACAGCCGGGCAAGGATCTCGTTCCCCCCACTCCGCACGATCTCGGCATGGAAGCACCGATCGGTGACCGCCGCTTCAGCGAGAGCCCCAGCGGCGGCCTGCTCCCGCTGCTGGGCGAGGAGCTCCTCAAGCCGGGCGATCAACGCCGGCGGCGCAGGCACCGCCTTGCGCACCGAGTGCGTCTCCACCAGAAGCCGCGTCTCGACGACATCGGCGATCTCCTGCGCGGAGACGGGCAGGACGAGCGCCCCCTTCTTGGGGTAGAGCCGCAGCAGCCCTTCGACCTCCAGCTTCAGGAGGGCCTCCCGCACCGGCGTGCGGGACACGCCCACGGCCTCGGCGAGCTCACCTTCGGTGAGCAGCGTGCCGCCCTCGTACCGACGGTCGAGCACCCCCTGCTTGACGTGCGCGTACACGCGCTCGGCGGCGGGTGGCGGTTTGACGGCGGGGGCGGCGGGGGCGGAAGCGACTGGCATGCGCACAGCATAGATACAACACGTACCCATGAGGCCGTCCATTCCACGATCCGGACATCACCCTCACAGGGATGCATCCATTTGCCCCTCTCGTGTGTCTCACTATCGAGCGGCACCCTCATGTGGCCGCATTCCAGGGGCATTTGGAGCATTGAACTTGAACACCCCCATTAAGGGCATTCGCCGCGCATCGGCCGTAATCGTCACTGCGGGTGCGGTATTCGCGGGCGGAGCCCTCACGACCCCGGCCCACGCGGCCGCTCTGCCGAAGCCGTCGATCGCCGCCAAGGGCGGCTATGTGATGAACAACGGCACGGGCAAGACGCTCTTCACGAAGTCCGCGGACACCCGGCGTTCCACGGGCTCCACGACCAAGATCATGACGGCGAAGGTGGTGCTCTCACAGCCGAACCTCAACCTCAACTCCAAGGTCAAGATCGAAAAGGCCTACAGCGACTACATCGTCAGGAACACCGCCTCGTCCGCCCGGCTGATCGTCGGCGACAAGGTCACCGTCCGCCAGCTCCTGTACGGCCTCATGCTGCCGTCCGGCTGCGACGCGGCGTACGCGCTCGCGGACAAGTTCGGCAAGGGCGCCACCCGCTCCGCCCGCGTGAAGTCCTTCATCGGCAAGATGAACGCCCAGGCCAGGAGCCTCGGCCTGACGAACACGCACTTCGACTCGTTCGACGGCATCGGCGGCGCGGGCAACTACTCGACGCCCCGCGACCTGACGAAGCTCGCCAGCAGCGCGATGAAGAGCTCCACGTTCCGTACGGTCGTGAAGACGAAGTCGACGAAGCAGAAGGTCACCACGAAGAGCGGTGGCTACCGCTACATGTCGTGGTCGAACACGAACAACCTGCTCAGCAGCTACAGCGGCGCGATCGGCGTGAAGACGGGCTCAGGCCCGCAGGCCAAGTACTGCCTGGTCTTCGCCGCGACCCGCAACGGCAAGACGGTCATCGGCACGGTCCTCACCTCGACCTCGTCGACCAACCGCACGAAGGACGCGAAGAAGCTGATGGACTACGGCTTCAAGAAGTAGCCCTTCGCAGAGCGGTCGTTCGCAGTACGCCGACGGGGCCCCGCCACGGTGAGTGGCGGGGCCCCGTCGGCGTACGCGGGTCGCTACGCCCAGGTGATGAGCCGCTTGGGCTGCTCCAGGATCGCCGCCACATCGGCGAGCACCTTGGAGCCGAGCTCGCCGTCGACCAGGCGGTGGTCGAAGGAGAGCGCGAGCGTCGTCACCTGACGCGGCTTGACCTTGCCCTTGTGGACCCAGGGCTGGAGCTTGATCGCGCCGACCGCGAGGATCGCGGACTCGCCGGGGTTCAGGATCGGCGTGCCGGTGTCGACGCCGAAGACGCCGACGTTCGAGATGGTGACCGTGCCGCCCTGCATCGCGGCCGGAGTCGTCTTGCCCTCCTTGGCCGTGGACACCAACTCGCCGAGCGACTCGGCCAGTTCGGGCAGCGTCTTGGCGTGGGCGTCCTTGATGTTCGGGACGACCAGGCCGCGCGGCGTGGCGGCGGCGATGCCCAGGTTCACGTAGTGCTTCTGGACGATCTCCTGATTCGCCTCGTCCCAGGCCGCGTTGACGTCCGGGTTACGCCGGATCGCCACGAGCAGTGCCTTGGAGATGAGCAGGAGAGGGTTGACCCGCAGGCCCGCGAACGCCTTGTCCAGCTTGAGCTCATCGACCAGCTTCATCGTCCGCGTCACGTCCACCGTCACGAACTCCGTGACGTGCGGCGCCGTGAAGGCCGAGCCGACCATCGCCTGGGCGATGGCCTTGCGGACGCCCTTGACGGGGATGCGGGTCTCGCGGGCGCCGGCCGCGGTGGTGGTGCCGGGAGCGGCGGCTTCGGCTGCCGCCTGCTCCGGGGCGGCCGCTGGAGCGGACTCGACGGCCGGGGCAGCGGCCGGAGCCACCGCCGCGTGCACGTCCTCGCGCGTGATGATCCCGTCGGGCCCGGACGGGACGACGGCCGTGAGGTCGACTCCCAGGTCCTTGGCGAGCTTTCGCACCGGCGGCTTGGCCAACGGCCGCTCACCCGCAGGGGCCGCGGGCGCGGAGGCCGCGGAGGCCGCGGGCGCCGCGGAGGCGGCAGCCGTGCCGGAGCCGTTCAGCTCGGCCTGGACCGCCGCGGCGTAGTACGTCCCCGCGGCCTCGGCCTGCTCCGAAGCGGCCTTGCGCGCGCGGCGCTTCGTCGAGGACTGGGCGACCCCATAGCCCACGAGCACGGGCTGGCGCCCCTCGGGAGCGGCCTCCTCCTCGGGGGCGGCGACTTCCTCCGCGGGGGCGGCCTCAGCGGGGGCTGCGGCTGCCTCAGCGGGCGGCGCGGCAGGCGCGCCCTTGCCGGACACGTCCACCGTGATGATCACCTGGCCCACATCGACCGTGGTGCCTTCGGGGAAGCGCAGTTCCCCCACGACTCCGTTGAACGGGATGGGCAGCTCGACGGCGGCCTTGGCCGTCTCGACCTCGCACACCACCTGCCCGTCGGTGACCGTGTCACCGGGAGCCACGAACCACTTGAGGATCTCCGCCTCGGTGAGCCCCTCGCCCACGTCGGGCATCTTGAACTCGGCCAGCGCAGCGTCTGTCATCGTCGTCACGACCCTCTCCCTCAGTACGCCAGCGAGCGGTCGACAGTGTCGAGCACCCGGTCGAGGCCCGGCAGGTACTCCTCTTCCAACCGCGCCGGCGGATACGGCGCGTGGAAGCCGCCGACCCGCAGCACGGGAGCTTCGAGGTGGTAGAAGCAGCGCTCGGTGATGCGCGCCGCGATCTCCGCGCCCGTGCCCAGGAAGACCGGTGCCTCATGGACCACGACGAGCCGCCGCGTCTTCTCGACCGAGGCCTGCACCGCGTCGAAGTCCATCGGCGACATGGAGCGCAGGTCCACGACCTCAAGGGACTTGCCCTCTTCGGCGGCGGCTGCGGCTGCCTCCAGACAGACCTTCACCATGGGGCCGTACGCGGCGAGGGTGAGGTCCGTGCCCTCGCGGGCGACCCGGGCCTTGTGCAGCGGCGCCGGGATGGCGTCCGTGTCGACCTCGCCCTTGTCCCAGTAACGCCGCTTCGGCTCGAAGAAGATCACCGGGTCGTCGCTCTGGATGGCCTGCTGCATCATCCAGTAGGCGTCCGACGAGTTCGACGGCGAGACGACCTTGAGGCCCGCCACGTGCGCGAACAGCGCCTCGGGCGACTCGCTGTGGTGCTCGACGGCGCCGATGCCACCGCCGTACGGAATGCGGATGACGACCGGCATCTTGATCTTGCCGAGCGCGCGGGCGTGCATCTTCGCGAGCTGCGTGACGATCTGGTCGTACGCGGGGAAGACGAAGCCGTCGAACTGGATCTCCACCACAGGGCGGTAACCCCGAAGAGCCAGGCCGATGGCCGTGCCGACGATGCCGGACTCGGCGAGCGGGGTGTCGATGACACGGTCCTCGCCGAAGTCCTTCTGGAGGCCGTCCGTCACCCGGAAGACGCCGCCGAGCTTGCCGACGTCCTCGCCCATGATGAGGACCTTGGGGTCGGTGTCGAGCGCCTTGCGCAGCGATTCGTTGATCGCTTTGGCAAGGGGAAGTTTCTGTACGCCCATGGTCACTTACCGCCCTCTTCAGCGAAGGACGCCTGGTACGCGGCGAACTGCGCGCGCTCCTCGTCGACCAGCGCATGCCCGTCCGCATACGCGTTCTCGAAGATCGCCATCAGATCCGGATCCGGCATCGCCCGCACCACCTCTCGCACTCGCTTTCCCAACGCTTCGCTCTCCGCCTCGAGTTCCGCGAAAAATCCCTCATCCGCGTGACCTTCGGACTCGAGATAGGTCCGCAGGCGCAGGATCGGGTCCTTCGCCTCCCAGGCCTCGCGCTCGTCGTCGTTGCGGTACTTGGTCGGGTCGTCGGACGTGGTGTGCGCGCCCATGCGGTAGGTGAACGCCTCGATGAGCGCCGGGCCCTCGCCCGTACGCGCCCGCTCAAGGGCCCACTTGGTGACGGCGAGCACGGCGAGCACGTCGTTGCCGTCGACCCGCACGCCGGGGAAGCCGTATCCCTGCGCGCGCTGGTAGAGCGGCACGCGGGTCTGCCTCTCGGTGGGCTCGGAGATCGCCCACTGGTTGTTCTGGCAGAAGAACACGACGGGAGCGTTGTAGACCGCGGAGAAGGTGAAGGCCTCGGCGACGTCGCCCTGGCTGGAGGCACCGTCCCCGAAGTACGCGATCACGGCCGAGTCCGCGCCGTCCTTGGCCACGCCCATCGCGTAGCCGGTGGCGTGCAGGGTCTGCGAGCCGATGACGATCGTGTACAGGTGGAAGTTGTTGGTGTTCGGGTCCCAGCCACCGTGGTTCACGCCGCGGAACATGCCGAGCAGATTGGTCGGGTCGACCCCCCGGCACCAGGCGACGCCGTGCTCGCGGTAGGTCGGGAAGACGTAGTCGTCCTCGCGCGTGGCACGGCCCGAGCCGATCTGGGCGGCTTCCTGGCCGAGCAGCGAGGCCCACAGGCCCAGCTCGCCCTGGCGCTGCAGGGAGGTGGCCTCGGCGTCGAAGCGGCGGGTGAGGACCATGTCGCGGTACAGGGCGCGCAGGTCGTCGGCGGTGATGTCCGCGACGTACGAGTCGTACTCGGCGTTCTTGACCCGCTTGCCCTCGGGGGTCAGCAGCTGGACAAGCTGGGGTTCCGTGCTTTTCTTCGGCGCGGCCTTCTTGGCGCTTGCGCGCTTGCCGCCGCTGGTACTGCTGCGGCGCGGTGTGCGCGCGGCGGTGCTCTCCACGGTCACGTGTGCTCCTCCGTCGGTCCGGCCCCCGGGATTACCGGGTAAGCCAGTGCGGCTCGCCTGATCCGTGCCCGCGCACGGGGTGGGTGCGACTCGGCCGGGAAACAGGCGTGACAGGTGCCCCGGCGAGCGCCCTGCACAATGCACGTTACCCAGTGCTTCCCAATTCTGTGAAACCCCATCTGACCTGCGAATTTGCTTGGGTTTCCAAGTATCTGACTGCTTGGATTTCCGAGTAAATCCAGAAAGTCGGGAACAGTTCCTGGTCACAGCACTGATCACAGCCTGGCAGGGGGCCGGAACACCGGCACGTTATCCCGGCCACCCCGCGCACGGGAAGAGTTCAGCTCAGGCACTGCGAGAGATCATGTGTGAGACTGACTCCGTGCGCGAAGACGGAAAAATTACGGTATTTCTCCTCGACGACCATGAAGTGGTGCGGCGAGGAGTCCATGAGCTGCTCTCCGTGGAGTCCGACATCGAGGTCGTCGGAGAGGCCGGAACAGCGGCGGACGCCCTGGTCAGGATCCCGGCGACGCGGCCTGACGTGGCGGTTCTCGACGTGCGGCTTCCCGACGGGAGCGGCGTGGAGGTCTGCCGCGAGATCCGTTCGCAGAACGAGGACATCAAATGCCTGATGCTCACCTCGTTCGCGGACGACGAGGCGCTCTTCGACGCGATCATGGCGGGCGCTTCCGGCTATGTCCTGAAGGCCATTCGCGGCAATGAACTGCTCTCCGCCGTACGTGATGTGGCAGCCGGAAAATCCCTGCTCGACCCGGTCGCCACGGCCCGCGTCCTTGAGCGGCTGCGCGACGGGAACACCCCCAAGGGCGACGACCGTCTGTCGAACCTCACGGACCAGGAGCGGAAGATCCTCGACCTGATCGGCGAGGGCCTGACCAACCGGGTGATCGGCGAACGGCTGCACCTCGCCGAGAAGACGATCAAGAATTACGTGTCCAGCCTGCTCTCCAAGCTCGGCATGGAACGCCGCTCCCAGGCGGCCGCGTACGTGGCCCGTATGCAGGCGGAACAGCAGCACTGAACAGCGAGACGGGACTTACGTCCCCATCCCGTAGGGGCGTGATCCCCTTCCCCGGCCCCCCGCCGGTGCCAGAGGGTGGACGCATGCCCTCCGAAGATCAGCTACAGGACGATCAGCTACAGGACGAACGGCTCGCCTTCGAACTGCTCGGCCGCACCGACTACGGCCGGGTCGCGACCAGCATGCGCGCGCTGCCCTTCCTCGCCGCGGCCCGCCACGTCGTCGTGGACGGGCGGATCCTGCTGCGGATGCACAAGGGATACGGCTACCACGAGGCCTGCATCGGCAGTGTCGTCGCCTACGGGGCGGACAACCTCAGCGCCGAGACCGCGCGCACGGGTCAGTGGACCGTGCAGTTCGTCGGCCTGTGCGAGGCCATCGAGCCGACCACCGCCGAACTGGAACTCTTCGGCCCGGGCCCGCACTACGTGGACGGCGAGCTCTACGACCCGGTCTACATGCGTATCGAGCCGCAGCTGGCTACGGTGCACACCCTCTACGGCGGCCGGCAGCGACAGCTTCAGCGCACCTTCTAGAACGCGTACACCGCGATACACAACGGCACGCGCGCGTGGAGCCTTTCGGGGCTCCACGCGCGCGTGCGTTTCGTTCACGGGCCCGTACCACGGGCCTGTACGCCTCGGCTCAGCCTTCGGCGCCGGTGTTGGCCCCGCCCTCCGGGCCGCCGGTCACCGGCGACTCGTCACCACCATCGGTGGGGGTGGGGTCGTCGGTCGGCGTGGTCGGGTCGTCCGTCGGCTCGGTGGGCTCGTCCGTCGGCTCCGTCGGGTCGTCCGTCGGCTCGCTCGGGGTCGGCGTCGTGGGCGCGGTCGGGCCTGTGGTGTTGGGCTGCTCCGGCGTGTAGCTGCCCTGACCGCCGGAGCCGTCGCCGGGCGCCGTCTCGTCCTCGGAGGTGTCCTCCTCGGGACTCTTGCTCGGCTTCTTCGTCTCCGACTGCTTCGTCGGCGCCTTCGTCGGGCCTTCCTTTTCCTTCTGCTTGCCGTCGCCCGCCGTCAGCGCGTACGCGACGCCCACGGCGATCGCGATGACCGCGAGCACGGCGAAGATCCACATCTTGCCCCGGCCGCCCCGGCCGTTCCCGTCGCGGTGACCGCCCTCGAAGCCGCCGTCGTCGCCGCCCGGCGGACGCAGCATGGCGCCCGGGATCTGCGCGGTGCCGGAGTCGCCCGGGTGCTGCATCGCGGTGGTGCCCGCGACGCCCATCGCCGGGGTGCTGCCGCCCTCGTGCATGCCCGCGACATCGACGGGACCGGTGTTCCAGGTCCCGGTGTGGCTGCCCTGCTCGTGCAGCATCTGCAAGCCGTACTGGACGAGGCCGCGCATCTCCTCGGCCGTCTGGAACCGGTCGTCCGGGTCCTTGGCGAGCGAACGCATCACCAGGCCGTCCAGCTCCGGCGGCGCCGCGTCCGAGGTCTCGGACGGCGGGACCGGGATGTCCTGGACGTGCTGGTAGACGACGGAGAGCGGCGTCTCACCGGTGAACGGGGGCCGCAGGGCGAGGAGTTCGTAGAGCAGACAGCCGGTCGCGTACAGGTCGGAACGGTGGTCGACGGCCTTGCCGAGCGCCTGCTCGGGGGAGAGGTACTGGGGCGTGCCCATGACCATGCCGGTCTGGGTCATCGTCGACTGGGCGCCGTGCAGCGCACGGGCGATACCGAAGTCCATCACCTTGACCGCGCCGGTGTTGGTGATGATCACGTTCGCGGGCTTGATGTCGCGGTGCACGATGCCGTGCTGGTGCGAGTACGCGAGCGCCTCGAGCACCCCGGAGACGATGATCAGGGCCTGCTCGGGACCCGGCGCCTCCGCGTTGAGCAGCAGATCGCGGATCGTCCGGCCCTCGACGATCTCCATGACGATGTACGGGACGACGTTCGGCCCGACGACGTCCTCGCCGGAGTCGTAGACCGCCACCACCGCGTGGTGGTTGAGCCCCGCCACCGACTGGGCCTCGCGTGTGAAGCGGGCCTTGGACACCGGGTCCTCGGCGAGGTCGGAGCGGAGCAGTTTGACGGCGACCGTACGACCGAGACGTACGTCCTCGGCCGCGAACACCTCCGCCATGCCGCCCCGGCCGAGCCTGCGGGTGAGCCGATACCGGCCATCCCCTACAAGGCCGCCGTTACCCCACAACTCCGGCGCGTCTGACATACCGCCGCCACTCGCCTCGGGGTCGGACGGGCCCTGAGCGCGCTGCGTCTGTGCCATCAGTCCTCGCCGTCGTTTCTGGTCGTGGTGCTCGGTGGTACCGGGGGAACCCCGCCGGGCCACGCTACAGCCTTCGCGCGGCGCGGCGGTTCGAGGTGGACCGGACATCAAACCCGCCGGGTGCCCTCACGCGCAAACTTGTAACGCTTCCGAGACGCTTCTTGCGCGTACGGTCACGGAACGGGCATCGAGCTTGACGTGTCGGTGCCCTCGGGCAGACTTGGCCAGGAATAGCGGGAATCGATCACCGATCGCGGAGCCGTCCGGCACACCGCGCCGATGGGGGACGCACGACATGAGCAGCCAGGACGGCGCACAGGGACGGTATGCGGGGCGCTCGCTGGCCGGTGGCCGGTACCAGCTGCGCGATCTTCTCGGCGAGGGCGGCATGGCCTCCGTCCACCTGGCGTACGACTCCGTACTCGACCGTCAAGTCGCTATCAAGACGCTTCACAGCGAGCTCGGCCGCGAGCAGTCCTTCCGCGAGCGCTTCCGCCGCGAGGCCCAGTCGGTGGCCAAGCTCACGCACACGAACATCGTCTCGGTCTTCGACACGGGCGAGGACGAACTCGACGGCACGACGATGCCGTACATCGTCATGGAGTACGTGGAGGGCAAGCCGCTCGGCTCCGTGCTCGACGCGTCCGTCACCCAGTTCGGCGCGATGCCGACCGACCAGGCGCTGAAGATCACCGCCGATGTGCTCGCCGCTCTCGAGATCAGCCACGAGATGGGCCTGGTCCACCGCGACATCAAGCCCGGCAACGTGATGATGACGAAGCGCAACGTCGTCAAGGTCATGGACTTCGGCATCGCCCGCGCCATGCAGTCCGGCGTCACCTCCATGACGCAGACCGGCATGGTCGTCGGCACCCCCCAGTACCTCTCCCCGGAGCAGGCGCTCGGCCGCGGCGTGGACGCCCGGTCCGACCTCTACTCCGTCGGCATCATGCTGTTCCAGCTGACCACCGGACGGCTGCCCTTCGAGGCGGACTCGCCGCTGGCCATCGCGTACGCGCACGTCCAGGAGGAGCCGGTCGCTCCGTCCTCGATCAACCGCTCGCTGCCGCCCGCGGTCGACGCGATCGTCGCCCGCGCGCTGAAGAAGAACCCGAACGAGCGCTTCCCGACCGCCGAGGCGATGCGCGACGAGTGCCTGCGCGTCGCGCAGTCCTTCCAGGCGTCCGCGCCGAGCATCGTGCCGGGCGCCCAGACGGCGAGCGGCGCTGGTGTCGGCGCCGCTGTCTTCCCGCCGGTCGACTCCTCCATGCCGCAGAGCGGCAACGTCCAGACGCCGTACCAGCCGGGTCCTTACGGTCCGCCCACGCCGGCCCCGGGTCCCGTGACCCCGGGCTACGGCTACCCGCAGCAGAGCGGCTACCAGACCCCGGCGCCCACGAACGCGTACGCCCCCCAGGCCTCGCAGACCCCGCCGCCCTACACGCTCTCGCCGCAGCCCTCGCAGACGTCCGTGCAGAGCGGCGGCTCGGGTTCGGGCGGCGGCGGCAAGCGGAACATGCCGGTGGTCGTCGGCTCGATCGTCGTCGCGCTGCTCGCCATCGGCGGTGTGATCGCGGCTGTGTCGCTGAGCGGCGACGACGGCGGCAACGGCGGCAAGGAAGAGAAGGAGTCGAACGCGCCGGTGGCGGGGCATCGGGGTCCGGACCGCTCCAAGACGATCGAGACCGAAGAGTGCACCGAGCCCGACACGGCGTACAACGACGAGGACAAGATCAAGGTCCCTGACTTCACGTTCAGGGACTGGCGCTCCGTGCAGAAGTGCCTTCAGGCGGCGGGCTGGCAGTTCGACAAGCGCACGATCGACGAGAACACCTACGGGGAGGACACCGTCATGATGCAGTCCCCCAAGGAAGGCTCCGACGTCGACCCGGACGACGTGGACATCGAGTTCACCATCTCCACGGGCAACCCGGCCTGACCGGACGCGGTGGCGCAGTCATCACGTGAAGGGCCCGGTCACCTCGTGACCGGGCCCTTCACGTCGTCCTGACCGGCTACCGCCTTAGAGGTAAGGCCCTCCGGTCCGTCCCGCGATGCCGCCGTCCTCTTCCTCCTCGCCGCCGCCCACACCGGGCGGCAACGCGCGCCGCATCGATTCGAGCTGCGCCCGCGCCGCCATCTGCTGCGCGAAGAGGGCCGTCTGGATCCCGTGGAAGAGCCCCTCGAGCCAGCCCACCAGCTGGGCCTGCGCGATGCGCAGTTCGGCGTCGCTGGGTACTCCGTCGTCGGTGAAGGGGAGGGAGAGACGCTCCAGTTCCTCTACGAGCTCGGGGGCGAGACCGTCCTCGAGCTCCTTGACCGAACTGGCGTGGATCTCCTTGAGCCGCACCCGGCTCGCCTCGTCGAGAGGTGCCGCCCGCACCTCCTCGAGCAACTGCTTGATCATGCTGCCGATGCGCATGACCTTCGCCGGCTGTTCGACCATGTCCGTCACCGGGACCTCGCGGGATTCGTCGTCTCCGCCACCGCCGCCGAGTGCCATTCCGTCCTGGCCCACGACCAGGACCTGGGGGCTCTCGGGCGACCTTTCGTTCCTCGGCATCTCCATGCCGCCATTCTCTCGCACCCGTACATCACACATCGGTGGTGCCCCCATTTGCCACTGATCCACCGTGTACGAAGGGTCCGTCCGTGTCAGCCGCGGCGCAGCCGCACGGCGAAGAACCCGAGACCGAGGCCGATGAGGACCAGGCCGCTGCCGAGCGGCAGGACGCGAAGGCCGGGCAGGACGGGTTCGGCGGCCGTCCGCCGGGTGGTGTCGGACGCGGTGGTGGCCTGGCCGAGGGGCTTCACGGCGGGGGCCGGGGTGGAGACGGGCGGGGGGACCTGCCGCGGTGGCCTGCGGGGCGGCGTGGATGCCGCGTCCGGCGGCGCGGGTTCGTCCCGGCCGGGCCTGGCGCGGCCTTCGCCGGGGGCGCTCCCGGCGCGGGTCTCACCGGGAGAGGGGCCGGCCGCGTACGACAGAGAGACGGGGGAGACGGCGATCAGCACCGTCAGAATCAACAAGGGGCGAAGCCATGGAGTCATCGCGCCGGCTCCCTCCCGCTACCGGGTCGGAGAGATCATTGATGCCGGACAAGCGTCACATAGCGCCGTTTGTCCGGCATCTTGAGGCCCGCTTGTCCGGCATCTTCAGCCCGCGCGATCAGCGGACGAGCAGCACCTTCCCGATGTGATTGCTCTCCTCCAGTACGCGATGGGCGGCCGCCGCGTCACTCATCGGCACCGTCTGGTCGACGATCGGCCGTACGTGGCCGGTGGCGATCAGCGGCCACACGTGCTCGCGCACCGCCGCGACGATCGACGCCTTCTCCTCGGCGGGGCGGCCCCGCAGGGAGGTCGCGGTGACAGCGGCGCGCTTGCCGAGGAGCGTGGCGATGTTCAGCTCGCCCTTGACGCCGCCCTGCATACCGATGATCGCGAGACGGCCGTTGGCCGCGAGGGACTGCACGTTGCGGTCCAGGTACTTGGCGCCCATGTTGTCGAGGATGACGTCCGCGCCCGCGCCGTCCGTGGCCTTCTTGATCTCCTCGACGAAGTCCTGCTCGCGGTAGTTGATGAGGATGTCCGCGCCGAGTTCCCCGCAGAAGTCGAGCTTCTCCTTGGTGCCCGCCGTGACGGCCACCCTGGCGCCGACGGCCTTCGCCAGCTGGATCGCCATGGTCCCGATACCGCTGGAGCCGCCGTGCACGAGGAACGTCTCGCCGGGCCTGAGGTGGGCGATCATGAAGACGTTGGACCAGACCGTCGACGTCACCTCGGGCAGCGCGGCCGCCGTGACGAGGTCGACGCCGTCCGGCACGGGCAGCAACTGGCCGGCGGGGACGACGACCTGCTCGGCGTAGCCGCCGCCGGCGAGCAGCGCGCACACCTCGTCGCCGATCTTCCAGCCGGAGACGCCGGGGCCGATGTCGGTGACGCGGCCCGCGCATTCGAGCCCCGGATAGGGCGACGATCCGGGTGGCGGGTTGTAGAAGCCCTGGCGCTGGAGCAGGTCGGCGCGGTTCACGGCGCTGGCCACGACGTCGACCAGCACCTCGCCCTCGCCGGGTACGGGATCGGGGACCTCGGCCCATACGAGCGCTTCGGGTCCACCGGCTTCGGGGATCGTGATCGCATGCATGCGGGCGAGGCTACTCTCTGCCCATTCCAGTCGTCCGACTATGTGCGCAGACCTCCGCGCGGCGGATTCGACTTGGCGTCCGGCGCCATCGGTGACGTCGTCGTCGCCCGCACGATGGTGATCAGACGGTCCATCAACTGCAGCTTCCCGACGGCGGGATCGTCGTACCCGAGCACCCGATGTCCGCGTACGACACTGACGACCAGGTCGTCCGTCTCGCGGACCCCGAGACCGACCTCGGCCTTTATCACCGGCCGCTCGACGAGATCGAGCCCACTGCCCTGCTGGATCAGGTCCTCCATGACCATGCCCGCGCTGGGGCTGAGCACGGAGAGGCCGAGCAGCCGTCCCGCCGCGCTGGCGCTGGTGATCACCGCGTCGGCGCCGGACTGGCGCAGCAGCGGCGCGTTCTCCTCCTCGCGCACCGCGGCCACGATCTTCGCCCCGCGGTTCATCTGCCGGGCGGTCAGCGTGACCAGGACGGCGGTGTCGTCGCGCTGGGTCGCGATGATGATCTGCCGGGCGCGCTGCACCTCGGCACGGAGGAGCACATCGCTGCGCGTCGCGTCGCCGATGACGCCCGCGTACCCCTCCGCGGTGGCGGCGTCGACGACCTTCGCGCTCGGGTCGACCACCACGATCTGCTCGGGCTTCAGACCGGTGGCGCAGACGGTCTGGATCGCCGAGCGACCCTTGGTGCCGAAGCCGACGACGACGGTGTGTTCACGCAAGTTGGACCTCCAGCGGTTCAGACGCCATTCCTCGCGCGTACGTTCCGTGAGCACTTCGAGAGTGGTGCCGACCAGGATGATCAGGAAGAGCACGCGCAGCGGCGTGATCAGGAGAATGTTGCAGAGCCGCGCACTGTCGCTGTACGGGACGATGTCGCCGTAACCGGTGGTCGAGAGCGTGACGGTGGAGTAGTAGGCGGCGTCGAGGAAGTCGAGCGCCTCGTCCGAGTTGTCGTGATAGCCGTCGCGGTCGATCCAGACGATGAAGGTCGTCAGGGCGAGCACCGCGAGCGCCATGAGGAGTCGCTTGGCGACCTGCCGCAGGGGCCGCTCGACGATTTGGCGCGGCAGTTTGATCCGGTGGGTGACGAGGTGTTCGTCGGGGTTGCGGGCGATGGCGTCGTGGCCGGGAAGTTTCACGTGAAACACTCCCCGGCCGTGTCCGCTGCCGTGCCGGCTCCCGTGCCTGTTTCCGACAAGGCCCAGGGGAGGTCGAGGACCTCCACCTCCTGGCCCCGTCGCCCGCCGCCCGGCGGGACGACCGCGAGCCCGTCGGCCACGGCGATCCCGCGCAGCATCGCCGGACCGTTGTAGTGCAGGGGCACGGCGTGGTCGTCGCGAAGAGTCACGGGGACGAGACGGGTGTCGTGCGGGTGCCCGTGCACGTCCTCGCGCAGAACAGCGGTGTACGCCGATGGGGTGGGGCGCCTGGAGAGCGTACGCAGCAGGGGCTCGGCCAGGGTCAGCAGGCCGGAGACCGCGGCCAGCGGATTGCCGGGCAGGCCGACGAGGTGCTGGTCGGGGCGGATGCGGGCGAGCAGCATGGGGTGCCCGGGGCGCACCGCGACGCCGTCCACGAGGAGCTCGGCGCCGATGCGGCGCAGGATGGGGTGGACGTGGTCGACCGGTCCTGACGCGGTGCCGCCGGTGGTGACGATGAGGTCGGCGGCGGAGGTGGTGAGGGCCTGGTGGAGCGCCTCGGCATCGTCACCGAGCCTGCGTACGGCGATGACGTCCGCGCCGAGCGAGCGCAGCCAGGGCGGCAGCATGGGCCCGAGCGCGTCACGGATGAGGCCCTCGTGGGGGAGCCCCTCGGTCAGCAACTCATCGCCCAGGATCAGCACTTCGGCACTGGGCCGGGGGGCCACGGGCAGTTCGTCGTACCCGGCGGCTGCCGCGAGACCGAGCACCGCCGGGGTCACCAGGGAGCCGGGCGGCAGGAGTTGGTCACCTGAGCGGCACTCCTGGCCGCGCGGCCGGATGTCCTGCCCGTGGGTGACGTCTCGCCGGGGGTGCAGCCGCCCCTTGTCGTCGGTGAGGCCGTGCTCGCTGCGGATGACGGCGGTGGCCTCCTGGGGGACCCGCGCCCCGGTCGCGATGCGCACGGCTTCCCCGTCGGAGAGCGGCTCCGGCCGCCCGTGCCCGGCAAGGATCCCGTCCGCCTGAACTTCCCAGGGGCCGGGGCCTGCGACGACCCAGCCGTCCATCGCTGAGGTGTCGAAGGAGGGCAGGTCGGTGAGGGCGACGAGGGGCGCGGCGAGCACGAGACCGAGCGCTTGCCCCAGGGGGACGGCGGCGGGCACGGAGGTGGAGGGCACGGGCCGCGGGGCACTGCCGGCGGTGGTGCGGGCGGCGGGCCAGGGGGTGATGTCGCGGTGCTCGGGCCGGCTGCCGGGGGCTTGGTTCTCGGGGCCACCGGAGTCGCCGCCGTTCCGCGGCGTCGCCCCTTGTTTGCCGGGGGGCGCGGCGGATGCGGTGGGCGTGGGGACGGGCGCGCGCGAGGGCGGCCGGGGCGCGGTGCCGTGCCCGTGCCCGGCGTCGCCCGAGGCGTCCGGCGCGCTTCGGAGGTCGCCGGACGCCTCGGGCTCGGCGCCTGGGCGCCTGCCGGTCCTGCGGCCGTGGTCGTCGTTCACCAGGGCGAGAGCCTCGTCGAGCTCGGCGTCCGGCGCGGGCTGCCCACTCATCCGGCATCCGGCCGCATGTCGTCCCTGGCGTCCTGACCCGGGTCGGGGCGGGCTTGGGGTGGCGTCGCGTCGGGCGCGGCGCCGGGCTTCCCGCTGGGGGTGGCGGTCGGCTTCCCGTCAGGGGCGGCGGCTGGCTTCCCGCTGGAGGCGGCGGCCGGGGCCGCGCCCTGCCCCGCGTCGGACTGGCCCTCCTCCGCCCACCGCGTGGCCAGTGCCGCCGCCTTGCGGGCGGCGTCGGCCACCGCTTCCGGGCCACCGCCCTGCGCGGCCCGCGCCGCCGCGTACCCCACCAGGAAGGTGGTCAGCGGAGCCGCAGGCCTTGCCACGCCGTGTGCGGCGTCGCGGGCGAGGTCGAGCAGCAAGCCGGTGTCGACGTCGAGCTCGATGCCCAGTTCGTCCTTGACTGCGGAAATCCATTCATCCAACACGTGCCCATGCTCCCTGATACGCGCCCTGGCGGCCGCGATGTCGTCCCAGGTGTCGCAGTCGAAGGACGCTACGGCGTCGGTGACCCGGGTGAGTTCGAGCCGCGCCGTGAGCGATCGCAGCGGAAGCCCCGTCAGACCATCGTGCTCGGCGGCGAGCTTCGCGATCTCACGCTTCAGCGAGGCACTGCGATAGGCCGCGACCAGCGGCTGGTCCCGGCCCTCGGCATCGCGCAGCAGCGCACCGTCCACGCCGCTCTCCCGCAGCGCGGCGAGGAGGCCGCCCACGGTCCGCTCCTCCAGGAACGGCAGATCGGCGGAGAGCACCACCACCTGCTCCGCCCCGGTACGCCGCAGCCCCGCGTCGAGCGCGGCGAGCGGCCCCGCCCCCGCGGGTTCCTCGCGCGCCCACACCACGGGGCGTGCGGTCGGGCGGGGCTCGGCGACGACCACGGTCGTGCCCGCGCCGGAACACGCGCCGAGCACCCGGTCGAGCAGTGCACGGCCGCCCACCCGCAGGCCCGGCTTGTCCGCCCCGCCGAGCCGCCTGGCGCCGCCGCCCGCGAGCACTACGGCGTCGTACGGGGTGAGGTGCGGGGAGTGGCGCGGGGAAGCGTGCGGGACATCGGTCGGGGCGGCTTCCGAGGCGGCGGATTCGGCGTCGCCCGGAGCCCTCTGCGCGGTCATCCCCCGAGTATGGGCGCACGAAGGATCAATGCCACCCCTCTGTACGGGGACTCACATCACCGCATCAGGGCTCACTCCGCTGCCCCGGGCCCCCTCACACAGCCCGCAGCAGCACCGCTGGCTGCTCCACGCAGTCCGCCACGAACCGCAGGAACCCGCCCGCCGTGCCTCCGTCGCACACCCGGTGGTCGAAGGTGAGCGAGAGCTGCACGACGTGCCGCACGGCCAACTCCCCTTGGTGCACCCATGGCTTGGGCACGATCCGGCCCACGCCGAGCATGGCCGCCTCGGGGTGGTTGATGATCGGCGTGGAGCCGTCGACCCCGAACACCCCGTAGTTGTTCAACGTGAACGTGCCGCCCGTGAGTTCCCCCGGTGTCAGCTTTCCGTCCCGCGCCGACTCCGTGAGCCGGATCAGCTCGGTGCTGATCGATTCGGTGGTGCGCGTGTTCGCGTTCCGGACCACGGGGACGACCAGACCCCGGTCGGTCTGCGCGGCGAAGCCGAGGTGGACGTCGGCGAGCCGGACCACCTCGCGCGCCTCCATGTCCACCGTGGAGTTGAGCATCGGGTAGCGGGCCAGCGCGGCCACACTGATGCGGGCGAACAGCGCGAGCAGCGAGACCTTCTGCTGCCCGCCGCCCTCCTTCACGGCGGCGTTCATCGCGGCGCGCGCCGCGAGCAGTTCCGTCGCGTCGGCGTCGACCCAGCAGGTGGCTTCCGGTATCTCACGCCTGCTGCGGGACATCTTGTCCGCGACGAGGCCCCGGATGCCGGTCAGCGGGTAGCGGGTCTCTGCCCCCGCCGACGCGACGCGGGTCTCCTCGCCCGCCGCTGCCAGCGGCGTGGGCGTGCCCGGGGCCGTCTGCTGCGCGACGGTCCGTTCCGCCGCTATGGCGGACTCGACATCGGCCCGCATGATCAGCCCGTCCGGGCCCGTGCCCGTCAACTCCCGCAGCTCCACGCCGTTCTCACGGGCCAGCTTGCGTACAAGAGGTGAGATCACCGGTATGGGACCGTCGGCCACGGACGTCGCGGGAGGCTTCGGTGCGGTCGTCGTGACAGGACGCGTGGTGTCCTTCGTGACGGAGTTCGTGGTGACCCCCGATCGCACCCTTCTGCGCCGCGCGGGCGCCGCAGCCGTCCCGTACCCGACCAGGACGTTGCCGGAGGACTCCTCGGCGGCAGCCGCCTGAAGGGCTCGCTCCGCGGGCTCCTCAGGCGCCGGAGCGGGAGCAGCAGCCGGAGCCGCGCCCGCGTCCCCGGCCGGGGCGCCGACGGCCACCGTCAACAGCGGGGCGCCCACCGGCAGTTCCGCACCCTCCTCACCGAAGCGGGCCGTCACCACGCCTCCGTACGGGCAGGGCACCTCCACCATCGCCTTGGCCGTCTCCACCTCGACGACGGGCTGGTCGACGGCGACGACATCGCCGACCTGCACGAGCCAGCGGGTGATCTCCGCCTCCGTGAGCCCCTCGCCGAGATCGGGCAGCTTGAACTCAAGGCTGTTCACGTTCAGACCGGGCGCCATCAGCTGTCCGCCTCCCACTGCAACCGCGCGACCGCGTCCAGGATCCTGTCCACGCCCGGCAGATGATGCCGCTCGAGCATCGGCGGCGGATAGGGAATGTCGAATCCGGCGACGCGCAGGACCGGCGCCTCCAGGTGGTGGAAGCACCGCTCGGTGACACGAGCGGCGATCTCCCCGCCGGGTCCGCCGAACCCGCCCGACTCGTGCACGACGACCGCGCGCCCGGTCCGCCGCACCGAGGCAGCCACCGTCTCGTCGTCGAAGGGCACGAGGGAGCGCAGGTCGACCACTTCGAGGTCCCACCCCTCGGCGACCGCGGCCTCGGCCGCCTCCATGCAGACGGGCACGGACGGCCCGTACGTGAGGAGCGTGGCGCTGCGGCCGGTGCGCCGCACCACTGCTTTGCCTATGGGTTCAACGGTCTGCGGCGCTTCCGGGTTCCAGTCGGCCTTCGACCAGTAGAGGCGCTTCGGCTCCAGGAAGACGACCGGGTCGTCGGAGGCAATCGAGGCCCGCAGCAGGCCATAGGCGTCGGCGACCGTGGCGGGCGTGACGACATGAAGCCCCGGAGTCGCCATGTAGTACGCCTCGGAGGAGTCGCTGTGGTGCTCGACGCCGCCGATGCCGCCGCCGTAGGGCACGCGCACCGTGATGGGCAGCGGCATCGCGCCCCGCGTGCGGTTCCGCATCCGCGCCACGTGGGAGATGAGCTGCTCGAAGGCGGGGTAGGCGAATGCGTCGAACTGCATCTCGACGACGGGCCGAAGCCCGTACATCGCCATGCCGACGGCCGTGCCCAGGATGCCCGCCTCGGCGAGCGGTGTGTCCGTACAGCGGTCCTCGCCGAACTCCTTGGTGAGCCCGTCGGTGACGCGGAAGACCCCGCCGAGCGCTCCGACGTCCTCTCCGAGGACGTGCACGGACGGGTCCTCGGCCAGGGAGTCGCGCAGCGCGCGCCCGAGCGCCTGCGCCATGGTGGCCGGTTTGGCTGCCTTCTTGGTGGCCCGTTCGGCCGCGATCGTGCTCATCGCGCGTTCTCCTCGCCGTGCGCGCTCCCGGCGCCGTCCGCGCCGTCTTCGTCCGATGCCTCCAGCTCGGCCCGCAACTGGGCCGCCTGCTCACGCAGTTGGGTGGTCTGCTCGGCGTACACATGGCTGAAGAGGTCCATGGGGTCGAGCTCGGGGTCCTGGTTCATGCGTTCCCGCAGGTCGGCCGCCATGGCCTCGGCGTCGTCGCGGGCCGCCCGCATCCGGTCCTCGTCGAGCAGGCCGCGCTCGGTCAGCTCCCGCTCCAGGAGCAGGATCGGGTCATGCGCGCGCCAGGCCTCGACCTCGGCGTCCCCGCGGTAGCGCGTGGCGTCATCGGCGTTCGTGTGGGCGTCCATGCGGTAGGTCACCGCTTCGACGAGCGTGGGGCCGCCGCCCGATCGGGCGCGGGAGACCGCTTCGCTCAGCACCTCGTGCACCGCCGCCGCGTCGTTGCCGTCCACCAGGCGGCCCGGCATTCCGTACCCGACGGCCTTGTGGGCCAGGGAGGGGGCGGCCGTCTGCTTGTCGAGCGGCACGGAGATCGCGAAGCCGTTGTTCTGCACCAGGAAGACGACGGGCGCCTGCCAGACGGCCGCGAAGTTCAGCGCCTCGTGGAAGTCGCCCTCGCTGGTGCCGCCGTCGCCGACCATGGCGAGCGCGACCACGTCGTCGCCCTTCAGGCGTGCGGCGTGCGCGAGCCCCACGGCGTGCGGGAGCTGGGTCGCGAGAGGGGTGCACAGGGGCGCTATGCGGTGCTCGCGCGGGTCGTACCCGGTGTGCCAGTCGCCGCGCAGGAGGGTCAGCGCGTGGATGGGGTCGAGGCCGCGTGCGACCGCGGCGAGCGTGTCGCGATAGCTGGGGAAGAGCCAGTCCCGCTCCTCCAGGACGAGCGCGGCGGCCACCTCGCAGGCCTCCTGGCCTGTGCTGGAGGGGTAGACGGCGAGCCTGCCCTGCTTCGTCAGGGCCGTCGCCTGCGTGTTGTACCGCCGTCCTCGCACCAGCTGGGCGTACAGACGGCCCAGGAGCTCCTCGTCGGCCTTGCCGGCGGCCTCCGTGCCCAGGACGCGATAGGGCTCCGCGTCGGGCAGCAGCGGCGCGGGGTCGGTCCTGAGCTGCCATGCGGGTGGCGGGGTGGGCCGGTAGACGCCCCGCTGCTCCATGACCGTCATGTCGGCACCTCCATGTGGAAGCGGTCTCCTCGTGGGAGCGGCAAAGGAGGCGCGGCAATGTGAGGCGCCTCACCTACCGATTGTTCGGTCGTCGGCACATTTTGGCTACAGGCACCTCCAGGCTGTGGACAAACGGTTCTCCACAGCCTGGGATGGATGCAGTACGTCCATGGTAGGGAGGCGGGGGGACATGGCATCTGAACGAATGGCCGACGGGCGCGACGGTGATCGCCTTGAAGGCCGGTCCGGCGACCGCCAGGAGGGGCTGCCCCGTCCGCTGGACCCGATCGACCGCGACATCCTGCACATACTGCACACGGACGGTCGCGCGTCGATACGGTCCGTGGCCGAGCGCGTCCACGTGTCGCGGGCCAACGCGTACGCGCGCATCAACCGGCTCATCGACGACGGCGTGATCCGCGGATTCGGAGCCCGGATCAACCACGAGCGGGCGGGCCAGGGCGCGTCGGCGTACATCACGCTCAAGATCGTCCAGAACACCTGGCGCACCGTCCGCGAGCATCTGCGCACGCTGCCCGGCGCCTCTCACATCGCGCTGGTCAGCGGCGACTTCGACGTACTGCTCCTGGTGCACACGCCGGACAACCGCGCGCTGCGCGAGCTGGTCCTCACCCGACTGCAGTCCATCCCCGAAGTGCTCAGCACGCGTACGTTGCTGGTCTTCGAGGAGGACGACCTGGAGCCTGAGAACTGATCCGGAGCCGGAGAGCTGATCCGTCAGCCGCCGCTGCGCAGTCCCGCGAAGGCCAACTGCACAACGGCGTCGGCGACCTGCTCCCCCGATGAGGCACCTCGGGCGTCCGGGCGGTACCACTCCACGATGGAGTTGATCATCCCGAAGAGCAGACGGGTGGCGAGGCGCAGCTCGACGTCCGAGCGCAGGTCGCCGTCGGCGACGGCCTCCTTGAGCAGATCGGCGACCTGCTGGTCGAACTCCCTGCGCCGCTCCATGGCCCACCGCTCGGTGTCCGTGTTGCCGCGCACGCGCAGCAGCAGCGTCACATAGGGCAGTTCCGCGATGAGCACCTCGACGGTGCGGCGCGTGACGTGCTCCAGGCGCTGCACGGCGGTGCCCACGCGCGCGTGCTCCTCGGCAAGGATCCCGAAGAGCCCGTCGAGCGCGCGGCTCACCGCGCGGCGCAGCAACTCTTCCTTGCCGGAGACGTGGTGGTAGATCGAGGACTTGGAGATTCCGGCCGCCTTGGAGAGGTGCTCCATGGACGTGCCGTCGTAACCGCGCTCGTTGAAGATCCGGACCGCCACCGTCAGGAGGGTCTCGGGGGTGTACGTGTCGCGCCTGGTGGTGGTCATGAGCGGTCCTCTCGCGCTGCCGCGCGGCGCAGTGCCTGGGACGGCGCGTAGCGGCCTGTGGGGTACTCCAGGTGCAGGCGCTCCAGGGTTTCGAGGACCCATCCCGCGCCGATCTCCTCGCCCCACGCGAGGGGGCCGCGCGGGTAGTTGACGCCGAGGCGCATGGCCGTGTCGACGTCCTCCTTGTCGGCGACACCGCGCGCGACGGCGTCCAGCGCGAAGTCGACGAGCATAGCGACGGTACGGGCCACGATCATCCCCGGAACATCGGCGACGACGCTGACCTGCTTGCCCAGCGCCTGGAAGAGGCCCACGGCCTCGCGGATCTGGGCCTCGCCCACGGTCGCGGCGGGCGCCAGGGCGATCCTGGTCGCGGACTCGTAGTCCAGCGCGAGGTCGAAGTGGATCACCGGCGCCTCGGCGTCGTCCGCGGCGGATCCGTCGGCAAGGAAAAGCCGCACTCCGCTGGGCAGTTCGATCCAGCCGGGGAAGTCGGGGTCGAGAGGCTCCTTGTGCGCGACGTCGATCCCGGCCCCGCTGATCAGCCCGGCAAGGGCTCGCGCCTGGAACAGCTCTCCGTGCACCGCGACGGACGCCGGGGCCGGTGCGGGCCGCGCCGTGTGCGGCTCCGCGCGCGGGGTGTCGTCCCCGTACGCGTACCAGCCCTGTCCGGACTTTCGGCCGAGGCGGCGTGATTCGACGAGGCGACGCTGGGCGAGTGACGGCGTGAACTTGGGGTCCTGGAAGAACGACTCCCACACGGAGCGGGTGACGGCCTCGTTCACGTCCTGCCCGATGAGATCGGTGAGCTCGAAGGGGCCCATCCTGAAGCCGCCGGACTCGCGCAGGACGGCGTCGATGGTGGCCGGGTCGGCGGCCCGCTCCTCGTGGACGCGCAGCGCCTCGGCGTAGAAGGGGCGGGCGATCCGGTTGACGATGAAGCCGGGGGTGTCCGCGCTGCGCACGGGCGTCTTGCCCCAGGTCCGCGCCGTCTCGTACGCACGCGTGGCGGCCGTTTCGTCGGTCGCGAAGCCGCTGACGACCTCGACGAGGGGGAGGAGCGGCGCGGGGTTGAAGAAGTGCAGGCCGACGAAGCGGCCGGGCTTCTTGAGCGTGCCGGCGATGGCGGTGACGGAGAGGGACGACGTGTTCGTGGCGAGGAGACAGTCTTCGCCGACTATCTCCTCCAGCTCTTCGAAGAGACGCTGCTTCACGGAGAGTTTCTCCAGGATCGCCTCGACGACGAGTCCGCACCCGGCCAGCTCGGCGAGGCCGGCGACCGGGGTGAGCCGGTCCCCCGCGGCGGCCCGGTCGGCGGCCGCGAGCCTGCCCTTCTCGACGAGCCGGTCAAGGCGTGCGGCGATCGCGGCGGCCGCGGTCTTCGCCTGCCCCTCCACGGCGTCGTACAGCCGCACGGGGTGGCCCGCCAGCAGGGCGACCTGGGCGATGCCCTGCCCCATGGTGCCGGTGCCGACCACGGCAACGGGGCTGCTGAGCTCGAGTGCTGTCATGCTCGCGATCCTCCCGCACGAGGTGTCCGCCGGAGGGTGCGGGGGTGCCCGGCGAGAAGTTGTCCACAGGTTCGACGGACCCCCTTGTACCGACCGATCGTTCGGTTACTCTAGCTCTGTCCGTCCGTTCCTGCCCACTGCCCTGCCCAGCTCGCCGGCTCGACGACGAGCCGGCTCGACGAGGAGTTGGTCCGATATGGCCGCCGAACTCACCGCGCACCAGCTGATCGCCACGCACCGGCCCACACTCGACCAGGCGCTGGAGACGATCCGCACGCGCGCGTACTGGTCGCCGCACCCCGAGCACCCCAAGGCCTATGGAGAGAACGGCAGCCTGAGCCTGCCCGAGGGCAAAGCCGCCTTCGACGCCCTCCTGGGCAGCCGCTTCGACCTCGACCAGCCGGGCACGGACGACTGGACAGGCGCGGAAGTCTCTCCGTACGGGCCCGAGTTGGGCATCACGTACCCCCACCCGGACATCGACACGCTGCTGCCGGCGATGCGCGCCGGGATGCGCGCCTGGCGCGACGCGGGCGCGGAAGTGCGCGCGATGGTCTGTCTGGAGATCCTGTCGCGCATCAGCGCGCGCACGCACGAGATGGCGCACGCCGTCATGCACACCAGCGGCCAGGCCTTCATGATGGCCTTCCAGGCGGGCGGACCGCACGCCCAGGACCGCGGCCTCGAAGCGGTGGCGTATGCGTACGTCGAGCAGGCCCGCACCCCTGACAGCGCGGAGTGGTCCAAGCCCCAGGGCAAGCGCGACCCGATCGGCCTGAACAAGCGCTTCACGCCCGTGGCGCGCGGCATCTCGCTCCTGATCGGCTGCAACACCTTCCCGACGTGGAACGGCTACCCGGGCCTGTTCGCCTCCCTGGCCAGCGGCAACCCCGTCCTGGTCAAGCCCCACCCGCGCGCGGTGCTCCCGCTCGCGCTGACCGTGCGCATCGCGCGCGAGGCCCTCACCGACGCGGGCTTCGACCCGAACCTGGTGTGCCTGGCCGCCGAGCGACCGGACGAAGGCATCGCCAAGACCCTCGCCGTCCGCCCCGAGATCAAGATCATCGACTACACCGGATCGACCGCCTTCGGCGACTGGCTGGAGGCCAACGCCCGCCAGGCGCAGGTCTACACGGAGAAGGCCGGCGTGAACACGGTCGTCGTCGACTCGACGGACAACTACAAGGGAATGCTGGCCAACCTGGCCTTCTCCCTGTCGCTCTACAGCGGCCAGATGTGCACGACCCCGCAGAACCTCCTGATCCCCCGTGACGGCATCGCGACGGACGCCGGAGCGAAGTCGTACGACGACGTGGTGTCCGACCTCGCCGCGTCCGTGAACGGCCTGCTCGGCGACGACGCCCGCGCGAACGGCATCCTCGGCGCCCTGGTCAACCCGGGTGTGAAGGCCCGCCTGGAGGCGGCGGCCGGACTCGGCGAAGTGGCCCTCCCCTCACGGGAGATCAGCAACCCGGAGTTCCCGGACGCCGTGGTCCGCACCCCGGTCATCGTCAAGCTGGACGGCGCGAAGCCGGACGCCGAGGCGGTCTATCTGGACGAGTGCTTCGGCCCCGTCTCCTTCGCCGTCGCGGTCGACTCGGCCGCGGACGCCGTGGAGCTGCTGCGCCGCACGGTGCGCGACAAGGGCGCGATGACGGTCGGCGCGTACACGACGTCGGACGAGGTGTCCGGCGCCGTGGAGGAGACCTGCCTGGAGGAGTGCGCCCAGCTCTCCTTGAACCTCACGGGCGGCGTCTATGTGAACCAGACGGCGGCTTTCTCGGACTTCCACGGCTCGGGCGGCAACCCCGCCGCGAACGCCGCCCTGTGTGACGGCGCCTTCGTGGCCAACCGCTTCCGTGTGGTGGAGGTGCGCAGGGACGCCTGACGTCCGGCGGCGGGTTCAGGCCTCCGCGCCCGGAGGCCTGCCCGCCGACCAGTGGAAGAGCGTCATACCGACGCTGGTGGCCAGGTTGTAGCTGGATACCTGGGGCCGCATCGGCAGGGACACCAAGTGATCGGCGCGCTCCCGCAGTTGCGTGGACAGGCCACTGCGCTCGGACCCGAAGGCCAGCACGGCGTCGTCCGGCAGCTTGAGGGCCCGGATGTCCTCGCCCTCCGCATCGAGCGCGAACACCGGCCCCGGCGGCAGTTCGCGGACGTCCATCCGCTCGACGGCCGTGGCGAAGTGCAGGCCGGCGCCACCGCGTATGACCGTGGGATGCCAGGGGTCGAGCGTGCCGGTCGTGACGACTCCCGTCGCCCCGAACCCCGCGGCCAGCCGGATCACGGCCCCGGCGTTGCCCAGATTGCGGGGATCGTCGAGGACGACGACCGGCGCGGTCCTCGGCATGCGGCCCAGCGCGTCGAGGTTGGCCGCACGGGAAGGGCGTACCGCGAGAGCGGCCACCCCCGTGGGATGCAGACGCGGCACAAGGGCACGCAGGGCGCTGTCCGGGACCTGCACGACGAGCGCGTCGAGGGCGTCCTTCACGTCCGGCGCGAGCTCGTCGGCGAGGGCGAGCACAGCGGCCCTGTCGCTGGTCAGCGCCGAGGGGATCAGCGCCCCGAAGCGCAGCGCGTGCTTGATGGCGTGGAATCCGTCTAGCAGCACGGAGGTGTCGGCGACCTCTCGCCAGTCACGCACGGCACCGTCCGGATCACGCTGGTGCGTCCCGTTCATCCGGCGTACGTCCCGCTCATCCCTTGTACGTCCCCGTTCATGAAGGGAAGCCTACGCGCGCGTGCTCGGTGGAATCCGTGGCCGGTTCCTCGTCCGCCCCACGCTGTCCCGGCACCGTGCCACCGCGCGAGAAAAGCGAGAACAGCGCTCCACGCGCGCGTGCCGCCCATCCGCCGACGCGGCGCAGGAACGACGTCGGCAGGAACACCGCGTCGGCCGCGATCATCGCGAGCGAGAAGAACGGCAGTCCGAGGACGACCGCGATGACCGCGTGCTCGAAGATCATGGCGGCCAGGAGGACGTTCTTGACCCGCCTGTTGAAGAGGGTGAAGGGGAAGGCGACCTGCACGGCGACCGTCCCGTACGTCACCAGCATCACCATGAGGCCGTGCGAGGCGAGCAGGTCGGAGAGCGCGGGCCAGGGAGAGAAGTAGTCGAGACGCAGCGGGTAGTAGATGGCCGTGCCGTCCTGCCAGCGGCTGCCCTGGATCTTGTACCAACCGGCCGTCGCGTAGATCAGACACGCCTCGACCATGATCACCAGTAGTGCGGCGTTGTGCGCGACCTTGACGATGACGTCGAGCAGCTTGCGCGCCTCGCCGCCGGGCGCGCGCCGCCCGACGGCCCACCACAGGCCGTGCGCGAGCCACAGCCCCCAGAAGACCAGCAGCCAGCCCCCGCTGAGCTCCCCCATGAACGTCACCGAGGAGAGACCGAGCCCAAGGAACCACCACAGCACAGGCCCGGCCTTGTCGACGGGCTGTGCCGTCTCCGCAGGGCCGACCGGCACCGCACGCGCGCGTGCCGCTCGCCGGGCGTCGAGCGACCAGACCTGGCCGCAGCGTGTGAACACCAGGTAGGTGGCCATGAGGTGGATGACGTTGTCTCCGCCGTCGCCCATGAAGATGGAGCGGTTCTGCAGCGAGAGCACGCCGATCATGAAGAGCACGGACATCGTGCGCGTACGCCAGCCGAGCATCAGCAGGGCGCTGCTCAGGACGGCGAGCGCGTAGACGACCTCGAACCAGATGCGCCCGTCGGACCACATCAGGGCCGTGAAGGCGTCGTTCTCCGCGATGAGCTGCTGGGCCATGTCCCAGCTCCACGGGCTGTCGGGGCCGTACAGCTCAAGGCGGTGGGGGAGTTCGCGCAGCAGGAAGAGCAGCCAGGTGGCGGCGAATCCGATGCGGATCACGGCGGTCTGATAGGGGCCGAGAGCGGATGCGGTGACCCGTTCGATGCCGCGCCCGAGGAGGGAGCCGAAGCGGTTCATCGGGCGTCCCCCTCAGATCCCTGAGCCTTGTGCGAGGAATCCTGAGCCTTGTCCGAAGAACGCTGAGCCTTGCCCAGAGGCATGTCGTCGGGCTCCACGGGCCACCACGGCAGCTGGCGCAGCACCGGTTTCGCCGTGACCTTCTCATCGCTCCACTCGGGGGCCGGCACGTTCGTGGTCCTGGAGCGGACCTGGATGCGCTCGATCGTGGCGTCCTTACCGAGGGGCTCCTCGCGCTCGACGCGCATCACCACGATGCGGCGGATGTAGCGCTCCGAGAGCTCCCCGCGCAGGCCGCGGGGACGATTCTGCGCGTCATGCGCGCCGACATAGAAGTCCCAGGCCCTGCGCAGTTCGTTCTGCTGCGTGTGGCTGGGCAGGAGATTTCCGTCGATCGCGGCGCCGTCGCGGGCGGAGAGGTCGTACCAGCCGGTGGTCCGCGTCGTTCCGCTGTCCGTGCGCATCTCGGCGCGGGCCTGCACCGCGATGTTCTGCTGCATCGGGTTGGGCGCGAAGAGCTTCCAGTTCTGCTCGAACTCGGGATAGACCCAGTCGTCGACTGCCTGCCCGTGCTGCTTGGTCATGGTGTTCGCGGGGGCGACGTGGAGGAAGAGCATCCCTACGTGGACACAGGCCGTGACGGCGATGAGCGCGAGCGCGAGCGCGGCCGCCACCTGGTAGCGCGGGGAGAGGGCGGCGATACCGGTGCGGGGCGGGGGTGCGGCCGTCAGGGGTTCGGCGGATGGGGACGGCGGCTCGTTCGCGTTGTTGTCGTTCGCGTCCATTCCGCCCCGATTCCCGATCCCGCACGGTGGTGCGCCCGTCGGCCCGCCCGTCACACGGCTCTCTACCGCCCGTCGCAGCGGAACGGTACTCATGCCTGCGCGCCAGGCACAGCGTCCGTGAAGTTATCCACAGGGTTGACACCTTATGGCGCTGAGCCGCACCATTGAATTCCACGAACCGAACGATCGGTCGGTAGCTAGCTAAAGGTCGAGGGGGACCGCGATGGCAACAGCAGCCGAGCATCAGACGGCCCGGTCCGAGCCGGACCAGGCGGCGGCCGACGCCGCAAGCACGGCGGCGCACGAAGCGGCCTTCGACGCCGCCGTCGCGGCCGACGAGCGCATCGAGCCGCGGGACTGGATGCCCGACGCCTATCGCGCCTCGCTGGTCAGGCAGATCGCGCAGCACGCCCACTCCGAGATCATCGGCATGCAGCCGGAGGCCAACTGGATCACGCGCGCCCCCTCCCTTCGGCGCAAGGCGATCCTGATGGCCAAGGTGCAGGACGAGGCCGGCCACGGCCTGTATCTCTACAGCGCCGCCGAGACCCTGGGAACCAGCCGCGAGGAGCTGCTCGACAAGCTGCACTCGGGCCGCCAGAAGTACTCCTCGATCTTCAACTACCCGACGCTGACCTGGGCCGACGTCGGCGCGATCGGCTGGCTGGTGGACGGCGCCGCGATCACGAACCAGGTCCCGCTCTGCCGCTGTTCGTACGGCCCCTATGCCCGCGCGATGGTCCGCGTCTGCAAGGAGGAGTCGTTCCACCAGCGCCAGGGGTATGAATCCCTGCTCGCCCTCAGCCGGGGCACCGAGGCCCAGCACGCCATGGCGCAGGACGCCGTGGACCGCTGGTGGTGGCCATCCCTGATGATGTTCGGCCCGCCCGACGACGAGTCGTCGCACTCGGAGCAGTCGATGACCTGGAAGATCAAGCGCCACTCGAACGACGAGCTGCGCCAGCGCTTCGTGGACATCTGCGTCCCCCAGGCCGAGTCCCTCGGCCTCACGCTCCCCGACCCGGACCTCGTGTGGAACGAGCAGCGGGGGCATCACGACTTCGGCCCGATCGACTGGACGGAGTTCTGGGCGGTCCTCAAGGGCAACGGCCCCTGCAACGAACAGCGGATCACTCAGCGCAGGACCGCGCACGAAGAAGGCGCCTGGGTGCGCGAGGCAGCAGCGGCGTTCGCCGCCAAGCACGGGGAGGCGAAGGCATGAGCAGCTCGACCGACTGGCCGCTGTGGGAGGTGTTCGTGCGCTCCCGCCGCGGGCTCTCCCACACCCACGCGGGCAGCCTGCACGCGCCGGACGCGGAAATGGCCCTGCGCAACGCCCGCGATCTCTACACCCGCAGAAGCGAAGGCGTCTCGATCTGGGTCGTGCCGTCCACACAGATCACCGCCTCCTCGCCCGACGAGAAGGACTCCTTCTTCGAACCGGCGGGCGACAAGCCCTACCGCCACCCGACCTTCTACGACATCCCGGACGGGGTGAAGCACCTGTGACCGCGCCACTGGCCCCGACGGCCACCACCGCCGCCCTCGCCCTCGCCCTGGGCGATGACGCGCTGGTGCTCTCGCACCGGCTGGGGGAGTGGGCGGGCCACGCACCCGTCCTCGAGGAAGAGGTCGCCCTCGCGAACATCGCCCTCGACCTGCTCGGCCAGGCACGCGTCCTGCTCTCCTTGGCCGGGGACGAGGACGAACTGGCCTACCTGCGCGAGGAGCGCGCCTTCCGCAACCTCCAGCTGGTCGAGCAGCCGAACGGCGACTTCGCCCACACCATCGCCCGCCAGCTCTACTTCTCCACGTACCAAACGCTGTTGTACGACCGGCTGGCGAGCGGAGACAGCACGTTCGCCCCGCTCGCGGCGAAGGCGGTCAAGGAAGTCGCCTACCACCAGGACCACGCGGAGCAGTGGACGCTGCGGCTCGGCGACGGGACGGCGGAGAGCCATGAGCGGATGCAGCGCGGGCTCGACGCGCTCTGGCGATTCACCAGCGAGATGTTCCAGCCGGTGGAAGGCCTCAACGGCGCGGACAGCTCCGCAGGCGTCGACTGGCCAACGTTGCGCGCGAGTTGGACGGCCTCAGTGACCGCCGTCATCGAGAAGGCGACCCTGACCGTGCCCACCGGCCCGCAGGAAGGGGCCTGGGCAGCGGGCGCCGGCCGCCAGGGTCTGCACACCGAATCCTTCGGGCGGATGCTCGCCGAGATGCAGCACCTGCACCGCAGCCACCCGGGGGCGTCATGGTGACCACCGCCCTCGAAGAGGAGCTGCTGGCCCTCGCGGGCTCCGTGCCCGACCCGGAGCTGCCGGTCATCACGCTGGCCGAACTCGGGGTCCTGCGCGGCGTGCACGTCCGCGGCATCGGCAAGGTCGACGTCGAGCTGACCCCCACGTACACCGGCTGTCCGGCCATAGAGACCATGGTCGCCGACATCGAGCAGGTCCTGCGTGAGCGCGGCATGGCGGAGATCTCCGTGCGCACCGTGCTCTCCCCCGCCTGGTCGACCGACGACATCAGCGCCGAGGGCCGCCGCAAACTCGCGGAGTTCGGCATCGCGCCCCCGCGCCCGCACAGCACCGGCGGGCCGATACCGCTCACCCTCTCGGTCCGCTGCCCGCACTGCGGCTCGACCGACACCGAACTGCTCAGCCGTTTCTCGTCGACGGCCTGCAAGGCCCTGCGCCGGTGCGTCGCCTGCCGTGAACCGTTCGACCACTTCAAGGAGTTGTGATGGCACGCTTCCACCAGCTCCGAGTAGCGGCGGTCGAGCAGCTCACCGACGACTCCGTGACGCTGACCTTCGAAGTGCCCCCCGCCCTGCGCGAGGAGTACCGCTTCGCCCCCGGCCAGCATCTCGCCGTCCGCCGCTTCGTCGACGGCACGGAGATCCGGCGTACGTACTCGATCTGCGCACCCGCGCCCCACCCCGAAAGCCCCTCCGAGCCGCGGACCCTGCGGGTCGGGGTGCGCTTCGTCGAAGGCGGCGCCTTCTCGACGTATGCCCTGAAGGAAGTCGCCGTCGGCGATGACCTCGACGTGATGACCCCGGCCGGGCGCTTCACGCTGGAACCGGCACCCGGGCGCTATGCGGCGGTGGTCGGCGGCAGCGGGATCACACCCGTGCTCTCCATCGTCACGACGCTCCTCGATCGCGAACCGCGGGCCACGTTCTGTCTCATCCGGAGCGATCGCACCGCCGCGTCGACGATGTTCCTGGAGGAGGTCGCCGACCTCAAGGACCGCTGGCCGGACCGGTTCCAGCTGGTCACGGTGCTCTCCCGGGAGGAGCAGCAGTCGGGGCTCGACTCCGGACGGCTCGACGAGGAGCGGCTGAGCAGGCTGCTTCCGGCGCTGTTGCCCGTCGAAGAGGTCGCGGGCTGGTTCCTGTGCGGCCCGCTCGGCCTGGTGCAGGGCGCGGAGAAGACACTGCGCGGCCTGGGCGTGACGCGTCAGCGCATCCACGAGGAGATATTCCACGTGGACGACGGCCTCGCCGCCCCGGCACCCGCCGCCGCGGCGGCCGCCCCCGCGCACAGCACCGTGACGGTGACCCTCGACGGGCGCTCCGGCACGTGGCCGGTCCAGGACGGGGAATCCCTCCTCGATACGGTGCTGCGCAACCGCGCGGACGCGCCGTACGCCTGCAAGGGCGGGGTGTGCGGGACCTGCCGGGCCTTCCGGGTCTCGGGCGAGGTGCGGATGGACCGCAACTTCGCGCTGGAGCCGGAGGAGACCGAGGCGGGGTACGTCCTCGCGTGCCAGTCCCATCCGGCGACGGACACGGTGGAGTTGGACTTCGACCGCTGAGGGCTCCCAAGTGGCCGAGGGGCCGACGCTGTTCCCTTCCCGTAGAACCTGTTCTATCTTGACGACCCGTCAGAAACAGCGGGCGTAGCAGAGACAGAATCATCGGGCCGGTGCGCGGGAGGACAAGCAGTGGACTTCACCTTCACCGAGGAACAGCAGGCGGCCGTCGAGGCGGCGAAGGCGCTCTTCGCCTCCGTCGCGCCCGACGGCGTGCCGAGCCCCGCTCTCGTACCGGGCGCCGTCGCCGAGGACTTCGACCGCGCCCTGTGGGCAAAACTCGCCGGAGCCGATCTGCTGAGCCTGCTCCTCGATCCCGAGCACGGCGGCGCTGGCCTGGACACCATCGCCCTCTGCCTGGTCCTGCGCGAGTCGGCGACGAAACTCGCCCGGGTTCCGCTCCTGGAGAGCAGCGCCGCCGCGTATGCCGTACAGACCTACGGCAGCGGGGAGTTGAAGCAGCGAATCCTGCCGAGGGCCGCCCGCGGAGAACTCGTCCTGACCGTCGCAGCGAACGGCCGCAGCGGACACGACCCCGCCGAACTCGCCGTCACCGCACGGCAGGACGGCGACGACTGGCTGCTCGACGGCACACAGACAGCCGTGCCCTGGGCACAGAACGCCGACCTCATCGTGGTGCCCGCCCACACATCGGCAGGCCGGGCCGTCCTCGCCCTGATACCCCGCGCGCACGAGGGCCTCACCCTCGCCGAGCAGGTGTCCACGAGCGGCGAGCGCCTCGGCGAGCTCAGCTTGGAATCCGTACGGATCAGCGGCGCCGACGTCATCGAGGCCGACGGGGCCTGGGACTGGCTGCGCGATCTGCTCGCCACCGGAACCTGCGCCCTCGCGCTCGGCCTCGGTGAGGGCGTGCTGAGCATGACCAGCGAATACACCGGCAAGCGCGAACAGTTCGGCTTCCCCGTCGCCACCTTCCAGGCCGTGGCGGTGCAGGCGGCCGACCGTTACATCGACCTGCGCGCGATGGAGGTCACCCTCTGGCAGGCCGCCTGGCGCATCAGCACCGGCGCGAGCGGCGCCCTGCCCGCCACCGGAGACGTGGCCGTCGCCAAGATCTGGGCGTCGGACGGCGTACGCAGGGTGGTGCAGACGGCACAGCATCTGCACGGCGGCTTCGGATCCGACACCGACTACCCCCTGCACCGCTACCACGCGTGGGCCAAGCAGCTGGAGCTGTCCCTCGGCCCCGCGGCAGCGCACGAGGAGGCACTGGGCGACCTGCTGGCCGCGCATCCACTCGGCTGAAGACGAAGACTTCAGCCCCAGCCCGAGCAGTCACAGCCGCAGCCGACGACTTAGATCACGACGCCCGGCTGGCCCTTGGCGTCGACGACGGGCCGGCCAGCGGCCTCCCAGCTCTGCATGCCTCCGTCGACGTTCACCGCGTCGACACCCTGCTGGACGAGGTACATGGCGACCTGCGCCGAGCGCCCGCCGACCCGGCAGATGACATTGACCTTGCCGTCCTGCGGCGCGGCCTCGGTCAACTCGCCGTAGCGGGCGACGAACTCGCTCATCGGGATGTGCAGCGCACCCGCGGCGTGGCCCGCCTGCCATTCCTCGTCCTCACGGACATCAAGGAGAAAGTCGCCGCTTGCGAGGTCGTCGACACCGACCGTGGGCACGTGAGATCCGAAAGCCATGCCTCCGACGCTACCCGACGGGCTAGGCGGTCAGCCGCGCAAGCTCCGCCTCGCGCTCGGTGACCTGCGAGAGCAACTGCTCGGCGATCTCGTCGAGGAGCTGGTCCGGATCGTCCGGCGCCATCCGCAGCATCGCGCCGATCGCACCCTCCTCCAGCTCCCGGGCGACCACGGCGAGCAGCTCCTTGCGCTGGGAGAGCCACTGGAGGCGGGCGTACAGCTCTTCGCTCTTGCTCGGCCACCGCTGCTCGGCCACAGGACCGGCCGCCCACTCCTCGGACAGCTCCCGCAGCAGGGGCTCGTCGCCACGCGCGTACGCGGCGTTCACCCGCGTGATGAACTCCTCGCGACGGCCACGCTCCTGGTCGTCCTGGGCCAGGTCGGGGTGGGACTTGCGGACGAGCTCGCGGTAGAGCTTGCGGGCCTCGTCGCTCGGCCGCACCCGCTGCGGCGGCCGCACCGACTGATCGGTCAGCATCGCGGCGGCCTCCGGATAGAGGCCGTCGCCGTCCATCCAGCCGTGGAACAGTTCCTCGACGCCGGGCATCGGCATGACCCGCGCCCGCGCCTCGTCCGCCTTGCGCCGGTCCTCGGGGTCACCACTGCGGGCGGCCCGGGCCTCGGCGATCTCGGCGTCCAGCTCGTCCAGGCGCGCATACATCGGGCCGAGCTTCTGGTGGTGGAGCCGGGAGAAGTTCTCCACCTCGACCCGGAAGGTCTCGACGGCGATCTCGTACTCGATCAGCGCCTGCTCCGCCGCCCGGACCGCCTTCTCAAGCCGGTCCTCCGGACGCGCGGCGCCGCCCTGCCCCGCCGCCCCGTCAGGAGCCTCGCGGCCCGCGGTCGCGGGCCCAGGGTCGGGCGTCTGGGGCTGCGTGGGCTCGGCTTCCGGGGTCGTCACCCGTCCAGCCTAGGCCACCGCGCCACCGCCCCGCCCGAGCGGCAATCCCGGCCCGCCCGAGCCCCGGCGGCCCCTCGCCCACACACCCGGGGGTGGGGCTGGGGTGGGGGCCCCTCCCCCCTCCCTCCCCCTCCCTCCCCTCTCCCCCTCACACCCCCGCCTCCGCCGCCACCCGTCCCTCCTTGACCGCGCGCACCAGTTCCGCGTGGTCCGCCTCCGTCCGATTCGCGTACGCCACCGCGAACGCCGCCACGGCCGTGTCCAGCTCGTCGTTCTTGCCGACGTAGCCCGCGATGAGCCGCGGGTCGGCGCTGTGCGCGTGGGCGCGGGCCAGCAGGGCTCCGGTCATCCGCCCGTAGTCGTCGATCTGGTCGGCGGCCAGCGCCGCCGGGTCCACGCTGCCCTTGCGGTTCCTGAACTGCCGTACCTGGAAGGCCCGCCCCGCCACCGTCGTCCACCCCAGCAGGAAGTCGCTGACCACCTGCATCCGCTTCTGCCCGAGCACCACCCTGTGTCCCTCGTGCGTGACCTCCGGCACCGCGAAACCCGCCGTGGGCAGATGCGGAAGCAGCGCGGAGGGCCGTGCCTCCTTGACCTGGAGCACCAGCGGCTCGCCCCGGTGGTCGAGCAGCAGCACCACGTACGACCGCAGGCCGACGCTGCCCGTGCCCACGATGCGGAAGGCCACGTCCTGGACCGCGTACCGAGCGAGGAGCGGCAGGCGGTCCTCGGACAGCGTGCCCACGTACTCCGCGAGGGCGGATGCGACCTCGGCCGCCTCCGCGTCCCGTATTCGCCGAAGGACCGGTGGGGCGTCGACGAAGCGGCGCCCCACGAGCCCGCCCTCGCCCTCGACGCGCTCGGTCGACTTGGCGGCGAACCGGGCGCTCGTGTTCTGCCGTGCCTTCTCGGAGACGCTCTCCAGGGTGCCGAGCAGATCCCGCGCGTCCGTGTGGGAGACCAACTCCTCGTCCGCGATGGCGTTCCACGCGTCGAGCGCGGGGAGCTTCGCGAGCAGCCGCATCGTGCGCCGATAGGCTCCCACCGCGTCGAACGCCGCTTCCCTGCAGACGTCCTCGCCCGCCCCGGCCTCGCGCCCCGCGAGCACGAGGGAGGCCGCGAGCCGCTTCACGTCCCATTCCCAGGGCCCGTGCACCGTCTCGTCGAAGTCGTTCAGGTCCATGACCAGGCCGCCCCGCGCGTCCGCGTACAGACCGAAGTTCGCGGCGTGGGCGTCACCGCATATCTGGGCGCCGATCCCCGTCACAGGGGTCCGCGCGAGGTCGTACGCCATCAGACCGGCGGCCCCGCGCAGGAAGGCGAAGGGCGACGCGGCCATCCTGCCCATCCGGATCGGCGTGAGCTCGGGGAGCCTGCTGCGGTTGGACTCCTCCACGGCATCGACCGGATCGGGGCGGCCGTCATCCTCGACGAACCACTCATGCGAGGCACGGCTGACACGGTCACGAAGCGCCTTGCCCTCCCGCTTCGGCGAAACCACCGAAGCGGCAGCCGAGCCCGCCCCGCCCCGCGACGGCCACTGCGCGAACCCCTTCACGTACGGCAGTCGCGCACCGTTGAACTCCGCCATGACAACCCCCCACCATCCAGCGGCCCCCGTGGACCTGACCTGGCATTGAAGGTAGCGCCGGGCGCCGAGCAGCGTCAGAGCCTGTGGACAACCCGCGCCCTGTGGACAACTCGGCGCACCGACCGCTTGCCGGTGACATACATCACCGTGCGGCCGCAGGGAGCCCGCAGCGCAGCGAGAAGACAACGGGGGACAACGAAAAGCAGGCCCCCACCAGGACTTTCATCCTGATGGAGACCCGCTCCACATGGTGCGCGAGGGGGGAGTTGAACCCCCACGCCCTTTCGGGCACTGGAACCTGAATCCAGCGCGTCTGCCTATTCCGCCACCCGCGCATGGGTGTTGTCTTGGGTCTCTCACCGCTTGGTGCGAACACTGTGTGTCCGGACACTGTGTGGTGCGAGCGCCTGCCGACATCCAGAAGATTAGCACGCTGCCGAGGGTGGATTCACATCCGTATTCGGGGGCACCTGCCCGAGTGATGCGTGGAGATCCGGAGAGATCCGGGGCCCGGGCGACCGACTTGCGCCGTACCCGGCGATGGTCCGCAGTCGGGTGCGCGACACTGGTTTGAGGCCCCCTCTACGATCCCTGGTAGAGGAGCCTGAGAGGAGCCCGGAAGGATCCCGGAACCCTGGTGCGGGCATGCCTTGTGAGAGGCGACACTCATCGACTGGGCGGACAGGGGGAACCAGCCGATTTCCCGGCGCGTGGATACGATCAGTAAGCAGTACCAGGATGACTACGACGGAGGAGGTGCCCCATGGGAGTCATGAAGAAGTTCGAGCAGCGACTCGAAGGTCTCGTCAACGGCACCTTCGCCAAGGTGTTCAAGTCCGAGGTCCAGCCCGTCGAGATCGCCGGCGCCCTCCAGCGCGAGTGCGACAACAACGCGACGATCTGGAACCGCGAGCGGACCGTCGTCCCCAATGACTTCATCGTGGAGCTGAGCGCGCCCGACTTCGAGCGCCTGAGCCCCTACTCGGGACAGCTCGGCGACGAGCTGTCCGGGATGGTGCGCGAGTACGCCAAGCAGCAGCGGTACAGCTTCATGGGCCCCATCAAGGTCCATCTGGAGAAGGCCGAGGATCTCGACACGGGTCTGTACCGGGTGCGCAGCCGCACGCTCGCGTCCAGCACCTCGCAGAGTCCCGAGCGCGCCCCGGCAGGCCCTTCGGGCCCCGCGGGCGCCGGCCACAGCCCCGCCAGACCCCCCGCGGGCGGCGCCGGCGGTGGCTACGGCTATCCACAGCCCGCTCAGCCCGCCGGCGCTCCCCCCATGCCCGCCGCGCCGCCTCCGGGTGGCCGTGCGGGCGGGCCCGCACCGGCACCGAACCGCCCTCAGGGGCCCGGCGCCGGACCTCTTCCGGGTGCGCAGGTGCGGCGCTGGATCGAGATCAACGGCAATCGCCATCAGATCTCCCGCCCGACGCTGGTGCTGGGTCGCAGCACCGACGCCGATGTGCGGATCGACGACCCCGGCGTATCGCGCCGGCACTGTGAGATCCGGACCGGAACGCCCTCGACGATCCAGGATCTCGGGTCTACCAACGGCATCGTGGTAGACGGGCAGCACACCACCCGCGCTACGCTCCGCGACGGCTCGCGGATCGTCGTGGGCCAAACCACCATCGTTTACCGGCAAGCCGAAGGGTGAAGCGGGGGCAATGTCAGAGCTGACCCTGACGGTCATGCGGCTGGGTTTCCTAGCCGTTCTGTGGCTGTTCGTGATCGTGGCCGTCCAGGTCATCCGCAGCGACCTGTTCGGTACGCGCGTCACACAGCGCGGTTCGCGCCGTGAGAACGCGCGACCGCAGCAGGCCGCACGCCAGCAACAGCAGGCGGCCACAACACCACCTCCCCAGCGCCAGCAGCAGGGGGGCGGGCGGCAGCGCCGCGGCGCCCCCAGCAAGCTGGTCGTGTCCGAAGGGATCCTCGCGGGCACGACGGTCGCCCTGCAGGGCCAGACGATCACGCTGGGCCGGGCGCACGATTCGACGATCGTGCTGGACGACGACTACGCGTCCAGCAGGCATGCCAGGATCTACCCGGACCGTGACGGCCAGTGGATCGTCGAGGATCTCGGGTCCACCAACGGCACGTATCTCGACCGGACCCGACTCACCACCCCGACGCCCGTTCCGCTGGGCGCGCCGATCCGCATCGGCAAGACCGTCATCGAGCTGCGGAAGTAGTACGACAATGAGCGAGCGGAGCGAGCGAGCCGACGCGGTCCACACACTGGACGCCAGCGCGCTCCCGACCGGAGGGTGGGCACCGTGCGGATGTACCCGGAGCCGACGGGCGAGGTGCGCATGAGTCTGTCTTTGCGCTTCGCCGCCGGATCGCACAAAGGCATGATCCGGGAGGGGAACGAGGACTCGGGTTACGCCGGTCCGCGTCTCCTCGCGATCGCCGACGGCATGGGGGGCCAGGCCGCGGGTGAGGTGGCGAGCTCCGAGGTGATCTCGACGCTCGTCACTCTCGACGACGACGTGCCGGGATCGGACATCCTCACGTCGCTCGGCACCGCCGTGCAGCGCGCCAACGACCAGCTGCGCCTGATGGTCGAGGAGGACCCCCAGCTCGAGGGCATGGGGACGACCCTGACCGCGTTGCTGTGGACGGGGCAGCGCCTCGGTCTCGTACACGTCGGCGACTCGCGTGCGTATCTCCTCCGGGACGGCGTTCTCACGCAGATCACCCAGGACCACACCTGGGTGCAGCGTCTGGTGGACGAGGGCCGGATCACCGAGGAGGAGGCCACCACCCACCCGCAGCGCTCCTTGCTGATGCGCGCGCTCGGCAGTGGTGAGCATGTCGAGCCGGACCTCTCCATCCGTGAAGTCCGCGCCGGCGACCGCTATTTGATCTGCTCGGACGGTCTCTCCGGCGTCGTCTCGCACCAGACGATGGAAGACACCCTCGCGAGCTACCAGGGCCCCCAGGAGACGGTGCAGGAGCTCATCCAGCTCGCGCTGCGCGGCGGCGGCCCCGACAACATCACGGTGATCGTCGCCGACGTCCTGGACATCGACAGCGGCGACACCCTCGCGGGACAGCTCTCCGACACCCCCGTGGTCGTCGGCGCGGTCGCCGAGAACCAGCTCCAGGCGCAGGACGACGGCGCCATGCAGACGCCTGCCGGCCGCGCGTCCGGCCTCGGCCGCCCCGTGCCGCCGCAGCCCTCCGGAGGCGGCTTCGGGCCGCCCGGAAGCGGCGACACGGCGAACTACGCTCCCGAGGGCAGCTTCGGCGCGTACAGCGACGAGGACTTCGTGAAGCCCGGCGGCGGCCGTAAGTGGCTCAAGAGATCGCTCTACACCGTGCTCGCCCTGGCGGTCATCGGCGGCGGCCTGTACGGCGGCTACCGCTGGACCCAGACCCAGTACTACGTCGGCACGAACGACGAGAACGTCGCCCTGTACCGCGGCATCGACCAGGATCTGGCGTGGGTCAGCCTGTCGAAGGTCGAGGAGAACTACCCCAAGATCGAACTCAAGTACCTGCCGCCGTACCAGCGCAAGCAGGTCGAGGGGACCATCCCCGAGGGCAATCTCGACGACGCCAAGAGCAAGATCGAGGAGCTCGGCCTACAGGCATCGGCCTGTGAGAAGGACGCCAAGCGCCGCGAGGCCGAGCGCGAGAACGCCAAGCCCGGTGAGGGCGAGGCGGGCGGCACGACCGGCCTGTCGGCCAAGGCGCCCACCGACGACCCGACCGATCCGACCGATCCGGCGGACAAGAACGGCACGAACGACAAGAACAGCTCGACCGACAAGAACAAGTCCAAGACCGCACCGACTCCCACACCCGGCCCCAGCCTCTCCGAGGACGAGGAGAAGCTGGTCCCACTGTGCGGTAAGCAGTAAGCAGCCGTTGGGGGCCTTTGCACGCCATGAGCAGTAGCACTACACACACGTCGACCATCGGCGCGATCGGGGCGCCGAGCAGGCGCAACACCGAGCTCGCGCTCCTCGCGTTCGCCGTCGTCATCCCGCTGTTCGCCTACATCAACGTAGGCCTCGCGATCGACGGCGAGCTGCCGTCCGGCATGCTCGGCTACGGCTGCGGGCTCGGACTGCTCGCTGCCGTCGGCCACATCGTGGTGCGCAGGTTCGCGCCCTACGCGGACCCGCTGCTGCTGCCGATCGCCACGCTGCTCAACGGCCTCGGTCTGGTGGTCATCTGGCGCCTTGACCAGTCGGAGAAGCTGCAGCAGATCGCCAAGGCGGCGACCGGCCAGTTCAGCCCCTCCGCGCCCAAGCAGCTGATGTACTCCGCCATCGGCATCGCGCTCCTGGTGGCCGTGCTGCTCGTGCTCAAGGACCACCGCGTCCTGCAGCGCTACACGTACATCTCCATGGTCGCGTCCCTGGTCCTGCTGCTCCTGCCGCTCGTGCCGGGTCTCGGCATGGATGTCTTCGGCGCCAAGATCTGGATCAGCGTCGGCGGATTCTCCATCCAGCCCGGTGAGTTCGCGAAGATCGTCATCGCGATCTTCTTCGCGGGCTATCTGATGGTGAAGCGCGACGCGCTCGCCCTGGCGAGCCGCCGCTTCATGGGGCTCTACCTGCCGCGTGGCCGTGACCTGGGCCCGATCATCGTGGTCTGGGCGATGTCCATCCTCATCCTGGTCTTCGAGACCGACCTCGGTACGTCGCTGCTGTTCTTCGGCATGTTCGTCGTGATGCTGTACGTCGCCACGGAGCGCACCAGCTGGATCGTGTTCGGTCTGGTGATGTCCTCGGTCGGCGCCGTGGGTGTGGCCACGTTCGAGCCGCATGTGCAGGAGCGTGTCGACGCCTGGCTGAACCCGTTCTCCGACGCCGTCATCGCGTCCACGGGCAGTGACCAGATCGCGCAGTCCCTGATGGCGTTCGGCTCGGGCGGCGTGCTCGGCACCGGGCTCGGCCAGGGCCACTCGGACCTGATCGGCTTCGCCGCCAACTCCGACTTCATCCTCGCCACCTTCGGCGAGGAGCTGGGTCTTGCCGGGATCATGGCGATCCTGCTCATGTACGCACTGATCGTGGAACGCGGCGTACGCACCGCCCTGGCGGCCCGGGACCCGTTCGGCAAGCTCCTGGCAATCGGTCTGTCCGGCGCCTTCGGCATCCAGGTGTTCGTGGTCGCGGGCGGCGTCATGGGCCTGATCCCGCTGACCGGTATGACCATGCCGTTCATCGCGAACGGCGGTTCCTCGGTGATCGCCAACTGGGCGCTGATCGGAATCCTCATCCGTATCAGTGACACCGCGCGCCGACCCGCGCCGGCCCCCGCTCCGAACCCCGACGCCGAGATGACCCAGGTGGTCCGACCGTGAACAAGCCCCTGCGCCGGATCGCGATCTTCTGCGGGCTCCTCATCCTCGCCCTGCTCGCCCGGGACAACTGGCTCCAGTACGTGGAGGCCGACACCCTCGCCGAGCATGACAAGAACCGCCGTGTCTCCATCGAGCGGTACGCCCAGCCGCGCGGCGACATCATCGTCGACGGCAAGGCGATCACTGGCTCCAAGGAGTCCGACGGCGGCGACTACAAGTACCAGAGGACGTACAAGAACGGGCCCATGTGGTCCCCCGTCACCGGCTTCGCCTCGCAGCGCATCGGCGCCACGCAGATCGAGTCCATCGAGGACGGCATCCTCACCGGCAACGACGACCGCCTCTTCTTCACCCGCAGCCTGGACATGATCACGGGCAAGAAGAAGGAGGGCGGCAACGCCGTCACGACCCTGAACGCCGCCGCGCAGAAGGCCGCGTACGACGGTCTCAAGGGCCGCGGCAAGGGCGCTGTCGCCGCGATCGACCCCTCCACGGGCGCGATCCTGGCGCTGGCCTCGGCTCCTTCGTACGACCCCTCGACGTTCGCGGGCAACACGGACAAGGAAGCCGAGCAGTTCGGGAAGCTGGACAAGGACAAAGACCAGCCGATGCTCAACCGCGCGCTGCGCGAGACGTATCCGCCGGGCTCCACCTTCAAGGCGGTGACCGCGGCGGCGGCCCTGGAGCACGACCTCTACAACGACATCGACGCGCCGACCAAGTCCCCGCTGCCCTGGACGATGCCCGACACCCAGACGCCGCTGCCGAACGAGGGCAACATCCCCTGCAAGAACGCCTCGCTGCGTGAGGCGCTGCGGGTGTCCTGCAACACCGTCTTCGGCAAGATCGGCTCGGACCTCGGCAAGGACAAGATGCTCGAGACGGCCGAGAAGTTCGGCTTCAACGAAGAGCAGTTCGTGCCGGTCCGTTCGAACGCCTCCGTCTTCCCCAAGAAGATGGACAGGCCGCAGACCGCGCTCTCCTCCATCGGCCAGTTCGAGACGGCCGCGACGCCGCTGCAGATGGCCATGGTCGCCTCGGCCATCGCCAACGACGGCAAGCTGATGGAGCCGTACATGGTCAGCGAGCTGCAGGCGCCGAACCTGGACGTGATCGAGAAGCACGCGCCCAAGGAGATGAGCCGTCCGCTCTCCGAGGAGAACGCCCAGAAGCTCCAGGACATGATGCAGACGGTGATCAACGACGGCACCGGCACGAACGCCAAGATCCCCGGCGTCACGGTCGGCGGCAAGACCGGTACGGCCCAGCACGGCGTCGACAACAGCGAAAACCCGTACGCCTGGTTCATCAGCTACGCCAAGACCGACTCCGGTTCGCCGGTGGCCGTCGCCGTGGTCGTCGAGGACAGCAAGGCCAGCCGCGACGACATCTCCGGTGGCGGTCTGGCCGCCCCGATCGCCAGGGACGTGATGAAGGCGGTTCTCGACAGCAAGAAGTGACCCCCGTCACGGCCTCTTCACATCAGTGCACGTTGCGGTACCGGTCCTGTATCGGGTGACGGTCGTGGCCGGGTCACGTAAGGCGAGCCGGGTACGGTATGCCCGGACAGCACACCGCCGGACCACACAAGGGTGCGGTCGGGACTGACGGAGAGGGCTGGATTAGCTATGGAAGAGCCGCGTCGCCTCGGCGGGCGGTACGAGCTGGGCCAAGTGCTCGGCCGAGGCGGGATGGCGGAGGTATACCTCGCGCACGACACCCGCCTCGGACGCACCGTGGCGGTGAAGACGCTGCGCGTTGACCTCGCGCGCGACCCGTCATTCCAGGCCCGGTTCCGCCGCGAGGCCCAGTCGGCCGCCTCGCTCAACCATCCTGCGATCGTCGCGGTCTACGACACCGGCGAGGACTACGTGGACGGGGTCTCGATCCCGTACATCGTGATGGAGTACGTCGACGGCTCCACCCTGCGTGAGCTGCTGCACTCCGGGCGCAAGCTGCTGCCCGAGCGCGCCATGGAGATGACCATCGGCATCCTCCAGGCCCTGGAGTACTCCCACCGCAACGGCATCGTCCACCGCGACATCAAGCCCGCGAACGTCATGCTGACGCGCAACGGCCAGGTCAAGGTCATGGACTTCGGCATCGCCCGCGCCATGGGCGACTCCGGGATGACGATGACGCAGACGGCGGCGGTCATCGGCACGGCGCAGTACCTCTCGCCGGAGCAGGCCAAGGGCGAGCAGGTGGACGCGCGAAGCGACCTCTACTCGACCGGCTGCCTGCTCTACGAGCTCCTGACGGTGCGCCCGCCCTTCGTCGGGGACTCCCCGGTGGCGGTCGCCTACCAGCACGTACGGGAAGAGCCGCAGGCTCCGAGCGTCTTCGACGGCGAGATCACGCCGGAGATGGACGCCATCGTCCTGAAGGCCCTCACCAAGGACCCGGACTACCGCTACCAGTCGGCCGACGAGATGCGCGCCGACATCGAGGCCTGCCTCGACGGCCAGCCCGTCCAGGCCACCGCGGCCATGGGCGCGGTCGGATACGGCGGCCACCCGGACGACCAGCAGACGGCGATGCTGCGCCCGCAGAACGGCGGGGGCGGCCAGACGTCGATGATGCCGCCGGTCGGCGGCCCGGACGACGGGTACGACGACCACTCGCGCCGCCGCCAGAAGAAGAGCAACACTTCTACGATCCTGCTGGTCCTGGCGGGCTTGCTGGTCCTGGTGGGCGCGATCCTGATCGGGAAGTGGGCGTTCACCGGGGGCGGTGGCGGCGACGACACGATCAAGGCTCCGAACTTCGTCGGTGAGACGCTTAAGGACGCCAGGAAGTCGGCTTCGAACGTCGATCTGAAGATCTCGGTCTCAGAGCGCAAGGAGTGCGCGGCGCAGGACAAGGGCAATATCTGCAGCCAGGACCCCAAGGCCAACACCGACGTCGAGAAGAACTCGACCGTCAACGTCGTCGTGTCCACCGGCGCCCCGAAGATCCTCGTCCCGGACGTGCAGGGCCTGACTTACGCGAAGGCCGAGAAGCAGCTCACCGATAAGGGCTTCACCGACGTCCAGAAGGAATCGAAGGAGTCCGACCAGACGCCTGGCATCGTCATCGGTCAGGATCCCGAGGGCGACACGGAGGCAGCGAAGGGCGAGACCATCACGCTCACCGTCGCTGAGGAGAAGGCGACGACCACCGTGCCGGACGTCACCGGCAAGACCTGCGAAGAGGCCAAGGCTCAGCTGAAGACCAACGACCTCGTCGGCACGTGTGAGGAAGAAGAGAGCGCCGACGCCGAAGCCGGCAAGGTCTTCTCGCAGAGCCTCACCCCGCAGAGCCAGGCCGACCCGGGTTCGACGGTGACGCTGAAGGTCGCCAAGGCTCCCGAGCAGGCCACCGTTCCGGCCCTCACCGGTCAGAAGCTCAAGGACGCCCGCAAGGCGGTCGAGGACGCCGGTCTGACGGTCGGCACCATCACCGGGCCGCAGGAAGACGACGCCCTCGTCGTCCTCTCGGACCCGCCCGCCGGCCAGCAGGTCGAGCCCGACACCGCGATCAACCTGACCACGGCAGGCGGCAACCAGGGCGACAACGGCGGAGGCAACGGCGGGGAAGACGGCGGAGGCTTCATCGGAGGCAACGCGGGCTTCTCCTCCCGCAACGACGAGGACTAGCCCTCCGCCTCAGTACACGGAAGGAGCCCCGGACACTGCCTAGCAGGCGGTGTCCGGGGCTCCTTCCGTGCGCGGTGCCGGAGTCAGTTCAGCTCCGCCGGCGGCGTCCGCTTGTTGTCGACCTTTTCGATGCGCTCCAGCTCGCCCCACACCACGTAGCGGTAGTTGGACGTGTAGACCGGCGTGCACGTCGTCAAGGTGATGTAGCGGCCCGGCTTCTTCGCGCCTGATTCCTTCGGGACCGGGTTCAGGACCTTCACGTTGTACTTCGAGGTCTCGGGCAGCGTCGAGTACACCTTGTACACGTACCACTTGTCCCGGGACTCGAAGACGATCGCGTCGCCCTTCTTGATCTTGTCGATCTTGTGGAACTTCGCGCCGTGGCCGTCGCGGTGCGCGGCCAGCGTGAAGTTGCCTTCCTTGTCCTGGGGAAGGGCCGACTTGATCGGGTCCTCGTAGTAGCCCGCGACGCCGTTGTTGAGCTCCTTGCTGCCCGTGCCCTTCTTGACCAGGATGTCGCCGTTGCCCATCGCGGGCACGTGCAGGAAGCCGATGCCGTCCTTGGTGTTCAGGTTCCCCGGGCCGCCCGCCCAGCGGTCGCGCACCCTGTCGCCCTGCTTGTGCGCCTCTCGGTCCGCGACGACGTTGGTCCACCAGAGCGAATAGACGACGAAGAGGCCGAGTACCAGGCCCGCGGTGATGAGGAGTTCACCGAAGACGCTGACCGCCGTGGCGACGGGGCCCCGCCCCCGTGGCCGTCGCGTGCGGGCGGGCGCGGGCGCCTCGGCCTGCTCCTCCTCAGCCCGCTCCTCTTCGTGGTCGGTCGTGGCTGCCACTGGATCTGCCCCGTTCTCACCGTTCTAGTTGACGAGCGCGCTCGGTTTGCCCTTGCTGCGCGGTCGTTCCTCGACCATCTTGCCCCAGACGATCATTCGATACTTACTCGTGAATTCCGGGGTGCAGGTGGTCAGTGTGATGTACCGGCCCGGTTTGGTGAAGCCCGACCCCGGCGGGACGGGCCCGATCACCGAGATGTTGTTGGGCTGGGTCTGCGGCAGGATGCTCGCCATCTTGTAGACGAAGTACTTGTCCTGCGTCTCGACGATGATGGGGTCGCCCGGTTCGAGCTGATTGATGTAACGGAACGGCTCACCATGGGTGTTGCGATGCCCGGCGACCGCGAAGTTGCCCTTCTTGGCATCCGGCATGGGCGTCTTGGTGCGGCCCTCGTTGTAGTGCCCGACCATGCCGCGGTCCAGGACCCCCGACTTGTCGATCCCCTCGGCGATCGGTACGACCACGTCGAGGCGGGGGATGTGCAGGAGCGCGAAGCCCTGTCCTGGCTCGAAGGCGCCCGGCTTGCCCTTGCCGTTCGCCCACTTCTCCTGGAGGTCGCTGGCCGCTCCGTTGGCCTGCTGGTGGGCGCGGATGTTCGTCCACCACAGCTGGTACGTGACGAAGAGCAGCATCAGGACGCCGACCGTGATGAACAGTTCACCGATCCCCCGGCTCGCCACGGCGCCCGCGGAGGGCTTACGGGCGCGCTCGGCGCGACGGGCCTCCACGCGGGAGAGGGGGGCGGCGGACGCTGCCGTGGAGGGCCGCTGAGGGGCGCCCTTCTTGGCGGCCTTGCGGCGGGCGGCTCGGCCTCCCGTGGGGCGTTCCGGCTCCGGCTCGGGATCGAGATCGGTCTCGGGCTCGGCTATTCGGCGGGTGTCCGCGGTCCGCAGGCCCACGGTCTCGTCGTCGACCGGGGGCGGCGGCGGTGGTGACGGCGGTTGTGCTTGCGGTTGTGGCTGCCGCTGAGGGGCGTACGCGCCGTACAGCTGCTCGTACGTCGGTTCCTGCGGCTGCTGCTCCCCGTACCAGTCGCGGGCGTACCCCTGGGGGTCGTACCACTCCTGGGGCTGAGGCTGCTCAGGCTCCGGCTGCGGAAGAGGCTCCGGCTCCGGCTCAGCAGGCCCGCTGCGGAACCACGGCGAAGGATGCTGGCCCCGCTGACCCGGCAGCGGATCGGTCAGCGGATCGGCAAGGTGATCGACAGCCGCCTCGAACGCCCCGGGCTGTTCGAATGCCCCCGGATCCCCGTACGACGCGTACTGATCGTCGTCGTACGGAACTCCGGAGGAATCGCGCTCGGGGCGCAACGCGGTCACGCCGTGGCCCTGCCCACCACCGGGGCAAGACCACTCGATCGACCAATGGCTCCCGTGTCCCCGCACTCCACCAGCCAGTTGGCGAGCATGCGGTGGCCGTGCTCGGTGAGCACGGACTCGGGGTGGAACTGCACGCCCTCGACCGGCAGTTCACGGTGGCGCAGGCCCATGATGATGCCGTCCTCCGTGCGCGCGGTCACCTCGAGCTCGGCCGGAACCGTGGCCGGCTCGGCGGCGAGCGAGTGATAGCGCGTCGCGATGAACGGCGACGGCAGCCCGGCGAAGACGCCCTTGCCGTCGTGGACCACCGGGGACGTCTTGCCGTGCAGCAACTCCGGCGCACGGTCCACCACTCCGCCGTACGCCACCGCCATCGACTGCATGCCGAGGCAGACGCCGAACACGGGCACACCGGTCCCTGCGCAGTGCCGCACCATGTCGACGCAGACACCCGCCTGCTCAGGCGTGCCGGGGCCCGGCGAGAGCAGGACACCGTCGAAGCCGTCCTGCGCGTGGCGCAGCTCGACCTCGTCGTTGCGCAGGACCTCGCACTCGGCACCGAGCTGGTAGAGGTACTGGACGAGGTTGAAGACGAAGCTGTCGTAGTTGTCGACGACGAGGATGCGGGTCGGGCGTCCGTCGGTGCTCACTGGCCGTCCACCGTCACATCGTTGAAGGGAAGCAGCGGCTCGGCCCAGGGGAAGACGTACTGGAAGAGCACGTAGACCACAGCGAAGACGAGCACCAGCGAAAGCAGCGCCCTTACCCATGCGTTTCCCGGCAGATGCCGCCAGATCCAGCCGTACATGCCGTCCCTTCCGTAGCCGTACGGCACCAGACTAACGGCGCAGTGCGTCCGGTTTCCCGGCCTCGACGGGCTGGGTGGCATCGAGGTGCGCCCAGACGATCAACCGGTGGCTGTGTCCCCACTCTGGCTCACAGGTCGTAAGCGTGAGGTAACGGCCCGGCCCCTCGTATCCGGACTTGCGCGGAACCGGATCGATGACCCCTATGTCGCCGGGCAGCGTCTTGTAGGGCTTGTTGTCGATGCGGTACGTGAACCACGTGGTGCCGTCGGTCAGGACCACGGCGTCGTCCGGCCGCAGCTTCGGGAAGTCCTTGAACGGGTCCCCGTAGGTGCGGCGGTGGCCCGCCACGGAGAAGTTGCCCTTCTGGCCGAGCTGCGCGGTGTCCCCGTAGTGGCCGAGGCCCTTCTTGAGTACGTCGGTCCCGGTGCCCTGGAGCACCGGCTTGTTCCACGTGAAACCAAGCCGCGGGATGTACATGACGGCGAAGGGCTTGCCGTCCTCGTAGGGAGCGGGCTTCTTCGGGGACGAGGCCTTCGAAGGCGCGTCGTCCGTGTTCGCGGGCACCGACCCCTGCGCCCACCGGTCCTGCAGCGTGTCGATCTGACTGTCCATGGCGTTGTCGGCCTTCACGCCGGTCCAGAACAGGACGTACACCACGAAGAGCACGATCAACGTGCCGACGGTGATGCACAGTTCGCTGAACGTCCTGACGAGCACTCGCACCGACACAGGCTTCCCCCAGCGGCTTGCTCCACGGGCGGCTTACTCCACGGGCTTCGCGTAGTGGAGATCCACTGTGCCCGAGTAGCCGGGAAGAGTCACCGCCCCGTCGTCGTCGACTTTCCAGCCGAGGCCGTAAGCGTTGACGTACAGCATGTAGTTCTGGATCTCAGGGGACGCGGCGAGCGCCGTCTTGAGCTTCTCCGGGTCACCGACCGCGGTCACCTTGTACGGAGGCGAGTAGACGCGGCCCTGGAGGATCAGGGTGTTTCCCACGCAGCGGACGGCGCTGGTGGAGATGAGCCGCTGGTCCATGACCTTGATGCCCTCGGCGCCGCCCTGCCAGAGCGCGTTGACCACGGCCTGGAGGTCCTGCTGGTGGATGACCAGGTCGTTGGGCTGGGGCTCGGGGTAGCCGGGAAGCTTGGCGGTGGCGTTCGGCGGGGCGTCGGCGAGGGTGACGGAGATCGCCTCGCCGCTGAGTTTCTTGGTGCCCGCGTTCTTCTCCAGGGCCTTGAGCCGGGCGTCGTCGGCCTTCGTACCGCCGTTGTCGCGCTCGGCCAGGGACTCGACGTCGTCACGCAGTGAGCCGTTGGACTCGTCCAGCTTGCCGTTCTTGTGGCTGCGCTCCTCGATCAGGTCGGAGAGCTTCAGGAGGGAGGCGTCGGTGCGGATGTTCGTGCCCTTGGCCGTGTTGAAGCTGGTGAAGAAGATGAGGCCCGCGAGCGCGAAAACGGCGGCCGTCAGCAGCCGGACCGGGCGCCAACGAGGACGACGGCCCGGACCTGTGGGGGAGTCGGCAGAATTGCTCAACGTACCCTTATCTCCTTCAGCGCCGCGGAAGCACTACGCTAACGGACGCCCGGGGGAGGGCTCAGCTCCCCGTATCGACAGGAGAGACCCTCGTGCCGAAGTCACGGATCCGCAAGAAGGCCGACGATTACACGCCGCCCGCGAAGAAGGCGACGAACATCAAGCTGACCAGCCGCAGCTGGGTGGCTCCGGTGATGCTCGCGATGTTCCTCATCGGGCTCGCCTGGATCGTCGTCTTCTACGTCACCGACGGCAAGCTGCCGATCGACCCGCTGGGCAACTGGAACATCGTGGTCGGCTTCGGCTTCATCGCCGCGGGGTTCGGCGTCTCCACACAGTGGAAGTAGCGCGACTCCCGCAGGGCTGTGCGCAAGCCTTGCCCTGAGTTATCCACAGCGCTATCCACATCCCGGCCTCGACTGGGGAAAAGAAAGACGATCTGTGGATAACCCACTGGGCGTTGACGCCGGTATGACTGGCTGATCGCCATGCAAGCCCTCACAGGCCCCTTGTCCTTCCTGGGGAAACCCAGGTCAGCGACAAGGGGCACTGTTGTTCCCCACAGAATGCACAAGCGTGGCCACACGCTGTGGACAACCTGGCCATCGGACGACGCCGGCGAGCCTCAAACGAGCTGCGCGGTCCTGATGACCACAGCCGCCAGGACCACGATCAGCACCACGGCACAGGTCCCCCACTGCACGAGCGCCCGCCGCTCACGGGGCGCGTGCACCATCCCGTACGCGATGGCGACACCGGCGACCAGACCGCCGACGTGTGCCTGCCAGGCGATGCCCGTCCAGGTGAACGTGAAGAGCAGGTTCAGCGCGAGCAGCGCGATGACGGGGCGCATGTCGTAGTTCAGGCGCCGCATCAGGACCGCGGTCGCGCCGAGCAGGCCGAAGATCGCTCCGGATGCCCCGAGCGAGGCGTCGCTCGCGTCGACGAGGACATAGGTGAGCGCGCTGCCGGCCAGGCCGGAGAGCAGGTAGAGCGCGAGGTAGCGGGCGCGGCCGAGCGCGGCTTCCAGGGGGCCGCCGAGCCACCACAGGCCCAGCATGTTGAACGCGATGTGCCAGATCTCCTGGTGCGCGAACATGGCCGTGACCAGGCGGTACCACTGGCCCTCAGCGACGCCTTCGGTCGGCATGTACGGGTAGGGCGGCCATTCGCCGATCAGGAAGAGCTCGCCGACGAGCTCCTTGTTCACGCTGATCGCGATGAACACGAGAACGTTGATCGCGAGCAGGATCTTGGTGATCAGACGCGGGTCGGCGGCGATCGAGCCGCCCGCGAGGGTGCGCGGCTGGTTCGCCGCGGGTGCGTGCCCGGTGCCCGAGCCCTCGCGCACGCATTCGGGGCACTGGAAGCCGACCGAGGCGCTGATCATGCACTCCGGGCAGATCGGACGCTCGCAGCGGGTGCAGCTGATGCCGGTCTCGCGGTCCGGATGCCGATAGCAGCCGGGCAGGTTCGATGCGTCCTGTGGCCCCTGCGGGCTGCCTGGTGCCTGGTCCATGGGGTCCCCTCAATGTCCGTACGAAGGCACAGCTACGCCCACGCGCGCGAACGCACCGCCCCGCCCTTCCTTACGGATGGGCGGGGCGGTTTGGTTCCCTCGCGGGGTGCGCCGGTGTCAGGCGGTGCGGGTCTCGATGACGACGGACTCGATGACCACGTCGTTCACCGGGCGGTCGGTGCGCGGGTTGGTCTGCGTGGCCGCGATCTCGTCGACGACCTTCTGGCTCGCCGGGTCCGTGACCTCGCCGAAGATGGTGTGCTTGCGGGTGAGCCAGGCAGTCGGGGAGACCGTCACGAAGAACTGGGAGCCGTTGGTGCCCGGCCCGGCGTTGGCCATGGCGAGCAGGTAGGGCTTGTCGAAGGCGAGGTCGGGGTGGAACTCGTCCTCGAACTCGTAGCCGGGGCCGCCCGTGCCGTTGCCCAGCGGGTCGCCGCCCTGGATCATGAAGCCGCTGATGACGCGGTGGAAGACCGTGCCGTCGTAGAGCCGGTCCGTGGTCTTCTTGCCGGTCTCCGGGTGGACCCACTCGCGCTCGCCCTGGGCGAGCTCGACAAAGTTCTTGACCGTCTTCGGCGTGTGGTTGGGGTGCAGCAGCACCTCGATGTCGCCTCGGTTGGTCTTCAGGGTGGCGTAAAGCTGCTCGGCCACGGTCTGCCTTCCGTTGTCTTCTGTGACGTCCCGATCCTCCCACGGACCGGATTGCGACGAGTAGTCACGGAGTGGGCGCGCGCCACGAGGATCCGTGGCATTGTCAGCAAAGCACTCTCCTTGTACCGATTTGATCAGAATGATCGCACCCGGATGCCCGGCTGCGTCATGCCTCGGAGCCATCCGGAAGGCATGATCCTTGAAAGGGTGGAAAGGTGACATACCTATAAGCCACCGAGGAGGAGGATCCCGTGACCCGCATCGACAGCGTGCGCGCCGCGACCGGTTCGGCGAGGGACAGCGTGCGGCATGCCGCGGAGGCGGTGGCCCCCTACGCCGGAACGGCCAAGGAGCAGGCCGTCCACTACGCGCACGAAAGCCGCGCCCGCCTCGCACCCAAGGTGTCGCAGGCCGCCGAGCAAGCCCGTGTCCAGTACGGCGCTCACGTCGGCCCACGCATCGAGCAGGCCCGTGCGCATGTGCCGCCGAAGGTCGACCACGCCGCGCACGAAGCCGCTGTCCGCACCCGCAAGGCCGCCAAGCAGACCCGCAAGGCAGCCCGGCAGGCCGCCGACTACTCGAAGCCGCGGATCGAGCACGCCGTGGCCGTGGCCCAGCCCGTGCGTGACGAGGCGGCGTCCCGCGGGGCCGCCGCGCTCGCCGCGCTGCGCGGTGAGGTCTCTCCCAAGGAGATCCAGCGGCTGGCCCGCAAGCACAACCGCCGGGCCCGCGCCGGGCGCCTCGCCAAGGGCCTCGTCGTCCTGGGCGTCCTGGCGGGTGGTGCGGTCGCCGCCTGGAAGTGGTGGGACAAGCAGGCCAACCCGGACTGGCTCGTCGAGCCGCCGGCCGCCACGGAGGTCCCCGACAGCACGCCGCTGACCTCGGTCGACGGCAGCGGTCAGGCCTCCCTCGACCCCGAGGTCCAGGCCAAGCAGGCCGAGTCCGAGGCCGCGGACCGCGACGACCTGCGCTGATCTGCCACTGATCTGCCGCTGGCCCACTGATGAACGCCGTAGGGCGGGATCCCCTCAGCTGAGGGGATCCCGCCCTACGGCGTTCTGTGTGGAGCCTAGGAGATTCGAACTCCTGACATCTGCCTTGCAAAGGCAGCGCTCTACCAACTGAGCTAAGGCCCCGAAAACGGTGCACCCAGCCGGAAGAATCCCGCTCCGGTGGGCAACGCAGACCAGAGTACCGGGTCTCCCCCCGGATCTCGCAAAAGGATTGGGGGTCCCGGTGAACGACCACGCTCCGTAAGATGCTCGGCGTGGTTCGCGGCAGCGAACCGCGGTTTTTGGGGAAGCGATGGGGAGACGCAATGGACGCCGCACAACAAGAGACGACCGCGAGAGCACGAGAGCTCCAGCGGAACTGGTACGGGGAGCCGCTGGGGGCGCTCTTCCGTCGTCTCATCGATGATCTGGGCCTCAACCAGGCACGCCTCGCCGGCGTCCTCGGTCTGTCCGCGCCCATGCTGTCCCAGCTGATGAGCGGACAGCGCGCCAAGATCGGCAACCCCGCGGTCGTCCAGCGCGTCCAGCTCCTCCAGGAGCTGGCGGGCCAGGTCGCCGACGGCAGTGTGAGCGCCGCCGAGGCCACCGACCGCATGGACGAGATCAAGAAGTCCCAGGGCGGCTCCGTCCTCACCAACACCTCGCAGTCGACGACGAGTTCGGGTGCGCCCACGGTGAAGCGTGTGGTGCGCGAGATCCAGTCGCTGTTGCGCTCCGTCGCGGCGGCCGGCGACATCATCGATGCCGCTGACTCCCTCGCACCGACCCACCCGGAACTGGCAGAGTTCCTCCGGGTATACGGCGCCGGACGCACCGCGGACGCGGTCGCCCACTACGAGGCGCACCAGAACTGAGCCGTCGGCCGGGCCACCGGGCGGCCCGGAGGGGGAGCAATGCGCGACCATGGGTGAGGTCTTCGCCGGCCGCTACGAACTGGTCGACCCGGTCGGCCGCGGGGGAGTCGGAGCGGTCTGGCGCGCCTGGGACCACCGGCGGCGCCGGTATGTGGCGGCCAAGGTCCTGCAACAGAGCGACGCGCACGCGCTGCTGCGCTTCGTGCGGGAGCAGGCGCTGCGGATCGACCACCCCCATGTGCTCGCGCCCGCCAGCTGGGCCGCCGACGACGACAAGGTCCTGTTCACCATGGCCTTGGTCGCCGGCGGCTCGCTGGCCCATGTGATCGGGGACTACGGCCCGCTGCCGCCCCGACTGGTCTGCACGCTCCTGGACCAGCTGCTCTCCGGGCTCGCGGCGGTGCACGCCGAGGGGGTCGTGCACCGTGATATCAAGCCCGCCAACATCCTGCTCGAGGCCACCGGCATCGCGCGTCCGCATCTGCGGCTCTCCGACTTCGGCATCTCGATGCGGATGGGCGAGCCGCGCCTGACCGAGACCAACTACGTCGTGGGAACGCCCGGTTACTTCGCGCCCGAGCAAATGATGGGCGCGGAGCCGGACTTCACCGCCGATCTGTTCGCCGTCGGCCTGGTGGCCCTGTATCTGCTGCAGGGCGCCAAGCCGGACGCCAAGGCCTTGATCGAGCACTTCGCCGCGCACGGCACACCTGGGGCGCCGCAGGGCGTCCCGGAACCGCTGTGGCAGGTCATCGCCACGCTTCTCCAGCCGGATCCGCAAGCGCGGTTCCGCACCGCCACGGGCGCGCGCAAGGCGTTGAACTCGGCCGCCGAGCTGCTGCCCGAGCCGGGGCCCGACGACGAGATCGTCGAGATCTTCGACCAACTGGGCCCGCTTCCCCAGGGGTTCGGCCCCGACGGCCCTCTCACGACCCCGCCTCCGCCGGGCTTCGCTCCTCCCTCCGTACCGCCCCCGCCCCTCTCCGCGCCCCAGACCGGCAGCTTCCCGCTGGCTCCTCCGCCACCGCAGGGCACACCACCGTCGGGGCAGGCCACGCCGCCGTCGGGACAGCAGGTTCAGCCCGTACAACAGGTTCAGCCCGTACAGCAGGCGCAACAGGCACAGCAGATGCAACAGCCGCAGGCCCAGCCAAGGCAGCAACCGGCCACACCCCCGCCTCCCCCATCTCCGCCTGCTCAGGCCCCGCACGTCCATGTCCCCTCCCCTCACCCGGCTTACGAGTCGTCACACTCTGTGATGGCGTCAGCGCATCGCGTATCCGCCCCTACTTATCCATACACCGCTCACGCCCCACAGGTTCCGCTCCAGCACCGACCAGTTCCGCACCGGCAGAAACGACCGGGACCGCCCCCGAAGGTGGCGATCCCGATGCTGCTTGCCGCTCTGGCGTGCTTCGCGGTGGGCGTCTGGGCCCTGACCCAGATCTGATCGAATCGAATCGAATCGGATCGGATCGGATCGGATTCAGCTACGCCCCTGACCCAGCCCTGAATCAGCCGGTCCAGTCCGACCCGGCCCGCCGCCTGCCGCCGCCCTCCTCCGTCCGATCAGCGTCCACACCCCAAGGACCGTCAGCAGCACGGCCCCAGCGCCGAATCCACCGGCGGCAACCACCTTCATGCCGGCTCCGCCGCCGTTCCCACCCCCGCTCCCATCCCCGCTCCCGGCGGCGGCATCCGTATCCCCCCGCACCGCCGCGTCCTCGTCCTCACCCGTGACGCTGAACTCATCAGCGGGCCGTGCCGTCCCCACGTACGCGGGCCCTTCCTTCGCCGCCCCGTCGACGTTCACCCGCAGCAGCAGATCCAGCGGAGCCTTGCCGAACTGCCGGGCGACCTGCGGATTGAGATGGACCGAGAGGTAGTACCACCCGGCGAACCGCGTTCCGGCCACGCCGTCGACCGGGGAGTAGCGGTTCTCGTACGCGACGGGGGCCAGTGGCCGCAGCGAGGCCGTCTTCTGCTGGCCGTCGTACGCCGTGTCGGCGTCGTCGATGCGTGCGCGTACCGGATTGGCCAGTGACATCACGAGCGCCGACGTGACGTACTCGCCCCTGCCCCCGCTCGCACTGCCCAGCTCGGCACTGGCGGAGATCTGCTGCCCCCAGTCGACCGGCACGCGGTAGAAGAGGGTCTGGCCGGGCTTGATCCGGTCGCCCCAGACGCCTGCCCCCACCGCACGGGCGTCGTTGAAGCCCGTGCCGCCCCTGCGTTCCTCGCGCGCACCGGCGGGAGGCGTGGGCGAGGCGGAGTTCCACGTCTCGGGCGGCGTCGTGGAGGCGCTCTTGGCCACTCCAGGCTCCGACACGACGCGAAGTTCGGTGTCCCACGTCTCCGTACTGGAGCCGGGATCGCTGTTCCGCTCGACCACTACGTAGTACGTGCCGGCCACTTTGCACCGGTTCTCGGCGGGGCCGACCGCACGTGCCGCCCAGGCGGAGATGGGCCGCGGGCTCTGCGACGTACCGAATCGCGCGTTTCCGGAGTTGCAGTTGTTGCCGTTCGTGTCCTGTAAGGACACCTCTACGCCGTCCCCATAGGCGACCTTGGCGTCAAGCCCGGGAACGGCGGTGGCGGAGACGTACACAGTCTCTCTGGCGTCGAGTTGCAGCTGGTAGTAGAGCTTGCCCCCGCGCGCGAGGGAACTCTTGTACGTCGACCCGGGCGTGAGCCTCACGCTGTCCATGCTGTTCTGCGCGCCGTCCACCGACACGGCCCGCTCAGCGAAGACGTACGGGTTCGGCCCTGATGTGCCCTCTGCCGCGGCCTGCCCCGACAGCGCCATGACCCCGCACAGCGCCGCTCCCAAAGCAGACATCGCCCGGCCTCTGCGCAGCCGCCCCATCACGTGCCACCCCTCCCCTGAGCCCCAGTCGTCCCGCCCACTATGCCCGCGCGGAGGCGCGACAATCTTTGCTCACGCAAGGCGAGGGCTTGCGTGAGCAAACCCGAGGGGCAGGGGGAACGAAGAGATCCGGACAGCACAGGGCCCCGGCCGCAGAAGCGACCGGGGCCCTGTGAAGAGACTGTTGTCAGTACTCACGAACCCGTGGGCACGGAGTCAGTCGCCTCCGTCCACAGATCCTGCTCGGCGCGATCCGCCTGGATCTGGCGGTACACGAGGAGCCCGCCGATGGCGGCCAGTGCGACCAGGAGAAGCTTCTTCACCGCGCGACCTCGTCTTTCTTGACGTAAGGGACCTCTGGCGCCCGACTATACACACCGACCGATACCAATCGGTGACCTGGATCCACCCCAACTCCCGCCCTGAACACAGCAGTCGAATCGGCCGTCGCCGCTCTCCGGCGCCTCACGGCCCGCCGCGACGTCCACCGTTCTTGACCTCACCCGGCCCTCTCCCAGGGCCCCCAGGGCCCGTTTACGGCCATTCGGGTGGTGTTCATCTGAACATCGACGCGCCACGAGCGTCGGTCCCCCACTCTCGGCCCCACATACACATCATGAGGAAAGTACGCAAATCGCCCAACCCGAAAGTGAGAAGCCATGACCGGCACCAAGGCCATGAAGCTGTGGACCACGCTCATCACCGCCTTCCTCGCACTCTTCGCCACGCTGGGATTCACCACGACGGCAACGGCGGCCACGCCGGTACAGCAGGCCACGGAAACGTGCAAGAGCACGCCGACCATGACGGCCCCACTCGCGGCCTACTGGGTAGCAGCGTACGAACGGTCCTTGCCGCCCACGATGAAGCAACGCATCCGCGCCGAGGCCCACGGATCGTCCCCCAGCTGCCGCCACCTCCCCACGGACGACACGGAGACGGCCATTGAGGCCGAGGCCCATCCAGGCAGGCTCGCCGCGGAACCGTAGTCACACCCCGGCCGCCTCGGCCACCGCCCCCCAGGGGCCCACAGACAGCACAGCAAAAAGCACAGACACGAAGAAGACCCCCAGCCGACGGGCTGGGGGTCTTCTTCGTGTCTGTGGGGCTAACAGGATTTGAACCTGTGGCCTCATCCTTATCAGGTCGATCACGGCCATCTTCAACCACGCCAAACCCTGAGGTGCCCAGGGGCGGCCTTCCGCTGAGGTACGGCCTTGATCGGCAGTGTTCGCGCTTGTTGGTGTCATCCGCTGATGTCAGAAAGGCGGGTGCTCTTGACGACTCAGCCAAACGTCATCCGGCGGTTCGAAGGCTTCGAGCCTCTCCGCCTCTTCGCGGCAACGCTTCACAGCAGTCGGTTCCTCCGGGAGCTTTTCCCCTCGAAGATGTGCGCCTATGCACTCACCGGCATCGTCCACCGCGTGCCAAACGGGGTGTCCGGGGCCTTCGTTGAGATGTTCCCAGTACCACATGATCTGCGTCGCACCCCTTAGTCGGGCACGCAGCTCTGCCGAGGCAAGCACGAAGGCATAGGTGTCGATCGTGTGGATGTGGCGGCGAAGCTCTGCAACAGACTCCGGGGTCTCGTAGTAGGGGCCGGGATCGGTCGTCAGGTCGGCCTTCATGTGGTGAATGGAGATCAAGGCTTGCCGAATCTCTCGGGTCGCCTCTTCCTGCCGAGCCTGAAGCCGCTCCGCTTCAAGGCCTTGGCGGTTCTGCCGGTTCGTCCACAACGTGGTCCAAGTGCTTCCGCCTAGGCCCAAGACGACACCGAAGAGCCCGATCAACGCCTCTTGCACAGCTCCCCCTGTACTGAACGATCGTCACCGCTCATGCTGCCAGATGCCGCACGTGGTCGACGGAGCATCTTCGGGCGGTGACAGCTACGGCTTGGGCAGCTCGGTGACGAAGGTCCCGATGCCCGGTTGCATCTGTGCGAGTCCAGCATCCCGTAGCTCGGTGAGCACGCGCCGGGCCGTCATCTGCGCGATACCGAACTCATCCTGAATCGCGAGTACGCCCGGCAGCTGGCTCCCGGGCGGGTACTCACCGTCGGCAATCCGCTGCTCAAAGAGCGCGTACACCTGCTTCCACCGCGGGATATCCGGCTTCCAATCCATGATCCGAAGCTAGGCAGTGCAAGCCTGCTCGGCGAGACGAGATTGCCTGACTTGCCTAGCTACCCTAGCTAGCTAGTACTACGCTGCGTGAACGCACAGCACCCCTGCGGTCGCGCGAACGACCCAGGGGCGTGGACGACTGGATGGAGTCGACGTGAACGAGGGTACGCAGGATCAGAACGCCCCGGACAGCCCGAACACGGCCACGATGGCGCCGGTCAGCTACAGCTACTGCTCTTGGCACCTCGGCTACAGCGCCGATACCCGCGTCATCAACGTGCAGGAACAGGGCTCCGGACCCGGCGGTGTGCAGTTCGCCTGCCTCCCCTGCCGCGAGAAGCACAACCTGGTCCCCTTCGCTGACCGGCCATGACCGAGACCTGGCGGCCGAAACCGCCGCCCGCCAAGAAGCTCAACGCCTGGCAGTACCTCGGCTGGCAGTGCTGCTGGTGCGCCGAGACACTTGGGAAGGGAGCCAGGTCAGCAGGTCGCGCCGAAGGTCACGCCGGTGCACACGACCTGTCCATCGAGGTGTACGAGTGCGGCTCGGACTGCCAGAAGCGCCCAACGCGGGGCGCACGCGAGTAGCCAATGCGTAAACCGTCGTGGCGCGAGTCATTGTGGGGTCAGACCACTCACAGCGCAGCTTGAAGGCCCCTGACCGGGCAAACCAGTCAGGGGCCTTAGCCGTAGGGCTACAGATCGGGCCCGCTTGGGCATGGACGCCTTTGCGCTAGACGCTCAAGCGCAGGGGCCAACGCACGCACGATGATCAGTACGCAGACAACCACGGCGAGCCGGGTGGTCTGTTCCAGGATGCTAGAGACCGTGTCGCCGTTGATCACGCAGGCGAGCACAACCCCCAGGATGATCAAGGAATCGTTGCGACTGTCAGTGGAGCGTGCGAAGGTACCAAGCGGGTGGTTGCCCGGCAGCGGGAAGCCACCAAGAGCCGGGAAGGGCATGAGTCCTCCAGGGTCGAAGTTGGGGCGCGCCTGGATTCCTTCGCCAAGGGGTGGGCGCGCCCTTCCTGTTGCTTCGCCACGTTAGGGCACTGCACTGACAGATACGCGCCCCAAGTGTGTAGCCAACTTGACCTGGGCTTCTGTGAGTTGACCTCACGCTGTGGGCGCCGATGTGGACAAGGTCGACGATTCTGTGGGCAAGTCGGCGTTTACGCTGCGTGAGGGCTCGCGGTTCGTACACATGCCTGTGGGCGACCTGTGGCACAAGCTGTGGATAACTCTCTGTAGTGACGTGCGCCACATCTGGGTTACCCGGCGGTTCGGTTGCGGCCCAACATCAACTCACCACCTACCCCAGCTCCCATCCCGTCTGCCGTCGACCCACACACCGTGGAGCGGGCGTGGTTCAGGGCGTCAAGGTGGAGCGCGCCACTGTACGAACGACCTTGACGCCCTGGGCCGCGTCCGCTCGGCTCTGCCTGGGTCGATGGCAGACGGGATGGGAGCTTCCTACGCCCGCCCCATTCGGCCGGCACTCGCAAGCGGCGCCCCCGCCATCCCAGAGTCAGAGCGCCCCCGCCGGAGGCATGTCCTTGTCCAGGGCCGCCGTGGTTGTGGTGCTCGCCTTATGGCCCCGGGCCCTATCCACGTATGGGCGGGCGTCGGCGCAGCGGGGCGGAGCGGGCCGAAGGCAGGAGCGGCAGCCCCGGCGGAGCCGGGAAGCCCGCCCGGCGGAGCGGAGCGCAGCCGGGTGCTTGATGAGGTAGAGAAACTTGTAACAGCTCCCAGGCCCAAGGGGGGTTGGCCTACTTGCCGTTCGGCTCGGTGAGCTTGTATCCGTCATGGGTTCGGATGCGGGGCACCAGCTCGTCGGTCAGGGCATCTGCGATGCGGACGTCGTAGACCTCACTCATCGCGGCCATGGCTTCGTCCGGGGACAGCCAGGTAACCGCGGTCGACTCGTCGGACAGTTGCTCGTGACCGCCCTCTGGCCGGCATCGGAACACCATGGCGACGACCCCGGCCGTCATGTTCTTGTAGACCCCGGTGAGCCGTTCGACGCGCACCTTGATCCCGGTCTCTTCATAGACCTCGCGGCACACCCCATCCTCGATGGCCTCGTCCCGCTCCAGCACCCCGCCCGGTGGCTCCCACTGACCATTGTCGGCACGACGGATCACCAGGACGCGCCCGTCCTCACGCACGACAACCCCTGCCACCGATACCGAGTGGAGGGGTGGTGAAGTCTGCTGCGAGTGCTCGCCGTTCGTGAACACGTATATCGCTCGTGGCGCTGGTGGCTGGCCTCAGGCTGAGGGGCGGTCAGTGGTGAGGAGTCGGCTTGTGAAGCCTTCGGCGCATAGCCGCTCGTAAGCCTCAAGCACGTCATCCGGAACGGGCTGACTGATCATGAACCCCTGGTCCGGGTAGATCAGCAACCGCTGAAGCGCACCCACGAGCATGTCGATCACCAGGCGGGCATCTTGGAGGGAATCGACGTACTCAGCGAGCGTCATCGGGGTGGACGCGCTGATGATCTCGACCTCGGGCCACAGCTTGCGTGCGGTGGCGTATGCGCGCCTCTCTTCGTACGGCTTGCTGATCAGAAGCACGGAGGCCACGTCCACTCCAGCTTCGTCGAGCACGGCCTTTGAGAAGCGGATGTTCTCGCCGGTGTTGCGGGCGCGAGGCTCTACGAGCACGGCTGAGCCCGGAACGCCGAGTTCAAGAGCGCGTTCGCGGTAGTGGACGGCTTCACCTCGCGGCATGCGTTCCTGGGTCGTGGGGCTTGTGGCACCGGTGAACACAAGCAGTGGAGCCAACTCGCGCTGGTACAGATCTACCGCCGTATCGGCCACACCCAAGTCGTGGCTGCCCAAGCCGATCGCAACTGAGCAGGGCCGAGGGGTGTGGCCCATCTGGTGGTAGTCCCACAGGCGTCGTGCGTCAGCCCATGCCTGCGTCGAGATCATTACTGCTCCTTCTCGCCCTTCGCCGAGTCCGGAACCTTGAAGTCGTACTCCCAGGCGAAGCGCGAAGCCGCGTGTACCCCAATGGCGAATTCGACCACTGTGCCAGAGGCCGTGTAGGTCGTTCGATGCAGCTCGACGACGGGTTCCCCCGCCGGGAGCTGCAACAGCTTCGCTTCGTCCGGCGTCGCAGCCCGAGCGAAGATCGCTTCCTTCATGTGGTCGATCTCGTACCCCGCGTCGTACAGGACCCGGAATCCGCCGCCACGGCCCGCCGGTCCTGGAGTCGGGTCGACGATCCACGTGCCCTCAACGTGCTCTGGCCGGTAGTAGCTGGTCAAGGTGTGGGTCGGCTGGTCGCCTTCCTTCACGAGACGCGCTCGGGCGTAGACCTCCGCCCCTTCGGCCAGACCATGGGCGGCTGCAACTGCTGGTGGAGCCTCGACGAGGCTGACGGTCTGGGTCTGCTCATTCCGACGGTAGGTGCGCCCGGAAGCTACGCGGTCTGCGATGAAGGCAACCTCGTCGCCATCTCGCCACTTGGCCTTGTCGTACCGGGCAATACCGAGTCGCTTGAGTGGAACCTGTTGCCGCACAACCGTGCCGTGACCTCGGGAAGAGGTGACGAGCCCCTCGGCCTCAAGGGCTTTGTAAGCCGCGTGGACGGTGGACTTAGAGCCTTCACCTGCCGCTACTAGTTCCCTGATCTGCGGGAGCTGCTGCCCCGGTGCGTAATCACCTCTCTTGATCTGTTCAGTCAGCTTGTCCGCTAGCTCTCGCCACTTCGGCGCCATCTGACAACTCCTCTCGACTAGGTCAGTCAAACACAGTCCCAGGACTGCATGTCAGAGTCGACCTCGATCACCCGCAGTCCTAGGACAGCGGGTGAATGGGTGGCCTTCTTCGGGCTGCTCTCAACGCCGACTCATGGAGCCTTTGATGCCGTCCTTCAAGATCGACCTTCAGACCGCCGTCGTCTTCGTGGCGACCGCACCGGAACCGAAGATGGCCAACAAGAAGACCGGTGAGCGAGCCGTCGACCGGGAGACGAACGCGCCGCTGGCCACGGTGGGCCTGCTGGTCTCGGATGAGGGGGAGGGGAACCTCTACCAAGTGACCGTCCTGGAGACGGGCCTCCCCGAGAAGGGCCTGACGCCGGGCATGCCGGTGAAAGTGGTCGGGCTCAAGGCGCGTGACTGGGAGAACGAGTTCAACGGGCAGAAGCGCCACGGGATCTCGTTCCGCGCGACTGCGGTCATGGCGGTCTGAGTCATGACTGACCTGGCTATGTGGTTCGAGGCATCGGGCGTCTTAGCCGGTGCCAGTGGCGTCACCTACGCCAAGTACAAGGCTCCTCGGCTGTACTGGGCGACGGTTGGCCTGCCGGTGACCTGGGGTCGGTTCGCCCTCTCGTACCGGAACACGATGGACGTGTGCGGGCTGACGGTGCAGCCATCCGGCTTCCGGGCATTCATGTCGCGCCGGATCGCTCGCAGTGAAGTGCGGCCGGTCCCTCCCAAGATCCGCCGGGTGTGGGGCACATCGACCGGTCTTCGGGTGACGCTGCGGCTGCCCGCCGGTCTGGAGCCCGCCGACCTGGCCGCAGCCTCCGAGCGGCTCCGGCATGCCTGGGGCGTCCACGCAGTCCATGTGATCCCGAAGAAGCCCGGCTATGTCGAGCTGCGTATGACGGGCTACAACGTGCTGCGGCGGGTGCAGATGCCCAAAAGGGCTGCACCTCACGACCTGGTGGTGCCGGTCGCACTGCGCGATGACGGCACAGCGTACGAGCGGAACTACCGCGAGATCCCGCACGCGCTCACCCTCGGCGCGAACCAGTCGGGCAAGTCCATGTACCAGCGGAACCTGGTCAAGGGCCTGGCTCAACTGCCCGTCGCCTTGGTCGGCATCGACTGCAAGCGCGGTGTCGAACAGTCCCGCTACGCCCCGCGGCTCTCGGCGCTCGCGACGAATCCCGACGATGCCGCCTCGCTCATCGACGTGTTGGTGGCGGAGATGGAAGACCGTTTCGATCTGCTAGCCAAACACGCGGTCTCCGACCTGTGGGAGCTCCCCGAGCACCTGCGCCCGGCGCCCGTGGTGGTCCTGGTCGACGAGATCGCGGAACTGTTCCTGATCTCCTCGAAGAAGGATGAGGAACGTCGCGAGCGGATCGTCACCGGACTGATCCGGCTGGCCCAGCTCTCCCGCGCGGTCGGCATCTACCTGGAGATCTGCGGACAGCGGTTCGGCTCCGAGCTGGGCAAGGGCGCCACCATGCTTCGCGCCCAGCTCACCGGACGCGTGGTCCACCGGGTCAACGACAAACAGACCGCAGAAATGGGCCTGAACGACGTGGCCCCCGAGTCCGTCCCGGCCGCGTGCACCATCCCCGCCGACCGGCCCGGCCAAGCCGTCGCCGCCGACGCTTCCGGCGGCTGGGGCCGCATCCGCACCCCGCTCACCTCGGTCAACGACACCGTGGCGGTCTGCCGCAAGACCGTGCACCTGATCCCGGTCCTTCCGGCCCTGGAGCCTTTCCGCCCGGCCGTCGCTACCGTCCCGGCCCCGGTGACTCCGCCCATGCCGACAGAGGCCCCGGCCATTCCCTGACACACCCTGACCACCGGTTCGGCGTGACCGTCTCGCGCCGGGTCCCTACCTCCCTCATGCCGAAATCCGCCGGAGCCGGGCGGCCGGAGACGTTCCCCGCCCCGCTCGGGCCCAACACCGCTAGGAGGTGATGACGGTGAACCGCTCGATCCGCCTGGACGCGGTGCTCGTGCAAGCCGTGATCGCCGGAGCCCTGTCCTTCTCCCACCTGCACGACCTTGCCGAAGCCGCCGGACAAACCGGCTGGCAGGCCTGGGCCTACCCGATCAGCGTCGACCTGCTCCTGGTCGCGGCATGGCGTCGCCTGCGTGCCGCCCGTGCGGCCTGGACATGGTTCGTGATCGCTCTGTTCGCCTCGCTTGGCGCCAACATCGCTACTGCCGGTCTCCTTGACCTCGACAACATTCCGGCCTGGTTGCGCATCACGGTCGCTGGCTGGCCCGCGCTCGCCTTCCTGGGCGGCACGCTCCTGGTCCACACCCCCGCCGACACTGCGGCTCCGGCGCCGCAATCGCCCGAGGAACCGCCAGCGGTCGACCTGCACCGCCCCCATCTCACGCCGGAATCCGACGAGAACCCCGAGCTCCCGGCTCCTGAACCGGCGCCGAATCCGGACCCGGTGGCAGTTCCGCCGGCACTGCTCGACCACGCCCGAAAGCTCGCCGACAACCACCGCGCGACCACCGGGACACCGCTCTCGGTCGCCAACCTCCGCGCCCAACTCGGTCTTCCCGCACCCGTCGTCGACGAGATCGCCACGCACCTTCAACTCGCCTGAGCAGAAAGGAAGACCCGTCATGACCGCCTACCGACGCTTCCGCGACGTCCGCCAGTTCGGCCCGGTCAAGGTCGCCAGCTTCTTCGACGGACGCGGCAGGGACCGCCACACCGCCGCCTGTACCGCGCCCCGCTGCGACTTCTCCACCGAGTACGACAACCGCTCGGCCGCCGAACTCGCCGCCCGCACCCACCGCTGCACTGCCTAGGAGAACACGTCATGGACGTCCCGCTCTGGCTCGCCCTGCTCATCGTCGGAGTCCTCGGCATCAAGCTCGCCCGCCCGCCGTGGTGGCTCGTGACCCTGCTCCTGCTTGGCGGCTACCTCATCGCCGACAGCTTTCTCAGCCCCGCCGTCGACTCCCTCATCAACTAAGGAGATAGCACCGTGTTCACCCACAAGATCCCGGTCAACGAGCAGCCGACCGGCCAGATCATCCCGCTGCCCAGCGCGGTCATGCTCAATCACCAGCACGCCCCGGCCGTCTGCTCCTGCCAGCACCAGGCACCCGTACCGGCCGCGTCCGCCCGGCCCAGTGCGCAGCTCACCCCCGGCTCGCTGCTCCTCCTCGTCGGCGGCGGCACCGCGGGAGTCCTGGTGATCGGCGCCGTGCTGGTCTCCATGCTCCTCGCCGTCGCCATTACCGCCGGGTCGCTCGCGATCGTCGCGCTTGTCGTCCGCTCGCTCATGAACAGCGAGGCCAAGCGCCGCTGACCGGCCCCGGAGCGGTCTCAACCGCCAAGTCTCGCCCGCTCCGGAGCCGTGCCTCCCACCCGAACCAACAGATCCGGAAGGAAGTCCCATCATGGCCCAGCCCACCCCTGCCCGCGCGCGCATCTGCCGCGACTGCGACGGCTTCGCCACCGTCGCCATCACGACCGGAACCCGCAACCGCGACGGTTCCCGCATCACGCTCCATATCGACTGCCGCACCTGCAACGGCACCGCCCGTGTCGGCCTCTCGGCCAAGCAGGAGGTGAACGCGTAATGGCACGACGTTGGAGCCGCGGAGCAGACCGCACCCTGTCCGATGGACTGGACAGCGACTATGACCGCGCCAAGCAGGTAGGCAGTGCCCACCGGCGCCACGACGCCGACCGCTCGTCACAGCGCTCCACCGGGAAGACCTCCGGGCCGTCCTGTGACTCAGCCAGCACCCCCAAGAAGCGCGGCTGGTTCTCGTGACCAACACCGCCCTCGCGGCGGGCCTGGACCCGGCCACCCTCGCCGATGTGCTCAGGGTGGCCGGGTCCCCCGGCTTCGACCGCCTTCAAGACCAGATCCGCCGAACCGGCGGCTGCTCCGATCCGATCCACCTGCTTGGCAGCACCGTCACCCGTGACCGGGCCTCGGGCCAGGCTCTGTTCTCCTACTCGACTGACACCGAACCTGGCGGCCGTCTCCGGATCGCCTGCGGCAACCGCCGTGCCTCCCGCTGCCCCTCCTGCTCCTGGACCTACGCCGGAGACACGTACCACCTGATCCGCGCCGGACTCACCGGAGATCCGGACAAGGGCACCCCGCACACCGTGCGCGAGCACCCTCGCGTCTTCGCCACCCTCACCGCCCCCAGCTTCGGGCCCGTCCACAACCGCCCCGGAAACAGGCCCTGCCGCTGCGGCACACGCCACCCGGAAGGCTCCCCGGAGTTGGGCACCCCGCTCGACTCGGCCACCTACGACTACGCCGGGGCGGTGTTGTGGAACAACCACGCATCCGACCTGTGGCGCTACTTCACGATCTACCTTCGCCGCGAGATCGCCTCCCGCGCCGGACTGACCCAGAAAGCCGCCCGTGAACAGTCCCGCGTCTCCTTCGGCAAGGTCGCCGAGTATCAGAAGCGCGGGGCCGTCCACTTCCACGCCGTGATCCGCTTCGACGGACCCGAAGGACCCGACACCCCGCCCCCGGCCTGGGCCAGCCGCGACCTGCTCACCGACGCCATCCACGCGGCGGCTTCCCGCGTCCGGGTCGATGTGCCGGCCGTCGGCGACCAGCCCGCCCGCACCCTCGGCTGGGGCACTCAGCTCGATGTCCGCCCCATCAAGGCATTCGGTGACGGCTCCGACATCACCGAACAGGCCGTTGCCTCCTACGTCGCCAAGTACGCCACCAAGGCAGCCGAGGACACCGGGGCCGCTGACGCTCCGGTCCACTGCCGCAAGTGCCAGGGAACCGGCCACTCCTCCGTGTACGCACGCCCCGGATCAGCGCTCAGCCGGTGCGCGGGATGCCAAGGCACCGGGTTAGCAGAAGACCTCTCCCGCCTAGAGATTTCCGCCCACGCCCGGCGTCTGATGACCGCGTGCGTCGACCTCCAGGCGCACTACCCCGAACGGGCCCTGGCGCGCTGGGCCCACATGCTCGGCTTCCGCGGCCACTTCTCCACGAAATCCCGCCGCTACTCCACCACCCTCGGCGCCCTCCGCCAGGTCCGCGCCGACTACCGCGCCGCCCAGCAACGCGCTGCCCTCGGCCTGCCCGACCCCAACGAGAACCCGGAGGCCACCACGCTCACCCTCGCCCACTGGGTCTATGCCGGGCACGGCCACACCCCCGGTGAGTCCTGGCTCGCCGCCAACATCCGCCGCGACATCGCCCAGAACCGCGAACTCGCCCGCGAGGAGAAAGCCACGCTCCTCGACATGGAAGGAGCCGACACGTGACCACCGCCGTCCCCGAGCTGCTGACCGTGCCCGATGTCATGGCGCTCCTCAAGGTGGGCCGGACCAAGGTCTACGACCTGATCCGCACGCACCGTCTGGTGTCCATCAAGGTTGACGGTTGCCGTCGAATCCCTGATCAAGCGGTCCGCGACTTCATAAGCAGTCAGATCGGGGAGGCTGCCTGATGGCCAAGCGACGCCCCAACGGCGGAGGAACGATCACCAAGCGGGCAGACGGCCGCTACCAGGGAGCCGCGTACGTCACCGACTCGGACGGCAACCGCGTCCGTAAGTACGTGTACGGCCGGACGTGGGACGAAGCCAACGAGAAGCTCGGCAAGCTTCAGGACCAGGAACGGAACGGCATCCCGGTGCCGTCTCGCTCGTGGTCGCTCGGCGAGTGGCTGGCGTACTGGCTGGAGCACATCGTGAAGCCGGAGAAGGAGCACAACACGTACGCGAAGTACGAGTCGAAGGTGCGGCTCTACATCGCGCCCCACCTGGGCAAGAAGTCGATGGTCAAGCTCACCCCGGCGCAGCTCCGTGCGTTCATGGGAGCTCTCACGCGTGCCAAGGTCGGTGCGGCTACCCGCTTCGAGGTGCTGCGGACCCTCCGGAACGCGCTGAATCGCGCCGTGAAGGAAGAGATCCTGACGCGGAACGTTGCGCTGCTGGTCGACATGCCCAAGGTCAGCAAGGACAAGGGCAAGGCGTGGAACGCGAGTGAGGCGATCACCTTCCTCCGGGCATCGCGTGCCCACCGCTTCTATGCCGCCTGCGTCCTGGTGCTCGTCCTCGGCCTGCGCCGTAGTGAGGTCCTGGGCCTGCGCTGGCAGGACATCGATTTCGAGACGGGTCAGTTCACGCCGACCAAGCAGGTTCAGCGGGTGAAGGGCGTCGGCCTGGTCCTCAAGGACCTCAAGACCGAGTCGTCACAGGCGGTGCTTCCCCTGCCGGAGTTCTGCGCCCGTGCCCTGGAAGAGCGGCGAACGCTGCAAGAGCTGGAACGGAAGATCGTCGGTGATGCCTGGGCGCAGGAGCCGGATCATGACGTGATCTTCTCGTCCGAGCGCGGCGGGCTCACGGACCCTGTCGGTTTCTCCCGGATGTTCAACGCCCTGGTGAAGCGGGCCGGAGTCCGCCGGATCACGGTGCGGCTCGCGCGGCACACCTGCGGCACCCTGCTCGCGTTCCTGAAGGTGCATCCCAAGGTCGCTCAGGCGATCCTGCGGCATAGCCAGATCAGCATGACCATGGACGTCTATACACACGTTGTGGGCGACGGGGAGCGGGAAGCCGTCTCGCTGCTCGCCGACCTGTTGGAAGATCCACTGATCGGCTGATGTCACCCGTGGATGTCAAAGACCCCCAGTCATGATCGACTGGGGGTCTTTTGGCTGGTGGGGCTAACAGGATTTGAACCTGTGGCCTCATCCTTATCAGGGATGCGCTCTAACCAACTGAGCTATAGCCCCGCCGCGCTGCGGTATGTCCCGCGCGCTGACCTCTGAAGATTAGCGCACGTGCGGGCCAGTCCCAAAATCGATACCTCCGGGGGCACCGGACAGGCCGCGCCAGACCGCGACAGGCCGTGACGCGCAACAGGGCCCCGCCCTGAGTGGGCGGGGCCCTGGCCGCGAGAACCCCCCGGCGCGGAACGCCGGAGGGGTGGTGGAGCGCGGAAGAAAGAACTACGGGAGGGGGAAGAACTGCGGGAGGCGAAGAACTACAGGAGGCGCAGAACTACTCGTCCTCGGCCAGCGTCAGCTCGACGCCGCCCACGAAGCCCGCGGAGAGGTTGTAGATGAAGGCGCCGAGCGTCGCCAGTGCCGTGGCGAGGACCACGTCGATGACCGCGATGATCGTCGTGAACATCAGGACGCGCGGCAGCGACAGGAAGGACTGCAGGTCGAAGCCGTTGGACTCGTTCGAGCCCGTCGCCTCCGAGATCGTGCCGCCCACCGTGGAGAAGACGCCCATGGCGTCCATGACCATCCACAGCACGGCGGCCGCGACGATCGTGCAGATGCCGAGCGCGATGGAGAGCAGGAAGCTGACCTTCATCACCGACCACGGATCGGCCTTGGCCACCCGCAGTCGCGCCTTGCGCGTACGAGGCGTCGTGCGCGCCCCCGTCCGCGGCCTGCGCACGGAGCCCGTCTGGGATCCCTGCTGGTAGGCCTGCGGCGGGTGGTACGGCTGGGACGCCTGCTGCTGGGGCTGGCGCTCACCGGGCAGAGCCCCGGTGGCGCTCGGGGCCCCCTGGGCCCCCTGCCCCGCTTGGGACCCCTGGGCCCCTTGCGTCCCTTGCGCCCCGTCGGCGTACTGCGCTGACTGAGCCGGCTGCGGCCCTCGGGTGTCGGTCACGGTTCCCCCCTGGGATCCACGAGACTCATGCGAGTCGGGAGAATCAGTGGCGGAGCCACGGACACCGTCTGTACCGGCTGAGCCGGTTCCACTCGCTCCGGCGCCCGTGGCTCCACTCACGATGACTCTCTCCTCGCGCTACTCGGCCGTGGACTCCGTGCCCTCGTCCGTACCGGCGGCCGGTTCGCCGTCGGCCGATTCGACGACGATGTCACCGTCGACTTCCTCAGCCTCGCGCCCGGCCTCGGCGTTACGAGCGATACCGACCACGGCATCGCGCTTGCCCAGGTTGATCAGTTGGACGCCCATGGTGTCACGGCCCGTCTCCCTGACCTCGTTGACTCGCGTACGAATCACACCGCCGCCCAGCGTGATGGCGAGGATCTCGTCCGTCTCCTCCGTCACCAGCGCGCCCACGAGTTCGCCGCGGTCCTCCACGATCTTGGCGGCCTTGATCCCGAGGCCACCACGACCCTGGACGCGGTACTCGTCGACGTTGGTCCGCTTCGCGTACCCACCGTCGGTTGCGGTGAACACGAACGTACCTGGCCTGACGACATTCATCGAGAGCAGTTCGTCGCCGCCACGGAAACTCATTCCCTTGACGCCCGAGGTCGCACGGCCCATGGGACGCAGCGCGTCGTCCGTAGCGGTGAACCTGATCGACTGCGCCTTCTTACTGATGAGCAGCAGATCGTCCTCGGCCGACACGAGTTCGGCGCCGATCAGCTCGTCGTCCGAACCGTCGTCCGTCTCGCGGAGGTTGATGGCGATGACGCCACCGGCGCGAGGCGAGTCGTAGTCCTTGAGCGGGGTCTTCTTCACGAGGCCGCCCTTGGTGGCGAGCACCAGGTAGGGCACCGCTTCGTAGTCACGGATCGCCAGGATCTCGGCGATCTTCTCGTCCGGCTGGAAGGCGAGCAGGTTCGCCACGTGCTGGCCACGGGCGTCGCGACCGGCATCCGGGAGTTCGTACGCCTTCGCCCGGTAGACGCGGCCCTTGTTCGTGAAGAACAGCAGCCAGTGGTGGGTCGTCGACACGAAGAAGTGGTCGACGATGTCGTCTTCCTTCAGCTTCGTACCGCGCACGCCCTTGCCGCCGCGCTTCTGTGAGCGGTAATCAACCGTCTTCGTGCGCTTGACGTAACCGCCGCGCGTGATCGTGACGACGATGTCCTCCTCGGCGATCAGGTCCTCCATGGACATGTCGCCGTCGAAGGGCACGAGCGCCGAGCGGCGGTCCTCGCCGAACTTGTCGACGATCGCCGCGAGCTCCTCGCTGATGATCTGGCGCTGCCGCTCGGGCGAGGCCAGGATCGCGTTGTACTCGTTGATCTTCGCCTGCAGTTCGTCGTGCTCGGCGACGATCTTCTGGCGCTCCAGCGCGGCGAGCCGGCGCAGCTGCATCTCGAGGATGGCGTTGGCCTGGATCTCGTCGATCGAGAGCAGGCCCATCAGGCCCTCACGCGCGACGTCGACCGTCTGGCTGGCCCGGATGAGCGCGATGACCTCGTCGATCGCGTCCAGGGCCTTCAGCAGGCCGCGCAGGATGTGGGCCCGCTCCTCGGCCTTGCGCAGCCGGAACTTCGTACGCCGGACGATGACCTCGACCTGGTGCGTCACCCAGTGGCGGATGAACGCGTCCAGGGAGAGGGTGCGCGGCACGCCGTCGACCAGGGCCAGCATGTTGGCGCTGAAGTTCGACTGGAGGTCGGTGTGCTTGTAGAGGTTGTTCAGTACGACCTTGGCGACCGCGTCCCGCTTCAGGACGACGACGAGGCGCTGGCCCGTGCGCGAGGACGTCTCGTCGCGGACGTCGGCGATGCCGCCGACCTTGCCGTCCTTGACCAGGTCGGCGATCTTCTGCGCGAGGTTGTCGGGGTTGGTCTGGTAGGGGAGCTCGGTGACCACCAGGCACTGGCGGTTCTGGATCTCCTCGACCGCGACGACGGCGCGCATCGTGATGGAGCCACGGCCCGTGCGGTACGCCTCCTCGATGCCCTTGCGGCCCACTACTAGTGCGCCGGTCGGGAAATCGGGGCCCTTGATGCGCTCGATGAGAGCGTCGAGCAGCTCCTCGTGCGAGGCCTCGGGGTGTTCGAGCGCCCACTGCGCGCCCGCCGCGACCTCGCGGAGGTTGTGCGGCGGGATGTTGGTGGCCATGCCGACCGCGATGCCCGCCGAGCCGTTGATCAGCAGGTTCGGGAAGCGCGCCGGCAGGACCGTCGGCTCCTGGTTGCGGCCGTCGTAGTTGTCCGTGAAGTCGACGGTCTCCTCGTCGATGTCACGGACCATCTCCATGGCCAGCGGCGCCATCTTGCACTCGGTGTACCGCATGGCGGCGGCCGGGTCGTTGCCCGGGGAGCCGAAGTTGCCGTTGGAGTCCACCAGGGGCATCCGCATCGACCACGGCTGGGCCAGGCGGACCAGGGCGTCGTAGATGGAGGAGTCGCCGTGCGGGTGGTAGGTGCCCATGACGTCGCCGACGACGCGGGCGCACTTGTAGAAGCCCTTCTCGGGGCGGTACCCGCCGTCGTACATCGCGTACAGGACGCGGCGGTGGACGGGCTTCAGACCGTCCCGTACGTCGGGCAGCGCGCGCGACACGATGACGGACATCGCGTAGTCGAGGTACGAGCGCTGCATCTCCGTCTCGAGCCCGACGGGCTCGACACGCATGCCCACGCCGGGGACGGCGGGCTCCTCTTCGGGCATCACAGGGGTGTTCTCGTCGGCCATTGCTGGTCAAAGTCCTTTCGAGGTGCGGCTTGTGCGGCCGACTCAGATGTCGAGGAAGCGGACGTCCTTGGCGTTGCGCTGGATGAACGAGCGCCGTGCCTCGACGTCCTCTCCCATCAGCACCGAGAAGAGGTCGTCGGCCTGCGCCGCGTCGTCCAGGGTCACCTGGCCGAGGACGCGGTGGTCCTGGTCCATCGTCGTGATGCGCAGCTCCTCGGCGTTCATCTCACCGAGACCCTTGAAGCGCTGGACCGAGTCGTCCCGGAAGCGCTTGCCGGCCTGGCGGCCGAGCTCGACCAGCGCGTCGCGCTCGCGGTCCGAGTACGCGTACTGGAAGTCGTCCCGGCTCCACTTGATCTTGTAGAGCGGCGGGCGCGACAGATAGACGTGGCCGGACTCGACGAGCGGCCGCATGAAGCGGAACAGGAACGTCAGGAGCAGGGTGTTGATGTGCTGACCGTCGACGTCGGCGTCCGCCATCAGGATGATCTTGTGATAGCGGAGCTTCTCGATGTCGAAGTCCTCGTGCACGCCCGTGCCGAAGGCCGAGATGAGGGCCTGGACTTCCTGGTTCTGCAGGATCTTGTCGATCCGCGCCTTCTCGACGTTCAGGATCTTGCCTCGGATGGGCAGGATCGCCTGGTACATCGGGTTACGACCGGACTTCGCCGAACCACCGGCGGAGTCACCCTCGACGATGAAGATCTCGCACTTCGTCGGGTCGTTCGACTGGCAGTCGCTGAGCTTTCCGGGCAGCGAGGCCGATTCGAGCAGGCCCTTGCGACGGGTCAGGTCACGCGCCTTGCGGGCAGCGACGCGGGCCGTGGCGGCCTGGATGCCCTTGCGGATGATGTCCGCGGCCTCATTCGGATTGCGGTCGAACCAGTCCGTGAGGTGCTCGTGCACGACCTTCTGCACGAAGGTCTTCGCCTCCGTGTTGCCCAGCTTGGTCTTGGTCTGGCCCTCGAACTGCGGCTCGCCCAGCTTCACCGAGATGATGGCCGTCAGGCCCTCGCGGATGTCCTCACCCGTGAGGTTGTCGTCCTTCTCGCGCAGCAGCTTCTTCTCGCGCGCGTACCGGTTGACCAGGCCCGTGAGCGCGGCCCTGAAGCCCTCCTCGTGCGTACCGCCCTCATGCGTGTGGATCGTGTTCGCGAAGGAGTAGACACCTTCGGTGTACTGCGAGTTCCACTGCATGGCGATCTCGGCCGAGAGCATGCGCTCCTTGTCCTCGGCCTCGACGTCGATGACGGTCGGGTGGATCATCTCTCCCTTGCGGGAGTTGAGGTACTTCACGAAGTCGACGATGCCGCCCTCGTAGTGGTACGTCACCGTGCGGGCCTCGGCGGCCTCGTCGTCGGTGGCCTCGGCCGAGTCCGCACCCGCCGTCGCCTTCGCCGACTCGCGCTCATCAGTGAGTTTGATAGTCAAACCCTTGTTGAGGAACGCCATCTCCTGGAAGCGCCGTGCCAGCGTCTCGAAGGAGTACTCGGTCGTCTCGAAGACGTCCGGGTCGGCCCAGAAGGTGACCGTGGTGCCCGAGTCCTCGACCGGCTCGTGCTTGGCGAGCGGGGCCGTCGGAACACCCAGCTTGTAGTCCTGGGTCCAGCGGTAGCCGTCGGTCCTGATGTCGACGGCGAGCTTCGTCGACAGGGCGTTCACGACGGAGACACCGACGCCGTGCAGACCACCGGAGACCGCGTATCCGCCGCCGCCGAATTTGCCGCCCGCGTGCAGCACGGTGAGCACGACCTCGACGGCCGGCTTCTTCTCGACGGGGTGGATGCCCACCGGGATGCCTCGGCCGTTGTCGGTGACGCGTACACCGCCGTCGGCGAGGATCGTGACGTCGATGGTGTCCGCGTGCCCGGCGAGGGCCTCGTCGACGGAGTTGTCGACGACCTCTTGCACGAGGTGGTGCAGGCCGCGCTCACCGGTCGACCCGATGTACATGCCAGGCCGCTTGCGGACCGCGTCCAGACCCTCGAGGACGGTGATCGCGCTGGCGTCGTACAAGGCTGTGACCTCGCCGTTCTCGCCAGCGACGGTAGACGGGATGTTCTCGTTGGGGTTGCCGGAATCGGCCACGAAGCGCCCTTTCTGGCACAGCACAAGCCAAGCACCCGGCGGTGGCCGGAGCAGCTGCGTCGTTCAGCGATAGTCAGCGTTGTTCTATGCGTCCCACGCGTGGGACGCGATTAGCTTCCAGTCTACCGGTAGCGCCGACAGTGATGGGGGTTTGCCGGTACCTGAGTCCGCATGTGCCGTCCTGAACCGGAGTCGCCCGACTCCCCATATGCGGCCCGGGCCCCTAAGAGGCTCACAGCGGCACTCAGCGCTTCGGGGTGTCAACCTTGAGCTACCACCCGGTACGGCCTCAGCCGTAGGTGTCTCCGGGGCCCGTGCTGCCCGGGGCGCGCAAGGGTCCGAAGCGGCGCGGGGGGCCGCCGGGACCGAGGACTTTGATGAGGCGCACGGTGCCGTGACCGAGGTCCTCGTTGAGGCGCGCGACCAGCTGGGGGGCCAGGAGACGCAGGTTCGTCGCCCAGGCCGTGGAGTCGCACTGGACGGTCAGGACGCGTTCGTTCTCGTCGTACCGCTGCGGGACACAGTGGTTGGCCAGGTCTTCGCCGACGATCTGCGGCCAACGGCCCATCACCCCGCCGACCGCGGCAGGCGTCTCCCAGCCGCGCTCGGTGATCAAGCGGTTGATGGCGGAGCCGAGCGGCTGCGGGTCACGCCCGTCGGCGCGCGCGCCGGAGCGAAGGCCGCCCCTGCGGGCCTGCTTCTTCTGCTGCGCGGCGTCGCCACGCGCGCGTGCCTGCTCTTTGGCGGCACGGAGGGCGACACGGGCGAGGTCGACGCCGGAGGGCTCGGGCGTCTTCGGCGTCTCCTTGGGGGTGCCCTGAGGCGTGTCCTTGGCGGGCTCTTCGGCGCTCATACGCGCTCCCGGCTCAGGCGTGTCATACGCGCTCCACCGCGCCGTCCGCCACCGCGAACCGCGCCCCGGCGAGGGCGCCCGGAACGTCGTCGTCCACCGCGGCCGTGACCAGGACCTGCTCGCCCGGCGCCACCAGCTCCGCGAGCCGCTCCCTGCGGCGCGCGTCGAGCTCCGCGAACACGTCGTCCAGGACGAGCACCGGTTCGTTCCCCTCGGCGCGCAGGAGGTCGTACGAGGCGAGGCGCAGCGCAAGGGCGTACGACCAGGACTCGCCATGGCTCGCGTACCCCTTCGCGGGGAGCTGGCCGAGCTTCAGGAGCAGGTCGTCGCGGTGCGGGCCGACCAGGGTCACGCCCCGCTCGATCTCCTGCTTGCGCGCCTCTTCGAGAGCGGCGATCAGCTGCTCGAACAGGGCCTCACGCGTGTGGCCGTCGCCGGGGGCCGACGGCTTGTAGTCCAGGGTGACCGGGCCGCCGCCGGGTGCCAGCTGCTCGTACGCCTTGTCGGCGAGCGGCTGCAGCGCGGCGATCAGGTCGAGCCGCTGGGTGAGCAGTTCGGCGCCCACGCGCGCGAGGTGCTGGTCCCAGACGTCGAGTGTGGACAGGTCCATGGAGCGTCCGCCGTGCCGCCGCGCGAGGGCCGCCGACTTCAGGAGGGTGTTGCGCTGCTTCAGCACGCGGTCGTAGTCGGACCGCACGCCCGCCATGCGCGGGGAACGCGCCGTGATCAGCTCGTCGAGGAAGCGCCGGCGCTCACCCGGATCGCCCTTGATCAGCGCCAGATCCTCGGGAGCGAACAGCACCGTGCGCACGATTCCGAGTACGTCACGGGGCCTGACCTGCGAGGACCTGTTGATACGGGCACGATTGGCCTTGCCCGGGTTGAGTTCGAGCTCGACCAGCTGCTGGCGCTCGCCCTGCTGGACCGCCGCCCTCACGACGGCACGCTCGGCGCCCATGCGCACCAGCGGGGCGTCCGAGGAGACCCGGTGGCTGCCGAGCGTGGCGAGATAGCCGACCGCCTCCACGAGGTTCGTCTTGCCCTGGCCGTTCGGGCCCACGAACGCGGTGACGCCCGGATCGAGAGGGACCTCGACCCGGGCGTACGAGCGGAAGTCGGCCAGCGACAGATGCGTGACGTGCATGGTGTGCGCCGACCTCCCCCGGCTTGCCTCACTTGCTGAGAGGCCTGTGGGAAACGGCTGGCGTTCCCCACAGGCTGTGGATCAGTGCTCGCTCTTGGACTCCACGGCGTGGCCACCGAACTGGTTGCGCAGCGCCGCGATCATCTTCATCTGCGGGGAGTCGTCCTGCCGCGAGGCGAACCGGGCGAAGAGCGAGGCCGTGATCGCGGGCAGCGGCACGGCGTTGTCGATGGCGGCTTCCACCGTCCAGCGGCCCTCGCCGGAGTCCTGCGCGAAGCCGCGCAGCTTCGCCAGGTGCTCGTCGTCGTCCAGGGCGTTGACCGCGAGGTCGAGCAGCCAGGAACGGATGACCGTGCCCTCCTGCCAGGAGCGGAAGACCTCGCGCACGTCCGTGACGGAGTCGACCTTCTCCAGGAGCTCCCAGCCCTCGGCGTAGGCCTGCATCATGGCGTACTCGATGCCGTTGTGGACCATCTTCGAGAAGTGGCCCGCGCCGACCTTGCCGGCGTGCACGGAACCGAAGTCACCCTCGGGCTTGAGGGCGTCGAAGATCGGCTGGACCTTCGCGATGTTCTCGGCGTCGCCGCCGTACATCAGTGCGTAGCCGTTCTGGAGGCCCCAGACGCCGCCGGAGACGCCGCAGTCGACGAACCCGATGCCCTTGGCCGCGAGCTCCTCGGCGTGCTTCTCGTCGTCCGTCCAGCGGGAGTTGCCGCCGTCCACGACGACGTCGCCGGGCTGGAGCAGCTCGGCGAGCTCGTCGACGGTGGACTGGGTCGCGGCTCCGGCCGGAACCATCACCCATACGACACGCGGACCCTTGAGCTTGCCCACAAGCTCTTCGAGGCTGTGGACATCCGCGACGTCCTGGTTGCGGTCGTATCCGATGACGGTGTGGCCTGCGCGGCGGATGCGCTCGCGCATGTTGCCGCCCATCTTGCCGAGGCCGACGAGACCGAGCTCCATCAGTGGTTCCTTAAGTAGCGATGTGGCGTGGAGGCACCTTCGTACCCGCGTCCGAGCCTACGCCCGGACGCACGCTCACACCTGTGGGCTCAGCCGCTCAGACGTACAGGCATGATCAGGTACTTGTAGGCCTCGTCGGCCTCCGCGTCCACGGCCGGCCTGCCGCTCAGGAGCGCGGGCTTCGTCGACGTCGTGAACGACAGCTGAGCGACCGGGGAGTCGATCGCGCTCAGGCCGTCGAGCAGGAACGTCGGGTTGAAGGCGATCGAGACGTCGTCGCCCTCGAGCTGGGCGTCGACCCTTTCCACAGCCTGTGCGTCGTCGCTCGAACCGGCTTCCAGGATCAGCACGCCCTGCTCGAAGCTGAGCCGCACCGGAGTGTTCCGCTCGGCCACCAGGGCCACGCGCTTCACGGCCTCGACGAACGGGGCGGTCTCGATGACCGCGATCGAGTTGAACTCCGTGGGGAAGAGCGTCTTGTACTTCGGCAGGTCGCCCTCGAGGAGACGCGTGGTCGTACGCCGTCCTGCGCCCTCGAAACCGATCAGACCCTCACCGGCACCGGAACCGGAGAGCGCCAGGGTGACCGTGTCGCCGCTCGTGAGCGCCTTGGCGGTGTCCAGGAGCGTCTTGGCGGGCACCAGGGCGACAGCGGACGCCTCGGGGTTCTCCGGCTTCCACAGGAACTCGCGGACCGCGAAGCGGTAGCGGTCGGTGGAGGCCAGCGTGACGGTGTCGCCCTCGATCTCGATGCGTACGCCGGTCAGGACGGGCAACGTGTCGTCGCGGCCCGCGGCGATGGCTACCTGGGCGGCCGCGGAGGCGAAGACCTCACCGGGCACCGTGCCGGTCGCGGTGGGCATCTGCGGCAGCGCGGGGTACTCCTCCACAGGAAGTGTGTGGAGTGTGAATCGCGAGGAGCCGCAGACCACCGTGGCCCGCACACCGTCTGTGGAGATCTCCACCGGACGGTTGGGAAGGGCGCGGCAGATGTCGGCGAGCAGCCGGCCGGAGACGAGGACCGTGCCCTCGTCGTCGATCTCGGCGTCTACGGAGACACGGGCCGAGACCTCGTAGTCAAAGCTGGAAAGGCTCAGTGCGCCTTCCTCGGCCTTCAGCAGCAGGCCCGCGAGGACAGGTGCCGGTGGCCGGGCCGGGAGACTGCGCGCCGCCCACGCCACCGCCTCCGCGAGTACGTCGCGTTCCACCCGGATCTTCACTTAGCCGCCCTCCTGCTGTTGCTGGCACTGGGGACCAGTCTGACGCACTGCACTGACAGTGGGTGCCCGTCGGGGTCAAGTCGTGACGAGCCGCGTCGGAGGTCCGGAGCGCGAGTTGTGCACAGGCCCCTCTTCCAAGCGAATTTCCCGGTGACTCTAAGTGGGAGTAGTAGTAGGGCCTGTGGAAACCGTGGATAACCCCGTTTTCGCAGGTCAGTGCCGGTTTTTTATCCACTGAGCCTGTGGGCGGAGCCGGTGGACAACCGGTGGTTTCTGTGGACGGGCGAAAGTTCTGCACACCCGATGCACAGGCAGGGGGTACTTCTCCCCAGCGCTGTCCCCAGCTTTACCCACCTTCCCCACAGGCCAACCGACCACCTTGGTGTGACGCCTTTCACTCGGCACGGTGACGGGGCGCGTTGCGTTGCCGAACAGTGGACAGCCGTGTGGAGAAGCTGGGGAAAGCTGGGGACAACCGGCCCGAGCCTGTGGGTTGCCGGTGGACAAGTTCATGCACACCCTGTGGACGAGGTTTTCCTCCACAGCCTGTGGAGGGCCGTCGTCCACCAATCCACAACCACCTGACCTGGCTTGATGATCCTTCAGCAGGATCCCCTGTGGACATCATCTGGACAACTTCCGGGTCCCCAGGGTGTGGAAGGAAAAAAGGACACACATCTGTGGAGAACACGCCTCTCAGCTGGGGAAATCGAACAGTGGAGAGGGACAGACGAGCTCCACGCGCGCGTGCACAACGGCAAAGGGCGCCCCGGAAGTTGCTCCGGGACGCCCTTCAGAGGTGTTTCTCGGCGTCTGTCAGCCGTTCTTGATGCGGTTGGTGAGCTCGGTGACCTGGTTGTAGATCGAGCGCCGCTCGGCCATCAGCGCGCGGATCTTGCGGTCCGCGTGCATGACCGTCGTGTGGTCGCGGCCGCCGAACTGCGCGCCGATCTTGGGCAGGGAGAGGTCCGTCAGCTCGCGGCAGAGGTACATCGCGATCTGGCGGGCCGTCACCAGTACGCGGCTGCGCGAGGATCCGCAGAGGTCGTCCACCGTGAGGCCGAAGTAGTCCGCGGTCGCGGCCATGATGGCCGTCGCCGTGATCTCCGGAGCCGCGTCCTCGCCGCCCGGGATCAGGTCCTTCAGGACGATCTCCGTCAGACCCAGGTCCACCGGCTGCCGGTTGAGCGAGGCGAAGGCCGTGACCCGGATCAGCGCGCCCTCGAGCTCACGGATGTTGCGTGAGATGCGGGACGCGATGAACTCCAGGACCTCCGGCGGGGCGTTGAGCTGCTCCTGCACCGCCTTCTTACGAAGGATGGCGATACGCGTCTCCAGCTCCGGCGGCTGGACGTCGGTGATCAGTCCCCACTCGAAGCGGTTGCGCAGCCGGTCCTCCAGGGTCACCAGCTGCTTGGGCGGCCGGTCGCTGGAGAGCACGATCTGCTTGTTCGCGTTGTGGAGCGTATTGAAGGTGTGGAAGAACTCCTCCTGCGTCGACTCCTTGCTCGCGAGGAACTGGATGTCGTCGACGAGCAGGATGTCCATCTCGCGGTACCGCTTGCGGAAGGTGTCGCCCTTGCCGTCGCGGATGGAGTTGATGAACTCGTTCGTGAACTCCTCCGAGCTCACGTAGCGCACGCGCGTGCCGGGGTAGAGGCTGCGGGCGTAGTGCCCGATGGCGTGCAGAAGATGCGTTTTGCCAAGCCCCGACTCTCCGTAGATGAAGAGGGGGTTGTACGCCTTGGCGGGTGCCTCGGCCACGGCGACGGCCGCCGCGTGCGCGAAGCGGTTCGAGGCGCCGATCACGAAGGTGTCGAAGAGGTACTTCGGGTTGAGGCGCGCGGTGGGCTCGCCCGGGGCCGACGCGGGGGCCGGCTGAGCTGCCAGCGGGCCGGGGGCGCCGCTGCCGTGGACGCCGTGGCCGTTGCCACCGCCGCCCCTGGGGTCGTGGCCTCCGGCGCCCGGGGACTGCTCGTGTCGCTCCCGCCGGTCGTGTCTGTCGTGTCTGTCGTGGCGGTCCTGCTGGTCCTGCCGGTCCTGGCGCTCCTGCCGGTCCTGGCGGTGCTGGTCGTACGGGGAGTGCCCCTGCGGAGGCTGCGACCGGTAGTCGTGCTGGGGCTGCTGGGGGCTCGCGTACGGGTCCCGCTCGGGGAAGCCGAGCCGCGGCTGCTGCCAGCCGTAGTCGTCCTGCTGCTGGGGCTGCTGCTGCGGCCAGGCGCCGGGCGCGGGGCGCTGGTAGTCGGGGTACGCGGGGCGGGCGGTCGGCAGCTGGTCGGAGCCCCGGCCCGGGGAGTGCTCGTCCGGGGCTCGGCGGCCGTAACCGTCGTACGACTCATGGCCCTGACCGGGGCCGGGGTGCTGCTCGGGCTCCTCATAGCGCTGCTGCTGTTGCTGGCCAGGCTGCTGCTGGAGCGGCGGCGCCGGCGGGGTGGGCCGGTCCATGGGGTCGCCGACCGAGTCGTCCACCGTGATGGCGATACGGATCGGGCGGCCGCACTCGCGGCTCAGCGACTCGCTGACGATGGGGGCCAGGCGCCCCTCGAGCACGCCCTTGGCGAACTCGTTCGGTACGGCCAGCAGAGCTGTATCGGCGACCAGTGCCAGCGGCTGGCAGCGTTTGATCCAGCGCTCGTCCTTCGCGTCTACACCGTGCCCCCGCCCCTCACCCAGCAGCTGCTCCAGAACTCGTGGCCACACTGCGGCAAGATCGGCAGGTACGTCAGCCACAAGGCACGCTCTCTCACGGGGTCCCACGAAGGTGTGGTTCTTGGGACGGAAATCGGGATGGGCAGGGAGAAGGGAATGAATCGGAGTTTGGCCACGGTAGTCAGGGCAACGGCTGCGGTTCAAGTTGTTGTCCACAGGCTGTGCACAGTGTCTCTCCCTGACGGTCGGTTTGACCGGATGGCGTAGCCCCGCGTACCGTGACCAGGTCGAGTTGTCGATGGCTGCTGCCGCCTGCCTCCGATGGGCAAAGATCACGATCTGTGATTGTGAAGCGGTGCACTCGGTGCGTATTCGCGAGCTTCTCGTGGGCGCACGGTGACAGCCAGGCGATGTCCCGCCACCACACAATCATTTCTGGAGCCCCCGAGTGAGCAAGCGCACCTTCCAGCCGAACAACCGCCGTCGCGCCAAGACCCACGGCTTCCGCCTGCGGATGCGCACCCGCGCCGGCCGCGCGATTCTCGCGAACCGTCGTGGCAAGGGTCGCGCCAGCCTTTCCGCCTAATCGCATCAGGTCATGACGTCGTGCTGCCTACCGAGCATCGGCTGAGGCGGCGCGAAGACTTCGCGGCCGCGGTACGCCGAGGACGACGGGCCGGACGCCCGCTTCTCGTCGTCCATCTTCGTAGCGGTGCAACGGACCCGCACGTGCCTGGGGAGAGCGTTCCCCCGACGCGTGCGGGTTTCGTCGTGAGCAAGGCCGTCGGCGGAGCCGTCGTACGCAACACGGTGAAGCGCAGGCTTCGCCATCTGATGCGCGACCGGGTGGGCCAGCTGCCCCCCGGTAGCCTGGTAGTCGTACGAGCGTTGCCCGGGTCGGGCGACGCCGCCCATGCACAGCTGGCCCAAGACCTGGATGCCGCTCTTCAGCGGCTGCTGGGAGGGGGCGCTCGATGAAGTACCCACTGCTGGCTCTGATCAAGCTGTATCAGTGGACGATCAGTCCGTTGCTTGGTCCGGTGTGCAAGTACTACCCGTCGTGCTCCCGCTACGGCTATCTGGCCATCGACCGGCACGGTGCGATCAAGGGAACGGCGCTGACGGCCTGGCGCATCCTGCGGTGCAATCCGTGGTCGCTCGGTGGTGTCGACCATGTCCCGCCGCGCAAGCGTCCGCGGTGGCACGAGATGCTGCGCGCCATGTGGCGCGAGCGCAAGGGCGGGCCCTCCGCCGCTGGCGTGCCCTCCGGGGAGGTCTCCCCGGATACCCCTAACCCGGCCGCCGAGACCCCGTCCCATGCTCAAGGAGCCTGATTAGTGGACACGATTGCCAGTCTGTTCAGCTTCATCACGACACCCGTTTCCTGGGTCATCGTCCAGTTCCACTCGCTGTACGGGGCCATTTTCGGTCCTGACACGGGCTGGGCCTGGGGCTTGTCCATCGTGTCCCTGGTGATCCTGATCCGTATCTGCCTGATCCCGCTCTTCGTGAAGCAGATCAAGGCGACCCGGGCGATGCAGACGCTGCAGCCCGAGATGAAGAAGATCCAGGAGCGCTACAAGAGCGACAAGCAGCGTCAGTCCGAAGAGATGATGAAGCTGTACAAGGAGTCGGGTACGAACCCGCTCTCCTCGTGCCTTCCCATCCTGGCGCAGTCGCCGTTCTTCTTCGCCCTGTACCACGTGCTCTCCGGCATCGCGTCGAACGACACCATCGGCGTCATCGACAAGCCGCTGCTCGAGAGCGCGCAGAAGGCGCACATCTTCGGCGCCCCGCTGGCCGCGAAGTTCATGGACAGCGAGGAAAAGGTCCAGGCGCTCCACGCCTCGCTGACCGATGTCCGCGTCGTCACCGCGATCATGATCATCCTGATGTCGGCGTCGCAGTTCTTCACGCAGCGCCAGCTGATGACGAAGAACGTGGACACGACGGTCAAGACGCCGTTCATGCAGCAGCAGAAGATGCTGATGTACGTCTTCCCGATCATGTTCGCCGTGTTCGGCATCAACTTCCCCGTCGGTGTCCTCGTCTACTGGCTGACCACCAACGTGTGGACCATGGGTCAGCAGATGTTCGTGATCCGCCGGAACCCGACTCCCGGCTCCAAGGCCCAGGCCGCGTTCCTGGAGCGTCTGCAGAAGCAGGTCACGCACCACAACAAGGTGCGGGGCCGCGGCAATGTGAACGTCATCAAGGCGATCGTCGCCAAGGGCCGTGACCGCAATGAGTTCGAGCGCAAGTTCATCAACGGTCTGAGCAAGGCGGGCCTGGTGGCCCAGGCCGACGGCTCCGTCGCGCAGAGCGACTCCACTGTCGCCACGGAGACCGAGGACGGCGCCACCGCCGCCGGCGGCGGTGCCCCGAAGCGGCAGCAGCCCAAGCGCCAGAGCAAGTCGCAGCGCCAGTCCGCCGCCGCACACAGCAAGGCGGAGAGCGACTCGGAGACGGCTTCGGATGCGAAGACGTCACTGGAGAAGACTCAGGACGAGCCTGAGGACGCCGCTCCCAAGGGCAAGCCCGCGGGCGGCAAGTCCGGGTCAGGTAACGCACGCCAAGCCAAGTCGGGGCAGCGCAAGGGCCAGCAGCGGCCCAAGCACCCGTCCAAGAAGTAGAAGGAGTCCATCCCGTGACGGAAGGCACCACCGCCCCCGCCGAGGTCGAGGTCGAGGCCGGCGACACTCTCACCCGTCTTGAGCAGGAGGGCGAGATCGCGGCGGACTACCTCGAGGGTCTGCTGGACATCGCCGATCTCGACGGCGACATCGACATGGACGTCGAGGCCGACCGCGCCGCTGTCTCGATCATCAGCGACTCGAACAGCCGCGATCTGCAGAAGCTCGTCGGCCGTGACGGTGAGGTCCTGGAGGCGCTCCAGGAGCTGACGCGTCTCGCGGTGCACCGCGAGACCGGTGACCGCAGCCGCCTCATGCTGGACGTCGCGGGATACCGCGCCAAGAAGCGCGAGGAGCTCTCCGAGCTGGGTGCCAAGGCCGCGGCCGAGGTGAAGAGCTCCGGTGAGCCGGTCAACCTCAAGCCGATGACGCCCTTCGAGCGCAAGGTCGTGCATGATGCGGTCAAGGCCGCCGGTCTGCGCAGCGAGTCCGAGGGCGAGGAGCCGCAGCGCTTCGTCGTCGTGCTTCCCGCCTGATCGCACGTCGTTTCCCCGGCCCCGTCTGTTCGCAGGCGGGGCCGGTCTTTGTCAGCCTGATAGTCAGCCACCCCCAGTGCGGTACGGAAGGACGGTCCCCGTGACGGAGGCAGCGGAGCTCCCCTCGGCGCCCGAAGAGGCCCGGGCGGTATTCGGTGAGCGCTTCTCGGACGCGGTCCGGTACGCGGAGTTGCTGGCCGACGCGGGAGTGCAGCGCGGCCTGATCGGCCCTCGCGAAGTGCCTCGGCTGTGGGAGCGGCATCTGCTGAACTGCGCGGTCCTCTCCGAGGTCGTGCCCGAGAACGTGATCGTGTGCGATGTCGGCTCGGGGGCGGGTCTGCCGGGCATTCCGCTGGCTCTCGTCCGGCCGGACCTGAAGATCACGCTGCTTGAACCGCTGCTGCGGCGGACCACCTTCCTCACCGAAGTGGTCGAGCTGCTCGGACTCGACCACGTGACCGTCGTGCGGGGGCGGGCCGAGGAGGTCCTTGGCAAGCTGCCTCCCGTCCACGTGGTGACCGCGCGGGCCGTGGCGCCACTGGACCGGCTCGCGGCCTGGGGGGTGCCGCTCCTGCGCCCCTACGGGGAGATGCTGTTGCTCAAGGGCGACACGGCCGAGGAAGAGGTCAAGGCCGCGGGGGCCGCGCTGAGCAAGCTCGGCGCGGTGACCACCTCGGTGCTGCATGTCGGTGAGGGCGTGGTGGACCCGCTGTCCACGGTCGTGCGGGTCGAGGTCGGGGAGAGCCCCGGCGGTGTTCGCTTCGCGGCCAAGCGCGCGAAGGCTGCCCGTACGGGGCGGACGCGGCGTCGCCGCTGAGCGACCGCGCCCTCTTCGGTGAGCGGTTCCAGCCCTCCTTGGGGAGAGCCCCCGACCCTCGTTGGGGAGCGTCCCCAACTCTCGTCGTTGATCCGTCCTGACGACGACCCGTACTCCACAAAAGCTGCCAAACGTACGCATACCGGGGTGTCGCGCAAGCGGCACCCCGGCTGCCGTGCATCGTGTTTCACGTGAAACGTCGCTCACTGCTGCATGGCATCATCAGTCGCGGCCGCGCTGCGGAACCTCGCGAGCGTCGGCCACTCGGTTCCCTCGATAAGGGAACGGAGTTGTCCACAGAGGTGGATTCGTCCACAGAAGACCGGGCCTCGCTGGTTCACGACCCTCAAAGCATGGGAGGCTCTGTTCATTGCGAGCCTGAAGTCGAGGAGAGTGAATCCTTGCGGTCCGACGCCAACATCGCGGGACCGATGACCGATCCGGTCCCCGGTCCCCGTACCGAGTCGGCGGGGGAGGATGTTTCACGTGAAACACCGCCCCCGATGGACGACACCCCTATCGGTCGTGCTGCCCAACTGGCGGTGGAAGCCCTGGGCCGTGCAGGCGAAGGCCTGCCACGACCCGAGCAGACCCGAGTCATGGTGGTTGCCAACCAGAAGGGTGGAGTGGGCAAGACGACGACAACCGTCAACCTCGCCGCTTCACTCGCTCTGCACGGCGCGCGCGTCCTGGTCGTCGACCTCGACCCGCAGGGCAACGCCTCCACGGCTCTGGGTATCGACCACCACGCCGAAGTACCGTCCATCTACGACGTGTTGGTCGAGAGTAAGCCGCTCTCCGAAGTCGTACAGCCGGTCCCCGATGTCGAGGGACTCTTCTGCGCCCCGGCCACCATCGATCTCGCCGGTGCGGAGATCGAGCTGGTGTCGCTGGTGGCTCGGGAGAGCCGACTGCAGCGGGCGATCCAGGCGTACGAGCAGCCGCTGGACTACATCCTCATCGACTGCCCGCCGTCGCTCGGTCTGCTGACGGTCAACGCCCTGGTTGCCGGCGCGGAGGTGCTGATCCCCATCCAGTGCGAGTACTACGCACTGGAGGGGCTCGGTCAGCTCCTGCGCAACGTCGACCTGGTGCGGGGGCACCTCAACCCCCATCTGCACGTCTCGACCATCCTGCTCACCATGTACGACGGCCGGACCCGGCTCGCCTCACAGGTGGCGGACGAGGTGCGCAGCCACTTCGGCGAAGAGGTCCTGCGGACGAGCATTCCCCGCTCCGTCCGTATCTCCGAGGCGCCGAGCTATGGGCAGACCGTGCTGACCTACGATCCGGGATCGAGCGGTGCCCTCTCGTACTTCGAGGCGGCACGGGAGATCGCGCTCCGCGGCGTCGGCATTCGCTACGACGTACAGCACGCCCAGATGGGCGCTCAGAATGATCAGCACAGTATGACGGAGGGGATGCAGTGAGCGAGCGACGGAGAGGGCTGGGTCGTGGCCTCGGCGCCCTGATCCCTGCGGCCCCGACGGAGAAGTCGGCCGCCCAGGCCATGGGCGGAGCTTCGGCCTCGCCCAGCGCTGTACCGGTACTCGCGGCCGAGCGGGGGGTGGCGGCCGCGAAGGTGGCGGCGCTCCCGCAGAGCCCCGTTTCACATGAAACGGAACAGCCGCTGAACGGAGCGGTGGAGGCCGAGGAGAGTCCGGTCGGCGCGCACTTCGCCGAGCTGCCTCTCGACTTCATCACGCCCAACCCGAGGCAGCCTCGTGAGGTCTTCGACGAGGACGCTCTCGCCGAGCTGGTGACCTCCATCAAGGAGGTCGGGCTTCTCCAGCCTGTCGTCGTACGGCAGGTAGGGCCTTCGCGCTACGAGCTCATCATGGGCGAGCGGCGCTGGCGGGCTTGCCGTGAGGCAGGACTCGAGCGCATCCCGTCGATCGTCCGCGCGACGGACGACGAGAAGCTCCTCCTGGACGCGCTCCTGGAGAACCTGCACCGTGCGCAGCTGAACCCGCTGGAAGAGGCTGCGGCCTACGACCAGCTGCTCAAGGACTTCAACTGCACGCACGACCAGCTGGCGGACCGGATCGGCCGCTCCCGCCCGCAGGTATCGAACACGCTCCGGCTGCTGAAGCTGTCGCCGGCGGTTCAGCGCAGGGTCGCTGCCGGGGTGCTCTCCGCGGGCCATGCCCGTGCTCTGCTGTCCGTGGAGGACTCGGAGGAGCAGGACCGTCTGGCGCATCGGATCGTGGCCGAGGGGCTCTCGGTGCGGGCCGTCGAGGAGATCGTGACCCTCATGGGGTCGCGGCCGCAGAGCACTCCGCGGGCCAAGGGGCCGCGGGCGGGTGCTCGGGTGTCGCCGTCGCTGACCAGCCTCGCCACTCGTCTCTCCGACCGGTTCGAAACCCGGGTGAGGGTGGACCTGGGGCAGAAGAAGGGCAAGATCGTCGTCGACTTCGCCTCGCTGGAGGACCTGGAGCGCATCCTCGCGACGCTTGCCCCGGGTGAAGGGCCGGTCCTGAAGAACGGGCTCGCCGAGGACTCCGCCGAGGACGACACGTCCGAAGGCGAAGAGGCCTGAGCCTCAGCAATCAGTCCGCCTAGAGCGGGCCGTGTCCGGTCTGTGCCGGAACACGGCCCGCTCTTTGCTTTCCTACGGTATCGGTGCAATCGCATCGTGGATACGATGCGATTGGGTATGGCACATCCAGCTGACGGCACCTCATTGGGGAGGGGAGGGCCATGCGATCGGTGAGCCGCACCGGACTGATGACTGCGGGCCTTGGGCTGGGAGCCGTCGGCGGATTCGTCGGCAGCCTGCTGAAGGAACGGAGCGCTCTGACTGCCGCCCGTGATGCGGCGGGCGAAGGAAGTGAGGAACAGCCTTCATGGGGCGTCGGCTCGTACCGCTCACGCTGGACAACCTTCCGGACCTTCCCCAGCGTTGCCGGACGTGTGTCTTCTGGGAGCTGGACCCGGTCAGCGGCCAGGCCGCGGTAAAGGCCGGTACGCCGGAGCTCGAGAAGGAGGCGTGGATCTCCGCCGTCCTACTGGAGTGGGGGTCCTGCGGTCGAGTCGTCTACGTCGATGATGTACCGGTGGGCTTCGTGCTGTACGCCCCGCCGGCGTACGTGCCTCGGGCCACCGCCTTCCCGACGAGCCCGGTGTCCCCCGATGCCGTGCAGCTGATGACCGCCTGGATCATGCCGGGCTATCAGGGCCAGGGGATCGGCAGGGTCATCGTCCAGACAGTCGCGAAGGACCTGCTGCGTCGGGGGTTCAAGGCGATCGAAGCCTTCGGGGATGCCCGATGGGAGAAGCCCGCCTGTGTGCTGCCCGCCGATCATCTGCTGGCGGTGGGCTTCAAGACGGTCCGTCCGCACCCCTCGTACCCACGGCTGAGGCTCGAACTGCGTACGACGCTCTCCTGGAAGGAGGACGTCGAGTTGGCGCTCGACCGGCTGCTGGGGGCGGTGCAGAAAGAACCTGTGCTTCGGCCGCTCTGACTCACGCCGGGCCGCGCACTGCCTCACCCTCGCCCTAGTCATGCGAATGGGCCAGCCCAGGAGGGCTGGCCCATTCGTGTTTCACGTGAAACAACGCGTCGCTTGTCGCGGCGCCGCTCGTTACTCGGCGATGAAGTCCGCGAGGTCGCGCTCCAGCGCGGCCTTCGGCTTGGCACCGACGATCGTCTTGGCCACCTCGCCGCCCTGGTACACGTTCAGGGTCGGGATGGACATGACGCCGTACTTGGCTGCGATGCCCGGGTTCTCGTCGATGTTGAGCTTGACGATCTCGATCTTGTCGCCGTGCTCGGCCGCGATCGCCTCGAGGGAAGGCGCGATCTGGCGGCACGGTCCGCACCAAGCGGCCCAGAAGTCCACCAGGACGGGCTTGTCGTTCTTCAGGACGTCTTCCTCGAAGGAGGCGTCGGTCACGTTCTTCAGAGTGCCGGCCACGGCGGGCTCCTTAACTCGGTGGTGCGGTAGGGAGGATGGGATGTCAGACGGTGGCTGCGGCCGTCTCGCTGTCCACGAGGGCAGCGAGGAACCGCTCGGAGTCCAGGGCAGCGGAGCAGCCGGTACCGGCCGCAGTGATCGCCTGGCGGTACGTGTGGTCGACGACGTCACCGGCGGCGAAGACGCCGGGCACGTTCGTCCGGGTCGAGGGCGCGTCGACCGTCAGGTAGCCCTCGTCGTCCAACGTGAGCTGACCCTTGAAGAGCTCTGTGCGCGGGTCGTGGCCGATGGCGATGAACAGGCCGGTCACGGGCAGCTCGGAGGTCTCGCCCGTCTTCAGGTTGCGCAGCGTCAGGCCGGAGAGCTTCTGCTCGCCCTTGATCTCGGCGACCTCGCTGTCCCAGACGAAGCTGATCTTCGGGTCGGCGAAGGCGCGCTCCTGCATCGCCTTGGAGGCACGCAGGCTGTCGCGGCGGTGCACGATCGTCACGGACTTGGCGAAGCGCGAGAGGAAGGTGGCCTCCTCCATCGCGGTGTCGCCGCCGCCGATCACGGCGATGTCCTGGTCCTTGAAGAAGAAGCCGTCACAGGTCGCGCACCAGGAAACGCCGCGGCCGGAGAGCGCGTCCTCGTTCGGCAGGCCGAGCTTGCGGTGCTGGGAGCCCGTCGTCACGATGACGGACTTCGCGCGGTGGACGGTGCCCGCCGTGTCCGTCACGGTCTTGATCTCGCCACTGAGGTCGACGGCGATCACGTCGTCCGGCACCAGCTCGGCGCCGAAGCGCTCGGCCTGGGCCCGCATGTTGTCCATGAGCTCGGGGCCCATGACGCCGTCCTGGAAGCCGGGGAAGTTCTCCACCTCGGTGGTGTTCATCAGCGCACCGCCCGCGGTGACGGCGCCCTCGAACACCAGGGGCTTCAGCGACGCTCGCGCGGTGTAGAGCGCCGCCGTGTAGCCGGCGGGCCCGGAGCCGATGATGATCACGTTACGGACGTCGGTCACGGCTTGATTCCTCGTCTCTGGAGACTGCTGCGTACTGCTGGCGGGTGCCTGTCTCAGGTCTCTCACCCCACCCAACGGATCCTACGGGGCATGCATTCCCGACGTGTCCGAGCGCACGGAAGCATGTCAGGGACGTCAGGATGCCACGCTGAGCCGAGTCTCCCGCCGCAGTGGTGAGAGGGTCAGGGCCGCGCGTAGGAGTTGGTCAGCAGTACCTTGCCCGCGGCCGTGGCCGACGACGCCTTGTCCACGCACGTCGCGTCGATGACATAGGCGGAGACCTTCGTGGCGTCGGAGTCGTGGGACGCCACGACGAGGTAGGCGTCCTTCCCCTGATAGGTGCCCTCTTCGGCGGCGAGCGGTGTCCTGTCGCCGATGCCGAGCTGGATGCACTTCGGGACGGTGACCGTGGCCTCGCGCAGCTTCTGGTCCTTCGGGGACTCCGGGCTGGACCGCACGCCGAAGGACGGCTCGTCGCTGCCGGAGGAGTCGGGTCCCTTGGTGGGCGCCTTGGAGAGCAGGTCCGTCACCTGGCCCTTGAGCGTGCCTTCGGAGAAGGCGCGCGCGGAGTCGGTGTGGCCCGAAGCTGTGTCGTCCCTCCCGGCCGAGTCGTTGCCCACGTTGTGAATCAACAAGGAACCGAGACCGATGGCGGCCGCTGTGAAGACGGCGCCGAGCACTACGTTGCGTCGACGGCCGCCCCTGAATCGGCTCCTGCGTCCGGGTCCCGTGGAGGCGCGGGGGTGTCCCGCGGGCCGGTCAGCGGGCTCGGGGCGTTCCACGGAGGCGGGGCGTTCCACGGAGGCGGGCGTTGTTTCACGTGAAACACGCGCGGCGGCTGTCGGCTGTGGCGCTGGATCCGGATCGACCGACTCGACGGAGCCGGGCGCGATCTCGACGGAGCCGGGTGCGATGGAGTCCAGCAGCGCTTCCGCCGCCAGTGCCGCGTCGATACGCCCGGCGACATCGGCCGGCATCCGTGGCGGTCCCGGCAGAGTGCCGAGCATGCCGCGGATCTCCTCCAGGGAGTCGTAGACGTCAGCACAGAGCGAGCAGTCATCAAGATGCCGCCGCACATCGGCGGTGCGGGACGGGGTGAGCAGACCCTCCGTGAGGTCGGAGATCTCAGCGACTTCTGGGTGCCCGGCCGAGTCGGTCGTGGTTGTCACGCTCGCCCACCTCCGCCCTTCACAGCAGCTGAATCGCTTGGTCCCGCATCCCGTGGTCCCGCTGCAGGTGGGACGGATGTCCCCTGCGTCCGGTTCCTTTCCGGGTCCGACTTCTTGCCTTCGTCGTCGTCGCCGCTGTCTCCGCGCTGCTTACGGGGTTCCGTACGCAGGTGGGTGAGCAGCGGCAGCAGTCTGGCTCTGCCGCGTGCGCAGCGGCTCTTCACGGTGCCGGTGGGTACCTCGAGCACGCGGGCCGCCTCGGCCACCGGATAGCCCTGCATGTCCACGAGGACGAGGGCGGCGCGCTGGTCGTACGGCAGGGTGCCGAGCGCCTCGACGAGCTCGCGATGCAGATCGCCGCGCTCTACAGGGGCCGCCGCTGACTCGTGCGGTTCGAGGAGCTGCTCGAGCCGTTCGGTGTCGTCGATGGGAGAGGTCTTGCGGGACGCCGCCTTGCGTGCCCGGTCGAGGCAGGCGTTCACGGTGATCCGGTGCAGCCACGTAGTGACGGCTGACTGTCCGCGGAAGGTGTGGGCGGCGCGGTAGGCGGAGACCAGAGCGTCCTGGACGGCGTCAGCGGCTTCCTCGCGGTCGCCCAGCGTGCGCAGGGCCACGGCCCACAGGCGGTCGCGATGGCGCCGGACGAGCTCGCCGAAGGCGTCCTTGTCCCCAGCCACGTGGCGGGCCAGGAGGTCCTGATCGCTCATCTCGCCGTGCGTGGTGTCGTCCACCGTTCGAACCCCCCTCCCCCGTGAGCCTCGGCCTCAGCCTGTGAACTTCACATCCGTGATGGCCTGCTTGTACCCAGGGCTGCTGTACTCATCACGCGGTGACTGCGGTACCTCGGTGAGCCAGACCAGTACGTACCGCGTCGAGACGGGCTTCTTCGCCTTGATCTTCGCGCTCTGACCCGTGGTCGTGACGGTGCCGATCTTCTTCATCGAGCTCGGAGGCGTCGACGAGGACATCGAGTCCGCGGCGTACAGCTCGATCGTCGTGTGGTCGCCGGGGTAGCGGAGACCGAGCGACGCGGTCGAGACGTCCTGCTCCTTGCCGAGGTCGTAGACGATACCGACGCCGGGCTTGTACGGAGCGAGCTTGGGGCCCTCTATGAAGCTCTTGGACCGCCAGTACGTGGAGTCGTCGCCGTCGTACGTGTTGGGGACGCCCTGCAGATCCTGGGGGCCGCCCTCGAGGACATACTCCGCGCCGTCCTCGATCTTGATCGGGTGCGTGGGCTTCGGCTTGTTCTTGTCGCCCTCGTCCGAGGTGTCCGCGTTTCCGGGGTCATCGGAGTTCTTCCGGTCCATCAGCGCGTCCGCGAGCTGCCAGCTGCCGAGCCCCAAGGCCGCGATGAGCAGTGCGGACACGGCCCACTTGAGGGCCTTGCCGGTGCGGCTCTGCAGCGGGGGCGGCGGGGTCGGAACCGGCTGGGTGACGCCCGGACGGGGCGCGGTACGGCCGTACGTGCCCTGCTGATAGGTCGTGCGCTGGTACTCGGGCGGTGCGGTGAACGCGGGCTCCGGCGGGCGGATACGGGGCATCTCACCGATCGCCTTGACCAGCTCCTCCGGCGTCGTGCACGGCGGCTCCTGGCGAGAGGCTGTCGCGCCCTCGTTCACGAGCGCGCGCATGGCGAGCTCGGAGAGGCCCCTGTGCACGCCTGCGCGCACCTGGTCGGGGGCGATCAGGCCGACGCCCTTGGGCAGCCCTGAGAGGCCGTACGCGTCGTCCTCGTAGGGCCAGCGCTGGGTCAGCGAGGCGTACAGGAGCGCGCCGACCGCTTCGGTGTCCGTGCGCTGCGGGGTGTCGGAGTTGATGCCGCGCAGCGCCGCGTTCACGGCGAGGCCGCGGATGCGGTACTGACCGGAGGACGTCCGCAGCACCGCGCTCGGGGTCAGCCGCAGGTGGGCGAGGCCCTCGCGGTGGGCGGCCGCCATGGCCTGGGCGACCTGGGTGACGAGCTGGTACGCGTCGTGCGCCTCGAGAGGGCCCGCGGCGAGCAGCGCGGTCAGTTCCGTGGCGTCGGGCAACCACTCGTGCACCACGTAGACGAGGTCGTTCTCCTCGACCGCGTCCAGGACGTGGACGAAGCGGGGGTCGCCGAGCAGCGCCGACGAGCGGGCCGCGGCCAGCACCGATCGTGCCCGCGGATGGTCGGCCGGCAGGAGATGCACACCGACGGCCCGGCGGAGCTTCTCGTCCACCGCACGCCAGCTGCTGAAACCGTCCAGACGGGTGACGCACTCTTCGAGTCGATAGCGTCTGGCGAGCTTGTGACCGCTGTGCAGCTCGGGGGGTGATGCCGCCCCCGGGCTCGTGGGCTCCTCGGTCTCCGCTGTGCCTTCTTCTGCCGTTTCCCGCTCCCGGGTCTGGGCCACCCCGTCGGCCGTGGCCTCGTCCGCCTTCGCGGTCAGCGGCTCATCGCCGCTGTTGTCTGCCACGTCGACGGCAGCCGTGCTCCGTTCCGCCACCGTCGTTCCTGCCTCCCCATCCGTTGCGCTTCGTCAGACGCCAAAGCCAATTGTGCCCACAGTCCGGCGCTATGCACGACACGCGGTGGCCGGTGATGGTTGTGCGAACCCCTGGATCTCACCGTCCGAGACGGCCGCGGACCATTCCGACCATGGAATTGAGCTCCGCAATCCGCATCTTTCGGGCGGCCACGAAGAAGACACCGCCGAGAATGATTCCACCGGCGACCAAGGCGATCAGGGAACCGCCGGCGCCGTCGCCCAGAGCCTTGAGGATTCCGTAGCCCGCGGCGCCGCCGAGGATCGCCGCCGGAATGCACGCCATGGCGAGCCGGGCGTACGTACGCAGGACGTGGGTGCCGTCCAGATCGCCGCCGAGGCGGTTGCGCAGCCTGCGCCAGGCGACACCGACGCCGACCGCGTAGGCGAGGCCGTACGAGGCGGCCATGCCGACCACAGCCCACTGGGCGGGCAGGAGAACGTAGGCGAGGGCGCTCGCCGCCGCGTTGACGGCGGCCACGATGACCGTGTTGTAGAAGGGCGTCCGGGTGTCCTCGTAGGCGTAGAAGCCACGCAGGATGACGTACTGCACCGAGTACGGGATCAGCCCCAGGCCGAACGCCATCAGGACGAAGCCCATGGACTGGGCGGCCTGGCTGCCGCTGGAGGCGAACAGCAGGGTGCACATCGGGACGCCGAGGGCGACGAACGCGAAGGCGACCGGGACGATCGCCACCGCGGAGGTGCGCAGGCCCTGTGAGATGTCGTCGCGGACCGCGCCGGGGTCGTTGTCGTGGGCCGCCCGCGAGATGCGGGGCAGCATGGCCGCCATGACGGAAACGGTGATGATGGCCTGTGGCATGCCCCAGATCAGCTGGGCGTTGGAGTAGGCCATGATGCCCGTGCCGTCCTTGCCGGAGGCCTTGCCCGCGGCGGTGGCCAGCTGGGTGACGACGAGCACGCCGGCCTGGTTGGCGAGGACGAAGAGCACCGTCCACTTGGCGAGCTTGACCGCCTTGCCGAGGCCGTGGCCCTTCCAGTCGAAGCGGGGCCGGAACCGGAACCCCGTCTCGCGCAGATACGGGATCATCGCCAGGGCCTGGACGATCAGACCGAGCAGGGTGCCGATGCCCAGGAGACGGACACCGTCCGCCGGGATGTTCTCGACCCGCATGCCCGAGTCACCGGACGTTCCGTAGACCCAGATGAACAGGCCGAACGTGAAGATCATGACGATGTTGTTGAGGACCGGGGTCCACATCATCGCGCCGAACTTCCCACGGGCGTTGAGGATCTGGCCCATCACCACGTGCACGCCCATGAAGAAGATGGTGGGCAGGCAGTAGCGGGCGAAGGTGACCGCGACGTTGTTGGCCGGTGGGTTGTTCGCGATGGGGGTCGACATCAGCTTGACCAGCAGCGGCGCCGCGAAGACGGCCAGGGCCACGATGAGACCGAGCGCGACCATGACGAGGGTCAGCAGTCGGTTGGCGTATGCCTCGCCGCCGTCCTTGTCGTCCTTCATGGCGCGCACCAGCTGCGGCACGAAGACCGAGTTGAGGCCACCGCCGACGGTCAGGATGTAGATCATCGTCGGCAGCGTGTACGCGACGGTCCAGGCGTCACCGAGTGTCGCGGCGCCGAGGGCCGCGGTGATCACCATGGTGCGTACGAAACCGGTGAGCCGGGAGACCATCGTGCCCGCGGCCATCACCGCGCTCGACTTCAGCAGGCTCGCCGCCCGTCCGCCGCCGCCCGACTTCGGGGCCGGGGCGGGGGCCGGGGGAGCTGCCGGGGCCGGGACCATCGGAGGCTCGGGGGGCTGGTAGCCGCCGGGCTGCTGGTAGCCGTTGCCCTGGGGGTATCCGTTGCTCTGGGGGTATCCGTCCTGCTGGTAGCCGCCGGGCTGCTCGCTGTAGCCGCCCGGCTGCTGGTCCCGGAAGAGGTGAGCGAAGGCGTCCGGCTCGTGGCGCTCCTCGCCGGAATGGGTGACCAGGTCGTCGACGCCCACGAACTGCGTCGTACGGGCGTCGTCGCCGTACGGGAGGTGCCGGGTCGGGCCTTCGGGTTCGGGGGCCGGGGTCTGTGCCCACACGCGGGGGTCCGGGGCGTGCTGGGGGGACGGCGGCTGGGCGTAGAGCGGCTGGGGGTCCTGGTAGTAGCCGGGCGGCGGCGGGGGGTGCGCGGCGCGGTCGTAGAGCGCCTCGGTCACCGGGTCCTGGGCGGCGAGGTCCTGTGCGCGGTAGGGGTCCTGGTCGTAGGCGTCCTGGAGGTACACATCCGGGGCATCCGAGGCAGGCTGGGGTGGCACCTGCCCGTCCTCGGGGGGACCGGAACCGCCCGCGCCCTGGCCACGGTCACCGTCGTACGGCGCGTTCATGGATTACCCCACCTCATCGTCCCCGGGCCCACCGGCCACGACATCGCTCAACGGTCCACTCTCTCACCCGTGTCCGACGGGTCGGTGCTTTCCGGAGCGGTGTCCGGTGTCGGGTCACTCGGCTGCTCGGGGTCGTCCTCCCCCGACTCCGGGCCGGACTCGCCGTCGGGTCCGTCGTCCGGGCCCTCCTCGGCCTGCTGCCGGGCGGCCCGCTTGCGCTGCGTGTACATGCGGAACCCGGCGAGCACGAGGAGCAGCACGCCGCCCGCGATGACCAGCATCACCGTGAGGGTGATCTCGGTGACGTTCACGTCGAACTTGACCCGTTCGCCGTACGGCTGGCCGTCCTCGGTGTAGAGCTGGGCGTAGACCGGGACCGGGCCGTTGGCGTTGGCCGTGGTGGTGAACTTCACCGACTGGGCGTGGCCGCCCGCGACCTTGACCGGCTGTTCGTAGTAGGCCTTGCCACCGATCTTCAGGCGTGTGGGGTTCTCCGACGTCAGGCGCAGAACCATGTGGTCGACGCCCTGGACCAGGTTGTTCTGCACCGTCACCGGGATCGTCGCGCTGCGCCCCGAGAGCTTCGCGTCGGACTTCTTGATCAGCGCCACTTGCTCGATGAGCGTGGTCAGGTAGTTCTCCACGCCCTGGCGGAATGTCGCCGCCTCGGCTGCCCTGCCCCGCCAGGACGTCGACATCTCGCGGTCTATGGCCCGCCCGAAGGGCGTGATGACGCGGTCGGGCTCGCTGAGGATCGTCTGGAAGCGGTTGAGCTTGCTCTGGGTGTTCTGAATGGACTTGAAGGCCGACTGCGGCAGCTCCTGCTTGCGCAGCGATGCCGGATAGGACTTGGCCGACGGCACTTGGGTCGTGGCCGATGGGTCCGGCTTCGCCTTCGCCGCCGTCGACAGGCCCTGCGGCTCCGACCAGCGCTCGTCGGAGAGTGTGGTCATCGCCTTCGCCATCGACTGGGCCTGGCTGGCGGACGGCATGCGCTGCGGGGCGACGACGATGCTGCGCTGCCTGTCCGGGTCCTGCAGCGTGACCATCAGACTCTGGGCGAGGAACTGCTGAACGGCGAGCGTGGAGTTCTCGGCCCCCGTCATGTCGCCCTGGAAGGCCGTGGAGAGGCGTGCGTCGGCCACCACGGCCGTCGTGCCGCCGCCGATGGGCCGGGCGGCGTTGGGCGTGTACGGCAGCGCGTCGCCCTCACGCAGGCTGTCGCTGCGGGCGATCACCGAGTGGGCGCCCGCCGAGGTGGAGACATCGACGATCGACGGATCGAGTGCGCCGTCCACGGGCCACGCAAAGTCCGACTGCGGCTTGACGTGGAGGATGACCTCCACGGCCTCCGCACCCACATCGGTGGCGTCCTTGAGCTGGCCGAGGTATCCGGTGACGGCCTTGCCGTTGTGGGCGAGCGAGGCCAGGTCGGGGTCGGCGAAGGGCAGCGCGACGACCTTCTTGTCCTTCACGGTCTGCTCGAGCTTGTTGAGCCACTCCTTGGCGACCGCCTGGTTCTTGCCCGCCGTGGTGCTCTTGCCGTCGGCGGTCTGCACCCGGTAGTTCCGCGTCATCGCGTCGACCGAGGCGAGCAGGTCGGGATCGATGACCCAGGTGACATCGAGCTTGCTGCCCAGGGACAGCATCTGCTCCAGGCGGCCGCCCGGCGCGAGCTCCTTGGCCAGGTCGTCGTCCGTGAAGACGGGCGTCTGCTGCTCGTCCGAGCCGGTCTCCGCCGTGAGGTGCGCGGTGGAGATGAGCGGCCACAGATAGGTCGTCTTGGTCTTCGTGCCGGCGGCGCCCGGCTGCCAGGGCAGGAAGGTCCGCTCGAAGCCGAGCACCTGGGACCACGGCTGGGCGGCGGTCCGGCCCGTGAGGGAGACACCGAGCTGGTAGACGCCGTCGGCGCCGAGGTCCAGGGCCTTGACTGGGACGGAGATGCTGAACTCCTGGCGGGCGCCGGGGGCCAGCTTGGAGAACTTCTTGACGTACTTGCCGCCGACCTCCGTGCCGTCGGCTCCCGGCTGGTAGCCGGTGCGCTTGGCGGCGGAGTCGATCTGGCTCCGGCCGTTCAGGGTCGGCCCCAGTCGCAGCCCGGCCTCGGCCCCTGTCACCGCCTGCTTGCCCTCGTTGGTGACCGTGCCGGAAACGGTGAGCGTGTCACCTTCCGACGGGGCGGTCGGTGTGAGTTTGTTGAGTGAGACGTCGACGGTGTTCGAACCGGTGGCGTCCGCCGGCGCGCTCGGCGTCGCGGCGTGCGCGGTCGGCTCCGCCGACAGCTGCAGCATGCCGGCCAGCAATGGGGCGCCGGCCAGCAACGCTGCCGTACGCCGCAGCCACCGGCGGGCAGGTGAGGGACTGGTCCCCGGGAAGTCTGCCGCCTCGGCCACGCGTTGCCCGTCCTCGTCGTCGTCAGTGGTCGTCGGTTGTGCGTCCACGCATGGTAACGAGGTGCGCTGTGGCGAAGTGCCGCGGACTGCTCCACATGATCGGAAGACCTGGCCGGAGAGGGGCGCGCGGCCTCGGAGGCCCCGCCGAAAACGGGGCGGCTGGGGGCGTCCGGGGCACGTACCCTTTTCTGTTGTGCCGAACGCCAATGAAGAAAATTCCAGCGCACTGAGCCAGGTGCAGCGCCGCGCGGTCAGTGAACTGCTGCGTGTGTCCCCTGTCGCGGACGACCTTGCCCGCCGATTCCAGGAGGCCGGGTTCTCCCTTGCCCTGGTCGGTGGGTCGGTCAGAGACGCGCTCCTTGGCCGGCTCGGCAATGACCTGGACTTCACGACCGATGCCCGCCCTGAGGACGTACTGAAGATCGTCAGGCCGTGGGCGGACTCGGTGTGGGAGGTCGGGATCGCCTTCGGCACGGTCGGGAGCCAGAAGGACGGCTATCAGATCGAAGTCACGACATATCGGTCCGAGGCGTACGACAGGGCCTCGCGCAAGCCCGAGGTGTCGTACGGCGACTCCATCGAGGAAGACCTCGTACGCCGCGACTTCACCGTCAACGCGATGGCCGTCGCTCTCCCGGAGAAGGAGTTCATCGACCCGCACGGAGGGCTCGATGACCTGGCGGAGCGGGTCCTGCGTACTCCTGGCACCCCGGAGGACTCCTTCTCCGACGACCCGCTGCGAATGATGCGGGCCGCGCGGTTCGCCGCGCAGCTCGATTTCGAGGTGGCTCCGGAGGTCGTCGCCGCGATGAAGGCGATGGCCGAGCGGATCGACATCGTTTCCGCGGAGCGTGTCCGTGACGAACTGAACAAGCTGATCCTCTCGCCGTACCCGGCGAAGGGACTGGCTCTACTTGTCGACACAGGCATCGCCGAGCACGTGCTGCCCGAGCTCCCGGCGCTGCGTCTGGAGAGTGACGAGCACCACCGCCACAAGGACGTCTACGACCACTCGCTGATCGTCCTTGAACAGGCCATGGCGCTGGAGGAGGACGGCCCGGATCTGACGCTGCGGCTCGCGGCGCTGCTGCATGACATCGGGAAGCCGCGGACGCGGCGCTTCGAGGACGACGGCCGGGTCTCCTTCCACCACCACGAGGTGGTGGGCGCCAAGATGACCAAGAAGCGGATGACGGAGCTCAAGTACTCGAACGAGCTCGTGAAGGACGTCTCGCGCCTGGTGGAGCTGCACCTGCGCTTCCACGGCTACGGAACGGGCGAGTGGACGGACTCGGCCGTACGCCGCTACGTGCGCGACGGGGGCCCTCTCCTCGATCGGCTGCACAAGCTGACCCGGTCCGACTGCACGACGCGCAACAAGCGCAAGGCCAATGCGCTGTCGCGTGCGTACGACGGCCTTGAGGAGCGCATCGCGCGGCTCCAGGAGCAGGAGGAGCTGGACTCGATCCGCCCCGACCTGGACGGCAACGAGATCATGGAGATCTTGGATGTGCGGCCGGGCCCGGTGATCGGCCAGGCCTACAAGTTCCTGCTGGAGCTGCGGCTGGAGAACGGGCCGATGGAGCGCGACGCGGCGATCGCGGCGCTCAGGGAGTGGTGGGCCGCACAGGAGTGAGATGAGGCACGGTGCGATGTTTCACGTGAAACATCGCACCGGATCCGGACATGCGAAGGGGGCACTGTTTCACGTGAAACAGTGCCCCCTTCGCGTACGTCGTTACTTCGCGGACTTCAAGCAGAGCACGACATCGTGGCTGCCGCCGGTCTGGTAGTAGGAGACCTCGGTCCCCTTGACCGTCTCGCACTTGCTGACGCTGCTCGTGTCGTCGAACTTCTCGATGACCTTGAACTCGGCGTCGCTGGAGGAGCAGTCGGTGTTCTTCAGATCCGGCTGCGACTGGGTGCCCTTGTTGTGCAGGCAGTCGCCGACAGCGGTGGTCTCGGCGTCGCTCTGGCCGAAGTACCACTTACCGGCAGCGATGAGGATGGCGACAACGATGAAGCCGCCGATGCGCAGCATGAGCTTCTTGCCGCGCCCACCACCGCTCGGCGCGGCCGGAGGAGGAACTGGCGCCCCCTGGTTGTACGGCGGGTAGGGCTGCTGCGGAACGCCGGGCTGGCCCGGCTGTCCCGGCTGGCCGGGGTGCGGCTGCACGCCCTGGCCGTACGGATTCTGGCCCTGGGGCGGAGTAGTCACTTTGGGGGTCCCCCTCGAACGGAAGCGCTATGGCGCGGATACGACGTCCGTAAGTTATAGGGACGCAGCGACAACTCTGTAGCCCAGAGGGGCTCTGTGGCATTGATGTGACACTTACTGCGCGTCAAATCTGGCCATAGCGGCAGCAATTGCTGCGTAGATAACGGCCACCGTGACCACCAGCGGCACCGATCGCCCGTCAGGCGGCAGCATCAGCGCGGCTACTCCCGCCGCGCCGACGAAGGCGACGTTGAACAGGACGTCGTAGACCGAGAAGATCCGGCCACGGAAGCTGTCGTCCACCGCCGACTGCACCACCGTGTCCGTGGCGATCTTCGCCCCCTGTGTCGTCAGCCCCAGCAGGAACGCGGCGATGAGTAGCGGGGTCGGTGTGAAGGGGAGGGCGAGCGCCGGTACCAGGATTGCCGCGGCGCCCGCGCAGGTGACGATCCAGCCGCCGGCCGTCAGCCGGTTCACCGCCCAGGGAGTCACCACGGCCGCCGCGAAGAAGCCCGCCCCGGAGACGCCCACCGCGAGCCCGAGCAGGGCGAGCCCGTCGGACTCCGAGGACGACCAGGCGTACCGGCAGAGCATCAGGACCATGACCGTCAGGGCGCCGTAGCAGAACCGCATGAGTGTCATCGCGAGGAGCGCGCGGGCGGCCGGGCGCCGCTGCGACAGATGCCGCACCCCGGCCATCAGGTCCCGCGCCGTACCGGAGAGCGCCGCGCCGAGCCGTGGCCGCACCAACTCAGGGTCCGGGCCGAGGAGGTCACGCGCCATCCGCAGCGAGGCGAGCGCCGCGCAGAGGTACAGGGCGGCCCCGAGCAGGACGACCGCCGCGTCCGAGTCTGAGCCCGCCAGGCGTACGACGAACGCGAGGCCGCCGCCCACGGTGGCGGCCAGCGTCCCCGCGGTCGGTGAGAGGGAGTTGGCCATCACCAGGCGCTCGTCGTCGACCACGCGCGGCAGCGCCGCCGAGAGCCCGGCGAGGACGAAACGGTTGACGGCCGTGACGCAGAGCGCGGAGGCGTAGAAGAGCCAGTCCGGCACGCCGCTCAGCATCAGCACCGCGGTCACCGAGGCAAGGGCGGTCCGCAGCAGGTTGCCGTACAGAAAGACCTGACGGCGTGGCCAGCGGTCGAGGAGCACGCCGGCGAAGGGGCCGATCAGTGAGTACGGCAGGAGCAGCACCGCCATCGCGGAGGCGATCGCGCCCGGCGAGGTCTGCTTCTCCGGCGAGAAGACGACGTACGTGGCGAGGGCCACCTGATAGACGCCGTCCGCGCCCTGGGAGATCAGCCGCACGGCGAGCAGGCGCCGGAAGTCCCGCAGGCGCAGCAGTATGCGCAGGTCACCGACGACAGCCATGGGGCACAGCCTCACATACGAGGAGGGTCCCCGGGCGGATTGCCCGAGGACCCTCAACAGCTGTTCAAGCGGCGGGCTTTAGCGCGCCCCTCTGTGTCTCGCTAGCGCTCGACCTCGCCCTTGATGAACTTCTCGACGTTCTCGTACGCCTCGTCGTCGAAGTACTGCACCGGCGGGGACTTCATGAAGTACGAGGACGCGGAGAGGATCGGGCCGCCGATGCCGCGGTCCTTGGCGATCTTCGCGGCGCGCAGGGCGTCGATGATGACACCCGCCGAGTTCGGGGAGTCCCAGACCTCGAGCTTGTACTCCAGGTTCAGCGGGACGTCACCGAAGGCGCGGCCCTCGAGGCGGACGTACGCCCACTTGCGGTCGTCGAGCCACGCGACGTAGTCGGACGGGCCGATGTGGACGTTGTCGGCGCCCATGTCACGGTCGCGGATCTGCGAGGTGACGGACTGCGTCTTCGAGATCTTCTTGGACTCGAGGCGGTCGCGCTCCAACATGTTCTTGAAGTCCATGTTGCCGCCGACGTTGAGCTGCATCGTGCGCTCGAGACGGACACCGCGGTCCTCGAACAGCTTCGCCATCACGCGGTGCGTGATGGTGGCGCCGACCTGCGACTTGATGTCGTCGCCGACGATCGGGACGCCCGCCTCGGTGAACTTGTCGGCCCACTCCTTGGTGCCGGCGATGAAGACCGGGAGAGCGTTGACGAAGGCGACCTTGGCGTCGATGGCGCACTGCGCGTAGAACTTCGCGGCGTCCTCGGAACCCACCGGCAGGTAGCAGACGAGGACGTCGACCTGCTTGTCCTTGAGGATCTGGACGACGTCGACGGGGGCCTCGGCGGACTCTTCGATCGTCTCGCGGTAGTACTTGCCCAGACCGTCGTGGGTGTGGCCGCGCTGGACGGTGACGCCCTTGTTCGGCACGTCGCAGATCTTGATGGTGTTGTTCTCGCTGGCGCCGATGGCGTCAGAGAGGTCGAGCCCGACCTTCTTGGCGTCCACGTCGAACGCGGCGACGAACTCGACATCGCCGACGTGATACTCGCCGAACTGGACGTGCATCAGGCCCGGGACCTTGGTGTCCGGGTCTGCGTCCTTGTAGTACTCGACGCCCTGGACCAGCGAGGCGGCGCAGTTGCCCACGCCGACGATGGCTACGCGAACCGAACCCATTCCGGTTGCTCCCTGTGTGATCTGTGTATTCCGGATGAGACCCTGCGGACCGCGGGGCCTCACTTGGCGGTGTCATCGGACGGATCCGGCGGCGGGTTCAAGTCCCGCCGCCGGGGCAGGCCGCCCGACTCCCCAGATGTGCTGTCGTGCTGAGCGGAGCTGTCCGGGGCGGACCGTTGCTGGTCCCGCCCCGCGCGCTCGCTCTCGATGAGCTCGTTCAGCCAGCGCACTTCGCGCTCCACGGACTCCATTCCGTGCCGCTGCAGCTCAAGCGTGTAGTCGTCCAGGCGCTCCCGGGTACGGGCCAGGGAGGCGCGCATCTTCTCCAGACGCTCCTCGAGGCGGCTGCGACGCCCCTCGAGCACCCGCATGCGTACGTCCCGCGAGGTCTGCCCGAAGAAGGCGAAGCGGGCGGCGAAGTGTTCGTCCTCGTACGCGTCGGGGCCGGTCTGTGAGAGCAGCTCCTCGAAGTGCTCCTTACCTTCCGCCGTCAGCCGATAGACGATCTTGGCGCGGCGCCCGGAGAGGGGGGCCGCGAGGGCCTCCTCCGGGGTGCCGCCCGATTCCTCGATCAACCAGCCGTTGGCGACCAGCGTCTTGAGGCAGGGGTAGAGCGTCCCGTAGCTGAAGGCGCGGAACACTCCCAGCGATGTATTGAGCCGTTTACGCAGCTCATAGCCGTGCATCGGGGACTCGCGCAGCAGGCCGAGCACGGCGAACTCGAGGATGCCGGAGCGTCTGCTCATCTTCGCCTCCCGTCTGCCAGCGTCTGTCGACACGGTCTTTATGCCGAGCTGATGTATCGACTCGATACATCGAGACGATAGAACGGCCTTCCTGCTGGGGCAAGGGGGGAAACGGTGAACGGCGTCACATCACCGATTCGTAGGAAGTAACTTGCCTGATTTGGGGTGAACTTCTGCCCTAAGAGGGTTTTGACGGTGCGTAGTCTGTGCGCCATGCAGACCGCCGGGAACCAAGTGACGCGTGAGGGCGTCGTTGTCCCTGGTGTAGTGCGGATGAGCGCTGAGAAGGGCGCATCCGTACTTCGGGGGGACCGGAAACCAGCCGCCGTTTCCAGGCGCGGATACCTGCGCCTGCCCGAGGAGTAATCGTTCGATGAGCGAGCACCGTCGCAAACCGCCGCAGCCGCAGGGCGGCGGACGCGCCGCGGCCAGACGCGGCGTCCCAGGCGCGTCGTCGGGTCGCCGCGCGGCACCGCGTGGCGCCACTGGATCGCCCACTTCCTCAACCGGCTCGCACGGATCAGGGGCCCCTGACGACGGGGACCGGTCCTACGGCGGCCGTGCCGAGGCCCGTCGTGCCGCGCAGCGCAGTGGTGCTGTCGGCGCGGGCGGAGGCCGCCGCAGAGCGGCCGAAGGAGCCGGTGGCGGCGGTCGGCGCGGCGGTGGTGGCCCGAACGGGCCGGGCCGCGGCCGAGGCCGTGGCGGTCACGAGCCCCGCAAGAAGCGGTTCATCGACTACCCGCGTGCGAACAAGGATGGTCTGCGGCGCTGGGTTCCGTCCTGGCGTCTGGTCACCGGCCTGTTCGTCGGCTTCCTCGGCAGCCTGATGGCGATCACCGGGATCGCGTACGCCTTGGTGGAGGTGCCGAAGGTCGACGAAGCGGCCAAGGCGCAGAACAACGTCTACTACTGGGCCGACGGCAAGCAGATGGTCGCGACCGGCGGTGAGACGAACCGCCAGATCATCGACTACGACAAGATCCCCGAGGCGATGCGCACCGCCGTCATCTCGGCCGAGAACAAGACGTTCGAGGACGACAAGGGCGTCGACCCCATGGGCATCACGCGTGCCCTGGTCAACATGGCCAAGGGCGGCGAGACCCAGGGTGGCTCGACCATCACTCAGCAGTACGTGAAGAACGCACGCCTGGGAGACCAGTCGCAGACGTTCACGCGTAAGTTCAAAGAGCTCTTCATCTCCATAAAGGTCGGCCGGACGGTCCCCAAGGAAGAGATCATGGCGGGGTACCTCAACACCGCCTACTACGGCCGTGGGGCCTATGGCATCCAGGCCGCCGCCCGCGCCTACTTCGACAAGGACGCCGCCGACCTGAACCCCAGCCAGTGCGCGCTCCTGGCGACGGTCCTCAAGGGCGCCACGTACTACGACCCGGCGGGTGCCCCCGAGGTCGACCCGGCGGCCTCGCCGCAGGCAAACCGCGATCGTGCCACCAAGCGTTGGAACTGGATCCTCGACGAAGAGGTCAAGGACGGGCACCTGACCGCCGAGGTCCGGAACAAGTACAGGGAATTCCCGAGGCTGCACAACCCTCGCTCCAACGCTCAGCTGGGTGGTCAGGTCGGATACCTGGTCGACCTGGCCAAGGCCTACGTGATCAACAACAGCAACGGCGAGATCACGGCCAACGACCTCCAGCAGGGCGGCTACGAGATCCACACGACCTTCGACAGGACGAAGGTCAAGGAGCTCGAGAAATCCGTGGAGAAGGTCCGCAAGGCCAAGATCAAACCCAATCTGCGTAAGGACAAGGACACCCACGTCCAGTTCGGTGGCGCGTCCGTGGATCCGAAGAACGGGGCGATCGAGGCCATCTACGGCGGTGAGGACGCGACCAAGCACTTCACCAACAACGCGGACCAGACCGGTGCGCAGGTCGGCTCGACGTTCAAGCCCTTCGTGCTGGCAGCGGCGTTCAAGGACGGAACGCGCGCCAAGGACGGGCCGGAAGTCCAGGACGAGACTCAGCGCACGATCGTCAATCCCAAGAGCCTCTACAGCGGCAAGAACAAGCTCAAGATCAAGAACTACAACGACAGCATCTGGACGGACCGAGAAGGCAAGGAGTGGCTGCAGACCAACGACGGTGACCAGTCGTACAACGCGCCGACCTACCAGATCGACCTCCGTGAAGCGATGCGGGAGTCCGTCAACTCGGCCTATGTGCAGCTCGGCATGGACGTCGGCCTGGACAAGGTGAAGGAGGCTGCCATCGCCTCCGGCATCAAGGAGAACAGCCTGGCCAGCGCCAATTACCCGTCCTTCTCGCTCGGTACGTCCTCTCCGAGCGCGATCCGCATGGCCGGCGCGTACTCCACCTTCGCGTCCAGCGGCAAGCAGAACGATCCGTACTCGGTCAAGAAGGTCGAGCACAAGGGCAGCACCGTCTACCAGCACGACCCGCAGCCCAAGCGTGCCTTCGACGAATCGGTCGCCGACAACGTCACCGACGTGCTCAGGACCGTCGTCGAGAAGGGCACTGGCACGTCGGCTCAGCTGAGCGGCCGCCAGGTGGCGGGCAAGACCGGTACGACCGACGGCAACAAGTCCGCCTGGTTCGTCGGGTACACCCCGCAGCTTTCCACCGCGATCAGCATGTACCGCCTCGACGACAACGAAGGGAACAAGAAGCGCGAGTTCCTGGAGATGTTCGGAACGGGTGGCGAGGAGAAGATCCACGGCGCTTCGTTCCCGGCGCAGATCTGGAAGGACTACATGGAGCAGGCCCTGAAGGGCGAGCGCGTGATCAACTTCCCGGTCCCCCAGCCGATCGGTTCGGTCGTCGGCGAGACCCCGCCGCCCGCCCCGAGCCCGACCCCGTCGAAGACCGAAGAGCCGGAGAAGTCTCCCTCACCGACCCCCTCGGACACCGGACCGTCCCCGACGCCCTCGGACAGCCCCGATCCCGGTGAGTCCTGTGCCGACTGGGACTGGCAGTGCAACAACAACGGCGGCCAGGCGGACGGTGGCACCACCGACGGGAGTACCGGCGGGGAGTCACCACCGGCCACGGACGAACCAACGGGCGGTGGAAACAGCAACGGCAACGGCAACGGAGGCATCTTCGGCGGCCCGTCAGGCTGATCGAGCTCCCCGTGAGTGTGTTTCACGTGAAACGCACTGTTTCACGTGAAACATGCGCCGCTGAGCGCTGACGAGGGCCGCCACACCGCACCGGTGTGGCGGCCCTCGTCGTCTTCTCAGGCGCGTACGGCAGGATGTGCGGCATGCCCAGTGCAGAGACGACGCGCACGAGCGTGCACAAGACCACCAGTGCGCAACAGCCGGAACCCGTACGGCCGACCAAGGAGGATGAGGTCGCCGCGGCCGGCAGTGAGCTGATCGGGGGACCCATCGGCCGCAGAGTGCTGTACGCGGCGACATGGTGGACCCCCGTACGCGTCATCGCGCTCGTGGCCATCGGGATGTTCGCGCTCGGCATGGTGCAGAAGATGCCGTGCTACGACGGCGCCTGGTTCCAGGGCGCGAGCTCGCAGTACACGCACGCCTGTTACTCCGACATCCCGCACCTCTACCAGGGGCGTGGTTTCGCCGACGGGCTCGTGCCCTACTTCGACAAGCTGCCCGGCGACATGGAGTACCTCGAGTACCCGGTGCTGACCGGTGTGTTCATGGAGGTGGCCTCCTGGCTGACCCCTGGCAGCGGCAGCATCCAGCACCAGGAGAAGTTCTACTGGATGGTCAATGCCGGGATGCTGATGGCCTGTACGGCGGTCATCGCCGTCTGTGTCGCCCGCACTCACAGGCGCCGCCCCTGGGACGGCCTGATGGTCGCCCTGGCGCCCGCCTTCGCGTTGACGGCCACCATCAACTGGGACCTGTTCGCCGTTGCTCTCACGGCTGCCGCGATGCTGATGTGGGCGCGCGGGGGGACGTTCTCCGCGGGCGTCCTGCTGGGCCTGGCGACCGCCGCGAAGCTTTACCCGGCGCTGCTCCTGGGGCCGCTGCTCATCCTGTGCTGGCGGGCAGGGCGCTGGCGGCCGTTCCTCATGACGGCCGGGGCCGCGGTGGGGGCCTGGCTCGTGGTGAACCTGCCGGTGATGATCGCGCATGACGCGACGGGCTTCCACATCCGCGAGGGCTGGGCGAAGTTCTACACCTTCAGCCAGGAGCGGGGCGTCGACTTCGGCTCGTTCTGGCTGATCCTCTCGCAGCGCATGGACGACCCGCTGTCCACGGACACGGTCAACACCTTGGCGACGGCCCTGATGCTGCTTGCCTGCCTCGGAGTCGGCGCGCTGGGGCTGACCGCGCCGCGCCGCCCGCGCTTCGCGCAGCTCGCCTTTCTGGTGGTCGCCGCGTTCATCCTCACCAACAAGGTCTACTCGCCGCAGTACGTACTGTGGCTGATCCCCCTCGCAGCGCTGGCCCGGCCGCGCTGGCGTGACTTCCTGATCTGGCAGGCCTGCGAGGTCGGGTACTTCCTGGGGATCTGGCTGTACCTCGCGTACACGACAAGCGGAGACGCTCACAAGGGCCTGCCGACCGAGGGCTATCAACTCGCCATCGTGGTCCACCTGCTGGGGACGCTGTACCTGTGTGCCGTGGTCGTACGCGACATCCTGATGCCGGAGAGGGACCCGGTACGGCGGTCCGGGGACGATGACCCCTCAGGGGGCGTCCTGGACGGCGCACAGGACGTCTTCGTCCTCGGTCAGGCGGCGCATCCGCCGCGGCACGCGGTGCACGCCACCGAGGCGCCTCAGGTGCGATGGGGGACGACGTCGGGCGACGTTTCGCCCTGAGCGAACAGGCCGCTGAGGTGGCCGGGAACGACTGAAGGCCAGGAACGGCTGAAGGGCCGGGAACGACAGTTGTCGCTCCCGGCCCTTCAGTCTGTTCAGCCTGTTCGGCCTGTGGTCGTTCCGGCCGCGATCAGCGGTCGACGATGCGGTCGAACTGCGTGGTGGTGTGCCGCAGATGGGCCACCAGCTCTTCGCCCACCTTCGGCTCGGGCGCGTCCGAGGGTACGAAGAGGATGGAGACCTGCATGTGCGGCGGCTCCGCGAACCAGCGCTGCTTGCCACCCCAGACGAAGGGCGAGAGGTTGCGGTTGACGGTCGCGAGGCCCGCGCGGGCCACGCCCTTCGCCCGCGGCACCATGCCGTGCAGCGCCTTCGGCGCCTCCAGGCCGACGCCGTGCGACGTGCCGCCCGCGACGACGACCAGCCAGCCGTCGGACGCGACCTTCTGCTGGCGGTAGCCGAAGCGGTCGCCCTTGGTCACCTGCGTGACGTCCAGGACGGCGCCGCGGTACTCGGTGGCCTCGTGGTCACCCAGCCACAGATGCGTACCAATGCGTGCGCGGAAGCGCGTCTGCGGGAACTGCTGCTGCAGGCGGGCGAGTTCGTTGGCCTTGAGGTGGCTGACGAACATCGTGTGCAGCGGAAGACGGGCGGCACGCAGCCGGTCCATCCAGCCGATGACCTCCTCGACGGCGTCCGAGCCGTCGGTGCGGTCCAGCGGCAGGTGGATCGCGAAGCCCTCGAGCCGCACGTCCTCGATGGCCGCGTGCAGCTGTGAGAGCTCCTGCTCGCTCACGCCGTGCCGCTTCATCGAGGACATGACCTCGATGACGACGCGGGCGCCCACGAGGCCGTGTACGCCGTCCAGGGACGACACGGAGCGGATGACGCGGTCGGGCAGCGGCACGGGCTCCTCGCCCCGCCGGAACGGGGTCAGGACCAGCAGGTCACCGCTGAACCAGTCCTTGATCCGGGCGGCTTCGTACGTGGTGCCGACGGCGAGGACGTCGGAGCCGAAGCGGGTCGCTTCTTCCGCGAGGCGCTCATGACCGAAGCCGTAGCCGTTGCCCTTGCAGACCGGGACGATTCCCGGGAACTGCTCCAGCACGTGCTTGTGGTGTGCCCGCCAGCGCGCGGTGTCGACATAGAGCGTGAGCGCCATGGCCGGATCCCGGAACCTTTCTCGTGGCTGCGGTGTATCAGAGGTATGAAGACTATTCGGGGTTGCGCGAATTGTGCCGGGGCGGTGCGGTCAGCGGCGCGACATGTAGATGTCGAGCGCCTTGTGGAGCAGCTTGTTGAGCGGGAAGTCCCACTCGCCGATGTACTCGACAGCCTCTCCACCCGTGCCCACCTTGAACTGAATCAGTCCGAAGAGGTGGTCCGTCTCGTCCAGAGAGTCGGAGATGCCCCGCAAGTCATAGACGGTGGCGCCGAGCGCGTAGGCGTCCCGGAGCATCCGCCACTGCATCGCGTTCGAGGGCCTGACCTCACGGCCGATGTTGTCCGACGCGCCGTAGGAGTACCAGACGTGGCCGCCGACGACGAGCATCGTCGCCGCGGACAGGTTCACGCCGTTGTGCCGCGCGAAGTACAGCCGCATGCGGTTGGGGTCCTCGGAGTTGAGGGCCCGCCACATCTGCTGGAAGTAACCCAGCGGCCGCGGACGGAACTTGTCGCGGACCGCGGTGATCTCGTAAAGGCGCTGCCATTCGGCGAGGTCCTCGTAACCGCCCTGGACGACCTCGACGCCGGCCTTCTCGGCCTTCTTGATATTGCGTCGCCACAGCTGGTTGAAGCCCTTGAGGACCTCGTCCAAGGAGCGGTTGGCCAGCGGGACTTGGAAGACATAACGCGGCTGTACGTCACCGAATCCGGCGCCGCCGTCCTCGCCCTGCTGCCAGCCCATCTTGCGCAGCCGGTCGGAGACTTCGAAGGCACGCGGCTCGATGTGCGTGGCCTCGACGTCCCGCAGGCGCTTCACGTCCGGGTTCTGGATGCCCGACTTGATCGCGGGAGCGTCCCAGCGCCGGATGACGACCGGCGGGCCCATCTTCACGGAGAAGGCGCCCTGCCGCTTCAGATGCGCGAGCATCGGCTGCAGCCAGTCGTCCAGGTTCGGGGCGTACCAATTGATGACCGGGCCCTCGGGAAGGTACGCGAGGTAGCGCTTCACCTTGGGCAGCTGTCGGTAGAGCACCAGGCCCGCGCCGACGAGTTCGCCGGTCCGGTCGTCGAACCAGCCCAGGTTCTCCGAACGCCATTCACTCTTCACATCCGCCCATGCCGGGACCTGGCAATGACTTGCCGACGGCAGGCTCTGGATATACGCCAGATGCTGCTCGCGACTGATGGTCCTCAGGGTCAGACTCATTCGGGGCGCTCCTCGGGCTGGTGTGTCCCCATGGGTACAGGGGCTCCGGCTCTCGCGCCGAAGCCTACTGTGCCCCGAGAGCGCCCCGTCTGGGCGTACGGAACCTTGACCCCCGCCCTGTGCGCGGCGGGGGCGTCGAGGGGTGGCTACCAGAGCCCGCCGAAGAGTCCGCCGTGGGCCATACCCAGGAAGAATCCGACCGCCGATGCTCCGAGGCCGAGGATCAGGCCGAAGCGTTCGCGGGTCGTCTCGGAGATGAACTGTCCCCAGGCACCCGTGGCGATCCCCACCAGGCCGGCCCAGGAGCTGAGCAGGTGGAGATTGTGGAACATCGCCGAGACGAAGGCGATCGCACCCAGGATCAGGGTCACGCCGAGCAGCGTGTCCTGCACGGGATGGGCCTTGCCGTCGGTGGCGAAGAGAGAACCGGCGGTGTTCGGTCGCAATGTCTGTGCCATAAGGCACCTCCTGCGGAAAGCGGCGCACTGTAGCGCCATACACACCCGATGTGTACAGATTCTGCCCTTCCGCGGCCGGATTTCAACCGGAAGCCCAGGTGCGGGTACTCTGTACCGTCTGCACCGGTGTCTGCCCAGGCCATGGCAGGGACTCCCGATCGGTCTACTGATCGGGAAGCCCGATTGTCAGTGGCTGCCGATATCGTTGCGTACGCATCACGACCCTCCTGCCACGGAACGACCGTGGCCGCTGAGTCCAAAGGAGGTGGGTTCCACATGCGTCACTACGAAGTGATGGTCATCCTCGACCCCGATCTCGAGGAGCGCGCTGTCTCCCCGTTGATCGAGAACTTCCTCTCCGTCGTCCGTGAGGGCAACGGAAAGGTTGAGAAGGTCGACACCTGGGGCCGTCGTCGTCTCTCGTACGAGATCAAGAAGAAGCCCGAGGGCATCTACTCGGTCATCGACCTGCAGGCCGAGCCTGCGGTCGTCAAGGAGCTCGACCGCCAGATGAACCTGAACGAGTCGGTCCTCCGGACCAAGGTCCTCCGTCCCGAGACCCACTGAGCTCCGTAGCTCAGCGGTACTCGGGATCCGAGTAGCAGCAGCAAAAGCAGCCAGCAGCAAACCCGCCGAGAGGTTCCCCCATGGCAGGCGAGACCGTCATCACGGTAGTCGGCAATCTTGTCGACGACCCCGAGCTGCGCTTCACCCCGTCCGGTGCGGCGGTCGCGAAGTTCCGTGTCGCGTCCACTCCCCGCACCTTCGACCGTCAGACCAATGAGTGGAAGGACGGCGAGAGCCTCTTCCTCACCTGCTCGGTCTGGCGTCAGGCGGCGGAGAACGTCGCGGAGTCGCTTCAGCGAGGCATGCGCGTCGTCGTGCAGGGCCGGTTGAAGCAGCGGTCCTACGAGGACCGTGAGGGCATCAAGCGCACGGTCTACGAGCTGGACGTCGAGGAAGTCGGCGCCAGCTTGAAGAACGCCACGGCCAAGGTCACCAAGACCACCGGCCGAGGCGGCCAGGGCGGCGGATTCGGCGGCGGTGGCGGCGGCCAGCAGGGCGGCGGCAACTGGGGCGGCGGCTCCGGTGGCGGTCAGCAGCAGGGCGGCGGCGGTGCTCCCGCCGACGACCCCTGGGCGACCGGTGCGCCGGCCGGCGGCGGCCAGCAGGGCGGCGGCGGTGGCTGGGGCGGAAGCTCCGGCGGCTCCGGCGGCTCTGGCGGCGGCTACTCGGACGAGCCTCCCTTCTAGGCCTCAGGGCCAAGGGTGGGCCGTTCCCACACTTCTTGATCACACAGGAGAAACACCATGGCGAAGCCGCCTGTGCGCAAGCCTAAGAAGAAGGTCTGCGCATTCTGCAAGGACAAGGTCACGTACGTGGACTACAAGGACACGAACATGCTGCGGAAGTTCATTTCCGACCGCGGCAAGATCCGTGCCCGCCGCGTGACCGGCAACTGCACGCAGCACCAGCGTGACGTCGCCACGGCCGTGAAGAACAGCCGTGAGATGGCGCTGCTGCCCTACACGTCCACCGCGCGATAAGGGAAGGGTGACTGACTAATGAAGATCATCCTCACCCACGAGGTCTCCGGCCTCGGTGCCGCCGGCGAGGTCGTAGACGTCAAGGACGGCTACGCCCGCAACTACCTGATCCCGCGGAACTTTGCGATCCGCTGGACCAAGGGTGGCGAAAAGGACGTCGAGCAGATCCGTCGTGCTCGCAAGATCCACGAGATCGCGACCATCGAGCAGGCCAACGAGGTCAAGGCCAAGCTCGAGGGCGTCAAGGTCCGTCTGGCCGTCCGCTCCGGCGACGCCGGTCGTCTCTTCGGTTCCGTCACCCCGGCTGACGTCGCTTCGGCGATCGAGGCTGCCGGTGGTCCGAAGATCGACAAGCGCCGTGTCGAGCTGGGCTCGCCGATCAAGACGCTGGGCGCCCACGCGACGTCCGTGCGTCTGCACCCCGAGGTTGCCGCTGAGGTCAACATCGAGGTCGTCTCCGCCTAAGCACTGCGCTTGGCAGGGCTGAAGCAACCGTTGGGCCGCACCCTCAGGGTGCGGCCCAACGTGTTTCACGGACACCGCTGTTTCACGCAGGCTGTTTCACGTGAAACAGCGGGTCAGGTTCAGCGGGTGGCGCCGGTGACGATCCAGTGGCCGGAGCGTGTGCGCAGCCAGAGGGTCACCATGCGGACCGCCATCATCAGGGTCATCGCTGCCCAGACGGCGGTCAGTCCGCCGCCGAGGGTCGGTACGAGGAGCGCCGCTGGAGCGAAGACCGCCAGCGTGGCCAGCATCGCCCAGGCCAGATACGGGCCGTCTCCCGCGCCCATCAGGACGCCGTCGAGGACGTAGACGATGCCGCAGATCGGCTGGGAGATGGCGACCACCACGAGTGCGGGCAGGGCCGCGTCCTGGACGACGGAGTCGCTGGAGAAGAGCGGGATGAACAGCGGCCGGGCGAGGACGACAAGGACACCGAGCACGACCCCCGATGCGATGCCCCACTGCACCATGCGGCGGCAGACGTCGCGCGCGCCCTGGGGATCGTTCGCGCCCAGGTAGCGGCCGATGATCGCCTGGCCGGCGATGGCGATGGCGTCGAGTGCGAAGGCCAGCAGGCTCCACAGGGACAGGATGATCTGGTGGGCGGCCACATCGGCGTCGCCGAGGCGGGCCGCCACCGCGGTCGCGATCATCAGGATGGCCCGCAGCGAGAGCGTACGGACGAGGAGTGGTGCGCCCGCTTGGGCGCAGGCCCTGATGCCGGCGGCGTCGGGGCGCAGGGAGGCGCCGTGCCGTCTGGCTCCGCGGACGACGACGAAGAGGTACACGGCGGCCATCGCGCACTGGGCGATGACGGTGCCCCAGGCGGAGCCTGCGATGCCCCAGCCGGCGCCGTAGACGAGGGCCACGTTCAGGACGCCGTTGGCGACGAAGCCGCCGAGCGCCACGTACAGCGGGGTCTTCGTGTCCTGCAGTCCGCGCAGGACACCGGTGGAGGCGAGCACGACGAGCATGGCGGGGATGCCGAGCGAGGAGATGCGGAGGTACGTGATCGCGTACGGTGCCGCGGTGTCCGATGCGCCGAAGAGCTCCACGAGCGCGGGCGCGGTGGGAAGGACGACGGCGATGACGGCGGCGCCGAGCAGGAGGGCGAGCCAGATGCCGTCCATGCCCTGGCGGATGGCGGCCTGGAGATCTCCGGCGCCGACCCGGCGGGCGACGGCGGCCGTGGTCGCGTAGGCGAGGAAGACAAAGACGCTCACGGCGGTGGTGAGGAGCGCCGAGGCGACGCCGAGTCCGGCCAGTTGTGCGGTGCCGAGATGGCCCACGATGGCGCTGTCGGCCATCACGAAGAGAGGCTCGGCGACGAGTGCGCCGAAGGCGGGAACGGCGAGGGCGATGATCTCTCGGTCATGCTGTCGCCGAGCGGCCTTGGTCGCCGCGGGAGCCTGTGTCATGGACACCAATCTAATCTTCCACAGGTAAGAGATGCAATGTCCTTAAGACCCTTACCTGGTCTCGAGTCGGACGCTCATCGGGGCGCTGTTCGGCAGGATCTTGGGCCGACTGGGGAAGTTTTTCTTCTGCACAGCCGGTGGATGTGAAACGCGCAGGTCAGGGCGTGTTTGTAGAGAAGGCTGAGTGCTTGTTCACAGGGCTGTCCACCGAGCCGTGCACAGGTTTGGCGGGGTTCTCCACAGCAACGCGCCCGTCATCCACACCGCCTGTGGATAACCAGATTGGCTGACGGTGGCCACGGGCCTACCGTAGGGCGGCGCCCCCCTCGTGATCCTGCCTCGGAAAGCCCGTAAATCCGACGCGTCAGAACCGGAGTTGGGCCGCTTATTTGTCAGTGTCGTGCCGTAAGAAAGAGGGGCACGGCTAGGTCCGCGCGGCGGACGTGAGGGAGGTGGCCCGGTGAGTATTTCCGAGCCCTTGGACGACCCCTGGGCCGACAGCGGTCCCAGTGACCGTCTGCCCGCCTCCCGACAGCGCCGCGACGGAGGCCGAGGCCGCGACGAGCAGCACGAGCGTGGCCGTGAAGGCGGGGGCTGGGACGGCGGCGGCGGAACCGCCTTCGAGCGCGTACCGCCGCAGGACCTCGATGCCGAGCAGTCGGTGCTCGGCGGCATGCTGCTCTCCAAGGACGCCATCGCCGATGTCGTCGAGGTGCTCAAGGGCCACGATTTCTACCGACCCGCGCACGAGACGATCTACACGGCGATCCTCGACCTGTACGCCAAGGGGGAGCCGGCCGACCCGATCACCGCGGCGGCCGAGCTCACCAAGCGCGGCGAGATCACCAAGGTCGGCGGGGCCTCGTATCTGCACACGCTGGTGCAGACGGTGCCGACGGCGGCGAACGCCGAGTACTACGCGGAGATCGTCCACGAGCGGGCGGTCCTGCGCCGCCTCGTCGAGGCGGGCACGCGCATCACACAGATGGGATACGCGGCCGACGGCGACGTCGACGAGATCGTCAACAGCGCCCAGGCCGAGATCTACGCGGTCACCGAGCAGCGCACCAGCGAGGACTATCTGCCGCTCGGCGACATCATGGAGGGCGCGCTCGACGAGATCGAGGCGATCGGTTCGCGCAGCGGTGAGATGACGGGCGTGCCGACGGGCTTCACCGACTTCGACTCGCTGACGAACGGTCTGCACCCCGGCCAGATGATCGTCATCGCGGCCCGTCCCGCCATGGGTAAGTCCACGCTGGCGCTCGACTTCGCGCGCGCCGCGTCCATCAAGCACAACCTGCCCAGCGTCATCTTCTCCCTGGAAATGGGGCGCAACGAGATCGCGATGCGCCTGCTGTCCGCGGAGGCACGGGTGGCGCTGCACCACATGCGCTCCGGCACGATGACGGACGAGGACTGGACGCGGCTCGCGCGCCGGATGCCCGAGGTCTCGGCGGCCCCGCTCTACATCGACGACTCCCCGAACCTGTCGATGATGGAGATCCGCGCCAAGTGCCGCCGCCTCAAGCAGCGCAGCGACATCAAGATGGTGATCATCGACTATCTGCAGCTGATGCAGTCCGGTGGTTCCAAGCGCGCCGAGAGCCGCCAGCAAGAGGTCTCGGACATGTCGCGAAACCTGAAGCTGCTCGCCAAGGAGCTCGAGGTCCCGGTCATCGCGCTCTCGCAGCTGAACCGTGGCCCCGAGCAGCGCACGGACAAGAAGCCCCAGGTCTCCGACCTGCGTGAATCCGGCTCGATCGAGCAGGACGCGGACATGGTGATCCTGCTGCACCGCGAGGACGCGTACGAGAAGGAGTCTCCGCGCGCGGGCGAGGCGGACATCATCGTGGGCAAGCACCGTAACGGTCCGACGGCGACGATCACGGTCGCCTTCCAGGGCCACTACTCGCGCTTCGTGGACATGGCGCAGACGTAGCGGTTCCGGGCCCGTGACTTCCGGACGGCGCTCAGTGCCTCGTCTCGTACCTGGTCAGGATCACGCCGCAGGGAAACGTCCGCGTCTCCACCAGGTTCAGGTTCACCCAGTTGTCCAGCGCGGCGAAGAACGGTGTGCCGCCGCCCACCAGGACCGGCGCGGTGGCCAGCACGTACTCGTCGATCAGCCCGGCCCGCATGGCCGCCCGGGCGAGTGTCGCGCCGCCGATGTCCATCGGGCCGCCGTCCTCGGCCTTGAGCCGGGTGATCTCGGCGACCGCGTCGCCGGAGACCAGGCGGGTGTTCCAGTCGACCTTGTCGATCGTCGAGGAGAACACCACCTTCGACATGTCCCGCCAGCGGTGCGCGAACTCGATCTCCGCCGGGGTGGCGCCCGGTTGCTGGTCGCCGGTCGGCCAGTAGGAGCTCATCGTCTGCCACAGCTTGCGCCCGTACAGCGTCAGCTCGGTCGCCCGCAGCTGGTCGGACCAGAACTGGAACAGCTCGTCGCTCGGCACGCTCCAGCCGATGTCGTCGCCGGGCGCGGCGATGTAGCCGTCCAGGGACAGGTTCATGCCGTAGATCAATTTCCGCATGGCGCCAGCCTTCCGTGAATCGGTCTCCCACGTACAGACCGGCGCGGCGCGGGAAACTCATCGGCGGCGAGACCCATCGGCGGCGAGACCCCACCAACGGTTTCAGCGGTACGTCAGGACAGGTGCCGCAAGGTCTTGCCGAGGGCTGCCATGCCCTCGGCGATGTCGGTGGCGGTGGGAGCGGCGTAGCCGAGGACCAGGCCGGGGCGGTGCGGCCGTTGGCTGTGCCAGGACAGGGGCTGGACCTTCACACCGCGGGCCAGGGCCGCCGCCGCGAGGTCGGTGTCGCGGAAGCCGTCGTCGAAGGTGATCGTCAGGTGCAGGCCCGCCGCGGCGCCGTGCACGACGGCCTGGGGCAGATGAGTTCTCACCGCGGCGATCATCGCGTCCCGGCGGCGGCGGTGGCGGCCGCGCAGGAGACGCAACTGGCGTTCCAGGGCGCCCGATTCCATCAGCTGGGCCAGGACGATCTGGGGCAGTACGGCGTTGCCGAGGTCGGCGAAGCGCTTGGCGGCGACCAGCGCGTCCCGGTACCTCGGCGGCGCGAGGACCCAGCCGATGCGCAGCGCGGGAGCCAGCAGCTTGGACACGCTCCCGGCGTAGCAGACGTGCTCGGCGAGCAGGGAGCGCAGGGCGGGGACCGGAGCGCGGTCGTAGCGGTGCTCGGCGTCGTAGTCGTCCTCGATGATGAGCCCGCCCCGCTCAGTGGCCCAGCGCATCAGGTCACGCCGCCGTTCACCGCCGAGCACCACGCCCGTCGGGAACTGGTGCGCCGGAGTCAGCAGTACCGCGGGGGCGTCCGTGGCACGCAGCTCGTCGACGCGGATGCCCTCGGCGTCGACCGGAACCGGTGGGGTGGCGAGGCCACCGTTGCGCAGATGCTGGCGGGCGCCGAGCGAGCCGGGGTCCTCCACGGCCACCGCGCGGATGCCGTCGCCGTGCAGCACCTGGCCGAGCAGGGTGAGGGTCTGGGCGGTGCCCGCGGCGATGACCACGTCGCCCGGGTCGGCGCGGATGCCTCGGTTGCGGGCCAGCCAGTCCGCGACGGCGATCCGCAGCGCCAGGGTCCCGCGCGGGTCTCCGTAACCGAAGTCGGACGCCGAGAGCTCCTTGAGTACGGCGCGTTCGGCGCGCAGCCACGCGGTGCGGGGGAAGGCGGCGAGATCGGGCATGCCGGGCGAGAGATCGATCCGGGCCGGGGCGGATCGCAGCGCGTCGAATACGTCCGTGCCGGGCGGGGCGGCGAACAGGGCGCTCGGGGGCGGCGGAGGCGGGCCCGCGGGCGCCTCGGGCCGGGCTTTCGCCGGTGCGGCGACCACCACCGTGCCGTTTCGCCCCCGCCCGGCGACGTGTCCGTCCTCGTTCAGGCGCTGGTAGGCCTCGGTGACGACGCCGCGGGACACGCGGAGTTCGCCCGCGAGGACGCGGGTGGCCGGGAGCCTGCTGCCCACCGGCAGGCGGCCGTCCGCTATCGCGAGGCGCAGGTGCCGGGCCAGCCAGTCCGCACGGCCACCCGCCGGGGCGTCGTCGATGTTCAGCTGGAGGAAGTCGGCGCCGGCCGGCGCCGCGTACGTCGCGGATCCTTGGGCCGGGGACTCTGCCGCGGCGGTTGCGGATCCCGGGGCCGGGGACCCTGTCCCGTTCGATATGGACCGGTCAGTGGCGCTGTCATTGGACCTGTTCACCGGGCCATAGTGGCAGCAGGGTGAGGTCATGCAGACAGCAGCCGCAGCAGCCGACACCACCACAACGACACCGGATCCCGCCGCGCGACCGGCAGTTGACTACGTCCACGGATACTCGCACCGTGAGGCCCGCAGGCTGGGGGACCAGGCGGACACTCTCGCCGCGCTGTTGCACGCCGGCACGGCGTATCCGGCGGGGAGCCGGATCCTGGAGGTCGGATGCGGGGTCGGCGCCCAGACCGTCCACCTGATCGACTCAAGCCCCGGGGCCCGTTTCGTCGCCGTCGACCGGTCCGCGGAATCCCTGGCGAAGGCCGGCGCCCGCGTGACGGCGCACGCGCCCGACGCGCACGTGCAGTGGTGCCGTGCGGATCTCTTCGCTCTCCCTTTCCCGGACGCCGAGTTCGACCACATCTTCGTCTGCTTCGTCCTGGAGCATCTGGCGGCGGCCCAGCGGGCGCTCGCCGGACTGCGACGGCTGCTGCGGCCAGGCGGGACCGTCACCGTGATCGAAGGGGACCACGGGTCGGCGTTCTTCCATCCCGACAGCGCCTACGCCCGTGCGGCGATCGACTGCCTGGTTCAGCTCCAGGCCGACGGCGGGGGAAACGCCCTGGTCGGGCGGCAGTTGCAACCGCTACTCACGCAGGCGGGCTACGAAGGCGTCCGGGTGCGGCCCTGCACCGTCTACGCGGACCGGACCCGGCCCAAGCTCGTCGAAGGCTTCACCCGCAGCACGTTCATCGCCATGATCGAATCCGTCAGGGGCGACGCGCTGGCCTCGTCCCTCATCACCGAGGCCGACTGGGACCGCGGGATCGCCGATCTGCGCAGGACCGCGGACGACGACGGGGCCTTCCACTACACGTTCTTCAAGGCCACGGCTACGCGTTCCGACGAGCGTGGTCGATCTACGAGCTCCGCGTAGCGCGCCCGGCGGAATTCGCTCGACGCGCGGCGTCTCCGAAGGTGGACTGGGGCCATGACATCACCGCGTGAAGAGTTGTTGCCCACCACCCGTCGAGCCCTGCTGCACCGAGTCGCCACAGCTCAGGCGGAGGGGAGGGCGCCCTCGCTCGTCGCCTCGGTGCTCAGGGACGGCGAGTTGGTGTGGACCGAGGGGCGCACCTGCGTCGACGGGCATGCACCGGACGAGAACGTCCAGTACCGCATCGGCTCGATCACCAAGACGTTCACTGCCGTACTGGTGATGCGGCTGCGCGACGAGGGTGCCCTCGACCTCTCCGACCCCCTGGAGAAGCACCTCTCGGGAACGGCCGCGGGCGACGTCACCATCGCGGAACTCCTTGCGCACACCAGCGGGTTGGCGGCCGAGACCCCAGGTGAGTGGTGGGAGCGTACGCCGGCCTCGCAGCGCCCCGAGCTCGAGGACGTACTCGGTGAGCAGGCTTTCAAGCACCCCACCGGGCGCCGGTTCCACTACTCCAACCCCGGTTACACGCTGCTCGGTTCGCTGATCGAGGAGCTGCGGCAGGACTCCTGGGAAGCCGTGCTGCGCCGCGAGGTCCTGGAGCCGCTGGGCCTGGACCGTACGAGTGCGCAGCCGCAGGCCCCGCATGCGGGTGGCTGGGCCGTCCATCCGTGGGCGGACGTGATGATGCCCGAACCCGCCGAGGACCTGGGGCTCATGGCTCCGGCCGGGCAGCTGTGGTCCACGACGGCGGACCTGGGGCGTTTTGCCGCCTTCCTCCTGGAGGGCGACGACCGGGTCCTGTGCGCCGATACGGTGCGGGAGATGCGGGCGCCGGCGGCGCCTCTGCTCCCGGGGGACTGGGACGTGACGTACGGCCTGGGGACGCAGCTGATCCGTGGGGAAGGGCGCGCCTTTGCCGGGCACGGGGGCTCGCTGCCGGGCTTCATGGCCGGGCTGTGGGCGAGCGAGGAGGACGGCCTGGTGGCGGTCACGCTGACCAACTGCACCTCTGGCCCTGCCGTGACGGCGCTGGCTCTCGACCTGCTGAAGATCGTGGCCGAGGCAGAGCCTCGTATCCCGGCGGCGTGGCGTCCCCTTCCCGAGCTCGATGAGGGACTGCTGGAGCTGGCGGGGCCCTGGTACTGGGGGACGAGCACCTTCGTACTGCGGCCGCAGGCCGAGGGAGCACTCGACCTGTCGCCCATCGAGGGCCGGGGCCGCGGATCGCGATTCCTGCCGAACGGCGACGGCGTCTGGACCGGGCTCGACGGCTACTTCGCCGGGGAGCAGCTGCGAGCGGTGCGGCGGCCCGACGGGACGGTGAGCCATCTCGACCTGGGGTCGTTCTTCTTCACCCGGGAGCCGTACGACGCGGGGGCTCCCGTGCCGGGCGGGGTGGACCGGGAGGGGTGGCGCGGGCTTCCCTTGTAAGGGCTTCTAGAAGCTCTGCAATTCGGTGGGGGCGGGGGGGTTTACCTGAAAAAACACGCCCCCCCCCCGGCCCGTCACAAAAGGCCACGGTAAATCGGGAGCGGGTACCCCCCAAGCGCGGGCCGGGATACGAGCCCC
>NZ_JBSGZA010000005.1:451335-667902 GCF_053610745.1 Streptomyces sp. NPDC054866
GGGGGGGCCCGGGGTGGGCGGGGCGGGGGACGCTCTTTTTGCGGAACCCCCCGCCTCCCCTGGGGGGGGGCCGCTCTTTTACACTCTAAACACCCCACGCCCCCACCCGTGCGATACATCAACGGCAGCTTCAGAGCTGCAGCTTGAACCCCACATGCGATGCCGTGAATCCGAGCCGCTCGTAGAAGCGGCGGGCATCGGTGCGAGTGGCATCAGAGGTCAGCTGCACCAACTGGCAGCCCTGGCGCCGGGATTCATCGACGGCCCACTCGATGAAGCGGGTTCCGAGGCCGCTGCCGCGCTCGTCGGCGTGGACGCGCACGCCCTCGATGATCGACCGAAGCGCTCCCTTCCGGGACAGGCCCGGAACGATCGTGAGCTGCAGCGTGCCGACGACGCGTCCCTCGCGCACGGCGACGACCTGGTGCTGGTTCGGGTCCGCGGCGAGGCGTTCGAACGCGGTGAGGTACGGGGTGAGGTCGTCCGGCGACTCACGCGTGCTGCCCAGGGGGTCGTCGGCGAGCATCTCCACGATGGCAGGGATGTCGTCGGCGACCGCCGGGCGTATCTCAAGATCTCCCATGAGACGCAGCCTATGCAGCGACCTGCCTTTCGGGCAGGGGAGGCCATCACTCGATCCATAGGATCTATGCCGGGACCCGCACCGCTTCCACGGCCCTCACCAGCGGTGCCAGCTCCGGGTTCAGTGCCGCCTCGTCGAGCGCCTCGCGCAGCGCTGCGTCGTTGGTGGGGCGCGCCTCGGCGAGGAGTGCGGTGCCCGACTCGCTGACGTCCGTGTAGATGCCGCGGCGGTCGGTGGGGCACAGGTAGCGGGACAGCAGCCCGCGGTCCTCCAGTCGCGTGACCAGGCGCGTGGTGGCGCTCTGGCTGAGTACGACGGCGTCGGCGACCTGCTTCATCTGCAGATGCCCGCCCTCCCCGTCGTGCTGGCGGCTGAGGACGTCCAGCAGGGAGTACTCGCGCACGCTCAGGCCGTGCTTGGCCTGCAGGGCGCGCTCGATGTGGGTCTCGATCTTCCCGTGGAGCAGGGAGAGCGTGCACCAGCCCTGCGCAAGGGCGGTCAGTGCGGGGTCCGTCGCTGTCATGGCTCTTGTTCCTCCGTCCCGGAGCTGCTGAGGACCAGGGTAGTCCACCGATGCAATATCCGGCGGTTGCAAGTAACCCGCGTGTGCAACTATTGTGGACGCAAGCTAAGCGCACCTGCAATCGTCTTGGAAGGTAGAACCATGCCTCTCGCGCTACTGGCCCTCGCGATCGGGGCCTTCGGAATCGGGACCACAGAGTTCGTGATCATGGGACTGCTCCCTGAGGTCGCGGGTGACTTCGGCGTTTCCATCCCCACGGCCGGTCTCCTCGTGACCGGCTACGCACTCGGCGTCGTGCTCGGCGCTCCCCTGATGACCGTCCTCGGCACCCGTATCTCGCGCAAGCGGATGCTGATGCTGCTCATGGGCCTGTTCATCGCGGGCAACCTGCTCTCCGCCGTGGCCCCGGTCTTCGGCGTCATGCTGGCGGGCCGCGTCGTCGCCTCGCTCGCCCACGGCGCCTTCTTCGGCATCGGCTCGGTCGTCGCGGCCGAACTGGTCGCGCCGGAGAAGAAGGCCGGAGCCATCGCCATGATGTTCACAGGCCTGACCGTGGCCAACGTGGTCGGTGTGCCGCTCGGCACGCTCGTCGGGCAGACCCTCGGCTGGCGCACCACCTTCGCCATCGTCGCGGGCCTCGGCGTCATCGGCCTGGCCGGTATCGCCAAGCTCGTTCCCGACCTGCCCAAGCCCGAGGGCGTACGGCTGCGCCACGAGCTTGCCGCGTTCCGCAATGTCCAGGTGCTGCTCGCCATGGCGATGACGATCCTCGGCTTCGGCGGCGTCTTCGCGGCCGTCACCTACCTCGCGCCGATGATGACGGACGTCGCCGGCTACGCGGACTCCTCCGTGACCTGGCTTCTCGTCCTCTTCGGCCTCGGCATGGTCGCGGGCAACCTGATCGGCGGAAAGTTCGCGGACCGAGCCCTGATGCCGCTGCTCTACATCTCGCTGAGCTCGCTGGCCGTCGTGCTCGCCCTCTTCACCCTCACCGCGCACAACAAGATCGCGGCAGCCGTGACCATCACGCTGATCGGTGCCCTGGGCTTCGCCACCGTGCCGCCGCTGCAGAAGAGGGTGCTCGACCAGGCCTCCGGCGCGCCCACGCTCGCCTCGGCCATGAACATCGGCGCCTTCAACCTCGGCAACGCGCTCTCGGCCTGGCTCGGCGGCCTCGTGATCTCCGCGGGCCTCGGCTACACCGCCCCGAACTGGGTGGGCGCGGTCCTCGCGGGCTCGGCGCTCCTCCTGGCTGTCGTCTCGGCCACGCTCGAGCGCCGCTCGGCCGCTCCCAGCCGGGTCGTCGCGGGCATGGCCCCTGTCGAGCAGGCGACGCCCGTCCACCACTGACCCCTTCAGCCCCCCTCATGAGCACCACCGCACAAGGAGAAACCCCATGAGCACCACCACCCCCGCCGTCGCCCCGCTGACCACGCAGGACGCCGAGGTACTCGTCACCGCGGCCCGCCGCGCGGCCGAAGCGGCGGATGTCACGGTCAGCGTCACCGTCCTCGACGCGGGCGGCCACTTGCTCGCCTTCCGGCGTGATGACCGGGCCGTACTGATCTCCGGCGAGACCAGCACCCGTAAGGCGTACACGGCGCTCCAGCTCAACGCCCCGACCGCCGACCTCGTCGACCTGGTCAAGCCCGACGGTCCCTTCCACACCCTGCCCACCGCTCTCGACCGGCCGCTCCTCTTCATCGCCGGTGGCGTCCCGGTCCACCGTGACGGCCGTCTGATCGGCTCCATCGGCGTCGGCGGCGGAGCGCCCGAGCAGGACCACGGGTTCGCCACGGCGGCCGTGGAGGCCCTCGCGTAGTACGGCATCGCTGGTACGACACCACGCGAGGGCATGACAGAGGCCCGCCTCCAACCGCTGGGAACCATCCGGTGGTTGGGGGCGGGCCTCTGTGTGCGCTCAGCCGGCCGCGACCGTCAGCGGCGCGAAGCGGCGGGTCCAGTCGCCGGGCAGCTCGGGGATGCCGTACGTCATCACGGCGTTGAAGGCGACCGGCTCGAGGCCGCGCTCCTTCACCCAGGCGAGCAGCTCTTCGTGACGTACGTCGATGTCGGTGCGCAGCGGGCGGTCTGATGCCGCGGCGAGCGAGGCGATCAGAGCCTTCGCCGTCTCCGTGTCCCGGGCGATCAGGGGCCCGATGACATGGGTCTCCATGTTCGGCCAGGCGCCCGCGTAGCCCGTGATGGTGCCGTCCTCCTCCGCGACCCGCAGCTGGTCGACGAAGGCGGGGAGCCGGGTGAGTACGTGCGTGCGGTCGAGGCCGAAGACCTCGGTGTCGAGCCGGACGATCGCGGGCAGGTCCTCCGCGGTCGCAGGCCGGGTGGCGACGTCTGTCAGTGGGCCGCCGGGGGTGAACCGGCCGCGGACCATCTCGGCGCGGCCGGTGGTCTTGAAGCCGAGCTCCTCATAGAGGGGGCGGCCGTTCGGCGTCGCGTGGAGGGTGAGCGGGGTGGTGCCCGCGCCCTCGATGACGTACCGCGTCAGGCGGCGGCCGAGACCCTTGCGGGCGTGCCGCTCGGCGACGAGGACCATGCCGATCGCTCCGAGGCCTGGGCTCCCATAGGGCCCGTACTCGGTCATCACGCAGGCGGCGATGAGGCCGTTGCCGTCGGGGTCGTCGATGCCGTAGCCCGTACCGGCCGAGAGCAGTAGCCCCCATTTGTGGTCCTCGCGTGGCCAGCCTCGATCCTGCGACAGGTCGGCGCAGGCGGTGAGGTCACGCAGGGTCAGCTGGCGGATGGGCAGGGCGGAGAGGGAAGGTGTCGACACTCGGCTCAGGCTGTCTGACGCATGACCTTGGCGTCCACCGGTTTGTGGGCAGAACCACGTCGGTTTTGGCCACGTTGCTTCCGGCCACGGCGGGTCAGGCCCCAGGGCTTGAGCACCGAGATGACCGTCATGAAGAGATAGGCGCTCAGGGAGACGATGGGTCCGGCGATCAGACCGGTCGGATCCGTCACCGGGTCTCCCGCGGACACGGTGGCGACCGTGTCGTTGATGCCCGGACGCAGCGCGAACGCCGAAGCGGCGGTGGTGGCCAGTGTCAGCCAGAACTTCGTGTAGACCCAGCGGTGCCTGGCGAGTCCCCAAGGAGTTCCGAGGGACAGCAGCAGACCGCTCAGCAGGGTGAGCAGTGCGAGCGGCAGCACCAGCCAGTCCGCGAAGAGCTTCATGGAGCGGGCGGCGGCCTCGGTGACCGAGGCCGAATCCGTGGTGATGGCCGCGAAGGCAAGCGCGAGCAGGCCGAGCGTGAGCCCGAGCCAGCCTGCGGCGGCGGTGACATGGACGACGAGGGTGGCCCGGCGAGCGGGGCGGCTTAGTTTCACGTGAAACACGGTGCCGGGACCGGCGGCCGAGGGCGTCTGACAGCGGGAGTAACCGCGGGTACTAGCCTCGGCGTACATGGCACGCCTTCACCTCTTCGACCTGGACGGAACGCTGCTGCACGGCACGGCGGCTCCCGTGGAGATCTCGCGCCAGCTCGGCCTCGATGCCGAGATCGCGGAGCTGGAACGGGAATTCGTGGCGCAGCGGATCGACTCGCCCCAGTACGCGGCTCGGGTGCACTCCCTGTGGGCGGACCTCACGGACACGCAGGTCACAGCGGCTTTCGAAGGGGCGCCGTGGCTGATGGGGATCCGGGAGACGTGGGCCGAGATCCGGGAAGGCGGCGACTACTGCGCGGTGATCTCGCTGTCGCCGTCGTTCTTCGTGGAGCGGCTGCTCGGCTGGGGCGCGCATGCCGCGCACGGGTCGCGTTTCCCCGCCGTGCCGTTCACCGAGCCGGTGAATCCGACGGGCATTCTCAATGCTGCGGCCAAGGTGAAGATCGCGGACCGGCTCTGTGAAGAGTTCGGGGTGGGGCGGTCCGATTGCGTCGCTTATGGCGACTCGCTCTCGGACCTGGAGCTGTTCGGAGCGGTGCCTGTTTCGGTCGCTGTCAATGCGGATCAGCGGCTGGTCGGGCTCGCTACCCACTCTTATGTCGGGCGTGATCTGCGTAAGGCGTATGAATTGGTGCGCGGCGCCCGGTAATTGGGGCAATTGGCAGGCGCCGGTCGCTGAATTCCTGGTGAAGGGCGGTGGGACTTGTGCGCCGGACGGCTGCCGGTATGGTCGAGTCCGGTTCGCGCCGGGTGCGTCTCAGCGCACCCCTGGGGGGCGCGGGCGGAGGTCAACGCAGCCTAACGGGGCGAAGAGATCGAAGACCTGAACTTTCCGTTATGCGACCGGCGTGACGGAGAGGAGTGGGACGCTGCGGTGAGATGACTGCGGGCAATGTCACATTTGATACCTACTTGTCCGTAGGGTCCGGTAATCCGAGGTTCAATGTGGCCACATTGGCTGCCGAGGCAGAGCGGGGAAAGTAAGCGGCTTCCTTCAAGGAAGTGCACGGACCGACTGAGAGATGTTCGAGGCGAGGCACAGCATGGACGCTCCGACCACCACGTCGGCGGGCAACGGTACTTCCGGCGACAACGGCGGTGGAGGCGGCTGGTTCACCCCACGGAAGGCGCCGAAGCCGTCGGAGGGCGGCGAGCAGCCGACACGTCCCGAGGGCGGTGAGCCCGAGGCGACCGAGGGACGCAGGGTGTCCGCCATACGTCCGGTGGGCAGGCCCGGCCCGGCCGGCTCCGAACCGGAGGCCCCGCACACGCCCGAAGCGCCGGAGGCCCGCCCCGCGCCCGAACCCGAGCGCGCGGCCGAGGAACGAATACCGGCAGCCCGGCAAGCAGCAGCACCGGCGCCCGCTCAGACGGCACCTCAGGCCGCACCGCAGAGCGCAGCTCAGGCGGCACCGCAGAGCGCGCCTCAGGCCGCCCCCGCCCCACATCCCGAGCCGCACCCTCAGCCGCACCCCCAGCCGCACTCCGAGCGCGTGCCGGAACCACGGAAGCCCTCCCCGACGGTCTCCCCCACGGGTTCCCCCGACGCGCTGCGCGTCCAGCGCACGATGGCTGAAATCGGCCCCGTCGCCGACAAGGTCACCTCGTACTTCTACGCGCTGCTCTTCACCCGGCACCCCGACCTGCGCCCCCTGTTCCCTGCCGCGATGGACACCCAGCGCGACCGGCTGCTCAAGGCGCTGCTGACCGCGGCCGAGCACATCGACCACGCCGACGTACTCACCGCGTATCTGAAGAACCTCGGGCGTGGGCACCGCAAGTACGGCACCCGGCCCGAGCACTATCCGGCCGTCGGCGAGTGCCTGATCGGCTCGCTCAGCCGGTACGCGAGCGCGATCTGGGACGAGGAGACCGAGGCCGCCTGGGTCCGGACGTACACGACGATCTCCCAGATCATGATCGACGCGGCGGCCGCGGATGAACTGCGCGCCCCCGCCTGGTGGTTCGCCGAGGTCGTCTCGCACGACCTCAGGACGCCCGACATCGCTGTCGTCACCGTCCGCCCCGACCAGCCCTATCCCTTCCTCGCAGGCCAGTACACGAGCCTGGAGACGCCCTGGTGGCCGCGGATCTGGCGGCACTACTCGTTCGCTTCGGCGCCGCGCTCCGACGGACTGCTCTCGTTCCACGTGAAGGCCGTCCCCGCAGGCTGGGTCTCCAACGCCCTGGTGCACCACGCCCGTCCCGGCGACGTCCTGCGCCTCGGCGCGCCCGCCGGTTCGATGACCGTCGACCACACCACCGACAGCGGATTGCTCTGTCTGGGCGGCGGCACCGGCATCGCCCCCATCAAGGCGCTCGTCGAGGACGTCGCCGAGCACGGCGAGCGGCGGCCGGTCGAGGTCTTCTACGGCGCCCGCACCGACCACGACCTGTACGACATCGACACGATGCTGCGCCTCCAGCAGACCCACCCCTGGCTCTCGGTCCGCCCGATCGTCGACGGCCGTGCCCAATTGCCGGACGCCGTGCGCGAGTACGGCCCCTGGAACGAGTACGACGCCTACCTCTCGGGCCCGCCCGGCATGATCCGCAGCGGCGTCGACGCGCTGCGGGACGTCGGCATCCCGGCAGGACGCATCCGCCACGACTCCGTGGAGGAACTGGTCGCCGCGGGCGATTAGCCCCAGCTCAGGGACGTGCGTCCAGCCAGTTCAGGGCCGCGACTAGCCCAGATCAGGGGCGTGCATCGCACGTACGCCTTCGATGTTGCCGTCCAGGTAGTGCCGCAGCGACAGCGGTACGAGATGGACCGAGGCGATCCCGACCCGGGTGAAGGGCACGTGGACGATCTCGTACTCGCCGCACGGCTCCTCCATCTCGGGGCCGTGCCGTAGCGAGAGGTCCATGGACTCCAGGCGGCAGACGAAGAAGTGCTGGACTTTGACGCCGGTCGCGCCACCGTCCTCGCCGATGTGCTCGACGGTGTCCACGAAGCAGGGCACCACGTCGGAGATCTTGGCGCCGAGTTCCTCGTGCACCTCACGATGGAGCGCGTCGACGACGGTCGCGTCCTCCGGCTCCACACCGCCACCAGGGGTGAGCCAGTAAGGATCGACGCCGGGCTTGGTCCGCTTGATCAGGATCAGGTCGTCGCCATCGAGCAGGACGGCGCGTGCGGTGCGCTTGACCACGGGTCGGACGGTCATGGGAGGAATGTGGCCCGGACTGTTCCACGTGAAACATCGTGAACCAGCCGGAGTCCCGCTCAAGCCCAGTCGACGGCAGCACGCTGCAGCCACTCGTGCGCCCGCGCGATGTGCGGCATCGCGAGCGTGCCGGTGCGTACGACGAGGAAATACGTGCGCAGAGGCGGCACCGCCGGGTCCAGCAGGGCTACGACCTCGCCACTCTTCAATGCGGGCGCACAGAGATAGCGCGGCAGCACGGCGAGTCCTGCCCCGGTGGCGACGCAGGCGAGCACCGCTCGCAGGTCCGGCACAATGACGGTGCCCGATGCGGCCGGACGGGTGTCGAAGACGGTGGCCCAGTAGCGGGCGACCAGCGGCAGCGACTCGTGCACCTCCACTACAGGGAGGTTCTCCAGCGCCGGCGCGCCCTTGCGGCGGAGCTTGCCGGGGCCGATGCGGGCCGCCCAGCGCCGGCTCGCGACCAGGACGTGCTCCTCGTCGCACAGCGGTGTCGCGGTGAGCAGCGCCCCGCGTGGCCTTGCGGTGGCGATGGCCAGGTCGTGATGCCCGGCGGAAAGCCCTTCAAGGACCTCCTCCGCGTTGCCGAACGAGGCCCGCAGCGCGAAACCCTGTCCGTCCTGCCCGGTCAGCGTGGTGAGGGCGGGTAACGCACGGGCCGCGGTGAACTCCGGAGGCCCCGCGAGGTGGAGGGTGCGTACCGAAGAGTCCTCTTCGAGCCCTGTCTCGGCGATCTCCACCAGGGCGTCGAGATGCGGCGCGGCCTTGTGAGCGAGCTCGTCCCCGATGGTCGTGGGGGTCACGCCGCGCGCCTGCCGCAGGAACAGGGGGCGGCCCAGCTGCCGTTCAAGGGTCCGTATCTGCGAGGTGACGGCGGGCTGGGACAGGCCGAGCAGGGCTGCCGCGCGCGTGAAGGAACCGGCCCGGTGCACGGTCACGAACGTGCGCAGCAGGGCCAGATCCACGGCGGTGCCCTCCCCTCCCGGCCCTCGGGCCGCGCCCAACTATAAATATGTCGATAGGACTCTGTCGCTACTGTGATTGGACACTGACACAGAGTCAACTAGCCTTGTTCGCGCGGTTCTTCGCGCGCAGAACCGGAACGGTCCGAGCCACGAGGGGGGAGGCTCGGACCGTTCGTTGTGCGTAGCGCGGTACTAGCCGGGAGCGGTCCCACGCACCCGGGGCTCTCAGCCCGCCGACTCGTCCAGGGCGCGCAGCACGTCCGCCACCAGGTCTTCGGGGTCCTCGGACCCGGCGGAGAGGCGGACGAAGCCCTCCGCGACGGCGTCCCCGCCCCAGCGGCCACGCCGCTCCGCGGTGGAACGCACGCCGCCGAAACTCGTCGCGTCGTCCACCAGACGCAGCGCATCGAGGAAACGGTCGGCCTGCGCGCGTGAGGGCAGCGTGAAGGAGACCACGCACCCGAAGCGCCGCATCTGCTGCGAGGCGATCTTGTACGACGGGTCGTCGGGCAGCCCCGGATAGCGGAGCCCGGTCACCTCACCGCGGGCGCGCAGCGCCTCGGCCAAAGCCAGGGCGTTGGCGTTCTGACGCTCGGCGCGCAGCTGGAGCGTGGCGAGCGAGCGGTGCGCCAGCCAGGCCTCCATCGGACCGGGGATGGCCCCGACGATCTTGCGCCAGCGCCGCACGGAGGCGGTCAACTCGGCGTCGCGGCAGGCGACGTACCCAAGGAGGATGTCGCCGTGGCCGGTCAGCATCTTGGTGCCGCTGGCCACGGAGAAGTCCGCGCCGAGTTCGAGGGGGCGCTGGCCGAGCGGTGTGGCCAGGGTGTTGTCGACCGCAACGAGGGCTCCACGCGCGTGTGCCGCCTCGGCGAGGCGCCGCACGTCGCACACGTCGAGGCCCGGGTTCGACGGCGTCTCGATCCACAGCAGCTTGGCGCCGTCCAGGACGTCGAGCTGGGCATCGCCGCCGGTCGGGGCGGTGCGCACCTCGATGCCGTACGCGGTGAGCTGCTCCCTGACCAGGGGCAGCGCCTGATAGCCGTCGTCCGGCAGGACCACTGCGTCACCGGCGCGCAGCTGCGAGAAGAGCACCGCCGAGATGGCGGCCATCCCGGAGGCGAAGACCAGGGTCTCGACATCCGCGCCGACGGCCTCGCCCCCGCCGTCATCGGGCGCTTCGAGCTCGCCGATGGCCTGCTCGAGAAGCGTCCACGTCGGGTTGTCGTCCCGGCCGTAGGTGTACGGCCCGGTGGGATCGCCCGGCAGGTGGAAGTGTGCGGCGAACACCGGTCCCGGAAGGGTCGGCTCGTGCTTCACCGGCTCGGGGAGACCGGCGCGCACGGCTCTCGTGCCGTCGCCCGTACCGGTGCCTGTTCCCGCGCCGGTACCTGCGCCGCTACCTGCGGCTATCGCTGCGGAGTCCGTCATGCCGCCCGCCCTTCACTTGCTTCGCGTACGGCGTCGAGCAGGCCGTCGCTCGCCGCCTCCACCATTCTCAGGCACGTGTCGAACCCGTCGTCGTCCCCGTAGTACGGGTCGGGGACGTCCAGGTCGCCGAGGTCGGCGGCGACGGGATCGTACGAGCGCAGCAGCCGCACCTTGTCCGCGTCGGTCGGCGTGGGCGCGAGGCGGCGCAGGGTCCGGTGGTGGCCGGAGTCCAGGGCGATCACCAGGTCGAGCCGGGAGAACCAGGAGACCTGGAAACGGCGCGCCACGTGCTCGCTCTCATAGCCTGCCGCCGCCAGGACGGAGACGGTGCGCGGATCGGCGCCGTCCCCCTCGTGCCAGCCGTCGGTGCCCGCGCTGTCCACGCGTACGAGGCCGCCGAGTCCGGCCTCCTCGACCCGGGCGCGGAAGACGGACGCGGCCATGGGGGACCGGCAGATGTTGCCGGTGCAGACGAAGCACACGGAGAAGGCCATGGGGCGGGATCAGTCCTTGTCGTCGGGCAGGACGACGTTCATCGCCCAGGACACGACCGAGATGATCAGGCCGCCCAGGACGGCCGTCCAGAACCCCTCGACGTGGAAGCTCACGTCGAGCTTGTCGGCCAGCCACGACGTGAGCAGCAGCATCAGGGCGTTGACCACGAGCGTGATCAGGCCGAGGGTCAGGATGAACAGCGGGAAGGTGAGCACCTTCACGACCGGCTTGACCAGGAAGTTCACCAGGCCGAAGAGCAGTGCGACGACGATCAGCGTGAGCGTCTTCTTGCCCGTGCTGTCGCCGGTCAGCGTGATCTTGTCGAGGAGCCACACGGCGACGGCCAGGGCCGCCGCGTTGGCGATCGTCTTGACTACGAAATTCTTCATGTGTCTGATCGTTGCAGACGGACGGCCAGAGCGGTCGGACCGCTGGCTGGGGCAAGGGGCGTACGAGGACGATGAAGGCATTCCGGCTGGATGAACTGGAGACCGAGCGCGCCGCGAACGACGGCGCGTATCTGCAGTTTCTGCGCGAGCGGAACATGTCGGTCGGGCTGTACGCGCTCGACGCCGGGGAGTCCGATCCGCAGCAGCCTCACCAGCAGGACGAGGTCTACATGATCGTCAGCGGCCGGGCGTCGATCACGGTCGGCATGGAGACCACCCAAGTCGCGCGCGGCAGCGTGGTGTACGTGCCGGCCGGGGTGGCCCACAAGTTCCACCACATCAGCGAGGACCTGCGGGTGCTCGTCGTCTTCTCGCCGCCGGAGGGCTGAGCCCCGCGTCGCGGGGCACCTTGGAGGGCTGATCCTCTACGCCGCAGGGCTGACTTATCGGGGCTGCGACCTCGGGGTTCCCTAGGGGACGGATCAGGGGAGGACAAGGGATGCGAGGCCCCCGTCGGGCCCTCCGCCGCCCTAGCATCGAATGCAAGAAGTAGGACAGATGCGGAGAGAGGTAAGGACGATGGCTGCGCAGGAGATCTTCTCGGGATTGCCGTGGTGGGTGAAGTGGATCGCGGTGCCGGTCATCGCCCTGGTCGTGTTCGGCGGTTTGATAGCGACCGTTGTGGGATTCGTGGTCGGCCTGCTGTTCAAGGTACTGATTTTCGTCGCCTTGGTGGGTGGACTCATCTACGTCGTACGGAAGTTCATATCCGGCTCGACCTCTTCGCGCAGCGATTGGTGACTTCTCGCAACAGTTCCCTCGGGTGGGGGAAGTTTCCTGGTGCGGCGCCTTAGACCGGTGGCCAACGGTTAGAGTCCGAAAACCGACGCGGGGCGAGCCCCGCGCACGGGCGCACTGCGCTCCCACCCGTGTATCCCCGGGCACGGGCGGAACCCCCACGCGTTTCGGGAGTGAACCTTGGCCTCGGTTGACGCCACACCCGCCGACATCTCGTCCAACAACCCTTCGTACGCGGCGTCGCCGACTGCCTCGGCTACAACTGCCGTCCCGCCGACCCTCATTGGGTCGGTGCAGCGGGCGATGCGTCTGCTGGAGGCCGCCTCCGCGCATCAGGAAGGGGCGCCCGCCAAGCAGTTGGCCCGGGAGGCCGGGCTCGCCCTGCCCACGGCGTATCACCTGCTGCGCACGCTGACCCACGAGGGCTATCTGCGCCGGGACAAGGGCGTGTTCGTGCTCGGCGAGGCGGCCGAGCGGCTGGGTGCGAGCGGGGCGCAGCAGAATCGTCGCGGCATGATCGACGAGGCCCTGGAGCACTGGCGCGACGCCATCGGCGTACCGGTCTACTTCGCCGTCTACCGCGAGGGCGAGATCGAGGTCGTGGCCGTCGCGGACACGCCGGGGAATCCGGCGGTGGAGGAGTGGGCGGACTTCCGCGAGACCGGACACGCCCATGCGATCGGGCAATGTCTGCTTGCCCAACTCGACGACGAACAGCGGCAGGACCACCTCTCCCGCTATCCGGTGCAGTCGATCACCCGGTACTCGGTCCGTGACGACCGGAGTTTCAACCGCCGCCTGGACGGGATGGGCCGGATGAAGCCCGTGGTGGAGCGGCAGGAGTACGCGTTGGGCACGGTCTGCGCCGCGATTCCGATCACCGCGGGCGACACGGCGGCCACGATGGCGATTTCCGTCCCGGCCTATCAGGCGGACCGACTGCTCCCCGCCGCGCGGCAGTTGCAGAGTGAGATCGGAAAGCTACTAGGGACACTTGCTTTCTCTATCAGCATCTGAAAACTCACTCCTTGTGATCTGATGTGTACGTTAAGCAAGATGCCATGAGTGTCAGGGAGTTGGTTCCTGGCCAGTCGAGCTTTAGCGACGGGGTAGGCGGGCGATGCACGAGTCGGTCCAGGCAGAGGTCATGATGAGCTTCCTAGTTTCCGAGGAGTTGTCGTTTCGCATCCCGGTGGAGCTGCGTTATGAAACCGGCGATCCCTACGCCGTCCGGCTGACCTTCCACCTCCCCGGAGACGCCCCGGTGACCTGGGCCTTCGGGCGTGAGCTGCTGGTCGACGGGGTGGGCGGGGCGTGCGGTGACGGGGACGTGCACATCGCCCCCACCGATCCCGAGCTGCTCGACGAGGTGCTCATCCGGCTTCAGGTGGGCACGGACCAGGCGCTGTTCCGGGTGGGGATTCCGCCGCTGCTCGCTTTCCTCGACCGTACGGACAGGCTGGTTCCGCTGGGGCAGGAGCGGGCGCTCGCCGACTTCGAGACGCACCTGGACGAGGCGCTCGACCGGATCCTCGCCGAGGAGCAGAGCGCGGGCTGACCTCCGCGAGCCAAGAGGCGCAGCCGTACGGCAGATTGGTGCATTTCGTGGCATCGGCCGCTCAGGTCCTTGCGGCGCCACCCTCGGTATCCGCCGCTCAGGCCTTGCGGCGCCGCCCCTTGCCGCCGCGGCTCTGCTTGGCGGCGGGGGTGACACCGCTTCCGGCGCCGCTGCCGGGCCCGGTCGCGGTCCCCGGTCGGCCCGCCGGGGTCGAGCGGTCGGCCGAGACCACCAGGGCGGCGAGCGCGGTCGTCACCGGTACCGACGCGACCAGGCCGATCGAGCCCACCAGCGTGCGCACGATCTCCTCGGCCACCAGCTCGCTGTTGGCCACCGTGCCCACGCTGCTCTGGGCGATCGAGAAGAGCAGAAGGAGGGGCAGCGCGGCGCCCGCGTAGGCCAGGACGAGGGTGTTGACGACCGAGGCGATGTGGTCGCGGCCGATACGGATGGCGGCGCCGTACAGACCGCGCCAGCCCATCGTCGGGTTGGCCTGGTGCAGTTCCCAGACCGCGGACGTCTGCGTCACGGTCACGTCGTCGAGCACGCCGAGCGAGCCGATGATGACGCCGGCGAGCAGTAGACCGCTCATGTCGATGTCCGGGTACAGGCCGTGGATCAGGCCGGTGTTGTCGTCCGTGTTGCCGGTCAGCGAGGCCCAGCCGATGAAGAGCGAGCCGAGGAGGCCGATGAGGAGCAGCGAGATCAGCGTGCCGAGGACCGCGACCGACGTACGCGCCGTGAGGCCGTGGCACAGATAGAGCGCGATCAGCATGATGGCGCTGGCCCCGATCACCGCCACGACCAGCGGGTTCGAGCCCTGAAGGATCGCGGGCAGGATGAAGAGCGTCAGGACCAGGAAGCTCAGCGCCAGCGCGACCAGGGCCATGACGCCGCGCAGCCGGCCCACCACGACGACGGCGAGCGCGAAGATCCCGGCGAGCAGCGCCATCGGGAACTTCCGGTCCACGTCGATGACCGAGTACTGCAGCGCGTCGGGCGCCGTGGGCTCGTAGGCGACCACCACCTCCTGGCCCTGCTTCAACTGCCGCGGCGAGTCCGGCTGGACGATCTCGGTGAACGTGCGGCCCTTGTCCTTGCCGCTGGTCACCTTGACCGTCGCCTTCCCGCAGGTGCCCTTCGCGCGGGACTCCGCGGACTGGCCCTCTGCGGTGGAGGTGTCGCCGTTGGGCGGGGGCTGCGAGGCGTCGTTCACGTCCTTGCAGGGCAGTTCCTCCAGCTTCGTCACCTCGGCCGACTGCGTCTGCCGGTCGAAGCCGACTCCGGTGCGCTCGTGGCCCGGTGCGCCACCGGGCCAGAACACCGCGAGCCCCACGACCACCGCGGTGGCGAAAGGAATCAGCACGGCGGCGATGACCTTGCGCAGATGCTTGGAGACGGGCGCGGCCGGACCGTGGCTGTGGGAGTGCCCGTGCGGGTCCGGGGGGCGGTTCGGGACGGGCGGCTGGGACGGCGGCTGTGTCGAGGTCACTGCCCGATCATCGCAAGAACGGAGGGGGCCCTCTGTTCAGCGCGCCCGACATGACGCTAGCGTGGAGCCACCTTTGCAATCGCGGGAGCTCGGAGCACCGGGCTGAGAGGGCGCTGACCTCCGTACGAATCGGCACAAGAGTGCACGAACAGTACGGAATCCGCTGCGTCGACCGCCGAACCTGTTACCGGGTAATGCCGGCGTAGGGAGTAGGTCTCATGACCACATCGGACGCACGCACGCCTGCCTCGACGCAGAACCAGAGCGACGAGGCCGGGAAGTCCATCGGCTGGCACAAGGCGTATGTCGAGGGTTCACGCCCCGACCTGCGGGTGCCGGTCCGACAGGTGCACCTCACCAACGGCAAGGCCGTGACCCTGTACGACACTTCGGGGCCGTACACCGACGAGTCCATCGACACTGACGTCCGCAGGGGCCTCGCGCCGCTGCGCGAGAACTGGATCATCGCCCGCGGCGACACCGAGGAGTACGTGGGCCGCCCGCCCCGCCCCGAGGACGACGGCATCAAGCACACCTCGCCCCGCGGCGGCCTGAAGAACCTCGACGCGGTCTTCCCCGGCCGCCCGCGCCAGCCGCGCCGGGGCCGCGACGGCCAGGCGGTGACGCAGCTCGCGTACGCCCGCCGTGGCGAGATCACGCCCGAGATGGAGTTCATCGGGATCCGCGAGAACCTCGACCCCGAGGTCGTGCGCGCGGAGGTCGCGGCGGGCCGCGCGGTCATCCCCGCCAATGTCAACCACCCGGAGATCGAGCCGATGATCATCGGCAAGAAGTTCCTGGTGAAGGTGAACGCCAACATCGGCAACTCCGCGGTGACCTCCTCCATCGAGGAGGAGGTGGACAAGATGACCTGGGCGACCAAGTGGGGCGCCGACACGGTCATGGACCTGTCCACCGGGCGCAACATCCACACGACCCGCGAGTGGGTCCTGCGCAACTCCCCCGTGCCCATCGGCACCGTGCCGCTCTACCAGGCCCTGGAGAAGGTCGACGGCCAGGCCGAGGCGCTGACCTGGGAGATCTACAAGGACACGGTCATCGAGCAGGCCGAACAGGGCGTGGACTACATGACGGTGCACGCGGGCGTGCGCCTTCCGTACGTCCCGCTGACCGCCAACCGCAAGACCGGCATCGTCTCGCGCGGCGGCTCGATCATGGCGGCCTGGTGCCTCGCCCACCACAAGGAGAGCTTCCTCTACGAGAACTTCGAGGAGCTCTGCGAGATCCTCGCGTCGTACGACGTGACGTACTCCCTCGGCGACGGTCTGCGCCCCGGTTCGATCGCGGACGCCAACGACGAGGCGCAGTTCGCCGAGTTGCGCACCCTCGGGGAACTCAACACGATCGCCAAGCGTCATAACGTACAGACGATGATCGAGGGCCCGGGCCACGTCCCGATGCACAAGATCAAGGAGAACATCGACCTCCAGCAGGAGATCTGCGAAGAGGCGCCGTTCTACACCCTCGGCCCGCTGACCACCGACATCGCGCCCGCGTACGACCACATCACCTCCGGCATCGGCGCCGCGATGATCGGCTGGTGGGGCACGGCGATGCTCTGCTACGTCACGCCCAAGGAGCACCTGGGCCTGCCCAACCGCGACGACGTGAAGACCGGCGTCATCACGTACAAGATCGCGGCCCACGCTGCGGACCTCGCCAAGGGGCACCCGGGCGCACAGGACTGGGACGACGCGCTCTCGGACGCACGCTTCGAGTTCCGCTGGGAGGACCAGTTCAACCTGGCCCTCGACCCGGTCACGGCACGGGAGTTCCACGACGAGACGCTGCCCGCGGAGCCCGCGAAGACGGCGCACTTCTGCTCGATGTGCGGGCCGAAGTTCTGCTCGATGAAGATCTCGCACGACATCCGGCGTGAGCACGGCGGCACGCAGGAGGAGATCGCGGCGGGCATGGACCAGAAGTCCAAGGAGTTCGCGGCAGCGGGAAACCGCGTGTACCTGCCCATCGCGGACTGAGGCATGGTTCCCATCGCCGACTGAGGCATGGTCCGCGCCGCGCTTCGGGCGGGCATCGCGCCCGCCCGAAGCAGCGTCGCGTACTACTCCGGCTTGTGGTCGGGACCGCCGAAGTCCGGGCTTGAGAAGTCCGGACTCGAGAAGCTCGGGCGCGGTCCCGCCGCGGGGCCGCCGTCCGGGCTGCTGAATCCAGGCCTGTTGTAGCCGAGCTGGGGCATGCGGCCGCCCGGGTCCGTCGACGGTGTACGAGCCGCGTGCGCCGCCCCCGGATCCGCGAGCGCCTCCCGCAGGAACGGCAGGACGCCGCGCTCCATGAGTGCCTCGCCCCAGGCTTCCCTGGCGCGAACCACCTCCTCGTTCCGTTCTCCGTACGAACCGGCCTGGAGCGACGTGGCGCCGTTGCGCAGGGCGGTCAGGAGCAGGCCGATCGCGGCGATCAGGATGCCCCCTGCGGTGAGCGCGCCGAACAGCCACCCCGCGGTGAGCAGGGTTTCCGCGAAGGCGGGCTCGGGGTTGAGCATCTTCAGGATGTAGCCCACGAGCAGGAAGATCGCGGCGGCCGCCCCGGCGAGGACCGGTGCGAGCACCGCGACGACGGCGATGGCCCCCGCCCCTGAAGCCTGGGTGGTGACCTCCCCCATCGTGGTGGCGAGACCGATGCCGCCGGAGCCGGCTTCCGCCGGACCCTCGCTGCTCCGCTCCCGGATCGATGGTGCGGCAGATCCGCTTTCGCGCAGTTCTTCGCGGACCTTCACATAGTGCGTGTACTCGGTCGTGGCGGCGGCAGTGATCAGCGCAGTGGCGTTCAGGGCCATGGTGCGCAGCTGCTCGGGATTGAGCCGCTCGCCCATTGCGGCGAGATCAGGTCGATTCGGTGCCGTGCGCAGCGCCTCATTGAGGATCCGCTCGTACTCGGGGCGGTCCTCGTTGAGCAGGTGTGGAGCGCTGTTCATGTGCATCCCCCGATGCTCCGTAGGGCTTGGGGCTCGCATGGCTACGAGCCGTCGGGCAGAAACGGAGGGGAGCCTGCTACGGATAAGCCGATGGTAGAGCCGTGAAGGCACGCGGTGACAGGGGGTTTCCGGAAATAGGCCCCTTGGCCAGCGTGATCGTGTAGAGGTGCACCTGCCCAGCGAACGCTCAGTTATCCAGGGGCAGTTGGCAGACCAGCAGTTTTCCGGCCATGGTCACGCCGCCGTCCATGGCGATGGCCAGGCCGCCTGCGTAGATGTGCGGCCCCTCGATGACCGGACCGCCCCCGTCCGAGTCATCCTCGGAGCCGACGTCACCGAGCAGATACGGGATGGGGCTGTGGCCATGCACGATGCGGTGGCCGCCGTACATGTCGAGGAGTTCGCGTACGGCGGAGGGGCCCGACTCGTCGCGGAAGGCGAAGCGCTTGGTGAACTTCCGGAAGAGGTCCCAGCACTCGTCGGCGTCGTTGCGTGTGAGGGTCTCGCGGACCGTGTCGTTCACGGCTTCGATCGAGTCGCCGTAATCCAGATAGGCGGTTGTGTCGGAGTGCATCAGGAGATGCCCGTCCTCCGCCTCGATCGCGTCGAGGCGGGCCATCCACTGCAGATGGTGGTCCTCGAGGCGCTCCATGTCGGTCTTCTGGCCGCCGTTCAGGAGCCAGGCGGCCTGAAAGGTGGCCGTACCGGCGCCCGAGTTGACCGGGGTGTCGCCGAACCGCTTGGCGCCCAGGAGGAGCAGCTCGTGGTTGCCCATGAGCGCCTTGCAGTAGCCGCCTGCGGCCGCGGCCTGCGCGGAAAGCCGCATCACGAGGTCGATGACGCCGATGCCGTCCGGGCCGCGGTCGGTGAAGTCGCCGAGGAACCACAGGCGCGCGTTGCCCGCGGACCAGTCCCCCTCGGCGTCGATGAGGCCCTGCTCCTGGAGCGCCGCGAGCAGCTCGTCCAGATAGCCGTGCACATCGCCCACCACGAACAGCGGGCCGTGCTCGTCGGACGCCGGCGCCTGTGGAGGCTCGGGCATGGCCTGCACCTCCACTTGCACGGTGTCGCCGCGGTTGATGACGGGCAGGTCGCGCTGGGTGGGGGTGTAGCCGTCGTCCAGCGTTCCGGGGGCCTCCCCGGGGGCGCTTGGAACCGCCACGCCCGCCGGATCCCCCTGGACCGGACCGGTCTCATGGACGTACGCCGGAACGCGGAAGTCGCGCAACGTCGCCGTCCGCACATCGGGTCCCTGACCGGCCCCCTGAGTCATCGACCCCTCCACCACCATTGCGCCGCATCTGCACCGAGATCGGACTGCTTGGTCGCAGCGGCCCGCGGTGTCGTCCGCCCATCATAGGAATGCGGCTCGCGCTGTGTGGTGCACCAGGGGTGGTGAATCGGTGCGGAACCCCAGTTCACCGAGGTTTTCTCCCGAATTGGGTAGGGGTTTCCCCCCAGGCCACGACCGGGATGTGCCAGGCAGTGTTGGTTGACGGCTGGTCGGCAGCCGGTCGACGGCCGCCTGACGACCGGTCGACGGGGGTTCTCCCCGCCGACCGGCACGCTCAACCGGTTCCGGGTGAGCGGGGTGGGCTGACCGTCGTACGCGGTGGACGTCGCTCGGACGAGGTGCGCACGATCAGCTCCGTCGGTATCACCTGCTCGACGGGCCGGCCCGAATCCAGGCCTTCGATGGCGTCGATGAGGAGCTGGACGACGGCCGTGCCGATGCGCCGCGGTTTGAGCGAGAGCGTGGTGATGGGGGGTTCGGTGGTGGCGTAGACCGTGGATTCGCTGCAGCAGACGAGCAGCAGGTCGTCGGGGACGCGCAGGCCGTACCGCCGGGCGGCGGCGAGGAGGTCTGTGCCGTTGGGGTCGAAGAGGCCGTACACGGCGTCGGGGCGGTCGGGTCGTGCGAGCAGCCGGTCGGCCGCGACCGCGCCGGCACACGGGTCGTGGGCCGGGTAGGACTCGTACACCGGGTCCTGTCCGACGCGCTCGCACCAGCGCAGATAGGCGGTCGTGGACAGATGGGTGTACGTGTCCGTGGTGGTCCCGGTGAGCAGTCCGATCCGGCGGGCTCCGGCCGCCGCGAGGTGGTCGAGGATTTCGAGGACCGCCGCCTCGTGGTCGTTGTCGACCCAGGCGGTGACCGGGAGAGACCCGGCCGGACGGCCGTCGGACACGACGGGTAGGCCCTGGCGCACGAGTTCGCTGACGACGGGGTCGTGGTCGGACGGATCGACGACGACGGTGCCGTCGAGCGCGACGTTCGACCACACGTCGACCGGGCTGCGCCGGGAGGTGGCGGGCAGGATGACGAGGGCGTAGCCGCGGGCCAGCGCGGCCGAGGTCGCGGCTCTGGCCATCTCCGCGAAGTACGCGAATTCGGTGAAGGTGAAAGGTTCATCCCCGTAGGTCGTCACGGTCAGGCCGATCAGGCCCGACTTGCCGGTACGGAGCGTTCGGGCCGCCGCGGAGGGGCGATAGCCCAGCCGTTCGGCGACCTCGCGGACATGGCGTCGGGTGGCGTCCGGGAGCCGGCCCTTGCCGTTGAGAGCGTCGGAGACAGTCGTGATGGAGACACCGGCGGCTGCGGCGACGTCTCTGATGCCCGCTCGGCTCTGCCGGTTGCCCCGGCGGGCGGTCTCCGCTCGGCTCACCTGGTGGTTCCCTGCTGCTGTCATGGCGAGCCGATAGTAGGGCTCATGAGGGTGGGTAGTGCGGACGCATATTCACTCGTTGACAGGCACGTTTCTGCATGGTTGAAACGGGTCAACGGCCTTGGATTGCAAGGGAGTTGGCGTGCTCCGGGGTGGACGGTCCCTTGTCGCCGCGCACAGGCCTGCCAAATGAGCGATGTTTCGAAGAGGTCTCAACTCACCTTCACGGGTGATGCGCGCCACGGAGTGAGCCACCGGCGCGCGATGGAGGGGGGAGCGCTCCCCCCTCGTTGCGCGCCCAGCGGAGCGGATGCCCCTGACCCATTCGCAGCAGAGCTGAATCCTCATAAGGTGAGGAGTATTGAAGTCAGGGTGTTCAGGTGTTCAGGCATTCAAGAGGAGGACTGCGGTGAGCGAGACGAGCCCGAGGCTGCGTGCCGAGCTGGAGGGTATCCCCACATATAAGCCGGGGAAGCCCGCCGCGGCCGATGGCCCGGTGGCCTACAAGCTGTCCTCGAACGAGAACCCCTACCCGCCGTTGCCCGGCGTCATGGAGAGCGCGCTCGCCGCCGCGGGTGCGTTCAACCGCTACCCCGACATGGCGTGCACGGGCCTGATGAATGAACTCGCCGACCGCTTCGGGGTGCCGGTGTCGCACGTGGCGACGGGCACCGGTTCCGTCGGCGTCGCGCAGCAGCTGATCCAGGCCACGTCGGGCCCGGGGGACGAGGTCATCTACGCCTGGCGGTCCTTCGAGGCGTACCCGATCATCACGCAGGTGAGCGGGGCCACGTCGGTGAAGGTGCCGCTGACGCCGGGGGACGTCCACGACCTGGACGCGATGGCCGACGCCATCACCGACCGGACCCGGCTGATCTTCGTCTGCAACCCGAACAACCCGACCGGCACCGTGGTGCGCAGGGCCGAGCTGGAACGGTTCCTCGACCGGGTGCCGAGCGATGTCCTCGTGGTGCTCGACGAGGCCTACCGCGAGTTCATCCGGGATGCCGAGGTGCCGGACGGCGTGGAGATCTACCGCGAACGTCCGAACGTCGCCGTGCTGCGTACGTTCTCCAAGGCGTATGGCCTCGCGGGCCTCCGCGTCGGCTTCGCGATCGCCCATGAGCCGGTGGCCGCCGCGCTGCGCAAGACGGCGGTGCCCTTCGGGGTGAGCCAGCTCGCGCAGGACGCGGCGGTGGCATCGCTGCGGGCCGAGGACGAGCTGATGGGCCGCGTCGGCTCGCTGGTCGCCGAGCGCACGCGGGTGGTCGAGACGCTGCGCGGGCAGGGCTGGACGGTGCCCGAGACGCAGGCGAACTTCGTCTGGCTGCGGCTCGGGGAGCGTACGACCGACTTCGCGGCGGCGTGCGAGAAGGCCGGCGTGGTCGTACGGCCGTTCGCGGGCGAGGGGATGCGGGCCACGATCGGGGAGACCGAGGCCAACGACATCTTCTTGCAGGCGGCGCAGGCGTTCCGCAAGGAGCTCTAGCCTCCGGCGGTGTGTCGACAGCAGGGCCCCCGGGGGTGTTCCCCGGGGGCCCTGCTCGTGTTCCTCGCGGTAAAGGGGACCCCCCTTCACGTGCCGACAGCGTGTGCGACATAATTGCTTGTGAATGTGAACGCGTTCACAAGCGTGTCCCGGTTGGTCCCGAGGTAAGTGGGATTAAAGGGGCAAACTGCCGATGTGATCACGGCCGTAAGGAGAAGTCGACGTGGATCTGGCTCTGGCGCCCGAGACATTGGCGCGATGGCAGTTCGGCATCACCACCGTCTACCACTTCCTGTTCGTCCCTCTGACGATCTCCCTGGCCGCCCTCACGGCGATCCTGGAGACGGCCTGGGTGCGCACGGGCAAGGAGCACTACCTCAGGGCGACCAAGTTCTGGGGAAAGCTGTTCCTGATCAACATCGCGATGGGTGTCGTCACCGGCATCGTCCAGGAGTTCCAGTTCGGCATGAACTGGTCCGACTACTCGCGCTTCGTCGGTGACGTCTTCGGGGCGCCCCTCGCCTTCGAGGCGCTCATCGCCTTCTTCTTCGAGTCGACCTTCATCGGCCTGTGGATCTTCGGCTGGGACAAGCTCCCGAAGAAGCTGCACTGCGCCACGATCTGGATCGTCTCCGCCGGAACCATCGCGTCGGCGTACTTCATCATCGCGGCCAACGCCTTCATGCAGCACCCGGTCGGCTACAAGATCGTGGAGCGGGACGGCACCAAGCGCGCGGAGCTCACCGACTTCTCGAAGGTGCTCTTCCAGGAGACGACGCTGGTCAACTTCTTCCACGTCATCTCCGCGGCCGTCCTGGTCGGCGGCGCCTTCATGACCGGCATCGCGATCTTCCACCTGCGCAAGAAGCAGCACATCCGCACCATGCGGATGTCGATGCGGCTCGGCCTGGTCACCGCGTTCGTCGGCACCCTGCTCACCGTGGTCAGCGCCGACACCCTCGGCAAGGTCATGTACGAGCAGCAGCCGATGAAGATGTCGGCCGCCGAGGCCCTGTGGGAGTCGGAGAAGCCGGCGCCGTTCTCGCTCTTCGCGTACGGCGATGTCTCCGAGGGCCACAACAAGGTCGCCATCGAGATCCCCGGGATACTGTCCTTCCTCGCCAAGAACAACTTCAGCGCCGAGATCCCCGGCATCAACGACCTCAACAAGGAGGCGCAGGAGAAGTTCGGGCCCGGCGACTACCGGCCCAACATCCCCACCGCCTACTGGTCCTACCGCTGGATGATCGGCTTCGGCGGAGTCTCGATGGCCCTGTGCACCGCCGGTCTCTGGCTCACGCGGAAGAAGTTCTGGCTCGCGCCTGAGCACCGCACGGGCGAGGACGACGTGCCGAAGCTCATGCTCACCAAGAACAAGGAACTGACGCCGAAGCTCGGCAACTGGTGGTGGCGGCTCTCCCAGTGGACGCTGATCTTCCCCCTCATCGGCACCGCCTGGGGCTGGATCTTCACCGAGACCGGGCGCCAGCCATGGGTGGTCTACGGCGTCCTGAAGACCAGGGACGCGGTCTCGCCGGGGGTGTCGCAGGGTGAGGTGATCACCTCGCTGGTCGTGTTCACCGCGATCTACGCGATCCTCGCCGTGATCGAGGTGAAGCTGCTGCTCAAGTACGTCAAGAAGGGGCCGCCCGAGCTCACCGAGGCCGACCTCAACCCGCCCACCAAGATCGGCGGTCCCAGCTCGGGCTCGGGTTCCGATGACGACGCCGATGCCGACCGGCCCATGGCCTTCTCGTACTGAGGGAGTTGATCGACATGGAACTTCACGACGTCTGGTTCGTGCTGATCGCAGTTCTGTGGATCGGCTACTTCTTCCTGGAGGGTTTCGACTTCGGGATCGGCATCCTCACCAAGCTGCTCGCCCGTGACAGGACCGAGAAGCGGGTGCTCATCAACACCATCGGTCCCGTCTGGGACGGCAACGAGGTGTGGCTGCTCACGGCGGGCGGCGCGACCTTCGCCGCCTTCCCCGAGTGGTACGCGACGCTCTTCTCGGGCTTCTATCTGCCCCTCCTGATCATCCTGCTCTGCCTGATCGTGCGCGGTGTCGCCTTCGAGTACCGGGCGAAGCGGCCCGAGGAGAACTGGCAGCGCAACTGGGAGCAGGCCATCTTCTGGACCTCGCTGATCCCGGCCGTGATGTGGGGCGTGGCCTTCGCCAACATCACGCGCGGCGTGAAGATCGACGCCCACAAGGAGTACGTGGGCGACTTCTGGGACCTGCTGAACCCGTACGCGATCCTGGGTGGCCTGGTCACGCTGGCGCTGTTCACCTTCCATGGCGCGGTCTTCGCCTCGCTCAAGACGGTGGGCGACATCCGGGTGCGGGCGCGGAAGCTGGCGCTCGGGCTCGGCCTGGTGTCCGCTGTGCTGGCGCTCGGGTTCCTGATCTGGACGCAGGCGGACAACGGCGACGGCAAGAGCCTGGTCGCGATGGCCGTGGCCGTGGTCGCGCTGGTCGGCGCCATCGGGGCGATCAAAATGGGGCGCGAGGGCTGGTCGTTCGCGCTGTCGGGCATCACGATCGCGGCCGCCGTTGCGATGCTCTTCCTGACGCTCTTCCCGAACGTCATGCCGTCGTCGCTGAACGACGAGTGGAACCTCACGGTCACCAACGCCTCGTCGAGCCCCTACACCCTGAAGATCATGACCTGGTGCGCGGGCATCGCCACGCCGATCGTGCTGCTCTACCAGTCGTGGACCTACTGGGTGTTCCGCAAGCGGATCGGTACGCAGCACATCGCGGATGCGGCGCACTGAGTCCTCGCGTGTTGGTCCCTGAGCCCATCGGCTGTCTTCTTCCGGTCCCTCGGAGGGTGTGTTTCACGTGAAACCAATCGACCCGCGTCTGCTGCGGTACGCCCGTGCCACCCGGTTCTTCCTGGCCGCGGTGGTGGTCCTCGGCGTCGCCGGGGCGGGCCTGGTCGTCGCTCAGGCGATGCTCATCGCCGAGATCGTGGTCGGTGCCTTCCAGAAGGGGCTCGCCCTCGGTGATCTGGGGACGCCGTTCGTCCTGCTCGTGGTGGTCGCGGCGGGGCGGGCGCTGGTCGCCTGGCTGACCGAGCTCGCCGCCCACCGGGCGAGCGCGGCGGTGAAGTCGGAGCTGCGGGGGCGACTGCTCGACCGGGCGGGGCAGTTGGGTCCGGGCTGGCTGAGCGGCCAGCGGACGGGGTCGCTGGTCTCGCTGGCCACGCGGGGCGTGGACGCGCTCGACGACTACTTCTCGCGCTATCTGCCGCAGTTGGGGCTCGCGGTGGTGGTTCCGGTGGCGGTGCTCGCGAGGATCGTCACCGAGGACTGGGTGTCGGCGGCGATCATCGTCGTGACGCTGCCGCTGATCCCGATCTTCATGATCCTGATCGGTATGGCGACCCAGAACCGGATGGACCGTCAGTGGCGGCTCCTGTCCCGTCTGTCGGGGCACTTCCTGGACGTGGTGGCGGGGCTGCCGACCCTGAAGGTGTTCGGGCGCGCGAAGGCGCAGGCTGAGTCGATCCGGCAGATCACGGGCGAGTACCGGCAGGCGACGATGCGTACGCTGCGCATCGCTTTCCTGTCGTCGTTCGCGCTCGAACTTCTCGCGACGCTGTCCGTGGCGCTGGTCGCGGTGACGATCGGGATGCGGCTCGTCCACGGCGACATGGATCTGTACGTGGGGCTGGTGATCCTGATCCTGGCGCCCGAGGCCTATCTGCCGCTGCGTCAGGTCGGTGCGCAGTACCACGCGGCGGCGGAGGGGCTCTCCGCCGCCGAGGAGATCTTCGAGGTCCTGGAGGCTCCGGTGCGGGCCGCCGGGGACGCGCCGGCGCCTTCGGGGACGTTGAGCGTGGAGGGCGTGACGGTCCGGTATCCGGGCCGGTCTTCGGACGCGGTCTCCGGGGTCTCGTTCGCGGTGGAGCCCGGCGAGACCGTGGCTCTGGTCGGGCCGAGCGGCGTGGGCAAGTCGACGCTGCTCGACGTGATCCTCGGGTTCGTCGAGCCTGCCGAGGGGCGGGTGCGCGTCGGGGGCGTCGACCTGGCCGAGGTCGCGCCGGAGCGGTGGCGGGAGCGGATCGCCTGGGTCCCGCAGCGGCCGCACCTGTACGCCGGGTCCATCGCGGAGAACGTACGCCTTGCGCGGCCGGACGCGGACGACGCTTCCGTGCGCGATGCGTTGGAGGCGGCGGGGGCCTGGGAGTTCGTTGCCGCGCTGCCGGGTGGGGTGGAGACGCCGCTCGGGGAGGACGGGGCGGGGCTTTCGGCCGGGCAGCGGCAGCGGCTCGCTCTGGCGCGGGCGTTCCTGGCCGACCGGCCTGTGGTCCTCCTCGACGAGCCGACCGCGGCTCTGGACGGGGAGACCGAGGAGGGCGTCGTCGAGGCGGTTCGGCGGCTGGCCGTGGGGCGGACCGTGCTGCTGGTGGTGCATCGGCCGGCGCTGCTCGGAGTCGCCGACAGGGTCGTACGGCTGGAGGCCCCGGTCGACGAAGCCCGGCTCCGTGGGCCCGCCGTCAAGGTGCCGGGGACGCGTGCCGTCGCCGATGATTCCCTCTCCCTCGGCGGCCCGATCGTGCCGGGTGATCGCGAGGAGGGGTACGAGATGCCCCAGCCGAAGGGCGACGTGCTGGCCCGGGTGCGGGGTGCCGCGCAGGCGCGCAAGGGCAAGCTCGCGCTCGCGCTGCTGCTGGGCGCCCTCGCGATCGGCAGCTCCGTAGGGCTGATGGCGACCTCGGGGTGGCTGATCAGCCGGGCGTCCGAGCAGCCGCCGGTGATGTACCTGATGATCGCCGTGACGGCCACCCGCGCCTTCGGCATGGGCCGTGCCGTCTTCCGTTACGCGGAGCGCCTCGTCTCGCACGACGCCGTCCTGCGCATGCTGGCCGACACCCGCGTCGCCGTATACCGCCGCCTTGAGCGCCTCGCCCCTGCCGGGCTCGGGAAGACCCGCCGCGGGGATCTCCTCTCCCGTCTGGTCGCCGACGTGGACGCCTTGCAGGACTACTGGCTGCGCTGGCTCCTGCCCGCGTCGGCCGCCGCTGTCGTGGGCGCCGGAGCCGTCGGCTTCACCGCCTGGCTGCTGCCCGAGGCCGGCGCGGTCCTCGCCGTCGGCCTGCTCATCGCCGGGGTGGGCGTGCCGCTGCTCTCCGGAGCCGTCGCCCGCCGGGCGGAGCGCAAGCTCGCCCCCGCGCGCGGGGTGCTGGCCACCCGCGTGGCCGATCTGCTCACCGGCACCGCCGAGTTGACGGTCGCGGGCGCGCTGACCCGGCGTACGGCCAAGGCGAAGGAAGCCGATGCCGAGCTGACCCGCATCGCGTCCAGGACCGCCACGGCCACGGCGCTCGGCGACGGGCTCGGCGCGCTCGCCACCGGTCTGACCGTGGCCGCCGCCGCTCTCGTCGGCGTACCGGCGGTGCACGACGGGCGGCTCAGCGGCGTCGCGCTCGCCGTCGTCGTCCTGACTCCGCTCGCCGCTTTCGAGGCGGTCCTCGGTCTTCCCCTCGCCGTGCAGTACCGCCAGCGCGTCAGGAAGAGCGCCGAACGGGTCTACGAGGTCCTCGACGCCCCCGAACCCGTACCCGAGCCCGCTGTCCCCGCACAGCGCCCGCAGACGCCCTTCCCGCTCCGTGTCGAGGGGCTGCACGCCCGGTACGAGGGCCAGGACCGGGACGCGCTCGCGGGCGTCGGCCTGACGCTGGAGCGCGGTCGGCGCATCGCGGTGGTCGGGGCTTCGGGTTCCGGCAAGACGACGCTCGCGCAGGTGCTGCTGCGCTTCCTGGGGACGAGCGAAGGAACGTACAGCCTCGGTGGCACGGACGCGGCCACCCTGGACGGCGACACCGTGCGCGAACTCGTCGGGCTCTGCGCGCAGGACGCGCACATCTTCGACAGCTCCGTACGCGAGAACCTGCTCATCGCGCGCAAGGGCGCCAGTGACGACGAGCTGCGCGGCGCCCTCGCGTGGGCCCGGCTGCGGGAGTGGACCGACTCGCTCCCCGAAGGGCTCGACACCCTGGTCGGCGAGCACGGGGCCCGGCTCTCCGGAGGCCAGCGGCAGCGCATCGCCCTGGCCCGCGCGCTGCTCGCCGACTTCCCCGTACTCGTCCTTGACGAACCGGCCGAACACCTCGACCTGCCGACCGCCGACGCCCTCACCGACGACCTCCTTGCCGCCACCGAAGGCCGTACGACGCTGCTCATCACGCACCGGCTCGCCGGGCTCGACGCGGTGGACGAGGTGATCGTCCTGGACGCCGGCCGGGTGGTGCAGCGCGGTGCGTACGCGGACCTCGTGGTGGTGGACGGGCCGCTGCGGCGCATGCTGGAACGGGAGCGGGCGGCGGACCTCCTTGTGACGGCCGCCGGGTAGGCGTGTGTGGTTTCCCGCCGGCTGGGCTCAGGCCCCGACTTTCCTCGCCAAATAGGACTAACTACTCTCAAAGGCATGTCAGCCCCCTCGGCCTCCGCCGCTTCTGAGCAACCCGACGGCACATCGGACCCGGTCGAGGCGGCGAAGAAGGCGACCCGCGGCCTCCATGGGCTCTCCCCCGAGCTCACCGCGCGCGTGCCGCAGCTCCTGGAGGCGATGCGCTCCGTGGGCGCCGGGCTCGAACTGCACACCACGCTCGACCGCATCTGCGAGACGGCGGCCGAGCTCGCGGACGCGCACTACGCCGCGATCGGCGTCGTCTCCGAAGACGGCAAGGGGCTCTCCGACTTCGTCTACACCGGCATCGACGAGAAGACCGCCGAGCGCATCGGGCACCTGCCCGACGGACACAAGGGGCTGCTCGGCGCCCTCATCCACCAGCCGGAGACCCTGCGCCTCGCCGACCTCTCGACCGACCCGCGCTCATGCGGCTTCCCGGCCCACCACCCGCCCATGCGGACCTTCCTCGGCGTCCCCATCCGCGTCCAGGGCGAGATCTTCGGCAACCTCTACCTGACCGAGAAGCGGAACGGCGCCGACTTCAACGAGTACGACGTACACATGGTCCGTGTGCTCGCGACGGAGGCGGGCATCGCCATCGGCAACGCCCGCCTCTACGAAGCCGCCATGCAGCGCGAGCGCTGGATCGACGGATCCGTGGCGGTCACCACGGCGCTGCTCTCGGGGAGCGACGCGGAGGAGGCGCTCGCCGTCGTCGCCGAACAGGCCCGCCATCTCGCCGACTCGGCCGCGGGGATCGTGCTCCTGCCCGACGACGAGGGCGGCATGGAGATCGTCGCCGTCTCCTCGGACGAACCCTCCGGCATTCTCGGCGTGGTCGTCCCCCCGGAGAGCCGGATCATCACCGATCTGCTCGCCGGTGACTCCGTGTTCCTCGACGACGCGGCCACGGACCCGCGCGTCATGACCGACCTCGCCCGCGGCTACGGCCCCGTCATGATGCTGCCGTTGCAGAGCGACGGCCGCGTCATGGGGACGCTCGTCACGCCACGCGCGCGTGGCGCTCGGCCGTTCAGCGAGACCGAGCGGACCCTCGCCACCCAGTTCGCCTCGCAGGCCGCCCTCGCGCTGATGATGGCCGAGGCGCAGCGCGACCGTGAACGGCTCGCGGTGTACGAGGACCGCGACCGGATCGCGCGGGACCTCCACGACCTCGTGATCCAGCGCCTGTTCGCCACCGGGATGATGCTGGAGAGCGCCCAGCGCCGGTCCGTCGTGCCCGAGGTGCAGACGGGGGTGGGCAAGGCCGTCGACGAACTCGACGTGACGATCCAGGAGATCCGTACGGCGATCTTCGCCTTGCAGCAGGGACCGGCCGAGGCTCCTTCCGGGCTGCGTACGCGGGTCCTTCGCGAGATCAACATGGCCGCCGTGCCGCTCGGCTTCAAGCCCTCGCACCACTTCGTGGGCCCTGTCGACACGGTGGTCGGCGAGCTCACCGGCAAGAACCTCATCGCGGCCCTGCGCGAGGCGCTGTCCAACGCGTTCCGGCATGCGCGGGCCGACCGCATCGATGTCGTCGTCGACGCGACGGTGATCCTGCCCGATGGTCAGCAGGGCGTACGCCTGACGGTCTCGGACGACGGCGTCGGCATCGCGGAGGGCGGCCGGCGCAGCGGCCTGAAGAACCTCAAGAGGCGTGCGGAGTCGCTCGGTGGGGACAGTTGGTACGGGCCCGGCATCGGGGAGGACGGGGGCGGTACGGCGGTGGTGTGGCAGGCGCCGTACTAGTGGCGCCCTACTAGTAGGGGCCGCCGCCGTCCGGCACGGCGGGGCCCTGTTCGGCCGTACGGAAGTGGGCTGTTCGGGGCACCGGGTGCCCCGGGTGTACGAGTCGGGCAGGACCCGGTGACGGCGGCGCGGCAACGATCCCTGACATGCGCTTGAGCCACCGCCGTACCCGCCACCCGCTCGTCGCCGTGACGGTACTGCTGATCGCGCTCCTGTGCCCCGTGCCCGCCGACGCCTCCGAGGCGCGGGGCGACGGAGCGGGAGACAGATCGGGCGACAGATCGGGAGACGGGTCGGGCGACGGGCCGGGCGCGAGCGCTGAAGTGGCACGCCTCTACGAGGAGGCTTCCGCGGCGACCGCGCGCTACGAAGAGGGCCGACAAGCGGCCGAGGTGCAGCGCGCGAAGGTCCGGAAACTGGACCGACTCCTTACGAAGAAGCGGCACGCGGTCGACGTGCTGCACGCGGACCTCGGCCGGATGGCCAGCGCCCAGTACCGCAGCGGCGGTGGCCTTTCCCGGACCGCCCAACTCCTGCTCGCCGAGAGCCCCGAAGAGCTGATGCGTGGTCAGCGGCTGATGGGTCAGGCGGATCTCGCCGTCACCCACACCGTGGGCAAGACCCAGCGGGCCGCCGCCAGGCTCGCGGACGCCAAGCGCGCCGCGGACCGTGCCAGACGCACCCTGGACCGTCGTCACGACCACCTCGCGGAGCTGAAGCAGGGGATCGAGAGCAAGCTGGAATCGGCGCAGTGGACCTTGCAGGGCGAGGCCGACCGGTCGGTCGCCGCCGGGCAGTGCAGAGGCGCCGTACGCCTGGATCAGCCGGAAATGGACTCCACGCGCGCGTGGACGACGCCCGTGGAGACGTACGAACTGTCGGCGGGTTTCGACAGCGCCGGTGGCCGCTGGTCGCACCGGCACACCGGGCAGGACTTCGCGGTCGGCATCGGGGCGCCGGTGCGGGCGGTCGGCGCGGGGCGTGTGGTGTCCGTGTCGTGCGGGGGCGGCTTCGGCATCGAGGTCGTGGTGGAGCACGAGGGCGGCTACTACACGCAGTACGCGCACCTGGCCGCCGTCACCGTCGACCAGGGCGAACGGGTAGACCCCGGGCAGTGGGTCGGGCAGGCGGGCACCACCGGCAACTCGACTGGGCCGCACCTGCACTTCGAGGTGCGGCTCACGCCGCATCTGGGGTCCGGTGTGGACCCCGGCGAGTGGCTGGACGAGCGGGGAGTGCGGCTCTAGCGGGGCGGCCCGGCTCCTCGTTTCTGCCGCTTGCCCTGCCGTCAGTCCCGCTGCTCGTCCAGGATCCGCTCGATGACGATCGCGACGCCGTCCTCGTTGTTGGCGACCGTGTGTCCCGAGGCGGCGGCGAGCACGTCCGGGTGCGCGTTGCCCATCGCGTACGACGTGCCCGCCCAGGTGAGCATCTCGATGTCGTTCGGCATGTCTCCGAAGGCGACTACCTCCGCGGGTGCGATGCCGCGCTCGGCGCAGCACAGCTCCAGGGTGCTGGCCTTGGAGACCCCCGGGCCGCTGATCTCGAGCAGGGCGCTCGGGCTGGAGCGGGTGATCTCCACCTGGCCGCGTACGGCCTCGCGGGCCACGGCCAGGAAGTCGTCGGGCGCGATCTCGGGGTGGAAGGCGAGGACCTTCAGGATGGGCTGGGTCGCGTTCTCGGAGTCCTCGGCGAGAAGCTTCTCCGCGGGGGCGATGCTCTCGCCGGGCTCCAGGTGCAGGGGCGGGTACGTCGGTTCGTGGTGCAGTCCGCCGGTCCGCTCGACCGCGAAGGACGTGCCCGGGGCCGCCGCGCGCAGCAGGCGGACGACGTCGAGCGCGTCCTCGCTCCGCAGCTCCCGCACCTTCACGAAGCGATGGCCGCCCGATCCGTCGTGCAGGTCGACCACGGCGGCGCCGTTGCCGCAGATGGCGAGGCCGTGGCCGTGCACGTGAGCGCTGACGACGTCCATCCAGCGGGCCGGGCGGCCGGTCACGAAGAAGACCTCGATCCCGGCCCGCTCGGCGGCGGCGAGCGCGGCGACGGTGCGGTCCGACACGGACTTGTCGTCACGCAGAAGGGTGCCGTCCAGGTCCGTGGCGATCAGCCGGGCCTTGGGCCGGTGGAGGGCGGAGGCGGCCGGGGTCTTGGGCCGTGGGGTAGCTGAGGTCACGCCATCGATTGTCCCGCACATGGCTGCACGGGCGTGCGCTGGGGCGCACATCTGAGTGCGTTTATGCCTCTGTTGTGCTGCCTCCCAGCTGCACCAGAGCCTCCGTGGCGATCCGCTCGAAGACCTTCTCGTCGGCGGCGAAATCCGTTCCCGGCAGCGGCCAGTGCAGAACGATCTCGTTGAAGCCCAGCTCAGCGTGGTTGCCCGCGAAGTCGACGAAGGCGTCGAAGGAGTCCAGGGGGCGGTCGGGGGTGAAGCCGGTGAGCAGGATCTTGTCGAGCTCGGCGACGTCGCGGCCGATCGCGTCACATGCCGTGGCCAGCTTCTCGGCCTGTCCGCGGATGGCTTGAAGTGACTGCTCCGGGGTGCCGTTCTCGAAGAGCTTCGGGTCGCCCGTGGTCACCCACGCCTGACCGTGGCGCGCGGCGAGCTTCAGGCCGCGCGGCCCGGTCGCGGCGACCGCGAAGGGCAGCCGGGGGCGCTGGACACAGCCCGGAATGTTCCGCACCTCGGAGGCCGAGTAGTACTCGCCCTCGTACGAAACGACGTCTTCAGTAAGAAGACGGTCGAGCAGCGGCAGGAACTCGCCGAAGTGGTCGGCCCGTTCGCGCGGGGTCCAGGGCTCCTCGCCGGCCTTGAGCAGTGCGGTGGCGTCGAAGCCGTTGCCGCCCGCGCCGATGCCGAGGGTGATCCGGCCGTCGGACACGTCGTCCAGCGTGATCAGGTCCTTGGCGAGGGTCACCGGGTGCCGGAAGTTCGGCGAGGTGACCAGGGTGCCCAGGCGCAGCCGGTCGGTGGCGGCCGCGGCGGCGGTCAGGGTCGGCACCGCGCCGAACCAGGGCCCGTCCCGGAAGGTCCGCCAGGAGAGGTGGTCATAGGTGTACGCGGTGTGGAAGCCCAGCTCCTCGGCCCGCTGCCAGCGCTCCTTGCCGCCTTCGTGCCAGCGGCGGACGGGCAGGATCACGGTGCTCAGACGCAAACTCATGTATCCGAGCGTATGCCCCGAGAACTTGCGCCCCCCGCAGCTCGCCCCCGCATCTCGCCCCTGCCGGGTCAGTGCCGGGCCGGGAAGCGGATGTAGGCAGGGGGCACGGCGGCGGTGAGCCAGACGCCGTTGGCGCTGACCTGGAAGACATGGCCGTCGCGGTGCATCGCGCCCGCGTCGACGGAGAGCACGACGGGCCGGCCGCGACGGGCGCCGACGCGGGTGGCGGTCTCGCGGTCGGGCGAGAGATGCACGGCATGGCGGTTCATGGGCCGCAGGCCCTCGACGCGGATCGCGGCGATACTGCGGGCCACCGTGCCGTGGAAGAGGTACGCGGGCGGGGTCGCCGGGGGCAGATCGAGGTCGACGTCGACGGAGTGCCCCTGACTGGCGCGGATCCGGCCGTCCGCCACGGCGAAGCGCTGTTTGTCGTTCACGGCCACCACATGCTCCAGCTCGGCGCGGGTGAAGCGGAAACCGTGCGCATCCGCTGCCGCGATGAGGGCGTCGATCTCCACCCAGCCGCTCTCGTCGAGCGTGAGCCCGATTCTTTCCGGCTGATGACGCAGGTGCTTGGACAGGTATTTCGACACCTTCACGGTGCGGCGCTCGCCCGCCGGGTCGTCGGAGGGGGCTTCTCTATTCATCCGTTCAGCCTCGCTCCGAAGCGTTCTCCTCGCACTTGATTTTCGTCCACCGACTTTTCATCCGTCACTTTTCGTCCACAGGTTTGATCCACAGCCAAGTCCAGTTATCCACAGGGGAATTGGCGATTCTGTGGACAACACCCAAGCCATTTAGGCCTTTTGGTCAACAGGTTCGTGATTGTGTCGACTTGCCGCAAGTGCGTCCAATGTCCTGGCCTGGACCTCCCGTTCAGCAGCCGCCGCCACGAACGCGGCAGCGTTCTCCCGCCCAACGAGGCTCTCCACGGCCTGCATTGTCGAAGCGGGAAGCGCCACAGGAAGCGGGTCGTTCGCACGTGAGGGTGGCTGCCCGGAGGCGAGGTGCTGCTGGAGGTGACGGGTCGCGAACAGTCGCATGGCGCGAGCCAGTTCGGCATCGACGGACTGCTGGGCGAGCGGCCTCAGACGCCGGACGAGCGCGGCCGCCTCCGCCGCGTCCGCCTCGCTCGGCGGGTGCTGGCCGAGATAGCGCGCGAAGACATGCTCGGTGGTGAACTCCAGGAAACGGGAGGCTATGTGCTCGACCTGCCCCCTCAACTCCCGCAGGTGGCCCGATATTGCGGAGAGCGGAACACCGGCGGCGTGCAACTCCACGGCGACCGCAAGCTCTTGAGGGCTCGGCACCAGGAATTCGTCTTCCCTTCCCGGCATGGGCTCTAGCACGCCGAGCGCTATCGCGTCGGCCACCGCGGCCTCGTCAGGCTCTCCGCCGAACGCCGCGTCCAGCTCCGCCCGCGTCATCCGGTCGGCCTTCTCGTCCGTCCACGGGCCGCCGACCTCGGCGGCGAGACCCAGGACGCCGCCGAGCCCCCGGCCCGCGTCCCAGGCTTCGAGCAGCTCCTTGATGGAGGCCAGGGTGTAGCCCCTGTCGAGCAGATCGGCGATCTGTCTCAACCGGGCCAGATGCGTGTCGCCGTACACATTGGCCCGGCCGCGCCGCTCGGGCCGGGGGAGCAGACCGCGGTCCTGGTATGCGCGGATCGTGCGGACCGTGGCGCCGCTGTGGTGCGCCAGATCCTCGATGCGGTACTCCGCCGGTCTGGGCCCGGCGCCGTGGTGACCCACTGGTCCCTGCCCGGCGCCGTGGTGACCCACAGGCCCCTGCCCGGCGCCCGACTGCTCGTCCACGCTCCCCGCCTCCGTAAACGCTCGTGCTAGGCGATGGCCGCTCGGCCGACCGCAGCGGCCGCGGCCCGTGCCGCGGGTGACTCCGCCAGATATTCGACGGCCTTGCGCAGCGAGCCTTCCTGCGAGGGATGGTACGACCGCCGCAGATAGCGGGGTATGGCCGCACCGAGCTCCCGCCACGTGGGCAGCAGGCCCTTCCGGACGGCCTTGTTGTGCTCGACCAGTGAGTAGCGGAGGCGGCCCGCGAGCTGGGGGTCGCGGCGCATCAGGTAGGCGGTGCCCCAGACCCACAGGTACAGCATCACGGGCGCCGTGACCGTCATGCCCGCGATGCGGCGGGCATAGCGGGGCAGGCCATCGCCACCACAGTGCTGATACATGTCGAAGGCGACCGAGCGGTGCTCGACCTCCTCCGCGCCGTGCCAGCGCAGCAGGTCGAGCATGACCTCGTCGGCATCCGCGTGGTCCAGGCCGTCGGCGTGCAGCACCCAGTTCCCCAGGACCGCCGTGAACTGCTCGATCGCCGCGACGACCGCGAGGCGGAAGCGGAGCCACTCCTGCGTCGGTATCGGAGCACCCAACGGCGGCTTCTCGCCGAGGAGTTTCTCGAAGAGGAAGTCGACGTACTTGGTGAACGCGGCGGTGTCGAGTCGCTGCGCCGCGAGGTGATCGAGCACGTGCGCGTGCTGCACGCTGTGCGTCGCCTCCTGCCCCATGAACCCTTTGACGTCCTTGAGCAGCACCGAATCCGTGACCAGGGGCAGGCCTTCCTTGAAGACCTTCACGAACCACCGCTCCCCCGCGGGGAGAAGCAGATGCAGCACGTTGATCACGTGGGTGGCGGTGGGCTCGTCCGGTACCCAGTGCAGCGGGGTCCGCTCCCAGTCGAACGAGACCCGGCGCGGAACGATCGCGTAGTGCTCCTCGGTGTTCGTGTCGGTGCTTTTCTCCGTGCTCACAGCGGCGGCTCCAATCGGGCTATCGCACGCAGGGCCTTGGGCGTGAAGCGGGACATGAGGTGGGCGCCACGGGCCTCCGGGGTGACCGGGACGACGGCCTGGTTCTTGACGACCGCGCGCAGGATCGCGTCGGCGACCTTCTCCGGCGGGTAGTTCCGCAGGCCGTACAGACGTGAGGTCTTCTTCTGGCGGCGCTTCTCCTCCTCGGCGTCGACGCCGGTGAAGTGCGTGGTCGCCGTGATGTTCGTGTTCACGAAGCCCGGGCATATCGCGGAGACCCCGATGCCCTGGCCGGCCAGCTCCGCGCGCAGGCACTCGCTGAGCATCAGGACCGCCGCCTTGGAGGTGCTGTAGGCGGGCAGGGCCTTGGAGGGCTGATACGCCGCCGCGGACGCGGTGTTGACGATGTGACCGCCCTGGCCGCGCTCGGCCATCTGCTTGCCGAAGAGCCGGCAGCCGTGGATCACGCCCCACAGATTGACGTCGAGGACCTTCTTCCAGTCCTCTGCGCTCGTGTCGAGGAACGATCCGGAGATACCGATCCCCGCGTTGTTCACCAGGACGTCGACGATGCCGTACTCCCTGGCGACCTTCTCGGCGAGCTTCTCCATGGCCTGCTCGTCGGTGACGTCCACCGTCTCGCCCCAGGCCTCGGGGGCGCCGATCAGCCGGGACATCTCCGCCGTGCGCGCCGCGCTCTCCGCGTCCCGGTCGACGGCCACGACGCGTGCGCCCGCCTCGGCGAACGCGAAGGCGGTGGCCCGGCCGATGCCGCTGCCCGCGCCCGTGACCAGGACCAGCTGACCGCCGAAGCGATCGGCGTGCTTCCCTGTGGCCACGCTGTCGTTGGCGGGCACGCCGTCCTCGTTCGTGGTGACGAAATCCGTGATCCACGCGGCCAGTTGGTCGGGACGGGTGCGGGGCACCCAGTGCTTGGCCGGAATGCTGCGGCGCACCAACTCCGGGGCCCACAGCTCCAGTTCGTCGTAGAGCCGCTCGGACAGGAAGATGTCGCCGGACGGAGTGATGAGCTGCACGGGGGCGTGCGCGTAGGCATCGGCGCGGGGCCTGCGCATCCGCGCGCGGACGTTGTCGCGGTAGAGCCACGCTCCATGCGCGGCGTCCGACGGCAGCGACGACGTCGGATAGTCGCCCGCAGGCACCTTCTCCACGCGCTCGAGGATCTTCGGCCACCGCTTGCCGAGCGGGCCACGCCAGGCGAGCTCGGGAAGCACCGGGGTGTGCAGCATGTACACGTACCAGGACTTGGCGCCCTGGCCGAGGAGCTGGCCGACCTTGCGCGGTGTGGGCCGGGTCATCCGCTTCTTGATCCAGTGCCCGAAGTGGTCGAGCGAGGGCCCCGACATCGACGTGAAGGACGCGATGCGCCCCTCGGTGCGCTTGACCGTCACGAACTCCCAGGCCTGCACCGAACCCCAGTCGTGGCCGACCAGATGCACCGGCTTGTCCGGGCTCACCGCATCCGCGACGGCGACGAAGTCATCGGTCAGCTTCTCCAGGGTGAAGCCGCCGCGCAACGGCTGCGGAGCCGTCGACCTGCCATGGCCCCGCACGTCGTAGAGCACGACGTGGAAGCGGTCGGCGAGACGCCCTGCGACCTCCGACCAGACCTCCTTGGAGTCCGGATAACCGTGCACGAGCAGCACCGTGGGCTGTGTCGGATCGCCCAGCTCGGCGACGCACAGCTCCACCCCGCCCGTACGCACCCAGCGCTCGCGCGCGCCCTCGATTCCTTTGGTGATTCCTCCCGTGGTCATGCGGCGGCCCTCTCCTCAGCCCAACGCCGCACATGCGGCAGATCGTCATCCAGCCAGAACGCGCTCTGCTCGGGGTCCTTGGAGTCGGTGACGACCAGGATCTCCTCGAACTTCGCGCCCGTACCCCTGAATCCGAGGTGCGGTTCGACCGCCCAGAGCCCCTTTCGGGGCGGGTGGTCGGAGAATTTGTACGGCGACCAGAGCGGCGACCAGCCGTCCCGGTGCCCATGGATCGCGTCGCTGGCAAGGCCCTTGAGCGACTGCGTGCCGAAGCCGAAGACGTTCGGCGACAGGCGGCGCTCCTTGACCCGGTCGACCTTGTGCGCGATGACGCCGAAGGGATACGCGCGATGGCGGTTGGCATAGCCCTGGCGGACCATGAGCCGGTCCACGTCCTCATAGATCTCGCGCAACGGGCGGCGCTCACGCACCTCGCGCAGGAGCAGCTCGCGGTGCGCCTCCAGATCGGCGAGCAGCTTGTCGTGCACGGGATTGAGGCCGAGGCAGCCCGAGTAGCCGATGTCCGCCGTATATCCCTTGTAGACCGGGGCCATGTCGAGGATGAAGGGCATCCCCGGCTCAAGGCGGCGGTTGGTGGGGAAGAACTGCAGCGGTATCCGGAAGTTCACGAACGCCGTGCGGTCCCCGAACCAGGCGAAGGGCAGGTGGAACCAGTCCCGCACACCCCGCTCCCGCAGCCACTCACGCTGCATACGAGCCGCCTCGCGCTCGGTCGCGCCCGGCTTGAGCTGCGCCGCGACCGCCTCCGCGCATTCATACGCGAGGGTCTGCACTTCCCTGAACCCCCGCAGTTCCGCGGAGAGTTCACCTGCCACTGCTGAGGTCATGCCACCGTCCGTCCGTGTCCGTCATCGCTGTACGCGTGTCCGGTCCATCGCAGTACGCGTCCGTAACTTGACACTGATGAATGTGACAATGCTCAGCGGCTACGTCAATAGCTGTGCACGAGCCGGACCTGACTCCGGGGTGAAGCCGGGGGCATCCCCCAGGGGGCGACCTCAGGACGACCCTTACGGGCCCGTAATACCCGAGAGTGAGGCGAGGACAGCACCCTGGTCTGACGCTCGGTGTGGTCTGCGCCACTACCTTCGAAATGTGACTGTGATCGCGACCGAAAGCCTGAGCAAGCGGTTCCCGAGGGTGACCGCGCTTGACCGGCTCTCCATGGATATCGGGCCCGGTGTAACCGGACTCGTCGGAGCCAATGGAGCCGGCAAGTCCACACTGATCAAGATCCTGCTGGGTCTGTCTCCCGCCACGGAGGGCACCGCCGCCGTGCTCGGCCTCGACGTCGCCACCAGTGGCGGCCAGATCCGTGAGCGCGTCGGCTATATGCCCGAGCACGACTGCCTGCCGCCCGACGTCTCGGCCACCGAGTTCGTCGTCCACATGGCGCGCATGTCGGGGCTGCCGCCCACGGCGGCCCGCGAGCGCACCGCGGACACGCTGCGGCACGTCGGTCTGTACGAGGAGCGCTACCGCCCCATCGGGGGCTATTCGACAGGCATGAAGCAGCGCGTGAAACTCGCGCAGGCCCTCGTCCACGACCCGGACCTGGTCTTCCTCGACGAACCGACCAACGGCCTCGACCCCGTGGGCCGCGACGAGATGCTCGGCCTCATCCGCCGCGTCCACACGGACTTTGGCATCTCCGTCCTGGTCACCTCGCACCTGCTCGGCGAGCTTGAGCGCACCTGCGACCACGTCGTCGTCATCGACGGCGGCAAGCTCCTGCGGTCCAGCTCCACCACCGACTTCACCCAGACCACCACGACGCTGGCCGTCGAGGTGACGGACACCGACGAACACCCCGACGGCACCAAGGTGTTCCGCGAGGCACTGCAGGGCCGAGGGGTCGCCACCCACGAGGGAAGCGGCCTGCCCGGCGCCGGGCACACCGTGCTGCTCGAAGCGGTCGGCGACGAGACGTACGACCTGGTCCGCGATCTCGTCGCGGACCTCGGCCTCGGCCTGGTCCGGATGGAACAGCGCAGGCACCACATCGCAGAGGTCTTCCAGACAGAACAGTCCGAACAGTCCGAGCCGTCCGGACAGCCTCAGCAGTCCGACAAGGAAGCGCGGAAGGAGGCGGTCCGCCATGGCGGTTGAGCAGCCCCCGGCACACGCCGGTGAACAGACCCAGATCCACAACATCGGCTATCGCAACTACGACGGCCCGCGCCTGGGCCGTGCCTACGCCCGCCGCTCGCTCTTCTCACAGAGCCTGCGCGGGGCGTACGGACTCGGCCGCTCGGCCAAGTCCAAGGTCCTCCCCATGATTCTCTTCGCGGTGATGTGTGTCCCCGCCGCGATCATGGTGGCGGTCGCCGTGACCACCAAGGCGAACGACCTCCCCCTCGACTACACCCGCTACGCGATCGTGCTGCAGGCCGTCATCAGTCTCTTCCTCGCCGCCCAGGCTCCCCAGACGGTCTCCCGCGACCTACGCTTCAAGACCGTCCCCCTCTACTTCTCCCGCCCCATCGAGCACAGTGACTACGTACGCGCCAAGTTCGCGGCGATGGCCTCCGCGCTCTTCGCCCTCGCGGCCGCGCCGCTGCTCGTCCTCTACGTAGGGGCGCTGCTCGCCAAGCTCGACTTCGCGGACCAGACCAAGGGCTTCGCCCAGGGGCTCGTCTCCGTGGCGCTGCTCTCGCTCCTCTTCTCCGGCATCGCCCTCGTCATCTCCGCGATCACACCCCGCCGCGGCTTCGGGATCGCCGCCGTCATCGCCGTACTGACCATCAGCTACGGAGCGGTATCCACGGTCCAGGCCATCGCCTACGAACAGGGCAGCACCGACGCCATCGCCTGGCTCGGCCTCTTCTCGCCGATCACGCTCATCGACGGTGTACAGACCGCCTTCCTCGGCGCGACCTCCGCCTTCCCCGGAGGGGAAGGCCCCTCGTCCGGCACGGGCGTGGTCTACGTGATCGTCGTCCTCGCCCTCATCGCGGGCTGCTACGGCGCGATGATGCGCCGCTACCGAAAGGTCGGGCTGTGAGCACCATCAACATCGACCACACCAGCCGCTGGTTCGGCAACGTGGTGGCGGTCAACGACATCACGATGAACGTAGGCCCCGGCGTCACCGGCCTCCTCGGTCCGAACGGCGCGGGAAAGTCCACCCTCATCAACATGATGGGCGGCTTCCTCGCCCCCTCCACCGGCAGCGTCACCCTCGACGCCAAGCCGATCTGGCGCAACGAAAAGATCTACAAGGACATCGGCATCGTCCCCGAGCGCGAGGCGATGTACGACTTCCTCACCGGACGCGAATTCGTCGTCGCCAACGCCGAGTTGCACGGCCTGGACAAGCGGGCCGCGCACAAGGCCCTCGCCACGGTCGAGATGGAGTACGCGCAGGACCGCAAGATCTCGACGTACAGCAAGGGCATGCGCCAGCGCGTGAAGATGGCGTCCGCCCTCGTCCACGAACCGTCCGTGCTCCTGCTCGACGAGCCGTTCAACGGCATGGACCCCCGCCAGCGCATGCAGCTGATGGACCTGCTGCGGCGCATGGGAGACGAGGGCCGCACGGTCCTCTTCTCCTCGCACATCCTCGAAGAGGTCGAGCAACTGGCCTCGCACATCGAGGTGATCGTGGCCGGCAGGCACGCGGCGAGCGGAGACTTCCGCAAGATCCGCCGCCTGATGACCGACCGCCCGCACCGCTACCTGGTGCGTTCCAGCGACGACCGCGCCCTGGCCGCCGCCCTGATCGCAGACCCGTCGACGGCAGGAATCGAAGTCGACCTCAAGGAAGGCGCCCTGCGCATCCAAGCCATCGACTTCGGGCGTTTCACCGCCCTGTTGCCACGCATCGCCCGCGATCACGACATCCGGCTCCTCACGGTCTCGCCATCGGACGAGTCCCTCGAGTCGGTCTTCTCCTACCTCGTCGCGGCCTGAAGGGAGCATCGTGTACGACCCCACTGTCGCCCGGCTCACCTACCGGGCCCTGCTCGGCCGCCGCCGGGCGCTGATCCTCTTCACCCTGCCCGTCCTGCTGATCGTCATCTCCGCCGCGGTCCGCGCGTTCAGCGGCGCCGACGACCAGGTCGCCTCCGACCTCCTCGGCGGCTTCGCGCTCGCCACGATGGTGCCGATCATCGGCGTCATCGCGGGCACCGGAGCCATCGGCCCGGAGATCGACGACGGCTCCGTCGTCTATCTCCTCTCCAAGCCGGTCAAGCGGCCCACGATCATCATCACCAAGCTCACCGTCGCCATCGCCGTGACCATGGCCTTCTCCGCGATCCCGACCTTCATCGCGGGCATGATCCTGAACGGCAACGGCCAGCAGATCGCCGTGGCGTACACCATCGCCGCCCTGGTCGCCTCCATCGCGTACGCCGCGCTCTTCCTGCTGCTCGGCACCATCACCCGGCACGCGGTGGTCTTCGGACTCGTCTACGCCCTCGTGTGGGAGGCCCTCTTCGGGACGCTGGTCTCCGGGGCACGCACGCTCAGCGTCCAGCAGTGGTCGCTCGCCGTCGCCCAGAAGACCGCGGGCGGCGACCTGGTCACCTCGGACGTCGGACTGCCGGTCGCCACGGTGCTCCTTGTCGGCGTCACGGTCCTGGCCACCTGGTACGCCGGGCAGAAACTGCGGTCGCTGACGCTGGCCGGGGAGGAGTGATTAATTCAGTGGCGGGCAATCAGGGGCGCGGGCACAGTAGTTGTGTCACCGCGCCACGACCCTGGCGCCCGCTTACTGGGAGAGGAGCCGACGTGTCCATCAGCAGTCCGTCGAGTTCCCAGCAGGGCAGCCCGCGGCAGGCTCCGGAGTAGTTACTCACTCCGTAGAGCCCCGCCCACGGGGGATTGCCCGGGGCGGCCGCTTCGAGCGCGCACTTCGCTGCGCGGGCCGCTCACCCGTTGCACTGATGCCGGGCACCGAATCTTCCGGTGCCCGGCATCAGTGCGTTGGCTGCGCCTCTCAGGCCAGGAGCCGCTCAAGCACCGCCGCGATGCCGTCGTCCTCGTTCGACGTCGTCACCTCGTCGGCCACCGTCTTGAGTTCCTCATGGGCGTTGGCCATCGCCACGCCATGGGCCGCCCAGCCGAACATCGGGATGTCGTTGGGCATGTCGCCGAAAGCGATGGTGTCCGCGGCCTTCGCGCCCAGACGGCGGGCCGCGAGGGACAGGCCCGTCGCCTTGGAGAGGCCGAGGGGGAGCAACTCGACGATGCCTTCGCCGGCCATCGTCACGCCGACCAAGCCACCCGCCACCTGACGCGCCACCGAGGCCAGCTCGTCGTCGCTCAGGCCCGGGTGCTGGACGTACACCTTGTTCAGCGGAGCCGCCCACAGCTCGGCGACATCGGTGAACGGGACGGCGGGCAGCGGGCCGTCCTGCACCACGTACCCAGGACCCACGATCACCTCGCCGTCGAGGCCGTCACGGCTCGCGGCGAGCGCCAGCGGGCCGATCTCCGCCTCTATCTTGGCGAGGGCGATGCCTGCCAGCTGCCGGTCGAGCGTGACCGACGTCAGCAGCCGGTGCTCGCCCGCGTGGTAGACCTGCGCGCCCTGCCCGCACACCGCAAGGCCGTCGTAGCCCAGATCGTCGAGGATGTGCCGGGTCCAGGGCACGGCACGACCGGTGACGATGATGTGCGCGGCGCCCGCCGCGGTGGCCGCGGTGAGCGCGTCGCGCGTACGCGCCGAGACCGTGTCGTCGGAGCGCAGGAGCGTTCCGTCGAGATCGGTCGCGACGAGTTTGTACGGGAAGGACGGCGTGGCGGGAGCAGGGTGGCTCACTTGTTGATGGGCTCCAAGATCTCTCGTCCCCCCAGGTACGGACGCAGTACCTCGGGGACCCACACGGAGCCGTCGGCCTGCTGGTGGTTCTCCAGGAGGGCGACGATCGTGCGCGGGACGGCGCAGAGCGTGCCGTTCAGCGTCGCGAGCGGCTGCGTCACCTTCTTGCCGTCGCTCTCGTCGCGCATCCGGATCGACAGACGGCGCGACTGGAAGGTGTCGCAGTTCGACGCGGAGGTCAGCTCGCGGTACTTGCCCTGCGTCGGGATCCACGCCTCGCAGTCGAACTTCCGCGACGCCGAAGAGCCCAGGTCACCCGTGGCCACGTCGATCACCTGGAACGGCAGGCCGAGGCCGGTCAGCCACTGCTTCTCCCACTCCAAGAGGCGCTTGTGCTCGTTCTCCGCGTCCGCCGGGTCGACGTAGGAGAACATCTCGACCTTGTCGAACTGGTGCACGCGGAAGATGCCGCGGGTGTCCTTGCCGTACGTGCCGGCCTCGCGGCGGAAGCAGGGCGAGAAGCCCGCGTACCGCAGGGGCAGCTTGTCGGCGTCGATGATCTCGTCCATGTGGTAACCGGCGAGCGCGACCTCGGAGGTGCCGACCAGGTAGTAGTCGTCCTTCTCCAGGTGGTAGACGTTCTCGGCGGCCTGGCCGAGGAAGCCCGTGCCCTCCATGGCGCGCGGTCGGACCAGGGCGGGCGTCAGCATCGGGATGAACCCGGCTTCCGTCGCCTGGGCGATCGCCGCGTTCACCAGGGCCAGTTCGAGCAGCGCGCCGACGCCCGTGAGGTAGTAGAAGCGCGAGCCGGAGACCTTCGCGCCGCGCTCGACGTCGATGGCGCCGAGCATCTCGCCGAGCTCCAGGTGGTCCTTGGGCTCGAAGCCCTCGGCCGCGAAGTCGCGCGGGGTGCCGATCGTGTCGAGGACGACGAAGTCCTCCTCGCCGCCGACCGGGACGTCCGGGTGCACGAGGTTGCCCAGCTGGCCGAGGAGACGCTTGGTCTCCTCGTCGGCCTCGTCCTGGGCGGCGTTGGCCGCCTTGACGGCGGCGGAGAGCTCGCCGGCCTTCTTCAGGAGCTCGGCCTTCTCGTCACCCGAGGCCTTGGGGATGAGCTTGCCGAGCGCCTTCTGCTCGGAACGGAGCTCGTCGAAGCGGAGCCCGGACGACCTGCGCCGCTCGTCGGCGGAGAGCAGGGCGTCGACGAGCGCGACGTCCTCTCCACGGGCGCGCTGGGAGGCGCGAACACGGTCGGGGTCCTCACGGAGCAGGCGAAGGTCAATCACCCCACCAGGCTACCGTCGAGCGGTTCCGGCTCTCGACTCGATAATCCACTCTGTAGCGTTATGACCGATTTGCCGGAATGGGAATTCCCGAAAGAGGCTCGCCGGGAACCCGACGAGAACTCGACGAGAACGCGACGAAAATGAGCCACCGGCCAGCCATCGGTCGGTTGCCGCGCGCCGTTCGAGCAGTCACCGCATCTCGCTCCGGCCCCTCTGCTTCCGGGTCAATGAAAAGGGTGCCATTCCCCGAAATGGGGCAGAGGGGACTCGCCCCATTGACCCGATCCCCTTGCGAGGAGCGGGACTTGGGAGCGCGGTTGTCCACAGGAATATCCCCTGCCGAAAAGTTATCCACAGGCTGTGCGAAAGATCTGTGGATGCCGGAAGAGATCGTTCCGAAAGCCGCATGCGCGACGAAGGATTCCCGTCCCAAACCACCCTCACACCCACTTTCGAGTGGAAATGGTTCGCTCCAAAGAGTTGATCAATGGAAAAGAGTGGACGAGGGGTGACGTGCGCGACTGTGGACGGACTTGCGGGGTGTAGGCCGATTTGTCGACCATGTCGTGCTTCGTTGTCGACTTGTCCCCAGGTCGAGAACGGGCCCTGTGGATAACTTTGTGGACAACGTAAATCAGCAGGTAAGACCGCTCGCCCGACCAGTCGGCACGCTGATCGGCTCACCGGGCGGCTTGCTCAGAACCGGCCGTCCTGGCACTGGGTCAGCCAGTCCGACGCCGCAAGGAACTCGCCATCGGTCGTCCCGGGCCGCAGCGGCCGGACGTCACCGGGCGCCACCCCCGCCCGCGGGTACGACCCGAGGAAACGCACCTGGGGGCAGATCCGTTTGAGGCCCATCAGGGCCTCGCCCACGCGGCGGTCCGTGATGTGGCCCTCGGCGTCCACGGAGAAGCAGTAGTTGCCGATGCGCTGGCCGGTGGGCCGCGATTCGATCCGCATCAGGTTGACCCCGCGCACGGCGAACTCCTGGAGCAGTTCGAGCAGGGCGCCGGGGTGGTCGTCGCCGAGCCAGATGACCACCGAGGTCTTGTCCGCGCCGGTCGGCGCCGCGGGCCGGGCCGGGCGGCCGACCAGGACGAAGCGGGTCTCGGCGGTCGCCGCGTCGTGGATCTCGCTGACCAGCGGCTCAAGGCCGTACGTCGCCGCCGCGAACTCGCCCGCGAAGGCCGCGTCGAAGCGTCCCTCCTGGACCAGGCGCGCGCCGTCCGCGTTCGAGGCCGCCGATTCCCACAGGGCGTCCGGCAGGTTCGCGGCGAGCCAGTTGCGGACCTGGGGCTGGGCCACCGGGTGGCCGGTCACCGTCTTGATGTCCTTGAGCTGCGTACCGGGCCGTACGAGCAGCGCGAAGGCGATCGGCAGGACGACCTCGCGGTAGATCATCAGGGGCTCGCCCTTGGCGAGTTCATCGACGGTGGTCGTGACGCCGCCCTCGACGGAGTTCTCGATCGGCACCAGCGCGGCCGCCGCGTCGCCGGACCGGACCGCGTCCAGCGCGGCCGGCACGGACACCATCGGGACGAGCTCCCTGGTGGCCGCTTCCGGGAGCGTGCGGAGGGCGGCCTCGGTGAAGGTGCCCTCGGGGCCGAGATAGGTGTAGCGCATCGCCGACATACCGTCACCCTAATGGCCTGTCCACGGCACGGCTCCCGCGTCTCACTAAGCGGCACCTGCCCCACGTACGTACGAGAACGAGACCCAGCCCTACCCCTCCAGCAACCGCTGCCCCACGTACTCACCCTTCGCGGCCCCGCCCGGCACCGCGAAGAGCCCGCTCGCCTCGTGCCGGATGAACTCCGACAGCGCGTCCCCGCGGTCGAGCTTGCGCTGCACCGGCACGAAGCCGCGCAGGGGGTCGGCCTGCCAGCACACGAAGAGCAGGCCCGCGTCCGGCTCCCCGCCCTTGTCGAAGCCGTCGTGGTACGAGAACGGGCGGCGCAGCATCGCGGAGCCGCCGTTCTGGTCGGGCCGGGTGATGCGGGCGTGGGCGTTGAGGGCGATGACGTACTTGCCGTCCGCGCCCGCCTTCTCCAGCTTCGGCTCGGTGGTCTCCGAGCCGCCGGTCAGCGGTGAGCCGTCCGACTTGTGGCGCCCGATGACCGCCTCCTGGTCCTTGAGGCCGAGCTTCTCCCAGTCGTCCAGGAGCATCCGGATGCGGCGTACGACGACATACGAGCCGCCTGCCATCCACGACGGGTCCCCCGTGGCGGGCATGAAGATCCGCCGGTCGAAGTCGTCCTCCGACGGCTTCGGGTTGTTCGTGCCGTCGATCTGACCCATCAGGTTGCGGGTCGTCATGGGGTGCGCGGTCGCGCCCGGCGAGCGGTGGAAGCCGTTCATCTGCCAGCGCACCCGAGCCGCGTCCCCCGCCTCCTTCTGGAGCGCGCGCAGCGCGTGGAAGGCGACGAGCGGGTCGTTCGCCCCGATCTGCACCCACAGGTCGCCGTCGCTGCGCGCCTTGTCGAGGTGGTCGGAGGAGAAGTCCGGCAGCGGGTCGAGCGCCGACGGGCGCTGCTTCTCCAGGCCGGTGCGCCCGAAGAAGCTGTGGCCGAACCCGAAGGTGACGGTCAGGGACGACGGGCCCGCGTCGCGGGCGACATCCGTGTCCTCCCCCGCCGCGGCCTTGCCCGCCATCAGCCGCTCGGCCGTCGCCGACCAGCGGCGCAGCAGAGCCGCCGCCTCCTTGCGGCCCGCGCCCGCCGACAGGTCGAAGGCGATCAGATGGCCGCGGGACTGGACGGGCGTGGTGATGCCCGGCTGATGTTTCCCGTGAAACATGACCGTGTCCGCGCCAAGGGACGCCAGCGACGCCGCCTTCTCGGGGGTGTCCGAGGGAGCCGCGGCGTACCCGGCCGCACCGCCCGCCGCGCCGAGCGCGAGACCGGTGGCGCCGGCGGTGCCGAGCAGCCGCCGTCTCGAAATCCCGTTGTCCGCCATGGTGGTTCCGTTCAGCCGATCTGCGCGTTCTTGTTCACGGTCACTTGGTCGATGTCGGAGGTCCGCACGGTCACCGCGATCTTCCACTTGCCCGCCATCGGAATCTGCACCCCGCTCGAGCTCCAGTGTCCGGTGGCGATGCGGTCGGGGGCGACGGGCAGCGGGCCGAGGTCCTTCGACTTGAGGGTGAAGGAGACCTTCACCTCGGGGATGTCGAAGGCGCTGCCGTTCGGGCGCTTCACGAAGATGTGCATCTCGTTGCTGCCGGTGCGGCCCGGGTCCAGGTCGAGCTGCACGGTGCCCTTGCCGTCGTCGGAGCCCGTGTCGAAGGGGATCTTGAGGGTGAGCGGACCTGACCGCTGTGCGGCGGCTGCCGTCTTCGAAGCCGCGGCTTCCTCCTCCGTGCGTCCGGGCTCGGTGGAGGTGAGGACCGTGGTGACGGCGAGCAGGACGACGGCGACGCCCGCCTCGGCGAGCACGGAGCGCCGCAGGCCGGACCGGTTCGGGTCGGCGTCGCGGATCCGCTTCTCGCGGGCGGTGGTCATGGCGGCCTGCTGGCGGGCGAGTTGGGCGGAGCGCTTGGAGTCCTCTCCCGCGCCCCCGGCGGCCACCGTCACCGGCTTCTTCTCCACACGCTTGGCCGCCGCGTGCTTTTCCGCGTGCTTCTCCGCACGCTGCTCGACGACGGCCGCCGCCGCGGCCTCCGGCGCCATGTCGCCCGCCTGGCCCGCGATCCGCGCCGTCCAGCGCCGGGAGATCCAGGCGACGCCGACGAGGACGACCACCAGGCCGACCTTGATGAGGAGCAGCTGGCCGTACCACGTACCGGTGAGGGCCGACCACGAGCCGACCTGCCGCCACGACTGGTAGAGCCCTGTTGCGGCCAGGGCGACGACGCTGCTGAACGCCACGCGCGAGAAGCGCCGCACCGCCCCTGCCTCCACCGACGGCGCGAAGTAGAGCGCGACGACGAGCGCCGCGAGCCCGCCGAGCCAGGCGGCGACGGCGAGCAGGTGCACGACGTCCACGGGCATCGCGATCCCGGCCTGGATACCGGTCGAGGCGTGCTCGGCCATGGCCCAGGTCGCGCCGAGCCCGACGGCGACGACGCCTCCGCCGATCGCGAGCCCGAACGTGAGGTCCCTGCGCTCCTTGGGGTCGGTTCGCTTTTCGTACGCACCGAAGAGGACCGCGATGAAGAGCGCGGCGGCGGCGAGGAGCAGCAGCCGTGAGACCAGCGCGGCTCCCGTCTTCGTCTGGAGCACGTCGCCGAGCTTGGCCATGTCGAAGGCGTCGGCGATCTTCCCCGACCCGGTGTAGGGCGCGCGGAGCAGCAGCATCACGAGGGTGGACGCGGTGAGCGTGACCCAGCCGGACACCACGAGGCGCTGCACGGGGCGCACGCCGGCGCCACGCGGCCAGCAGCCGAGCACGAAGGCCGCCCCGCCGACGACGAGGATGAATCCGGCGTACGAGAGGTAGCGCGCGAAGCCGTAGAGCCCGCCGACGAATCCGCCGCCCACTTCCTGGTCCGGCAGCGCGACCTTCGTGTCGGATGGCGCGCCCACGGAGAAGGTGAAGGCCCCGGAGATGGGATGGCTGTCGGCGGAGACGACTTGGTAGGCGACGGTGAAGGTGCCGTCGGGCAGCCCCTTGTGCAGCTTCACGCCGTACGTGTTGGCCCCGAGGTCACTGGTCTTGCCGGTGTCGACGCGCTTGCCGGCCGGGTCGAGCACCCGTACGGAACCGTCGGACATGGCGACCTTCTCGGAGAAGGTCAGTGAGACGCGGGCGGGCGCCGTGTCGACCACCGCCCCCTGCTTGGGGTCGCTGCCCGTCAGCGCGGCATGGGCGGAGGCGGGGGCCGCCGTGGCCAGCAGGGCGCCGAGGAAGACGGCGACGACGAGCAGGAGCCGTCCGACGCCGGGGGTTATCCCGAAGCGGGCGGCGGCCCCGGAGCGAGCTCCACAGCGGGGAGCGATGGTCTGCATCAGCGATCAGTCCCTCAGTGCGACGCGTGCTTGCCGGGCTTGGGGTTGTACGTGGCGGCCTTCACCGGAACCTCAACGTCGATGGGGTCCGACTTCTCGAAGTGCAGCGTCACCGCGACCTTGTCGCCCTGCTTCGGCTTGTGCTTGAGCTCCTCGAACATGAGGTGGTTGGCGCCCCGCGCGAAGTCGAGCTCGCCGTTCGCGGGTACGTCGAACGACTTCTGCTCCTTCATCGCGTTGCCCTTGGTGCTGTGCAACGTGACCTTCTTGGCGAGGGAACTGGTCACCGAGGTGAGCTTGTCGGCGCCGCCCTTGTTCGTGACGGTGAAGAACCCGGAGGCCATGGTGTCCATGGCGGGCTCGGGCATGAAGGCGCCGGCGACCTTGAGCTCGGGCTTGTCCGATGCCGCGCCGCCGTCCTTGTCGGCGGACGCGTCCGAGCAGCCCGCGAGGGCGAGCCCCGCCGTCAGCGCCATGGCTCCGGTGACGAGAGTGCGGCGGTTCACGGGGTCGCTCCCTTGACGAGCTTGGGGAGGTCCTTGGTGTAGTCGTCCACGGTGGTGTCCTCGCCGTACAGGACGTACCCGGCGTCGGTCTTCGGCGAGAACGCGATGACCTGCGTGCCGTGCATCGAGACGATCTTGCCCTTCTCCTTCTTGGAGGGCTCGATGCTGATGCCGAGGGTGCGGGCGCTGCCCTGGATGGTGTCGAAGTCACCGGTCAGACCGATGAAGTCGGTGTCCTGGGCCTTGAGCCACTTGCCGAGGGCCTCGGGTGTGTCGCGCTTGGGGTCCGTGGTGACGAAGACGACCTGGAGCTTGTCCTGTTCGGCCTTGGGCAGCTGCTTCTTGGCGACGGCGATGTTGCTCATCGTCAGGGGGCAGACGTCCGGGCAGTTGGTGTAGCCGAAGTAGACAAGGGTCGGCTTGCCCTTGGTCTCCTTGCGCAGGTCGTACTTCTTCCCGTGCGTGTCCGTGAGGACGAGGTCCGGCTTCTCGAAGGGCTTGTCGAGGATGGTCGCGGCCTTGTCGCCGTTGGACTCGACGGAGACGTCCGCGACGGGCTTCTTGCCGTCGTCACCGCCGCCGCAGGCGGACAGGGTGAGGGTGGCCGCGGCCAGCATGGCGGCGGCGAGCAGCTTCTTCTTGCGCATACGAAAATGTCCCAGATGTGAGGGGGCCCGGGCGCACCGGGGGCAGGCGAAACGCCCCCGGTGCGGCCCGAAGGGTGGCTCAGCTGTTGGCGCGCCGACGTCCGGCGAGCACGCCGAACGCCACGCCCGCGGCGCCTACGACGATGCCGACGATGCCGAGGACGCGGGCGGTGGAGTCGCTGCTGTCGGAGGACGCGGCGGACTCGCTCTTGTCGTCCTTGGCCTCGGCCTTGTCGTCGTGCGAGGCGGCGCCGCCGTGGCCGTCGGACGCGGCGGTCAGGGCGAGGGCGGGCGCCGGGTGCTCCGGCTCCTCCTGGCCCTTCTGCTGCGGCTCGATCCAGCGGACGACTTCCTTGTTGTCGTACGTCTGGACGGCCTTGAAGACGAGCTCGTCGGCATCCTCGGGCAGCGCGCCGATGGAGAGCGGGAACTTCTGGAAGGTGCCCGGCTGGACACCCTTGCCGTCGGCGGTCCAGGTGACCTTGGAGACGGCCTCGTCGATCTTCTCGCCGTGCATCTCCAGCGGCTTGTCGAGCTTCGTCTTGGTGACCTTGGCGGTCCAGCCGGGGACGGGCTGCGTCATGACGGAGGCGAGCGGGTGGTCCTCGGGGAAGGAGATCTCGAGCTTGTTGGTCGAGGCGTCGTCCATCTCGTTCGGCACCTTGAAGTTGACCGTGGCGTAGCCGCCCTTGGCGGCCTCGCCCTCGGCCGTGACGCTGACGTGCGCGAAGGCGGGGACGGAGAGGAGCAGGACAGCGGAGGCGGCGACGCCACCGACGACGGAGACGCGGGAGGCCTTCACGGTGGACAGCGCAGACAGAACAGACATGGCTAGAACACTCCACTTTCAGCGGTGGTGATCAGCGGTGCCGAGCACGTCGGCAGCGGTGATCAGGGGAGAGTGCGCGCGGCGGCGAACCGAGCGGGCACGCGCGCGTGGACGCCGCCGGCCGTGAGGCACCTCTCCGTAGTGCTGCGGTAGGAGTGCGTCGCGTCAGGCAGCGAGTGCGAGTGCGGCGGTGGCCGGCGGGCCCCGCCTGATCACCGTGTGCTGGAGCGCGGTGGTGTGCGGCTTCGGCGGTCCGAAGAACGCTGTCCGGGGTGTCCGGAGATCCGGGCCGGGCGCCCCGGGAAGTCCGGCGAGCAGGGCGCGTACGAGAGCGAGCGCCCCGCGCAGGGAACGGACGAGCGCCGCCTCGGCGACTCCATAAGCCCCGTGTGCCGAGAGCCGCGCGAGCCGGAGCAGCGCGATGTCGCCGTGGCGCAGCAGCCAACCGGCGGCGACGGCGGCGAGTACGTGCCCCAGGAGCATCGGAAGCGACGGGAGGAGCGACATGGAGTCCATCGCCGTGTCCGCCGCCGCGGCCGGGGCGCTGTGGTGCGTGGCGTGGCTCGCGGCCCCGCCGCCCGGCTCCACGCCCGCCGTCGTCAGGATCCGGTGGGCCTGGGCAGGACTGAGGTTGGCGGCGCCGGCCCCGCACACCAGGCGCGCGGCCCGCTCCACCAGGGAGGGCTCGGCGGACGCCACCGCGGTGCTGCCGTGCTGGCCGACTCCGAAGAGCGCATGCAGGCCGACCTGCCCCGCAGCGAGCGCGGCGGCGATGCCCGGCAGCGATCGCTCACGGCCGGCGAGCGGAGCCGCGACGGCGAACACGGCGAGGAATCCGACGCCCAGCGTCCACAGCGGGACGGCGGCGCAGGAAGCGAGCACATGGCCCCCGGCGGACAGCACGACGCAGAGCACGGCGAACACCGCGGCTCTCAGCAGCCGGAGGTCGACTCCGGCGCGCGCTTCGCGCTGGTGGGGGGCAGTCATGGCCGGAACATCATTGCACTGGGCTTACCCGCCGCATACGGCAGGTCCGCAAGCTCCCATGGGTGCCGATGGATGCCGATGGGTGCTGATGGGTGCCGTTGAGTGCCGTTCGGGACCATCGGCACCGAATGGGTGCCTTTCGGGACGCTTGAAAGTGGCTTGTGAGCGGCATGTCTACACCGTCGAGAGCCGTTCGCGCGTCCGCCGTATGGGCGGCATCACGTCAACTAGGCGCTTATACACGGGCGCTTACGGCAATACGTATCGGTATGTCGAGCCGCGGCCAGGAGGCTGGAGCATGAGCATGTGGTGGTCTCTCCATTTGCGGCGCGAAGCTGCGAGCGTCCCGCTGGCCCGCCGGTTGCTGATCGGCACGATGGAGACCGCGGGGGTGGATCCTGACGTCTCGTACGACCTGTCGGTGGCTCTCAGCGAGGCCTGTGCCAACGCGGTGGAGCACGGCGGCGCGGCGGTGCCCCCCGAGGGGGCGGCCGGGGCCTATCGGGTGACGGCGTACCTGGACGGCGAGAAGTGCCGCATCGAAGTGGCCGATTCAGGTCCGGGGTTCGTCCCTGTCGCGACGCACGCTTCCGACTCCGCCGAGCATGGGCGGGGACTGTTTCTCATCCAGGAGCTCGCCGATCATGTGCACTACGGACAGCGGCCGGGTGGCAGGGGCGGCGCGGTGATCAGCTTCGACAAGATCCTCAAGTGGCGCGAGGACACGCCGCTCGTGACGGCCTGAACCCGCTGTGGGCCCCCTGAAAGCCCCCTGAAGCCGTCTGAAGCCCTGAGGCTCAGTCGGGCGGCAGCGCCCGGCACAAAGCCTCGAGCGCCGCCCCGTAGGCGTGCTCCGGCGGCGTGGAGTAGCCGACGACCAGGCCGTCGGGCGCGGGCATCGTGGCTTGCGGGTGGCGGAACTCCGCGAGGCCCTCCAGTGCGAGGCCCTGCCAGGCGGCCGCCTTCGCCGTGGACTGTTCGGTGCCGGGCGGCAGCCGCAGGACGGCGTGCAGGCCCGCGGCGACTCCGGTCGGGCTGATGTGCGGGGCATGCGTGGCGAGGGCGGCGACGAGCTGGTCGCGGCGGTTGCGGTAGCGCTGACGCATACGGCGGATGTGCCGGTCGTAGTGGCCCGACTCGATCAGATCGGCCAGCGTGAGCTGGTCGATGACGCTCGCCCACGCCTCTCGTTCGCCCTTCGCCGCGAGCACCCCGTCGATGAGGTGTTCGGGCAGAACAAGCCACCCCAGACGCACTCCCGGAGAGAGGCTCTTGCTGACCGAGCCCATGTAGATGACCCGTTCGGAATCCAGACCCTGTACGGCGCCCACCGGCTCCCGGTCGTAGCGGAACTCGCCGTCGTAGTCGTCCTCCAGTACGAGGCCGCCGCTGGTGCGTGCCCAGTCGATCGCCGCCGCGCGCCGTGTCGGGTGCAGGGGGCCGCCGGTCGGGAACTGGTGTGCGGGCGTGAGCAGTACACCCCGGATGCGCTGACTCCCGGTCAACTCCTCGATCCGGGCGCCCTTTTCGTCGAGGCCGAGCGGGACCGTCCGTACGCCCGCGGTCGCGAGGATCGACCGGTGGAAGCCGAGGCCGTACGACTCCACGGCCAGAGGGCCCCGCAGCATCCCGCCTCCGCCGGTACCGAACAGCAGCCGCAGGGCGTGCGCGAACCCGGAGCACACCACGATCCGCTCCGGATCGGCACGCACCCCACGCGCGCGTGCCAGGTAACCGGCGAGCGCCCGGCGCAGCTCGACGCGCCCCTGCGGGTCACCCGGCCCGAAGGCCTCGTTCGGCGCGGAGTTGAGGGCGCGCCGGGCCGCGGCGAGCCAGGCGGTGCGCGGGAAGGATGCGGCGTCCGGCTGGCCCTGGCGCAGGTCGTACGCGGGCGGGGCGGGCTTCGCGGGCCGGGTGGGTGCCCGCTTGGGGACGCGGGTGCGGGTGGGAGGCGCCGCCCGGTCGGCCACCCGGGTGCCGGAGCCCTGCCGCGCGGTCAGCCAGCCCTCGGCGACCAGCTCGGCGTAGGCGTCCGCGACGGTGTTGCGGGCGATGCCGAGGTCTGCGGCGAGGGAGCGGTACGGCGGAAGCCGCGTCCCCGGAGCGAGCCGTCCCTCGCGTACGGCGTCCCGCAGAGCGCGGATGAGGACGGCACGGCGGCCCCCCGTCCCGGAGAGCTCCAGGTGCAGGTCACTCCCGATGCGCTCGGCCAGATTGACCCAAGATTCCACCATGGAAATGCACCCTATCCGAGGTCTATCCAGCCCGTAGATTCATGGTCATGACGAACAACGAGAACGCCACGCAGACCGTCGCTCGGCCCGCCGCACAGACCGCCGCTCAGCCTGCCGCACAGACCCTCGCGCCCGCTCCCCGCCTCAACTTCGCCAAGGCCGCCCCCAAGGCCTTCAAGGCCGTGATCGGACTCGACGCCGCGGCCCGCGACGAACTCGACCCGGCCCTGGTCGAGCTGATCCAGATCCGCGCCTCGCTGCTCAACGGCTGCGCGTACTGCCTGCACATGCACACCTCCGACGCGCGCAAGGCGGGCGAGGACGAGGCGCGGCTGCACATGGTCGGTGTCTGGCGCGAGGCCAGGAACTTCTTCACGGAGAAGGAGCAGGCGGCCCTCGACCTCACCGAGGCCGTCACGCTCGTCCACCGGGGCGGCGTCCCGGACGACGTCTACGCCCGCGCGGCGGCGCACTTCGACGAAACGGAGCTCGGCCACGTCCTGGCCCTGATCTTCACCATCAACACCTGGAACCGCATCGCCCTGAGCACCGCCAAGGTGGCGGGCGAGGACGAGCGCCAGGCATGAGCGTCGGGCCCCCGCCCGGAAACGCAGAACCGGGCCCCTTCTTAAAGAAGAGGCCCGGTTCAGCAGGACGCTCAGCCCTTGAGCTCGGCCATCCACGCCTCGACGTCGTCCGCCCGCCGCGGCAGCGCGGCCGACAGGTTCTTGTTGCCGTCGGCCGTCACGAGGATGTCGTCCTCGATCCGCACGCCGATCCCGCGGTACTCCTCCGGCACCGTCAGGTCGTCCGCCTGGAAGTACAGACCGGGCTCGACGGTCAGGCACATGCCGGGCTCCAGGACACCGTCGGCGTACGTCTCACGGCGCGCGGCCGCGCAGTCGTGGACGTCCATGCCGAGCATGTGACCGGTGCCGTGCAGGGTCCAGCGGCGCTGGAGACCGAGTTCCAGGACGCGCTCGACCGGGCCCTCGACGAGGCCCCACTCCACGAGCTTCTCGGCGAGCACGCGCTGCGCGGCCTCGTGGAAGTCGCGGTACTTGGCGCCGGGCCGCACCGCCGCGATGCCGGCCTCCTGAGCCTCGTACACCGCGTCGTAGATCTTCCGCTGCAGCGCGTCGAAGCGGCCGTTGATCGGCAGCGTCCGCGTCACGTCGGCGGTGTAGTACGTGTGCGTCTCCACACCGGCGTCGAGCAGCAGCAGCTCCCCGGCGCGCACGGCGCCGTCGTTGCGCACCCAGTGCAGCGTCGTGGCGTGCGGGCCCGCGGCGCAGATCGAGCCGTAGCCGATGTCGTTGCCGTCGACGCGGGCGCGCAGGAAGAACGTGCCCTCGATGTAGCGCTCGCTGGTCGCCTCGGCCTTGTCCAGGACGCGCACGACGTCCTCGAAGCCGCGGGCCGTCGAGTCGCACGCCTTCTGCAGCTCGCCGACCTCGAACTCGTCCTTGACCAGACGGGCCTCGGACAGGAAGACGCGCAGTTCCTCGTCCCGCTCGGCCGTGACCTTGTCGGTCAGCGCGGCCTCGATGCCGGCGTCGTAGCCACGGACGACGCGGACGGAGCCGGTCGCCTCGCGCAGCTGTTCGGGCAGCTCGCGCACGTCGGACGCCGGGATGCCGTACAGCGTCTCGGCCTCGGTCAGGGAGTGCCTGCGGCCGACCCACAGCTCGCCCTGGCCGTCCAGCCAGAACTCGCCGTTCTCGCGGTTGGAGCGCGGCAGCAGGTAGATGGTGGCCTCGTGGCCGCTCGTGCCGTCCGCGAAGTCCGTCGGCTCAAGGACGAGGACGCCGTCCTCGGTCTGGTTGCCGGTCAGGTACGCGTACTCGACGGAGGAGCGGAAGGCGTACTCCGTGTCGTTCGAGCGGGTCCTGAGATTGCCCGCGGGGATCACGAGGCGCTCGCCCGGGAAGCGCGCGGAGAGCGCGGCGCGGCGGGCGGCGGTGTGCTCGGCCTGGGCGATCGGCTGCAGGTCGTGCAGCTCGGTGTCGGCCCAGCCGGACTTCATGTTCTCGGCGAGCTCGTCGGAGACTCCCGGGTACAGGCCGTTCTTGCGCTGCTTGATCGGCTCTTCCTCGGACTCGATCTCCAGGTCTTCCGGGGTCTCCGGGTTCTCCGGATTGAGCTCCTCCGACACGATCTGCCTCCTATGTACGACACTGGGCCCCCTCCATCGTACGGGCGTACGGAAGGGGGCCCAGAGCCGGAAGGCCCATTACATGCCGTATTGCGGGGGTCACTCGAAATTGCGGGTGGTCACTCGAAACGGGCCGCAAGGAGCACCACGTCCTCGTCGCTGTCGACCGCGTCGAGCCCGTCGGGCAGCACCGTCCGCAGGACGTGATCGACGAGTGCGTCCGGGTCGTCGCGCACCGACTTCGGCACGCTCGCCGCCGCCGCGTGCAGCCGTGCGAAGGCGCGGTCCATGGCGTCCCCGGTGCGGTGCAGCAGGCCGTCCGTATAGAGAAGCACCGTTTCTCCCGGCTCCGGCTGGAACTCCACGCTCGGCGCCTCCCAGCAGGCGAGCATCCCCAGCGGTGCCGAGAGCGAGGTCTCCACGAACTCCGTGCGCCGCTCGCCGATCACCAGGGGCGGACTGTGCCCCGCACCCGCGAGGACGATCTTGCGCAGCGCCGGTTCGCAGTAGGCGAAGAGGGCCGTCGCGGACCGCGCGGGCTCGGTGAGCCGAAGGAGCAGCTCCAGATCGGACAGTACGGCGACGGGGTCCTCGCCCTCCATCACGGCGTACGCCCGCAAGGAGGCCCGCAGGCGCCCCATCGCGGCGACGGCGCTCGGCCCGGACCCGGTGACGGACCCGACCGCGAGGCCGAGCGCGGCGTCCGGCAGCGGCAGCGCGTCGAACCAGTCGCCACCTCCGAGCGCTGAGGTGCGGTGCCGCGCGGCGAGCTGCACCCCGGTGACCCGCGGCAGGCGCGAGGGCAGCAGCTCTTCGCGCAAGGTGGCCTCCGTGGTGCGGGCGCGGTCCAGTTCGATCAGCCGCGCCAGGTGTTCGGCGGCCTGGCGTGTGTAGAGCCCGACGAGGTGGCGCCGGCGCTCGCCGGGCTCCGCGGGCTCGTCGTACAGCCAGACGGCGGCGCCGATCCGGCCCGCCGTCTCGGTGGACAGGGGCAGCGCGTAGCTCGCGGCGTAGCCGAGCCGGGCGGCCACTTCGCGGTGACGGGGGTCGAGGCTGCTGTCGGCGAGCAGATCGGCGTTGACGATCTCGGTCTCGGCGCCCGGGGGTGTGGGCGGTGCGTCGAGGAGCCGCCCGAAGGCGGTCGAGGCGCGGGGGACCGTCTCGATGTGGCCGAGGTCGGCGCGGGCGAGGCCGAGGCCGATGGTGGTGTCGGGGCCGAGCCCGTCGGCGGGCTCCAGGACGAGCAGGCCCCGGCGCGCGCCGACGAGGGCGGCTCCGGCGCGCAGCAGTTCGTGCAGCGCTTCGTCGAGGGTGGCCGTGCGGGCCAGGCGTTCGGTGAGCTCCTGCAAGGTGGTGAGATCGGAGATCCAGCCCGCGAGCCGGTCCTGGATCATGAGGGTCGGTGCGCCTTGGGCCTGTGGGGCGGGCGCGACAGTGTGGGCTGGTGGCGGAACAGTTGAATCGATTCCGGCCACTTTCGGAAGGTGCGGAGCGTTCATGGCTGACGGCTTTCCGGCCGGTGCGTATTGCTCAATAGCATCGCAAACCCCCATGTCATTCTGCGCCGCTAGCAATGTTCTCCACATCTACACGCACTGGTTAGGGGATGTCCAGCATTGTCCAGCTGGGATTCCTGGTGTCCGTGGGAATTCTGTGACGTATCGCGATCTTGGTAACTTGGCTCAAAAGTGCCTGAGGCGACGGCCTATTGCGATCGACTGGGATTGTTCAACAAGGGGCACTCCCAGGCCCTCAGGCACGGGAGGCGCGTCACAGCGGCCGTGATGGGTACGTACTCGGTGATGACCAGGGGCAGTTGAGATCCGCCCGGAACCTGGCGACGGACCCGGGCGTCTTAACTCACGACGACCGTGCCCCATCCTCCCGTGGGGGAGGCGGCGAAGAAGTACGCGGGACAGCAAACGCCAGGCACCGCCACCCCACGCCACGCTAACGCTCGGCCCTTAGGGGTTCCCCATGCCGCAGGCTGGGGTGTGATGCGCCAGTTCTACGCACAGCGAAGTGATCCACACATGGTGTGATGTGGCCCGCCGTGTTCCTCGGCGTGTAAACGGAAAGGAACGAGCGCTCATGCGCGAGATCCTCGGAAGGCGACGCAGGCTCCTGTCCAGGCTCACCGGCAGGAAGTCTGACCAGAGTCCTGGTCTGATCGGCGCGGCCCTGACCTTTGCCACGGCATGGAAATGGCCCGTGGTGCCAGGTGTCGGACTCGACCGGCGAGACGGCACCCGCTGCGCCTGCCCCGACCCCGACTGCACGGTGCCAGGAGCCCACCCCCTCGACCCCGGTCTGCTGACCGCGACGACCGACGAGCGCATGGTGCGCTGGTGGTGGACGAACCGCCCGGACGCGCCCATCGTGCTGGCCACCGGCAACAGCGCCCCGTGCGCCGTCAGCCTGCCCGCGATCGCGGGAGCGCGCGCCCTGGCCGCGCTCGACGAGATGGGCATCAGGCTCGGCCCGGTCGTCGCGACCCCCGCCCGCCTCTTCCTGCTCGTCGCGCCGTACTCCATGGAGCAGTTGGGCGACCTGCTGTACGCCAAGGACTACGTACCGGGCTCGCTGCGCTTCCACGGAGAGGGCGGATATCTCGCGCTGCCGCCCTCCGAGACGGGCCAGGGGCCGGTGCGCTGGGAGCGGGCTCCGCTGCCCGGCTCGGCGGCGCCGTGGGTGCCCGATGTCGAGGCCGTGGTGGACGCGGTGGTGGACGCGCTCACTCGTACGGGTGTGAGCGCGCCCGAGTTGTAGGGGAAATGGGCGCGCGGCGAGCCGGGCGCCCGTCAAACGTCGTTAGTGTCAGGCCCCATGAACCCCCGCCTGATCGCGCTCATGGGCGTCGTGGCCATTACGGTTCTCCTGCCGCTCGCCGGCGCCTCCGCGGGGCCTGTGGGCGACGTTGACGCCGAAGCCAGGCCGGCGGAGCGGCCGGCGGACGCGACACCGGGGGCGGCGCCGGATCCCGACGCGAAACAGCCCTCCACGGAGAAGCCGACTTCGAAACGGTCCTCTACGGAGGGGGCGTCCAGGGAAGGCGCGTCTACGGAGGGCGCGTCTTCGGGCGGCCGGTCCACGGACAGGTCGTCGCTCCTCACGGGCCTCGGCCTCGACAGCACCGCACAGTGCGGCCCCGAACTCACCTCCCCAAAGGGCATCGAAGCCCAGACGTGCGTCCTGACCCAGGGGCACGACACCTGGGGACGCACGTACTACCGCAACACCACCGGTGATGAGCTGAGCGCCGTACTGACCGTTATGGCGCCGGGCGGACGCACCGTTCAGATGCATTGCGCGGTCGGAGCCGCGGACGAGCCGGGGGCGTGCGAGACGCCTCGGGAGCGTACGGCGGGAAATGCCGAGGAATATTCGGCGGTGGTGGAGTTCGCGGACGGGAGTGGCGGGCCGTTGCTCCTGCGCTCCGGGAGCAACTCCGCTCGGCCGAAGGCCAGTTGAGTCAGCAGGTCGGGCCGGACAGCGGGCCGGACATGAAAGGGCCCGGTTGCTGGCGACGGGGGATGCACCAGCAACCGGGCTACCTGAACGGTAACAAGAGATCTGCTCTGGGCAAATTCGATCTCGGATATCCGGACAGGGATTTACCTGTGGCGGGCGGGAGTTGTGACAGGAGTCACCCACTCCCTTCCGACTGACTGGTGGGTCAGCTCAGCGTCACCTGGCGGTTGGTGAGACCGCCGCGCGCCCGGCGCTCCTCCGGCGTGAGCGGGGCGTCGCTGCCCAGCGCCTTCGCGAGCCGCTCGGCGAACTCCGCGGCGGGCTTCTCGATGTCCTCGGCGCCCATGCCGGTCGGCAGGTCCCACACCGGGACCGTCAGACCGTGCGCCCGGAAGGATCCGACCAGACGGGTGCCATCGCCGAGGCTCGACGTACCGGCCGCGTGCAGCCGGGCGAGCGCGTCGAGGAGCTGCTCCTCGGGGTGCGGCATGACCCAGCGCAGGTGGTTCTTCTCCGGGGTCTCGCACCAGTACGCGGAGTCCACGCCGGAGAGCTTCACGGTCGGAATGGCGGCGGCGTTCGCCCGCTCCAGGGACGCGGAGACCTCCGTGGAGGCGTTCTCCGAGTCCGGAACCCAGAACTCGAAGCCCGCGTGCACGATCGGCTCGAATGTGCCGTCGGGGTCGAGGAGATCCTGAAGGCGCGGCCCGTCGGCGGGGGCGCGGCGGGCCTGGACCGGGGAGCCGGGCTCGGCGGTCAGGGCGCGCTGGAGGGTGTCGGCGAGGTCGCGGCTGATGTCGCCGGACGCGGTGTCGTTCTGCAGGCCGAGCAGCACCGAGCCGTCGTCGCGGCGCAGCGCGGGCCAGGCCATCGGCAGGACCGTCGCCAGCATGACGGAGGGCACGCCGTCCGGCAGCCCGTCCTTGAGGGGCAGTTCGACGGTCGCCGCCGGGACGAGCTCGCGCAGAGCCACCCAGTCGCCCTCGCCGGGCAGGCCTTCGAAGGGGCGCTGCACCAGCTCGGTCACCGCGTGCGCGGCGGCCCGGCCGTGACAGGCCTTGTAACGGCGGCCCGAACCGCAGGGGCAGGGTTCGCGGGCACCGACGACAGGGACCTGCCCGTCCGTCAGCTGCGGCTGCTTGCCCTTGGTCTGAGGGCGCTTCTTGGCCATCTTGGGTGTCTCCCGGATGCGGCTTTACAGCGTGGCTCTTCGTACGTCTTGGGCGTACGGGCGCGAGCCTAGCCGCTCACCCGGAGGGCGTCGGGATTCAGCCGGAGTCGGCCGGAGTACGGCCGAAGCCATCGGTCGGAGTCACCGCTCGCCGTCGCCGCTCGCAGCTATCGCTCGCGGTCGTCGAAGGGGTCCGCGTACGCGAGGTCCGGTATCGCGGAGCCCGCGGGCGCCGCGACGCGCGTAGCGAAGTCCTCGTGACAGTGCCCGGCATGTACGACGACCCACACCGTGACCTCGCCGTGGGTGTCGTCGCGCACGCCCCACGTCTCGGCGAGGGACGTGATGATGTTGAGCCCGCGCCCGCCGTGCGCGGTGACCGATGGCGTGGCCGGAACGGGGCGGGTCGGCCCACCGCCGTCCGTCACCTCGACCGTCAGCCTGCCTGTCGCGTCCACGCGCCAAGCGGCCCGGACATCACCGTCGCCCACCATTCCCTCGCCCAGCGGCCTGCCGTGCCGACAGGCATTGCTGAGCAATTCCGAAAGGATCAGTACGGCATCGTCGACGACCGATTCCGGCACCCCGTTCCCGCGCAGTTGATCGCGCATCCGGTGCCTTGCTTCCCCCACGCCCGCCGGGCCATGGGGTACGGCCATGCTCGACGACGCGGGCACCTCCCGTGCCACCACCAACGCCACCCCCGAGACCTCCTTCGCCCCACGCCACGGTGTGAATGCCCCAATGGACTGGACCGGAAACCGGCCACTCCTTGTGCGGTGACGCACTCGTAACGATCGAATACGGACCGAACGCGCCGGTGCACACCCTGTAACTGACGGGATCGCGGTTAGCGGCGGCCCAACTGGGACAGCACCTGCTTGGGGCGATTCGTGATGATGGCGTCGACGCCGAGTTCGGCGCAGAGCTCCACGTCCTCGGGTTCGTTCACGGTCCACACGTGCACCTGGTGACCCGCGCGTTTGAGTTTGGCCACGTAGGCGGGGTGGTTGCGGATGATCCGCATGCCGGGGCCGGCGATCCGAACGCCCTCGGGAAGGCGGCCGTCGCGGTGGCGCGGCGAGACGAACTGCATCAGATAGACCGTCGGCAGGGTGGGGGACGCGGCCCGCACGCGGTGCAGGGAGCGCGCCGAGAAGCTCATGACGCGTACGGGAGAGGGGCCATCGGCGGGTGGGGAATCCAAACCGAAGCGCTTCAGTAGAAGAAGCAGCCTTTCCTCGACCTGGCCCGCCCAGCGGGTGGGGTGCTTGGTCTCGATGGCCAGCTGGACGTTGCGCCCCGAAGCGTTGCTCTCGGCCACGAGCTCGAGGAGCCGCTCCAGGGTGAGGACGGAGGTGTCCTCCCAGTCGGGGCCTTCGTCGGCCTCACCGTGGTTGTTCTTCCAGGAGCCGAAGTCGAGGGTGGCGAGATCCGCGAGCTCCAGGGCCGACACGGCTCCCCGGCCGTTCGACGTCCGGTTCACGCGACGGTCGTGGACACAGACGAGGTGCCCGTCCGCGGTGAGGCGTACGTCGCATTCGAGAGCGTCGGCACCGTCCTCGACAGCCTTCTTGTACGCGGCCAGCGTGTGCTCGGGGGCGTCTTCGGAGGCTCCGCGGTGGGCGACGACCTGGATCTGTTGCTGTCGTGCGAGGGTCACCGCGTCATGGTGCCATCACGGGGTACTCGAAGGCTTGCCCAAGGTGTCGCACACAAGGCCGGATCCACAGGCTCGGCTTATGGTGCCCTGACAGCCCATGGGAAAAGCTGACTGCAGACACATGCACAGTTGGGCACAGCCAGGCCGTGACCGAGAACGACAGCGTGGACCGAGGAGAAGAGCTGTGAGCACCGAGAACGAGGGCAACGAGGTACCCCCGGCCCCGTCAGCGCCTCCTGTGCCGGTGGAATCTCCCGCTGCTTCCGCCGCCCCTGCGACCCCTGCCGCCGACCCCGCACGCCCCTCCGTCGCCCCCGATCCCGCGGCGCCGACCTCCGCGGCGTCCGCCCCGGAACCGGCGGCGCACGAGGCTCCCACGCACGCCGGAGCCGCCGCGGGCGCGCCCCAGCACGCCGCCCCGCACGCCTCCGGTGCTGGTACCGGTACCGGTGCCGGCGCCTGGCCGCCTCCGCCGCCGCCCGCCGTTCCCTCGTACGCCCAAGGTGGAGGCTCCGGCTCCGGATGGGGCGCTTCGTACGCGGCGCAGCACCCGGAGGGGCCCAAGCCCGCGGGCCGTCGCGGTGGTCTGATCGCCGCGGTGCTCGTGGCCGCGCTGGTCGCGGGCGGTGTCGGCGGCGGCATCGGCTTCTGGGCGGCCGACCGGAACGACAACAGCACGGGCTCGACCACGGTGTCCGCGTCGGACACCCCGGCCGACCTCAAGCGCGAACCCGGCACGGTCGCCGGCATCGCGAACAAGGCGCTGCCCAGCGTCGTCACCATCGAGGCCCAGGGGGGCAACGGCGAGGGCGGCACGGGCACCGGCTTCGTCTACGACACTCAGGGCCACATCCTCACGAACAACCACGTCGTGGCGTCCGCGGCCGACGGTGGAAAGCTCGCGGCGACGTTCTCGGACGGCAAGAAGTACGACGCCGAGGTGGTCGGCCGCGCCGAGGGCTATGACGTCGCGGTCCTCAAGCTCAAGAACCCGCCCTCGAACCTGAAGCCGCTCCCCCTCGGCAACTCCGACAAGGTGGCCGTCGGCGACTCGACGATCGCCATCGGCGCCCCCTTCGGCCTTTCGAACACGGTCACCACCGGCATCGTCAGCGCCAAGGACCGCCCGGTGACTTCCAGCGACGGCGCGAGCAGCAAGAGCTCGTACATGAGCGCCCTGCAGACCGACGCGTCCATCAACCCCGGCAACTCCGGCGGCCCGCTGCTCGACGCGGGCGGTGCGGTCATCGGCATCAACTCCGCGATCAAGCCCGCGGAGAGCGGCGGCGGCCTCGGCGGAGGCGGCCAGTCAGGCTCCATCGGCCTGGGCTTCGCGATCCCGGTCAACCAGGCCAAGTACGTCGCCCAGCAGCTGATCAAGAACGGCCAGGCCGTCTACCCCGTGATCGGCGCCTCGGTCGCCCTGGAGGAGAACGCGGGCGGCGCCACGATCTCCCAGGAAGGCGCCAGCGGTTCGCAGGCGGTCACCCCGAACGGTCCGGCGGACAAGGCGGGCCTCAAGCCCGGCGACGTCATCACGAAGCTGGACGACACGGTGATCGACAGCGGCCCGACCCTGATCGGCCAGATCTGGACCCACAAGCCGGGCGACACCGTCGAGATCACGTACAAGCGCGACGGCAAGGAGCACAAGGTCGACGTGGTCCTGGGCCAGCGCAAGGGCGAGAGCTGACCCGCTACTCTTGTCCCCGCACCGCCCTGAACGGCGGTGCGGGGTGGGTTGCCCGAGCGGCCTAAGGGAACGGTCTTGAAAACCGTCGTGGCGAGAGTCACCGTGGGTTCAAATCCCACACCCACCGCTTGCAGGTCAGACGGATTGCAGGTCAGAAGGGGTGCCTCTCAGTGAGAGGCACCCCTTCTGCGTTGATCCTGTCTCACCCTGTCTCGCCCGTATCCCACCTTTGACCAGTACGTATGGGCCATCTGTGGGCCAGGAATGCCGCTAGTCGTCGTCCGCCAGCCCCTGGGCGATGAGCTGATTCGAGCGCCCCTGATTCCCCTTGAGGATCTTGGCGTAGAAGCGGTAGAGCACGGCGATGCTGTGCCCTGCTCGCGCCGCGACTTCCACGGGGTCTACGCCCGACTTGATCCACAGGGACACGCCAGCGTGGCGGAGCGAGTACGGCACCTTCGCGAGGGGCGTTGCTGCGTCCTCCTCCGACAGAACGCCCGCGCGAGCGGCCTCCCAGAGGTCGCAGTACTCGGTGGAGCGGACCCGGCCGCCGTTGGCTGCACGGAACAGCCGTCCGTCCGTTGCAGTCCCGTGCTCGGCAAGGTGATCCCTGAGCAACCGCACGAGCACGGGCGGAATCGGCACTGAGCGCGTGGCACCCCGAGCCCTGCGCTTCAAGCTGCGCGCCTCGTAGGAAGCCCCGTCATCAGTCCAGCCCCCGCCTACTTCCGGGCGGCTCTCCCCGAGCAGCAGCTCCCCCCAGTGCTCCCGTGATTCCTCGGTGTCTGGGGGCAACGTGCAGTCCGCACGCTTCAACGAAGCGATTTCAGCGGGGCGCATCGCGGCGTAGTACAGGCAGCCGAAAAATGCTTCCAGGTGACGGCCGCGCGGCCCGGAACTCCGTACGGCCGTGAGGAACGAGCGCGCCAGCGCAGGGCCGGGGACGTACCGGAAATCGATCTCGTCATCGGTCTCGGGCGGTGTCCAGTCGACGCGAGGGAGCGGGTTGGCAGACAGGAGTCCCTTCTCCTCGACGGTGTAGCGAAGGAAGTTGCTCAGGACCATCCGCTTTCTGCGGGCGGTGTTCTCTGCCGCCTTCTTGCCGTCCATCCGGCGCGAGAGGGCTTCAAGGGCCGGACGGAGTAGCGCGGGGTCCTCCAGCGCCTTGACCTTCATCGAATGGTCGGAGATCCAGGACAGGGCCGCTCGGATTTCTGCTGACGGCTCCTCCACGTTGTGGCGGGAGGTCAACTTCCCGTCGGGGCCCGGAACGGCGCGGAAAGCCCACTGGTACAGGGCTGCTCGCAAAATCTTGGCGTCCGGCGCCCCGCGAGTCGTGGTGACGAGTGTCGGCGTGACGACCGCGAGCGCTTCGGCGATGCCGGCGCGATGCTTCGCCGCAGCGCGGGGCCACTTCATGAGCGCGTATGCGGTCGCGTGCTCGTACCAGGTTGGGGAGGAGAGGGCGGCCAACTCCCGCGCGGGCAGGCCGGTGTCCTCGTCGAACTGCTCCCGCTCCCGCAGCGCGGCCAGCAATTCAGACTGGCGGCCTTGCGCCTGTGGCTTGAGCTTGTAGCTCTTCGAGTGCGGCCGGGCACCAACTCTCCACCGCAGCTCGAAAGGCTTCGGGCGGCCAGCACGCTTGCGGATGGACCAGACATCAACGTCGTACGTGAGCATGAGGCTCCCAAAGGCGAGGGGCCCACCGGATGCGGTGGGCCCCTCGGTTGATTGAAGGGGGACTATGCGGCGTTCTGTGCGCAGCTCTCCCACCAGGCGTCCAGGTCGCGACGGCTCACGCGCACCTGACCGTTGGGGAGCTTGCGGAGCTTGGGAGCGAGGCCGCGTGCACGCATGCGGTAGAAGGCGGCACGGCTCATGTCGATCTCTTCGAGGACTTCAGGGAGCTTGAGCATCTGGGGGCGGGCCACGGTGCAACTCCTTGGCGAAGCGTTCGGGGGAGGGGGGTCTTCTGAGGGCCGCTACTTCCGCTACCTCCGCTACCTCGCAGGTCAGGGGCCCTGTCGGAGGTAGCGGACGAGGTAGCGGTAGCGGATAGGTAGCGGCAAGCGCGACCGCTTGCCGCTACCTCATCACTGCTGGTCAGGCCAGGTTTTCGGTGCCGGGTAGCGGAGGTAGCGGACTTTCGGGGGGTGGGGGGCAGTAGCGGGCCCACGCGTCGTGCAGATCGGCGGTGTAGTAGCCCTTGAGGACGCTTCCTGCGGTCTTGATGTTGCGGGAGGCGATGGGTTCGTTGTCGGCCGTCATGTACTCCGCGAGCATCTTGGACAGGCGCCGGTTGTCGAGCGGCTTGCCGCTCATGTCGGCCCATGGGGCGTCGTCCAGGGCGTTGAGCCGGTCCAGGATGGCGATGGTGGGCAGGCGGTCGATGCCGACCATGACGTGGTCGCGCAGGTCGGTCAGCAGCCGTACGCCCAGGCTGCCCTTGTCGTTGGCCTGGGAGGCGGTTACCAGCGTCACGCATGCCTCGCGTGCCCTGGTGGGCCAGTCGCCGCCTGCTGCGTCGGCGATGGCGAGCAGGGGTTCCCACACGTCGGCCGGGCGGTCGCTGACCCCGTCGGGCATCTCGGGCCAGGCACCCATGACGAACCCCCGTGCGTGTTCGGCCCATTCGGCGAGCCGGTCACGGAGCTTGTGGCCCTCGGCCTCGTGCATGCGGGCGCGGAAGGGTTCGATGCGCTCGTTGCGGGCCCGTCGGCGCATCCGGATGATGACCGAGCGGGTCATGATCGTGTCCGGCAGGTGCCCGAGTCCGGCGACCGCGACGCCTGCGTAGGAGGGGAAGGCCTGCACGGTCTGGTTGCCGCCATCTCCGATGCACCGGTAGGTGACCCCGGTGCGGCGGTGGCCTGCGTTGAGGAATCCGCGCAGTTCTTCGTTGTCGCCTGCCTTGGGTCCAAAGACGGTGTCGATCTCGTCGAACAGGATCGTGGGCCGTCCGTTGGGGTTGGACACGGACCGGAAAAGGGCGGCGGCGGACGCGTTGACGGCCGTCATGGGGTCGGGCACGAGGGTTTCCACGATCTCCAGCGCCCGCGACTTCCCCGACCCGGGTTCCGGGGACAGGAAGGCGAGACGCGGGGTGGAGTCGAAGCAGTCGAGCAGGTGAGCGTGGGCGTCCCACAGGGCGACCGCGACGTAGGCGGCTTCGGTGGGGAAGACGTTGAAGCGGCGGTGGAAGGCTTCCACCTCGTTGAGCAGCGCGGCCCCGTCGATGGCGTCGGTCATGCGGCGGCCCTCCCTTCCTGGGGGGTGCGGAGCGGGCAGGTATCGCGGTGGGCTTCGTGGTCGGTGATCAGGGCCAGGACGCGGGGCTTGCCCACGGCGCTGCGGTCACGGCCGCACAGGCACCGTGACGTCGCAGTGGGGACCGCGCCGCGTGGGGCGACGATGTGCAGCCAGGCCACGGGGTAGCGTCCGTCGCCGCGTGGCGGGTCAGGGCGAACAGCAATGGGGACGCCTTCGGCGACGCCCTTCGGTTCGCCCACGGCCGTCCGGGGAGCGGCCTGTACGGCGAGGTGTGGGCCCGTCGGGGTGTGGGTGATGCTCTTCAGAGGGGGGCGGGGCGGGGTGCTCATGCCGCATCCCGGCGACGCTGGTTGTGGGCGATGGACCAGTTCAGTGCGCTGCGCAGGGTGGCGCGGCACTGGGACGTCGGCAGTCCGGCCGCCTCGCCCGCCTCCTGAAGAGCATCCTCGACCGTCGATCGGGCAAGGTCGCTCCACGCGATGAACCGCCCCAGGGCTCGCGCGGCCGTGAACAACTTGGCCTCGCGCTCCCCGACTTGAGCCCCGGCGACGTTGCGGATCTCGTTGGCGAGCGCGATGTCAGCGTATCGGCGGGATTGTGCCGTTACGGCCACTGAGGGGGCCCGTGCGGGCTTGGGGGCGGGCTGGAGGATGCTCAGCAGCCATCCGGGCAGTGAGGCCGCCATAGGGCCGCCTACGGCTTCGTAGGGTCCTGCGGGGGTGGTGCTGCCCGCTGCGACGACGTAGCCGCCCCACGCCCGGGTGTCGACCAACGGGGCGATTGTGCCTGCCGTGTTGGCCAGCCGCACGCCGTCCGGCGCGGTGAAGTACAGGTGCTGTCCGCCGCTCGCGGTCCGTGTCCGGCAGGTGGTCGGGACGGTGTGGCCGGTGCGCTCGCAGAGCGCCTTGAAGGTCGTCACGCCGCAAGGCGTGTCCGAAGTGCCCTTGTCCTTGGGCATGTCGAGATCGACGACCAGCAGCCCAGAAGGGCCGGTGGCGATGCCGACGTTGAACGCGCCGTGCGACCAGGTGGCGCGGATACGGTCCGCGTCGGTAGTGGCGCGCTGCTCCCACTTGCGGTGGCCGCTCGCGCAGATTCCGGTGCGGGGGCAGGAGGCTTCGCCGTGCAGGGCGGGGCGCTTGGTCCCGGGCCGGAGCGGGAAGACGTGCCAGCCGCGAGCGGCGGCATCCAGGGCGGCGGCCATCAGGCCCTCTCGCCCGTTGGGCGTGGGTTGCGTCATGCTGGATGTCTCCAGTTCTGTGAAGAGTGCTGGCGACAAGGGCGGCCCCGGACTTTGGCGAGACGGGGGCCGCCCTTGGCATCACTGCTGGTTGTTGGTCTTGGCCCACACGCCGCTGGTGCGGCTGTGGACGTTGCGCCGGTCCTGGTAGACGGGGCCTTCGTAGTGGTGGTGGACGTCCGGGGCGGGCTTGCCTCGCCGGACGAGCCGGGCGAGGGCGAGCACGAGGGCGGTCGGGGCGCCGAACACCAGGCCGCAGATGATCGGGTCGGCGAACTGGGAGACGTACATGAGCGCGGCCGCCGTGCCGCCGACCATGACGGTGGTGGTGCCGCCAGCGAGCATGAGCACGCTGGCATCGGTGGCGCCCTGGCTCATCGGGGGCCGTCCGGGCTGGGCGACGGCCGGGGTGTCGCCGTGGGCGGGCACCGGGGTGTCGTCGCGGTAGGCGGTGGGCCGGTAGGCGTCGGCGATGATCCGCCGCGCCTCGGTCTCGGCCTGCGCCTCGCTCAGTCCGGCGCGCGTGGACGTCGCGTCCGGGGTGGTGTCGGGGTACATGCGGAATCCCTTCTCGACATGGTCCGGGGAGGCTGCGGCACCCCCTGAGGAAGGCCCCGCGGGAGGGGGTTGGGGGCGCTGACCTGCGGCGCCTCCCCGCCTCCCCGAAGGGGTGTTTTCGCTGATCAGTGCGGGGGAGGCGGGTCAGGGAGGCCCTTGGGGAGTTCTCCCCGCCTCCCCGACCCGGCACGGCTCGCCTCCCCTCAGTCGGCGACGGAAGCGGAACCGGTGGTGTCGCGGTTGGCGAGCGCGCGGGCCACGTCGTCGCGGCGCACGACCATGACCCCGTGGGACTTCTTCGGCTCCTCGCCGTGCTCTTCGAGCAGCCGCTTGAGGCGGCCGTTGTTCCACTCGCGGTAGACGGTCGCGTCCAGCGTGTGCAGCCGCTTGAGGACCTCATCGGTGCGCAGCCGCGCGGAGGTGCCGAGGACGGCGGCGATGTCGGCGAGCGAGTCGCGCTTCTCGCTGCGGTCGATGCTGTGCACGGTGGCCACCCCATCGCGCAACAGCTTGGCCCGCTCCGCGATCTCGGTGGCCTGCTCGGTGTCGATGTAGTGCGTGCGCACCGTGATGGACGTCTGTCCGGCCGGGATATCGATGCCGTCGGAAGCGATGACCAAGGTGCCCTTGTCCAGGCCCTGCCGCAGCAGATGCGGGGCCGCACCGCCGTCAACGGCCTTGTCGCCCAACGCCATCCGGGCCTGCGACTCGGTGCCCAGCGCGAGCGAGGCACGCGTGTGGGCGCCCTCACGGACCAGCTTGGGCAGGTTCGCGTCGGTGGGGTCCTGGGTGCCCTGCCACAGCAGCACGTTGACCGCACGCCCCTGGTTGTGGACCTTGCGGCAGCCCATGAAGTACCGCGAGGTGGACTTAGCGCCGCCGTAGGGCCGCTTTTCCTCATCCTTGAGCGGGCACATGAACGCCACCTGCGCCTCATCGACCACGAGCAGCAGCAGCGGGAAGTCCGTGCCGGGCGGCTCCTGGAGGCGGCGGTTCATCTCCTCCACCCCGGACTCGACCATCTCGGTCGCCTCGATCACGTGCTCATCGGTCGGCCCCTGGATGAGGACGGTGGCCAGGCCCTCGAACATGGCCCAGTCCCCCGCGCCCTTGAGATCGGCGATGCGGAACTCCACCGACCGGCACAGGGCCAGCCACAGGACTAGCGCCCGCAGGGCAGCGGTCTTGCCCTGGTTGGACAGACCCGTGATCAACAGCATCCGCTGGAACAGGCTCAACAGCGCCGCATCCCCGCGCAGGTCCTGCCCCCACGGAGCGCGGCCCTTGGCGTAGTCGGCGGTCAGGCTCTCGTCGGTGACCAGCGGAGACGGGCCGATCGGCTCATCCAGTGCACCCGAGTCCGCGATCCACAGCCGGACCGTGCGGGCGGCCTGCGGGATGGTGATGAACACTTCGTGCTCGTGCCGGGTCAGGTTCTCCGCGAGCTTGCGGCGCTTGTTCTGCACCTCCACCGTGGACACCCCAGACGGCAAGGTGACGTCGACTTCCACCCCGCACCCAGCGATCCGGATCGGGCCGAGCATCGCGGCCCCGGCATCGCCCATCTCCTTGATGGCGTTCTTCAAGGCGGGCACTCCCAGGTCGCGCAGGGCCTTGACCACGATCGACGGGGTGATCGGCTCCCCCTCGCCGTTGCGCACGTTGGCGGGCAGCGCCCAGTTCGGTGCGGCCTGTTGCTTGCGGCCGACCGCCCACAGGGCCAGCAGCGCGAGGAACGGGCCGATCGTGAGGGCGGGACCCCACACGACCTGCACGATCCGGATGAGCAGGCCGATGAACTCGATCGTGGCGGCGAGCGGAGTGATGACGTCGGCGACGTCGCCATTGTTGATGGCCATCACGATGCCGAGCGCGACCAGGGTTCCGATGCCCATGCCAGTGCCGACCAGGGCGCCCTTGGCCGCGTCCACGGGCGAGTGCAGCAGGTCCATGCGGCGGCGGTGGCGCGCGTCGCGGAAGCGCTGAAGACGCTCCTCCCATTCCTCGGCCACCTCGTAGTTGCCGGCCGCTTCGGCGGCCCGCAACATGCGCTCGTAGCGGGAGCCGGTACGGCCATCCCACGTGCGGCGGGCCACGATCCGGCCCCCGCCCAGCACGTACATGCTGTGGCGGGCGACCGCACGCGCGGTTGTCTTGGTCCGCTCGTCGGTGGCGATCCGGCGCACGGCATGGCCGGAGCGCACCCACAGCCGTACGGGCGCGGGCGGTGCCGGGTCGGGGACCACGCTCAGCGTGGTCACGGACGCGGTGTCGGCGGCGGGCGGTGTCTTGTGCAGGTGAACGACGTTGTCGCCCATGGCAGAGAAGCTCCTGACTACCCCTTGCGGGGTGGGAAGTTGGGGGGTGCGCTCAGAACCAGCGAGAGGGCTTCTTGGGCACGAGGGACGGGCAGCCGTTGACCATGTGGTCGATGCACGGCGCGCAGTCCTGGCGCGGCTTGAGGCGGCGGTGGATGCTCTTGTCGTGGGCGTGCTGCCAGCACTGCGGGCACTCACCGGGCGGCGTCGGTTTAGCGGCCATACTCACCACCACCCCGAGGACTTCTTCGCGGCCTTGATGGTGGCGGCCTCGTTCACGACGCGCTGCCGCTCGACCTGCAAGGCGATGACCTCGGCCTGAAGGCGGGTGGTAGCCGCGTTCCACGCGGTGGCGGCCTTGTCCTCGCTGCGGGCGCCGCTGCGGTGCCGCGCGACCTCGTACGAGCCGCTCGCAGCGGCGGCGAGGATGGCGCGCCGCTCGCGGCCGGACAGCGGCCACATCTGACGCTGCTGGGCCGCTTCGAGCTTGCGGGTCGTGTCCCGGATCGCGCGGTCGATGCGGCGGGTATCGGGCTTGGCCATGGTCAACCCCTCCTGGTGGCCGTGCGGTTGGCGTCGGCACAGAGCACGCACATGCCGAGCGAGACGGGCAGGCAGTAGCTGTAGATGACCCCGCACTCGGGGCAGGTACGGCGGGCGAGCATCGCCAGCGCGAGCGCCCCACACTTTCGGGAGGTCATCGGCCGGACCGGCTTGGCGCGGTCGACGTAGTACAGGTAGGCGATCGCCGCACCGCTCTTGCGGCGACGCGAGCGACGCATGAGCTGAGCCGCTATGGGCTGACCGCCCGGACGCAGGCCCTGCGCCCGCAACTGGCGACGCGTGGCCAGCCCGTCCGGGGCGAACTTCCACGGGTAGGTGGGCACCCCGTAGCGGGCGCCCGTGGGGTCGAAGCACTCGGCATACGCGGTAGCCATCAGGCCACCGCCCCTGCGCGCTCGGCCCGCAGCGTCTCGCGCAGCGTCCGGGCGTTCTTCGGGGAGGTGTGCACCGCAAGGCGGATACCTTCAGCCGTCAGCTTGGCGTCCGGCCAATCGGCCGTTGCGGTGCGCGCCTCAGCGAGCAACTCGTCGGGGGTGCGCTTGGTGCGGGGCGGTCGGGCCACCTCCGGCACTCGACCGGTCGCCCGACGGGGGCGGGGCGACTCTGCGGCCACCGCCCGCGACTCGATCGGCGCCACCGGGGTCGGCTCGATCGCCGGGGTGGGCTTGAGCGGTATGGCCGACTTCAGGAACCCGACCGGCACCGGAGTCGGCAGCGCGACGGGGTTCGCCGTGCGCGGTTCGGGGGTCGATTCGGGGAGGTCAGCGGTAGACCGATTGCTCACGATCTCGGTCGATTCCTCCGCATTTGCGGTCGGAGGGTCGATCGGGGCGGGTCGGTGGTGCAGGACCTTGGCGACCAGATCGGAGCCGAAGTAGATCGACCCGACCGGAAGCGACGTCGCCAGCAGCACCAGAGCCCAGTTGGCGGGGTCCCAGTCGGCGAGGCGACCCCAGTCGACCGACCGGCCGTGCAACTCGGGCACGAGGCCGTGCACGTAGTTGAGGACCAGCGAAGCGAGCGTGTAGGTGCCCAGCACCCTCAGCGCGAACGTCCTATCCCGACCGGCCAGCACGAGCGTGGCGACCAGGGCGAGGGCCATCAGGCCGTCGACCACGAACGGGTAGAGCGTCGCCGCTGTCGCATCCGCCCCGACCGCGCCTGCGATGTCGCGCAGCGCGTTCCAGGAGACGCGAAAGGCCATGGCAACGACCGCGACCAGCGCGGCCACCAGGAGGACTTTGCCCTTGCGGTTCATGCCAGCACACCCCCTGCCGCGAGCAGCGCGGCGAGGACGAGCAGCGCGCCGCCTGCGCAGGTGAGGTCGACCGCGCGCTTCAGCCCGGTGAACTTGGCGACGGCGATGCGGGACAGGCCCGCGATGTCCGCGCTCAGGTCGGTGGCCAGGGTGGCGCTGATCTCTTCGGCGGTGAGCGTGGCCCACAGCGGGAAGCCGTGGCGGCCTCCCAGGTTGGGGCGCACGGAGCGCAGCAGGAGAGCAGCCGCAGCGAGCAGCAGCGACGTGCCGAGTCCGCCCACCACGTAGGCGGGGGCGGTCAGGGGTGCGTCCTTGGCGACGGTCCAGGTTCCGGCGAGCAGTGCGCCGACGAAGGCGAGCAGCAGGCTGGTTTTGGTGTCGGTCCGGGCGATCTCGGCCTTCACCTCAGCGTGAGCGGCCGTCAGCTTCGAGTCGATGGCACTCACGCGCCCACCTCCGCAGCCGTGGCGGCGGCGTTGGCGAGCGTGACGCGGGCGGCCAGGGCCTTGCGGCGGGCCCGGCGGAGACGCCTCGTGTCCAGCTCGTTCGGGGTGCGGTCCAGAGTGATGATCTGCGCGTCCAAGAGCTCGACGTCCGCCAGGATGACGGGCATCTCGTGCTCGATCGCGTCCAGCTCAGCGGCCGTGGGCTCCATCCACGGCTCGAAGGCGGTAACAGCGTCCTGAACAGTGACGATGTGGTCCATGGGTCGTGTTCTCCCTAGCAGTAGGTACGGCCCGTAGAGCGGCCCCGGAGTTGCACCTCCGGGGCCGCGCGCCGTTGAAGTCGGGAACCCGGCTCCCCTCAGCGCTGCTCGTGCGAGACGAGCAGCGGAGGCAACCGGCCGCAGCACGGGACGTGCTGCGATTGATTTGAGATCGCGCTGTGCATCACGCGGGGAACCCGCGTGGCCGCCTACTTGGCCGAGGAGAGGCGGCGTGATCCCCATTCAGTTGTCAAAGAACGACCAGCAAGGGGCCCGCAAGGAACACGAGCCATCCCGAACCGGAAAAGCTGTACGTGACACCCCGTACGACTTGTCTGGAGGAGTGCCGTGGGATGAGAATGCCCACTCGACCCTTGGAGAGTCAAGCCCCCTGGTCTAACTTGTATGGAGGAGTTGGACGGATGAGGCGGAGGGGACACATGCGGCGGGGACTTACGAAGGCGCAGGAGATCGCTGCTGACCTGCGAGAACAGATCGACTCGGGTCAGCTGGGAGGCGGCCAAGCGCTCCCTAGCGAAGCCAAGTTGATGAGCCAGTACGGCTACAGCCGCGAAACTGTGCGTGCTGGTGTCCGGGTCCTGGTCGATGAGGGCTTGGTCGTGACCGGGCAGGGGCAGGGGAAGTACGTCCGCGAGGACTACCCGCCCGTCGTCTGGAACTGGACGACCCTGGAGAGCCGCAAGCGTCACGCCACCGCAGTTGAGGGCCAGACGGCTGGTGACCAGTGGGCCAGTGCCGTTGCTGATGAGGGCAAGAGCCCCCGGCAGGAGATCAGCGTCTCGATTGTTGAACCCCCCAAGCACGTCCATGCGGCGCTGGGTCTGCCTGAAGGAGGGCTGGCGGTCGCGCGCAAGCGAGTGCGATACGTCGACAACCGGCCGTACGCCCTAGCGGACTCGTACTTCCCGCAGGAACTCGTTTCCGGGACCCCGCTCATGGAACCCCGTGACGTGTCCGCCCCTGGGGGAGTGCTCGCATCTGTCGGCCTCGTTCAAGCTAAGTACCGCGATGAGATCGCCGTACGGATGCCAACCCTCAAGGAAGCTGAGCTGCTGGCCTTGCCGTCGGCGACGCCGGTGGCCGAACACACCCGGACTGGTTACGACGAAGACGGGAAACCTCTTCGCTGCATGGTCACCATCCTCCCAGGAGACAGGCACAAGATCCTCTATGAAGTCGATGCCGACTGAGTACCTACGCCCCGCCGCAGCCGAGGACGTACCCGCGCTCATGGCGTTGAGGACCGAGGCTGAACAGTGGCTACATGTGAAGGGCACGGACCAGTGGAATGACCGCGAGGCGGGGCAGCGGGCGATCGCCAAGTGGCAGGCCACCATCGATGAAGGCAGGGCTTGGGTTGTTGTAGATGACAGTGGGGCGGCGCTGGCCACTGTCAGTCGTGGCCCTGTTGATCGAGACTTCTGGAATGACGACGACAAGCCAGAAAGTGCGTTCTATCTCTACAAGCTGATCGTTGCGCGGTCCGCGTCGGGCAGGCAGCTTGGGGCTCGAATCGTCGACTGGGCATCCCGTGTTGCTGCGTTGGAAGGACGCGACTGGGTGCGCATCGACACCTGGCGGACGAACACGGACCTACACGCCTACTACGAGCGCTTGGGGTTCAAGCATGTTCGGACGGAGGCGCCTGCACACCGTCGGTCGGGCTGGCTTGCCCAAAGGCCATCAGACGCCATCTCGCTCCCGCATCAGGCGTTGGCCGTGGGTAGACACTGAGAGAGGCTTCGAGGGCCTCGTCAGAAGCTGGCTGGCGAGGAGGCAGCGCGGAGCGTCGTCTGGCTCTAAGCTTGCATCAGCTGGTTGTGCTGAGCAGGCAATTGGTTAGGCCACCCGCTGTCCCAGACCCCGATTTCGGGCGGTCGCCGATGAAGGCGACCGCACTCGCAGCTTGGGCCCTATCTTCCCTACTTGGAAATCCTGCCTCAGGACCGCGTGGGCCATCTGTGGGCCAAGAGGCACTCTCTAGACGGCTGGGAAGGCGTTTTGCCAGCTCAACAGGGATGCACAGACGCGCAGCGCGACGCTCTTGAAAACCGTCGTGGCGAGAGCCACCGTGGGTTCAAATCCCACACCCACCGCAGTGATTGAGAGCCTCTGACCAGCGGAATCGGTCGGGGGCTCTCGCTGTTTCAGGGGCCCTTGGCTCGCCCTCCTCCCGTGGTTCCCGGGGCGATCGGGCATGTGAGGGACATTGCGCCGGACCGGGCACGCGTCATGGATGAACCCGATACTCCACGTGGACGCTGCCCGGCGAGCCTCGGAGGAGGTGTGGGGCGAGTGCGGTGTTGTTCTACAAGATCACTGGATTCGTCTCCAAGGAGAAACTCGTGTTGAAGCGCATCGCATCAGCCCTCGCCGTGGCCACCGTCGCTGGATTCCTGGCCGCCGGCACCGCCGTCGCTTCCGACGGTCCCACCGGCACCCTCGACGAGGGCCGCTACGCAGGGCAGTCGTTCACCAACATGGGCGGCCCGTACGGGATCACCACCGCCGGCCATGTGGACGGCGGGCACCGCGACGGGACCGCCCTCAACGGGGTCTTCGACGGGTTCAACCACTGACGGCTTCTCCGTCTGGTCAAAGGGGGTGTCTCCCAGTGTCTCGCACTGAGAGGCACCCCCTTCCCGCACCCCGGATGCTGTGGCTTCGGCCGGGGGTGGTGTCAGCAACACCCCCGAGAGGGCGGGTCACCGTATGTCCCGGGCCGCTCGGATTCGCGAACGTGGAGGACGTCAGCACGGCGCGTCCCCGGCACGTCCCCCAGTACGTCTCCACCGCGAAGATTCGAGGCCCATCGTGAGCACCAGTGCACTGCCGCGTCCGTACGCAGCCGCTCCCTCCGCTCCCTCCTCTGAGCGCTCCGCGGAGGCTCCTGGCTTCTGGCGGGCGCCGTTCGCCGCCTCCACGTACCGGGAGATCGGCTACACGGTGGCGTCGCTGCCCATCGCCATCGTGGGCTTCACCTTCGCCGTGACGATGTTCTCGCTCGGCGTGGGTCTCTTCGTCACCGTGCTCGGACTGCCGGTCCTCGCGGCCGCGTTGGCCGGAGCGCGGGGGCTCGGCGCTGCCGAGCGGGGGCGGGCTCGGGCGCAGCTGGGGTTCGATGTCGCCGGGCCCGCTGCGGTGGAGACGCCGCGGGACGCGGGTGCGTGGGCGGGGATGCGGGCACGGCTCTCGGACGGCGCGGGCTGGCGGGCGCTGCTCTTCCAGGTCGTGATGTTCCCGTCGCGCGTCGTGTCCTTCGTCTTCAGCGTGACGTTCCTGGTCACCGGCTGGGTGGTCGCGCTCCTCCCGGCGTACTCCTGGGTGTTTCCCCGTTACGTCGACTGGCCCGGCTACCGGCTGTTCGACTACACGTCCGGCGGCGAGCGCCACGCGTTCTACCTGGAGTCGCCGGTGCAGATCGCGGCGGCGTCCCTGGTCGGCCTCGCCATCGTCTTCCTCACCCCGAAGCTGGTCCGCGCCCTGACGAACATCGACCGTGCGGCTATCCGTTCGATGCTCGGATAGCCGCGACGGCCAGCGGTAAGGGGCGTCCGCCATTGCGGGCGCCCCTTACCGCGTGCTCCTACGCTGCGCGCTCTTCAGCTCCCGTCACGCGTGCCCCGTCAGCCGTGCCGCCGACGCGATCGTCGAGCGGGCCTCGCGTTCCGTGAGGCCGACCCGGAGCGCGGCAGCGGCTAGTTCGTCGGCCAGGGGCTCGCCGATGCCGTTCTCGTAGGCGCGGCATGCGGCCCAGAACAGGCGGGTGTTGCGCTGCCCCTCGTGCGCGGCGAGCACGAACTGGACCAGGCCCTGGCCCCGTTGGACCGGGGCCGGCATCTGCGGGAGCGTGGGGTGGTAGGCGCGGGGCGGGGGCGTGAGCAGGCGCAGCAGCGCTGGCGGACAGCTCGCCGGAGGGAGATGCGCGGTGCCGGCCACGGCGCTGTAGACGCCGTGCTCGGTGCGCGAGCCGGGGCCGACGAGATAGCCGCCGGCGCCCCTGATGTCGATGCCGGGGGCCAGACGCCCCGCGGAGTTGGGGACGACGGCGTCGGGCGGGCCCGCGAGCCAGATGTGGCGGCCACCGCTCGGGGTCGCCACGACGACCGTGGCCGGGATCGTGAAGAGGTGGCGCAGCGCCAGTTCCCGCAGGGCTGCCGGAGCGTCCGTACCGGACTTGGTGTCCAGGTCGATGCCGATCAGATGGTGCGGGGCCAGCCCGCACGCGATGCCGTAGCCGGTGGCCCAGGGAGCGGCGGTGAAGAGCTCGCGGATGCGCCACGGGTCGGTCGACGCGTCGTACACGCCATGTCCGGGACGGCCGCATTCGCCGTGACAGGGGGCCGGTTCGGGCTGCTCGTGGTGGGGGGAGCGGAGCGCCGGCAGCTTGGTCCGGGAGAGCGGGATGACGGCGAGGCCGCGTTCGGCGGCGGACAGGGCGTGGGCGAGTGCGAGTGCTGTGGCATGGCGGTCGATGGTGGCCATGACTTCATTTTCGTACAAGCGTTCGAAGAAAGGAAGGGGGGCGGGCACGGCGCGGGGGCGAAACGCGGATGCGCCCGCCGATCTTCCTTGTGCGGCGGAACGCTTCAGCCCGTGCGGCGCCTGGGTTTGGGCACGTTATTGGGGGCTGAACAGGAGCTTTGACGGAACGAAGCATGTTTATCGACTTGTACTCACGCTTGCGGGGGAATTGGGGCTTCCGGGGTGGTTCGCCGGGGATTCGGTGGGCAACTCTGGACTCGCGACGTCGTACAGAACCCCCGAGGCGGTCGGCCAACCGCCTGGGAACAAGCGGCACTTCAGGTACTCCCGGCACATCGCCGGTGCGTACCCCCGTAACGGAGGAATTGACATGGCAAGCATCCGTACCGCCCGCGTCATCGCTGCAGCCGCGGCCCTGCCCCTGGCTGCCGCACTCTTCTCGGGTGTCGCGACGGCTGACAACGGCGCCTTCGCGAACGACGGATCGAACGCGGGCGTGGCGACTGTCAACGGCAGCGGCGTCGGCGGCAACAACAGCGGCAACTCGTCCACGTCGCAGCAGCAGGCCGTCGGCTCAGGCGCCTCGAACCAGAACAACACCGCCCAGGTGAACGGCTCGGCGTTCACGGCGATCGACCAGTCGAACGAGAACATCGCCGTCAACTTCACCCACCTCTGGTGAGGTGACGGCCCTCCGGGGTAGCTCCTGGGGCCTGCTCGATGGGGTGTGTGACGTTCTGCGCGGCGGTGCATCTGCACCGCCGCGCAGGCGTGTTCGGGGGCTGCGGTCGCGTCCGGCTCCCGCATCCAGGGAGATCTCTTGACACCGCGACAGTTTCTGACGGACAGTCAGAAACCAATGTCGGTGCGACGCCCTTACGCGAAGGAGAGGCCGCCGCCGTGCACCTCGCCCCCACCGAGCGCCAACAGCAGCTGCGCGCGGAACTGCGCGCCTACTTCCGCGATCTGATGCCGGCAGGCCCGCCCGAAGGGGGCGACCTGGAGGGGCAGCGCCGGCTGCTGCGGCGCATCGGGGCCGACGGCATGCTGGGCCTCGGCTGGCCGGTCGAGTACGGCGGGCAGGGGCGGGGGCCCGACGAACAGTTCGTCTTCTTCGACGAGGCGTACCGCGCGGGCGCGCCCGTATCGATGGTCACCCTGAACACCGTCGGGCCGACCCTCATGAAGTACGGCACCGAGGAGCAGAAGGCCGCCTTCCTGCCGCGCATCCTCAGCGGTGACCTCGTCTTCGCGATCGGCTACAGCGAGCCGTCGGCGGGAACGGATCTGGCCTCGCTGCGTACGCGGGCGGTGCGCGAGGGCGTGGGGTCAGGGAGGTCCGTGGGGTCCGAGAGGTTTGCGGGGTCGGACGGGTCCGCAGGGTCCGATGACACGTGGGTCATCGACGGGCAGAAGATCTTCACGTCGAACGCCCAGAACGCCGACTGGATCTGGCTGGCCTGCCGCACCGACCCCGAAGCCCCCAAGCACCAAGGCATCTCGATCATCCTCGTGCCGACCGACGCGCCCGGCTTCTCGTGGACGCCGATCGAGACGGTGGGCGGTCTGACGACGACGGCGACGTACTACGACGGAATCCGCGTGCCCGCCACGAACCTCGTCGGCGAGGAGAACGGCGGCTGGGGGCTCATCACCAACCAGCTCAACCACGAGCGGGTGGCGCTCGCCGCGATCGGCATGCAGGCCGAGGATTTCTACGCCGCTGCCCTCGCCTTCGCCCGTACGCCCGATCCGGTGACGGGCGAGCGTCGGATTGACGCGCCGTGGGTCCGGTCCAGGCTGGCCGAAGCACAGGCGCGGTTGTCGGCAACGCGCCTGCTCAACTGGCGTTTGGTGGGGGATGTCGGGGCGGGTGCGCTGGCGCCGGGAGACGCGAGCGGCGTGAAATTCGTGGGAACCGAATCGGCGGTGGAGGTGTACCGAATATGTCAGGAAGTCACGGGCGAGGCGGGTCTGGTCCGGGCCGGTTCATCCGGGTCCCTGACGCTCGGCACGGCCGGTGAGGGGGAGTTGGAGCGGATGAACAGGGCGGCACAGATCAATACGTTCGGGGGCGGGGTGAGCGAGGTGCAGCGGGAGATCGTGGCGACGATGCGCCTCGGAATGCGGAGGGGACGGCGGTGACCGATCTTTCGTACGAGACGCTGAAGGCGTTCGAGGGGCGGGCGGCCGCCACGTCGGGCGTGGGCAAGGACCCGGTCAACGAACCGATGATCCGGCACTGGTGCGAGGCCATGGGCGACACGAACTCGGCCTATGCGGGGGCGGACCCGATCGCTCCGCCGACCATGCTCCAGGCCTGGACGATGGGCGGGCTCTCCGGGCACCAAGGGCGTTCGGCGGCGTACGACGAGTTGTTCGCGCTCCTGGACGGCGCGGGGTACACCTCGGTCGTGGCCACGGACTGCGAGCAGGAGTATCTGCGGGCGCTGCGGCCGGGGGACGAGATCACTTTCGACGCGGTCATCGAGTCGGTGTCCGAGCGCAAGACGACCAAACTGGGCACGGGCCATTTCGTCACGACCCGGATGGACGTCAGAGCGGGCGGCGAGCCCGCGGGGACCCACCGCTTCCGGATCCTGAAGTACGCGCCCGCGCAGCAAAAACCCCACGGCAAGCGGCCCCGCCCGGTGATCAATCGGGACAACGCGGGATTCTGGGAAGGCGTGGCCCGCCACCAGCTCCTGATCCAGCGCTGCGGCGGCTGCCGGACGCTGCGCTTCCCCTGGCTGCCCGGCTGCAATGCCTGCGGTTCGCTCGTGTGGGACACAGTTGAGGCGAGCGGCGAGGGCACGGTCTACTCGTACGTCGTCATGCACCACCCGCCCTTCCCCGCCTTCGATCCCCCGTACGCCGTCGGGCTCATCGACCTGGCGGAGGGTGTGCGCATGGTCAGCAATGTGGTGGGCGTGCCCAGCGACAAGGTGCGGATCGGGCAGCCGGTGCGGCTCGAATTCCAGCGGGCGGACAAGGAGTTGGAGCTCCCGGTATTCCGGGCCGTCGAGAGCATGGCGGGGGGCGGGGTCTGACATGGACTTCACACCCACGGAGGAGCAGGCCGCCGCACGGGACCTTGCCGGAGAGATCTTCGGGGACCTGGCCACGCCCGAGCGGCTCACGGCGGCGGGCACAGCATCGGACGCGGAGCTGTGGAAGGCGCTGTGCGCGGCGGGGCTGCCGGGTGCGGTGGAGGAGGTCGGGTTGCTCGGCCTCGTACTGCTGCTCGAGGAGCAGGGGAGGGCGACCGCACAGGTGCCGTTCGCGGCGAGCTGTGTCTACGGGCTGCTCGCGGTGGCGGCGCATGGCACGGAGGAGCAGCGGGGGCGTCTGCTGCCGGGGCTGCGGGACGGCACGGCGGTCGCGACGGGGGCTTTTCCGGCGCGGGGCGGCGTGGTGGCCTCCGGGGAGAGGGTCCAGGGCGGTGCGACTGCCGCGAAGCTGAACGGGGTCGTGCCATGGGTGCCGTGGCTGCGGGATGCCACGGAGGTCCTGGTGGCGGTGCGCGACCCGGGGGCGCGGGGCGGCCACAGCCTGTGGAGAGTGCGGGTGGCCGACGCGGAATCGGAGCCCGTGGAGCTGACCGCGCCCTGGGCGGCGGGGCGGTTGGTCCTGGACGGGACTCCGGGGGAGCGGATCGGAGGGGAGGGGGCGTACGGGGACGTCCTGGCGATTGCGCGGACGGCCTTCGCCGGACTGCAGGCCGGGGTGTGCGCGGGGTCGTTGGCCCGCGCGGTGGCGCACACGAACGAACGGGAGCAGTTCGGGCGGCCACTCGCGGCCAAGCAAGGGGTCCAACTCCGGGCGGCCGACGCCCATATGGACACCGAGGCGATACGGGTCACGGCGTACGAGGCGGCCTGGCGGCGCGACGCCGGCCTGCCGTACGGCACTCATGCGCTGACCGCCGCGTGGTGGGCGTCGGAGGGCGGGAAGCGCGTCGTGCACGCGGGCCAGCATCTGCACGGCGGCATGGGTGCCGACCTCGACCACCCCGTGCACCGGCACTTCCTGTGGGGGCGGCAGCTGGACGCGTATCTGGGGTGCGGGAGCGAAGTCCTGGAGGAAATGGGCGACTTGATCGCACGGAGCACGCAAGAGGGGGCGGCATGACGGGGGGACAGGGTGCTGTAGGAGGAGGCGGCGTGACGGAGAGAGGGAGACCGCATGCCGGAGGAGAAGGGGGCGGTGTGAGGGTCGGGGACGCGCTGCCGGAGCTCACCATCCCGGTCACCCGGACGCTGATCGTCTCCGGGGCGATCGCCTCGCGGGACTACCAGGACGTGCACCACGACGCGGCGGCGGCCAAGGAGAAGGGCTCCCCCGACATCTTCATGAACATCCTGACCACGAACGGCCTGGTCGGGCGGTACGTCACGGACCACTTCGGTTCCGCGGCGATCCTCCGCAAGGTGGCGATCCGGCTGGGGGCGCCCAATTACCCGGGGGACACGATGGTGTTGACCGGTTCCGTGGAGCAGGTCGAGGGCGATACGGCCACGGTCAAGGTTGTTGGGGCCAACGGCATCGGCAAGCACGTCACCGGCACGGTCACGGTCACCGTCCCGCGCGGGGCGGTTCCGGGCGCGGCGGTCCCGGGCGGGGCGTCGGCAGGGGGCGCGGCATGAGCGTACGCACACGCGACCTCCTCGGCGGGAAGGCCGCTGTCGTCGGGATCGGGGCCACCGAGTTCTCCAAGGACTCGGGGCGCAGCGAGCTCAGGCTCGCTGTGGAGGCGGTGGGTCTCGCGCTCGACGACGCCGGGCTGAGCCCCGCCGACGTCGACGGCATGGTCACGTTCACCATGGACACGAACCCGGAGATCACCGTCGCGCAGGCGGCCGGGATCGGGGAGCTGTCGTTCTTCTCGCGCGTCCACTACGGCGGAGGCGCGGCCTGCGCGACCGTCCAGCAGGCGGCGCTCGCGGTGGCGAGCGGAGTGGCGGAAGTCGTCGTCTGCTATCGCGCGTTCAACGAACGCTCGGGGCGGCGGTTCGGTTCGGGCGTGCAGCACCGGGAGCCGTCGGCGGAGGGCGCGGCGCTCGGCTGGTCCCTGCCGTTCGGATTGCTGACCCCCGCGTCCTGGGTGGCGATGGCGGCCCAGCGCTATCTGCACACCTACGGCCTCACCCCCGACGCCTTCGGCCATGTGGCGGTCACCGACCGGAAGTACGCGGCGACCAACCCCGCGGCCTATTTCCACGGGAAACCGATCACGCTCGCCGAGCACGCCGCCTCGCGCTGGATCGTCGAGCCGCTGCGGCTCCTGGACTGCTGCCAGGAGACTGACGGCGGGCAGGCGATCGTCGTGACGAGCGTGGAGCGGGCCCGGGACCTGCCGAAGCCACCGGCGGTGATCACGGCGGCGGCCCAGGGGTCGGGACGCGCGCAGGAGCAGATGACCAGCTTCTACCGCGACGACCTGAGCGGGCTGCCGGAAATGAGCGTGGTGGCCCGGCAGTTGTGGCGCAGCTCCGGTCTCGCGCCCGGCGACATCGACGTGGGCATTCTCTACGACCACTTCACTCCGTTCGTGCTGATGCAGCTGGAGGAGTTCGGCTTCTGCGGGCCGGGTGAGGCGGCGGACTTCGTGGCCGGGGAGATGCTGCCGCTGAACACCCACGGAGGGCAGCTCGGGGAGGCGTATCTGCACGGGATGAACGGCATAGCGGAGGCGGTCCGACAGGTGCGCGGCACGTCCGTGAACCAGATACCGGGCGCGGCGCGCACGCTGGTCACCGCGGGCACCGGTGTCCCCACGTCGGGGTTGATTCTCGCGGCGGACGGCTGAACGCGTCGCGTGTCCCCGCCGCGGCGGGGGCCCCGGGCCCTTCACTCGGCGTATGCGCTGCCGAAAGCTGATGATGGGACTTGTCCTCGCCGTCGCCCTTGCCACTACGGCCATGGGCGCGCCGCCGACCGGCGCCACGAGCAGACCCGAGGCCACGGGTCGCGGGCCCGACGCGAGTCGTGGAGCCGAAGCCGCGGGTCGCGCCGCCGGGGCCGAAGGACGTGCGGCCGGGTGGCCGGCGGGGGTCTCGGTCTACCGCGGCCGGGCCTTCGACACCTGCCTCGCGCCGTCCGCCGACACGATGCGCCGCTGGAAGGCCTCCAACTACGGGGCGGTGGGCATCTACTACGCCGGCCGCGGCCGGGCGTGCAAGCGCCAGCCGCAGCTGAGCCGCAGTTGGATGCGCACGGTGCGCGGTCAGGGCTGGAAGGTGCTGCCGGTGTACGTCGGGTCGCAGTCGCCCTGCGTCATCGCGAAGCACAAGAAGCACGTGCGCATGGGGCGCTACCCCGTGCGGCAGGGAACACGAGAGGGGCGTGACGCGGTACGTAAGGCCAGGGCACTCGGGATGCAGCGGCTCAGCCCGCTCTATCTGGACATGGAGGCGTACACCTACCGGCAGAAGTGGTGCGCGCACGGCACCCTGGCCTTCGTACGGGCCTGGAACCGTGAGGTGCGCAGGTTCGGGTACGTGCCGGGCTTCTACAGCAGTGCGAACTCCGGCGTACGGCACATGGAGACGGCGCGGCGGGCGGGGGTGCGGGATCTGCCGTCGGTGATGTGGTTCGCGCGCTGGCACGTGCGGCCGCACCTGTACCGCGAGCCGGTCCTTCGGCGCGACGCGTGGAGCCCTGAGCGGCGCATTCACCAGTACGCGGGGAACGTGACGGAGCGGCACGGCGGGCGCACGATCAAGATCGACCGGAACCTCGTGCACGCGCCGGTGGCCCGGGTCCGCTAGTCCGGGAGCGCGGCCCCTTTCGCCGCCCTCTCAGGGATGAACCCTCAGGGGTGTGCTCCACCTCCTCCACCTTCAGGAGGTGGGGCTACCACCCCGCGTACAACCTGAGGCGGACACCGCTTCGGGACCTGCGGCCGATCCGCTGAAGTAGGGGGCGCTTCTAGCGTGGAGCCATGACCGTATCCATGGTGCCCATGTGCACCAGCGCATCGAAGGCCGCGACGCGGACAGCGAGTCCTTCGGCGTATCCGTCGTTCGCGTCGTACGTACGGGCACGTCAGCCCGTGTTGCTGCGCACCGCGCGCTCGCTGACCGCGAATCCGAGCGATGCCGAGGATCTGCTGCAGACCGCCCTCACCAAGACCTATGTCGCATGGGACCGGATCGAGGACCATCGGGCGCTCGACGGCTATGTGCGCCGGGCCCTGCTGAACACCCGGACCTCGCAGTGGCGCAAGCGCAAGGTCGACGAGTTCGCGTGCGACGAGCTGCCCGAGCCCGAGGTGACGCCGGTCGCGGACCCGGCCGAGCAGCAGGCGCTCAGGGACGCGATGTGGCGCGCGATCATGAAGCTGCCCGCCCGGCAGCGGGCGATGGTCGTCCTGCGGTACTACGAGGATCTCAGCGAGGCCCAGACGGCCGAGGTGCTCGGAGTGTCCATCGGCACCGTCAAGAGCGCGGTGTCGCGTGCGCTGGGCAAGCTGCGCGAGGACCCGGAGCTCACACCGGTCCGGTGATGGCCAAGGCAACAGGCAGCCCGGTGATGGCCCGGAGAGTTCGGTGATCGTCGCAGCTCTGCCGGACCTTTCTTCTCCCGACCTAGTGACATACCGTGCGGTATGCGGCAAGAATCTGGCGAGCCCTACTGCCAGGTAGGTCATTCGGGAGCCGCCCCGGATGAATGCCGCGCGCCCACCGGGAGGACGCCGTGCTGAGCACGATGCAGGACGTACCACTGACCGTCACCCGCATCCTCCGGCACGGGACGACCGTGCACGGGTCGTCGCAGGTCACCACATGGACCGGCGAGGCCGCCCCGCAGCGCCGCAGCTTCCGCGAGATCGGTGAACGCTCGGCCCAGCTCGCGCACGCACTGCGCGAAGACCTCGGGGTCGACGGCGACGAGCGCGTGGCCACGTTCATGTGGAACAACGCCGAACACGTCGAGGCCTACTTCGCGGTCCCCTGCATGGGCGCCGTCCTGCACACCCTCAATCTCCGGCTGCCCGCCGACCAGTTGACCTGGATCGTGAACCACGCGGCCGACCGCGTCATCATCGTCAACGGCTCCCTCATCCCGTTGCTCGCGCCCCTCTTGCCGCAGCTGCCGACCGTCGAGCACCTGGTGGTCTCGGGCCCAGGCGACCGTTCGCCGCTGGCCGGGATCCAGGCGCGGGTGCACGAGTACGAGGACCTGATCGCCGCCAAGCCGACGACGTACGACTGGCCCGAGCTCGACGAGCGCACGGCCGCCGCCATGTGTTACACCTCCGGCACCACCGGCGACCCCAAGGGCGTCGTCTACTCCCACCGTTCCATCTACCTGCACTCCATGCAGGTCAACATGAGCGAGTCGATGGGCCTGACGGACGCGGACACCACGCTCGTCGTCGTCCCGCAGTTCCACGTCAACGCCTGGGGTCTGCCGCACGCGACCCTGATGGCCGGCGTGAACATGCTGATGCCGGACCGCTTCCTGCAGCCCGCCCCGCTCGCCGAGATGATCGAGACGGAGCGGCCCACGCACGCGGCCGCCGTCCCCACCATCTGGCAGGGCCTGCTCGCCGAACTCAGCGCGAAGCCGCGCGACGTCAGCTCGCTCGGCCAGGTCACCATCGGCGGCTCGGCCTGCCCGCCCTCGCTGATGGAGGCCTTCGACAAGCTGGGCATGCGCGTCTGCCACGCGTGGGGCATGACGGAGACCTCCCCGCTCGGCACGGTCGCCCGCCCGCCGGCCAAGTCCATCGGCACCGAGGACGAGTTCGCCTACCGCCTCACCCAGGGCCGCTTCCCGACCGGCGTCGAGGCCCGCCTGGTGGGCCCCGGCGGCGAGCACCTGCCGTGGGACGGCGAGTCCGCGGGCGAGCTGGAGGTGCGCGGGCCGTGGATCGCGGGCGCGTACTACGGCGGAGCGGGCGGCGACGAGATAAAGCCCGAGGACAAGTTCAGCGCGGACGGCTGGCTGAAGACCGGCGACGTCGGCGTGATCAGCTCCGACGGCTTCCTGACGCTCACCGACCGCGCGAAGGACGTCATCAAGTCCGGCGGCGAGTGGATCTCCAGCGTCGAGCTGGAGAACGCGATCATGGCCCACCCGGATGTCGCGGAGGCGGCCGTCGTCGCCGTCCCCGACGACAAGTGGGGCGAACGCCCGCTCGCCACCGTCGTGTTGAAGGAGGGCGCGAGCCTCGACTACGCCGCCCTGCGCGACTTCCTCGCGGGCACCATCGCCAAGTGGCAGCTGCCCGAGCGCTGGGCGATCGTGCCCGCCGTGCCCAAGACGAGCGTCGGCAAGTTCGACAAGAAGGTGCTGCGCAGGCAGTACGCGGACGGGGAACTGGACGTCACGAAGCTCTGACGGCCGCCCTCCCCAGCACTCACTCGGGGTGTTACGCCGCTCCCCCGCCGGAGCGGCGTATCGCCGTGGCTCATCCGGAGCGGCGTATCGCCGTGGTCCAGCCCAGGGCGAGCCAGGCCGTCGCGATGGCGCAGACCCCGCCCCAGCCCCAGTGGGTGAAGGCCGTACCTGCCAGGGCCGAGGCCCCCGCGCCGCTCGCGAAACCGGCCACCACATAGGCGGTGTTGGCGGTGGCGGGCAGGCTCGTGGTGGTCAGCGCCAGGGTCTGGTTGGCGACATGGCTCGCCACGAGGGCGGCGTGGATCAGGATCCCGGCCACGCACAGCGCCCACAACTGCCGCCCGCCCAGCCAGAACAGCGGCAGGCAGAGCCCCGCTCCGACGTACGCGGTCGCCGTGACCCGCGCCGCCCCGAACCGGTCGACGAGCCCGCCGGCCAGCGGGGCGACCGCGGTCGCGGAGAGCCCGAGGAGGCCGAAGAGCCCTGCGGCTCCGGTCGACATGCCGTACGCACCGCTGGTGAGGAGCAGGGCGAGCGAGGTCCATACCGCGCTCCACGCCCCGTACATCCCGCCCTGGCGCAGGCAGGCGCGGCGCAGCTCCGGTGACTCCTTCAGTACCCGGGGCAGCCGGGCGAGACCGCTGAGGGCCGGGCCCGCGTGACGCGGCCGGTCCTCGGCGGGCAGCAGCGCGGCGGTGGCGAGGCCGAGCACCAACGTCAGGACGGCCGCTCCCACGAAGACGACGCGCCAGCCGTGAGCCTCACCCACGAGCCCGCCGAGGACCCGCGCGGCGACAACTCCCGCGAAGAGCCCGGCGATCACGGCCGCCACATGCCGGGCACGGCGGCCGGCGGGCGCGCGCTCGGCGACCAGCGGCACGAGGAGCTGGGGTATGACGCTCGCCGCCGTGGCGACGAACAGGGCGCAGGCGAGCGCGACGGGACCCGAACAGACCGCGGCCGCCGCCAGGGCCAGGGCCGCGGCGGCCGAGAGTATGCCGACGAGGGGGCGGCGGTTCGCCGTGTCTCCGAGTGGGGCGAAGAACAGCAGCCCGGCGGCGTACCCGAGAAGGGACACCGAGGCGAGCCAGGCCAGGTCGGACGGCTGGGTGCCGAAGTCATGGGCCATGAGGGGGAGCAGGGGCGCCGCGAGGTAGATGTTGGCGGCGGTCACCGCGGTGCAGACCGCCACGACGGCGAGCAGCAGGCCGGGCCGGACGGCGCGCCCGGACGGTGAGTCTCCGCCCTTGCCCCCGTCCCCGGCCTCGGTGGTGATCGCCGGTGTCCGGCTTCTGATGACTGAGGCCATGGGCGGCATGACTCCTTGCGTGAGCAGGTCTCGATCGGAGCAACTAACTAGTTGGTTGGAAAAAGTCTGCGCCCGCGACCTGCGCGATGTCAAGCAACCAACCAGTTGGTTACCCGCAAGGATTAGCTACCCTGTCCCCATGGCAGTGAGAGACCCCGAAGCCACCAAGGCCCGGATCTTCGAGGCGGCGGTGGCCGAGTTCGCGCGGTACGGCATCGCGGGCGCCCGTATCGACCGCATCGCGAGCGAGGCGAAGGCGAACAAGCAGCTCATCTATGCCTATTTCGGCAACAAGGCCGAGCTGTTCACCCAGGTCCTCGAGAAGCGCATGCTCGACATGGCGGTCAGCACTCCCGTCGACGCCGACGACATGGACGGCTGGATGGACCGGCTGATGGATTACCACGCCGCCCACCCCGAGCTCCTGCGCCTGCTCTTCTGGGAGGGCATCGAGTACGGCACCGACGAACTCCCCGACGAGCGGGAGCGCCGCGACCACTACGACCGCAAGGTCGCCGTACTCGCCGACGCCCAGGCCCGCGGCGTCATCAGCGACGAAATCCCCGCCTCCCACCTGCTGTTCATGGTGGTCGCGCTGGCCGGCTGGTCGACGGCGGTTCCGCAGATGCGGCGGATCCTGGTCGGTGAGACGGACGACGACGTGGCGCGGCTGCGCACCTCGATCAAGGCCGCGATGCGCCGCATCACCGCCTGAGCGCCCGCAAGCCACAGGCCACAGGCCGCCGCGCCCACCTGGGCAGCGGCTAGTTCGTACCGATCTTCGCCAGCAGATCCACGATGCGGCCCTGCACCTCGCTGCTCGTAGACCGCTCCGCGAGGAACAGCACCGTCTCCCCCGCCGCGAGCCGCGGCAGTTCCGTCTGGTCGACGGCGGCGGTGTAGACGACGAGCGGGGTGCGGTTCAACTGGCCGTTCGCGCGCAGCCAGTCGATGATCCCGGCCCTGCGGCGACGCACCTGCATCAGGTCCATCACCACCAGGTTCGGCCGCATCTGCGCCGCGAGCGTCACCGCGTCCGCGTCGCTCTCGGCCCGCGCGACCTGCATGCCGCGCCGCTCCAGCGTCGCGGTAAGGGCGAGCGCGATCTCCTCGTGCTCCTCGATGAGCAGGACGCGCGGCGGGTGCTGCTCGCTGTCGCGGGGCGCGAGCGCCTTCAGGAGTACGGCGGGGTCGGCGCCGTACGCCGCCTCGCGCGTCGCCTGGCCGAGTCCCGCCGTGACGAGTACGGGAACCTCGGCGGCCACGGCGGCCGTGCGCAGCGACTGCAGCGCCGTACGCGTGATGGGGCCGGTCAGCGGGTCCACGAACAGCGCCGCGGGGAACGCGGCGATCTGGGCGTCGACCTCCTCGCGGGAGTTCACGATCACCGGGCGGTAGCCGCGGTCGCTGAGCGCCTGCTGGGTGGTGACGTCGGGCGCGGGCCACACCAGGAGGCGGCGCGGGTTGTCCAGCGGCTCGGGCGGCAGTTCGTCGTCCATGGGCTGCGGCTGGGGCCGGTTGGCGACCTCGACGGCACCGCCGGGGCCGTCCAGCGGCTCCGGGCCCTCGTCGGCGTCCTCGTCCGGTGCGCCGATCGCGTACGAGCGTCCTGTGCCCTCGCTGGAGGACGCGATCCGGGACTGCGGGTGGGCCTGCGCCTGGGGGTGCGGGCGTGCCGCGGCCTCGGGGCGGTCGTCGCCCGCGGGGTCGGGGGGAGTGGACAGCCTGCGGCGCCGCCCCGAGCCGCTGACGGAGCCCCCGAGGGAGCCGCCGGGGGAGTGGGACTGGGACTGGCCCGGAGCCGCGGGCTGCGCAAGCGCCTGCTCCGGGAGCGGTCCCGCGGTGGGGGGCTGCGGGGCGGCAGGGGGCGCTGGGGCGGCGGGGGCAGGTGCGGAGGGCTGGGCCTGCTGCGGCTGGGGGGCCTGGGGCGCTTGGGGAGCTTGCTGGGCCGCAGGAGTCTGCGGGGGCAGCGGAGGCTGGGGCGTCTGTGGGATCTGTGGGTTCTGGGGATTCTGCGGCGTCTGCGGTGCCGTTGCCGGGGCGGCCGGGGCATGGCCCTGCTGCAACCCGCGACGGCGCTGCTGCTGCTCGGCGATCTGCTGGCCGAACGGCACACCCTGCCCGAGCGTGCGCACGCTGATGGCGCGCCCCTGCGTCGAGTTGGGGTCGCCGGGCGCGGCCTCGGCGGGCAGCGGCTGCGCGGCCCGACCCTGGGCCCCGCGCTCGGGCGGGAGCGCGACGCCCCTGCCGGGTGTGTGGACGCCCCGCGCGGGAGTGCCTTCGGCGTACGTAGTGGGCTGCGAGGGAACACCGGCGGGCGGGGTTCCCTGAGCGTCCCCGGCCGGACCAGCGGCTGCGGGCGCCGCAGGAGCAGGAGCAACAGGAGCCGCGGGAGCCGCAGGACCAGCGTCCACCCCCGGCGGGGCGGACGCGCCGGGAGCCTGCCCCAGCCCGTTCTCCTGCCCCTGACCCGCTGCCTGCCCCTGCCCCTGCGCCGGACGCGACCGGCGGCGACCCGTGGGCGTCTCCGCGGGGTGAGGCTGCGGCGGGGTGTGGTCGTCGGCCGGGTGGTGCAGGGCCGCTTCGTGCTGCCCCGTGTCGTCCTGGTCCGCGGAAGCGGGCGGCAACGCGAACACGCGCCCGCTGGGAGCCTCCTCGGCAGCGGCCCGCTCCTTGGCGGCGGCCAGCGCACGGCGACGCCGCCCCGTCGGACGGGGCGAGGCCTCGCCCGAGTCACCGGCGACAGCCACAGCCGTCCCGACCCCGGAGACCCCAGAAGCCCCGGAGCCCCCGGCGGCAGCACCCTCCTGCCCACCACCGCCCGAAGGCAGAGCGGCCGGCAACGCCAACTGCTCGTCGTTCCGTCGAGCCCGCTGCCCGGAAGCGGCAGGGGCCACCCCACCCGCGGGAACCGGCACGCCCTGCGGCGGCACCGTCTGCCCGAGAGCCGCGGACCCGGCCGCATGCTCGGCAGCGGTCACCACAGAACCGACGGAGCCGCCCGAGCCCTCGGAGCCGCCCGAACTCACGGAGCCCTCCGCGGCGCTGGGCCGCCCACGCCGCCGCCCGGTACCACCGGAAGTCTGTGCCTGCGCAGCCCCCTCGCCCCGCGCGACCGCCTCCGGAGCACCCGGAGCACCCGACGCCTCGGCCTCGGCAACCTGAGCCGCCGCGATCTGCGCCGCATCCGCCTCCGCCGCACGCCGCCCACGACGCCGCCCGGTCCCGCTGGGCGAAACCCCGCCTACGGAATCGGCACCCTCAAGCGCTGCACCGCCCGAGGTCGCACCTCCCGAGGTCGCACCCCCCGAGGTGCCACCTTCAGGAACCGCACTCTCCAAGAACGAGTCCACCGAAGGCCCGGCAGCCCGCCGAGCCCGTCGGCGCCCGCCACCCGTGGCGGGCGAAGCCTGCGCCGGCACGACGACGGAAGAGCCGACAGAAGAGCCGACGGAAGAGCCGACAGATGAGCCGACGGAAGAGCCGACAGAGCCGCCCGCGGCCTCGGGGGCCGCGGAAACCGCCCCACCCCCCGCCCCGATCGGCACCTCAAGAACGTACGCATTGCCGCTCATCCCCGGCACCTCATGCGTCTGCAGCACGCCGCCGTGCGCCCGCACGATGCCGCGGACGATCGGCTCGTGCACCGGGTCTCCCCCGGCGTACGGCCCCCGCACCTCGATGCGGACGACCTCGCCGCGCTGAGCCGCGGCCACGACCACGGTCGAGTCCACGTACCCACCCGCGGGCACGGCCGAAGGGCCCGTACCGGCGCGGGCGTTGCCCGTGGCGTCGATCCCCGCCACGTCGGCGACCAGGTGGGCGAGCGCGGTGGCGAGCCGCCCCGGGTCCACCTCGACCTCGATCGGCGGCGCGTGCACCGCGAACTGCGCGCGTCCGGGCCCGATCAGCTCGACCGCGCCCTCCACGCCGCTCGCGACGACGGCATCGAGCATGACCTTCACGCACGACAGCTGATCCGCACCCGAGTCGAGCAACTGGAAGCCCAGTACGTTGTCGACGAGCGTGGTGATGCGCGCGTATCCGGCGGAAAGATGATGAAGGACCTGATTCGCCTCGGGCCACAACTGCCCGGCGTCGTCCGCCGCCAGGGCCGACAGCTCACGCTTCAGCTCGTCGAGCGGACCCCGCAACGACGACCCGAGCACGGCGAGCAACTGCTCGTGCCGCGCGGCCAGAGCGTCGTACCGCGCCTTCTCGCGCTCGGCGAGCTCCTCGAACCGGTCCTTCTCGCGCTCGGCGAGCGCCGCGTACCGCTCCTGCTCGGCGGCGATCTCCTCGGCGCGCTGCTCGGCGGCGGCGGCGAGTTCCGCCGCGTGCCGCTCCGTCGCGGCCCGCAGCTCCTCCGTGCGCCGCTCCGTCGCGGCCTTCATCTCCTCGGCGTGCGCGGCGATCGCGGCCTCGTGCTCCTCGGCCAGCGCGTCGTAGGGCCGCCGGTCGGTGAACGTCATGACCGCGCCGACGAGCTGGTCGCCGTCTCGCACCGGCGCCGTCGTCAGGTCGACCGCGACCCGGTCGCCGCTCTTGGACCACAGGACCTGCCCGCGCACCCGGTGCTTGCGCCCGGAGCGGAGCGTGTCCGCGAGAGGGGACTCCTCGTACGGGAAGGGCTCACCGTCTGCGCGGGAGTGGAGCACCAGGTGGTGCAGTTCCTGTCCGCCCAGGTCGCTGGCCCTGAAACCCAGTATCTGCGCGGCGGCCGGATTGACGAGGACGACGCGTCCCTCGGTGTCCGTCCCGACGACGCCTTCGGCGGCCGCGCGCAGGATCATCTCGGTCTGCCGCTGGGAGCGCGCGAGTTCGGCCTCGGTGTCCACGGCGCCCGAAAGGTCGCGTACGACGAGCATGAGCAACTCGTCGCCGGTGTAGCCGTAATTGTCGTACGCGTCCCGGATGTCCTCGAGGTTCGAGCTGGTGACCTCGACGGGGAACTCGCTGCCGTCCGTGCGGCGCGCGGTCATCCGCGTCGGCTTCGTACGTCCGCGCTCGTCGACGGAGTCGGGCCTGCGCATCGATCCGGGAATGAGCCGGGAGTCGAACTCCGGCAACAGATCGAGGAGCCCGCGTCCCACGAGGGCTGTGCCCGGTGCTTCGAACGCCTCGAGCGCGATCGCGTTCGCGTTCACGACGGTCCCGTTCGCGTTCACGAGGACCAGCGCGTCCGGGAGCGCGTCGAGTATGGCTGCGAGGCGAGCAGCGCCTCGGGATGGCCTGCTGCTCACGACGACGCTTCCTCCCTGGTTACTGCTGCTTGCCGACTCGCCCAGGCCATCTTGCCCCGCGGCCCGCGGCGTGTCACGGGAGGGAGTCTACGGGGAGTGGTTGTGCGCGCGACGCCGGATGAGAGGGAGGTCGCACGCGGAAGATGTGAGGCTTCCGTACGGCCTGGTCACGAGGAGGTGGCGGCGGGACGGATTCGACCATGGCCGGGAAGCACCTCAGAAGTGGCCGAAACGGATCGCCCGGAGTCATACGACCGCATGGAGTCAGGCGCCGGTCTCGGGCAGCGGTCAGGCGCCGGTCTCGGGCAGCACCGGGACGAGCTTGTTCCACCGGGAGATCTCGCATCCGTTGCCGCGGTTGTACGTCGCGTCGACGGGCCGCCCGTTCCAGGTGCCGGTGATGTGCGCCGTGGCGGGACCGCCGTACTGCATGGTGCAGTTCGCGTTGGCCGGCGTGGGTGCGAACGTGTCGCTGCCCCACGTCGCCCCTTGGTCGAGCTTCGCGCACGCTTCCTCAGCCTGCGGGTGCGTGCCGCCCGCCGGGTGGCACTTCAGCTCGAACGTTCCGTCGCGGCCGTCCCCGGCGCCGTCGACCTTCACCGTGAGCCGGTCAGGGGTCGCCTCGGACTCGGTCACCGGTGTCGGCAGGGGCAGGGGCTCCATGTCGGCGTGGGCGACGAGGGGGGCGGCGGACAGCGCGGCGACGGACGCGGCGGCGGTGAGGACGAGACGGCGCAGCATGACGGGGCTCCACTGGGTGCGGGGTACCGGGTACGCGAACACGTACGGGCTCTACCGCGTCTAACGCCGTTGACGCCGCGACGTTGCGGGCACGAAAGACGCTTTGCTCTGCGGGCCGCCCGACTAGTACCGTGGAAGCCGCGATTGGTGACACGCCGCCCGGCTGTGTCATCATCTGCACGCACCCCTCGCGCTCGCGCCTGGAGTGCAAGCTGGAGGCGTCGCCTAGTCCGGTCTATGGCGCCGCACTGCTAATGCGGTTTGGGACTTAAATCCCATCGAGGGTTCAAATCCCTCCGCCTCCGCTGCAAGATCCCGAAGCCCCGGTCCACTGGACCGGGGCTTCGGCGTTTCGCCGCCGCGAAGCACGTTTCCGCAGGTCGCAAGCGGTGTGGCAAACGGATTTCACATGGCGGCGGCGGTCATGTAATGTTCTTCCTGTCGCCGCGAGCGGGCCGAAAGGCCGGGGAGCGAAGGCAGAAAAAAGAAAAATCAAGCACTCGTAGCTTAACGGATAGAGCATCTGACTACGGATCAGAAGGTTGCAGGTTCGAATCCTGCCGAGTGCACATTGGTGAGAGGCCCCCGGATCATCCGGGGGCCTTTCGCGTTGTCCGGGGCCCCCTCTGGGCGAGGGGGCGTTGCCGGGTCAGGCCGTGGCCTCGGCGGGGGTGTTCGTGAGGGCCGGGGTCTGGGTGATGGGGCGGGGGCGGGTCGGCAGGCCGAGCGTGGGGTTGGCTACGCCCCAGGCCGCGCCCTTGCAGACCAGTTCCTTGTAGACGGCGGCGAGCCGTCCTGTCAGGGCCGCGTTGACCGAGCGGTCGTCGGCGGTGACGTACTGGATCAGACCGTTCTTGCGTCCGAGCGAGATGCACTGGTTGAAGTAGCGGATCGGCGTCTTCGGGATCTTCCCGCCGGTCAGGCGGGCCGCGATGGCGTCGGCGGCCTGCCATGCCATGGGGGTGCCCGTCGCGCACGACATCCGCAGCGGCTTGTCGCCGGGGCCGATCGCCATGGCGGCGTCGCCGACGGCGTACACGTCCGGGTGCGAGACCGAGCGCATGGTGCGGTCGACGACGATCTGGCCACTGTCGGTGACTTCGAGGGCGGTGGCCTCCGCGATCGGGTGGACCGCGAAGCCGGCGGTCCACACCGTGACCGCGGCCGGGATGGCCTTGCCGTCGGCGGTGGTGACGCGGTCGGCCTGTACGCCGGTGACGGCGGCCTGCTCGTGCGCGGTGATGCCGAGCCCGGCGAAGACCTTCCGTACGTGGCCGCGGCCCTTGGGTGAGAGCCAGTCGCCGAGCTCGCCGCGGGCGGCGAGGGCGACGTCGAGGTCCGGGCGTGCTTCGGCGATCTCGGTCGCGGCCTCCAGGCCGGTGAGGCCGCCGCCGACGACGACCACGGTCTCCCCGGCGTCCAGGCCTGCCAGGCGCTCGCGCAGCCGGTGCGCTCCGGGGCGGCTCGCGATCTCGTGGGCGTGCTCGGCGGTGCCGGGGACGCCCTGGGCGTTCCAGCCGCTGCCGAGGGCGTATACGAGGGTGTCGTACTCCAGGTCCTCGGTGCCGCCTTGGGCTTCGCTGAGGGCGACCGTCTTGCGGTCCACGTCCACGGCGGTCACCTTCGCGAGCCTCAGTTCGACGCCGGTGCCCGCGAACATCTCGCTGAAGGGCCGGTGCGTGAGGTCCTGGCCCGCCGTCAGCTGGTGCATCCGGACGCGCTCGACGAAGTCGGGCTCGGGGTTCACGAGGGTGATGGCGACGTCCTCGCGGCGCAGCCGCTTGGCGAGGCGTCCGGCGGCGATGGCTCCGGTGTATCCGGCTCCGATGACGACGATGCGGTGCTGCGCGTGGTGCTGCATGTCCTTGCTCCTGTCATCAGCTCTTCAGCTCTTCAGCGGGTTCGCCTCTTGAACCGGGCAGCCCGCCGTTTCCTGACAGGAAGCTGTTGTGAAGCAGCTCACATCGGGCTCGGAGTGTCAGAACGCGTGGAGCATCGGGCGTCAGAACGCGTGGAGCAGGGGGTCTCCGTGGTCGGTGGCCGCCCATCGCCGGGTCGCGCGTTCCAGCTTGTCGGGGTTGACCTGGTTGCGGAACGCGACGATGCCCTCGGCGGTGATCTCCAGGCACATGACGCCGACGACCCGGCCGTCCACGACCGCCACGACGGCGGGAGTGCCGTTCGCGGTCGCGCCGTAGATCTCGGGGGAGCCGCCGACGTAGGAGCGCTTGACCTCGCTGGGCTTGAACAGGCCCCGCATGAACTTCGCGACCGCGACAGCGCCCTCGAACGCCTTGGCGCGCGCAGGGACCTTGCCGCCGCCGTCGCCGATGGAGATGGCGTCCTGCGTGAGCAGCCGCACGAGCGGCTCGGTCTTGCCGCTGGTGGCGGCCGCGAGGAACTCCTCGACGATCCGCTGGGCGGTGGCATCGTCGATCTCGGTGCGGGTCTTGCCGTCCGCCACGTGCTTCTTGGCGCGGTGGAAGATCTGCTGTCCCGCGGTCTCGGTGATGTCGAGGATCTCCGCGATCTCCCGGTGCGAGTAGCCGAAGGCCTCCCGCAGCACGTACACCACCCGCTCGTTGGGCGACAGGCGCTCCATGAGGGTGAGGACGGCGTACGAGACGGATTCGCGCTGCTCGGCGGTGTCGGCGGGGCCCAGCATCGGGTCCCCGGCGAGCAGGGGCTCGGGCAGCCACTGGCCCACATAGGTCTCGCGGCGGGCGCGGGCCGATGTGAGGTGGTTGAGGCACAGGTTGGTGAGGACCTTCGTCAGCCAGGCCTCGGGGACCTCGATGCGCTCGACCTCGGCGGCCTGCCAGCGCAGGAAGGTGTCCTGCACGGCGTCCTCCGCGTCGCTCGCGGAGCCCAGGAGGCGGTAGGCGATGGCCTCCAGGCGGGGCCTGGCGGTCTCGAACCGGTCGACGTCGTTCATGGTCAGAGCCATGCTCCGGATCCTAGCTCTCGCGCGTGCTCCGGACCCTGGCTCTTGCAGCGCTCCCGCCGTGATCGCCGAGTGATCGTCGAGTGAACGCCGATGTGATCGTCGGCACAGCTGAAGCATTGGCCGCCGGAGTCCCTGATTCCACACATAGCGTGATCAACGACCAAGTAAGTCCTGCTTGTTGGAGGATTGATGCGCAAGTTGTACACGGGGAAGCGCAAGCTCGCGGTCGTCGGGACGCTGACGGCGATCGCCATCGGTGTGCCGGCCGTGGGCGCGGTCGCGGCGGAGATCAGTGGAAGCCGGCTGCCCTTCTCCATAGCCACCGCGGGCAGCAAGGAAGACGGTGACCGCTGGAAGGGCAAGAGCAGCGGTCATGCCAAGGCCTGTGGCGATGTGCCGGTGAACGACACCAGGACGTTCAGCGCGTACATCTACCAGGACAAGAGCTTCCGCCCCGACCCGAAGATCGCCAGCACGTCCCGCAGCTACAGGCAGGCGTACGGCTGCGGTTCGTACAAGGGCACCAGCACGAGTGGCAAGTACTACACCAAGGCCAGCTGGGCGGGGATCCCCGGCAGCCGGGCCTACGGTTACGTGAACGCTCAGAACTGATTCGTGAACGCCCAGAACTGATCAGGAATCACGTGACCACTAGCAAGAGCACCGCCGCGACCGGCTCCCAGCCGGTCGCGGCGGTCGCGGCCGTGACCGTCCAGTACGGCTCCACGGTCGCCCTCGACGACGTCTCCCTCGAATTCCCCTCCGGGGTCACCGGTCTTCTCGGTCCCAACGGAGCAGGAAAAAGCACCCTGTTGTCCCTCCTGAGCACGGCCCGCAGACCGAAGTCCGGTTCGGTCACCCTCCTCGGTGACGAGGCGCCGGGGCGGGCGCGGGTGCAGCGCATCCGGCAGCGGATCGGGGTGCTTCCGCAGTCCTTCGGGTTCTATCCCCGTTTCACCGTCCTTGAGTTCACCGAGTACGCGGCCTGGCTGCGGAAGGTCCCGGCGGCCCAGCGGCGCGAACGGGCGCGGGACGCCCTGCGCCTCGTACAGATGGAGAAGCACGCCGACCGCAGGATGGGCGCCCTGTCCGGCGGCATGCTGCGCCGCGTCGGGATCGCCCAGGTCATGGTCAATGAACCAGCCCTGGTGCTCCTCGACGAACCGACCGTGGGCCTCGACCCGGCCCAGCGCGTCGGATTCCGCGGTCTGATCCAGGAGTTGGGCGAGCGGTCCGCCGTGGTGATGAGCACCCACCTCGCCGAGGACGTGGCGCACGTATGCGACCGGGTCGCCGTCCTCCTCGAAGGCTCGGTCCGCTTCACGGGGACGGTCGCCGAGCTGTGCGCGCTGCCGGACGGGGGAACAACTGGCGCGGACGGCAAGGGAGTCGACGGGGGAGCCGTGGAAGCCGGGTATCTGCATCTCGCCGGTACGGAAGCGGTGGCGACCTGATGCGTGTGCTGCTGACCGAGATGCGGCGCGGCGAGGCCAAGTGGGCCGCCGCGCTCATGGGCGCGATCGGCGTGTACTACTTCACCGCCGAGAGCCCGGCCGAGAGCGACTGGATCGGCTGGTGGACCCAGACCAGCCTCCAGGTCCAGCTCTACTCGGTGATCGTGATGGGCTCGGTGATGAGCGCCGCGGCCGCCTGGGGAGCGGGCCGCGCCTTCCGGCACCGGACCAGGGTGTGGGCGGACACCGGGGCCAGGGGCGGCTGGGCGCAGTCGCTGCTGCTGTGGCTCGCGGTGTGGCTGTGGTCCCTGCTCGCGTACGCCGTGCTCGTGGCCGTCGCGTTCTCGCGGACCGCGGGGGTCAGTGACGTCAGCGAGCCCGTCTGGACGCCGCTGCTGCTCGGGGCCGGGATGATGGGCCTGGAGATCGCCGTGGGGGTCGCGATCGGGTCGGCGCTGCCGTCCCGCGTGGTCGCGCCCTTCGCGGGAATCTTCTGGTACGGGCTCTTCGTCTTCGTCGCGTTCGTCCCGGACACCCCGCTGGACAAGCTGTTCCCGGCGATAGACGAGTTCTGGAGCTCGGAGTTCGAGCCCAACACGGCGCGCATGCTGATCGCCGTCGCCTGGTGTTTGGCCCTCGGCCTGCTCCTGACCGCACTGCCCGCCCTGCGGCGCCGTGCGTCGCTCGCGCCGCGGCCCCTCGCCCTCGGGGCGCTCGCCGTGGCGGCCGTCGTCGCGGGCGGCGCGCTTGTGGCCTTCCGTACGCCGACGCCCGACTCGTACTGGGCGGTGCGCAAGGCCCAGCCGGCGCGGCAGCTCTGCGCCGACGCCACCGGCGGCCGTACGAAGGTGTGCCTGTGGCCGGAGGACCGTCACATGCTGCCCAGGGCCCGCGCCGCGGTGAAGACCGTCGACGCGCGGCTCGGCGACCTGAAGGGGCTCAACCGCTCCTTCTACGCGAGCGGCCTGAAGCGGCCCGCGGGGCCCGTCGCCGAGCTGTCCCTGATGACGCCCGCGGAGACCGAGGCCGACCTGACCGACGCCCTGTTCGCGGCGGCGCTTCCCCAGCCCAAGTCCCCCGACTGCGAGCCCCACTTGCTCAAGGAGACCGGCGGCTACCCCGACACGTTCCTCTTCGAAGCCGTCATCCGCGACCGCGCCGGAGCGCCCGGCGAGTACTACGGCGAGAAGTTCGGCCGCGCCCTCGCCCGCGTAACCGGGGCTCCGGCCGCGAAGCAGGACGCGTGGATCGAGGCGGCGGCCGAGGAGATCCGCGCCTGCCGCCCTGTGCCGGAGCTTCCGCGGCGTGCGGAGGGTGCGGAGGGTGCGGGGGCACCGCGTGCGGAGGGTGCGGGGGCGCAGCGGTGAGTGCCGTCGTCGCCTTCGTACGCTGCCGTGGCCTGCCCCGGGCCACCGGCGTCGCGCTGCTGATCGCCCTGGCGGCGACGGCGTTCGCGGGGCAGCGTGTCGCGGTGCCGGAGTTCCGCTACTTGGTCGACTTCAGCGTGCCGGTGGCCGAGATCGTGCCGCTCGCCCATGCGGTGGTCCTCGCCACCACGCTGTTCTCACCGATGGCCGACCTGGAGCAGACCGCGGCCCAGCCGATGAGCCGCCTGCGGGGCGGCTACTTGATGGTGCTGCTCGCCCTTGCCCTGGGCCTGACCGCGCTGCCGCTGCTCACCGGCGCGACCGCGGAGGTGTTCGGCTCCGCGGCCCGCAATGTCATCGGCTATCTCGGCCTCGGCATGATCAGCGCCCGCCTCTTCGGCAGCGGGCTCGCCTGGCTGCTGCCGCTCGGCATGTTCGGCCCCACGCTGCTGCTCGGCGTGGACAGCGACAACACCCCGGAGCCGTGGGCCTGGTCGCTGCACGCGTCGTCCAGCACGTCGGCCGCGGTGGTGGCGGGGGCGCTGTGGCTGACCGGGGCGGTCGCGGCGGCCACGGGGCGGCCTCGGCAGACGGAGCGGGCGGAGCAGTAGCGGAGCAGTAGAAGGCGGGGGTGGGGTGCAGGCAGGCGCTCGGGACGTAGCCCTTGGTGCCGCGGTACGAGACGTAGCCCCAGCCGTCCCAGTTCTTGCCGCCGCACAGGCATCTCGCCACTGCAGGCAGCGGCAGCCTTGGTCCCCGTCGGCGCCTGGTCGACGGCGGCGGAGGCGGAGAGCCCCTCGGAAGGGAGTTGCACAGCCTCCCCGGCGCTGGCCGACCGGGGCGCGGGTCTGCGCGAGACTGGTCACATGGAGTGGCGTATCGCGGGCTTGAGCTGGGCGGATGCGGAGCGCCCCGTGCTGGTGTGGGAGCGGGGGGACGTCAGTCCGCTGGTCGTGGGGCGGCGGGTGGGGTTCCGGGCCGTCGGCCGGCGGGAGTGTGTGGGCGCGCGCGGCAATCCCTGCCCGGTCGCCGCCGCCGTGCCGGGGCGGGGGACGCAGGCCCGGTGCGCGGAGTGCGCGCGCCTTGACCGGGCGCACTCGGTGGCCGCCGACACCATCGCCGACGATCCGCGGACCTACCGCGTCTACCTCGCGTGGTTCGGGGCGGGCCTTGTGAAGGTGGGTCTCACCCGCGAGGAACGGGGCCCGGCCCGACTCCTCGAACAGGGGGCCGTGGCCTTCGTCTGGCTGGGCCGGGGCCCCTTGATGGCCGCGCGGCGGGCCGAGGAGTTGCTGAGGGTCGCACTCGGGGTGCCGGACCGGATCTCGTACGCCAGAAAGCGGGCGGCGAGGGCGAGCCTGCCGGGGGCGGAGGAACGGCGGCGCGAGCTGGAGCGAATGCGTGGCTTCGCGCTGGGGCTGGAGGGGTGGCCGGAGTCGCTGGAGGGGGTGGCACTCGGAGAGCACGGTGTGGTGGACCACGGTGGGGTCTTCGGTTTGGAGAGCCTCGCGGGCGTGGGCGCCTTCGCGGTCACCGAGCTCGTGTACGGCGGGGTGGTGCGGGGGGATCTGTTGGCGGTGGCAGGCCCGGACATCTACCTCGACGACGCCGGCCGCCTCATCGTGCTGGACAGCAGGCTGCTGCGGGGGTGGCGGCTGGAGGGGGCGAGGCCGGAAGCGGGGCGCACGACGGTTCCCGTACGGGAGGTTCCTGTGGCTCAGGGGGGTCTCTTCTGAGCCCGGTGTTCTGAGCACAGTGCCACGTTGGCTGACCGGATGGTCAAGTCTCGCTGCCCGTACGGCAATGAAGGTGGGGAGAGGGTGGACAGGGGGGTGGGCGCGGTCGAGTCTGGGAACATGAGTGATCAACCCGTCGCACCTGTCCCCCCTTTCGAACCGCCCTACTACACCGTCGTGTTCACCTCAGTGCGAACTGAGCCCGAGGACGGCCGCGACGACGGCTACGACGAGACCGCCGACCGCATGGATGAACTCGTCGCCTCCGTGCCCGGCTTCCTTGGCATGGAATCCGCGCGGACGCCCGGCGGACTCGGCATCACCGTCGGGTACTTCCGGGACGCGGACGCGATCAAGCAGTGGCGCGGCCACGCCGAGCACCGCACGGCGCAGAAGCGCGGGCGCGGTGAGTGGTACGAGAAGTACGTCGTCCATGTCGCCAAGGTCGAGCGCAGCTACGGCTTCGAACGGGGGTAGCAGCCGGGCCTACTGCAAGAAAGTCCCGGTGACCCGCCGCGTTTCGTGCGCGTTCGTGGGACTTTCCTGCAACCGAGCTGTTCAGCGCAGCCTGAGTCCCCGGCTCTCCGCCACCCGTAGCGCGTCCTGCAGCGCCTCCGTCAAGCGCTCGGCCAGGTAGCGGAGTTCGCCCTCGGGGGCTTCGGTGAGCATGCCGCGGGCGTACGTGAGTAGTTCGCCGCCCATGCCGAGTTGGACGGACTCCATGGCGTCGGCTACCCGGGACACGGGGCCCGTGGCGTCGCCGATCAGGTAGCAGGGTTTGCCCTCGGGGCCGGGCCAGGGCAGCAGGCGGGCGGGGCTGATGAGGTCGTCGTCGGTAGCCATCAGGCGACCTCCATCCCGTGGATCCAGTAGGGGCCCGGGGCGTCCACCCCGAAGGTGGCCAGCAGCAATTCGCGTCGGCGGCTTAGCTGTTCGTGGGCGGTGAGGTAGGGGCGTACGAGGCGGATCGCCTCACCGGGCAGCGGGAGCAGGGCGTCGAGGCCGTAGCGGCTGCGGGGGGTGGGGGGCGTGGGGGGTGTGGCGAGTTCGGGGGCCAGTGGCTGTGGCTGTGGGGTGGTCGCCGCGTACGCGGGGCCGGGGGCCAGGAGGTGTCTCGTCCAGGTAATGAGGCGGTGGATAAGGTCCGTCATGTCGTCAGCTCCAAGCAGGCTGATGGCCGTGCCCCGGGGCGGTTCCAGCCGTCGCCGGGGTTCTTCGCTTCTCAACCGTACCGGCGGTGAGCCAGGCACGCTAGGGGTACGCGAACGCCAGGGGAGCTACGGCTCGCACTGGTGTACCTAGCATGGCCATCATGGTGTGGTGATGCAGTTCGCTCCGGATATCCCGCGCTGGCGCCAGGTCGCGGAAATCATCCGCCGCCGTATCGAGGATGGGACGTACCCGCCACGCACTCGCGTGCCGTCTGTCGTCCAGATCACCGCTGAGTTCGGAATCGCCAATGCGACGGCACAGAAGGTGCTCAAGGGGCTGCGCCGAGAAGGCCTTGTCCACATGGAACCGGGGCTCGGCTCCTTCGTCTCCCTCCATCGACGCGCCCCACGGGTCCCGTCGAGGACGAAGGGGACACTCGTGCCATCTGGAAAGGGATCGCCGCAACGATCGCCGAGCGCATCGCGCAGGGCGAGTACCCCGTAGGCGCACGGGTTCCGTCCGTGCTGGGACTCTCCGCCGAGTTCGACATCGCGGGCTCGACGGCACAGAAGGTCCTGGCTCACCTCAGGGCGGAGGGACTTGTGCGTACCGAGGTCGGCCTCGGCACCTTTGTCGTCGAGAGACCCAAGCCCGACCTCGACCCCACCTAGTTCTCAGGGAATTCACAGACTGGGGAAAGCTCCCTCTCACGGCCCCGCAGCAGGCTGTCCGCCATGACTACGACCTCGCCCCAGGGGCGTACCGAACTGCTCAGGGCGGACGGGAGCCCCGTCCGCGTGCTCGTCGTCGACGACGAGGTGTCGCTGACCGAGCTGCTCTCCATGGCCCTGCGCTACGAAGGCTGGCAGATCCGCAGCGCGGGGGACGGCGCCGGTGCGGTGCGCGCCGCCCGGTCCTTCCGGCCCGATGCCGTCGTGCTCGACATGATGCTGCCCGACATGGACGGCCTCGCCGTGCTCGGACGGCTGCGGCGTGAGCTGCCCGACGTGCCGGTGCTCTTCCTGACCGCCAAGGACGCCGTCGAGGACCGCATCGCCGGGCTCACCGCCGGGGGCGACGACTACGTGACCAAGCCCTTCAGCCTGGAGGAAGTCGTCGCGCGCCTTCGCGGGCTCATCCGCCGGGCGGGGGCCGCCGACCGGCGCAGTGAGTCCGTCCTCGCCGTGGGGGACCTGACCCTCGACGAGGACAGCCACGAGGTGACGCGGGGCGGGGACTCCATCCACCTCACCGCCACCGAGTTCGAACTGCTGCGCTTCCTGATGCGCAACCCGCGGCGCGTGCTCAGCAAGGCGCAGATCCTCGACCGCGTGTGGAACTACGACTTCGGGGGCCAGGCCAACGTCGTCGAGCTCTACATCTCGTACCTCCGGAGGAAGATCGACGCCGGGCGTGAGCCGATGATCCACACCCGGCGCGGCGCCGGGTATCTGATCAAGGCCGCACCGGCGACCGAGGCGGCCGCCGTCTCATGAAGCGATGAAGCGGCGGCGGCAGCCTCGCTCGCTGCGGACGCGCCTCGTCGTCTCGGCCGTGGCGCTCATCGCCGTCGTCTGCGCGGTGATCGGCACGGTGACCACCATCGCCCTGCGCTCGCACCTGTACGAGCAGCTGGACAAGTCGCTCGGCGCCGTGGCGATGCGTGCGGCAGGGCCGATGTCCAAGCCGGGCGAGGACGTCCCCGGCGGCCTGTCGGAGGACTCGGGCGATCCACTGCGGTTCGTCTCCAGAGGGCCGCAGGAGGTCGGCACCATCGGGGCCGTCGTCGAGGATGACGGCTCGGTCGGTCAGGCCCTGGCCAGCGACGAGCCGGACACCGGCACCTTCGAGCCGAGGACGGACCGGCTCGACGCGGAGCAGTCCGCGGCCCTCGGCTCCGTGCCGCGTGACGCGAAGCCGCACAACGTCGACATCCCCGGCCGCGGCGAGTACCGCGTGGAGTACACGTCAGGCCCGCACGGCGACTTCCTCGTCGGCATCCCCACGGACAAGGTGCAGAACACCCTCGAAACGCTGATCATCGTAGAGGTCAGCGTCACCGCCGCGGGCCTCGTCGCCGCCTCGCTCGCGGGCGCCGCCATGGTCGGCGTCGCCCTCCGCCCGCTGCGCCGGGTCGCGGCGACCGCGACCCGAGTCTCCGAACTCCCCCTGCACAGCGGCGAGGTGACGCTGTACGAACGCGTCCCCGACGCGGAGCCGAACACGGAGGTCGGACAGGTCGGCGCCGCGCTCAACCGCATGCTCGACCACGTGCACTCCGCGCTGCACGCGCGCCAGGAGAGCGAGACGCGGGTACGTCAGTTCGTCGCCGACGCCAGCCACGAGCTGCGTACGCCGCTTGCGTCGATCCGCGGATACGCCGAACTCACGCGCAGGGGGCGGGAGTCGACGGGCCCGGATACGCGGCACGCGCTCGGCCGGATCGAGTCCGAGGCCCAGCGGATGACGGGTCTCGTGGAGGATCTGCTGCTGCTCGCCCGCCTTGACGAGGGGATCAGTGGCGGGCACGCCGGCGGCCCAGGTGCTCGACTGCCGCTCTCGTATCAGAGCACTGATCTCTCGCCGCTGGTCGTGGACACCGTCAGCGACGCGCGGGCCGCCGGGCCCGAGCACAGCTGGTCCCTGGAACTGCCTGACGAGCCCGCGCTCGTCCTCGCCGACGCGGCCCGCCTCCACCAGGTCGTCGTCAACCTCCTCGCCAACGCGCGTACGCACACGCCACCGGGCACCAAGGTCACCGCCCGCGTGCGGCGGTCAGGACCCACCGTCTGCCTGGAGGTCGAGGACAACGGGCCCGGCATCGCCCCCGCCCTCCTCCCCCACGTCTTCGAGCGCTTCGCCCGCGGCGACGCCTCGCGCTCACGCAGCGCCGGGTCCACAGGGCTCGGCCTCGCCCTCGTGCACGCCATCGTGGCGGCGCACGGCGGCGGGGTGACGGTGGACAGCGTGCCGGGGCGGACGGTCTTCACGGTGACATTGCCTACGGAATCCGTGCAGGTCAGCGGAGCTGGACGGCACTCACAGGCGGGTCACAGGCTCACCACACAGCCCTGACAGACCACTTGGCGAATGTCGGTGCCATGCAAACCGACTCTTCCCCGGACGCTTCCCCGGACTCTTCCCCGGTCGCTCTCCCGGGCGGCGCTTGCTCGGTCCCTCTGCCGGCACGGGCACACCTCCCACGGGCCCACCCCGCCGGGCAGCGCGATGTGCCCGTCCTGGACATCGTGATCCCCGTCTACAACGAGGAGAAGGACCTGGGGCCGTGCGTGCTGCGCCTGCACGACCACCTCGTCCGCACCTTCCCCTACCCCTTCCGCATCACCATCGCGGACAACGCCTCCACGGACCGCACCCCCGAGGTGGCGGCCCGGCTCGCGGCGTCCAGCGAAGAGGTCCGCTATACGCGCCTTGAGCAGAAGGGGCGCGGGCGTGCCCTGCGCGCCGTGTGGTCCGCCTCGGACGCCCCCGTCCTCGCCTACATGGACGTGGACCTGTCCACCGACCTGAACGCGCTGCTCCCGCTGGTGGCGCCGCTGATCTCCGGGCACTCGGACCTGGCGATCGGCTCCCGGCTCGCGCGCAGTTCGCGTGTGGTGCGCGGCCCCAAGCGGGAGTTCATCTCGCGCTCGTACAACCTCATCCTCCGCGGATCCCTGCACGCGCGCTTCTCCGACGCCCAGTGCGGTTTCAAGGCGATCAGGGGTGACGTGGCGGGGGTGCTGCTTCCGCTGGTCGAGGACACGGGGTGGTTCTTCGACACGGAGATGCTGGTGCTCGCCGAGCGCGCGGGCCTGCGCATCCACGAGGTGCCTGTCGACTGGGTCGACGACCCGAACTCGACCGTCCACCTGGTCAAGACGGCCACGGACGACCTCAAGGGGGTGTGGCGGGTCGGACGCGCCCTCGCGGTCGGCGCGCTCCCGCTCGACCGCCTCGCGCGCCCCTTCGGGGACGATCCGCGCGACCGGCAACTGACCGGCGTACCGGGCGGCTTGGCCCGCCAGCTGGTCGGCTTCTGCGTGGTCGGCGCGCTCTCCACGCTCTTCTATCTGCTCCTGTACTCCGGCTTCCGTACGTTCTCGGGATCGCAGGTGGCCAACGCCCTCGCCCTGCTCGTATCGGCCGTCGCCAACACGGCCGCCAACCGCCGACTGACCTTCGGGGTGCGCGGCCGTGACCGCGCGATGCGTCACCAGGCACAGGGCCTGGTCGTGTTCGGTATCGGCCTCGCTCTGACCAGCGGTTCGCTGGCCGCACTCGGCGCGGCGTCGGGCGACCCGTCCCACTCCACGGAACTCGCCGTGCTGATAGCCGCCAACCTCGCGGCGACGGTCCTGCGGTTCCTGCTGCTTCGGGCCTGGGTGTTCCCGGAGCGCCGCGTCGACGTGGCACCGCCCGACGGCTCGTCCTCGTACGAGCCCACTTACGCACACGACCCGAGGAACGCACGATGACGACGACTTCCCACGCGCATGCGCACGCGCCTTCGCCCGTGCCCGCGCCACCGCACGCGGCGCCGGGTGCGGTGGCACGCCTCTGGCGCGGCCGCCCCGACGACCCGCGCTGGGCGCGCCCCGCCTTCCTGGGGCTGCTCCTCGCGACCGCTGTCCTCTACCTCTGGAACCTCAGCGCCTCCGGCTACGCCAACTCCTTCTACTCCGCGGCCGTCCAGGCGGGCAGCCAGAGCTGGAAGGCGATGTTCTTCGGCTCGCTCGACGCGGGCAATGCGATCACCGTCGACAAGCCCCCGGCCGCGCTCTGGCCGATGGCACTCTCCGTACGCCTCTTCGGGCTCAACTCGTGGGCGGTGCTTGCCCCGCAGGTGCTCATGGGTGTCGCGACGGTCGGTGTGCTCCATGCCGCCGTACGCCGCCGCTTCAGCCCGGCGGCCGGGCTGATCGCGGGCGCGGTGCTCGCGCTGACGCCCGTCGCCGCGCTGATGTTCCGCTTCAACAATCCGGACGCGCTGCTGGCGCTCCTGATGACAGTCACCGTGTACTGCGTCCTGCGCGCCCTGGAGCACGGCCGCACCAAGTGGCTGGTGTGGGCGGGCGTCGCGGTCGGTCTCGCCTTCCTGACCAAGACGCTTCAGGCGTTCCTGATCCTGCCGCCGCTCGCCGTCCTGTACGCGGTGTGCGCACCCGTACGGCTGCGCAAGCGTTTCAGTCAACTCGCCCTCTCCGGGCTCGCGATGGTCGTCGCGGGCGGCTGGTGGGTCGCGATCGTGGAGCTGTGGCCCGCGTCATCACGCCCGTACATCGGCGGCTCGCAGAACAACTCCTTCCTTGAGCTGACCTTCGGTTACAACGGCCTCGGCCGCATCAACGGCGAGGAGACCGGAAGCGTCGGAGGGGGCGGTGGCGGCGGCCGTGGCGGTGGCGGTCAGTGGGGCGAGACCGGGCTCGGGCGGATGTTCAACTCCGAGGTCGGCAGCCAGATCTCCTGGCTGCTCCCCGCCGCGCTGATCCTGCTCGTCGGCGGCATCGTCCTCACCTGGAAGGCCCGCAGGACCGACACCGCGCGCTCGGCGTTCGTGGCGTGGGGCAGCGCGCTCCTGATGACGGCGGCCGTCTTCAGCTTCATGGCGGGGATCTTCCACCAGTACTACACGATCGCCCTCGCCCCCTACGTCGCGGCGCTGATCGGCATGGGCGCCACGGTCCTGTGGGAGGAGCGCGCCAAGTGGTGGGCGGGCGCGCTGCTCGGCGTGAGCGTCGCGGGGACGGCGTGGTGGGGGTACGTCCTGCTCGGCCGTACGCCCGACCACGTGCCGTGGCTGCGCTGGGCGGTGCTCGTCGGCGGCCTCGTGGGCGCGCTCGGCCTGCTGCTCGCGGCGCGGCTCGGGCGTCAACTCGCCCTCGCGGCAGTGGGGCTGAGCTTCGCCGCTTCCTTGGCGGGGCCGGTCGCGTACACCCTCTCCACCGTGAACAGCGCGCACACCGGGTCAATCGTGACGGCGGGCCCGGCTTCGGCGGGGCGGATGGGCGGCGGTCCTGGTGGGGGCGGCCCCGGTGGGGGTGGTCCCGGCGGTGGCGGCGGGATGCAGCCGCCCGGCCAGAACGGCAAGCAGGGCAACAACGCCATGCGACCTCCCGCCGGCGGCCAGCCCCAGGGCGGCCAGCAGCGCGCCATGCCCGGCGGCGGAACCGCCGAGCGCGGTGGCAGGGGCGCAGGCGGCGGCATGGGCGGCCTCCTCGACGGGGCCCAGGTCAGCGCGAAGGCGAAGAAGCTCCTGGAGGCGGACTCCGGGGACTACACCTGGGCGGCGGCGGCCATCGGCTCGCAGAACGCCGCGAGCTACCAACTCGCCACCGGAGACCCGGTGATGGCCATCGGCGGCTTCAACGGCAGTGACCCTTCCCCGACCCTCGCGCAGTTCAAGCAGTACGTCGAGGACGGAAGGATTCATTACTTCATCTCCGGAGGCGGCATGGGAGGCGGAGGTGGCATGGCAGGCGACAACGGCACCGCCACCAAGATCAGCTCCTGGGTGGAGGACACCTTCAAGAAGGTCACCGTCGGCAGCGCCACCTTCTACGACCTGACCCAGCCGAAGGCCTGACCCAGCCGAAGAGCTGACAGCCCCTTGTACGCCGTACGGGAGATGCTTTACGGTGTACGTCGCTGACCGCACGTACACCGTATAAGCAGAAGGAGAGGGCATGACGGCAACGACGACCGCCGAGACCCCCACCGCCCCCCAGGGCCACCCCCAACGCTGGCTGATCCTCGGCGTCATCTGCCTCGCCCAGCTCACCGTCCTCCTGGACAACACCGTCCTGAACGTCGCCATCCCCTCCCTCACCGAGGAGCTGGACGCGTCCACGGCCGACATCCAGTGGATGATCAACGCCTACTCGCTCGTCCAGTCCGGACTCCTGCTCACCGCGGGCAGCGCGTCCGACCGCTACGGCCGCAAGAAGATGCTCACCGCGGGCCTCGCCCTCTTCGGCATCGGCTCGCTGGTCGCCGGCCTCGCTCAGTCGTCGACGCAGCTCATCGCCGCGCGGGCCGGGATGGGCATAGGCGGCGCGCTCCTGATCACCACCACGCTCGCCGTGATCGTGCAGATCTTCGACGACACCGAGCGGATGAAGGCGATCGGCCTCTGGTCGACCGTCAACTCCCTCGGCTTCGCCGTCGGCCCCCTGATGGGCGGGGTCATGCTCAACCACTTCTGGTGGGGCGCGATCTTCCTGATCAACATCCCCGTCGTGATCGTCGCGCTCGCCGCGGTCGTGAAGCTGGTCCCCGAGTCCAAGAACCCGCAGGGCGACCGCCCCGACCTGCTCGGCGCGCTGCTCTCCACCATCGGCATGGCCTCGGTCGTCTACGCGATCATCTCCGGCCCCGAGCACGGCTGGACGTCGACGCAGGTGCTGGCCGCGGCCACGGTGGGCGTGGTGGTCCTCGGCATCTTCGTCTTCTGGGAGCTGCGGATCCCGTACCCCATGCTGGACATGCACTTCTTCCGCAACCAGCGCTTCATCGGCGCCGTCGCGGGCGCCATCCTGGTCGCCTTCGGCATGGGCGGCTCGCTGTTCCTGCTCACCCAGCACCTCCAGTTCGTCCTCGGTTACGAGCCGTTGGAGGCGGGCCTGCGTACGGCGCCGCTCGCGGTCACCGTCGTCGCGCTCAACCTCACCGGCCTCGGCGCGCGGCTCCTGAAGCGGACCAGCACCCCCGCGACGATCGCCATCGGCATGAGCCTGCTCTCCGCGGGCCTCGCCGCGATCGCCGTGCTCGGCGGCGACAACTACGCCGGGATGCTGGCCGGTCTCATCGTGATGGGCGCGGGCATCGCGTTCGCCATGCCCGCCATGGCCAACGCGATCATGAGCGCCATCCCGCCGGAGAAGGCGGGCGTGGGCGCGGGCGTCAACGGCACGCTCGCGGAGTTCGGCAACGGTCTTGGCGTGGCCGTGCTCGGCGCTGTCCTGAACTCACGCTTCGCCTCGCTCGTCACCGTCTCCGCGGTGTCGCTGCCCGCCGCGCTCGCCGCGGCAGGGTCGGACGCCGAACGCACGAGGATCGCCGACGCGTTCTCCTCGGGTCTGGAGACCAGTCAGCTGGTGGGCGCGGTGGCCGTGCTGCTCGGGGGCATGCTGGCAGCCGCGTTGCTGAAGCGTGCGGAGAGGGCAGACTCTGCGAAGACGGACCCGGCTGCGGCGTCCGCATAGCGAAGACGGACCCGGCAGCGGCGTCCGCATAGCATCGACGGGTGGGCGACGGACTGGCTTGTTCCGGTCTGTCGCCCGCCTCGGAACCACCGGTATCCGGTATGCGAGACCGGTATCCGGGTACGCCACAAGAGCTCAGAACCAGGAAGGTGCGCCATGGCGAAGGCAGCCGACCGCGCGAAGCGCCCCGCGCGGACCAGCGTCTGGCTGGAGGGCAAAGCCCCCCGGAACGGCGCGGGCCGCAGGAGTGATCAGCCGTCGGGCCTGGACCGCGAGCGCATCACCGAGGCCACGGTCCGTCTCCTGGACGAGGAGGGCCTCGCCAAGTTCTCCATGCGCCGCCTGGCGGCGGACCTGAACGTCACGGCGATGTCCGTGTACTGGTACGTCGACACCAAGGACGACCTCCTCGAACTGGCCCTTGACGCGGTCGCCGGGGAGATGGTCCTGCCGGACCCGGACGCGGTCACACCCGGCCGGTGGCGCGAGACGCTGCGTGAACTGGCCGAGGAGTACCGGAGGTTGCTGGTCCGGCATGCGTGGGTGTCGCCGCTGGTCGGCAACTTCCTCAACATCGGTCCGAACTGGATCAAGTTCGCCCTCGCCGTGCAGGAAGTGGTCCGCGGGACCGGCCTGCCGACGGAGAAGCAGGCAGGCGCCATCGCCGCGGTCTTCCAGTTCGTGTACGGATTCGGCACGGTGCAGGGCCACTACATCGCGCGGTGCGCGGCCGCGGGGCTCACTCCGGGGGAGTACTTCAACGAGGCCATGGGCGCGGTGAGCGATCATCCGAGCCTGGAGGAGACCCTGCACAGCTCCGCCGACATGATGAAGGCGCGGGGCGGGTCCACGGTCGAGGAGATGTGGGAGCTGGACTTCGCCGTCGCCCTCGATCTGCTGGTCGCGGGGATCGAGGCCACGCTCCGGCCCGGCCCCTAGGCCTTCGCCGCCGGGAAACCCCCGGTGGCCACCGGGCCCCACCGCTCCGGGGTGATCCGGATGATGGACTTGCCCTGCTTCACCATGGCTTCGCGGTACTCGTCCCAGTCCGGGTGCTCGCCGGAGATGTTCCGGAAGTACTCGACGAGGGGCTCCACCGACTCCGGGGAGTCGATGACCTCGGCCGTGCCGTCGATCTGGACCCAGGGGCCGTTCCACTCGTCGCTCAGCACGATGATGCTGACCCGCGGATTCCGCTTGGCGTTCCGCGTCTTCGCGCGCTCCGGGTAGGTGGACACCACGATCCGCCCGGCATCGTCGACGCCGCAGGTCAGGGGGGAGCCCTGCGGGGCGCCGTCCGCGCGGGCGGTGAGCAGGACCGCCCGGTGACGGGGCCGGACGAAGTCCAGCAACTCCTCCAGGGACACGGTGGTGTTGGACGCAATGTTGGCTGCCATGCCCGGCACGATACGCCGGGGGCGGCGGGGGGCCGGGGGGCGTGCCCCCCCACCCACCCGCCTCTAACTAGGCTTTGGCGCAGCCGGTGCCGAGCCCCCCTCAGCCCTGCGGCAGGGAGTCCCCCTGTACCGCCTGGATGTCCAGTTCCACCCGGAGCGTCGTGCCGATTGCCGAGATGCCCGCCTGTACCACCTGGTTGTAGTTCATGGCGAAGTCCTCCCGCCGCAGCTCCGCCGTGGCACGGAACGCCGCGCGGGTTCCGCCCCAGGGGTCCGCCCCCGTGCCGAGGTAGCTCAGGTCCAGGTCGACCGGGCGTACGACACCGTGCATCTGCAGCTCCCCATGGACCGTCCAGCGGTCCGGGCCGGCGGGCGTGAGCCCGGACGACCGGTAGGTGAGCTCCGGGTACTGGTCGACGTCCAGGAAGTCAGGCGACTTCAGGTGGCCGTCCCGCATGCCGTTGCCGGTGTCGATCGAGGACGACTTGATGACCGCCTCCACACGCGACTTCTCCACGTCCTCCGCGATCTCCACCCTCCCCCCGAACTCCGTGAACCGGCCGTGCACGCTGGTGATCCCCAGATGCTGGGCGACCGCGCCCACGGTGGAGTGCGCCGGGTCGATGGTCCAAGGACCGGGCGGCGGCAGCTCCGTGCCGCCCTGCCTGGCCAGGACGATGTTGCCCACCTCGGCACGGCCGCTCGCCGTGACGAGCGCGGTCGAGGCCACCGGCGCGTAGCCGACCGCCGTGACGATCACCGTGTACGGGCCCGGGGGCAGTTCCGTCGCGTCGCGCACGGCTCCCTCCCCGTCCGCCGCGGCCCGCAGCACCTGCGTACCGGTCATGTCGGTGAGGGTGACGACGGCGTGCGACACCGCCCACCCGTCGCGCGTCCGGATCCGAGCGCTGAGTCCCATCCCGTTTCTCCTTGCCAAAGCCAAAAATCTCAAAAGCTCAAAAAGAGTGCGGCCCCCGGCGGCGGTGACACGGCCGTCCCCTGCCGTGTACGTCACCGCCGACCCGGGGGCCCTTTCCCAACCGGCCCGTGCGCGCGCATCCGCTCGAAGCGCGCGCACGGGCCGGGGTCAACTACTCGCCGGGGTGGGCGAGTTCGATGTCGTGGTCGCCGACACCTTCACCGGCGACGGTCAGACCCGTCGCCACCGGCGGGTAACCGGTCGCGATGACCGTGTACTCGCCGCTGTCCAGGTCGGTGAAGGCGTACGCGCCGTCGGACCCGGTGGTCGCGGTGGCGACGACGTTGCCCGCCGCGTCCACCAGCGTGACCCGCGCGTCGTTCAGCGGACCGCCCGCCGCACGCACCGTGCCGAGCACCTGCGCACCGGAGTTCAGCTCGACCTCGACCCGGGTGACGCCGACCGCGCCGACCTCCACGGGCAGCGCCATCGGGCGGTGCCCCGCGGCGTTCACCGCGATGGTGACCTGGCCGGGCACCAGCTCGGCGAAGGTGAACTCGCCCTGCTCACCGGTGAGCCCGGTGGCCAGGACGTCGCCGCGCACGTCGGTCACGATGACCATCGCGCCCGCGACCGGCAGCTTGCCGTCGGAGGCCCGCACCACACCGCTGAGGCCGCTCGTGCCGCTCAGCAGGATGTCGTACGCGAGTGCCTCGTCGGTGACGACGATCGTGGAGGCCTGCGGCTGGAAACCGTCGGCCGACGCGATCAGTACGTACGAGCCCGCGCCGGGGGCGTCGACCGCGTAGGAGCCGTCGCCCTGCGCCACCGCACGGCCCAGCTGCCGTCCCCCGAGGGAGATCAGCGTGACTGCGGCCCGCGGGACCGGAGTGCTCTCCGCGCCACGGACGAAGCCGTGGACCGGAGTGCCGCCGCCGGTGGTCTGCAGGGGGGCGTCACCGGTGGCCGACGAGGCGACCGCGGCGAGCTTCTGCGTGCCGTCGGGACCCGCTTCGGTGTGCGCGGCGACGGAGGCCAGGACCGGCTGCTCGTCGGCGGTCCCGGTCGCGGCGGCTGCGGGAGAAGCGGCCGGAGCCTCCGAGGCCTCGGCGGCCTGGGCGAGCGCACCCGACGTACGCAACGGAACCTCCTTGATGAAGAGCGTGATCAGGAGCGCGATGAGGGCCATCGGCGCGGCGATCAGGAAGACGTCGGCGATGCCGTGCCCGTAGGCGCTCTCCATGACCGTGCGGAACGGCTCCGGGAGCTTGTCCAGGTCCGGGATGCCGCCGCCGCCCGTGCCGCCGTGCCCCATGCCGGCCGCCTTCGGACCGAGGTCCTCCAGGCCGTCCTTCACGTAGTCGGTGATGCGCGTCGACATCACGGCGCCGAGTGCCGAGACGCCCATGGCGCCGCCGAGGGAACGGAAGAAGGTGACGACCGAGCTCGCGGAGCCGAGGTCCTCGGGAGCGACCTGGTTCTGCGTGGCGAGCACGAGGTTCTGCATCATCATGCCGACGCCGAGACCCATCAGCGCCATGAAGATCGCGATGTGCCAGTACTCGGTGTCGTAGCGGATCGTGCCGAGCAGGCCGAGGCCCGCGGTCAGGAGCACACCGCCGGAGACCAGCCAGGCCTTCCACTTGCCGGTCTTGGTGATGACCTGTCCGGAGACCGTCGAGGAGACGAACAGACCGGCGATCATCGGGATCGTCATGACGCCGGACATCGTCGGCGACTTGTCGCGCGCCAGCTGGAAGTACTGGCTGAAGAACACCGTGCCCGCGAACATCGCGACACCCACGAAGAGCGAGGCGAGCGAGGCGAGGGTGATGGTGCGGTTGCGGAAGAGCCGCAGCGGGATGATCGGCTCGCTCGCCTTGGACTCGACGAGCAGGAAGATCAGGCCGAGGACGATCGAGCCGCCGACCATCGCGCCGGTCTGCCAGGACATCCAGTCGTACTTGTCGCCCGCGAAGGTCACCCAGACCAGGAGCAGGGAGACGGCCGCCGAGATGAAGAAGGCGCCGGACCAGTCGACCTTGACGTCCCGCTTCACGACGGGGAGCTTCAGGGTCTTCTGCAGGACGATCAGGGCGATGATCGCGAAGGGCACGCCGACGTAGAAGCACCAGCGCCAGCCGAGCCAGTCGGTGTCGGTGATCACGCCGCCGAGCAGCGGGCCGCCGACGGTGGCGACGGCGAAGGTCGCGCCGAGGTAGCCGGAGTAGCGGCCGCGCTCGCGCGGGGCGATCATCGCGGCCATCACGATCTGCGCGAGGGCGGAGAGACCACCCACGCCGATGCCCTGGACGACACGGCAGGCGATCAGCATCCCGGCGTTCTGCGAGAGGCCGGCGACGACCGAGCCGAGCACGTAGATGACCAGGGCTATCTGGACCAGGGCCTTCTTGCTGAAGAGGTCCGACAGCTTGCCCCACAGGGGCGTGGTCGCCGTCATCGCCAGGAGCGAGGCGGTGACGACCCAGGTGTAGGCGGACTGGCCGCCGCCCAGGTCGCCGATGATTTCAGGCAGGGCGTTGGAGACGATCGTCGACGACAGGATCGCGACGAACATGCCGAGCAGCAGGCCGGAAAGGGCCTCCATGATCTGGCGGTGCGTCATCGGAGCGTTCTCGTCGTGCGCCGCTCCGTGCGACGCTCCGTGCTTGGCGTGGCTGCCCCGCACACCGGATGGTGTGGTTGTTGCCATGGGCTTCCTCTTCGTTACGCGGGTGTACGGGTGGTCTCTTCCAAGGGGAGCCGGGCCGAAGCCGCACGGCAGTCCCCGAAGCTGTCGCGCAGTCGCGCGAGCAGCGTGCTGAGCTGGACGACCTCGTCGTCTGACCAGTCATGCAAGTAGTGGGTGAGTGTCCTGATGGACAGGTCGGACAGCTCATTGACCTTCGCCTTGCCCGTGGGCGTGAGGCGCAGGATCCGGGAGCGCTTGTCGGCGGGATCGGGATCCCGCAGGATCCACTCCTTCTCGGCGACATGGGCCACGTGGCGACTTGTCACCGACATGTCGACGGCGAGCAGCTCGGCGAGCCTGCTCATCCGCATCTCTCCGTGCCGGTCGATCAGGACGAGTACGGCGGCGGACCCTGCCGGGCAGTCGTGCGGCAGCCCTCTTCCGAGACCACGTTTCACGGCGCCGATGGCGCTGAGCTGTCGGGCCAGCTCCTCGTAATGACGCTGCGCGGCCACGGCACCTCCTATGTTGTTGCTTAGGGCAACGATAGAGACAGTTGGTTGCCGCAGGCAAACTAAAACTGGACCAAGGCCCTAAAGAGTCGGCAAAGGTCTGGGACCCGGCTCGTAAAGTCCGTGGTCAGCTGGGGTTGGGCCGACCCCGGTTGGTTCGCTAGGGTCCTGCGCTATGGCACACAACCCCCAGGGCCCCCAGAACACCCCCGACCCCGCCGGCAGCACGCAGATGTTCCGCGCCTTCGTCGACGAGTCCCCGCAGGGCGGCCGAGCCCAGCAGCCGGCGACCGCGTCCGCGGGCCCGCGCATCGGCCTGATCCTCGGCGTCGTACTCGCGATCGCGGTGGTGGCGGTGGTGGCGTGGCTGGCGCTGAAGTAGACCTCCCGGCCGGGGCGGGCCGGGGCTGCGCCCCGTAGGGGCGCTTCAGGGGCGCGGGGAACTGCGCGACCAGCCACGGTGGACCCGCAGGAAGAAGCGGCCCTACTTCCAGTCGACGGAGACGTCCCGCGTCTCCACATGCATCCCCAGCGGCACCCGCCAGGCCTCCACACACACGGGCCAGGTCTTCTTCACGGTCTTCCCCGCGCCGATGGGTGCGGGCAGCTTCTCGGTGGACTTGATCGTCGCCCAGTCCACGCCAAGGGCACCGATGACGTGCGTCGCGAACGTCACCGTGCCCGAACGCACCGGTGACTCCCCGGTGTTGCGGAACGTGACGGTCACCTTCTCGCACCACCGATCGTCCGCGGGCTTACGTTCCGGCGCGCTGACGCTCAGCTTCGCGGGGCCGCTGGGCGGTGCGCTGCTGCTTGGCGTGGACGGGGGCGCCGAATCTCCGTCCGTACGCCCGGAGTTGCCGCTGCCGTTGGCCGGGGCCGCGCTTTCCGGCGTGGTCGGGGGCACCGAAGCTGTCCGGCCGGAGGGCTTGCCGTCGGGCGAGTTGTCGCCCTGGCTGCCGCCGGAACCGCCGTTCCTCTCCGGCGTCCCGGAGGTACCGCTCCCCTCCGGGGTCCCGGAGTCTTCGCCCTTGCCGCCGCCAGGCTCGTCCAGCGGTACGAGCTCCACATCCCCGGTGGGCGCAACTCCCTGCCCCGGCGCCCGCTCAGGGCTCGCCGCAGCAGGCCCCGTAGCCACATAACCGTCGCCGTCCTCGCTGCCGCAAGCAGCAAGGAGGCCGCCCAGGCACAGGGAAGCCGTAGACGCACCCAGTACGTTCCGCATGCCACGTCGCATCGCGCCAGTGTGTCTGACGGGCCGTCAATTAGGAACCCCGTCAGCAACTCCTGTCGCCTTACGGCAACTCCAGTCCCCCTGCGGCACCTTGAGCCACAGGGGGAGTGCCGTCAGTCCGCGATGAGCCCTTCCCGGAGCTGCGAGAGCGTCCGCGTGAGCAGGCGCGAGACGTGCATCTGCGAGATGCCGACCTCCTCGCCGATCTGCGACTGCGTCATGTTCGCGAAGAAGCGCAGCATGATGATGCGGCGCTCGCGCGGCGGCAGCTTGGCGAGCAGCGGCTTGAGCGACTCGCGGTACTCGACGCCTTCGAGGGCGCTGTCCTCGTACCCCAGGCGGTCCGCGAGGGAGCCCTCGCCGCCGTCGTCCTCGGGGGCCGGGGAGTCGAGCGAGGAGGCGGTGTACGCGTTCCCGACGGCCAGGCCGTCGACCACGTCCTCCTCGGAGACCCCGAGCGCCTTGGCGAGTTCGGGCACGGTCGGCGAACGGTCCAGCTTCTGCGCCAGTTCGTCGCTCGTCTTCGTCAGCGCGAGCCGCAACTCCTGGAGGCGGCGTGGGACGCGCACCGACCAACTCGTGTCGCGGAAGAAGCGCTTGATCTCACCGACGACCGTCGGCATCGCGAACGTCGGGAATTCCACGCCCCGTTCGCAGTCGAAGCGGTCGATCGCCTTGATCAGGCCGATCGTTCCGACCTGGACGATGTCCTCCATGGGTTCGTTCCGGCTGCGGAAGCGCGCGGCCGCGTACCGGACGAGGGGGAGGTTGAGCTCGATCAGCGTGTCTCTCACATAGACACGCTCCGGGCTGTCCTGGTCGAGCGCGGCGAGCCGCAGGAACAGGGAGCGGGACAGGGTGCGGGTGTCGATGGCTCCGGAAGCCCCGGAAACAACTGAGCTCGGAAGCGCGTCGGGCGCTGATTCGCTCGGCGCTGATGCGCTCTTCGTGAGCGTGAGCACCTTCGAGCTGCCCTGGTCTGCGGACATGCCACCCCCTTGAGGTCGCGGACGGTCACGGCGGACGCTCCCGTCGGAGGAACGCAGCCTCCACCTGAATACCGGACGTGGGGCTGCGGCAAACGCGGTTCCAGCAGAATGTCACATGTCGGCAACACGCTGTAGTTACATGTCGACAAAGAAGGGTGACATCGATGCAGGAAAGAGGGGGTCTGGGGCTTTTCTGCTCGTGGGACCGTCGGGAACCGCTGGAAGAGCAGTCCACTCGATACGGTTACGCCTCGATACGGTTTGCGGATCGAAGTCGTGCGAAGCTTCTGGCCAGCAGTCTTGACACATGCATCTGAGAAACGCCCAATTCGGCGCTGATCTGTGATTGCGTCAGATTGCTGTAGTAGCGCAGAAGCAGGATGCGTTGTTCGCGCTCGGGCAGTTGGACGAGGAGATGGCGGACGAGATCGCGGTGCTCGACGCCGTCGAGTGCCGGGTCCTCATAGCCGAGCCGGTCGAGCAGACCGGGAAGCCCGTCGCCCTCCTGGGCCGCCTCCAACGACGTTGCGTGGTACGAACGTCCGGCCTCGATACAGGCCAGGACCTCCTCCTCGGTGATCCGAAGGCGCTCGGCGATCTCCGCGGTCGTGGGCGAGCGCCCGTGGGCCGTGGTGAGGTCCTCGGTCGCCCCGGTCACCTGCACCCACAGCTCGTGAAGACGGCGCGGCACATGGACCGTTCGTACGTTGTCGCGGAAGTACCGCTTGATCTCGCCGACCACGGTGGGCATCGCGAAGGTCGGGAACTGCACGCCGCGGTCGGGGTCGAAGCGGTCGATGGCGTTGATCAGGCCGATCGTGCCGACCTGGACGACGTCCTCCATCGGTTCGTTGCGGCTGCGGAAGCGAGCGGCGGCGTACCGCACCAGCGGCAGATTGGCCTCGATGAGCGCACCGCGGACGCGGCCGTGCTCCGGGCTGCCCGGTTCGAGCCCCTTGAGCTCGGCGAAGAGCACCTGGGTCAGGGCCCGGGTGTCGGCGCCCCTGCTGCTGGGGGTGCCGGGGGCGCTGGCGGAGCTGGGAGTGCTGGGCGTGCTCGGGGCGGTCTGCGTGTCCTGGAGGCCCGGCGCGCTCGGTGGGCCGGGGCTGCTCGCCTGCGGGGTCACGGGTGGTGCTTCGGGCGCAGTACTGGCCGGCACGGTCAACGCCACCCCTTCTCGGTCAAGCCCAATCAAGTCCTGTCGAGCTCAGTCAAGATCAGCCGACCTTGGTCAACTCATCCGTCAAAAGCGGTCATAGCATCACAAGACATGTGCACTGTGTGCAAGCACCCGATAACTACGTGTTGAGGGGCAAGTTGGGCCATAAGACGCAGAAAAGCCCCTCACCGTTCCGGTGAGGGGCCGCTTTCGCGAGGGGTCTCTTCAGTGAGGGGCCGCTTTTCGCGGGGCGGCTGAGCCGCGTCGCTCAGAACTCGTAGTCGGCGATCACCCACGTGGCGAACTCACGCCACAGGGCGACGCCCGCCTGGTGGGCCGGGTGCTCGATGTACCGCTTCAGCGCATCGGTGTCCTCGACCGCCGAGTTGATGGCGAAGTCGTACGCGATGGGCCGGTCGGTGATGTTCCAGTCGCACTCCCAGAACGTGAGCTCCGGGATCTGCTCGCCGAGTGCGCGGAAGGCCTTGACGCCCTCGACGACGCGCGGCTCGTCGCGCTCCACACCGTCGTTGAGCTTGAAGAGGACCAGATGGCGGATCATGCGCACTCCTGGGAAGCGGGGAGAGGAGAGTCGGGGACGGCGGGCCGAGCCGCTCAGTCCTTGCCTCCGTTGGCGACCCAGGTCATGAAGTCGCCGATGCTCTGAGCAGCGTCCGAAACCGCCTCGAAGCCTATCTGCACGTAGTCCGCGGCCTTGGCGGGGTCAGTGACGATCACGTAGAAGATGAAGACGACGAGCACGAAGAGCCCGACTTTTTTCCACTGCACCGCCATGCTTCGGCCTCCCCTTACCTGCTGCGTCCTGTGACCCCTGTGACGGCGGTGAGTCTAACCCGGCCCATGCTCACAAGGCTTTTAGGGACCAACGGCCCGGCAGCAGAGGTCCTTTGCCGCTCCGTTCCGAGGGAGCGGGACGCAGGATTGGTGATGTGCCCCAGCGGATCTGGCAGGAATCCGCGGGCAAGGGACTGGCCCCACTGCGGGGCCACGCGCCGTCGGCTTCCCCCCGAATGACGGCGCTGGCTTAGGGGTTCCAGTCCTCATCGGGGGGAGCGGCTTGTCCCCCCGATGCCGTTCCCCCCGTCCAATCGCAAGAGAGCCCTGGTGCCTTCGCGGCAGGCACCGGGGCTCACTTGCGTATGCACGACCTTGCGTATGCACGACGAAGGCCCCGTCCTCGCGGACGGGGCCTTCGTATCAAGAGCGGTAGCGGTGGGATTTGAACCCACGGTGAGTTTCCCCACACTCGCTTTCGAGGCGAGCTCCTTCGGCCGCTCGGACACGCTACCGAGAGGAACTCTAGCCCAAAGAGGGCCGTGGTCAGAAATCCGTTCTCCGGAGGGCGCTCAACGCCCCCGGAAGAAGCGCGTGAGCAGCCCCGCGGCCTCCTCGGCGAGGACCCCCTCGATCACCTCGGGGCGGTGGTTGAGCCTTCTGTCGCGTACGACGTCCCAGACGGAGCCCGCGGCGCCCGCCTTCTCGTCCCGCGCCCCGTAGACGACCCGGTCGACCCGGGACTGGACGAGCGCGCCCGCGCACATCGTGCAGGGCTCCAGGGTCACCACCAGCGTGCAGCCGGCAAGGCGCCACTCCCCGAGCGCGGCCGCAGCCCGGCGGACGGCCAGCACCTCCGCGTGCGCCGTCGGGTCGCCGGTCGCCTCGCGTTCGTTGTGGCCCGACGCGAGCACCGTCGTGCCGTCCGGGGACAGCACGACGGCGCCGACGGGCACATCGCCGCCCTGGTCGGCCAGTTCGGCCTCGGCCAGGGCCAGCCGCATGGCGGCCCGCCAGCGGTCGCGTACGGGATCGTGCTCCAGGCCGGTTTCGGTCACACCGGGAACCTAGCGGACGGCTTCGAGCACCTCCGCCGCCCCGAGGATCTCGGCGATGTCGCTGAGCGCGTCACCCGGCTCCAGGCCGAGCAGATCCTTCTCGGGCACACCGAGGTCGGCCATGAGCTCCGAGTCGCCCAGCGGCCCCGCCGGCACCGCGTCGCCCGGGGCTTCCCCCGTGTCGTCGTCATCGGCGGAATCGGGGGCGGCGCCGGACTCGGCGGGTTCGCCGTCCTCCGTGCCGTCCAGGTCGAGGGCGTCCAGATCGACACCCGGGTCGTCGGTGCCCGGCTCACGGCCGAGCATCTCGTCGGTGAGCAGGATCTCGCCGTACGAACTCTTGGCGGCCGCGGCCGCGTCCGAGACGTAGATACGAGGGTCCTCCTCACCGTCCACGCGGACGACGCCGAACCAGGCGCCCTCCTGTTCGATGAAGACGAGGACGGTGTCGTCCTCAGCGCTGCCGGCCGTGGCCTCGCGGGCCAGGTCGGTCAGATCCGACAGGGTCTCCACATCGTCGAGCTCCGTGTCGCTCGCTTCCCACCCGTCTTCGGTGCGCGCGAGCAGTGCGGCGAAGTACACCGTGACTCTCCCACTGGTCATAGACAGTGCCGGTTGACGGTTTGGGTGTCCCCCCGGCGAGTTCGGGGAGCGGGGGAGTTGCTGTTCCAAGCCCCGCCCACTCGGAATCGTGGCAGAAACCACGGCCTGAGGAGAGGTCTTCCGCCCGCTGTGTCCGCGTCGCGTTTCCCGGACGGCTCCCCGACGCCTGCCTGAGAGGTGGCCGCTACCAGCGGAACGTGCGCATACGCATCTGCTGACGCATCCGTGCCGCCCGGGCGCGGCGCGGCTTCACACGGTCGCGGAGCTCGATGGCCTCGGCCCGTTCGTGCAGGAACTGGGCGCGACGGCGCCGGCGCTCGGCTTCGGTCTCGCGGTACGGCTCTCGGCCGCCGGGCTCTCTGTCCGGCATGGGCAACACCACCCCAGGTCGTACGTCCACTTTCCCCCGTACGGCGGGTTTGATGCCAGCGAGGGGTGTACCAGCGGATCGGGGCGGGTGCGGGGGCGGCCGTCGAGGGGAAGTCCGGGCGCTCCCGGGAGCGGTCGGGGGTCCCGGGCGCGGTTACTGTTGAGGACATGCGGATCCACGTCGTCGACCACCCGCTGGTGGCGCACAAACTCACCACGCTGCGCGACAAGCGCACCGACTCACCGACCTTCCGGCGCCTCGCCGACGAGCTGGTCACCCTGCTCGCGTACGAGGCCACCCGGGACGTGCGCACCGAGCAGGTCGACATCGAGACCCCGGTCACCCCGACGACCGGCGTCAAGCTGTCCCACCCGCGCCCCCTGGTCGTGCCGATCCTGCGCGCCGGGCTCGGCATGCTGGACGGCATGGTGCGGCTCCTGCCGACCGCCGAGGTGGGCTTCCTCGGGATGATCCGCGACGAGGAGACCCTCCAGGCGTCGACGTACGCGACCCGCATGCCGGAGGACCTCTCCGGACGCCAGGTGTACGTCCTGGACCCGATGCTGGCCACCGGCGGCACGCTCGTCGCGGCCATCCAGGAACTGATCAAGCGCGGCGCGGACGACGTCACCGCCGTGGTGCTCCTCGCCGCGCCCGAGGGCGTCGAGGTCATGGAGCGCGAGCTCGCGGGCACGCCGGTGACGGTCGTGACGGCGTCGGTCGACGAGCGGCTGAACGAGAACGGCTACATCGTGCCGGGGCTCGGCGACGCCGGGGACCGGATGTACGGGACCGCGGAGTAGGGCTCGGAGGTTCTGCTGGTCTTCCCACTCTGCCGGTCTTCTGGAGTGGCGCTCAGCAGTTCTTCTTGCCGTTGGACGTCGAGGACGTCGGCTTGGGTTTGGCGAGTACCGCCAGAGCCTTGTCGGCGTCCTCTTTCTTTGCCAGATCCTTGAACTTCGTACCCAGGATCAGGTCCACCTCGCCGCCCTTGCGGGCGTCCGGCCTGCTCTCGGCGCCCGCGAGCTGCGTGCCGAGCACCGGCAGCGCGGTGTCCATGGCGGAGGGGGCGCCGAGCAGTATCCCGGTGCCCTTGACCTTCTTGTCGTACTCCTTCGGCGCGTTGTCCACCTTGCCGATGGCGAAGCCGCGCTTCTTGAGCTCGGCCGCGACGTCCTTGGCGAGGCCGCCGCGGGGCGTGGCGTTGAAGACGTTGACCTTGATCTGGCCCGGTTTGGGCAGCGCCTTGGGGGCGGGCTCGGCCGACGGGCCCGGCTTCTTCGCCGCGCAGTCGCTGCGCGAGCTCGCCGCCGTGGCCTTGTCGCCGCCCGTGAAGACGTCGATGAGCTGCAGTGTTCCCCAGCCGATCAGGCCGGCCGCCGCGACGGAGGCGACCACCGCGAGCACGATCCTGCGGCGGCCACGGGGTCGGCGCATACGCGGATATTTGGCCCCCGTGATGCGGTACTTGCCGCCCATGCCGGGGGGAGTGAGCATGCTCATGGGCGCAGCGTAGTGCGACGACGCCGTGATGCCTACTAAATGATCATTGACTCGGGCTCAGTCCAACCCGAAAGGGCCAATGAGGGCGTAGGTGTGGGTGCGGGTCAGCCCAGTTCGAGGACGCGGGCGTGCAGCACCTGGCGCTGCTGGAGCGCGGCGCGGACCGCGCGGTGCAGTCCGTCTTCCAGGTAGAGGTCGCCCTGCCACTTCACCACGTGCGCGAAGAGGTCGCCGTAGAACGTCGAGTCCTCCGCGAGGAGTGTCTCTAGGTCCAGCTGGCCCTTGGTCGTCACGAGCTGATCGAGGCGGACCGGGCGCGGCGCGACGTCCGCCCACTGCCGGGTGCTTTCCCGGCCGTGGTCGGGGTACGGCCGGCCGTTTCCGATGCGCTTGAAGATCACACGGAAAGCCTACCGGGCAAGGCTCTCCGGGCGCAGCCATGGAGACGGAGTGTGACTCGGGGAAATGCCGCAGTAAATCGGGGCATACCGGGAACACTCAAGCCGGGAACAGGGGCCGAAGCGAGCGACATCCAGCAGATTCCGTCCACTGCGGGGCGCGCGAACCCCTCCAACGAGTCTTCGCCGGTCGCGGGGGTGACGAGCGGAGGGGAGGGTTCCGGGGACGGTGTCTCCGGTGAGGGCGTGGCGCAGACGCTGAGGCTGGCGGGGCGCCTTGAGCATCTGCGTCTGCGCCGGTGGAGGGGGCAGGAACGTCAGCGGCCGTTGTGCTCGGGGCTGTGGTTCTTCTCGGGGTCCTCGTCCTCGGTCTGTGAGGGGGCCGGGGTGGGGGTGTCGGGGTTGGGTGCGTTGCGTACGGCTTCGGCGCGGAGGAGGGCGTGCAGGGCCGCGTACGGATCGATGGGCATGGGTGTCTGTCCTCAGTTCGCTGCTGATGGGGGTGGTGGCGGGTGGGGGTGGGCCTGTCAGCAGCGGAGGACGACGGAGTGTGGGGCGGGGCGGTGGTTGAGGGCGCGGGTGGGGAGGGGGAGGGGGTGACTGTGGTGGGGGGCCGGGGTGGCGGAGGCGGGGGCGGGGCGTCTTGTGGGTACGCGGAGCGCGCTCTCGGCGGTGTCCTGGTGGGCCTCGCCGGTGGGCTCGGTGGAGATGGCCGCGGGTGGGGCGGGGGCGGCTTCGGTGGGGGTCGCGGGGGCGAGGACTGCGCCGAGGAGGGCGAGGAGGATGAGGGCAGCTCTGAGCCACGCGGGGCGGGGTGACGCGGCGCGGCTCATGAGGGGTCATGTCCCCCGATGACCCCCGCTTGCTGTAACCCGCAGCCCAGATCCGCCCTCTTGGGCTAGGAACGGAGTCTGCGGGGCTGGTGCGTGTGCGGGTGAGGCCCCGGAGCCTCCGGGAGCCGTGCTCCGGGCAGACATACGTGGGCTGCGGGCGCGTGCGTGCTGCGGTGCTGCCTCGTCTGTGGGTGCGGGGCCGCGCCGGTATGTCCGTCCTCGCTATCGTCCGGTGGCCGCGTAGCTACTTCGGCTCCGGAGCCTTCGGGAGCCGTGCTCCGGGCAGACATACCGGCACGTCCCCTCGCGTGCGTCGCCGTCTGCGGGCGCGTGCGGGCCGGGCTCCCCAGGATGGGGTGCGGTGCTGCCCCATCGATGTCCTCGCCGTTCCCCCACCCCCCTGTTGCGCCCCCCTAGACACCGCGGGGCAATCGGGCGGGTGGGCGGGAAAGCTTGTTCGTTCAGGGGGTGCTGCGGGGTGATCGGGCGGGTGGGCGGGAGAGGTTGTTCGGGGAGAGGTAGATGCGGGGTTCCGTTTACTTGCCGGAGGCCTTTGCTGCTGCCTTGAGTTGCTGCTTGTGGGCGCGGACCCTCCGCAGGGACTCCGGGCCAGTGATGTCCGCGACCGAGCGGTACGCGTCCGGCTCCCCGTACGCCCCCGCCGCCTCCCTCCAGCCGGCAGGCCGTACGCCCAGCTGCTTGCCGAGCAGGGCCAGGAAGATCTGTGACTTCTGCTTCCCGAAGCCGGGGAGGTCGTTCAGGCGCTTCAGGAGGTCCTTGCCGGAGGCGGCCCCCTCCCACAGGGCGGTGGGGTCACCCTCGTAATGCTCCACGAGGTACGCGCAGAGTTGTTGGATTCGTTTCGCCATCGACCCGGGGTAGCGATGCACCGCCGGCTTGGCGGAGAGCAGCGCGGCGAATTCCTCGGGGTCGTACGCCGCGATCTCGTGCGCGTCGAGATCGTCCGCGTTCAAGCGCCGCGCGATCGTATGCGGGCCCGCGAACGCCCACTCCATCGGAACCTGCTGGTCGAGCAGCATCCCGACGAGCGCGGCCAGCGGACTGCGGCCGAGGAGCTCATCGGCCTCCGGCTCCTGGGCCAGATGCAGGGTGACGTCGTCCATGGAGTCGATCATCCCGCCCGGGGTCAGGCTTCGCACGCTCGCACCGGGCGGGGAAATCCGGGTGCGGTCGCGGGCACGGTCTCGCTACCCTCGCCGTATGTCTACGCCCCGCATCTCCTAGCCAGGACACCGGTCTCCACGTCACCCGTGTGTCCATTCGCTACTGCGGAGCGTTACCTCATGATCACCGCCCGACGCATCGACGTCCGCGTCGGCGCCCGGCTTCTGCTGGCCGGCGCCTCCTTCCACATCGCACCCGGCGACCGCATCGGCCTCGTAGGCCGTAACGGCGCGGGGAAGACCACTCTGCTCAAGGCCATCGCGGGGCAGCTCACCCCGGCCGCGGGCGCCCTCACCCGCACCGGATCGGTGGGGTACCTCGCCCAGGACCCCGCCGCCGCCGACCCGCACAGCACCGTCACGGCCCGCATCCTCTCCGCCCGCGGTCTCGACCGCGCGGCACAGGACCTGCGTACCGCCGAGAGCGCCATGGCCGAAGCCGAGAGCGCCCCTGCGCAGCAGCGGGCCATGGCCGCCTACGCCCGCGCGGACGACGCGTTCCAGGCGCGGGGCGGGTACGCCGCCGAGGCGGAAGCCGCCCGCGTGGCCGCCGGGCTCGGGCTCCCCGAGCGCATGATGGACGCGCCCGTGGGCCACCTCTCCGGCGGCCAGCGGCGCCGCGTAGAGCTGGCCCGGATCCTCTTCTCGCGCCACGACACCCTGCTGCTCGACGAGCCGACCAACCATCTGGACGCGGATTCGGTGGGGTGGCTGCGGGGGTTCCTCGGGGCCTATCCCGGTGGGCTCGTACTCATCAGCCATGACACGGAGCTCCTTGCGGACACTGTCAATCGCGTATTCGTCGTCGACCCCGCTCGTGCCGCCCTCGACGTACACAACACCGGCTGGCACACCTACCTCACCCAGCGCGCCGCGGACGAACGGCGGCGCGGCCGCGAGCGGGCCAACGCGGAGCGGAAGGCCGCTTCGCTGCGCAGCCAGGCGGAGAAGATGCGCTCGCACGTCGCCACCGCCACCGCGGCGAAGAACATGGCCCGTCGCGCCGACCGCATGCTCGCCGCCACCGAGCCCGTACGGAGGAGTGAGCGGGTCGCGCGGATCCGGCTGCCCGAACCCGCGCCGTGCGGGCGTACGCCGCTCGGGGCGATCAGTCTGGAGAAGTCGTACGGGGGGCATCGAGTGCTCGGCGGTGTCGATCTGGCGGTCGACCGGGGCAGCCGGCTCGTCGTCCTCGGGTTCAACGGCGCCGGGAAGACCACGCTCCTGCGCCTCCTCGCCGGGGCCGAACTCCCGGACAGCGGGCGGGTGGTGCACGGTCACGGAGCCAGGCTCGGCTACTTCGCCCAGGAGCACGACACCCTCGACGGCGGGATGACGGTGCGTGAGAATCTCGCCGCCGCCGCGCCCGGCCTCACGGACGGCGAGGTGCGGGGCGTCCTGGGGTCCTTCCTGTTCCGCGGTGACGACGCCGACAAGCCCGCCGCGGTGCTCTCCGGCGGCGAGAAGACCCGGCTCGCGCTCGCGGGGCTCGTGCACTCGGGGGCGAACGTCCTGCTCCTCGACGAGCCGACCAACAACCTCGACCCGGCGTCGCGCGACGAGGTGCTCGGGGCGGTGGGCACGTACCCGGGCGCGATCGTGATGGTGACGCACGACGAAGGGGCCATCGACGCGCTGCGGCCCGACCGTGTGCTGCTCCTGCCGGACGGCACCGAGGACCTCTGGAGCCCGGGCTACCGGGAGCTCGTCGCCCTCGCCTAGCCGGGTCCTGTGGCGCTGAGGTTGCGTGGCGATCGTGCCCGCAGCCTCAGCGCCAGGAGCGGGAAGACCAGTACCGACACCATCCCCGCCCCGACGAGCGCCGCGGCCTCGCCCGCCGTCAGGGCCTTGTCGTCCAGGCCGATGGCGGTGATCGCGACGACGAGCGGCAGGGCCGTGGAGGAGTGGAGCGTGAGGGCGCGCCGGTCGCGTACGTCCAGGTCGCTCGGGGCGAGGAAGTACACGGGCAGGCCCCTCACGATGAGGAAGAGGAGGAGGAAGGCGGGCAGCAGGACGAGTGAACGGCCGCCGTGCAGCAGGGCGTCCAGGTCGAAGTCGATGCCGGTCACGATGAAGAACACCGGCACCAGGAAGCCGAAGCCCATCGCCTCGATCTTCCCGAGGACCACCTCGCTGCTCTCCGGCGCCGCGCCTTGCAGTACGAGACGGGTGAGCAGGCCCGCCGCGAACGCGCCCAGGAGCGAGTCGAGGCCGAAGGCGTAGGCGAGGCCCAGCATCGCGGCGAGCAGCAGCATCACGAAGCGCACCGCGAACTGGCCGCTGCTGTGCAGGGTCTTGGCGATGACCTGGGAGAACCAGGGAGGTCTCGGCCGCATCGCCCAGTAGACCGCGGCGGCGGTGACGGCGGCGAACGCGGCGAGCAGCACGGTCGACGTGCCGGGGGAGCGGCCGCTCAGGAGCAGCGCCATCGCGATGATCGGGCCGAACTCCCCGACCGCGCCGAAGGCCATCATCACCGTCCCGAAGCGGCCGCGCAGATCCCCGGAGTCGCGCAGGATCGGAAGGACCGTACCGAGCGCGGTGCTGGTCAGCGCCGTGCCGATGACGAAGCTCTTGGTGACGGCGCCCGCGGTGAGCGCGAACGCGACGCCGAGCCCGAGCGACAGCGAGATCACCCACGCCCACACCGAACGGCGCAGGGTGTCCCCGCGGACGGCGCCGAACTGGATCTCGTACCCCGCGAGAAAGATCAGCATGGAGAGGCCGAGGTCCGAGAGCACGTCGATCGCCGCGTCGTGGCGGGCCCACCCCAGCACGTCGGGGCCGATGACGATGCCGAGCAGGATCTCGAAGATGACCAGCGGTACGGGGACCCAGCGGCTGAAGCCGTAGGTGAGGAGGGGCGCGAGCACGGCGATGGCCATGATCAGGATGAGCGTCCCTGGCTGCGACATAGGACGTATTTAACCTAAAGCGGATGCTCTCTGCTCGGCTCATGTCGGGGTGGGGGCTGCGGGGTGATCGGGTGGGTGGGCGGGAAAGATCCGCCGCGCAGCGGCGGTGCAGTCCCGTGCAGCGCCGCATCACCGGGCCCGCAGTAGGCCCCCGCCGGGAGGCGTTACCCCGGGCCAGAGGTGGACGCGTTCCGTAGCGCGTCCAGGAGGGACGCCACCGCCGGGCGGTCAGGCGCCGGGCCCCGCACCGCCGCGTAGATGGAACGGAGCGGCACCGGATTGTGGACCTCGCGGACGACCACCCCGGAGTGGGGCGTGTCCAGGCCGAGTTCCGGGACGAGGGTGACGCCGAGGCCCGCGGCGACGAAGCCCTGCGCCGTGGCGTAGTCCCCGCTCTCCACCACGAAGTCCGGGCTGAAGCCCGCCGCGCCGCAAGCGTCGAGGATGGGGTCGAGGCAGGGCCCCGGCGACTCGCTCGCGACCCACGGCTCGTCGGACAGGTCCGTCATCTCAAGGCACCGCTTCGCGGCGAGGGGGTGGCCTGCGGGGAGTACGGCGTGGTACCGGTCGTCCAGTAGGTGCTCGAAACGGACGCCGTCCACGCCCAGTTGGCCCTGCGGCCGGACTACGAGGGCCAGGTCCGCCTGCCCGTCCCGCACCTCCGGCATCGGATCGTCGGGGTCCGACAGCTTCAACTCGACCTGCACACCCGGCTGTGCGCGCCGCAGCGCGGCCAGCGCCGGAGCGACCAGCGCCGCGCCCGCCGTCGTGAAGTACCGCATGGAGACTCGTCCCGTCCGCCCCGCCCGCAGCGCGGCGAGCGCGGTCTCCGCCTCGGCGATCTGCTTGCCGATCGCGACCGCGTACTCGGTGAGCAGCCGCCCGGCGTCCGTCGCCCGCACACCACGGCCGGTGCGCTCCAGGAGGGCGATGCCCGCCTCCTTCTCCAGAGCCGCTATCTGCTGGCTCACCGCGGAGGGCGTGTACCCGAGGTTGCGTGCCGCGGCGGTCACGGAGCCGCTGGTGACCACCGCACGGAGGACTTGCATGCGCCGCGTATCAAGCATGCAGTCCAGCTTAACCAAGCCCCGTAACCCTTGCGTACAACTAACAGGGCGAGTGGTTGGCCGGTGGATAAAGTCAGCACCCAGGCAGCACCCAGCCAGCCCCAGCCACCACCCCGCGAGCCCCAACTCGCCGCGCCACCAACGAAGGAGCAGCGCATGTCCTACCCCGACCCCCGCTATCTCGGCGAAGAAGGCGAAATCAACGCGGTGTTCAGGCCGGCCGACACGGAGCCCGAACTGGTAAGCCCCGCAGGCAACCGCACGCACTACCTCGCGACCCACGCCTCCACCGGAGGCGAATTCGGCCTCTACAAAGTGGACTTGGCCCCGAAGTCACCCGGACCGAGCACCCACTTCCACAAGTCGATATCGGAGTCCTTCTTCGTCCTGTCCGGCGAGGTCCAGCTCTACAACGGAGAGCGCTGGATCGCCGGCGGCCCCGGCGACTTCCTCTACGTCCCGGTGGGCGGCCTGCACGCCTTCAAGAACGACAGCGACGACCCCGCCTCCATGATCATGCTCTTCTCGCCGGGCGCCCCGCGCGAGGAGTACTTCGAGCAGGTGGCGGAGATGGCCCAGAAGGGCGGCAAGGAGTTCGGCGAGTTCCTCGTCAAGCACGACAGCTTCTTCGTCGAGCGCTGAGGCCCCCTGGTGAGAATCAGCCTCCTCGGCCCGGTCACCGTCACAGTCACCGGCACCCACACTGCTGACGACGCGACGCCGGTCGCCCTGGGCGGCGTACGGCTGCGCATGCTGCTCGCCAGGCTCGCCGTCGAAGGCGGGCGTCCCGTCTCTGTCGACGCGCTCGTCGACGGTCTGTGGGGCGAGCACCCGCCTGCGGACGCGGGCAACGCCCTGCAAGCGCTGGTGTCCCGGCTGCGCAAGGCCCTGCGCGGTGCGGGGACGGTCGACTCGGTCGCGGGTGGCTACCGGGTCGCGGTGAACGCCGATGACGTCGACGCGCACCGCTTCGAGGAGCTGGCAGGGCGGGGCAGGCGTGAACTGGCCGCGGGCCGCCCGGAGGAGGCCGCATCGACGCTCGGCGACGCCCTCGCCCTGTGGCGGGGCGCCGCTCTCGCGGACGTCCTGGACGCCCCCTTCGCCCGCCCCGCCGCCGCGCGCCTCGACGACTTGCGAGCCGCCGCGGCGGAGGACCGCTTCGACGCGGAACTGCGCAACGGGCGGTACGCCGACATCATCGCGGACCTCGAAATGGCGGGCGCGGAACGGCCGTTGAGCGAGCGCGTGGCCGCCCTGCGAATGCGCGCGCTGTCCGCCGCGGGTCGCAACGCCGACGCCCTCGCCGTGTACGAGGAGATGCGAGGCAGGCTCGACGACGAACTCGGCGTCGACCCGTCGGCCGAGCTGAAGGACGTCCATCTGGCCCTGTTGCGAGGCGGGTTGGAGCGGCCGGTGGCGCGTCCCGCAGCCGCCCCCGCGCCCAACCGCCTCATCCCCAACCGCCTCCCCGCCCGGCTCACCAGCTTCGTAGGACGTGACGCCGAACTCGACCAGCTGGCCGCACTGCTTGCCGCCTCCCGCCTCGTCACGCTCGTCGGCCCCGGCGGCGCGGGCAAGACCAGGCTGTCGCTCGAAGCCGTCACCCGGCACCGGGCGTATCAGCGGGGCCGGGTGTGGTTCGTGCCGCTGGCCGGTGTGGGCACCCCGGACCAGCTGGCCGACGCCGTACACGCCGCGCTCTCCAGCGGCGGCGCGGACGGTGGGAACTCGCAGGCCGACCGCGTGAGCGTGACCGAGGTGCTCGACGTCGGCGAGGCCGTCCTCGTACTGGACAACTGCGAGCACCTGGTGGAGGCGGCGGCGGAGCTCGCGTACGAACTCCTCGACAGGCTCCCGCACTTGAGGATCCTCGCCACCAGCAGGGAACCCCTCGCCATCACGGGCGAGGCGCTGTGCCACATCGGCCCGCTCGGAGTGCCCGCGGGGATCCCGGAGCTCGCGGGGGCCCCGGAGCTCGCGGAGGCGGCCGGTTCGGCGGCGGTGCGCCTGTTCACCGACCGGGCTACCGGAGTGCGTCCGGGCTTTGCGCTCGACGCGTCCACCGTGGGCCCGGTGGTGGAGATCTGCCGGCGCCTCGACGGGCTCCCGCTCGCCCTGGAGCTGGCCGCGGCCAAGCTGCGCTCGATGAGCGTCGGCCAGATCGCGCGCCGCCTCGACGACCGGTTCCGCCTCCTCACCTCGGGCAGCAGGACCGCGCTGCCGCGCCAGCGCACGCTGCTCGCGCTCGTCGAGTGGAGCTGGGACCTCCTCGACGAGCCCGAGCGGACCCTCGCCCGCAGGCTGTCGATGTTCCCCGGCGGGGCGACCCTCGCCGCCCTGGAGGCGGTCTGCTCGGACGAGACGCTGCCGGCCGACGACGTGCTCTACGTAGTGGGTTCCCTGGTGGAGAAGTCCCTCCTGGATACGGCCGACGACCCGGACGGCGAGCAGCGCTACCGGATGTCGGAGACCGTGCGGGCCTTCGCGGCGGGCCGCTTGGCCGAAGCCGAGGTCGAGGACGGTGGCTGTGGGCGCCGAACAGCGGACCGCTTCTCCGCGTACTTCCTCGCCCTCGCGGAACAGCACGAACCCGCCCTGCGCGCGGGCGACCAGCTCCGCTCGCTCGCGCTCTTCGACGCCGAGCACGACAACCTGGTCTCCGCCCTGCGCACGGCCGTCGAGGCGCGGGACGCGGTCATCGCCTCCCGGTTCGTGCGTGCGCTGTTCTGGTACTGGGGGATCAGGGGGATGAGCACCCAGTTCGAGACGTTCCTCATCGAGGTCCTCACCTTCGACGAAGCCCTGCCCGGCCGGGAGCGGGCCGCGTTCCGCGTGGTGCGCCTGATGGCGGGCACTCCGGGGGCCGCGGGTGGCGGCGACGACGTACCCGTGCGGACGCTGATCGAGGACTGCGAGCGGGCCGGCGCGGGGGAGTTCCACCCGGCGCTGCTGCTCTGGATCCCCCTGCTCGCGTTCCTCACCGGCAACGCCGACCTGGGCGAGAGCGGGCTGCGGCGCGCTTCGGAGCGGCCGGAGCCCTGGGTGCGGGCGAGCGCGCACTGGGCGCGGGACTTCGTGCTCACCACGCGGGGCGAGCAGCCTGCCGGTGCCGAGTCGCGCCGTGCGGCGTTGCGCGGCTTCGAGGCGGTGGGCGACCGCTGGGGCATCGGCCTCGCGCTGCTCGCCGTCGGCGGCGACCACTCCCTGCGCGGGGAGCACGGCGAGGCGATCGCCGCGTACGCGAGGGCGGTGACCGTCAGTACCGAACTCGGCGCCGAGGACGACCTGTTCAACAGCCGGGCCAGGCTCGCGGCGGAGCGGCTGCGCGGCGGCGACCGGGAGGGCGCCTTGCGGGACATCCACGCGGCGCGGCGGCAGGCCAAGGAGCGGGGCTACCGGCGGATGGAGGCCGAGATGCTGTTCAGCCTCGCCGATCTGCACCGCAGGTCGGGCGAGCCTGAGCAGGCCGAGCTGATCCTCGACCGCCTGGACACCGTCGCCGACCGGCTCACGCTCCCCGAGGACATGGCCCGCGACCTGATCGCGGGGGCCCGGGCGGCGAACCGGCTCGCGCGGGGCGACGCGGCGGGGGCGCGCGAGCTTCTGCCGAGGGCCGTGGGCGGCGCGTTCGCCCGGGGCGAGGTCGCGGACATCGCGCGGGCCGCCGAACTCCTCGCCCACCTGCTCCTGTTGGAGGGTGACCCGGCAGGCGCTGCCGCCGTGCTGGGGATGAGCCAGGTCGTCCGGGGTGTGTTCGACGAGGGGGATCCGCAGCTGGGGGAGCTGGTCGCCGAGATCGTGGGGCGGCTCGGTGCCGAGGGGTACGAGGCGGCGTACGGCCGGGGTGCCGGGCTCCCGAGGGAGGACGTTCTGAACCGACTCAAGCAACTCAACCGACTCAACCGGCTGACCGAGGAAGCCGGTCAACCGGTGACGTCGTAGGAGGGGTAGCAGCCGTAGGAGTGGCGGCAGTCGTACGAGTGGTGCCAGTCGTACGCGTGGGGGCTAGGCGGCGCGCTTGCGGTAGGCCCGCATCGCGAGGGGGGCGAAGACCGCGATCACGCCGACCATCCAGGCCAGGCTGCCGAGGAGCGGCCCGGCGACCTCGCCGCCGTTGAGCAGGCCGCGCATGGTGTCGGACATCAGGCTGACGGGGTTCACGTCGGACCAGACCTGCAGCCAGCCGGGCATGGTGGCGTCCGGTACGAAGACGTTGCTGGCGAAGGTGAGCGGCAGGACCAGGACGGTCATCAGGCCCTGCACCGAACCGGGGGTCTTGACCAGCATGCCGACGTACACCGACATCCAGGAGAAGCTGACGGCGAAGCCGATGAGCACCGCGAGCGCGGCCAGCGCCGCCGCCGGGTCGGTGTCGAACCGGTAGCCCATGACCAGGGCGAGGGCCACCAGCGTGGCGAGGCAGACCACGTACCGGACGACGTCGGCGAGTACCGCGCCGATCAGTGGGGCGGAACGGGCGATCGGCATGCTGCGGAAGCGGTCGAAGATGCCGGTGCTCGAATCGGCGTTGAGCGAGACGCCGATGCCGATGCTGGCCTGGAAGACGGTCATCACCATGATGCCGGGGGTGATCATCTGGAGGTAGGCGTCGGTGTCGCCGCCCGCGATGGCGCCGCCGAAGAGGTAGACGAACATCAGCAGGAAGACGATCGGCGTGAGCACGACGTCGACGAGGCGTGCGGGCGACTTGATGAACTTGGCGATGCCACGCCCGGCGAGCGCGAGACTGTGCCGGGCGGCCTTGGCCGGGGTGATGCGGAGCGCGGGGGCGTGCGACTGCGGGGCGGCCGGGATGGTGACGGTGCTCATGAGGGGATCCTTTCGGTAACGGTGAACGTTGCTCGGGCAGTTGGACGTGCGGGAGGGGGGTACTTCCTGCGGGGGAGCCCCGTAAGGGGCGCGGGGAACTGCGCGACCAGCCCCCACCGGCCCGCAGGTCACTCACCGCACTTCCAGCGGAGCGCCTAGGCCGTCTTTCCGGTGAGCGCCAGGAAGACCTCGTCCAGGCTCGGCAGCCGCAGGCCCAGCTCGTCGGCGGTGATGCCGGCCCCGTCGAGGCGTCGTACGAGGGCGGAGATGAGCATCGGGTCGTCGACCGGCACGGTGAGCAGGCCGTTGTCGGCATCACGCTGGGGCGCGGCCCCGGTGAGCTCGGCGAGGATGCCGCTGACGGCGTCCAGATCACGGGCGACGGTCGGCCGCACCTGCAGCGTCTGACCGCCGACCCGCCGCTTGAGCTCGTCGGGACGCCCTTCCGCGACGACGCGGCCGCGGTCGAACACCGTGATGGAATCGGCCAGTTGATCGGCCTCTTCCAGATACTGCGTGGTCAGCAGCACGGTGGCGCCGTCGGCGACCAGCCGCCGGACGACCGACCAGACCTCCTTGCGGGCATGCGGGTCGAGGCCGGTGGTCGGCTCGTCCAGGTACAGGACCTCCGGCCGGCCGACGAGGCTCGCCGCGAGGTCGAGGCGGCGCCGCATCCCTCCGGAGAAGGTGCTGATGGGCCGCTGGGCGGCCTCCGTCAGCTCGAACTGCTCGAGCAGCTCGACGGCCCGCGCCTTGGCGTCCCGCCGCGACAGATCGAGCAACCGCCCGAGGAGTACGAGGTTCTCGGCGCCGGACAGTTCCTCGTCCACGGAGGCGTACTGCCCGGTGAGCCCGATCAGGCTCCGGACCCGCACCTGGTCCCTGACCACGTCGTGGCCTCCGACGGTGGCGTGCCCCGCGTCGGGCCGCAGCAGCGTCGACAGGATCCGCACGGTGGTGGTCTTCCCGGCGCCGTTCGGCCCGAGCACCCCGATCACCTTGCCGGCCGGAACCTCCAGGTCGACGCCGTCCAGCGCGACGAAGTCCCCGTACTTCTTGACCAGTCCTTCGGCTTTGATGGCGTACGACATCGTGTTCCCCTCCGCGGCCCTGTCCGGGCCTCTCGTCTCGTCCCGCTCGCTGTCCTTCTCGACGAGCAAGACGATGCCGGGGTCGGCTGACAGCGAGCGGCCAGCACGCTGACAGCCCCTGTCGGCCCCTGTCAGCCCCTGTCAGGGAGGCGGGGCGGCTGTCAGCGGCACCGGTGAATTGCGGGCCCCGCCCAACGGCGGGACCCTGGAGAGGGCAGTCCCGGCAAGGAGCCCGTCATGGACGGCAGCACCCTCGAAGAGATGAGAGCCGCGCTCCGTGGCCCGGTCATCGGGCCGCAGGACCCCGAGTACGACCGGGCCCGCGCGATGTACAACGCGATGATCGACCGGCGTCCGGCCGCCCTCGTACGGTGTTCGGACGCGGCGGACGTCATGGCCGCCGTCGACTTCATCCGCGAACGCGACCTGGAACTCGCCGTCAGGGGCGGCGGCCACAGCGGCGCCGGGCTCTGCGAGGTCGACGACGGCGTCACCATCGACCTGTCGCCCATGCGCTGGGCACGCGTCGACCCGGTGGCGAAGACGGCCCGGGTCGGCGGCGGAAGCCTGCTCCGCGACCTCGACCACGCCGCCCACGCCTTCGGTCTCGCCACCCCCACCGGATTCATGTCGACGACGGGCGTCGGGGGCCTCACCCTCGGCGGCGGCCACGGACACCTCACCCGCAAGTACGGCCTGACGATCGACAACCTCGTCGCCGTGGACGTCGTGCTCGCCGACGGCAGCTTCGTCACCGCGAGCGAGTCACAGCACCCGGACCTGTTCTGGGCCCTGCGCGGCGGAGGCGGGAACTTCGGCATCGTCACCTCGTTCCGCTTCCGGCTGCACCCGGTGGGCGACGTGGTCGTCGCGGTCACGGTCTGGCCCGCGGACCAGACCCGCGACGTGCTGCGCTGGTACCGCGACTTCCTGCCGCAGGCACCCGACGACCTGAACGGCTTCTTCGCCGCGCTCACCGTCCCGCCGGGCCCGCCGTTCCCCGAGGAGATCCAGGGCCAGAAGATGTGCGGCGTCGTGTGGTGCTGGACCGGCGACCCGGACGAGGCCGAGCAGATCCTGTACGCGGTGAACGAACCGGGCCAGCCCGCCTTCCACTTCACCGCACCGATGCCCTACCCGGCGCTCCAGACCATGTTCGACGAGCTGATCCCCAGCGGCCTCCAGTGGTACTGGCGCGGCGACTTCTTCGACCGGATCACCGACGAAGCGATCGACGTACACGTGAAGTACGCCGAGAACCTCCCCACCGACCTCTCGACCATGCACCTCTATCCCGTCGACGGGGCCGCCGCCCGCGTCGACCAGGAGGACACCGCGTGGGGCTACCGCGACGCGGTCTGGTCCGGAGTCATCGGCGGCATCGATCCGGACCCGGACAACGCCGGGGCGATCAAAGAGTGGTGCGTCGACTACTGGGAAGAGCTGCACCCGCATTCCATGGGCGGCGCCTACGTGAACTTCATCGGCGAGGACGAGGCCCACAGCCGCGTGAAGGCCACCTACCGCGACCACTACGCCCGGCTCACCCGCATCAAGAACGCCTACGACCCGGCCAACCTCTTCCACACCAACCAGAACATCGCGCCCGAACTGTGAGCACTGAACTGAGACGGACAACGGAGAAGGGCCCCGCTGCAAGCAGCGGGGCCCTTCAACATCGTGCCCGGTGAGGCACTGGCGGAGGATACGAGATTCGAACTCGTGAGGGGTTGCCCCCAACACGCTTTCCAAGCGTGCGCCCTAGGCCACTAGGCGAATCCTCCGCCGCAAACAATACAAGACGTTGAGGAGTGCTCGCGAACCAGATCGCCTCCGATCCGAAGATCGCTCCCGAGATCGTCTTGAGGTGGGTGCGGAGGTGGGGTCCGGCGTCGCTTCCGGGTCCTGGGATCCGCTAGGGTGGGGTTCAGCCCCTCACGTGGCGCTATCTGACTGAACTCCCCCAGGGCCGGAAGGCAGCAAGGGTAGGTTGGCTCTGGCGGGTGCGTGGGGGGCGCTTTGCGTTGGGGCGGTCCTGGTTGTCAGTGGTCGCCATTAACCTCGTATGTGTGTCGTCTCTCGCGTTGTACCGCCGCTATCGCCCGGAGTCGTTCGCCGAGGTCATCGGGCAGGAGCATGTAACCGACCCGCTGCAGCAGGCGCTGCGCAACAACCGGGTCAATCACGCCTACCTGTTCAGTGGTCCGCGCGGCTGCGGAAAGACGACGAGCGCGCGCATCCTGGCCCGCTGTCTCAACTGTGAGCAAGGTCCCACTCCGACGCCCTGCGGCGAGTGCCAGTCCTGCCGCGACCTGGCGAGGAACGGCCCGGGCTCGATCGACGTCATCGAGATCGACGCCGCTTCGCACGGTGGTGTGGACGACGCCCGTGACCTGCGCGAGAAGGCCTTCTTCGGCCCGGCGAGCAGTCGGTACAAGATCTACATCATCGATGAGGCCCACATGGTCACTTCGGCGGGCTTCAATGCCCTGCTGAAGGTGGTCGAGGAGCCGCCGGAGCATCTCAAGTTCATCTTCGCGACGACGGAGCCCGAGAAGGTCATCGGGACGATCCGGTCGCGTACGCACCACTATCCGTTCCGTCTCGTGCCGCCGGGGACCCTCCGTGAGTACTTGGCGGAGGTGTGCGGCCGGGAGCAGATGGCCGTCGAGGAGGGTGTGTTCCCGCTGGTCGTGCGGGCCGGTGCCGGGTCCGTGCGTGACTCGATGTCCGTCATGGATCAGCTGCTCGCGTCCGCGGCCGATGACGGTGTGACGTATGCCATGGCTACGTCGCTTCTCGGTTATACGGACGGGTCGTTGCTCGACTCCGTGGTGGAGGCCTTCGCTTCGGGGGACGGGGCAGCCGCCTTCGAGATCGTCGACCGCGTCATCGAGGGCGGCAACGACCCGCGGCGCTTCGTCGCCGACCTTCTGGAGCGGCTGCGGGACCTGGTGATCCTCGCGGCGGTTCCCGACGCGGCGGAGAAGGGGCTCATCGACGCCCCGGTGGAAGTCGTGGAGCGGATGCAGGCGCAGGCGGGTGTCTTCGGCGGCGCCGAGCTCAGCCGCGCCGCCGACATCGTGAACGAAGGCCTGACGGAGATGCGGGGGGCGACGTCGCCCCGGCTGCAGTTGGAGCTGATCTGCGCGCGCGTGCTGCTTCCGGCCGCGTACGACGACGAGCGCTCGCTCATGGCCCGCCTCGACCGTCTTGAGCGTGGCGGCAACTTCATGGCGGGAGCGCAGGCGGGGGGTGGTCCTGGCCCTGCCATGGCGTACGTTCCTGGGCCCGATGCTCATGCGGGGGCGTCGGCGGGGATGCCTGCGGGTGGGCAGTCGGTGCAGCAGGCGGGGGGCGCTGATCCGCAGGTTCCGCCGGGGGGCGGGGCTGCGGCGGCGCGGGCTGCTGTGCGGGGTGGGGGGCAGGCTGCTGCTGAGCCTGCGGCTCCGGCTCCGGCTGCTTCGGCTCCCGAGCCTGCGGCTCCGGCTGCCCCGGCTCCGGAGCCGGCTGCGGCGCCTTCCGGTGAGCGTCGCCCTGGTGGGTGGCCCACGGCTTCGGCGCCGGGGGGCGGCCCGAAGCAGGCCGAGCCCGCTCCTTCGGGGGCCCCGCGTCCGGGTGGCTGGCCCACGGCCGCGCCTGCGGGTGGCGGTGCCGCGGCTTCGCAGCAGTCTGCTCCGGCGGCTCCTGCTCCTGCTCCGGCGGCTGCTCCGCCGGCAGCTCCGGCTCCGGCTCCGGCGGCCGCGGTGGGTGGGCCCGACCCGCGTTCCCTGTGGCCGAACATCCTTGAGGCGGTGAAGGGCCGCCGCCGCTTCACCTGGATCCTGCTGAGCCAGAACGCCCAGGTGGCGGGCTTCGACGGGACGACACTGCAGATCGGCTTCGTGAACGCGGGGGCGCGGGACAACTTCGCGAGCAGCGGCAGTGAGGATGTGCTGCGGCAGGCGTTGTCCGAGCAGTTCGGGGTGCAGTGGAAGGTCGAGGCGATCGTCGACCCCTCGGGGGGCTCGGCGCCGCCGCCTGCGGCGGGCAACTTCGGGGGTAGTGCGCCGCCGGCTCCCTCGCGGCCGGCTCCCCCGCAGCAGCAGTCGCCTCCGCCGGCGGCGCCCGCCGCGAGGTCGGCGCCGGCTGCCCCCGCGCCGACACCGGCTCCGGCTCCCGCTCCGGCCCCGGAGAGGAGCGTCCCGGACCATGTCTCTCCGGAGGACGACACCTGGGCGGACGACGATCCCGACCTGGTTGAGTCGGCTCTGTCCGGCCATGACCTGATCGTTCGCGAACTGGGCGCCACGATCGTGGAGGAATACAACAACGAACCGTGAGGTGGCCTTGGGCGGGGGCTCGGCGGTTCTTGCTTCTGTCCCGCCGCTGCGCGGCGGATGTTCCCCGCCCACCCGCCCGTTTGCCCGGCAGTGCCCCCTGACGTAGGGACGGCGTCTGTGCCTGTCGGGGTTGGCCGCTCCTGTTCTGTACCGCCGCTTCGCGGCGGATTTCTCCCGCCCGCCCACCCGCTTACCTGCGGCACGCCCTCGACGTAGGGGCGGCGTCTGTGTCTGCTGGGCTTGGTGGCTCCTGCCCCTGTTTCTGTACCGCCGCTTCGCGGCGGATTTCTCCCGCCCGCCCACCCGTTTGCCCCGCAGCTCCCCCCAGACGTAGGGGCCGCGCAGCCCTACGCACAGGGCCAGTGCGACGTCGTCGCCCCTACGTCGAGGGGGCGTGCCGCGGGGTGCACGGGTGGGCGGGTGGGGAGCATCCGGCGCGCAGCGGCGGTCTTGTCCGGGGTGGGCCTGCAGACGAAGGCGCCGTCAGCGGGGAGCATCCGGCGCGCAGCGGCGGTCTTGTCCCCCATCGGCCCGCAGGCGAAGGCGCCGCCAGCGAGGAGCACCCCGGGCCCGCGGCTGGAGGAACGTACAAGCGTAGGAGCCCCCGCGGCTGAGGCTCCCGTACGAACGCACCGGTCCACGCCAGCTAGGCTGGCGCCCGTGAAGGTCCTCGTCATCGGCAGTGGTGCCCGCGAACACGCCCTGTGCCGCTCTCTGTCCCTCGACCCCGACGTCTCCGCCCTGTACTGCGCCCCCGGCAACGCCGGCATCGCGGACGTGGCCGAGCTGCACCCGGTCGACGCCCTCGACGGCAGCGCGGTGGCCGCCCTCGCCACCCGGCTCGGCGCCGAACTGGTGATCGTGGGCCCGGAGGCGCCCCTGGTCGCCGGAGTCGCCGACGCCGTGCGCGACGCCGGCATCCCCTGCTTCGGTCCCTCCGAGGAGGCCGCCCAGCTGGAGGGTTCCAAGGCCTTCGCCAAGGACGTGATGGCGGGCGCCCAGGTGCCCACCGCCCGCTCCTACGTCTGCACCACCCCCGAAGAGATCGATGAGGCGCTCGATGCCTTCGGGGCGCCTTACGTCGTGAAGGACGACGGCCTCGCCGCCGGCAAGGGCGTCGTCGTGACCGACGACATCGAGGCCGCCCGCGCCCACGCCCTCGCCTGCGACCGCGTCGTCATCGAGGAGTTCCTCGACGGCCCCGAGGTCTCCCTCTTCGCCATCACGGACGGCATCACCGTCGTACCGCTCCAGCCCGCGCAGGACTTCAAGCGCGCGCTCGACGGGGACGAAGGGCCGAACACCGGTGGCATGGGCGCGTACTCGCCCCTCCCGTGGGCCGACCCGAAGCTCGTCGACGAGGTCATGGAGAGCGTGCTTCAGCCGACCGTGGACGAGCTGCGCCGCCGCGGGACCCCCTTCTCCGGGCTGCTCTACGCGGGCCTCGCGATCACCAGCCGCGGCGTACGCGTCATCGAGTTCAACGCCCGCTTCGGCGACCCCGAGACGCAGGTCGTCCTCGCCCGTCTGAAGACCCCGCTCGCCGGAGTCCTGCTGGCCGCGGCGAACGGCACCCTCGTCGACCTGCCCCCGCTGCGCTGGAGCGACGACGCCGCGGTGACCGTGGTCATCGCCTCGCACAACTACCCGGAGACCCCGCGCACCGGCGACCCCATCGAGGGCCTCGGCGATGTCGCGGCACAGGATGCCCCGGACGCGTACGTCCTGCACGCGGGGACGAAGCGCGACGGCGACGCGGTGGTCAGCGCGGGCGGCCGTGTGCTCTCCGTGACGGCCACCGGCACGGATCTGACCGCGGCCCGCGAGCGCGCGTACGCGGCGCTGTCCCGCATCCGGCTCGACGGCTCCCAGCACCGTACGGACATCGCGGCGAAGGCGGCGTCCGAGGCCTGACCAAGGTCACCCTCGCATCACCCTCGCGTCATCTGCGCACCCTCCACTAACGACTCTCAGGCCCCGGATCTGACACTGGATCCGGGGCCTGATCGTCATCCACCTTTACCCAAAGCCATTCCATCGGGTGACCGCTGGCCCATCCGGCTGACGATGCCCGGCACCCCAACTAGGGTGCGGCGCAAGCGGTTCAGGCGCCCAGAGCCAAACAGACCACCGGCATTGCGATGTCAGTGGCGGGTGCCACAGTGGGGGAGTGAGCAAATCCATCGGCGGCTGCCGTCCGCCCGTCGTCCCGGCCCCCGGCCGGGCAGCAGGCGGCACAGGCAGCAGGGGGTGACATCGGTCGTGTCAGGTACGGGTGTGGAGGTGGGCGTGCAGTCCGCGCGTTCCCAGGCGCTCGCCGTGCTGCGCATCCGCAGCAGGGCGCTGGCCGTCGCACTGCTGCCCGCGGCCGTCGCCGTCGTGTTGATCGCGGGCGGAGTCACGGGCCATATGACGGGCGGGAGTTGGGACGTCGCGCGCGGCGTCGTGACGGCCGTCGCCGTCGTCGTCCTGCTCGCCGCCGCGGGCGTAGCGCTCGTGGTCGCGCGGTCCAGGCCCGCCGTCAGCCCGACCGTCCCGATCACCGAGGGCTCGGCCCCCGATCTGTACCGCCTGGTGCGGGACCTCGCCGACCGCCTGGACGTGCCCGCCCCCTCGGCGATAGCGCTCACCCCGGACTGCGACAGCTGGCTGGAGGACCGCACGCACCCCGCGCACGGCCCGCCCGCTGAGACCCCCTCCCAGGCATCGGCAGAGGGCAATGGCGTACGAGACAGCCGTCCCGCCCCGCGCCGCCAGGCACCCGTCGCTCCGGTGCTCGTCATCGGCTCCCCGTTCCTGTGGTGGATGCGGGTCGGCGAGCTGCGCGCGGTGCTCGCGCCGGTCGTGGCCGGCACGGGGCCATCGGCGCACCCCGACATAGCCGCGGCCCGTCGCTTCATCCGCGGGCTCGACGCCGCGGTCGCGGTCACTTCCGCGCCGGGCCGCAGTGCGCTCGTGCGTACGGTCCTCGGTGGCGTCGGCTGGGTGACGCGGCTGCTCCTGCGCAGCTGCCGGGGGCATGCGGGCGAGATGGAGCGCGGGGTCGCGGCCGCCGCCGCGGAGCGCGCCCAGGCCGTGGACTACGGGGTGCGGATCGTCGCTCAGGAGCAGGTGGGGCTTGCGTATGCCGGGTGGGACCGGCTCCTGACCAAGGTCGCGCTGCCCGCCTGGCGGATGGGCCGCTGGCCCTCACGCCTGGACGCGGGCGTCGTCTCCGCCCTCACCGAGCTCTCCCGCAGGGACCGCCTGGCCGAGGGCTTCACGTCCCGCCTGGGCGAGCGCCCCGCCTGTGACCTCCTGGAGGAGCCGGGCTCGATGGACGAGGCGGCTTCGCTGCTCGCCGCCCGCCTCTTCCACGGTGGCCCCGCCGAGCAGAGCCCGGACTGGGCGCCGGTGGCGTGGCAGGAGTATCCGGACGAGGTCGTCGACCGGAAGTGGCGCATGGACGCCGCCCGTCTCCACCGGGTCCTGGACTCCCTGGGCGTCAGCCACTCCGCCGACCCGACGGCACCCGACTCCAAGGGGCCGACGCTGGGCCGCGTGCTGGACCACCTGACGACGGAGGGCTCCGGCCCCGCAGGCCCGCCCCACCAGGCCCCGGCTCCCCACATCGAAGAATCCGCGCCCAGCGAAGAGTCCGCGCCCAGCGAAGAGTCCATCAGCGAACAACCCGCGCTCAGCGAAGAATCCGTGCCCAGCGAGGAACCCGAGGACGGCGAGGAGTCCACCGACGGCCCCGGCGGTCTCCTGGCCGCAGGCCTCACCGCGGAGCTCGCCCGCGAGGAAGCCGCGGCCCCGCCGCGCCCCGCGCCCACGGGACAGGGCCCGGACGACGCGCTCTGGGACGACGGAATGCTGCCGCTGTTCCCGCTCCAACCACCGCGTACGGGACGGGAGTTGCTGGCCGATCACGTCACGGCGCTGGTCTGCTGCGCGGCCGTGGACACGGCGGGCGCCGCCCCCGGTCTCGACTGGCTGGACGGCCCGTCCCTCCTGGTCGACGGCGAGCGCGCGGCGGATCTCACGCCGCACGTCCTGAGCCTCGTGGAGGACGGCGACCCCATCCCCCTACGCGGCTGGCTGGCCCGCCTGGGCGTCCGCCCGGAAAAACCAATCCGCCTGGTCTGACCTCCGCCCCGCCTCGCCCCGCGGCCCACCCGCCCCCGCACCCAGCGCCCGCCCTCACCCCCACTCCCCGGAACGCTCCCTTCCGTTCTCGTCGATTAGCGACGAACGGTGACGGAGTGCGTGCGTAATGTGATGTGCTGGGATCGGCTGCCGGTCCGGACGTGCCAGCAGCCGCACACGGGGACACCGCGCACAGGAACCAGCACCGCGCAAAGCGCCAGCACCGCACAGCAACCAGCACCGCGCAGAGCACTCGCACCGCGCAGAGCAATCTCGGGGGAGCAGCGAGGGAGGGGTACACACATGGGGTCGGAGCAGATCCGCAGGTGGGAATCGGGCGCCCTGGCGCACGCCGTGACCGACCCCTTCGGCCAGGGGCCCCTGCCCTGGCTCCGAGGCGCCGAGCACTACTTCGACGACACGGGCCAGGTCGTCCCCTGGTACATCGACCATGCCCCCGCCCCCGGCGCGCAGAACATCCCCGCGCCCCGCCACCGCACCCGTACGAACGGCCCGCGCACCGCCGACGACGTGCACGGCCAGATCAAGGGCTTCGCCTCCACCGGCGCCGCCGCCCCCGGCGGGGCGATCGACTTCCACGTGACGGTGGACCCGCCCCAGCAGTTCTTCGTCGACATCTACCGCATCGGGCACTACGGCGGAGACGGCGCCTCGAAGATCACCACGAGCCCGCGTCTCTCCGGCATCGTCCAGCCGCCCCCGCTCGCCGCCGACCGCACGGTCTCCTGCCACCACTGGTGGCTCTCCTGGCGTCTGCAGATCCCGAGTTACTGGAGCGTCGGGGCGTACGTGGCGGTCCTCACCACGGTCGGCGGCTACCGCTCGCACGTCCCGTTCACGGTCCGCGACGACCACCGCGCCGATCTGCTCCTGCTCCTGCCGGACATCACCTGGCAGGCGTACAACCTCTACCCCGAGGACGGCCGCACGGGCGCGAGCCTCTACCACGCGTGGGACGAGAAGGGCCGTCTCCTGGGCGAGAGCGAGGCCGCCCACACGGTCTCCTTCGACCGCCCGTACGCGGGCGCGGGCCTGCCCCTGCACGTCGGTCACGCCTACGACTTCATCCGCTGGGCCGAGCGTTACGGCTACGACCTCGCGTACGCCGACACCCGTGACCTGCACGCGGGCCGCATCGATCCGACCCGCTACCGGGGCCTGGTCTTCCCGGGCCACGACGAGTACTGGTCGTCGAACATGCGCCGCACCACGGAGAAGGCCCGCGAGCACGGCACGTCCCTCGTCTTCCTCTCCGCCAACACCATGTACTGGCAGGTGGAGTTGGGCCCTTCCCCGTCCGGCGTGGACGACCGCCTGCTGACCTGCCGCAAGCGCATCGGCCCCGGCAGGCCGGCCCTCTGGCGGGAGCAGGACAAGGCCGAGCAGCAGCTCCTCGGCATCCAGTACGCGGGCCGGGTCCCCGAGCCCGCCCCCCTCGTCGTGCGCAACGCCGACCACTGGCTGTGGGAGGCGACCGGCGCGCACGAAGGGGACGAGATCGAGGGCCTGGTCGCGGGCGAGGCCGACCGCTACTTCCCGCGCACCGCGCTGCCGGAGCACCAGGGCCGCATCCTCCTCGCCCACTCTCCGTACGAGGACTCCGACGGCGTCATGCGCCACCAGGAGTCGTCCCTCTACCGCGCCCCCTCCGGCGCCCTGGTCTTCGCCTCGGGCACCTTCGCCTGGTCCCCGGCGCTCGACCGCCCCGGCCATGTGGACTCACGCGTCCAGCGCGCCACGGCCAACCTCCTGGACCGCATCTGCAAACGGGACTGAGGGCGGCCCGCCCGCCTTCGGAACAACCCCTGGCCAGAAGCTGCCTCCTCATGCGGGAGAATCAGCAGCATTCAGTCAGAACCACGGGGAGGAACCGTGTCCGGATTCGTAGAAAAGCCCGAGCCGCTTCAGGTGCCGGGCCTGGTGCACGTGCACACCGGAAAGGTGCGCGACCTGTACCGGAACGAGGCGGGCGACCTCGTGATGGTCGCGAGCGACCGCATGTCCGCCTACGACTGGGTGCTGCCCACGGAGATCCCTGACAAGGGCAGGGTCCTCACGCAGCTCTCCCTGTGGTGGTTCGACCAGCTCGCCGATCTCGTCCCCAACCACGTCATCTCCACCGACGTCCCGCCCGGCGCCCCCGCCGACTGGGAGGGCCGCACCACGGTCTGCAAGTCCCTGGCGATGGTCCCGGTCGAGTGCGTCGCCCGCGGCTATCTGACCGGCTCGGGCCTGGTCGAGTACAACGACACGCGTACCGTCTGCGGCCTCGCGCTGCCCGACGGCCTGAGCGACGGCTCGGAGCTGCCCGCGCCGATCTTCACGCCCGCCACGAAGGCGGAGGTCGGCGAGCACGACGAGAACGTGAGCTACGAGGAAGTGGCCCGTCAGGTGGGCGCGGAGACGGCGGCCCAGCTCCGCCAGGCGACCCTCGCGGTCTACGGCCGTGCCCGTGACATCGCCCGCGACCGTGGCGTGATCCTCGCCGACACGAAGTTCGAGTTCGGCTTCGAGGGAGAGACGCTGGTCATCGCCGACGAGGTCCTCACCCCGGACTCGTCCCGCTTCTGGCCCGCGGACAGCTGGCAGCCGGGCCGCGCCCAGCCGTCGTTCGACAAGCAGTTCGTCCGTGACTGGCTGACGTCCCCGGCCTCGGGCTGGGACCGCAAGAGCGAGCAGCCGCCGCCCCCGCTCCCGCAGGACGTGGTGGACGCCACGCGCGCCAAGTACATCGAGGCGTACGAGCGTCTGACCGGCACCGCCTGGTAGCGGCGCCCTCAGAACACGAAGAACCCCCGGCGCCGAGAGGCGCCGGGGGTTCTTCGTATGGAGCGGACGACCAGGTTCGAACTGGCGACCTCAACCTTGGCAAGGTTGCGCTCTACCAACTGAGCTACGTCCGCGCTGCGCCGAAGCGCGAAGCCAACTATACCCAACCTCGCTCGCGTGCGAGACGCACCGCGGCGTGACGATTCTCCGCACCGATCTTGGTGGCGGCGGACGAGAGGTAGTTCCGGACGGTCCCCTGGGACAGCGCGGCCCGCTCGGCGATCTCCGCGACGGGCGCCCCGTCTGCGGCGAGTTCGAGAACCTCGGCCTCGCGGACGGTCAGCGGCGAGTCCCCGGCGGAGATCGCGTCGGCGGCCAACTCCGGGTCCACATAGCGATTACCGGCGTGAACGGTACGGATGATCTCGGCGAGGCGCTGCGCGCTCACGGTCTTCGGCACGAAGCCCCGTACGCCCACCGCGAGCGCCCGCTTGAGATGCCCCGGTCTGCCATGGCTCGTCACGATCATGGTGCGGCAGTGCGGCAGTTCGTCCCGCAGTGATGTGGCCACACTCACACCGTCGGCGCCCGGCATCTCCAGGTCGAGCACGGCCACATCGGGCCGGTGGGCGAGGGCCATGGCGAGCGCCTCGGGCCCCGACGCGGCCTCGGCGACCACGACGAGATCGTCCTCGAGCGCGAGGAGCGCGGCGAGGGCGCCGCGGATGAGGTGCTCGTCATCGGCGAGCAGCACTCGCAGGCTCATGGCGCGACCCCTTCGACTTCCTGTCGGCTGACCTGCTGAGGACCGTCCTGCTCGGGACTGTCCCGCTGGGGGCCGTCCTGCCCGGGGCGGGTCGTCGGCACCTCCGCGGCGAGGCGGAACCGCCCGTCGCCGGAGGCGAAGTCCAGCGTCCCGTCCACCGCGGCGAGCCGCTCCCTGAGCCCTTCGAGGCCGGAGCCCTTCCTGCCCTCGGGCACGGCATCGGGCACCCCGTCGTTCTCGACGACCAGCGACGTACGTTCATCAGTGATCGCCAAGGCGATGTCGCACCGCTGTGCGTCCCCGTGCCGCAGCACATTGGTGGCCGCCTCGCGCACGACCCACCCCAGCGCCGACTGCACCGAGACCGGAAGGCCTGCGGACGACCCGCTCACCCGGCAGTCGATCCCCGCCGCCTCGAGCACGCCCTGCGCACCGGCGAGTTCGACCGCGAGGTCGGCCTCCCGATACCCCCTCACCACTTCCCGTACCTCCCGCTGCGACTCCTGCGCGATCCGCTGCACCTCGACCATCTGGTCGACCGCCTCGGGCCGCCCCCGCTTCGCCAACTGCACGGCCAGTTCGCTCTTCAGCGCGATGACGGCGAGGTTGCGCCCCATCACGTCGTGCAGGTCACGCCCGAACCGCAGCCGCTCCTCGGCCACCGCGAGCCGTGCCTCGACCTCGCGGGCCCGGTCTGCCTCCCACATCACGGCGAGCGTCCAGGCGCCGCAGCGCGAGGAGACCAGCGAGATCAGACCGGCGAGGACGATCACCAGGGCCTGGCCGAGGAGCCGTCCGTCGTGGATGCCGGCCGCCGCCGTAGCGGCCACCGTCGCGACGGCGATCACGGCGATCCGGATGAGGAAGGTGCGGACGGGCACGGCGAACGCGAGGGCCATCGCGTAGGGGACCACGCCGAAGAGGGACGCGAGGACGAGGGTCTCCGGCTCGGCGCCGTCCACGATCTGCAGGGCGATCACCAGGCCAAGGACGAGGACCATGAGCACCGCCGAAACGGCGAGATCGCGGCGCGGCATCCCTGCCCGCTTCAGATAGTGGTCGAGGGACGCTCGGACGGTGCGGTTGACGTGCACGCACTGCACGGCGGCGAGTGCGATCAGGGTCCAGCCGAGGACGAGCGGAATCGTCTGGTGCCGCAGGCTCAGGCCGACGGGCAGCGAGGCCCAGCTGAGGAAGAACAGCCAGGGCATGGAGTGCCACATGGCCATGCTCTGCAGCTCCACCTTCTGGATCTTGCTGGAGCTGTGCCAGTCCCGCTGCAGCCTTCGCATCCGCCCGACGACCACCGCCGCCCCCTTCCTCAACGCCGCGGCTCCCAGCGGAACCACCGTCGTACAGCAAACACCGAGACCACGCTCCAGGCCACCGCGGTGACGAGGGCGCCCAAGGCGTCGGACGCGGAGAGATCCCCGGTCCAGCCGCCGCGCACCAGCGTGATCACGGGGGAGAGCGGGAGGAGTTCGCAGACCGAGGCGAGCTTGTCGGGCATGACCTCGAAGGGGATGAAGAGACCCGAGCCGAACATCGAGCCGAACGCCAGAGGCGTGGCCATGACCTGCGCGGACTCCACGGACCTGCTGAGGCTGGCGGTCACCGCGCCGAGGGCGCTGAACATCACCAGGCCGAGCAGCACCCCGATGACGATGAGATGCGGCGCGCTGGGCGCCCCCGCGTCGAGCAGGGCGACGCAGGCGACCGCGAGGACGATGATCTGGATCGTGCCGATGGCGACCGAGGGCAGCGCGGCCCCGGCAAGGATCTCCGGGTCCCGCAGCTCACCGGTGCGCAGCCGCTTGAGCACCAGTTCCTCACGGCGGGCGGCGTAGACGGCGGTCAGCGCCGAGTAGACGGCGAAGAGCAGGGAGAAGCCGATGGCGCCGGGCACCACCACGGACCCCACCGAGAGCCCGGTGCCCTTCAGGTCCATGCCCTCCGCGACCTGGTGCAGGCTGAACGGCATCACCAGCGGCACGAACAGCGCCGCGAACAACGTCCCCTTGGTGCGCCCGAGCAGCGTGAGCTCCGCCCGGGCGAGCGCTGCCATCCGCTTGGCGGGAGTCGTCACCGCTTGCGGGGTAACCGTCAGCGCACTCATGCCACCGTCTCCTTCTCCGCGACATCAGCCGCACCCTCGGCGTCCCGCGCGATGCGCAGGAACGCCTCCTCCAGCGAAGCGGCCCGTACGTCGAGCCTGCCGAGCTCGACGTTCGCGTCCCGCGCCCACAGCAGCAGCCCCGTGGCCGCCCGCTGCAACTCATGCGTACGCAGCCGCACCCGGCCCCCGTCGATCTCGTGCTCGCTCACGCCGAGCTCGCCGAGCGGCGGCAGATCCCCGACGAAGTACCCGGCGGGCAGTTCGAAGGAGACCTGCGACGGCTGCTCGGCCACTACGTCGGCGACCCGGCCCGCGGCCGCGATCCGCCCCTCGTGCAGGATCGCGAGCCGTTCGGCGAGGTTCTCGGCCTCTTCGAGGTAGTGCGTGGTGAGCAGCACGGTGGTGCCGCCGTCGCGCAGGGCGCGCACCAACTCCCAGGTCTCGCGGCGCCCTTCGGCGTCGAGACCGGTGGTGGGTTCGTCGAGGAAGAGCACCTCGGGCCGCCCGATGAGGGCCGTGGCCAGGTCGAGTCGCCGCTTCTCGCCGCCGGAGAGCATCTTCACGCGTACGCCGGCCCGCTTGCCGAGCCCCACCATGTCCAGGGCTTCCGCGGCGGGACGGGCGCCGCTGGTGCACGCCGCCCACATCCGTATGGTCTCCGCCACCGTCAGCTCGGAGGGGAAGCCGCCCTCCTGGAGCATCACACCGATCCGGTGGCGCACGGCGCCGCGCTCGGCGTACGGATCGTGGCCGAGCACCCGCACCCGCCCCCCGGCGGGTGCGGCGAGCCCTTCGAGGAGTTCGACGGTGGAGGTCTTGCCCGCCCCGTTCGTTCCGAGCAGCGCGAAGAGCTCGCCGCGTCCGACGGAGAACGAGACTCCCCGGACCGCCTCGAAACCGCCCCCGTACACGCGCCGCAGATCGGTCACGTCGATCACTTGGTCAGTCATGACTAGAGCGTCCCCCGGCTGCGAGCGCCGGAGCAGTGCGCGCTGTCACCGGCTCGCATGACAAATGTCAGAAGCGGGCGGCACCAGGGGCGGAGCACGAAGAAGGCCCCGGTCGCGATGACCGGGGCCTTCTTCTCTGGAGCGAACGACGAGGTTCGAACTCGCGACCTCAACCTTGGCAAGGTTGCGCTCTACCAACTGAGCTACGTTCGCATTGCCTCCGACCAGCTCTCACTGACCGGCGCGAGCACCAGCCTACCGCACTCGAATGAGTGATCGGTAAGCGATGCAGAGCGGGTGACAGGAATTGCACACTGCGCCTTCCCCCTGGAAGGGGGATGTTCTACTACTGAACTACACCCGCAAGACTCCGTGGGGTTCGGGCCTTTCGGCCTTGCCCCTCGGCGTGCTCCAGACTTTAGCCGACCGGCGGGGGTGCAGGTCAAGTCGGTTGCCGAGGGGCCCTCCTGGCAGGCCGTCGACCGAGGTCGGACAGGGTGGGCCAGAGCGTCAGTTGGCCGCCTCGAAGGCCTCGTAGACCTTCTTCGGGATGCGGCCGCGCGGCGGCACGTCCATCTGGTGCGAGCGGGCCCAGGCGCGGACGGCCGCGGGGTTCGCCGCCACCGTCGTGTGCTTGAAGGCCTTGCCGGACTTCGACTGCTTGCGGGCCGCGTCCAGGTACGGGGCAAGTACCTTGCGCAGTTTCTTGGCATTGGTTTGATTGAGGTCGATCTCGTACGACTTGCCGTCAAGACCGAAGGCGATCGTCTCCGCCGCTTCCCCGCCGTCGATGTCGTCAAAGAGAGTGACTACGACACGCTGCGCCACGAATATCGGTCCCTTCGTGCGGCTCCACCGCAGTTGACGTGCGGCGATGCCGACTGTCCGGCTGTTATGGGCACTGTTATGTGCAAAGGATCGGCCAATCCCTTTTCCTTTGTACAGTGCCTGGCATTGCATTGTGAAGCCCGACTAAATCCGCCCGCGTGTCCGGGCGCAATGTCGATGCGTGATCTTTTCCAGGATTTTTCGCGAAGGTGCCCTGTTCGATACGTGAGTAGGGGCGGGAACGTGACCGTCCTCACGTAGGTTTCTACGAATCTACGCGAGTAGAATTTTTGTGCGGGTAGTCTGAAGGGACCGCTCAGCCAGCACCACACACCGGGAGTGCCAGTGGCACGCGTCGTAGTCGACGTCATGCTCAAGCCGGAGATCCTCGACCCCCAGGGCCAGGCGGTGCAGCGTGCACTGCCGCGCCTCGGATTCAAGGGGATCGCCGACGTACGTCAGGGAAAGCGCTTCGAACTCGAGGTGGACGGGCCCGTCGATGACGCGGCCCTCGCCCGTATCCACGAGATGGCGGAAACCTTCCTCGCCAACACCGTGATCGAGGACTTCTTCGTAAAGGTGGAGGAAGAGAAGTGACTGCTCGAATCGGAGTCGTCACTTTCCCCGGAACCCTCGACGACCGCGACACCCAGCGCGCCGTCCGCGTTGCCGGCGCCGAAGCCGTGCCGCTCTGGCACCGGGACAAGGACCTGAAGCAGGTCGACGCCGTGGTGCTTCCCGGCGGATTCTCGTACGGCGACTATCTGCGGGCCGGGGCCATTTCGCGGTTTTCGCCCGTCATGGAGTCGGTCATCGCGCAGGCGAAGGCGGGGATGCCGGTTCTCGGTATCTGCAACGGCTTCCAGGTGCTCACCGAGTCGCACCTGCTGCCGGGCGCGATGCTGCGCAACAACCACCTGCACTTCATCTGCCGCGAGCAGAAGCTGCGCGTGGAGACGGACCGGACCGCCTGGACCGCCGACTACACGGCCGGCCAGGAGATCCAGATCCCGCTCAAGAACATCGACGGTCAGTACACGGCCGACGAGCGGACCCTGGACATGCTGGAGGCCGAGGGCCGCGTCGCCTTCCGGTATCTGGAGGGCAACCCCAACGGCTCGCTCCGTGACATCGCCGGCATCACGAACGAGGCGGGCAATGTCGTCGGCCTCATGCCGCACCCCGAGCACGCCGTGGAGCCGCTGGTCGGGACCGGCCGCACCGACGGCCTCGGATTCTTCACCTCGATCCTGAAGAAGCTGGTCAACGCATGACTCTGGACACCGTCAAGCACGCAGCCGAGACTCCCGACGTCAAGCTGCCCTGGGCCGAACTGGGCCTGAAGGAAGACGAGTACGCGCGCGTACGCGAGATCCTGGGCCGCCGTCCCACCGGCGCCGAGCTCGCCATGTACTCCGTCATGTGGTCCGAGCACTGCTCGTACAAGAGCAGCAAGGTCCACCTGCGCCAGTTCGGCGAGAAGGCCCCCGAAAACGACGCGATGCTCGTCGGCATCGGTGAGAACGCGGGCGTCGTCGACGTCGGCAACGGCTACGCGGTCACCTTCAAGGTCGAGTCGCACAACCACCCCTCGTACGTCGAGCCCTACCAGGGCGCGGCCACCGGTGTCGGCGGCATCGTCCGCGACATCATCGCGATGGGCGCGCGCCCGGTCGCCGTCGTCGACCCGCTGCGGATGGGCGCCGCCGACCACCCCGACACCAAGCGCGTCCTGCCGGGCGTCGTCGCCGGCATCGGCGGCTACGGCAACTGCCTGGGCCTGCCGAACATCGGCGGCGAGCTCGTCTTCGACGCCTGCTACCAGGGCAACCCGCTGGTCAACGCCGGTGCCATCGGCGTCATGCGGCACGAGGACATCCACCTCGCGAAGGCCTCCGGTCCCGGCAACAAGGTCATCCTCTACGGGGCTCGCACGGGCGGTGACGGCATCGGCGGCGCGTCGATCCTGGCCTCCGAGACCTTCGACGACACCAAGCCGTCGAAGCGTCCGGCCGTGCAGGTCGGCGACCCCTTCCAGGAGAAGCTCCTCATCGAGTGCACCCTGGAGGCCTTCGCCGAGAAGCTGGTCGTCGGCATCCAGGACCTCGGTGCCGCCGGTCTCTCCTGCGCGACCTCCGAGCTGGCGTCCAACGGCTCCGGCGGCATGCGCGTCGAGCTCGACGACGTACCGCTTCGCGATTCCACGCTCACTCCCGAGGAGATCCTCATGAGTGAGTCGCAGGAGCGCATGTGCGCGGTCGTCGAGCCCGAGAAGGTCGAGCGCTTCCTCGCGATCTGCGAGAAGTGGGACGTCATCGCCACCGTCGTCGGTGAGGTCACCGACGGCGACCGCCTGGAGATCTTCTGGCACGGCGAGAAGATCGTCGACCTCGACCCGCGCACCGTCGCCCACGACGGCCCGGTCTACGAGCGCCCCTACGCGCGCCCGAAGTGGCAGGACGCCCTCCAGGCCGACGACGCCAACAAGCTTGCTCGGCCCGCGAGTTCGAAGGAACTGCGCGACCAGGTGCTCGCGGTCGTCGCGTCCCCGAACCAGGCCTCCAAGGCGTGGGTGACGGATCAGTACGACCGTTTCGTGCAGGGCAACACGGTGCTCGCGCAGCCCGAGGACTCCGGCATGGTCCGCATCGACGAGGAGACCGGCCTCGGTGTCGCCCTCGCCAACGACGGCAACGGCCGCTACTCGAAGCTCGACCCGTACGCGGGCGCGCAGCTCGCCCTGGCGGAGGCGTACCGCAACGTCGCCGCGACGGGCGCCAAGCCGCTCGCCGTCTCGGACTGCCTGAACTTCGGTTCGCCCGAGGACCCGGACGTCATGTGGCAGTTCGCCGAGACCACCCGTGGTCTCGCCGACGCCTGCCAGATCCTGGGCACCCCGGTGACCGGCGGCAACGTATCGCTCTACAACCAGACCGGTGAGGCGGCGATCCACCCGACGCCCGTCGTCTCCGTCCTCGGTGTGATCGACGACGTGGCGCGCCGCACGCCGATCGCCTTCGCTGAAGAGGGCCAGCTGCTCTACCTGCTCGGTGACACCACCGAGGAGTTCGGCGGCTCGGCCTGGTCGCAGGTCGTCCACGACCACCTCGGCGGGCTCCCCCCGAAGGTCGACCTGGAGCGTGAGCGGCTGCTCGCCGAGATCCTCATCTCGGCCTCGCGCGACGGCATGATCGACGCCGCGCACGACCTCTCCGACGGCGGCTTCGCGCAGGCCGTCGCCGAGTCCTGCCTCCGCGGCGGGAAGGGCGCGCGCCTGGTCGTCCCGGACGGGCTCGACGCGTTCACCCTCCTCTTCAGCGAGTCGGCAGGGCGCGCGGTCGTGTCCGTCCCGCGCTCCGAGGAGCTGCGCTTCACCGACATGTGCGGGGCGCGCGGGCTTCCCGCGACGCGCGTCGGTGTGGTCGACGGTGACGCCGTGGAGCTACAGGGCGAGTTCACGCTGCCGCTGAGCGAGATCCGCGAGGCGTACGAGGGGACTCTGCCGGGGCTCTTCGCCTGACGGGTTCAGCTCGTACGTGACGGAAGGCCTCGTCCGCTGCCGGGGCGAGGCCTTCCGTTCGTCCATCAGGCCAGGAAGTCGAGGAGCTCGGTGGTGTCGAGCTTGATGCCGACCGGGTCCGGCAGGTCTACGGCAGCTCCCATCCGCATCTCGTGGACGTCGGTATAGCGGGCGGTCTCGGCGTCGGGCTTGCTGTGGACCACGACCTTGCCGAGTTCACGGTCGATGAGCAGATACACGGGGATGCCGGCCGCCGCATAGGCGGCGGGCTTCTCCTCGCGGTCCCGACGGTGCGTGTCGGTGTCGTACGAGGTGACCTCGACCGTCATGAGCACACCGCTGGCGTCGGCCCAGTCTCGGCGGCCTTTGAAGTAGCCCTCCGGCGCGAGCGATCCGTCCGGGCGGGCGCGCCCCTTGCGGTATGTCTCCACGGTCAGACCATGCTCTGCGCTGTACAGCCACAAGTCAGGCCTGTGCTGCATGCAGCGCTTCGTCAGCCACGTCACGATCTCGACGTGATCCCCGTCCGGCACGTGCTTGACCCCGATCCGTCCGTCGATGAACTCCAACCTGACGCCCTCGAGCTGCTTTTCGGCGAGGCGGGAGAGCTCCTCGAAGTCCTCCACCGACATCTGAGACGTGTGCTCGGCCATGACTGTCATGTTGCACTCCTCCCTGGGCAACGGCCAGTGTTGTCCGCTGACCAGCAGTGCCGGGGGTGTTCGGGGATCGTTCACCCGTATGAGGGGGCCACGCACCATGTCTGTACGTCAGCGCAAATTCGCCGTCCGGCTTCAGTACCTGCTGGTGCTGTGCGTCGTCGGCGATGTGATCGCCGGGTTCTTCGTGGACCTGCCGTACCCGTACTGGGTGGGCTGGATCGCCATCGTCGGGGTGATCGTGATCGCCCTCGCGCGGCGCGGTTCCGTCAGCAGGGAGATAGCGGCCGCGCCTCCGGCCGCCCGGGAGATCGCCCCGCCCGTCACCGGCCGCTGGTCCGCCATGAACAGCCCCGCCGACAAGGTGCCGAGCCACGGCACGCACGGCTACGGGCAGACCTACGCGATCGACATCGTGGCCGAGCCGGAGGGCAAGGAGCGTCCCGCCTTCGCCTGGGCCTGGCCCATCGCGCGGGGCAACGAGGCCTTCCCCGCCTTCGGGGCCCCGCTGCTCGCCGTCGCCGACGCCACCGTCGTACACGCGGAGGACGGACAGCGCGACCACCTCAGCCGCAATTCCCTCGTCGCGCTCGTCTACTTGATGATCGTCGAGGCCGTCGTGCGGACGCTGGGCGGCGCCCGCCGCATCGTCGGCAACCACATCACCCTCGACCTCGGCGACGGCACGTACGCCATGTACGCGCACCTCCAGCGGGGCTCGCTCGCGGTACGCGCCGGGGACAAGGTCCGGGCCGGGCAGGTCGTGGCCCGCTGCGGGAACTCCGGCAACTCGACCGAACCCCACGTGCACTTCCAGCTGATGGACGGCCCCGACCTGGACACCGCGCGGGGTGTGCCGTTCCGCTGGCGGGGGATCGGGGTGCCCGCGAACGGCGAGACGTTCACGGTGCGGGAAGAGGCCCTCCCGGTACCGTGACCTGCATGACTGAGGAGCTGGGGCTGCGCGCGCGCAAGAAGAAGCAGACCGCGTCGCGCATCTGGCAGGCCGCCGTGGACCTCTGCTCCGAGCGGGGCTTCGATCACGTCTCCGTGGCGGAGATCGCCGAGGCCGCCGACGTGTCGAAGATGACCGTCTTCAACTACTTCGGCACCAAGGAAGGCGCGATCGTCGGCCCGATGGAGGAGCACGTCGGCGACCCGGCCCGCGCGGTGCGCGAACGGCAGCCCGGCGAGTCCGCGGTCGTCGCGATGCGCGGCCGGTTCCTGGAGCAGATCGCCGGGCGCGACCCGTCGATCGGCCTCAGCGGCGACCCCCGGGCCCTCAAGGTGCGCCAGCTCATCAGCGAGACGCCGACCCTCGCTCTGCGCATGGTCAGCTTCCACATGCGCAGCATCCAGCTCCTCGCGGACGCCCTCGCCGAGGAGACGGACGACCTGCTCCTCTCGCGGGTCGCCGCCGCCCAGCTGATCGGCGCCCGGAACGCCCTCATCGTGGAGAACCATCGGCGCACCCTCGACGGCGATCCGCTCGACGAGATCGCCAAGGACTGCGCCGCGGCCGCCGAGCGCGTGTTCGGCCAGGTGGAAAAGGGTCTCCAGGGGTACCCCGGGAAGAATTAGGCTCGGCGCATGCCACCGGCCAAGAAGCGCATGCGTTCGTACGACTCCGCCAAGATCCGCACCGCCGTGCTCGCCCAGTTCGGGAACGTACGAGAAGCGGTCGGCGCCCTGGAGCCCGAGCAGCTCGCCCTGCCGACCCGGCTCGGCAGCTGGACCGTCCGCGAGCTCGCCGCGCACCTCACGATGGCCCTCGGCGGCGCCACCCGCTTCCTCGCCATGCCGGAGCCCCCGGCCCGTGAAGTGGCCCTGCTCGACTGGCCGTTCGCGACCGCTTCGGCCGCGGCGCAGGTCGACGAGGCATCGCGTGCCTTCGCCGCGCAGGAGGACCTGGACGAGCTGTACGCGCGCACGCTCGCAGGCTTCGAGGAAGCCCTGCCGGACGTCACGGCGGGGCGGCTCATGCCGACCCGGTTCGGCGCGATGGCCCTCGACGACTTCCTGGTCACCCGCACCGTCGAACTCATCGTCCACACCGACGACTTGAACGACGCGGTGCCGGGCCTCGACGTCCCGTACGACCGTCAGGCCCTGGCCGCATGCACCCGGCTGCTCGCCGACGCCCTCGCGGTGAAGGCTCCCGGTGGCGCCGTCGAGGTCAGGATCCCGCCGTTCGCCGTGGTCCAGTGCGTGGAAGGGCCCCGGCACACCCGCGGAACCCCGCCGAACGTCGTCGAGACCGACCCGCTCACCTGGATCCGCCTCGCGACCGGGCGTACGGGCTGGAAGACGGCCCTCGACGCGGCGAAGGTCAGCGCGAGCGGGGAGCGGGCGGACCTGGCGGGGCTGCTGCCGGTCATGAGCTAGTCGTGGCCGTCTCGGCGGGCGAGGGGAACCAGAACCCCCACTTGTCCCGTCACACCGGCATGCAGAAGCAACGACTGACTCCGACCGTCATGGCCCTGGCCGCCGCGGGCATGCTCACCGCGTGCGGCACCGAGACCGGCTCAGGCAGCGGGTCCGTCGGGTCCGAACCGCGCATCGCCGGCGTCCACTGGAGCGTCGAGAGCGTCACGGTGAACGGCAAGAAGCAGCAGGCTCCGACCGACGCCTACGTCAAGATCGGCGACAAGGGGAAGGCCGAGGGCAACTACGGCTGCAACGGCTTCACGGCGGACGTGTCCGCCGACGGTGAGAGTGTCGACTTCGCCAACGCCATCTCCACCAAGCGGGCCTGCGAGAAGCAGGACTTCGAGAACGCCTTCAAGCGTGCCCTCGGCAAGGGCGAGCTGAAGGCCGCGGTCGACGGCGACAAGCTGACGCTCACCACCGACAAGGGAGACCGCGTGGCCCTCACCTCGGAGCCGGACGTCCCGCTGACGGGCACCAAGTGGAACGTGAACGCCATCGGCGACGGCAAGACCACGGCGTCCCTGCCGAAGGAAGTGGACGGCAAGGCTCATCTGACCTTCGGCAAGGACGGCACCGTCCGCGGCAACCTCGGCTGCAACACCGTCTCGGCCAAGGCGGAGGTGAAGGACGGGCAGATCACCCTGGGCGCCCCGCGGACCACCCGGATGATGTGCGAGGGAGCCGCGGGCGACACCGAGAAGAAGCTCCTCAAGCTCTTCGACGGCAAGGTGAGTTACCGCCTGAGCCACAGCGGCCTCTCGCTCACCGCGGCCGACGGCACGGTCGTCAGCGCGAACGCCGACCAGAAGCAGACGAAGCAGAAGTAGCCACGCGGCGGGCGCGGGACTTCAGCAGGAACGCCCCGCCGAAGGCGAGCATCAGGCCGCCGCCGACGGAGTAGGCGAGCGTGGTGTCGGAGTCGCCGCCGGTCTCGGCGAGTTCGGTGGAACCCCCGGCAGGGCGGGCCTCGTTGGAGGCTTCCGGAGTTTCCCGGGCTTCCCGGGGCCCGGCGGCCTTCGCGGCCGCCGCCGGCGCCGCCACCCCGTCCAGGCTCACCCGCACCGTCGCCGCGTCGGCCCCCGCCTTCACGACCTCGACCTCGACCTTCCGTGCCGTGTCCGTCAGCGTCGCGCCCGCCTTGAGCGCGTCCGCGTCGGCCGGGGCGTCGCCGCCGGTGGACTCGTCGGCGTCCGGGGTCGGGTCGATGAGCGCCGACTTCGTGTAGTCCCCGTCCGGCACCCGGTAGGCGTGCACGCCCTGGACCTCGCCGTCCACGGTGCCGGACGCGTGCCGCAGCTCCACGACGAGGCGGTCGTCGCCCAGCGGGATGTCGATCGCACGGACCCCGCTTCCGCTCCCGTACAGCGGACGCAGCGTGTACGTACCGGACTTGCCGGGCTTGGCGACCTCGCCGCCCGTCAGCCACTTGTTGTGCAGGAGCTCGGGCGAGGTGAGCCCGGCCTCCCAACCGCCGCCGCCCATCGGGGTCTTGTGACTGGTGCCGTCCTCCTCGCAGCCCTCGCCGAGGTCGCCCTCGGGGCAGCGAAGGCGCATGTGGTGGCTGTAGCCGAAGTTGTGGCCGAACTCGTGGACCAGGGCCGTCATCGACATCTTGCCGTCGGCGCCGATGGGCATCCAGGTGGTGCCGCCGCCGACGGTGCCGAGCGCGAGCCAGTCGCAGCCTGCCTTCTCCGAGGGGAAGACGAGCGACAGGTGGTCGTAACTGTCCTCGGGGACGCCCTTCGCGGCGAGAGCCTTGCGTGTCAGATCGTTGATCTTTCCGGTGTCGCAGCCGGTGGCCGCGAGGTCGATGTCGACGGGTCCGGTGACGCCGTCGCCCTCGGCCGCCTTGAAGGTGGTCGCGCCTCCGGTGACCTCGTTGTAGTACGAGGTGAGGGAGCCTTCGGCGCCGAAGTAGTTGTCCTTCAGGGCGGTTTCGAGCTTGCCCGCGTCCGGGGTCCGGCTGTCCGTGAAGTTCACCATGGCGACCTGCACCCGCCGCTCCGGCTCGTCGGCGGCGGGCGCTGGCGTGGCGGAAGCGGCGGTCAGGGCGGCGGCCACGGCGGCCGGTATGAGGCAGAGGCGCGGGGACGGTTTCATGGAGGACCTTCCGAGTGGGGGTTCGCGCGGGCCTGAAGATCAACTCGGGTGCGCGCAAGGCACGCTAGCGATCACTCGGGCCCGCGCGAACCCCTCGGAGGGCTTCTTAGGCCGCGCTTAAGCCTCAGTTCAGGCTCGCGGCCCGGTGGCCGGGGCAGCGGGGTAAGGCAGCAGCCCCGCGTCGGTCCTCTCCCACGCCGCCTTCAGCTCCGCCAGCAGCTTCGGCTCGTCCACGGCCCGGTCGGCCTGCTCCCGCTGGTCCGCGGTGAGGTGGAAGAGCTGGTCCTTGCCGCCCTTGCCCCGGTAGTACTTCCACTCCCCGCGCCGCAGCGCCCGCTCCCCGCGCACCCGCCAGAACAGCTCCCGCTCCGCGAGCTCCTCGCCCTTCAAGAGGTAGGGCGCGAGGCTGGTCCCGTCCAGCGGGTGCGCGGGGCTCGGCCTGGCCCCGCCGATCTCCAGGAGCGTCGCCGTCCAGTCCGGTGTGAACACGGGCTCGTGGCTGACCTGCCCGCCGTCCAGCCGCGCGGGCCAGCGCACGATGGTCGGCACGCGGATGCCGCCCTCCTGGAGCGAGGCCTTGTTGCCCGACAGGGGCCAGTTGTACGAGAAGCGCTCGCCGCCGTTGTCGGAGGCGAAGAAGACCAGGGTGTCCCGCTCCTGCCCGGACTTCTTCAGGGCCTTCAGGACCTCACCGACCGACCGGTCCAGGTCCTGCACCATCTCCGTGTACTTCTCGACGGAACCGCCGTCCTGGTGCCAGAGGGCCCCCTTCTCGCCCGCCTTGATCCGCCGCACGATCTCGGCGCTCTGCTCCTCGTCCCCGTCGGCGATCCACGGCCAGTGCGGGGTGGTGAAGTTCAGATTGAGCAGCCACGGCTTGTCCCCGTGGTCCCGCCCCACGTACTCGCTCGCCCGCTCGGTCAGGATCCGCGTGTAGTAGCGCAGGTCCTTGTACTCGGCGTCGCCCTCGTAGAGGTCGTACTCACCGCCGAGCCCCAGCTTCGAGTAGTACTCCAGGGCCCCGCCGAAGTTCCCGAAGAACTCGTCCCAGCCCGACCGGGTCGGGGAGTAGTCGGGCAGGTACCCGCAGTGCCACTTGCCGATCAGCGCGGTCGCGTATCCGGCGTCCCGCAGCAGCGAGGCCAGCGTCGGATGCGTCGGCTCCAGGCCCACGGACTTGTCGGCTATCGGCTCCGCGAGCCCGCCCTTCGTACGTCCCGGGAAGCGCCCCGTGTAGAGGCTGAAGCGGGTCGGCGAGCAGGTCGCGGACCCGGAGTAGGCATCGGTGAACCGCACGCCCTGGCGTGCGAGGCGGTCCAGGTTCGGCGTCTTGATGTGCGGCGACCCGTAGGAGGAGAGGTCGGCCCAGCCCAGGTCGTCGCCGAGGATGAAAAGGATGTTCGGCCGCCGGCCGCTCCGCCGCGAGGCCGCGCGGAAGGGCCGCTCACGGGCCTCGGCGGCAGCGGGCAGACCCACCGCGGCGGCGGCACCGGCACCCACGGCACCGGTGAAGGCCCGCCGGGACAGAGAAGACTTTTCGTACGAGGACATGGCTGCGCTCCTGAACGGACGGGCACGGCGCACGGCAGCGACACGTACCCGGAGTCGGGAAAACTGAGACGGAGAGTGAGTTCAGGCAGCGCTGCGACAGATGGCGCTCGCGACACGGACCAGGTCGACGTGGCGGCGCTCCACAAGAGTGGCCGAGGGGTCACCGAGGGTTTGCGAGGGCATGGACCAGGAGCTTCACGGGCCCGGCCGCCCCCGTCAACGCTCCGGCTCATCTGTTCACACGGGCTTCGTACTTCCCGTACGCACCAGGGCCGCACTCACGCTCCGTACAGGCCCCGTATCCCCAATTCGGACCAGTGGTCGATCTCGCCTACACTCGGTGTCGTGCCACGTGGTGACGGTCGACTCAATCATGATCTGCTCCCCGGCGAGAAAGGCCCCCAGGACGCTTGCGGCGTCTTCGGTGTCTGGGCCCCGGGTGAAGAGGTCGCCAAGCTCACTTACTTCGGGCTGTACGCCCTACAGCATCGAGGCCAGGAATCCGCGGGAATCGCGGTCAGCAACGGCTCCCAGATCCTTGTCTTCAAGGACATGGGGCTCGTCTCCCAGGTCTTCGACGAAACGTCTCTCAGCTCGCTCCAGGGTCATATCGCGGTCGGTCACGCCCGCTACTCGACCACTGGAGCCTCCGTATGGGAGAACGCCCAGCCGACGTTCCGTGCCACCGCGCACGGCTCCATCGCGCTCGGGCACAACGGCAACCTCGTCAACACGGCCCAGCTCGCCGAGCTGGTCGCCGACCTGCCCAAGGAGAACGGCCGCGCGACCCAGGTCGCGGCGACCAACGACACCGACCTGGTGACGGCTCTCCTCGCGGGCCAGACGGACGACGACGGCAAGCCGCTGACCATCGAAGAAGCCGCCATGAAGGTCCTCCCGGACGTTCAGGGCGCCTTCTCCCTCGTCTTCATGGACGAGAACACGCTGTACGCGGCCCGTGACCCGCAGGGCATCCGCCCGCTGGTCCTCGGCCGTCTGGAGCGCGGCTGGGTCGTCGCCTCGGAGTCCGCGGCCCTCGACATCTGCGGCGCGAGCTTCGTCCGCGAGGTCGAGCCCGGCGAGTTCGTCGCGGTCGACGAGAACGGACTGCGAACGTCCCGATTCGCGGAAGCGAAGCCCAAGGGCTGCGTCTTCGAGTACGTCTATCTGGCGCGCCCCGACACCGACATCGCCGGCCGGAACGTCTACCTCTCGCGCGTCGAGATGGGCCGGAAACTCGCCAAGGAAGCTCCGGTCGAGGCCGACCTCGTCATAGCGACCCCGGAGTCCGGAACGCCCGCCGCGATCGGTTACGCGGAAGCCTCCGGCATCCCCTTCGGCGCCGGCCTCGTCAAGAACGCCTACGTCGGCCGGACCTTCATCCAGCCCTCGCAGACGATCCGCCAGCTCGGCATCCGCCTCAAGCTGAACCCCCTCAAGGAAGTCATCAAGGGCAAGCGTCTTGTCGTCGTCGACGACTCGATCGTCCGCGGCAACACCCAGCGCGCCCTGGTCAAGATGCTCCGCGAGGCCGGGGCCGCCGAGATCCACATCCGGATCTCGTCCCCGCCCGTGAAGTGGCCCTGCTTCTTCGGCATCGACTTCGCGACCCGCGCCGAGCTCATCGCCAACGGCATGACGATCGACGAGATCGCCACCTCGATGGGCGCCGACTCGCTCTCGTACATCTCCATCGACGGCATGATCGAGGCCACGACCATCGACAAGCCGAACCTCTGCCGCGCCTGCTTCGACGGCGTGTACCCGATGGACCTCCCTGACCCCGAGCTGCTCGGCAAGCAGCTCCTGGAGACGGAGCTGGCCGCCGGTCCGGCGTCCACGGCAGCGGCCGACGCGATCCGTCGCCCGTAAGCCACCCGTAGTAACGACACGAAAGCTCTCATCCCCCATGCCTGAGACCACCGGTGCCAGCTACGCCTCCGCAGGCGTCGACATTGAGGCGGGCGACCGCGCCGTCGAGCTGATGAAGGAGTGGGTGAAGAAGACGAAGCGCCCCGAGGTCCTCGGTGGCATCGGCGGCTTCGCCGGACTCTTCGACGCCTCCGCCCTCAAGCGCTTCGAGCGCCCCCTGCTGGCCTCCGCCACCGACGGCGTCGGCACGAAGGTCGACCTCGCCCGCCAGCTCGGCGTGTACGACACCATCGGGCACGACCTGGTCGCCATGGTCATGGACGACATCGTGGTGTGCGGCGCGGAGCCGCTCTTCATGACCGACTACATCTGCGTCGGCAAGGTCCACCCCGAGCGTGTCGCGGCCATTGTGAAGGGCATCGCCGAGGGCTGTGTGCTCGCAGGGTGCGCCCTCATCGGCGGCGAGACGGCCGAGCACCCGGGTCTGCTCGGCCCGGACGACTTCGACGTCGCGGGCGCCGGCACGGGCGCGGTCGAGGCCGACCGTGTCCTTGGCCCCGATCGCATCCGTAAGGGTGACGCGGTCATCGCCATGGCGTCCTCCGGCCTTCACTCGAACGGGTACTCGCTCGTCCGGCACGTGGTCTTCGACCGCGCCGGCTGGTCCCTGGACCGCCAGGTCGAGGAGTTCGGCCGCACGCTCGGCGAGGAGCTCCTGGAGCCCACCAAGATCTACTCCCTGGACTGCCTGGCGCTCACCCGCACCACGGACGTCCACGCCTTCAGCCACATCACGGGCGGCGGCCTCGCGGCGAACCTGGGCCGGGTCATCCCGGACGGTCTGCACGCGGTCGTCGACCGCGAGACCTGGACGCCCGGCGCGGTCTTCGACGTCGTCGGCAAGGCGGGCCAGGTCGAGCGCCTGGAGCTGGAGAAGACGCTGAACATGGGCGTCGGCATGATGGCGATCGTCCCCGAGGAGTCCGCCGACGCGGCCCTCGCGACCCTCGCGGACCGCGGCGTGGACGCCTGGATCGCCGGTGCCATCGTTGATCGAAATGAATACAGCACCGAGCGTGGCGAGCACGCGACGGGCGCTGAGCTCATCGGCGACTACGCGAAGTAGGCCCGTGCGGCAGATCTCAGGGCAGCACAAAACCCGGTCCGGTGTGGTGACCACCCCGGACCGGGTGAAGTGCAGTTGCTACGAGAACTGCGAATACTGCGAGTGCTACGAATGCAACGAGGTCAAGCGCCGCGGCGCTGCGACGAAGGACCGGACTCGTCGGCGGAGTCCTCGTCCTCGTCGTCGTTATACAGATCCGCGTACTGGGCGTACGGGTCGTCTTCCTCGTCGTCGTCTTCGAACGGCTCGCCATTCGGCGGCTGTTGCGAAGTCGAAGCGCCCAGCTCATTGGCCAGACGCGAGAGGTCAGTCCCGCCGCTGCTGTACTTCAGCTGGCGGGCGACCTTCGTCTGCTTGGCCTTTGCCCGGCCGCGCCCCATGGCTCGACCCCCTCGGATATGGGGCTTGGTGACCCCAGAGTCTTGACACGCGTTCATGATCAGGAACGGGCTCTCCGTGGAGAGGCCGGTCCGTAGGGCTTCCACGGTACCTGCTCCTGCGGCCATACGGTACGTCGCCCGCAGGACGCGCCTCGGCGCAGAACCCGCGAGGAGCCCTGTCCTCGCTGGTCAACTGCGATTTTAACCTCTTCTTGTCGGGCGACCCGCCGACGGGGGTGAGTCTTGTCTCTCGCGCACGTCGGCGGGGCCCTTTCACGGCACCTGTCAGGTCAGCGGAGGCGGGCCTCCGCCATCCGCTGCTCGGCGATCCTGTCGGCCGCCGCGGCCGGCGGAATGCCGTCTTCCTTCGCACGAGCGAATATGGCAAGAGTGGTGTCGAAGATCTTCGACGCCTTCGCCTTGCACCGGTCGAAGTCGAAGCCGTGCAGCTCGTCGGCGACCTGGATCACACCGCCCGCGTTCACCACGTAGTCGGGCGCGTAGAGGATGCCGCGGTCGGCGAGGTCCTTCTCCACACCCGGGTGCGCGAGCTGGTTGTTGGCGGCGCCGCAGACCACCTTCGCGGTGAGCACCGGCACGGACTCGTCGTTCAGGGCGCCGCCCAGCGCGCAGGGGGCGTACACATCGAGGCCCTCGACCCGGATCAGCGCCTCGGTGTCGGCGACGGCGGTCACGGACGGGTGCTTGTGGGTGATCCGGTTCACGGACTCCTCGCGCACATCGGTGATCACGACCTCGGCGCCGTCCTCCAGGAGGTGCTCGACGAGGTGGTGGCCGACCTTGCCGACGCCCGCGACGCCGACCTTGCGGCCGCGCAGCGTCGAGACGCCCCATAGGTGCATGGCCGAGGCGCGCATGCCCTGGAAGACACCGAAGGCGGTGAGCACGGACGAGTCGCCCGCGCCGCCGTTCTCGGGGGAGCGGCCGGTCGTCCAGCGGCACTCACGTGCGACGACGTCCATGTCCGCGACGTACGTACCGACATCGCACGCCGTCACGTATCGGCCACCGAGCGAGGCGACGAAGCGGCCGTAGGCGAGGAGCAGCTCCTCGCTCTTGATCTGCTCGGGGTCACCGATGATCACGGCCTTGCCGCCGCCGTGGTCGAGACCGGCCATGGCGTTCTTGTACGACATCCCGCGCGCGAGGTTCAGCGCGTCGGCGACGGCGGCCTCCTCGCTCGCGTACGGATAGAAGCGGGTGCCGCCCAGGGCCGGGCCCAGGGCGGTGGAGTGGATGGCGATGACGGCCTTGAGGCCGCTGGCACGGTCCTGACAGAGCACTACTTGCTCATGGCCCCCCTGGTCCGAGTGGAACAGGGTGTGCAGGACGCCGTTGTCTGCTTCGGTCACTGTGGTGACTCCCGGTCAAGTGGCGGCGGTTGGGCGGGCTCCCGTGCGGGTGGCGGGGGTCCGATGGGCATGAGACTAAAGCCTGTGAGAACCCGGTGGCCGCGCAGTGCCGAGGATCACCCTCTCCCGGCGCAGCGACCGGTACGGCTGAGTTCGGCCATGGCACGATTTGCAGTGTTTTCCAGCCGGTACGAGGGGGAGGGAGCAGCCGTGCCCAAGGTGTCTTCGTTGGTCGTCCCGTACGCGTCCTACTTGCGCGTCTATGAGCCTCTCGCGGCCTTCCCCGAACCCGAACGAAGCCACTGGGCGCGGTACGCACGGCGCACCGACCGCCCCTCGTACCAGGACGAACTGAGGCGCTCCCTGGCCGACTTGCTGCCGACACCGCCGGTGCCCGTCCCGGTGCACGAGAGCAGCGACGCGTTCGTGGTGGAGGCCGACGGGGTGGTGTGCGTCTGCCCCTGGCGCACCCGGCTGCGCGGCTGGCAGGCCCTGGGGGAGCTTGCGGGGCAGCTGCCGGTGCCGGTCCTCGACGCGGTCCTGCCGCCGGTGGTGCGCCGCCAGACGGCCGCGGACTACGAACAGTGGCTCGCCAGGAACCCTGACGCGCGCCCCTGGATCCGTACATCGACGTGGCAGGTGCCGCTGAACTGGTTCGTGCTCGTCTCGGACGAGGAGCGTCAGTTCGAGAAGGGGTACGAGAAGCGGGGCGAGGACGAAGAGCGTGCGGCGGCGGCCTGCGCGCCCGTCCTGCGCTACCGCACGCCGATGGTGCAGGCGCGGCGCCGGGTGGCCCGCGCGCTCAGGACACTGCGGGACACCCTCGACGACGGACCGCTCGTCGAAGGGCTCATGGACGTGGGCCGGTGGCTGGAGGAGTTCCATCCGCGCTCCCTGGTCGAGCTCGACTACGGCGGGCTCGTGCACGCCCTGTCCGAGGGGCAGCTCGACGAGGACCACTCGGCGGCGGACGTGGCGGAAGGAATCGAGGCGCTGCGCAGCGGCGACGGCGAGGGTGCCGGCGAGGCGTATGCGAGGCTCATGGAGCGATGGAAGGCGGTCCGGGACCGCCAGTTCTCGAACTGAGCCTCGGCCCGTTCTCGAACTCGGCGTCAACGGGGCGTTGGTGGGTCACCCCCACGTGTCACCCTGACGTGACGCCTACACGGGACGTAGGTCCCGATCCGGGCTTTTGTATCAAGCGTGACGGACCGCACTTACTGGGCCCTTGCGCCCATCGCCCCCCCTCGTGCCAAAATAGGACAAGGAGTCCGGGGAGGGCTCCTTCCGTCCATGTCTGGGCGGAATACTCAGCATTGCACGCTATGGGGGGTCTGTTGACTCCTGATCGCTCTGTGACTGATCGTCACTGTGGCGTGACTGTCCGCTATGGCATGGTCCATCGGCTTCCGTCGCTGATAGACACCTGGGAGGGCAATTCCATCGGTTTGGCCGACGTGGCTGGACGGATGGTGTAGTTGTAGTGCCGAGGACAAGCCGTTCGTCCTATAACCGACTCGACTCGCGTCCGCCATTTCGGGCAACGCGGGTCAAGGTGCAGAATTTAGAGGAATGAACCGAGAAGGTTCGGTTCTCCGAGGAGGCCGCTCATGACCGCTCGCACCCCTGATGCCGAGCCGCTGCTGACCCCGGCTGAGGTTGCCACGATGTTCCGCGTCGACCCGAAGACGGTGACGCGTTGGGCCAAGGCTGGCAAGCTCACGTCGATTCGCACGCTCGGCGGGCATCGTCGTTACCGCGAGGCTGAGGTCCGCGCACTGCTCGCGGGCATCCCGCAGCAGCGCAGCGAGGCTTGATTCACCGCAAAACCGCAGTAATCGCAGTATCCGCAGTAATCGCAGCACTCGGACGAAGAGTACGACCGCTGTCGGGTCCCCCAACCCGTCCGCACCGTCCGACCTCTAGCTACACACGACGCGGGTCCCGCCCCAACGGGTCCCACGCCTGAGCCTCATGGGTGAGTCGTTTCGATCGCGCTGGACTCCGCCGGGTCCAGCGCGATCTTTTTTGTGCGCCCGAGAGGTGCTGGTGAGCGCCGCTGTGAGCGGGCTTGTTGGTCTCTGAGGAGTGCCGTCGCGCCGCCGCTGGGCCGGCTGGAGGGAGGCCGCCCGGGTGCTGGGCGGAGCCCTCTCCGGGTGGTGCAATTGCACATATTAAATTGACCTGTTGTAGGACGGGTGTAAGTTCCGGGGTTTCCAAAACTCCTTCGGTGACACCCATCACACGCCGTGACTCTTGTTGCCCTCGATGCCTCTGGGCTAGTGGAGCCGCTCGAATCGCCTTCTCCGCCCAGGAGTTCAGCCTCCCATCGCGGAGGGGGGTCGCGGGTCGGCTTTGGTCACGCGTTCGGGGGACTTTCGTCCTCGTCCGGCTCGCAGCCGCCCTCGCAGCCGCCCTCACAGCCGCCCTGGGCGTCAGGGGCGTCAGAGGCGGCAGGGGCGGCGGACGAGGTCTCCAGGGCGAGCCGCTCCAGCCGGTGGCAGATCGGGCAGTGCCGGGTCACGTGGCGATAGCTGGTCGCCGCGGAGAGGTGGGCGCGCAGCAGAGCGCGTATCTCGTGCCGTGCGGACGCCGCTGAAGCAGTCATACGCCACCTCCCGCTGGGGAGCGGGTCCCGCCCCCGTTCCCTGTTGTCTAGGTACCGGCGGAATGTGACGCAGTCAAGATGCGGGAACGACGATGGGCCGCATCCCTGAGGGATACGGCCCATCGTCTACTGCGGTCCTGACGGGATTTGAACCCGCGGCCTCCACCTTGACAGGGTGGCGAGCACTCCAAACTGCTCCACAGGACCTTGCTTTGCGGCGCCGATTGCGCGTTGCGCTGCGAGACAGGACTCTACAGCAGCGCAGGCCCGGCGGTCGAACTCACCCAGGGTGCACGGGTGATCACGGTGCGGCCGCGTCGATCGCCTTCACGATCCGCTTGTCCGAGACGGGGTACGCCGTGCCGAGCGCGTGCGCGAAGTAGCTGACCCGGAGCTCCTCCAGCATCCACCGGATGTCCAGGACCTCCTGGGGGACGGGGCGGCCCTGCGGCAGCTGTTCCAGGAGCCAGGCGTACTCGTCCTGCATCTCCTGGACCTTCTCCATGCGCGAGGTGTCCCGCTGGACGTTCGTCGGCATCTGCTGGAGCCGGCGGCCGGCGGCGACCATGTAGCGCATCAGGTCCGCCAGGCGGCGGATCCCCGTGGCCGTGACGAAGCCGGGGCCGATGAGGGCGTCCAACTGCGCCCGTACGTCCGTGAGGTTGGGCAGCAGCGTCGGGCTCTTCGTCGACTTCAGGCGGCGCTCGCAGGCCTGCCAGGCGGCGAGGACCTGCTGGACCTGGCTCACCGTGCGGACCGTCGTGTCGACGATCTCGGCGCGCACCTTCTCGTACAGCTTGCGGTACGACTCCTCGTCCCAGGCGGGACCGCCGAAGTCGCCGATCAGTTTGTCCGCGGCCGCCATCGCGCAGTCGGCGAAGAGCGCCTGGATGGAGCCGTGCGGGTTCGCGGACAGGGCGATCTTCTGGGCGTTGGTCAGCTTGTCCGAGGCGAACTTGGCCGGATTCACCGGGATGTTGCGCAGGATGAGGCGGCGCGTGCCCTTCCACATCGCCTGCTGCTGCTCCGCCTCGGTGTCGAAGAGGCGTACGGAGACGGTGTTCGCTTCGGAGCCGTCGTCCACGAGCGCCGGGTACGCCCTCACCGGCTGGCCCGCGCGACGCGTCTCGAAGACACGGCTGAGGGTGCCGATCGTCCAGTCCGTGAGGCCGGATCGCTCGACGGCCGCGCCGCCACTGCGCTCGGCGGTCGCGGCGGCCGCCTGGGAGAGGGCCTTGCGGGCCTTCGGGCGGAGCTGGAGCTTCAGCGCCTCCAGGTCCTTGTCCTCGGCGAGCTTCTTGCGCCGCTCGTCGGTGATCCGGAAGGTGATCTTCAGGTGGTCAGGTACGCGCGTGAGGTCGAAGTCGTCCGGTGAGACGGGGACGCCGACCATCCGCTGGAGCTCCCGCGCCAGCGTCACGTGCAGTGGTTCCTGGAGCGGCACGGCGCGGTCGAGGAACGCCTTCGCGTAGTTGGGCGCGGGGACGTAGTGCCTGCGGACCGGCTTGGGCAGGGAGCGGATCAGCTCGATCACGACCTCCTCGCGCAGGCCCGGGATCTGCCAGTCGAAGCCGTCCGAGGTGACCTGGTTCAGGACCTGGAGCGGCACGTGCACCGTGACGCCGTCCGCGTCCGCGCCCGGCTCGAACTGGTACGTCACCTTGAACTTGAGCGCGCCCTGACGCCACGTATCGGGATAGTCGTCCTTCGACACGTCGCCGGCACGTTCGTTGATGAGCATCGAGCGCTCGAAGTCGAGCAGCTCCGGCTCCTCGCGCTGCTTCTTCTTCCACCAGGAGTCGAAGTGCGCCCCGGAGACGACGTCTTCCGGCACCCGCTGGTCGTAGAAGTCGAAGAGCGTCTCGTCGTCGACGAGGATGTCGCGGCGCCTCGCGCGGTGCTCAAGCTCCTCCACCTCGGTCAGGAGGCGGCGGTTGGCGGCGAAGAACTTGTGGTGCGTGCGCCAGTCGCCCTCCACGAGGGCGTTGCGGATGAACAGGTCGCGGGAGACCTCGGCGTCGATCCGCCCGTAGTTCACCTTGCGCTGGGCGATGATCGGGACGCCGTACAGCGTGACCTTCTCGTACGCCATCACGGCCGCCGCGTCCTTCTCCCAGTGCGGCTCGCTGTACGTGCGCTTGAGCAGATGCTGGGCGAGCGGCTCGACCCACTCCGGCTCGATCTTCGCGTTCACGCGGGCCCAGAGGCGCGAGGTCTCCACCAACTCCGCGGACATGATGAAGCGCGGGGGCTTCTTGAAGAGCGCCGAGCCGGGGAAGACCGCGAACTTGGCGGACCGGGCGCCCAGATACTCGTTCTTCGCGCCCTCCTTCACGTCCTTCATCCCGATGTGGGAGAGGAGCCCGGCGAGCAGGGAGATGTGCACCTGCTGCTCGGGGGCATCGTCCTCGTTGACGTGGATGCCCATCTGCTTGGCGACCGTACGCAGCTGGGTGTAGATGTCCTGCCACTCGCGGATCCGCAGGAAGTTCAGGTACTCCGCCTTGCACATCCGGCGGAACGAGGACGAGCCGCGCTCTTTTTGCTGCTCGCGGATGTACCGCCACATGTTGAGGAAGGCCAGGAAGTCGGACGTCTCGTCCTTGAAGCGCGCGTGCTGCTGGTCGGCCTGCGTCTGCTTCTCGGCGGGGCGCTCGCGCGGGTCCTGGATGGAGAGCGCGGCGGCGATCACCATGACCTCGCGCACGCAGCCGTTCTTGTCGGCCTCGAGGACCATGCGGGCCAGGCGCGGGTCCACCGGCAGCTGGGCCAGCTTGCGGCCCTCCGGGGTGAGGCGCTTCTTCGGGTCCTTCTGCGTCGGGTCCAGGGCGCCCAGTTCCTGGAGGAGTTGGACACCGTCGCGGATGTTGCGGTGGTCCGGCGGGTCGATGAAGGGGAACTTCTCGATGTCGCCGAGACCGGCCGCGGTCATCTGCAGGATGACGCTCGCCAGGTTCGTACGGAGGATCTCCGCGTCGGTGAACTCGGGGCGGGCGGTGAAGTCCTCCTCCGAGTACAGCCGGATGCAGATGCCGTCCGACGTACGGCCGCAGCGGCCCTTGCGCTGGTTGGCGCTGGCCTGGCTGATCGCCTCGATGGGCAGCCGCTGCACCTTCGTACGGTGGCTGTAGCGGGAGATGCGGGCCGTGCCGGGGTCGATGACGTACTTGATGCCCGGGACGGTGAGGGAGGTCTCGGCGACGTTCGTCGCGAGAACGATCCTGCGGCCCGTGTGCTGCTGGAAGACGCGGTGCTGCTCGGCGTGCGAGAGGCGGGCGTAGAGGGGGAGGACCTCGGTGAACTTGTAGTTCTTCTTGTTCAGCGCGTCCGCCGTGTCCCGGATCTCGCGCTCTCCGGAGAGGAAGACGAGGATGTCGCCCTTGCCCTCGCCCTGGAGCTCCTCGACGGCGTCCGTGATCGCGGTGATCTGGTCGCGGTCGCTGTCCTCCGCGTCCTCCTCCAGGAGCGGGCGATAGCGCACCTCGACCGGATACGTACGGCCGCTGACCTCGACGATCGGGGCGTCCCCGAAGTGCCGGGAGAACCGCTCCGGGTCGATGGTCGCCGAGGTGATGACGACCTTCAGGTCCGGGCGCTTGGGCAGCAGCTGGGCGAGATAGCCGAGCAGGAAGTCGATGTTCAGGGACCGCTCGTGGGCCTCATCGATGATGATCGTGTCGTACGCGCGCAGCTCGCGGTCCGTCTGGATCTCGGCCAGCAGGATGCCGTCCGTCATCAGCTTCACGAACGTGCCGTCCGGGTTGACCTGGTCCGTGAAGCGGACCTTCCAGCCGACGGCCTCGCCGAGCGGGGTGTTCAGCTCGTCGGCCACGCGCTCGGCCACCGTGCGGGCAGCGATACGGCGCGGCTGCGTATGGCCGATCATGCCGCGGACGCCACGGCCGAGCTCCATGCAGATCTTGGGGATCTGCGTCGTCTTGCCGGAGCCCGTCTCGCCCGCGACGATCACGACCTGGTGGTCGCGGATCGCCTCGGCGATGTCGTCCTTCTTCTGGCTGACCGGCAGTTCCGGCGGATACGTGATCTTGGGCAGACGGCTGCCCCGCTCGGCCATCCGCGCCGCGGCCTTGTCGACGTCCGCCGCGATCTCGGCGAGGACGGCGGCTCGGGCATCGGGCTTGCGGATCCGGCGCGCACCCTCGAGCCGGCGTCCGATCCGGTGCTCGTCGCGCAGCGACAGCTCGGACAGGCGCGGGGCGAGGGCGTCGAGGGTGAGGGCAGGCTGCGTAGACATACGGCGTCCAGGATCTCACCCGCCGCTCGGAGGTGGCGAACCGATTTCTCCGGCGGGGCGCCTGGGCTTCTTCGGCGAGGTGCCCGGGGACGTACGATTCCGGGCATGTTGTCCCGTGCGCGTCTGTCGTGGTGCCCCTTGCTGGGGGTACTGCTCGTCGTGCTCGGGGGGTTCTGCGCGCCCGCGACGGCCGCGGAACCCGTGGCGAAGCCCACCGTGTCGGTGCAGGTCGAGGCGTCCGCGGGGGCGCCCGGCTGCGGCAAGGGCGGCCAGCAGGACGCGGGTCAGGCCCCCGCCGCCCCGCCGCGCTCCAGTTCGGCGTACGAGCTGCTGCCCGCCCTGCATCAGGCCCATGCCGCGTCCGGCGCGTGGGACCTCGGGCAGACGGTGCCGTCCCTGACGCCGGAGCGCGGGCCGCCGCCGCTCACGCCGCCCTCGCCCATAGACCTCTCGATCCTGCGCGTGTAGAGGCCCCTGTCCGGGGCCCTTCAACGACGTACACATCACGTGCAGGAACGAGAGAGAACTCCCTGATGCCCAAGAACAACAACAAAAAGAAGAACATCGCCATCGGAGCGGGCGTGGCCGTCGCCGCCCTGCTGCTCGGCGCCGCTTCCTACAGCGCCACCAGGTCCGACGAGCCCTCCTCCGTCACCGCGAAGGAGGAGTCCCCCGCGGACGTCTCCGCCGACCCGCAGGCCGGGGTCTACCCGGAGCTGGCCAAGCTCGCCCGGCGCGACGGCAAGGACGCCCTCGCCCAGGGGCGCAAGGACGCGCCGGTCGTGCTCATCGAGTACGCCGACTTCAAGTGCGGCTACTGCGGGAAGTTCGCCCGCGACACCGAGCCGGGCCTCGTGAAGAAGTACGTCGAGGACGGCACCCTGCGCATCGAGTGGCGCAACTTCCCCATCTTCGGGGCCGACTCCGAGTCCGCCGCGCGCGGCGCCTGGGCCGCGGGGCAGCAGGGACGCTTCTGGCAGTTCCACGCGGCGGCCTACGCCGAGGGGTCCAAGGAGAAGGGCTTCGGGGGCGACCGCCTGAAGGAGCTCGCCAAGCAGGCCGGGGTCAAGGACATCGGCCGCTTCACGGAGGACGCGGGCAGCGCCGCCGCCAAGGCGGCGGTGAAGAAGGACCAGGAGGAGGCGTACGGCCTCGGCGCCACGTCGACCCCGTCCTTCCTGGTCAACGGGCGGCCCATCTCCGGCGCACAGCCGGACGAGGTCTTCGACCAGGCGATCGAGCAGGCGGCCGCGGCCGAGGGCAAGGCGGGGGACAAGTGACCGCCGACGTCGGGTACTTCGCGGCGTTCCTGGGCGGTCTCCTCGCCTTGATCAGCCCGTGCAGCGCCCTCCTCCTCCCCGCCTTCTTCGCGTACTCGATCGACTCGACCTCACGGCTGCTCGCGCGCACCGGCATCTTCTACGCCGGTCTCGCGACGACCCTCGTGCCGCTGGGCGCGGCGGGCTCGGTCGCCGGGCGGTTCTTCTTCGGGCACCGGGACCAGCTGGTGCTCGTCGCCGGGTGGCTGATCATCGCGCTCGGTGTGCTCCAGGTGGTGGGCATGGGGTTCGCCTCGCGGAAGATGGCCGAGCTCTCGGGCCGCATCCGGCCGACGACCGCGGTCTCCGTGTACGCGCTGGGTGCGGTGTACGGGCTCGCGGGCTTCTGCGCGGGGCCGATCCTCGGCAGCGTCCTGACCGTGGCGGCGGTGAGCGGAAGCCCCGTCTACGGCGGCCTGCTGCTCGCCGTCTACGCGCTGGGGATGGCCGTCCCGCTGTTCGTCCTCGCGCTGCTCTGGGAGCGGTTCGACCTGGGGCGGCGGAGGTGGCTGCGGGGGCGTGCCTTCCGTATCGGCCGCTTCGAACTGCACACGACCTCGCTCCTGTCGGGCCTCTTCTTCGTGGCCCTGGGTGCCCTCTTCCTCGCGTACGACGGGACCACCGCGCTGCCGGGTCTGCTCGACGTGGACGACTCGTTCGCCGTGGAGCGGTGGGCCGGGAACGTGGGCCGGGCCGTGCCGGACTCGGTGCTGCTGGTGGGTGTGGTGGCGCTGGTGGGTGTGGGGTTCGCGGTGCGGGCGTGGCGGAGGCGGGCGCGTGGGCCGGTCGAGGCCGAGCAGGGGTGAGTCTGTTTCAGGTGTTTTAGCCTGGTTTGCATGTCAGACGAGCTTGACCACGAAGTCCACCGGCATGGAGCTCACGGCGCTCACGGAAGGGCTCCCACCGGGCGTGAGCGGTGGTCGGCGTTCAAGGAGTCGCCCTTCCTGCCCGCGGTCGTCCTCGTGTTCATCCTGGCGGCGGCCGCGGGCCTCTTCGCGGGTTCGTACACGTACTCCATGGCGAACCCGACCCCGCACCGCATCCCCACCGCGGTGGTCGGCGCCCAGGAGGCCACGCGGGGCAAGGCGTTCCTCGACGGCATGGAGAAGGCGCTGAACGCCTCCCTCGAACTGCACGAGTACGACAGTGTCGCCGCGGCGCGGAACGGCGTGGAGGAGCAGAAGGTCTTCGCGATCCTCGCGGTGAAGTCCGGTGACAGGGTGACGTTCGACGTCTCGGGTGCGTCGGGCGCCTCGGTCGCGCAGGTCCTGGCGGAGACGGCGCCGAAGGTGGGGAAGAAGGTGGGGGTGCCGGTGACCGTGAAGGACATCAAGCCCCTCCAGGAGGGCGACCCGCGGGGCCTCGCGATCTTCTACATCTCGCTGGCCGCGGTGATCATCGGCTTCGTCGGGGCGATCCAACTGAGCGTGCACGCGCGGGGTCTGAACCCGGCGGAACGGATCGCCTTCACCATCCTCTACGCGCTGCTCGGCGGGTTCGTGATCGCGGCGGTGGTGGACTGGTGGCTGGGGGCGGTGGATCTGCCGTTCGTCGAGTCGTGGCTGATCCTGGCGCTGACGATGTTCGCGTCGGGGATGGTCTTCACGATGTTCAACACCTTGTTCGGGCGCTGGGCGATGATCCCGACGTGGGGCCTGATGGTCCTGCTCGGCAACCCGTCGTCGGGCGGCGCGGTGTCCTGGCCCCTGCTTCCGTCGGTGCTCGGCCACATCGGGAGGTGGCTGCCGCCGGGAGCATCGGTGAACGCGCAGCACACGGCGGTGTACTTCGGCGGCCACCAGCACGCGTTCCCGTTCCTGGTGCTCGCGGGGTGGGCGCTGCTGGCGTCCACGGTGTTCTGGGTGTGGCGCCACCGGCACCCGGGAGGCCGCGACAAGCCCGCGGCCCATGCGGCGGCCCCGGCGGGGTGACCCTCCGGGGTGGCTCTTCGGGGTGGCTCTTCGGGAACGGCGAAGGCCCCGTCCACCGGACGGGGCCTTCGAAGAGGTGGCTGGGGCCGGGATCGAACCGGCGACCTATCGCTTTTCAGGCGATCGCTCGTACCAACTGAGCTACCCAGCCACGCGATCCGCGAGCGGAATCGCAAGCGGTCCTGACGGGATTTGAACCCGCGGCCTCCACCTTGACAGGGTGGCGAGCACTCCAAACTGCTCCACAGGACCAAGCGTTGTGCGAGCACTAGTCTCGCACAAGGTGTTGCGTGCCCCCAACGGGATTCGAACCCGTGCTACCGCCTTGAAAGGGCGGCGTCCTGGGCCACTAGACGATGAGGGCTAAGGGCCCACCTGGGCGCTTTGCAGCGCGTCGGGGACGTGAGAAGCATATGGGATGCGGGGAGCTATCGCCAAAACGGTTATCGGGGGGCCGGTGAACCGCTCCCCGGCGAGCGGCCGGGCGGGGCCGGCGAGGGCGTCGCTCCGGGCTGGTTCTCCTTCGGCAGATGGCGGCTGACCTCCGCCTTCGTCAGTCCGAGGCCGCCCAGTTTGATCTCGTCCCAGGCCTGGAGGCGCCGGGTGTCGCGGTCCAGGTAGAGGACCGACGTCTCGACCGGGTCGGGGTACTTGCCCTCCACCGCCCGCAGCCCGCTGCCGCCCGTCGACCCCTCGATGCGCAGGCGGGTCCCGCGGTCCATGACCTCCATCTCCGAGTGGTGCACATGTCCCGCGAGGACGAGCGGCACCTCGCCGTCCGTCTCGCGCGCGGCGTCGGGGTTGTGCGCGACGGCGACGTCGACGGGGGTGCCGGCCGCCTGCTGGTCGCGCAGGGCCGAGGCGAGCCGGATGCCCGCCATCTCCTCGGCGGGCTTGCCCTCCGCCGCCACCGAGCGGTCCGGGGTGTACTGCGGATCGCCCGTCCCGGCGAACCGCAGGCCCGCGACCGACACGGCCCTGCCCTCGTCCAGGACGTGGACGTTCTTCATGCGCTGGAGGTAGCGCTGGGTGGTGTGGGAGTCGTGGTTGCCGCGGACCCACACGTACGGGGCTCCGAGGTCCTCGATCGGGTCCAGGAAGGCGTTCTCGGCGGCGCTTCCGTGGTCCATCGTGTCGCCGGAGTCGACGATGACGTTGATGTCGTACTGCTCGACGAGCGAGGAGATGATCTTCCAGCTCGCCGGGTTGAGGTGGATGTCCGAGACGTGCAGGACACGGATCGTGGATGGGTCGGGCTGGTACGCGGGGAGCGTCGACGTCACGTCGTACAGCTTCGTCACGTTGGTGACCAGGCGCGCCAACTCCTGCTGGTACACGTCGAATTCGCTCACGATGCTGCGGGCGTTGCCGACCACCGACGGCGCGCTGCTGAGGAGGCCGGAGAACTTCGGCTCCAGGACCGACTTCGGGTTCCACGTCGCGTACGCCGCCGTGCCCGACGCGGCGAGCAGGGCGAGGGCGAGGCCGCCCGCCGCAAGGGCCCGGCGCGGGCGCCGGTAGACCGCGAGGCCGAGCGCCGTGGCGCCCGCGACGACGGCCGCGCAGGAGCGTACGGCCAGGTCGAGCGTGCCGTGCCCGACGTCCTTCGCCACCTCGTCCTGGAGGCCCGAGAGGCGCTCGGGGTGGTCGACCAGGGCCTGGGAGCGGACCGGGTCCAGGCGGTCCACGTCCACGTCGAGGCGGATGGGGGCGATGTGCGAGCGCAGTTCGAGGGCGCCCAGCGGGGAGACGTCGATCTTCGTGCCGCCGGTGAGCGAGGGGCGCAGCGTCATCCGCGTGTCCATCGGGCCCACCGGCGCGTGCACGCTGCCGACGATCAGCAGGCCGAGCCAGGCGCCGAACAGGACGACCGCGACCAGGCCCATGGCGCGGCCGTAGGGATGCGGAGGGCTGACGAGTTCGCCGACCGGACGAGGGTGGCGGGATCGGTAGTGGCGTACGAGGGCGGCGGGCGCACGGAAGTCGCGAAGCCGGACCATTGGGGCCGTATGCCCATGGGGACGGGTGGCTATGCGGGGCCGTGGCTGACAATGGGGGTGTGCTGGAGATGACGCGGGAAGAGTTCGAGGAACTGGTCGCCGAGGCGCTTGACCGGATTCCTCCCGAGTTGACGCGGTTGATGGACAACGTGGCGGTGTTCGTGGAGGACGAACCGCCGGCCGAGGACCCGGAGCTGCTCGGGCTCTACGAGGGGACTCCCCTGACGGACCGGGGCGAGTGGTACGCGGGGGTGCTGCCCGACCGGATCACCATCTACCGGGGGCCGACGCTGCGCATGTGCGAGTCGCGCGAGGACGTGGTCGCGGAGACCGAGATCACCGTGGTGCACGAAGTCGCACATCACTTCGGGATCGACGACGACCGCCTGCACGCCCTGGGATACGGCTGACGGCCGGCGCCACGGGCCGTGCGCCGGTCCGTGTCCTCTTGCGGGGCAAGGGAGTTGGGTAGGGCGTCCCCGCTTCTCAGCGCCTCGGAGGTGCTCGGCCGTGCGCCAGTTGTACGTTCCTGTCCGGTGGGCCGCGGCGGCAGTGGCCGTCATGGCGACCGCGGGCTGCATGAGCATCGGCGACGACGGGGGCGGTGAGCCTGGGCCCGCGCGGTCCGCGGGCGAGCGCAGCGCGGCGGCCGCTCCGGACGGCGGGAGCGTCACGCCGGGCGCCGGTTCGGGACGTGGCCGCGGTGGCGACCGTGACGACGGGAAGGGCGGCAAGCGCGGCAAGGGCGGCAAGGGGAAGAGTCCGGGCAAGGGGGGCTCGGGCGGGCGCGGTGGCTCCGGTTCCGGTGCCGCCCAGGCCTCGGCGTCCTCGACCGGGGGCGGCGACGCCCCCGCCTCGCCGACGCAGGACGGGCGGCCCGCGCCCACGCGTACGAAGCCCGACGCGCCGCGCCCCACGCCGACGCCCGATCCCCCGAAGCCGACCCCGACGCCGACTCCCGAGCCCACTCCGGAGCCCTCGTCCTCGGCGCATGAGCCCCCGAAGCAGGACACGCAGCTGGGGGAGCGGTCGGAGGGGCTCAGGTCGCGGGAGCCTTCACCGGAGGCCGGGCCCGCTTAGGGCGGGGTTGGGACGGGTTCTGCCGCCCTGTCCGAAACCCGCTTCGTCGCAGGTGAGGCGAGCTGTGCGGGGTGGAATCGAAGGTGCCCCGGAGGGTGCGGTTTGCCTTCTGGGGGGTTGGGTGCGTATGGTGGTAGATCGTTTGATCCCATTTGCCCGGCGCCGAAAAAGAAGAGCGCCGCGTGGCGCGTACTCTCCCTTGCCGTGGCTGACCGCATAGAGGCGGTCCATTGCGAAATCACGGAGTTGACGGGCGCGTGCCGAGACTCCGGAAGGTTTCGCATTTCGCATGTCCATTTCTCATTCTGACCACGCCGTCCTGCCCGAGAACGAGACGACCGACGAGCTGACGGTGGAGCCCACCGTCGACGCGGTCGAGGTCGTCGAGGCCGTCCAGGCAGCCGACGTCGTGGAAGCCGCCGAGCAGGTCGTCGAGGCCGAGGCGGCCGACGAGGCCGCCGAAGACGCTCCGGCCGGCCCCACCTTCGGTGACCTCGGTCTCCCCGAGGGCATCGTCCGCAAGCTCGCCCAGAACGGCGTGACCTCCCCCTTCCCGATCCAGGCCGCGACCATCCCGGACGCCCTGGCCGGCAAGGACATCCTCGGCCGTGGCCGCACCGGCTCCGGCAAGACCCTCTCCTTCGGTCTGCCGATGCTGGCGACGCTGGCCTCCGAGGGCCGCACCGAGAAGAAGAAGCCCCGCGGCGTCATCCTGACCCCGACGCGTGAGCTCGCGATGCAGGTCGCGGACGCGCTCCAGCCGTACGGCGACGTGCTCGGCCTGAAGATGAAGGTCGTCTGCGGCGGTACGTCCATGGGCAACCAGATCTACGCCCTCGAGCGCGGCGTCGACATCCTCGTCGCGACCCCGGGCCGTCTGCGCGACATCATCAGCCGCGGCGCCTGCTCGCTTGAGAACACCCAGATCGCGGTGCTCGACGAGGCCGACCAGATGTCCGACCTGGGCTTCCTGCCCGAGGTCACCGAGCTGCTCGACCAGGTTCCGTCCGGCGGCCAGCGGATGTTGTTCTCGGCCACGATGGAGAACGAGATCTCCACGCTGGTCAAGCGCTACCTGAACAGCCCGGTCACGCACGAGGTCGACAGCGCCCAGGGCAACGTCACGACCATGACCCACCACATCCTGATCGTGAAGCCCCGCGACAAGGCGCCCGTCACGGCCGCCATCGCCTCGCGCAAGGGCCGCACGATCATCTTCGTCCGCACCCAGCTGGGCGCGGACCGCATCGCCGAGCAGCTCTGCGAGTCCGGTGTGAAGGCCGACGCGCTGCACGGCGGCATGACGCAGGGCGCCCGTACGCGCGTTCTTGAGGACTTCAAGAAGGGCTACGTCAACGCCCTCGTCGCCACGGACGTCGCCGCGCGCGGCATCCACGTCGACGGCATCGACCTGGTCCTGAACGTGGACCCGGCCGGCGACCACAAGGACTACCTGCACCGCTCGGGTCGTACGGCCCGCGCCGGCCGCAGCGGCACCGTGGTCTCCCTCTCCCTGCCGCACCAGCGCCGCCAGATCTTCCGCCTGATGGAGGACGCGGGCGTCGACGCCACGCGTCACATCATCAACGGCGGCGGCACCTTCGACCCGGAGGTCGCCGAGATCACCGGCGCCCGTTCGATGACCGAGGTGCAGGCCGACTCCGCGGGTAACGCCGCGACCCAGGCCGAGCGTGAGGTCAAGGAGCTCACCAAGGAGCTGGAGCGCGCCACCCGCCGCGCGACGGAGCTGCGCGAGGAGGCCTCGCGCCTCACCGCGCGTGCCGCCCGCGAGCGTGGCGAGGACCCGGAGACCGCGGTCGCCGAGGCCACCGCCGCCGCCGAGGCCGAGATCGAGGCCGCTGTCTCCGTCCCGGAGCAGTCCGCCGCCCCGGCCGCCCGCGAGGAGCGCCGCCCGCAGCGCGACGAGCGCGGCAACTACGAGCGTGAGCGCCGTGACGACCGCGGTGGCCGTTCCTTCGAGCGTCGTGACGACCGCGGTGGCTCCGGCTTCCGTGGCGGCGACCGCCGTGAGGGTGGCGGCGGTTTCAACCGTGACCGCGGCAACGACAGCCGTGGCGGTGGCTCCGGCTTCCGCCGTGACGACAACCGCGGCGGTGGCTCCGGCTTCCGTGGCGGCGACCGTCGCGAGGGTGGCGGCTTCAACCGCGACCGCGGCAACGACAGCCGTGGCGGTGGCTCCGGCTTCCGCCGTGACGACCGTCCCTCGGGCGGCGGCTTCAACCGTGACCGCAACGACCGCGGTGGCTCCGGCTTCCGTCGTGACGACCGTCCCTCGGGCGGCGACCGTGGCGGCTTCCGTGGTGGCGACCGCCGTGACGACAACCGCGGTGGTTCGAGCTTCCGTCGCGACGACCGCCCGTCGGGCGGCCACCGTGGCAGCGACCGCCCGTTCAACCGTGACCGCCGTGACGACCGCCCCTCCGGCGGCGCCCGCTCCGGTGGCCACGACCGCCCGGCGTTCAACCGCGACCGCTCCGGCACGGGCACCGGCTCCTTCGGCCGCCGCGACGACAAGCCGCGCTGGAAGCGCAACGGCTGACGTCGACGCCGGTCCGACCGGCTGAACTGAACGAAGGGCCCGCACGGCTTGTTGCCGTGCGGGCCCTTCGTCGTGCACGGGTTCCGCGAGCGTATCGATGTCAGTACGGGCTGTTACCTTCAGGCTTGATCGAAGCGGTGGTCCGGTGGGGAGCCGGGCCCAAAGGGAGGGGACCCCGTGATTCGTCATGCCTTCGTACGCAGCGTGGTGGCAGTCGCGCTCGCGTCATCGGCCGTCGTCGCCACGCCGTGGGCGGCGGCTGCGGCAGAGAACAGGCCGCCGGACCAGCCTGCGCTGTCGGAGCTCTCGACAGGGGGCAAGGAGTGCGTGAGCGGGACCGAGAGACCGTACGTGCGCACCCGGCCGCAGCTGAGCGCGGTGCTCCGTGATCCGGATGCCCAGTCGGTCTCAGCGGAGTTCGAGGTCTCCTGGCGGGACGGGGCGGGGGAGAGACAGGTGCGCTCGGCTCGGACGTCGTCCAGATCGAGTGGCAGTGAGGCGCGTTGGAGTGTCCCGGCGGAGGTGCCGGCGTTCGCCGACGTGGACTGGCGTGTGCGGGGCTTCGACGGTACGGCGTGGGGGCCGTGGAGCTCTGACGGCGGCCAGGGCATGTGCGGGTTCGTGTACGACGACGAGCAGCCCGCGAAGCCGTCCGTTTCGTCATCGGAGTATCCCGGCGACGATGCGTCCTGGCACGACGGCGTGGGCTCGTACGGCACGTTCAGGGTCGACTCCTCGGCGGACGACACCGTGGCGTACCTCTACGACTTCAACGGGAAGAAGCAGCAGACGGCAAGGCCGAAGGAGCCGGGAGGCCCGGTGGACCTGCGCTGGATGCCGGAGTCGTCCGGCGTTTCGCAGCTGCACGTCCAGGCGATCGACCGAGCGGGCAACGCGAGCGATCCCGCCACGTACCAGTTCCGGGTGGCGAGCGGCCGTACGCCCGTCGCCCGCTGGAAGCTCGCCGACCCGGCTGGTTCGCCCAGGGCCGAGGCCGATGCGGGTGGCAGGCCCGCCGAAGCCGGCGGGTCCGTGGTCTTCGGCGCCGAGGGGCCGTCCCGTACGGACGTGAAGTCCGCGGTGCGGCTCGGCGGTTCGGACGACGCGTATCTGGCGTCGGGTGCTCCCGCCGTGGACACCGGAGGGGCGTTCGCGGTCAGCGCCTGGGTGCTTCCGGGGCAGGCGGACCGGGACATGGTGGCAGTGAGCCAGGACGGTGACGGGGCGCCCGCGTTCGCGCTCGGGGCGGATGCCGCGGGCACCTGGTCGTTCGCGCTGAGCGGTGGCACCGCGGTACGGGCACAGGGCGGTCTGCCCGAGAGCGGGGAGTGGGCGCACCTGACGGGGGTGTACGACCCGGTGGAGCGGACGGCGCGCCTCTATGTGAACGGCCGCCTCGTCGGCACGGCGGAGGACGTCGCGGCATCCGGCGGTTCCGGAGGCCTGCAGATCGGCCGGGCGCTCGGCGAAGGCGGCCAGGGCAGGCACTGGGACGGTCGGATCGCCGACGTACGGGTGTGGGACCGGGTGGTCGTCCCCGCGGAAGCCGCGGAGCTGGGGAAGCACGCGGCCGTACGGGAGGGGCACTGGCAGTTCGACGAGGTGAGCGCCGGAGCCAGCCCCGAGCGCGACGGCCGGCAGCCGATGAGGCTGGGCGGGGACGCCCGTATCCATCGTGACGACAGCGACTGTTCCCTGGATCCGGAGTGCGCTCCCGGAGAGATACCGATGGTGGGTGCGGGGCACCTGAAGCTCGACGGCGAGGGTGACTTCGCGGCGACGGACGGCCCGGTCGTCGACACGGACGACAGCTTCTCGCTGGCGGCACATGTGCAGCTGGACCCGGCCGCCGAGGGCCGCACGATGACGGTTCTGTCGCTGCCGGGCGAGCACAACAGCCTTGCATCGCTGCGTTATACGCCGGAGCAGCAGAGCTGGGAGCTGACTCTGGCCCATGAGGACCGGGCCGGAGCGGAGACGACGAAGCTGACGGCGGACAACGACTGGGCGTCGAGCGGCGAGCCCCATCACGTGGCGGTGGTGTACGACGCCGGCGCCGACGAGGTCCTGCTGTACGTCGACGGGCACCTGTCGGCGAAGGCGCCGTTCCGTCACAGCTGGCGTGCCGCGGGCGGACTGCAGGTCGGACGGGCTTCGTCGGCGGACGGCTGGGGCGAGTATCTGCACGGCGCCGTCGACGATGTGCACGCGTACGCGGGAGCGCTCACCGAGCAGCAAGTGACGGTACTGCGCGCGGGAGGCACGTCGGCCTGAGCGGCAGGCACGTCGGCCTGAGCGCAGGCACCTTTCGGTCAGCGATGGCGCATGTCGTGCCCCCGGCGAGGGAATCGCTGGGGGCATGACAAGTGACCCCAGAGAGCGGAAGCAGTCACCACCACCAGCGGTGCCCACGACCGGCTCGGGCTCCGACGAGGAGCGCCTCGCTCAGCTCGGCTACACCCAGGTTCTGGCGCGTCGTATGTCCGCGTTCTCCAACTACGCGGTCTCCTTCACGATCATCTCGGTCCTGTCCGGCTGCCTCACCATGTATCTGTTCGGCATGAACACCGGCGGGCCCGCCCTGATCACCTGGGGGTGGGTCGGGGTCGGGCTCATGACGCTGTTCGTGGGGCTCGCCATGGCGGAGATCTGTTCCGCCTATCCGACCTCCGCCGGGCTCTACTTCTGGGCGCACCGGCTCGCGCCCACCCGCACGGCCGCGGCCTGGGCGTGGTTCACGGGGTGGTTCAACGTGCTCGGGCAGGTCGCCGTCACCGCGGGGATCGACTTCGGCGCTGCCTCCTTCCTCGGCGCGTATCTCAATCTGCAGTTCGACTTCCAGGTCACCGAGGAGCGGACCATCCTGCTCTTCGCCGCGATCCTCGTACTCCACGGCCTGCTCAACACCTTCGGTGTGCGCATCGTCGGGCTGCTCAACAGCGTCAGCGTGTGGTGGCACGTCCTCGGGGTCGCCGTGATCGTCGGGGCGCTCGCCTTCTCGCCCGACTCGCATCAGTCGGCGTCCTTCGTCTTCACCGAGTTCGTCAACAACACGGGGTGGGGGAGTGGGGTGTACGTCGTGCTCATCGGGCTGCTGATGGCTCAGTACACCTTCACCGGGTACGACGCCTCCGCCCATATGACCGAGGAGACCCACGACGCGTCGACCGCCGGACCCAAAGGCATCGTCCGGTCCATCTGGACGTCCTGGATCGCCGGCTTCGTGCTGCTCCTGGGCTTCACGTTCGCCATCCAGTCGTACGACGGGGCCCGCGAGTCGGCGACGGGGGCGCCGCCCGCCCAGATTCTTCTCGACGCGCTCGGAGCGACCGCGGGCAAGCTGCTCCTGCTGGTCGTCATCGGCGCGCAGCTCTTCTGCGGCATGGCCTCCGTGACCGCCAACTCCCGCATGATCTACGCCTTCTCGCGGGACGGAGCGCTGCCGTTCTCGCACATCTGGCACTCGGTCAACCCGCGTACGCGCACGCCCGTCGCGGCGGTCTGGCTCGCGGCGCTCGGCGCGCTCGTCCTCGGACTGCCGTATCTGATCAACGTCACGGCGTACGCGGCGGTGACGTCCATCGCCGTCATCGGGCTCTACATCGCCTACGTCATCCCGACCCTCCTGCGGCTGCGCAAGGGCGACGGATTCGAACGCGGGCCCTGGCACCTGGGCCGCTGGTCACGCCCGATCGGCATCGTCGCGGTGGTCTGGGTCGGCGTGATCACGGTGCTCTTCATGCTGCCGCAGGTCTCGCCGGTCACCTGGGGGACCTTCAACTACGCCCCGATCGCGGTCCTCGTCGTCCTTGGATTCGCCGCGACCTGGTGGTTCGCATCGGCCAGGCACTGGTTCCTCAACCCGGACCACGAGCGCACGGCGGCCCGCGAGGCGGCCAGGAGCGGGGGGCCGGAACCGGCCGATCCCTGAGCGCGCGGCGGCCTCCGCCGGCCCGTCGCGGAACGCGCGACGGGCCAAGGAGGCGATACCCGATCGGACGACTGGGCCTCTGCGGCTATGCTCGGGGGGTGCGTCCGCACGGACCGTTAGCTCAATTGGCAGAGCAGTGGACTTTTAATCCATTGGTTGTGGGTTCGAGTCCCACACGGTCTACCAGGAGCGGGCAGAGGGAAACACCCTCTGACCTGCTACGTAGCGCCCGGGTCGGCTTTGGTCGGCTCGGGCGCTGCTTCATTTCCGGGCTCGTGCGTGAGCGATGTCTGTCTGAGCGATGCGTGGGCGGACGGGCTGACAGCGGGGCTCGCGTCCGCCCGCGACGGCGGCAATCGGGCAAGTCGTGCTTTTCGGCCGTCACTTGGAGCAGCCGGCACTACTCTGGGAGTCCACGGCTGGCGCCTCGCCGCGCCGCATGGGACCGACGGATGCGGGGTCGGAGAGTATGGGTTCGACGGTCGGTGAGCTCCTGGACAGCCTGCCCGCGGCGGCGAACCAGGAACAGCGCCGGGGGTGGGCGGTTGCCTGCGCGCAGGCACTGGGCCTTGGCGGAATCGCCGTCGCCTTGGGGCAGGAGCTGGTGTGGTTCAGCGATGAGACCAGTGCGCGCCTGGAGGACCTGCAGTTCGTCCTCGGGCAGGGGCCCAGCAAGTCCTTCCTCGACGAAACAGAGGTACGCGAATTGCCCGACCTCGGCCGCGTGCTGGCCCGGCGCTGGCCCCAGTTCGTCGCTGAGGCCGAGGAATTGGGGATCGCGGCCCTGTTCGTCTGGCCCGTGTACATCGGCGCCGTGCAGGCGGGGACGATGACCGGCTACCGGCGCACGGTAGGTCCGCTCACCGGGCAGCAGTTGTCACAGGGGCAGTTGGTCGCCGACGCGCTGGCCCAGCACGTACTGAACCGCTGGCCGGTCAGCACCGCCGCCGGTAATGGCCCGGGGCACGTAGGAGCGGTGGATCTGCACCGGGCCGAAGTGCACCACGCCACCGGCGTCCTCAGCGAGACACTCGGCGTTTCGCTGGCCGAAGCCCTGGACCGGCTGCGCGCCCGGGCCTACTCCTCCGGCCGGTCCCTGTCGGACACCGCCCACACCGTGATTCAGCAGGAGCTCCCGCGATGACATCGAACCGCCCGGTCAAGGGCTCCGGCCACGCTCTGCGCGGGGCTCAAGGAGTGCACCCATGAGCAGGGAACAGCACATCGCCCGTACCTTCGTGGAGCTGGCCGACACGTTGGTGGAGGACTTCGACGTCATCGATTTTCTGCACCAGATGACCGTCCGCTGCCAGGAGATCCTTGATGTCACCGATGCCGCGGTCTTCCTGGCCCACCCCAGCCTGCGCCTGCACAGCCCCGCGCCCTGCGACCCGAGTCCCGCCCTGCAGCGCATCCTGGAAGCCGCCTGCGCCCAGGGCCCGGCCGTGGACGCTCACGCGACCGCCCAGCCGGTCACCGCGTCGAGCGCGGCCGACGCGGCCGCACGCTGGCCGCAATTCACCCCACAGCTACAGGCCGGCGGCTACACCCTGGCCAGCGCGGTGCCGATGCGTCTGCGCCGGGAGAACATCGGCAGCCTGCTCCTGCTGCGCACCGGAGACCTGCCCCTGAAGGCTGACGACCTCGCACTCGCCCAGGCGCTCGCCGATGCCGCCACCATCGGCCTGATCCAGGCCCGCACGCTACGCCAGCAGCACACCGTCAACGAACAACTCCACACCGCCCTGCAGAGCCGCATCGTCATCGAGCAGGCGAAGGGCGTTCTCGCGGTCCGCAGCAACACCACCCTCAACCAGGCGTTCGACGCCCTGCGCCAGCACGCCCGGCGTAACCGGATCCTGCTCAGCAGCGTCGCCCGGGACGTCATCGAGGCCGGGCTGACGCCTGTCACCGGCCCCGCCCGACCACAGACCGACAAAGCGGACAGCGAGTAGCGCGAGCGAGCAGCGAGAGCGAGCACACCCGCAGTCGCGGGGCTCAGCCGTTCTGACTCGTGGCTGTCGGCGTCGCTGATTCGGCGGCGCGGTGGCGGTGTTCGGCGTTGATGCGCTGGGCTTCTTCGAGCTGATCTTCGAGGATGACGATGCGGCAGGCGGCCTCGATGGGGGTGCCCTGGTCGACGAGCTCTCGGGCGCGGGCGGCGATGCGCAGTTGGTAGCGGGAGTAGCGGCGGTGTCCGCCCGCGGAGCGGAGCGGGGTGATGAGGCGGGCTTCTCCGATGGCGCGGAGGAAGCCTTGGGTGGTGCCGAGTATTTCGGCGGCCCGGCCCATGGTGTAGGCGGGGTAGTCGTCGTCGTCGAGACGCCCGAAGGAATCGTCTGCTGTCACTTGCACCTCTCTATGGAACGCGTGGAGGGGCCCGGGTGCTGTACGGCACCCGGGCCCCGAAGGAACTGCTACACCATCTGCCGGCCCTGTTGCTGCGCCGGCCTTCTGTTTCCGCAGACCCGACCGAGATGCTGTCGGGACTGCCGGGATCGCGGTTGCTTGACCGGAGACCACCTCACTATCGATGTCCTGCGGTACCCGGGCTCAAGATGCCGCCCGGGCGATCCTCCTGATGGCGCTCGGCTCCTCCGTTCTTCCCTCTTTGATCACTTGCTTACTTACGGGTACTGCGAACTGCTGGTGATGCGTACTGCTGGTGTTGCGAACTGCTGGTGATGCGAACTGCACTTGCTTCAACTGCGGTACTGCTCACGGCGGCCCCTGATCACTGCGGGCCACCCGGTCCGGTCGTCAGTCCCGTCGCCGTCCTGCAACCGCTCTGGCTTCGGAACTCCACCACCGCACCGTCCTGCGAACTGCACTTGCGGGTACTGCTGCCCGGCAGTTCGTCTCTGCCAGGCCCTGCTGTCTCTCTGGGTTACGAGAGAAACCATAACCACACCACCGCCCAATGTCTACTCCAGCCACCATAGATTTTCGTGTGTTCGATGGTGAGGTAATCGGCTTCGAACAGCGATGGTGGGCGCGTGCTCGTGCCGATGCTGGTCAGCAAGGCGCAGCTGGACCGCGTATCCCGCCCATGTCGCGGCGCGCGAGCAGCGGCCGCCGCGCAACCGGTTCGCTTTCACTCCCCCTGATGGCGTAGAGTTGCATTCAACGGCGCGGGGTGGAGCAGCTCGGTAGCTCGCTGGGCTCATAACCCAGAGGTCGCAGGTTCAAATCCTGTCCCCGCTACTAAAGACCGAAGGCCCGGATCCAGAAATGGATCCGGGCCTTCGGTGTTTTCCGGCGAGGCACAGTTTCCGTCGGGGCGCGGGTTTCCGTTGCGGCCGGCCCATCCGCCGTAACCCGCTCGGCCCACACCGGTCGCCCCGCGTCGCCCCACCGGGAACCCTGAGTGAGTGGGGCAGCGAGAAGGAAGCGGCGGCGGGGGCGGCGGCAAGCGTCCCGATGTCCGGCACGAGCGTGCGCTCGTGCGGGCCCTCCCCCTGCTGCTCATCCTCGTCGGGGTCGTGTACGACATCTCGACCCCGCCCAGGTTCACCGCCGTGCCCCTCTTCACCGCCGCCCCGCTCGTCGCCGCGCCCTTCTACTCGCTGATCGGCACCACCCTCATCGGCGCCTGCTCCTGCGCCGCCGTGCTCGCCCTGCACTTCAAGAACAACACCGCCACCGACGTCGAGGCCGTCACCGAACTGATCACGGTGGTGACCGTCGCCGTCCTCGCTGTCGTCATCAACCGCGTCGTACGCCGCAGCGACAAACAGCTCGCCTCCGCCCGCTCCATCGCCGAGGCCGCCCAGCGCGCCGTACTGCCGCAGCCGGACCCCCGGATCGGCGGGCTCGATGTCGCGGCGCGGTACGAGGCCGCGGAGGCGGACGCGTTCATCGGGGGTGATCTGTACGCCGTGCAGGACACCCCGCACGGCGTACGCGTCATCGTGGGCGACGTACGGGGGAAGGGCATGGGCGCGGTCGCGGCCGTCGCCGTCGTGATCGGGGCGTTCCGGGAGGCCGCCGAGCAGGAGGCCACGCTGGAGGCCGTGGCGCAGCGCCTGGAGCGGGCCCTGGCGCGCGAGGGCACGCGGCGCGACGGGCTCGACGCCTTCGAGGGGTTCACCACCGCTGTCCTCGCGGAGATCCCGCACGGCGACGGCCCGGTGCGCCTCATCAACCGCGGGCACCCGGGGCCGCTGCTCCTGCGCGGCGACGGGCGGCTGTGCGTCCTGTCCGCCACCGAGCCCGCGCTGCCGCTCGGGATGGGCGACCTGGGCGCCTGGCCCGACCGCGCGGACGAGACGGAGTTCCCGCCGGGGGCGATGCTGCTGCTCTACACCGACGGGCTCTCCGAGGCGCGTGACATCCGGGGCGAGTTCTACAACCCGGCGGCCCGGCTCGGCGGCCGGATCTTCCCCGGGCCCTACGGACCTGACGCGCTCCTGGCCACGCTCGTCGAGGAAGTGCGGCGGCACACCGGGGGCGGAGGGACCGACGACATGGCGCTGCTCGCGGTGCGGCGGCCGATGTCACCGGCCGTGACCGAAGAACACCACTCCGCATAACAACTGACGCACTGTCAAGGAGATGTGAAGCTCCGGTGTGTGAAGAAGTGGGGTCAACTCGCCCCGTTCCAGACCCCGGTGTCCCGATAAGTACGGGCCAAAGACGTTAACGATCAGTCGGAACAGCTTGGAATACAGCCCTGCTGTCTATTAACGTTCGATAACGCAGCGCGGTCGTCCCAGCCGTCACTCGAGTCGGCTCCGCGCGCACGCGCCTAATCCCGAAAGGGAGCCGGGGAACCACTAATTGGGGTGAATCGGGCATCTGTGCATCCGTGCCAGACGTTCGTAGGAGACCTTCCTGCTCCGAACCCGTCAGCTAACCCGGTAGGCGAGAAGGAAGGAAAGGAGTGCGCCCCAGTGGCGTCCAACCGCCCTGCCCCCCAAGGCGTGTACGTACCGAATGACGACGATTTCGGTGGGTACGACGACAATTCCTGGGAGGAATGGAATCCCACCGAGGAGTCCATCCGTCCCGTCCGCGGCAGGCACCGCGTCCACAAGCGGGGCGGTGGCGGGCTCGCCCGCAGCTCCACGGTTCTCGGCGTAGGCGTCATCGCCGCCGTCGGCGCGGGCGGCATCGCCACCGCGCAGGGCGGCAAGCCCCCGGTGGCCATCGAGATGCCGGACCTCTCGGCCGTCACGGACTCGCTGCCGGAGGCCAAGTCGCTTCCTGGCGTGGGCTCTTTGATATCCGACGACTCGTCCGACTCGGGCTCCGCGGACAACGGCGTGACGACCGCCGCCGCGCCCCTCAGCGCCGCCGGACTCAGCACCGCCGACGCCGAGCAGGGCACCACGGACGCGGGCGAGGCACTGCGGGCCCGCATCATGGAGCAGGCCGAGAACCAGCAGGACCAGGCGGACGACGCGGTCCAGAAGGCGGCCGAAGAAGCCGCCGTCAAGCAGGCCGCCGCGCAGGCCGCCGCCAAGCAGTCCGCGGCCGAGAAGAAGATCGCCGCAGAGAAGGCCGCCGCGAAGAAGAAGGCCGAAGAGGCCGCGAAGAAGAAGGCCGAGGCGGAGCGCCTGGCCAAGCTCGCGAAGAGCTACACCCTCCCCGTCGCCTCGTACACGCTCACCGGCACCTTCGGTCAGCCCGGCTCCATGTGGTCCTCCGGCTACCACACCGGCCTGGACTTCGCGGCTCCCACGGGCACGCCCATCAAGGCCGTCCACTCCGGCACCATCAAGGAGGCCGGCTGGGCGGGGGCGTACGGCTACCGCACGGTCCTCGAACTCGACGACGGCACCGAGGTCTGGTTCTGCCACCAGTCCTCGATGAACGTCAGCGTCGGCCAGAAGGTCACCACCGGCGAGACCATCGGCCGCGTCGGCGCGACCGGCAACGTCACCGGGGCGCACCTCCACATGGAGGTCCACCCGGGCGGCGACTCCACCGGGGTCGACCCGGCGGCGTGGCTGCGCGACAAGGGCCAGTCGCTCTGAAGCAGCCGCTTTGAGGCAGCCCCGCTGAAACAGTCCCTCTGAAGCAGCCCTTCTGAGGCAGTCCCAATACCCCGGCGGTCCTGACGACAACCCCCCGACGTCAGGGCTGCCGGTTCGGCGTGCGCGCTCGCGCTTACGTATGCGGATGGAATCGGCGTCCCGCTGTACGGAATTCCGTGGTCCGTACAGGCGTTGAGCCCCGTATGACTTCTCTCCGCAAGCTTGGCTCGTCCGACCTCGAGGTCTTCCCGCTCGCACTCGGCGGCAACGTCTTCGGCTGGACGGCCGACGAGGCGCAGTCCTTCTCCGTGCTCGACGCCTACACCGCCGCCGGCGGCAACTTCATCGACACCGCCGACGTCTACTCGGCCTGGGTGCCCGGCAACAAGGGCGGCGAGTCCGAGACCGTCATCGGCAACTGGCTCGCCGCGCGCGGCAACCGCTCCGACGTCGTGCTCGCCACCAAGGTCGGCGCCCACCCCGACTACAAGGGCCTGTCCGCGAACACCATCAAGTCCGGCGTCGAGGAGTCGCTGCGCCGCCTGCGCACCGACTACATCGACCTCTTCTACACGCACTACGACGACCCGACCGTCTCGGTCGAGGAGATCATCGGCGCCCTCGACGAGCTGGTGACGTCCGGCAAGGTGCGCGCCATCGCCGCGTCGAACGTGACCCCCGAGCGGCTCCAGGAGTTCCTGGACTTCTCCGACCGCGAGGGCCTCGCGCGCTACTCGGTGCTTCAGCCGCACTACAACCTCGTCTCGCGCGACACGTACGAGGGCCCGCTGGAGCAGGTCGCATCGCGCTCCGGCCTGGCCGCCGTCCCGTACTACGCGCTCGCCTCGGGCTTCCTGACCGGCAAGTACCGCCCGGGCGCGCAGGTCGACAGCGCGCGGGCCGAGGGCGCGGGCAAGCACCTGGGCACCGACCGTGGCCTGCGCGTGCTCGCCGCCCTCGACGAGATCGCCCAGGCGCGCGGCGCTGAGCTCGCGACCGTGGCTCTGGCGTGGCTCGCGGCGCAGCCGACGGTGGCGGCGCCGATCGCGTCGGCCCGTACGGTCGAGCAGCTGCCCGCGCTGCTCGCGGTGGGGGAGCTCGAACTGACGGCCGCCGAGGTGTCGGCGCTGACGGCCGCCTCCGCCTGAGCCGAGGCCCGGTCAGCCGCGGTAGGGGTTGTACGCGGGGTAGGGCATCGCGGGCTGGGCGTACGGATATCCGTAGGGGTGCTGCTGGGGGTACGGCTGCGGGTGGGGGTGTGAGTACGGCTGCCGGTACCCGTGCTGTTGGTATCCGTGCTGTTGGTATCCGTACGGCGGCGGCATCGGTACGAGCACCGGTGCCGTCGCCTGCGCCGCGTAGGTGAGGGCGGGCCGCGCGGCTTCGCGGCGCTCCCACAGCGCGTGCAGCAACTCCCGCTCCCGTACGACGAAGTCGGCGCCCGCCCTGCCCCGGCGTCCCCGGTGCCGCAGGAGCGCGAGAGACGTCGCGTACGTCTCGTACTGGGCGACCGTGCGCGCTGCGGCCTTGCCCTGGGTGTACGAGGCGTAGTCGCGGGCGAGGGTGCGGGCGCGCATCGTGCCGAGGGCGTAGGGCTCGGGCGCGGTGAGCCAGCCCGCGATCACGTAGGCGGGCAGTTCGGTGCGCACGATGCGCAGGCCGCGCTGCCTGATCCAGATCACCAGCCAGGTGAGCAGTCCGAACGCGGGGAGCATGCACGTCGCGTACACGGCGAAGAAGCCGTAGTCCCCGAAGCTGGCCGAGCCGTTCCACAGGGCGTGCAGGCCCATCGCGAGGAGCAGTCCGCCGAGCGGCAGCAGGACGCGCCGCCAGTGCTGCCGGTCCGCGCTGAGCGCGGCGATGCCGAAGCCGATGCCGGTGAGCACGGTGAAGAGCGGGTGCGCGAAGGGCGACATCACGACGCGTACGAAGAAGGTCGCCGCCGTCACGGAGGCGAGCCCCGTCCCGCCGTTGAGCTGGTCGGTGCCGAAGGCGCTGCCGAGGTAGAGGATGTTCTCGGTGAACGCGAAGCCGGTGGCGGTCACTCCGGCGATCACGACGCCGTCGACTATGCCGGTGAACTCGCGTCTGCGGAAGAGGAAGACGAGCAGTACGGCCACGGCTTTCGCGCTCTCCTCGACGATCGGCGCTATGACCGTCGCGCCGAGGGTGTCCGCGCTGGTGGGGTCGGCCGTGGCGGTGGCTATCCAGCGGGTCGCGAAGCTGTTCGCGACGATGGCTATGAGGGCGGCGGCGCAGGCGCCCCAGGCGAAGGCGAAGAGGAGGTTGCGCCAGGGGCCCGGCTGGACGCGTTGCAGCCAGCGGAAGGCGGCCACCAGGAGCGGCACGGGCAGCGTCGCGAGGCCGAGCCCGACCAGGAAGCCTTCGGTGCCGGTCTGTTCCCTGACCAGGGCCAGGATCACAAGGCCTGACAGGGCGAGCAGCGTGACCAGGGCGGCCGCGCGTATCGCCCGCCGCTGCCACCAGCGCGCGTGCCGCAGCCCGGCGGGCCCTGCGGGGGGCATCAGCGGGTGCGGGTGCGGAGAAGGGGTGGCCACCCGTTGACCCTAACGAGGGACGGGGGTGGGCCGCGACGGTGTCTCGGGCCTGGTGGCTGGTATCTCAGTCCTGCTGGCTGGTATCGCGATTGTCCTGGCTGGTATCCCGGTCTTCCTGGCCGGATGTGCGGCGGAACAGCAGGTCGTGGACGACGTGTCCCTTGTCCAGGCCCTGACCCTCGAAGCGGGTGAGGGGACGGAAGGCGGGCCGTGGCGCGTACCCGCCGTCGGCCTGGGTGTTCTCGAAGGCGGGGTGCGCGGTGAGCACCTCCAGCATCTGCTCGGCGTACGGCTCCCAGTCGGTCGCGCAGTGCAGTACGGCGCCGGGCTTGAGGCGGGGCGCGGCGAGGTCGAGGAAGTCGGGCTGGATGATGCGGCGCTTGTGGTGGCGGGCCTTGGGCCAGGGGTCGGGGAAGTAGACGCGGAGGCCGTCGAGGGAGGCGGGCGGGAGCATTTCGCGGAGCAGGATGACGGCGTCGCCGTTCGCGACGCGGATGTTGGTGAGGTTGTTCCGCTCGGCGAGGCCGAGGAGATTGCCCTGTCCCGGGGTGTGCACGTCCACGGCGAGGATGCCGGTGTCCGGGGCGTCGGCGGCCATCTGGGCGGTGGCCTCGCCCATGCCGAAGCCGATCTCCAGTACGACGGGGTGGTCGGTGCCGAACAGCTCGGCGAGGTCGAGGGTGCGCTGCCCGTCGATGTCCAGGCCCCACTTGGGCCAGAGCCGCTGGAGCGCGTCCGCCTGTCCGGCGGTGACGCGGCTCCTGCGGGGCTGGAAGCTGCGGATCCGTCGCTCGAAGTGTGAGCCTGCGGGGTCGGGCGAGGGCCCGTCCGGGAAGCGGGGCTCGCCCTTTGGGCGGGGGGCTTGGGGGCGGCTGGGGGTGGTGGGTGACTCAGACACAGTGGGGGGATTTTATCTGTCCCCAACCCCGCCCCTTCCCGACTGCATCTATTGGCGGCTCCGCCGCGCAGGGGGCTCCGCCCCCAGACCCCCGCTCCTCAAACGCCGGAGGGCTGGAAGTCCAGCCCGTCCGGCGTTTGAGGACATCTTGTACGGGGGTCCAGGGGGCGGAGCCCCTTGGTTTCGGGAAGGGGTGGGATTGGGGATTGCCCCGCAGGGACCGCCCTACAGAACCGCCAGCACCCGCCGAGCCACTTCCCGCCCGATAGGGAGAGAAGCCGTCGCCGCAGGCGAGGGCGCATTGAGGACGTGTACCGCCCGCTCCCCCTCCCGGATGAGGAAGTCATCCACCAGCGTCCCGTCACGCAAGACGGCCTGCGCCCGCACCCCCGCCGCCACCGGCACAAGATCATCCGAAGTCACCGCGGGCAGCAGCCTCCGCACCGCCGTGGTGAACGCCTCCTTGGAGAAGGAGCGCCGAAGCTCCCCCGCCCCATACCGCCAGTGCCGCGAGGCCATCCGCCAGGCCCCCGGCCAGCCCAGCGTCCCCGCCACGTCCAGCGGCCGCACCACACCCCATCCGTACCCCTCACGGGCCAGCGCCGGCACCGCGTTCGGCCCCACGTGGACCCCGCCGCCGATGCCCCGCGTCAGATGCACCCCGAGGAAGGGGAAGGCCGGGTCCGGCACCGGATACACCAGGCCCCGCACGAGATCGGGCCGCGCCAGGTCGAAGTACTCCCCCCGGAAGGGGACGATCCGCATCCCGGGGTCGTCGCCGGTCAGCATCGCCACCCGGTCGCAGTGCAGTCCCGCGCAGTTGACCAGGACCTTTCCCCGCACCACCGAGCCGTCGGCCGTGCGGACGGCCACCCCGAGCGACTTGCGCCGGTCGATGCGGACGACCTCCGCCCCGTACCGGACGTCGGCCCCCGAGGCGTCCGCGAGGTGCTCCGCCACCGAGCCGTAGTCACAGATCCCCGTCGTCCCGACCTGGATCGCGGCGAGCCCCCGCACCTCCGGTTCGAACTCCGCTATCTGGGCGGGGCCCAGCTCCCGCACCGGAATGCCGTTCTCCCTGCCGCGCTGGACGAGGGCGTGCAGGCGGGGCAGCTCGGAGCGCTCCGTGGCGACGATCAGCTTGCCGGTGACCTCGTGCGCGATGCCGTACTCCGCGCAGAACTTGACCATCTCGGCGGCGCCCCGCACCGCGTACCGCGCCTTGAGGGAGTCGGGGCGGTAGTAGATCCCGCTGTGGATCACCCCGCTGTTGCGTCCCGTCTGGTGCCTGGCGGGGCCGGGCTCCTTCTCCAGGACGGTGACCCGTGTCCCCGGCGCGGCGCGCGTGATGGCATACGCCGTCGAGAGACCGACGATCCCGCCGCCGATCACCAGCACATCGCAGTCGTACGCCACGGCTCGGACCATCCCGCATCACCTCCCACCCCGATAGTGCACTGCGCCACTGACAACGCCCTCAAACCCGGCGAGGGCCGCAGGGTTACAAGGGGCGTAAATACTGTTGCCGATCCGGCGGTGCACAGGGTCCGGCGGTGCATGGGGGGCGGACTACGCGGGGGCCACGAGCAGCGGCCGGGCCCGCTCCCGCAGCTCCACCACCCGCGGCTCGTCCCCGTACGGCTCCAGGCGGTGCAGCAGGTCCTTCACGTACTCCGTGGTCCGCGCGGACGAGATGCGTCCGGCGACCTCCAGGGCGCGTGTGCCCTGCTCGCAGGCCGCGTCGAGGTTCCCCGACTCCAGCTCGGCGACCGCCGACACCACGAGCCGAAGCCCGTGCGAGCGGACGAACTCCTCCGTCGGCCGCTTGAGCGCCTGCTCCGTGAAGCGCCGCACCTGGCGGGGCGCCTTCAGGTCGCGGTAGCACTCGGCGGCGTCCGCCGCGAAGCGGTCGTATCCGTAGAAACCGAGCCATGAGGGGTCGTTGTCACCGTCCCTGGCACGCTCCAGCCAGCCCTCGGCCGCCCGGAGGGCCGCTCCGGCCGCCTGCGCGTCATTGGCGCGCGCGTGTGCGCGTGCCTCGACGAGGCGGAAGAAGCTCATCGTGCGCGCGGTGGCCAGACCGCGGTTGCGCTCCAGGGCCGCCTGCGCGAGGTCGACGCCCTCGTCGCCGAAGCCGCGGTAGGTCGCCTGGAGGGACATGGAAGCCAGGACGTAGCCCCCTAAGGGGACGTCGGCCGCCGCGCGGGCCAGGCGCAGGGCCTGGATGTAGTAGCGCTGTGCGGCCTCCTGCTGGCCGGTGTCGAAGGCCATCCACCCGGCCAGGCGGGTCAGTTCGGCCGACGCCCCGAAGAGCGAGCGGCCCACCTCGTCCGAGTACGAACCGAGCAGTAGGGGTGCCGCCTCGACCCGCAGGCACTCCGGGACCATCGACGAACGCCAGTCGCCGCCCCCGTACTTGGAGTCCCAGCGGCGGGCGTCCTCGGCGGCCTCCCGCAGTTTCACCACGTCGCTGTGGCCGACCTTCATCGGCTGCCCGCTGTCTTCGGAGTGGCCACTCAACTCGCGGGGCTCGTCCAGGATGACGTCGCGGGCGACCGAGCTGTCGGCCGGGGTTATCAGCCAGCGCGAGGCCGGCGTCGCGTACGCGCTCACCGCGAAGGAGCCGGCGAGCGACTGCCAGATGCCTCCGCTGCCCGCGCGCCTGCCCGCCAGATCGAGGCGGTAGAGCTCGGTCGCCGACTTCACCGCGGCGCCCACGTCGCGCGGGAAGGCAAGGCCCACCTCAGGCGCCGGATCGGCGTCCGCGAGCCCGATCTCGTGCAGCGGAACGGGACGGCCGAGCTTCTGGCCGATGGCCGCGGCGATGAGGTGCGGGGCAGCGCCTTGCGGCACCATGCCCTTGGACACCCACCGGGCCACCGATGTCTTGTCGTATCGAAGCGTCAACCCGCGTTGTGCGCCGAGGTCGTTGACCCGGCGGGCGAGTCCCGCATTGCTGATTCCCGCGAGGGCGAGAACGGTGCCGAGTTTTTCGTTCGGCCCGCGTTGCTCCCTGGACATGCGCCACCCCTCGACACAGACGGCTGCCGCGATGGCTTGACCGCGCGGCATGCGTGCTGCGTTCCCCCAGGGGCAGCGGCGTCCGCGACTACGACCGCCGTGGCCCGGAACCTCGGCCGCAAGAGCATTTGGCCGAGCCCCCAGGTATATGCCTCCGCGAAAACATCAGCACACACAGCGTAGTTCGCCGAATCCCAAGCGTTAAGAGGCGTAGTTCCGTATGGCGAGATTGTTGCCGGTAGGGGAGCGGGGGAGTGACGGGGCGTGCTCCGGGTGTGTGGCCGTGCGCCTGCGTGTGCGCTCTTCACCGGCCATGAGGGGAGCGCTTCCATAGATGGTGCGTGGGTCGGCCCGCTGCGCTGGAGTCAGTGGGCTGGGGGACACCGCCGCCTCCATCCCCGCGGGCGGCGGACCAGTCCGGGGGGCGAACGACGCCTCCCGGACTGTGTGTTGCCTTTTACGGTTCCGTCACGCGAGCGCCACCGACTGATTTGGCCGAAAATCGCCCCCGTGAAGGCCGGGGCAGTGCGCCCCCGCGCAATGAACAGGGCGTGGTCGTGCCCTTCAAGTACCGCTCCCCCGGGGCAGATCGGCGGGAGTGTGAGCACCCCCGTAGCCACTCCCGCGCGCCTCCTTCGTGGCAGCATGGGACCCCAGTTCTTCGATGCACTGGTTGTCCACAGCCTGTGGAGGCAACGATGCGGTGGTTGGTGGGGTGGAGCAGCACTGCCGCGAAGCCTTCGGTGGTGGGCTCGGCCGGGGCCACCGGCGAGAACGGCGAGACCGTTCATCCCGTGGGCTCCCAACTCCTTTGGGGCGACCCGGATCCGCTGTGGGCGGTGGGTGACTGGCGCGCCGACGAGGTGCGCACGGTGCAGGCCGACGAGCAGACGCGCATCGCGGTGCTCGGCACCTGCGGGGCGAGCGACGAGGAGCTCAGGGTCGGCCTGTTCGCCGCCCGCGGCGGAGCCCTGCGGCACCTGACCGCGTGGTCAGGGAGCTACACCGCGGTCGTCCAGATCGGGCGGCGCGTCATGGTCGCGGGCGACCTCGCGGGCGCGCGCCCCGTCTTCTACACCCCCTGGGCCGGCGGCACGGCCTTCGCGACGGCCGCGCTGCCGCTTGCCGACCTCATCGAGGCCCACCTGGACATCGGCCACCTCGCGGCGCTCCTGGCGGCGCCCGACGTGCCGGAGGCGCTCCAGGACTCGACGCCCTACCAGGGCGTGCGCCGTGTGCCACCGGGGCACGCGCTGATCCTGCGCGCGGGCGCCCGCGAGATCGCCGGGTACGAACACGTGGCGTCCCTCGCGGTCGCCGCGCCCGCTGCCGACGCGACCACCGCGGTCGACGGTGTCCGTGACGCCCTCGTGGAGGCGGTACGCGCCCGGCTCGGCGCCCCGCGGCACGTCCCCGGAGCGACGGAGGTCGACCCCGGGCCCGTGCCCGGCATGGGTCCCGCAGAGCGGCGCGCGGCGCGCGGGATGCCGGTGCCCGGCATCGGCGCCGACCTCTCCGGAGGGCCCGCGTCCGGCACGCTCGCGCTGCTCGCGGCGGGCCTCCCGGGGATGCCCGGCACCGTCCTCGGCCACGGCACGGGCGCGGGGGAGCGGCTCCTTGCCGTCACCTTCAACGACCTCGCGATCAACGGCCGTGAGGCCGAGCTGGAGCGGGCGGGCGCCATCGCGGCCAATCCCCGCCTGCATCACGTAGTGGTCGCCGCGGGCGAAGAGGCCCTCCCGTACGCGGACTTGGACGGCCCTCTGACGGACGAGCCGAGCGCCACCCTCGTCACGGCCCAGCGCCACCGTGCGCGGCTCTCCTCGGGCAGCGCGGACCACTTCACGGGGTACGGCGCACGGCAGGTCCTCGACGCGCATCCGGCCCGCCTCGCCGACCTCCTGATGGACCGCAGGCGGCGCCATCTGGTGCGCCCCGTCGCTGCGTTGGCGAAGGCGGATGGCTCCCCGGGCTCCGTCATGGTCCCCGCGCGCGTGTACGGCGCCGCGCGCAAGCTCTCCCGGATGTCCTACCGCGCGGGCGTCGATTCGCTCGCCGACCGTCTCCTCCAGCGCCGATTCGACGAGCCGGGCGGGGCGGTGGGGGCCTCCCTCGCCGCTCTCGCGTGGGCGAGACCGGGGCCCGCGGCCCGGTGGCTGACGGGCGAGGCTCTCGCTGAAGTATCGGTTCGCCTCCAGGACACGACCGGACGTCCCGGCGCCGGACCCGGCCAGCGCCCCGGCGAATTCCGCGCCCGCGCGGCGCTCGCCAGGCACGCGGCCGACCTGCGCGTCCTCGAACAGGCCGCCGAGGTCCGCTTCCAGCGCCTGCACGCCCCCTTCCTGGACAACCAGGTGGTCCGCGCCTGCCGCGCCCTCCCCGTCGCCCTGCGCGTCCAGCCGGGGGCGCGCGCGGCCATCCTGCGTACGGTCCTCGAAGGCGCCGGAGTGGCCGAACTGCCGCCCGGCTGGGGCGCGCCGTCCCACGCGTCGTCCACGGCGGCGGCGCGGACGGGCCTGCGGGTGGCGGTGGACGACCTCCTGGCCCTCTTCGACACGCCCCTGCTCGCGCAGGCGGGCCTGGTGGAGGCTCGCGTCGTCCGCAAGGCGCTGCGTGCGGCGGCGGAGGGAGAACCACTGCCGCTGGACGGCTTGGCGGACCTGGTCTCCACGGAGCTGTGGCTGCGCCGCCTGCTGTCCCGCAGGGGGACGTGCTGGACGGGCACGCCCGCGCGGCAGAGAGCTGTCCCTACGGGGAGCGTCGTGCCGCAGAGGGGTGCCTTGGGGGCGGGGCGGTAGCCCGAGAACCACCGGAGCACCTGGAGCGGCTCGCCCAGGGAAGGAAAACCCTCGCGCCTCGCGCGCCCCCGCCAGGGAGAATGACCCCGTGCGGTACAGAATCCTGGGCGCCACCGAGGCGTACGACGAACAAGGAGCGTCCCTGCCCGTAGGGGGCCGACGGCTTCGCGCGCTCCTCGCCACCCTCGCGCTCGGCACCAACCGCACCGTCCCCGTGGAAACCCTCATCGCCGAGGTATGGGCGCAGGACGAGCCCCCCACCGACGCCACCGCCGCGCTCCAGGCCCTCGTCGGCAGGCTCCGGCGTGCCCTCGGCAAGACCGCCATCGCCTCGGACCCCGGCGGCTACCGCCTCACCGCCACCCCCGAAGACATCGACCTGCACCGCTTCGAACGCCTCGTACGCGAGGGAAGGGCGGCACTCGAACGCAACGACCCGGCGTCGGCCGCCCGCACCCTCGGTGAGGCACTCGCCCTGTGGCGCGGCCCCGCCCTCGCCGACCTGCCCGACCGCAGCGCGGCCACCCGCCCCGAAGCGCTGCACGCCGAGGCGACCCGCGCACGCGTCGAGGCGCGGCTGCACCTGGGCCACGCCTCCGACGTCGTACCGGAGCTGAAAGAGCTCACCGCCGCCCAGCCGTACGACGAGGCGCTGCACGCCCTCCTGATCCGGGCCCTGCGCGACGCGGGCCGCGGGGCCGACGCCCTCGCCGCGTACGAGCACGCGCGCCGCACGCTCGCCGAGGGGCTCGGCGCTGATCCGGGGCGGGAACTGCGAGCGTTGCACGCGGAGTTGCTGGACCCGGGGGCGGCAGCGGGGTTCACCACCGGCGGGGCAAACCATCCGAAGGCCCCGGAGCGCCCGGGGGGCCACGAGCGTTCGGAGCGGAGAGGGAACCTCCGTCCCCGCCTGACTTCCTTCGTCGGCCGGGAACCCGAACTCGCCGCCATCCGTTCAGACATGAGACGAGCCCGCCTGGTCACCCTCACCGGCCCCGGCGGCTCCGGCAAGACCCGCCTCGCCGAGGAAGCCGCCGCCGGGCATCCGCAGGCATGGCTGGCCGAGCTCGCCCCGCTCGACCGGCCCGAGGCGGTTCCGGGAGCTGTCGTCAGCGCCCTGGGTCTGCGCGAAACCGCGCTGATGACCAGCGAGATGACAGTGACGCAGGAGGACCCGGCCGCCCTGCTCGTCGAGTACTGCGCCCCGCGCAGCCTGCTCCTGCTCCTTGACAACTGCGAACACGTCATCGGCGCCGCGGCCGAGCTCGCCCAGACCCTCCTCACGCACTGCCCCGACCTCACCGTCGTCGCCACCAGCCGCGAACCCCTGGGCGTCCCCGGCGAGTTCGTCCGCCCCGTAGAGCCCCTGCCGCCCGACCCGGCGCACCGCCTCTTCGCCGAGCGCGCCACGGCCGTGCGCCCGGACTTCGACCCGGAGGAGGACGCCGAGGCCGTCGCGGAGATCTGCCGCCGTCTCGATGGCCTCCCGCTCGCCATCGAGCTGGCGGCGGCCCGCCTGCGCCTGCTCTCGCCCCGGCAGATCGCCGACCGCCTCGACGACCGCTTCCGCCTCCTCACCAGCGGCAGCCGCACGGTCCTGCCCCGCCAGCAGACCCTGCGGGCCGTCGTCGACTGGTCCTGGGATCTGCTCGACGAGCCCGAGCGGACGGTGCTGCGCGAGGTGTCCGTCTTCGCGGGCAGCTGGGACCTCGCGGCGGCCGAAGCGGTCTGCACCGGGCCCGCCGCCGACCTCATCGGCGCCCTCGTGGACAAGTCCCTGCTCATCGCCGAGCCCACGCCCAGGGGCGACATGCGGTACCGCATGCTGGAGACCATCCACGAGTACGCGTCCGAGCGGGCCGCCGAGACCCCGGAGCTCCGCACCGCGGCGGGCCGCCGCCACACCGCGTACGTCCGTGCGCTGGTCGAAGAGGCCGAGCCGCTGCTCCGCTCGGCGGACCAACTCCCGTGGATCCAGCGCCTGGAGACGGAGCTGGACAACATCCGCGCGGCCCTTCAGCGTGCCATCGAGTCCCGCGAGGGTGAGGACGCCCTGGCCATCGCCCTGAGCGTGGGTTGGTTCTGGTCCATGCGGAACTACCGCAGGGAGGGCGCGGGCTGGGTCGCCGGCATCCTGCGCCTCGCACCACCGATGCCGCCCGACGGGCCCGATGGCATCCCCGAGGACACGGGCGACCCGCTCCACTGGTCCTGGATGAGCCTGCGGCTGCTGCACTTCTTCCTGGTGGCTGAGTCAAGGCCGACGGAAGCGCTGGCGGGCGACGAGGACCGCGCGTACCTCAGGCGGGTGCGGGACGCCTTCGCGCAACCGGTGCCGGCGGCGGCCCGCTTCCCCGGACTCATCTGGCCGTTCACCGCCTACTTCCTGGACGGCCCCGACGCGGCCAGGCCCGGCCTGGACGACGTGGTCGCCAACTGCCGTAGATATGGCGGTGACTGGGAGATCGGCGTCAGCCTGATGTTCCGCACGCACCAGGCCGTCGACGCCCCCGGCAATCTGTCCGGTGTCGACGAGGACCTCGCGGAGCTGCGCGAGCTGAGCAGGCGCGCGGGCGACCGCTGGATGCGCGCCCAGGTGTCCAGTGCCGCGGGCGAGGCCGCGATGGCTCGCTGTCTGCACGCGGAGGCCCGCGTCGAGTACGACGAAGCGCTGCGGCTCGCCTACGAAGTGGGCGCCTACGCCGAGACGCCTTTCCTCATCGCCCGCCTCGCCGAGATCGCGTACCGCGAGGGCGACCGCGACCTGGCGGAGAAGGCCCTCCATGAGGCAGGCATCGAGGCCGACCGGTACGGCGTTTCGGACTCCTGGGCGTTCATCCGGACGCTGCAGTCGCTGATGGCGCTGGACGACGGCGAAGTCGCCAAGGCCCGCGCCCTGTTCGAGGAGGCCCGCACCGACGCCGAGCGTGGCACGCCGCCGCCGCAGTTCATCGCGGCGCTTCAGGGCCTTGAGGCCCAGGTCGTGGCCGCCGAGTCCGGCCCGGCGCAAGCACTGCCCCTGCTCGCCGACGGACTGCGGGTGGCCCTTGAGAGCCGGTGCGCGGAGGTGGTCATCGCCTCCCTCGTGGAGGGCGGAGCCACCCTGGTGAGCAGGGTCGGCGACCACCCCCGCGCGGCCCGCCTGCTCGCTTTCGGCACCCGGCTGCGGAGCGGCAATCCGCGCCCGATGCCGGAGCTGGCCGAGGCCGAACGGATCGAGACGGAGGCTCTCGCCGCCCTCGGTTCGCAGCGGTACGAGGCGGAGCGCGCGGCAGGCACCGAACTCACCGCCGCCGAGGCACTCGTGGAACTGAGCTGACCCGCACCGTCGTGTGGAACTGAGCTGACCCGCGGCCTACGTACAGCGGAAGCGCGACTGTGCCCAGTCCGCGAGCGCGGCCGAGTCGAACGGCGAGTGCGGTTCGACGACCAGGCGGATCGTCTTGCGCCCGGTCAGGTTCACCTGCACCGGCACCGCCGCGTCCCCGCCCTTGATCAGCGGTGACCGCCACAGCCGCGTACCGTCGCCGAAGATCGAGAACCGCACCTTGCCGAGGCCCATCGTCATGTCGTCGACACCGACGACCGCGTCGTACGACGAGCATGAGCGGTTCAGGTCGATGGTGACGGAGGACTGGCCATGGACGGTCACGCCGTGGCCGTACTGCCGGTCAGCGATGGACAGGCCGGACCGCTGCCAGACCCAGCTGCTCTCGCCGAGCCGCATCTCGGGCTTGGTGCCGTCACCGACGACGCCGTACTGCAGCTCGCTCCACTGGTAGACCGCCGGGGCGGGCGGCGGCGGAGGCGGCGGCTTGGGCTTCGGCTCGGACGGCGTGGCAGTCGGCGTCGGCTTCGGGGCAGGCGGCTCGGGCTTCGGAGTGGGCGTCGGGGTCGGCTTCGGCTTCGGCTCGGGGGCCGGCTTCGGAGGAGGCTTCGGCTTCGGCTCTGCGACCGGCTGCTCGGGCTTCGGCTTCGGCTTCGGTTTCGGGGGCGGAGGCTTGCTCGGCACGACGGGTTCGGCGGCCGGGGGATTCTCGGCGTTCGGCAGGTCCTTGGGCTTGTCCCCGCCACCCGCGGTGAGGGCGAGTGCCACGGCCGCCGCCGCGACGACCACGGCCGCCCCGATACCGGCCTTCGCGGGCGCGCCGAGCCCCTCGGACGCGGCCGCACCGCCTGCCGCACCACCCGAGGAGCCGCCGCTCGCCGCTGCCGCGCCCGCCGCACCGGCGCCCGCGGCACTCGCGGCGCCACCGCCGACGAGGGCGGCCACCTTCGCGTACCCGGCGGCGCCGAACCAGCCGATGACCGCGATCGGCACGACCCCGGGAATGCCGCTGGCGACTTCCTTGATCTGGCCCGCGGCCAGGCGGCACTTGGCGCACTCCTCCAAGTGCTTGCGCAGGCCGCGCTCGGCCCGGGTGCGCAGGCTGCCGCGTGCGTAGGCGCCGAGCCGGTCGGCGTACCGCGCGCACTCCTCGTCGGCGGTGAGCGTGGTGCTCACATGGGCCTGGAGATACGCCTCCTTCAGACCCTCGCGCGCCCGCTTGGCGAGCACCCGGGTGCCGTTGGCGTCGAGCCCGAAGAGCGTGGCGACGTCGCTCGGGGACTCGTCCTCGACCTCCGTGTGCCACAGCACGGCCTGCCAGCGCTCCGGAAGGCTCCGGAACGCCTGCATGGCCATGGACTGCTCGGCCTCGTGCATCGCGCGCACGTCCGCGCCCAGGTCCAGCGTGTCGTCGTCGGAGACCTCGGAGCCGCGCGAGGCCTGCGCCGCGAACACCGCGAAGTCCTCGACCAGTTGCTCCCGCTTCGCCGACTTCGTCCACCCGGCGGCGACGCGGCGCACCGTGGTGAGGAGATAGGCGCGCACCGCGTGCTCGGGCCCGCTGCCGCCGCGGACCGCCTGCAGCATCCGCGCGAAGACCTCGGCCGTGAGGTCGTCGGCGGTGTGCGCGTCCCGGCAGCAGGTGCGGGCATACCGGCGGACGGCTTCGGCGTGCCTTCGGTACAGCTCTTCGTACGCGGTGTCGTCGCCCGCCCGCATCCGGGTGATCAGGTCGCTGTCGGCCGGCGGACCGTCCCCGGCAACGGGAACGGCACGCTGAGGCGGAACGCTGGGATCCGGGCCGCCCGAGCCGCCTGCGGATCCAGGTCCGCCCTGGCTCGGCACCTGCCGAGAAGGGAGCCCTGCGGCCTCGTCGCCCAAGGCGGAGGACGACTCGTCCCGCCCGTCACCACTCATCGCGGAAGCCCCCGCTTGCACACTCAGACCCGGCCATCCGGGAAAGAGTGCCATACGGGCGTGCTACGGCGAACGGCGATGACGGTCAACCACCCGTCCGAGGTGACTTCCCGTATTCGAGCACTACCGTTCACCCATTCGGGGAAGGCTCAACCTCCGGGCTCGCACCGGAAGTTGAGCCGCCCCGAGTGGCGGCAGGCCGAATCAGACCGACGGGCGCGAGCGCAGCCCCTCGAGCAGGATGTCGAGCAGCCGCGAGGACGCCGCCGCCTGCTGCGCGGCGTCCGGCAGCGAGGGCGCCGCCGTCGCTATCACCAGGAGCACGTCCGACACGGTCACGTCCGCGCGCAGCTCGCCCGCCGCACGCGCCCGCTCCACGAGGCGCCCGACGACGTCAAGGAGCGCCACCGCCCCCGGGTCGTCGGCCGCCGACTCCTCGGCCGGGGCCGAGCGCTGCTCGACGAGCCGCAGGTCGGGACCGGCCGCAGCCGCCTGCCGCTGCTGCGGCACGCGCGCCTCCTCGTCCCGCACCCCCGCGACCTCGTCCGCGACGCCCACCCGCAGCACCTGCGGCGGCAGGAGCCGCCCCGCGCCCGAGGCGACGGACGTCCGCAGGAAGCGCGAGAGCGCCGACCACGGTTCGTCCTCCTGCCCGAGCGCCGAACGCGCCTGGTCGGTCAGCCGGGAGGTCTCCTCCTCGGCTATGCGCCGCACCAGCACGTCCTTGCTGGGGAAGCGGCGGTAGACCGTGCCGACGCCGACCCGTGCGCGCCGGGCCACGTCCTCCATCGGCGCGCCGTAACCCAGCTCGCCGAAGACCTCGCGCGCCGCGCGAAGAACATGCTCGAGATTGCGCTGTGCGTCCACACGCAGCGGCGTCGAACGCGGTCCGTCCCCCATGTCGCGTCCGTTCCCGCTGGTGGCGACAGCCGATGCCGACGCCGTGGTCGAAGTCCAGTGAGATTCCTGAATATGCATACGCGTTCCCCCGGTAATGACGTCTCCCCCCGGAGACACTCCCCGCCATTGACACCCGGAGCGTGAGGAGCGAGCCCGATTCCGGGCCCCGTAGCTGGACCCGACGAGCGCATCCCCCGACACCCCGACAGCACACGAACATAGTTGAGCCAGAGTCAATTCAGAAGAGGCGGGTTCCGCACGGACCGCCCCCCGATCGGAGTACGCACCGATTCCGACCCGATTGCACCCCCTCGCTCTCCCCCCGTCCCCCCTTCTGACCTGCGGTTCATTCCCACGCCCTGTCAGGTCCCCGACGGCGCGCCGCGCGCGACGACCGGTCACACAAATTGCCGAGGCTGTGGACAAACTCAAGAGCTGCGTGCGTCATGGGATGGTGAAGGAACCTGTGCGCATTCTCGTTGTGGGCGGCGGATACGTCGGCATGTACACCGCGCTGCGCCTCCAGCGGAAGCTGAAGCCGGAGCTGAAGCGGGGCGAAGCGGAGATCGTGGTGGTGACGCCCGATCCCTATATGACCTACCAGCCGTTCCTGCCCGAAGCCGCGGCCGGCTCCATCTCGCCGCGCCACGTCGTGGTCCCGCTCCGCCGCGTCCTGGACAGATGCCGCATCGTCATCGGCGAGGTCAAGACGGTCGACCACGCCAAGCGCACGGCCTCCTTCACCACGCTCGCCACCGCGGACGAGGGCTCGGGCGCGGTCGAGATCACGTACGACGAGATCGTCATGGCCCCCGGATCCATCTCGCGCACCCTGCCCGTCCCGGGCCTCGCCGAGTACGGCGTCGGCTTCAAGACCGTCGAAGAGGCCATCGGACTGCGCAACCACGTCATCGAACAGATGGACATCGCCTCGTCGACGCGCGATCCCGCGGTCCGCGACGCGGCGCTCACCTTCGTCTTCGTGGGCGGCGGCTACGCGGGCGTCGAGGCGCTCGGCGAGCTGGAGGACATGGCCCGCTACGCCGCGCGGTACTACCACAACGTCAAGGCCGAGGACATGAAATGGATCCTCGTCGAGGCCTCCGGGCGGATCCTCCCCGAGGTCGGCGAGGAGATGGGCAAGTACACGGTCCGTGAGCTGCGCCGCCGCAACATCGACGTACGCCTGGAGACCCGTCTCGACTCGTGCGAGGACCGGGTCGCCGTCCTGAGCGACGGCTCGCGCTTCCCCACCCGCACGGTCGTGTGGACCGCGGGCGTCAAACCCCACCCGGTGCTCGCCGCGACCGACCTGCCGCTGAACGAACGCGGCCGCCTCGACTGCACCGCACAGCTGAGGGTCGACGGCGTCACGCACGCGTGGGGCGCGGGAGACGCGGCAGCCGTCCCCGACGTCACGGCCGAGCCCGGCAAGGAGTGCGCCCCCAACGCCCAGCACGCCGTACGCCAGGCCAGGACACTCGGCGACAACATCGCCGCCTCCCTGCGCGAACAGCCCCTCAAGGAGTACACGCACAAGTACGTGGGCTCCGTCGCATCCCTGGGGCTGCACAAAGGCGTCGCACATGTCTACGGACGGAAGTTGAAGGGCTACCCTGCCTGGTTCATGCACCGCGTCTACCACCTGAGCCGCGTGCCCACCGTCAACCGCAAGTCCCGGGTGCTCGCCGAATGGACCCTGTCCGGCCTGTTCAAACGCGAGATCGTCTCCCTCGGGTCGCTCGAGCACCCGCGTGCGGAGTTCGAACTCGCGGCCGGGGGCAGAAGCCCGAAGGAGTCCTCCTGACCGGAGGCAGGAACTCCCCGCACGACACCGGCGTCTGACGGATGTCAGTCCGGTCGGCCAGACTGTTCGTGTGACCATGGGCGGGCCAGGACCGCCGGAAATCCCCGCCCGATCCAGAAGCGACATCACGAGGCCTACCGCAGTGAACTTCACGCGCTGGAGCGCCCGGCTCCCCGGAACGCAGCGCCGCGCCGCGGCGCGCACCGACCTGGGGATCTCCCCGCCACAGCGAGCCGAAAGCTCCGTCCCTGCGGCCCGCGCCGAGGGGGGCCAGGAGGGCACCACCCTCACCCCCGAAGCCGCAGGCGTCGACGAACTGCCGACCCGCGAGGTGCTCGACCGCATTCCCGCCCTCGTCGCCCTGGTGCACGGCCCCGACCACCGCATCGCGTACGTCAACGACGCGTACGCCACCGCCTTCGGCGACCGCCCCGTGGGCGAGGCCGCCCGCGACGCGCTCCCCGAGCTGGACGAGCTCGGCCTGCTGCCCCTCCTGGACCAGGTCCTGCGCAGCTCCAAGCCGCGCACGGTCAAGTCCCGCAAGGCGGCGAGCGGCCGGTCGTACACCTTCACCTGCACGCCCGTCACGCTCCCCGTGAGCGGCTCGGCGGCCGGTCTCAAGGACGACGGAGTCCTCGTCTTCGCCGCCGACGTCACCGACCACGCCGAGGCCGGCGAGCGCCTCCGGGCCAGCGAGCGCACCCAGCGCGAGACGGCCGTCACCCTGCAACGCTCGCTTCTTCCCCAGGAGTTGGAGCAGCCGGACGACCTGCGCATCGCCGCCACGTACCAACCGGGCGGCACGGAGGCCGCGGTCGGCGGCGACTGGTACGACGTGATCACCCTCGGCGGCGGCCGCACCGCCCTGGTCATCGGCGACGTCATGGGCCGCGGCGTCCGAGCGGCCGCCGTCATGGGCCAGCTCCGCACGGCCGTGCGCGCCTACGCCCGCCTCGACCTGCCTCCGCACGAGGTCCTTCAGCTTCTGGACGGCCTCGCCGCTGAGATCGACGCGAGCCAGATCGCCACCATGGTCTACGCCGTGCACGACCCGAACGAAGGCAGCCTCGTGTACGCCTCCGCCGGGCACCTGCCGATCCTCGTACGGGACGAGGGCGGCACGATCCACCGCGCGGAGGAGCCCACGGGCCCGCCGCTCGGCACCGGAGGCTGGCTGCACACATCGGGCTCGGTCCCGCTGGGCCCCGGCTCGACCGCCGTCCTCTACACGGACGGCCTGGTCGAGCGGCGCAGCGAGGACATCGACGAAGGCGTCGCCGCCCTGGAGCGCGCCCTCGCGGGCGCCACCGGCACACCCCAGGTGGTGTGCGACCGGCTGATCCGCGCCCTGGGGGTGACGGCCGACCACGACGACGACGTGGCGGTCCTGGTCCTCCAGCACCCCGCACGCAAAGGCCTGGACGCCGAGCTGTTCCGCAACGCCGCCCTGGAGCTGCTCGGTGGCGTGGAAGCGGCGCCACGCGCGCGTGCCTTCGCGACCGGCGTCCTCGCCAGCTGGCGCTTCCCGCCCGAACTGCACGACCTGGGAGTCCTCGCGGCCAGCGAACTGGTCGCGAACTCCCTCCAGCACGGCACGCCGCCCATGCGCCTTCGCCTGCGCCGCACGGACCGCCGCCTGATCATCGAGGTCACGGACGGCGACGACCACCTCCCGCGCCGCCGCCGCGCGGAGCCCGCGGACGAGGCGGGACGCGGCATCGCCATCGTCGCCACGATCGCCTCGAACTGGGGCTCACGGCGCACACCGGGCGGCGGCAAGGCGGTCTGGTGCGAGTTCGCACTGCCGCGCGCGTAGGGCCTAGGAGCCGGCGGGCAGAGGCTCCGCGGACTCGGACTCCGGAGTGCCCTGAGCGACGACCCGGCTCTTCGCGACGTACGGCTGGTTCTGCAGCGGAGTGAGCTGCCGCCCGAGCCGCACGGCGAGCACCGTGATGCCGAGCGAGAAGAGCAGGAACGTCACGATGTACGGCCCGTGCAGCGCGGCCCCCATCGGACCGCCGACCGCGGGACCGACCGCGAGCGCCAGCTGCTTCACCAGGGCGAAGGCCGAGTTGTACTGACCGACCATCCCGGCGGGCGCCAGATCGGCGACCAGCGGCGCGACGGTCGGCGACAGCATCGCCTCACCGAGCCCGAAGAGCGCGTACGTCGAGATGAACGCGGCGGTGGCCATGGCCTGGCTCCCGTGGCCCATCCCCGCGTACCCGGCCGCGATCCACGCGACGGCCCAGATGAGACCGACGGCCGCGATCACCCGGGACCGCTTGCGCCGCTCGACGAACTTCAGGACGGCGAACTGCGCGATGACGATCACAGCCGTGTTGGCGGCGAGCGCGATGCCAAGGGTCGACGGCGAGATCCCGGCCGCCTCCACGCCGTACGCGGAGAGGCCCGACTCGAACTGCCCGTAGCAGGCGAAGAAGAGCACGAAGCCGAGCACGCACAGCTGCACCATCGCCTTGTGCCGGAGCAGCGCCCGCAGACCGCTCTGCGGCGCGGACCCGTCCTTGGGCACGGAGTCCTGGATGGACGGCGCGTGCGGCAGCCGCACGGTGACGACGATCGCGGCGAGCACCAGGAACATCACGGCCTCGATGGAGAACAGCGTGATGAAGCTGCCGGGGTCGTGCTCGTCGACGATCTGCCCGCCGATGAGACCACCGATACCCAGACCCAGGTTCTGCAGGAAGAACTGCATCGCGAAGGCACGCGTGCGCGTGGTGGGCGTCGAGCACCAGACGATCATCGTGGCGAGCGCCGGCTGCATCACCGCGGTGCCCGCACCCAGGAGGGCCGCCGAGACGATAGCCGTCGGCTCACTGTTCGAGAAGCCCAGGGCGAGGGCACCCACCGAGGCGGTCAGCGCGGCTCCCATGAGTACGGGGAGCGGGCCGCGGCGGTCGATGACGCGCCCGGTGACGGGCAGGACGATCAGCGCGGCCATGGCAAACGCGGCGAGCACGATGCCCGCCGTACTGGCACCCAGATCCCGCACCTGCGCCACGTAGACGTAGAGGAACGGAACCGTGAACCCGACGCCGAACGCGCTCAGCGCGCTGCCGACCTGAATACGACGCATCGCTGCGCCCATCGCCCTGGTCACTTTCACCTGCCTTAGGAGTTAGACGTGAAGACTTCGAAGCTAAAGTTAGAGCCTAAACAATACACACAGAAGAACTTCAATGCCAAGTAAGGGCGTGCCATACTGCGGCCATGGGTGACACTCCCGGCCCCTCTGAGCCGACTCTCGAAGAGCAGATCGCCGCCTACCAGCGGGAGTTCCAGGACCTCGACCCCCAGGTCGAGGAGATCGTCTCGGCCCTCGGCCGCCTCAACCGGCGCATGAGCGTCGCCTACGGGCGACAGACCGCGACCCTCGGCATCAGCAACGCCGAGTGGGAGGTCCTCAAGGCCCTGGTCCTCTCCGGCGCCCCGTACCAAATGGGCCCCGGCGAGCTCGCCAAGCGCCTCGGACTCACGCCGGCGGCCATGACCCACCGCATCGACCGCATGGTGGCGGAGGGTCTGGTGACCCGGGACCGCGACGAGTCCAACCGCGTACGAGTGATCGTCGAGCTCACCGCGGAGGGCCGCGAGAAGTGGCTGGAGGCGATGCGCCTGGCCACGGTCTTCGAGGAGGACCTCCTCCAGGACCTGTCCCAGGAGGAGCGCGGCGCCCTCGGGGAAGTACTGACTCGTCTTCTACGCAGGGTGGAAGACGCCCAGCCGGACGCGGGCGGACGCCTCACCGACCTGGACTGAGCGCCGGGTTGAAGGATGGGTCGAGCGCTCCACCACGGCGTTTGACAGCCACCCGCCCGATCCGTAAGGTTCTTCGGGTTGCCACGGAGCCGTAACGGTTCTGCGACAGCACCTCCCGCCGCTGAGACGCGGCAAAACAAACTCTGCACGACATCCCACCGGGAACGATTTCGGCATGCCCGAATTCAATTCCAGGACTCGATTATGAGTCACCGGGAAGAACCGCTAGAGTTTGAGACGTCGGAACGGCCCAACAGCCGGGAAGACAAGCCCCGCTGACTGGGAATCAGGCCCGAAAGGATCTGGTAGAGTCGGAACCGCCGGAAAGGGAAA
>NZ_JBSGZA010000006.1:0-105318 GCF_053610745.1 Streptomyces sp. NPDC054866
CTGCAGGGGGGACCCTGTGGGAGAGTAGGACGCCGCCGAACTATTATTAACGGGAAACCCCCGCACCCTCTGGGTGCGGGGGTTTTCTGCGTTCAGGAGTAATTTCCCCGGTCGCCCGGGGCCGGCCAATTACTCCGGCCTCACCAATTTCGTGTCGTACGCCAGAATTACCGCCTGCACCCGGTCCCTCGCCCCGGTCTTCGCCAGAATGCGCCCCACATGCGTCTTCACCGTCGACTCCGCGAGATGCAGCCGCCCCGCGATCTCCGCGTTCGTCCAGCCCTGCCCGATGACCGTCAGGATTTCGCGCTCCCGGTCCGTCAGTGAGGCCAGGCGTGGGTCCCGGGACGGGTCGGCGGCGTCCGAGCCCGCCCGCGGCATCGGCAAGTGATCGGCGTACGCGTCCAGGAGGCGGCGGGTCAGGCTCGGCGCCACGACCGCGTCTCCCGTGGCGACCGCGCGGATGCCGGAGAGGAGCTCCTCCGGCAGGGCGTCCTTGATGAGGAACCCCGAGGCTCCCGCGCGCAGGCCCGCGTACGCGTACTCGTCGAGGTCGAACGTGGTGAGGATCAGGACGCGGGTGCGGTCGCCCGCCGCCACGATGCGGCGCGTGGCCTCGATTCCGTCGAGGCCCGGCATGCGGATGTCCATCAGGGCGACGTCCGGGTGGAGTTCCGCCGTCATGCGGACCGCCTCGCTGCCGTTGCCGGCCTCTCCCACCACCCTCATGTCGTCCTGGCTCTCCAGGAGCATGCGGAATCCGAAGCGTTGCATCGGCTGGTCGTCGACGATGAGCACGGTCGTCACGGAGGGGGTTCCTTGGGGAGATGGAGTACGACGTGCCAGCCGCCCTGGGGGTGCGGCAGCGGGCCTGCCTCAAGTGTCCCGTCGTACAGGGCAGTTCGCTCGCGCATTCCCGTCAGTCCCCTGCCGCCGGAGCCCCCGCCGGATCCCTCCGCCGGTGGCCCGCCTCCCACACCCGTGTCCGTCACCGTCGCCCGCACCCCGTCGTCGCCGTACGCGACCTCCACATAGGCCGTTGCCTCCGGGCCCCCGTGCTTGAGCGTGTTCGTGAGAGCCTCCTGCACCACGCGGTAGACCGTGAGTTGGCGGCCCGCCGGGAGCGAGTCCGGGCGGCCGCGCACCGTGCTGCGTACCGGAAGCCCCGCGGCCCGTACCCCGTCGATGAGTTGGTCCAGGTCGGTGAGGGCGGGCTGGGGAGCGAGGGCGGGCCCTTCAGCGGGCTGAGGGGCCTCATCCCGCAGGACGTCCAGGAGCCGGCGCAGTTCCGTCAGGGCCTGGCGGCTTGTGGTGCCGATGGCGGTGAGGGCCTGGGCGGCGCGCTCCGGGGACTTGGCGGCGGCGTACGAACCGCCGTCCGCGAGGGTCGTGATGACCGAGAGATTGTGGCCGATGATGTCGTGCATCTCCCGGGCGATGCGCGTGCGTTCGGCGTTGGTGGCGAGCCGTGCCTGCTGGTCGCGTTCGATTTCGAGCTGCTTGGCGCGCTGCACCAGCGAGGCCATGTACTCCTGGCGGGTGCGGACCGCGATGCCCAGCAGGGCGACGATCGCGAAGCTCATCATCGTCGGGACCACCTCCTGGTCCCAACTGCCCTGCGGGTGGCGGAGATGGCCGACGACGGGCGGCAGCACGAGCAGCGCGTACGACCAGGCCAATGTGCGCAGCGGAAGCCGTATCGCGATGTTGAAGACGACGATGAGCAGGGTGAGCGAGGCTTGCAGGACGGCACCCGTCCAGTTGTTGGCCAGCGACGCGAGCAGCATGACGACGTAGACCGCGAGCGGATGGGTGCGGCGCCACAGGAGCGGCACGGTGGCGGCCAGCGTGATCGCGTACAGGGCCCAGGCCGGAACGTCCGTGTTCTGGGCGATGTTCCGCCAGCCGTCGCCCACGAGGTCGATGAACGCGGCGAACACGAAGAACCCGACCAGATGGAGATCCCAGACCAGCGGGTGCCGGCGGTCGAAAGCGCGCATCCACTGGACGCCGCGCTCCACGTACTGGGTCAGCGGCTGGTCGGAGGTTCCGTTGGCCGGGGTCACCGTTTCATCCTCGTACGCGCATCGCTCATACGTCCCGGCGCCTCAGCAGATACGTCGCCGCCGCCAGGGAAGCCGCCGCCCACACGCACAGCGTCAGCAGGCCCGCGCCAGGTGAGAGGTCGCCGGGTGCGGTGTTCAGGGCCGCGAGGGACTCGGCGGCGGGCAGCGGGAAGTAGTTCAGGAGATCCTGCACCGTGTGGTTCGGGATCATCGTGGCGAGCTGCGGGAGAAGGATCAGGCCGCCTACGTACGCGCCGATCGTGCCCGGGATGCTGCGCAGGGCCGAGCCGAGGCCGAGCACGATGACGCCGATGAGGGCCGTTCCGGCGGCGGATCCGGCCACGGCGCGCGCGATGCCGGGGTCGCCGAGTGACGCCTCCAGGTCCGTGCCCCCGAGGAACATCTGGGCCAGCGGAAACGTGAGGAAGTTCGTGATCAGCAGCGTCCCGAGCGCCACCGCGGCGAACACGGCCGTCTTCGCCCCGAGCACCGGCACCCGGCGCGGCACCGCGGCCATCGTGGCCCGCACCAGGCCCGTCGAGTACTCGCCCGCGGTGACGAGAATGCCGAGCACCGCGATCGCGACCTGGCCGATCTGGGTGCCGAGCAGGGCGTACGTGACCGGGTCGATCTCGTCACCGGGGCTGTACGTGTAGGTGGCGGCGAGGATCATGCCGAGTACGACGGTGAAGACGCTCGCCAGGCCGAGCATGATCCAGGTGGATCGGAGCGTCCACAGCTTGTGCCACTCGGAGCGGAGGATCCCGCGGGACGAAAGACGGTAGGGCGAGGTTGCCGTTGCGGTGCTCATGCCGCTGCTCCTTCCAGCGCCGTGGCGGTGGCGGGTGCCGACGCGACGTACTCGACCGAATCCCGCGTCAGGTCCATGAACGCCTGCTCCAACGAGGCTGTGTGCGGGGTGAGTTCGAAGAGGGGGATGCCGTGCTGCGCCGCCGTGCGGCCGATGTGTTCGCCGTCCGTGCCGCGTACGTCGAGGACGCCCGGCGCGTCGCTCGTGATCTGTACGCTGGGTGCGGCGAGCAGTTCGCCGAGGAGGCCCGCCTCGGGGGTGACGACCTTGACGGAGCCCGTGCCTGACTCACGTACGAAAGCTTCGACGGTCGTGTCCGCGAGGAGTTTGCCGCGGCCGATGATGATCAGGTGCTCGGCGGTCAGTGCCATCTCGCTCATGAGGTGTGAGGAGACCAGGACCGTACGGCCTTCCGCGGCAAGGGACTTGAGGAGGTTGCGGATCCACAGGACGCCCTCGGGGTCGAGGCCGTTGACCGGCTCGTCGAGGATGACGACGGCCGGGTCGCCGAGGAGCGCGGCAGCGATACCGAGGCGCTGTCCCATGCCGAGCGAGAAGCCCTTCACGCGCTTGCGGGCCACCTCGTGGATGCCCACGAGGTCCAGGACCTCCTCGACGCGGCGGCGTGGGATGCCGTGCGTGTGGGCCAGCGCCATGAGGTGGTGGAAGGCGGTGCGGCCCGGATGGACGGACCTGGCCTCCAGCAGTGCGCCCACCTCGTGCAGGGGCGCGGTGTGCGTCGCGTACGTCCGGTCGCCGACCGTGGAGCGGCCGCGGGTCGGGGCGTCCAGGCCGAGGAGCATCCGCATGGTGGTCGACTTGCCCGCGCCGTTGGGGCCGAGGAAGCCGGTGACGGTACCGGGGTGGACGGTGAAGGAGAGGTCCTCCACGACGGTCTTGTCGCCGTAGCGCTTGGTGAGTTCGTATGCCCGAATCATGCTTCTGATGCTGGCGCTCGCGGGGGTGCCGGGCGTCGGACCAGGGGCGGGACGTGGGCGGGTACGGGTAGTACCGGAGTAGGACGGCGACCCTGAGGCCGTGGCCCGCGCCGGGTGTCTAGCCGGGGAGCTCCGCGTGCGGCCAGCGGGCGCGGGCCTGTTCGCGGGAGCGGAGGAGGGCCAGGGTGGGCAGGCCGCGTTCCGCGCCGGTGGAAAGGAGCTCCGGGAGCTGGGGGAGCGGGGCCACGGCGGCCACGTCGTCCAGGACCAGCGTCATTGGTGGGTCGAGCCGACCGGAGGATGACCGTTCGGCCATGCGCCGGCCGTGCTCGACCACGCTTGAGGCGAGTGCCGTGAGGAGGGGCATCGCGCCCGGCCCCTTGGGTGACTTGGGGTCCTCGATCGCTTCACCCACCACGAAAAGCGTGCCCCCTTCATCGATGAAGGAATCCAGGGTGAGGGAATCGGTTCGGTTTGGGGTGCACGATTCCCGTACGTTCAGGGTGAAGAGGGCGGACAGCGCGCGTGCCGTCAACTCCTGGGCCATGTCGCGCCGTTCCGGGTACGCCGTGAGGGCCGCCTCCAGCTCGCCGGCGGCTCCCGAGGTGGCCTTCTGGTGGGTGCGGAGGATGCGGACCGCCTCTTGGACTTGGGTGCCTTGTGCCCAGCGGTGTACGTGCTTGACGGGGCGGCCGTCCACCGCTGCCGCGTGGAGGAAGCTGCGGAGGAGGGTTTCCGCGGTGTCGGCGACGGTGCTGTCCAGCTTGGCGCTTGGCCTTATGGCGGCCAGCAGGGCGGTGGCTCTTTGTGCGGCCACTGCCTTGTCCTCGCAGGCGGTGGTGGGGGACCAGTGCAGTCTTGCGGGGGTGTCGCAGAGGTGACTGGGGTCGTAGACCAGGACTGGGCCGAGCTTCGCTCTGGCGTCTTTTGTTTCTTCCCACAGGGTGGGGTCCGAGGTGAGGATCAGGGCTGCGCCCTCTGCGTCTCGGATTGCCTCTGCTGCTAGGGGTCTGCGGGTTTCCCGCGGGCCCAGTACCAGGGGCGTACGAGGGGTAGGAACCGTGGCTGTTTCTGCCCCCAGCACCTCGGTGCTCTGCGGCCCCGCAGCCCTGACGTCCTGTTCATCGGCACCCGGCGGTGTGGGCTGTGCCCACCCGTCCCGCCCTGCGGGACGATTGCCCACAGCGGGGACAACGGCGGGTTCTTGTGGCGCCTCGCGCCTCGCCCTTCGTACCGCCCTCCACCGCGTTACCGTCCCCAGCACGAAGATCGTCAGGACCACCAGGACCATCAGCTGGCCGATCAGGAGGCCCCAGAACAGGCCGTAGCCCGTCAGTTGGGGCGCCGGGGTCGCCGGCCACGCGCCCACGATGTCGTGCGGCTGCTGGACCAGGTGCCGCATCGCCACCGGCGTATTGCCGAAGGTGACGTTCTTGGGCCAGGAGCCGTGCGAGAACAGGCCCGCCAGGCCCGTCGCCGACCAGACGAGCACCGTCAGGCCGAGCACGAAGGCGAGGCCGCCCACCAGGAGGCCGTCCGGGATGCCCCGCTCGCGGGATTCGCGGCGTCCGCCCCGGTAGTGGTACTCGGAGGGCTCGGGCTCCCGGTACCCCATCCCCTACGCCACCCCGGAACGCGACGACGACGGGCCGTTCATCTGCTGCTCCATGTACGCCGCCCGCTCCTCCGCCTCCAGGTCCGCCGCCCGCAGCGCGTCGTCGCCGAGCAGCTGGTCCGCCGACGATTCCGTCATGGCGCGGTCGGTGAAGACCAGGGGGCGTTCGGTCTCCGTGATCAGGTGTTTGACCACCTGGACGTTGCCGTTCACGTCCCACACCGCGATGCCGGGTGTGAGCGTGGGGATGATCTCCACCGCCCAGCGTGGGAGGCCGAGTACCCGGCCCGTCGCTCTTGCCTCGTCCGCCTTCTGGGCGTAGATCGTTCGCGTCGACGCCATCTTCAGGATCGCGGCGGCTTCCTTGGCCGCCGCCCCGTCCACCACGTCGCTCAAGTGGTGCACCACCGCCACGAACGACAGACCGAGCCGCCGCCCGAACTTCAGCAGCCGCTGGAACAGCTGCGCCACGAACGGGGAGTTGATGATGTGCCACGCCTCTTCCACCAGGAAGATGCGCTTCTTGCGGTCCGGGCGGATCCAGGTGTGTTCGAGCCAGACGCCCACGATCGCCATCAGGATCGGCATCGCGATCGAGTTGCGGTCGATGTGCGAGAGGTCGAAGACGATCAGTGGCGCGTCCAGGTCGATGCCGACCGTCGTCGGGCCGTCGAACATGCCCCGCAGGTCACCGTCGACCAGACGGTCCAGGACGAGCGCGACGTCCAGACCCCATGCCCGTACGTCGTCTATGGCGACGTTCATGGCCTCGGCCGACTCCGGCTCCGGGTGGCGCAGCTGCTCCACGATGTCGGTCAGGACCGGCTGGCGTTCCACGATCGTCTCGTTCACGTACGCGTGGGCGACCTTGAGCGCGAAGCCCGAGCGCTCGTCGAGGCCGTGCCCCATCGCGACCTCGATGATGGTCCTGAGCAGCGCGAGCTGGCCCGTCGTGGTGATCGCGGGGTCGAGGGGGTTGAGGCGGATGCCCATGTCCAGGGCGGCCGTCGGGTCGAGGCGGATGGGAGTTATCCCCAGCTCCTGGGCGATGAGGTTCCATTCGCCGACGCCGTCCTCGCCCTGTGCGTCCAGGACGACGACCTGGCGGTCCTTGAAGCGCAGCTGCCGCAGGACGTACGTCTTCTCCAGGGCCGACTTGCCGTTGCCCGACTCGCCGAGCACCAGCCAGTGCGGGGCGGGGAGCTGCTGGCCGTAGAGCTGGAACGGGTCGTAGATGTATCCCTTGCCGGAGTACACCTCGCGCCCGATGATCACGCCCGAGTCGCCGAGGCCGGGGGCGGCCGTCGGCAGATAGACCGCCTGGGCCTGCCCCGTCGACGTACGCACGGGGAGTCGGGTCGTCTCCACCTTCCCGAACAGGAAGGACGTGAAGGCGTCCGTGAGGATGGTCAGCGGATCCCGCATGGTGGCAGCCCTCGCCTCTAGCGTCGGATGCCGGTCGCGAACGGCAGCGTATTGACGAAGGCCCTGTGGTGCTCGCGGTCGCACCACTCCAGCTTCAGATACGACTTCCCGGCCGAGGCCCGGATGGTGCGCTTGTCGCGCGCGAGGGCTTCGGGGGAACGGGACGAGACGGTGATGTAGCCGACGAGGTTGACGCCGGCCGCGCCGCTCGCGAGGTCCTCGCCGCGCTGGTCCAGACGGGAGTTCGACGCGATGTCACGCGGGTCGACGGTGCGGTTGAGCTTGGCCTGGCGGCTCGCCTCCGCCTCGTCGTTCGTCTTCTCCGTCAGCATGCGCTCGATGGCGACCTCGGTGGGTTCGAGGTCCATGGTGACGGCGACCGTGCGGATCACGTCCGGGGTGTGGACGAGCAGCGGGGCGAGGAAGTTGACGCCGACGGGCGTCATCGGCCACTCCTTCACCCAGGCCGTGGCGTGGCACCAGGGCGCGCGGGTGGAGGACTCGCGGGTCTTGGCCTGGAGGTAGGTGGGCTCCATGGCGTCCAGCTCGGCGGGCCATGCGTTGCGCTTGGTCATCGCCTGGATGTGGTCGATGGGGTGGTCCGGGTCGTACATGGAGTGCACGAGGGAGGAAAGCCGCCCCTGGCCGAGCGGCTGACGCACCCGGATGTCCGCTTCCTGGAGCCGCGAGCAGATGTCGGTCAGCTCACGCGCCATGACGACCGCGAGACCGGCGTCCTTGTCGAGCTTCCGGCCGCCGTGCGGGCGGCTGGCGCGGGCCATCGCCTGGGCCTCGGCGGCCAGGTCGCGGGAGTAGTGCATGCAGGCGACGAGGTACGCGCGGTGCTGCTCGCTGCTGGTGGAGACCATCGACTGGAGCTGCTCGTACGACTGCTGCAGCCAGGGCAGTGCCCGGTCGTCGCCTCGTACGCTGACGTCCTTGGCGTGGGCGTCCGGGTCGGCGGGAAGGGTGCGCGCGAGCATCTGGAGCCGCGTCACGAAGCCGTCGCCGTTGGCGACGTGCTTGAGCAACGTCCCGAAGCGGTCTACGAGGGCCTCCTGGTCCTCGGAGTCCCTCAGCCCGACGCCCGGGCCCTCGATCTCGATGGCGGCGGTGACGGTGCGCCGGTCGGCGTGCAGCAGTACGGCGATCTCGTCCGGCCCGAAGGGCGCGGCCAGCCAGCTGATGCGGCCGATCCCGGGCGGCGGGCCGACCTCGACCTCCTTCCCGTCGAAGCGGATGCCCGCTTCGGGGGTGGCGGAGCGGTAGGCGGTGCCGCGCTTGAGGGAGCGCTTGTAGCTGCGGTTGATTTCGAACCATTTGAAGAACGTGCGGCCCTTGTAGGGGACGTAGACCGCGGCGATCGCCAGCATCGGGAAGCCCATGAGCAGCACGATGCGCAGGGAGAGGACCGGGACGAGGAGCCCGCACATCATTCCGACGAAGGCGCCGGCGATGATCAGCGCGATCTCACCGGTCTCCCGGTTCTTGCCGACGATCGCGTTCGGCCGTGCGCGGCCGATCAGATATGTGCGGCGGGGCGCGACCGGATGGGACACGTGGGACTGGGTGGTCATGAACGCCCTTCACCTCCCGTGCGATTGGTAGTGCCAGTGGAACCTGTGGAGCCGTTTCCCGAGCCGCGGTTGCGCGCGTGCGGAGTGCTGGTGGCGCTGCCCCGGGGCGGGGGTGCGGCGGAGGGGACAGATCCGCCGCCGTTCGATGAGCCGCCGCCGCCGCCTCCGCTGGGGCGGCTGCTGTGGGCGGCGACGCCGCCGCTGGCGGGGTTGGACGGCCGCGACTGGTTGTTGCCGCCTCCGCCGCCTCCGCGGGAGCTGTGGGTCTTGATGCCCTGGGAGACGAGGGACGCGGGGGAGGTGATGACGGCCGCGGCGCGGCTCTCGGCGCCCTGGGAGATGCGGTTGTTCCGGGAGTTGGCGATCTCGTCGCCGAAGCCGGGTACGAAGCGGTAGATCATGGCGCTCGCGAAGATGGCGAGCAGGATGATCGAGAGCCCGGAGACGACGGCGGAGAACGCGTCGGGTCCGTCGTCGGCGGAGAGCGCGCCGGCGAGACCGAGCACGATGACGATGATCGGTTTGACGAGGATGACGGCGATCATGATCCCCGCCCAGCGGCGGACGTGCGTCCACAGGTTCTTGTCGACGAGGCCCGCGTACACGACGGTGCCGAGCAGGGCGCCCACGTAGAGCAGGGCGGCCCGGATGACGAGTTCGAGCCAGAGGACACCGGCCGCGAGGATCGACACGAGCGAGACGACGATCAGCATGATCGGCCCGCCGCCGATGTCCTCGCCCTTCTTCAGGGCCTCGGAGAAGGTCCCGAAGAAGGTGTCCGTCTGGCCGCCGGTGGCCTTCGCGATGACGTCCGTGACGCCGTCGGCCGCGGAGACGACCGTATAGAGGATCAGCGGCGTGAAGGCGGAGGCGAGGACCGTCAGCCACAGGAACCCGATGGCTTCGGAGAGCGCGGTGGTGAGGGGGACGCCTCTCACTGCGCGTTTGGCGACGGCGAGGAGCCAGAGCAGCAGGGTCAGGATGGTGGATGCGGCGAAGACGACCGCGTACTGCTTGAGGAAGCTGGGGTTCGTGAAGTCGACCTCGGCGGTCTCCTTCACGGCTTCGGAGAGCTTGTCGACGGTCCAGGATGCGGCGTCGGCGCAGCCCTTTGCCAGGGAGGAGAGGGGGTCGAGGGTGGAGCTGAGGGGGTCGTCGGTGGGGTAGTCGCCTCCGCCTCCGCCGCCGTCTTGGCCCTTTTCGCAGTACTCCTTTGCGGGGCCGCGGATGAGATCGCAGGGGTCCTCGTCGGGCTCGGGCGCGGCGAAGGCCCGCGTCGCGAAGAGAACCACGGCAGTCTGCACTGTGGTGACTGCGGCGGCGAGTGTGAGGGTGCGGCGACGGTTGCTAGCGGGCATAAGTGAACCCTCCGTACTCCTCCACAGCCTTCGCCATGTCGTCGGCTGTCGAGGCCCTTTGGTCGCGCCCGACGGGGACGGGGCCGTCCTTCTGCTTGAAGTCGGCGACCTTCCAGTCGCCGCCGACCCACCGCAGCTCGTACGTGTTCGTGTACCAGCTCTCGGATACGGGGTTCTTGGTGTTCTCTCCCGCGAGACCGAAGAGCGAGGAGTACCAGATGTCCACGGTCGCCACGTTGCCGCTCAGCTTCTTGACCGTCGTGCCCACGGGGATGATGCGCGAGACGAAGGTCGTACCCTTCGGCGCGCTGCCGTCGGGGTTCAGGCCGATGCCGGTCAGGAACTCCTTACCGGCGTACACCTTGTCCAGCGAACCCTGGCGCTCGGCGGCGGCCTGCGGGGTATAGACGGTGTTGACGATGTTGTGGCGAAGTCCCGCCTTGAACATGTCCGCCGAGCCCAGCGCCACCGCATAGTTCGCGGCAGCGGACTGCGCGCCCTGTGCGCTCTTCGTGTACCCGGAGGGAATCCCTGACGTCTTGCCCCGGACAGGCTCCTCCCCGGTAGGGGCGGTGGGAGCCGCCCCCGGCTTCTCGCTGTCCCCGCTGCCCTCTCCGGAGGAGCCTCCACCACCCCGGTTCGCAAAGGCGATAGCCGCAATCAGCAGCACCACCACACCCACCACCGTCACGAGGCTCCGTGACGAAGAACGGCTGGATCTGCGCGATCCGCCGTACCCGTCCTGGCCGCCCCCCTCCCCCTCGGGAAGCCGCGTCCGGGTTTCGCCCGAGCCGCCGTAGAGGCCGTCGTTTCGCTCGTCGTCGAGACTCATGCCGCGCACGCCCCCTCAACCTCTCGGTGTACCGCCACGTACGACGGTAGCCGTGCTGGTTCCCGCGCGGGCGCGGTGTGGTGACTCGACATCAGGGAGTTGCAACCTCAGCCGGTGGGCACGACGGGTGGGTGGGTCGAAGGGGGACAGGGGGAGGGGACAGGGCGGGGACGGGGAAGGGAACGGGGACGTAAGTGGTGGTGGGCTAGACCGCCATCCCGTACACGATGGTGAAGACCGTGCCGAGCGATCCGATGATGAAGACGCCGGTCAGGCCCGCGATGATCAGGCCCTTGCCCTGCTCCGCACTGAACGTGTCGCGCAGCGCCGTCGCGCCGATGCGCTGTTTCGCCGCGCCCCAGATCGCAATGCCGAGACAGAGGAGGATGGCGATCGCCATCACGACCTCGATCATCACCCGCGCCTCGTTGCCCAGGCTCCCGAAGGGACCCCAGTCGGGGGCGATCCCGCCGATGATGGTGGTGATGTCGCCCTTTTCGGCTGCCATAAGCATGTGTAACTCACCGCCCCTAGTGGGTTGTTCCGTCACCTCTGCCTACCGCAGTACAGAGGACAGCTCATTCTCGCCGACAAACGGGCCAGTGCATGTCGACTTGGCGTCATTCGTTGGCTGAAACGTATGGTCACTCTGTGTATCACGCTGAGTGACGCCGGGCAATGACGGCCCGGCGTGCCCTCTGACCAGGTCTCATGGCGAGTCTGATTGCAGGTCTGATTGCAGGTCTCATCGCAGGTTCATTCCGACCTGGTCCGGTGACGGGGACTCACATCATGGGTCATGCAACCCCGTCGAGGCCATCCAGACCGTCCAGACCGTCCAAGCCGTCGAGGTCGCCCAGGCCGCCGCCCGTCACCACGTACGAGCAGTCGGTGTAGCGGTAGCCGGGCTGGACCTTGCTGCCCTCGGCGTTGTTGCGGACGCTGCCCACGCTGCTCGTGTCGCGCTTGTAGAGGAAGTGGTAGTCACCGGGGGGCAGACGGAGCGTCTTCTGCGGGTACCCCTTGCCCGCCAGGCAGGACTTCTTGCCCTGGGCCTTGCTGGTGTACGTCTTGCAGCCGTCGCACGAGGTGAGCTTGAGGCTGCCGGTGGTGGGGCCGGTGTAGAGCACTTCGAGCGGGCCGGGGCCGCCGTTCTCGACGACGTACGTGAGCTTCGCGCCGCCCGGTGACTTCGTCGGCGGCAGGCTGCGGCCCGCCGCCGGGCGGGCGTCGGCGATCTCGGCGGCGATGGCGATGTCCTTGGCGCGGTCGCGCTTGCCGTTGCTCTTGTAGGTCCCCGCGAAGTCGCTGAGCGTCTTGGCGGCCTCGCCGAACTTCCCGTCCTTGAACTCGTCCACTCCGCACGCGTACACCCCGGACTCCACCGCGCTCGCCGCGTCGCCGGAGAGGCCGGCGCCCGCGTCGTCGGGGAGGGCCTTGGCGGTGGTGCCGATGCCGCGGAGTTCCTCGGTGGCCTTGCAGGGGTCGGAGCCCTTGAGGTCGGAGGAGCGTGAGTCGATGGCGGCGCGGATGGCGGGCTCGACCTTCTCGGCCTGGTCGGAGTCCGGGAATGTCCGCAGGAGCTCGCCGAGCTCGCCGCCGCTTCCGGCCGTGGTGGTTCCGAGCCCCTGGCTGCCGCATTCGTAGAGGGAGGTGGCGAGGCGGTCGTCGGGCCAGGTGGCGAGGGTGCCTACGCGGTCCTTGCCGAGGGTGTTGGGGAGGGTGCGGAGGTACTTCAGGGGGGCGAGGGCTTCGCAGTACTTGCGCTCGTCGTAAGGGGCGGCGACGGATTTGTAGTACGCGGTGAGGCTGTCCGGGACGCGCTTGGCGGCCTTGGACCCGGGGTGGTCGTCGCCGAGGTCGCGGTAGATGGCGAGGGCGGAGCGGTAGTCGTCCTCGGCCGCGTCGAAGGTGCGGCCGTCGGCGGCCGTGACGATCTTGTCGGCCTTGTCGAGCCGGTCGAGCAGCATCTCCTCGACGGCCTCGTCGCGCGCGGCGTCGTACGCGATGACGCCGCCGGCGGGGACGGCGAGGAGAACGAGCCCGAGCCCGACGGCGAGCGGCGCGCGGAGGGGCCAGGCCTGGTGGGTACGGAGGGCGCGGCGGGCCCCGTCGGCCGCCGCGAGGAGCAGGAAGGCCACGAACCCGATGAGTACGCCGCCGGGGACGCCGTCGACCTCGGCGGGCAGCGCGATGAAGAGCAGCGCTGCGGTCGCGGCCCAGCACAGGGCGGCCAGGAGCCAGCGCTTCAGGAGTACGTAGCCGAGGCCGAGGCCGGTGAGGTTGAGAAGCCCGGCGGAGAGGGCACGCAGGGCGTCGGGGGCGGGCGCGGGTGCGGGCGGGCCCGCGGGTGGGGGTGGGCCGTAGGTGGGCGGGGCTGTGGGGGGCGGTGGCGGTGGAGGGGGAGGCGATGCGGGAGGGCCCGGCGGCGGTGTCATCGGGGGCGGGGCCATTGGGGGAGGCGCCATCGGGGGAGGCGGCCCGAACTGGCCGCCCTGGATCCGCTGTTCGCCTTGGCCGCCCTGGTCACCCTGGCCGGGTGGTACCGCATCGCTCGGCGTGCTGCCGTGCTCGTCCCCAGGTTGCATGTTCGGCTCCCCCCAGCCGTCACAACGCGGCGCTTTGATTTGCGCCCAATTCCCCAACGATCGGGGAAAGGTGGACACCCGTCAACCGCCCGTGCAGCCCCATTCGCAGACCTCAGCTGCGGCGGCCGAGGGCTTTCGCGTGGGAGTGGGACCAGCCGGTCAGGAGTACGCCCGCGGCGAGCGCGACGACGTAGGCGACCAGGAGGACCGCGAAGCCGCCGGGGAGCCAGCCGAGGAGGCCGGTGTAGTCGTGGTCGAGGAGCAGTCGGATGAGGCCTTGCGCGGAGAAACACATCAGGATCGCGCCGAGGACCTGGAGGATGTCGTACTTCACGTTACGAACGTATCAGCGGCTTTCTCGAAATCCCCTAACTCCAAGGCGCTATCTTCCCATTACGTCACACATTCCAGGTCCTATACTTCGAGCCGTGCGTGACGAAAAGAAGCCCCGCTGCACGGTCTGCCGTGCCGGAATCGGCGCCGCGGGCAAGCGCGGCCGCCCCGCTCTCTACTGCTCCCGGAGCTGCCAGGCGAGGGCCTACCGGCGGCGGAAGCAGCCGCCCGTCCCGGCGCCCGAGAGCCCCGCGCCCACGTCCGGCGCGCGGGCGCGCAGGCGCCGGCAGATCGCCGAGGCGGTGTGGCGCATCGCCGCCGAGCGAGGCCTGGACGCGGCGAGCATGCGGGAGATCGCGGCAGAGGCGGGGGTGTCGCTCCGCATGGTCCAGTACCACTTCGGCAGCAAGCACCAACTCCTCGTAGCCGCCCTGCACATGCTCCACCGCGAGAACGAACGCCTGGCAAGGACCCGCGTCCACTTCGACCCCGCGAACCTGCGCGGCGTACTGAGCGCCATGCTCGACGAGTTCCTGCCGCTGGACGCTCAACGGGCCATGGCCTTGCGGGTGTTCTCCGCGTACTACGCCCGCAGCCTCACCGACCCCGCCATCGCGGAGGTCTTCCTGAGCGACGACCACCCCTTGGAGGAACTCGTCGCGGGCTTCATCACCACGGCCCAGGAGAGCGGGCAAACGGCCCCCGGCCTGGACGCCCGCCGCGAGGCCGACCTACTGGTGGCTGCCGCGGTCGGCCTGGGCGGCGACGTACTGCACGCCCGCCGCACCCTGGACGACGTACGAGCCACGCTCGACTACCACCTGACCAAGATCTTCAGCCCGGCCTAGTCCGTAGGCCCTCCGACTGCCCCGGCTGCCCCCGACTGCCTTGCGGCCTCGGGCTATTGGAGTACGTCGACGGGCCCAGCGGGGTCGCGACTTCCGGCCGATTTGGATTCGGGGGGTGGTCCTTAGCGTCGTACCCATGCGAATCGGACTGCTTGGAACAGGGAATGTCGCTCGTGCGCTGGCAACTGGCTGGCGGGGGGCGGGACATGAGGTCGTGCTGGGGTCGCGTTCCCCGGAGGAGCGGGGTGGTGCGGAGGAGCTTGGCGGGTTCACCGTTGTGGGGCTCGGGGAGGCTGCCGCGTACGGGGATGTGCTGGTCAATGCCACGCCCGGGACGGAGTCGGTCGGCCTCCTGAAGGGGATCGGCGCGGCTGCTCTGGCCGGGAAGGTGCTGGTCGACGTCGGGGTCGGGTTCACCGAGAACATGGAGCTCTCCCACCCCAACTACAGCCTCAGCGAGGAGATCCAGGCGGCGTTTCCCGAGACGCCGGTCGTCAAGACGCTCGTCACCATGGACTCGGTGGTGATGACGAATCCGGGGAGCCTGGAGGAGCCGGGCATGGTCTTCCTGTCCGGTGACGACGCCGCCGCCAAGCTGACGACGCGGCAGCTGCTCAGCGACTTGGGATGGCCCGAAGCCGCCCAGTTGGACCTGGGCGGCATCGGGACCGCGCGCGGTCAGGAACACGCCGCGCTGCTGTTCATCGGGGTGGGGGATTCGATCGGCACGTACGGCTTCGGCTTCAAGGTCGTGCGCCCGAGGCAGGCCGCCTGAGCAAGTGCCGGGGCTGGGGATGCGGCTGGGGCTGGGGCTGAGGCCGGAGCCGGGGGTGTCAGCCGACCTTGCCCACCGGGTTGATCTCCAGCTTGACCGCGCCCTCGCCGTCCGAGACCGGGAGCGTGCCCGCGGGCCAGTCGAGGGTGACGTGCTTGGTCTCGTTCGGGGGCGTCACGACGAGGCTGGTGATGCGGACGCCGGAGCCGCCCGAGTTGTTGTACGGGAACGTGATGTTGAAGGCGGCTGACTCGCCGTCCTCCAGGACACCGGGGATGGGCTGCTCGCCGTTGCGGTTCACGGAGAGGGTGTCGCCTGTGGACGCCGTCAGGTCGACTCCGGCGTAGCCCTTGATGGCGCAGTCTCGGCCGCCGCCGTTCTTGAACACGACGGTGACGATGCCTTCCGTCTTGTCGGTGGTGTTGTCGGTGGCGTTCACTTCGAGCTCGTCGGTACGGCAGATGCCGACCTTGCCGTTGCTGTTGTCGCCGGTGTCACCGGCGCCGGCGGCCGTGTCCTGGGGGGCTTCGCCGCCGCCCGGGTTCTTCCCGCCACCGGTGGCTTCGCCGCCGCCCCCGGTGCCGCCGTTGCCGCTGTCCTTGTCCGCCGACGCGGTGGGCGTGCTGGTGTCCGCCGACGCGTTGTCGTCGCCGTTGCAGGCGGTGAGCGAGAGGGCGGCGACGAGGCCGATGACTGCTGCGACGGCCTTGCGGGTGTGCTTCATGGGATCCCCCGGAGAAGTGCTGCTGTTCAGTGGTGATCACAGCTAAAGGCGGGGTCCTCGGCGAGAGCAAGGATCGTCGGCCCATCCGGGACGCTGGAACGGTCCCAGGGTCCTGACCTGCGCGAACGTGCCTTGCCTGGAATGGTCGGGTGGGATGCGAGGGGAGCGGTACAGCGTCGATCCGTCCGACGAGCGGTACTACCCGCGTCGTTACTCCACGCCCTCCACGAAGTGGTCGAACTCGCCTGCCTGTACGCCGAGTACGAAGGCGTCCCACTTGGCCTGGGTCGTGGTCACGATGTTCTCGGGGTCGCTGGTTTCCCGTAGGTAGACGGCGTCGTCGTGGCCGTACGCGATTTCGATCCAGGGGCCTGGGCCTTCTTCCCCTTCGGGGGCGGCGCGGATCCAGTCGAGGTTCGGGGGGATCGCGGGGGGTGGGGTGGCGGTCATCTGTGGGGGTCCTTCGTCTGTGGGTCCTTCGTGGGAATTCTGTGGGGTGGGTGGGGGCCCTGCGGGGCTTTCCCCAATCCCGCCCCTTCCCGAAACTGGGGCTCCGCCCCAGACCCCGCTCCTCAGGCGCCGGAGGGGCTGAGGGCGCGGAGCAGGGCTGCGAAGGCTGCGGGTCGTGCGGTGAGTATCGCTCCGGTGGGGTCGGCGCTCTCGGTCAGGTGGATCGTCGTTCCGGGGCGGGGTGCGGCGACGTGTATGCAGGAGTTGCCCTGGGCGCAGTAGGACGACTTCTGCCAGTTGAGCTGGGGCATGGGGGTTCCTCTACAGGTCTTGGACGATGCTGTGGATGAAGTCGCGGGACTTCGCGGGCGGGAGCGCTGTGGCCTCCATGCGGTTGAGCAGTACGCGGTACTTGTCGAGCTGGGCCTCGGCGTCCAGGAACACGGGGCCGTGCGACTGGTCGAGATTCACCGTGTCGAGCTGGGGCACCGCGCCTGCCGAGTAGTAGATCGACTGCCCCGAGCCGGGGAACGTGCCAGCGGCGAACGGGATCACCTGGAGGGTGATGTGCTCACGCTCGCTCATGTCCACGAGGTGCCTGAGCTGGGTCCTGGTCACAGTGGGGCCACCGAACTGCATCCGGAGAGCCGCCTCGTGGACGATCACCTGGTTCGGTGTCGGCACTTCGCGGAAGAGCACGGCCTGCCTCTTGATCCGGTACGAGATGCGGTGCTCGATGTCCGGGGGTGACAGCTCCGGTACGTCCTGGCGGAAGATCTCGCGGGCGTAGTCCGTGGTTTGGAAAAGGCCGGGGATGTGTACGGTCACGGCGGTTCGCAGCAGCGTGGCGTGGTGCTCGATCTCGGCCAGGTCGAGCAGTCCGGCGGGCAGGATCTCGCGGTACTCCTCCCACCACCCGCGTGTCCGTTCAGCGGTCATGCCGGCCAGCGCCTCAACGAGGGTTCTGTCCGAGCAGCCGTAATGGCTGGCGAGGGTGCGTACTCGGGCCGCACTCATGCCGAGCCGTCCGGACTCCATGTTGCTGACCTGGTTCTGCTTCACGCCGAGCAGCTTCCCTGCCTCCGTCGACGTGAGGCCGGCACGTTCACGGAGCTTGCGAAGCTCGCTGCCCAGCCGGAGTTGACGTCCCGTCGGGTTGGTTCTCACGGGCGCGCTCGCCTCTCCTCTGTCCAGTCACTCACACGAGTGGTTGTGCAGGGCTTTGCAGGTTTTCGATTAACACCTTAACAACGCGCCGCTACGTTATGAGTGGCGCCGATACCCGGAAGCACCCCGCTCGACGGAGCGACAACGTCACCGGGCACAACCGGGCACACGCACACGGGCCCGGCAACTCCCCACCCCGAACGGAGACTTCCATGCTGCCGACAACCGTATCCCCGCCCTGGAGTTACACCCTCCAACTCCCGCACGACCCCCGCGCCCCCGGCATCGCCCGCGCCACCCTCCGCGCCGTCCTCGCCACGTACGGCCTCCCCCAGCTCCTGCCCACCGCTGAACTCCTCGCCGCGGAGATGCTCAACAACGCCCACTGCCATACCGACGGCCCCTACGCCCTCCGCCTCCGCCACTCCTCCCCGCAGGGCATCCGCGTCGCCGTGTTGGATTCCGATCCGCGGATTCCGCCCGGGTTCGGGCGGCCCGGTAGCCCGCCCGTACCCCCGGCGGACGCCGAGAGCGGGCGTGGGCTGCATCTTGTGCGGTCTTGCGCCGATGCCTGGGGTGCCTATCCCCTCGGCGCCGCCCGGGACGGCAAACTGCTCTGGGTCGAGCTCGGTGGTGATCCCCCGAAGGCACAGGTCCCGCCTCTACACTGAACCGCGGCGGACTCCCGCGCGGTGAGGGGTGGTTGACGGTGCGTAAGGCTTGGCTGGTCGCGGCCGTCGGTATCGGTGGGGCGATGAGTTTCATCGCCCTGCTCGTCGTGGGGACCTACATGGCCGCCGGAAGCATCGCGAACGGCGCCGGGCAGGGGAACGTCGGGCTCGCGAAAGGCGCCGTGCCCGCCACCTACCAGCCGCTCGTGCAGAAGTGGGGCAATCTCTGCAAGGCGATCAATCCCGCTCTGCTCGCCGCGCAGCTGTACCAGGAGAGCGGGTTCAACCCGAACGCGAAGAGCCCGGCCGCGGCTCAGGGGATAGCGCAATTCATCCCGGGGACCTGGGCCACGCACGGGCTCGACGGTGACGGTGACGGTGACCGTGATGTCTGGGACCCGAAGGACGCCATCCCCTCCGCCGCTTCGTACGACTGTAAACTCGCCAAATATGTGAAGGACGCCCCGGGAAGTCCGACGGAGAACATGCTCGCCGCGTACAACGCGGGTGCGTACGCCGTCATCAAGTACGGCGGCGTGCCGCCTTACCGCGAGACCCAGAATTACGTGAAGACCATCACGGACCTGGAGAAGAGCTTCGCCCGGCCCACCGGCAGGGTGCAGCCCTCGCAGCAGGCGGCAGGAGCCATCTACTACGCGCAGAAGAAGCTCGGCACGCTGTATCTGTGGGGCGGCAATGGAACCGCCGAGCAGAACGGCCGGTTCGACTGCTCCGGACTTACGCTCGCCGCCTATCGAAGTGTCGATATCGATCTGCCGCGTGTCGCCAACGACCAGTACAACGCGGGGCCTCACCCGAAACGGGACGAACTGCTCCCGGGAGACCTGGTGTTCTTCTCGGACGACCTCACCAATTCCCGGGCCATCCGGCATGTCGGGATCTACGTCGGCGGGGGCTACATGATTAACGCCCCGCGGCCCGGCGCGGTGATCCGTTTCGACCCGATCGACACACCGGATTATTTTGGCGCGACTCGCGTCACCGAGGACGGGGCGAACGCCGTGCCCGACAAGCTGTCCGCGGCCTGAAGGGTCGCGGAGGACCCCGAAACGGGTCCGTTGTGGAGGCGTGAGCGGCGCGTGATGTGGCTTGAACTCTCCGTCAGTACACTTCTCTGAGCTGCGGTGATGAGTCTCTCTTCGGTAACGTCTGCGTGATCATTCAGTGGAGAGTGGAACGTAGTGAAGGGGGCCACGCGTTCCACCCGGTAGCGAGCGGCATTGACCACGCGGCAAGCAGTCACGCAGCAAGCGGTACGGACCACGGGGGTTGATGGAAGGGCGCACGGCAAGGTGCGTCCGAAGCGAGGAGACAAGGGGCCGCAGCACCATGGCTGGACTCGACACAACAGGGTCGAACCCCGACGTCAGCCTGCTCTACGACATCAACGGCCTGGCCGAGGATTCGCCGGCCCTGCTGACGAAGTCGATCGCATTCGTCGGCGAGTACGGACTGCTGCTCGCACTTGTTCTGCTGGTCGTCTGGTGCTGGTGGGGGCAGCGAAAGCGCGGTTCACTCGATGACGCCGCTTCCTCTGTCGCCGCCGTTGTCTGGGCGCCCTTGGCGGCCGGGATCGCCGTCCTGGTGAATGTGCCGATCCGGGGATTTGTGGAGCGGCGTCGCCCTTTCAAGGACCACGACGGCCTTGAGGTCCTTGTGCACGGAAAGACCGACTTCTCCTTCGTGAGCGATCACGCGACGCTCGCGATGGCTCTCGGCGTCGGGCTTTTCGTGGCCAACCGGAAGTTCGGTCTTGCCGGTATCGCTCTCGCCTTGCTCGAAGGCTTCTGCCGGGTCTTTATGGGCGTGCACTATCCGACGGACGTCGTGGGCGGATTCGCGCTCGGAACGGCCGTCGCGCTGCTGCTCTCGCCGCTGGCGATGGCCTTGCTCACGCCCGTGGCCAAGGCTGTCGGGCGGACGGGGCGGACCGGGTGGCTGGTGTGGTCGAAGCCGGCTCCGGGGGCGGAGGAGGAGGCTGTGGCGGAGCTGGCCCAGCCGGCGGCCTCCGGCCCGGACGAGCGGGACCTCGCGGCGTAGATCCAGCCCTTCCGGCGTCTCAGGAGCCAGTCACAGCGGAGTCACAGCGCCTGAGGGAAGTCGAAGAAGCGCTTCGGGTCGTACTGCTTCTTCAGCTGCTTCAAGCGGGCCGCCGCCGAACCGTAGTACGCCTCGCGCCAGTTCGTCAGAGTCGGGTCCGCGTAGTTCTGGTACGCCGCTCCGGACGCGTACCGCCGCATCGAGCCGTGCGCGCTTTTCAGCCAGGCCTGGGCCGGCTTGCCGGACGTGCCGGGGCGCCAGGACGCGATGTACTGCGCCAGCATCCGGCTGCGGCGGTGCACGAAGGCCGTGGCCGTCGGGTCGACCCGGTTGATCGCGCCGCCCAGTGCCGTCAGCGCGATGCTGCCTCCGCTCGCGCCCGTCACGTTCTCCGCCTGGGCGAGGAGCGTGCGGATTCCCGCCGCCGAAAGCGACCGGTCGAAGAAGTCCGAACTCGCCGCGTACGTCTCACGGTTGAGGGTGCCCTGCGGACTCCGGCCCGGCGTCGTGCCCGGCAGGTGGCACTGGGCGTCCGCCGAGAAGGACGAGCAGCCCGCGTACACCTCCATCGCCTCCTCGTACGAGCGCCGCTTCAGCGAGACGCTGCGCGCCGGGGCGCCGATCTTGTCCGCCAGGCGGTCCACCGCGTTCTGGAGTTCGCCGTACGTGCCCAGGGAGAAGCACGCCACCGACACCGTGGGCGTCCCGCCCGGCGTGTTCGCCAGGTGCGCCGACGACCAGATCTCGTCCGGCTGGTCGGGGCCCCACTCCTGCCACGCCTTGATGACCGCGGCGGCCTTCGACCAGGGCCAGGTCATGTACGCCGAGACGGCCTGCGGAGCCGCGTGCGTGCGGAACCGGAGCTCCGTCACCACGCCGAAGTTCCCGTTGCCCGCGCCGCGCAGCGCCCAGAACAGGTCTTTGTTCTCGCTCTTGCTCGCCGTCAGCTGCTTGCCGTCCGCCGTGATCAGCGTCGCCGACGTCAGGCTGTCGCAGGTCAGGCCGTAGGCCCGCGAGACCACTCCATGGCCGCCGCCGAGGGTCAGGCCGGAGACGCCGACCGTCGGGCAGGAGCCCGCCGGGATCGTCACGCCCTTCGCGGCGAGCGCGCGGTAGACGTCGATCAGCTTCGCGCCCGCGCCGACCGTGGCCGTCGAGCCACTGGCGCGGGTCTTGTTCAGCTTCGACACGTCGACGATGAGGCGGCCCGTGCCGGACGACCAACCCCCGTAGGAATGGCCGCCGTTGCGTATGGAGACCGGGACGTCGTGCGCGCGGGCGTAGGCCAGGGTCGTGCGTATGTCGTCGAGGTTCGCCACGTACGCGACCGCCGTCGGCCTGAGGCTGTCGTAGCGCGTGTTGTAGAGCTGCCGGGCCGCCGCCCACTTCGCCTCGCCCGGCTTGACCAGGGTGCCGTCCAGGTCCTTGGCGAGGGCAGTGAGGTTCGCCGCGGCGGACGCGGCGGCGCTCGACGTGCGGATGGGGGTGCCGGAGCGCGAGCCGCCACCGCCGGTGCCGCCGCCGGTCCCCGCGCCTTCGCCGGAGCTCGTGCAGCCCGCCGCCGCGAAGGCCGCCGTTGCCGCCGCCGCGGTGCTGATGAACGTACGTCGTTCCATGACGCCCCTCCCGTTGCTTCCCGGCTTACGAGACGGCATACGGGACCCATGGGTTCCGGTGAACGGAAAGGGGAGTTGTACGGGAGTCGCGTGCGTCGGCGGTGGCCTACCGGTCCGACATGTGGGACTCCGCGTCCGTCCGGGCCTTGCTGCGCGCTCTGCGGGCGGGCCCGCGCCAGCCACAGCTGCACGTGGCCGCGCAGAAGCGGCCCTGCTCGACCGTTGTCGTGCGGTGGGGTTCGTCCTGTTGCTCCTCGGCCACGACTCCACCGTACCCACGCCGGGTGAACGCTCTTACGCGTGACCGGGTCAACGTACCGGTCGTTACACGGAACGACAGGGGGCTACAGCACCTCGCGGGAAGGCTTGGGGGTAGTCGGGCGATGGGTCAGCAGCACAGGCGCACAGGCGGGGCGGTCGCCACGGCCGCGGCGGTGGGTCTCATGGCCGTCGCCACGGGCTGTGCGGGCGGCGGAGCCGCGGCCGATGACGGACGCAGCCCCCAGGACGCCGTGGACGCCGTGCGGGACTCCGCCGACGCCCTTGTCCGCGCGGGGAGTTCCAAGGCGCGTACGTCCATGGAGATGGCCAGCGGCGGGACCCGTGTGACCATCCGTGGGCAGGGCTCGTACGACTTCAGGCGGCAGGTGGGGCGCTTCGTGGTGGTGCTGCCGAAGGATCCCGCCGGGGACGAGGAGCACCGTCCCATCACCGAGCTGATGGCGAGCGGCGCGCTCTACATGAAGAACCGGGGGGCCGGGGTACCCGCCGACAAGTGGGTGCGGATCGACACGGCCTCGCTCTCGGACGGCAACCTCGTCACGGGCGGGGCCACCGATCCGCTGGCCGCGGCGGAGCTGCTGCGGGGCGTGAGCAAGGCGTCGTACGTGGGGGAGACGGCGGTGGCGGGCGTGAAGGTGCGGCACTACCGCGGGACCGCTGACCTGCCGCGCGCCGCGAAGTCGGCGTCCGAAGGGCAGCGGGGGGCCCTGGGGGCGGCGGCGAAAGGGTTCAGCAAGGGCCGGGTGCCGTTCGACGCGTACCTCGACGAGCAGGGGCGGCTGCGGAAGCTGCGGCAGCACTTCAGCGTCGCGAACGCCGAGGTGGCGTCGACCACGCTGCTGTTCGACTTCGGGGTGCGGGTGGACGTGCGGCTGCCGGCGAGCGAGGACATCTTCGCCGGGAAGATCGCCGAGAAGTAGGAGCCGGGCCGTACGAGCAGGGCAGTAGGAGCCGGGAAGTGGGGTACCCGGCTAGTCGCGCCCGGGGGTGTGGAAATGGTCCGTCCGTGCCATGCGCGTTGTGTAGGCCGCTCCCTACTCTAGGAAGTCGGTACCGGCAGGAAGCAAGGTCAGGAAGAGGTGATGGACGTGGCTCCGGTGCGTGGTACGACTGTTCAGGACCACGTTGCCCTTGCCGAGATCGAGCTCTGCGGCGAACTCATCATCGCGGCGTCCGCCGCCGAGGAGCGGTTGAGTGCCGACCGCATCGACGAGGTCCTGAACGTCTTCACCGACGGGCAGCGATTGGGCAATCCCCGGGACTAGTCCCGGGCCCCGGATTCCCGGGGTGGGCGCGGCCCGGCCCCTGCCGCGCCCGTTACTCGCTCTCAGGTGCGCATCATGCGGGCGATGGCCTTCGTGGCTTCCTCGACCTTCGCGTCGATCTCGTCGCCGCCCTTGACCGCCGCGTCCGCGACGCAGTGGCGCAGGTGCTCCTCCAGGAGCTGGAGGGCGAAGGACTGCAGGGCCTTCGTGCCGGCCGAGACCTGGGTGAGTATGTCGATGCAGTAGACGTCTTCCTCGACCATGCGCTGGAGGCCGCGGATCTGGCCCTCGATACGGCGCAGCCGCTTGAGGTGCTCGTCCTTCTGCTTGTGGTAGCCGTGGACACCCTGGTCGTGGCCGCCGGGCTCGGAGGGCGCTTCGGTGTTCATGGCCACACCGGCCGGCTCGGTGGTCGTCATCGCGTCCTCCTGCTTGGACAGTCACTCTGCTGGGCAGTCATAGGAAAGCCACTGGCTCAACTGGCTTCCTATACCCCTAGTGGGTATAGGATACTCGATTGCTCGGGGGGTGTGCTGATCACTGTGCCTGATGGGCGACACTGGGGTCTGGCCGGTTAGCCGTGGCCGGATGATGCGCCTAGCATCAGCCTGACCGAATCCAAAGCACCCCGAGGACCCCACGTGCGCTTTCGTCTGACCCCCAGGGAGACGAGCTTCTACGACATGTTCGCCGCATCCGCGGACAACATTGTCACGGGCTCGAAGCTCCTGATGGAACTGCTCGGGGCTGACGCCTCCGCCCGAGCCGAGATCGCAGAGCGTATGCGGGCCGCGGAGCACGCTGGAGATGACGCTACCCATGCGATCTTCCACCAGCTGAACTCCTCCTTCATCACGCCTTTCGACCGCGAGGACATCTACAACCTGGCCTCGTCCCTCGACGACATCATGGACTTCATGGAGGAGGCCGTCGACCTGGTCGTCCTTTACCAGGTCGAGGAACTCCCCAAGGGAGTCGAGCAGCAGATCGAGGTCCTGTCGCGAGCCGCCGAGCTCACGGCCGAGGCCATGCCGAATCTGCGGACGATGGACAACCTCACCGAGTTCTGGATCGAGGTCAACCGTCTGGAGAACCAGGCCGACCAGATTCACCGCAAGCTTCTCGCTCAGCTCTTCAACGGCAAGTACGACGCCATGGAGGTGCTGAAGCTCAAGCAGATCGTCGACGTGCTCGAAGAGGCCGCCGACGCGTTCGAGCACGTCGCGAACACGGTGGAGACCATCGCGGTCAAGGAGTCCTGAGGCCTCTCCATGGACACCTTTGCTTTGGTCGTGACCATTGGCGTCGCGCTCGGATTTACGTATACGAATGGCTTTCACGATTCCGCGAACGCCATCGCCACTTCCGTCTCCACCCGTGCGCTGACGCCCCGCGCGGCACTCGCGATGGCCGCCGTCATGAACCTCGCCGGTGCCTTCATGGGCAGCGGTGTCGCCAAGACGGTCAGTAAGGGCCTGATCGAGACGCCCGAAGGCAACAAGGGAATGTGGATCCTCTTTGCCGCCCTGGTGGGCGCCATCGTATGGAACCTCATCACCTGGTACTTCGGGCTTCCTTCGTCCTCGTCCCACGCGCTTTTCGGTGGAATGGTCGGAGCCGCGCTCGCCGGTGGGATCGGGGTGATCTGGTCCGGAGTGCTCGACAAGGTCGTCATTCCGATGTTCATCTCGCCCCTTGTCGGCCTCGTCGCCGGCTATCTGGTGATGTGCGCGATCATGTGGATGTTCCGGAAGTCCAACCCGCACAAGGCCAAGCGCGGATTCCGTATCGCGCAGACGGTCTCGGCGGCCGGAATGGCGCTCGGACACGGTCTCCAGGACGCGCAGAAGACCATGGGCATCGTCGTGATGGCCCTGGTCATCTCCGATGTGCAGGACGCCGACGCGCCCATTCCGATCTGGGTCAAGATCGCCTGTGCGCTGATGCTCTCCGCTGGTACTTACGCGGGCGGCTGGCGCATCATGCGTACGCTCGGCCGCAAGATCATCGAGCTGGACCCGCCGCAGGGATTCGCCGCCGAGACGACCGGCGCGGGCATCATGTTCACCACCGCGTTCATGTTCCACGCGCCGATCTCCACCACGCACGTGATCACTTCCGCGATCATGGGTGTGGGTGCCACGAAGCGGGTCAACGCGGTGCGCTGGGGTGTTGCCAAGAACATCATTCTCGGCTGGTTCATCACGATGCCTGCCGCGGCCATTGTCGCCGCCGTCAGTTTCTGGATCGTGAATCTCGCGTTCCTGTAGCGGTACGCGAAAGAGACAACGGAAAGGCCCGCCCCCCGGGAGCCAGGGGGCGGGCCTTTCTTGTTACCCCTGCGGTGGCACCGCCATGCAGCACCGCAAGGAGTCGGAAGGGGTTTATCCGAAGCGGCCCGAGATGTAGTCCTCGGTCGCCTGCACGGACGGGTTGGAGAAGATCCGTTCCGTCTCGTCGATCTCGACGAGCTTGCCGGGCTGGCCGACCGCCGCGAGGTTGAAGAAGGCCGTACGGTCCGAGACGCGCGCCGCCTGCTGCATGTTGTGCGTCACGATGACGATCGTGAAGCGCTCCTTCAGCTCGCCGATCAGATCCTCGATCGCGAGCGTCGAGATCGGGTCGAGGGCCGAGCAGGGCTCGTCCATGAGCAGGACCTGCGGCTCGACCGCGATGGCCCGCGCGATGCACAGACGCTGCTGCTGACCGCCGGAGAGGCCGGAGCCGGGCTTGTTCAGGCGGTCCTTGACCTCGTTCCAGAGGTTGGCGCCCTTGAGGGACTTCTCGACGATGGCGTTCAGCTCGTTCTTCTTGTACGAGCCGTTGAGCCGCAGGCCCGCCGCCACGTTGTCGAAGATCGACATCGTCGGGAAGGGGTTCGGGCGCTGGAACACCATGCCGATGGTGCGGCGCACGGCGACCGGGTCGACACCGGGACCGTAGAGGTCCTCGTCGTCCAGGAGCACCTTGCCCTCGACGCGGCCACCGGTGGTGACCTCGTGCATGCGGTTGAGGGTGCGCAGGAAGGTGGACTTGCCGCAGCCGGAGGGGCCGATGAAGGCCGTCACGGAGCGGGGCTCCACGGTCATCGAGATGTCCTCGATGGCCTTGTGGGAGCTGTAGTAAGCGGTCAGGCCCGATACGTCGATTCGCTTGGCCATGGGGATCACTGCCTTAAGGGGGGTTACGAGAGGGTCGCTGAGTGGCCGCGTCAGCGGCCCGTCTTGGGGGCCTTCCAGCGGGCTACGCCGCGGGCCGCCAGGTTGAGGATCATGATGAAGCCGATCAGGGCGAGAGCAGCCGCCCAGGCGCGGTCGTAACCGGCCTGGTTGCCCGCCGCGTACTGCTGGTAGATGTACAGCGGCAGCGAGGCCTGCGAGCCTTCGAACGGGTTCGTGTTGATCATGGGGTTGACCCAGACCAGGAGCAGGACCGGTGCGGTCTCGCCCGCGATGCGGGCGACCGCGAGCATGACGCCCGTGGTGATGCCGCCGATCGCGGTGGGCAGGACCACCTTCAGGATGGTCCGCCACTTCGGGATGCCGAGGGCGAGTGACGCCTCCCGCAGCTCGTTCGGGACGAGCTTGAGCATCTCCTCGGTGGAGCGCACGATCACCGGCATCATCAGGATGGCGAGCGCCATGGCGCCGGCCCAGCCGGAGAAGTCGAAGCCCAGGATCAGGATCCAGAAGCTGAGGACGAACAGACCCGCGACGATCGAGGGGATGCCGGTCATGACGTCCACGAAGAACGTCACGACCTTGGAGAGCTTCCCGCGCCCGTACTCGACGAGGTAGATCGCGGTGAGCAGGCCGATCGGCACGGCGATCGCGGAGGCCAGGAGCACCTGCTCCAGGGTGCCGATGATCGCGTGGTAGATGCCGCCGCCGGGCTCGTCGTCCGCGACCACGCCCATGGAGTGGGTCAGGAAGTAGCCGTTGAAGACCTTGGTGCCGCGCTCCACGGTCTCGTAGATCAGCGAGGCGAGCGGGACGACCGCGAGCAGGAACATGACCCACACCAGCGAGGTGGCGAGGCGGTCCTTGGCCTGGCGTGTGCCCTCGACGGCCACCGCGGCGGCGTACGAGACGGTGATGAAGAGGACGGCCGCGATCAGCCCCCACTGGATGCGGCTGTCCAGGCCCGCGCCCACACCGATGCCGATGCCGATGGCGGCGGAGCCGAGCGCGATGACAGCCGGCGTCCAGCGCGGGAGGCGGGCGCCCTTCAGGTTCGCGGGCTTGACGATGGTGGCGCTCATGCGTTGGCCCCCGAGTACTCCTTGCGGCGCGCGATGATCATGCGGGCCGCGCCGTTGACCAGCAGTGTGATGACGAAGAGGACCAGGCCGGATGCGATGAGCGCGTCACGGCCGTACTCGGTCGCCTCGTTGAACTTGCTGGCGATGTTCTGCGCGAAGGTGCCGCCGCCGGGGTCGAGCACGGACGCGCTGATGAGGAAGGTCGGGGAGAGCACGGTGGCGACGGCGATCGTCTCGCCGAGCGCGCGGCCCAGGCCCAGCATCGAGGCGGAGATCACGCCGGAGCGGGCGAAGGGGAGCACCGACATGCGGATGGTCTCCCAGCGCGTGGCGCCGAGCGCGAGCGCGGCCTCCTCGTGCATCTTCGGGACCTGGAGGAAGACCTCACGGCTGACGTTCGTGATGATCGGCAGGATCATGATGGCGAGCAGGATGCCCACCGTCATCAGGGAGCGCGGGGCGCCGCCCTGGTACTCGAAGATGCCGGTCCAGCCGAAGTAGTCGTCGAGCCAGCTGTAGAGGCCGGTCAGGTTGGGCGCGACCACGAGGGCGCCCCAGAGGCCGTAGACGATCGACGGCACGGCGGCCAGCAGGTCGATCACGAAGGCGATGGGGGTTGCCAGCTTGCGCGGCGCGTAGTGCGAGATGAACAGCGCGATGCCGATGGCCACGGGGACGGCGATCACCAGGGCGATCACCGAGCTCACCACGGTGCCGAAGACCAGGACCGCGATGCCGAAGAACGGCTTGCCGCCGGTGGTGGCGCCGGCCGGGTCCCACTCGAAGGTGGTGAGGAAGTTGCCCGTGTTGTCCGCGAGCGCGAGGGTCGCGCGGTACGTCAGGAAGGCCGCGATGGCGGCCATGATGACGAGCAGCGTGATGCCGGAGCCACGGGAGAGGCCGAGGAAGATCCGGTCGCCGGGGCGGGTCGCGCCGCGGCGGGGGCTCTTGGGGGTGATGCCCGAGGGCTTCACGTCGTTGAGGGGTGGAGGTGCTGTCGTACTGCTTGGTATATCCATGGGATTCTCCGGTCTGCGGAGCGAATCCCCGCTTCTCCAGCGGGAGTTGCTCCTGGCGGCGGTGCACCGGACGGTGCGGCCGGCCCTGACTTACGGGGCCGGCCGCACTCGGTTCAGCTAGCTCAGGCCCGCGACGGTCGTGCGGACCTTGGAGATGATCTCGGCCGGGATCGGCGCGTAGTCGTTCTCCTTGAGGACGTTCTGGCCGTCCTCGCTGGCGATGTAGGTCAGGAAGGACTTGGTCGCGGCGAGGGTCTCGGCCTTGTTGCCCTTCTCGCACAGGACCTCGTACGTCACCAGGGTGATCGGGTAGGCGCCCTCGGCCTCGGGCTTGTAGTTCAGCTCCAGGGCGAGGTCGTTGCCCTTGCCGACGACCTTGGCCTCGGAGATGGCCTTGGAGGCGTTGTCGACGGTGGCCTTCACCGGCTCCTTGGCGTCGGTCTTCAGGTCGACCGTGCTGATGCCGTCGGAGGCGTAGGAGAGCTCGAAGTACGAGATGGCACCGGGGGTCTGCTTGACCTGGCCCGCGACACCGGAGGAGCCGTTGGCGGACTGGCCGCCCTTGGCCTCCCAGGACTTGCCGGGCTCGTAGGACCAGGCGGACGGGGCCGCGCCCTTGAGGTACTTGGTGAAGTTGTCCGTGGTGCCGGACTCGTCCGAGCGGTGGAACGCCTGGATCTTGGTGCCGGGGAGCTTGGCGTCCGGGTTCAGCTTCTTGATCGCCTTGTCGTCCCACGTCTTGATCTTGTCGTCGAAGATCTTGGCGAGGGTCTCGGCGTCCAGGACGAGGTTGTCCACACCGGGCACGTTGTAACCGACGGCGATCGGGCCGCCGACCATCGGCAGGTCGATGGCCTGGCTGTTCTTGCAGACCTTCTTCGACGCCGCGATCTCCTCGGGCTTCAGCGCCGAGTCGGAGCCCGCGAAGGCGGTCTGGCCCTGCATGAACGCGGTGATGCCGGCGCCGGAACCCGTCGGGTTGTAGTTCAGCTGAACGTCCTTGCAGGCGGTCGAGTAGACCTTGCGCCAGGCGTCGATCGCGTTCTTCTGCGCGGACGAACCGGAGGCCGCGAGCTGGCCCTTGGCGTCATCACACTTGATGTTGGCGGCGTTGGCCTTGCTCTTGGTGCCACCACTGCCGCCGCTCGTGTCGTCGGAGCCGCACGCCGTGAGGGCCAGGGCGCCGGAGACGGCGATGGCGCCGAGGGAGAGGGCGCGGAGCCGGTTCTTGCGCTGAAGCTTCACTTTCGGGTCTTCCTTCCGGGAGCCGCCGGCCCTTTTGCTGGCGGCGTGCGAGGTCTTCGTCGTTGCGGTCTAGCGGTACTGCGGTTCTGCGGTCTTACGTTGTGTTGTAAGGCTGAAATTAGGCAGGGCAGGTGAAGTGGCCAAAGGGCACGAGTGAACGGAGGGTGAACCTCGGAGGGCGGCCTGGTTAGGCCACGCACTACGGAACGTAGCCGAAAGGTCACGCAGGGTTGAGTACCCCGAGCAGGGCGTCGACAAGCTGCTGGTCGCGGGGTTGCGTGAGGCGATTGCGGGCCGCGGTCGGCGAGAGCCAGATGATGCGGTCGATCTCGTCGTTGGGCGTGAAGCTGCCGTCCGTCGCCTCCGCCGCCCAGTAGCTGACCTCTTTGAGACGTCCCTGGGCGAGGTAGCGGGCCGTGGGGAGCGGGGCGCCGGGGGTGCAGCGGTGGCCGGTCTCCTCCTCGACCTCGCGCAGGGCGCCCGCGAGGGGCGTCTCGGACCGCTTCAGCTTGCCCTTGGGGTGCGACCAGTCGTCGTACTTCGGCCTGTGGACCAGGCATATCTCCAGGCGGCCGTCATGGGGGGAGTGGCGCCACAGGACGCAGCCCGCGGCCCGGACGACCTCCCCTTCGGGGCGCGTCACCGGGTACTCACCGCCTCCGTCTCCCGGAGCCAGGCCTGGTGGAACGCGAAGCGGGCCGCTTCCACCTCGTGGCGCTGGTCGGCGTGCAGGACGCCGAGCGCGTACGCCGTCGCCGGGGCGATGCGGGGGGTGCGGGCCGCCGATGCCGCGGCCGACGCCGCGTCCGCGGCCTCGCGGTGGCGGTCCAGGGCGCGGCCCGCTTCCGCGAGGCGGAGGTCGCCGCCGGGGCTTCCGGTGAGGACTTCCTGGGCGTACCTGTGCAGGCGCAGGAGGGCGCGGGTCTTCAGCCAGGGGGCGTCCTGGGCCTCGGGGGCCTCGCTCGCCGCGAGGCCGTGCGTCAGCGCTTCCGCGTTGTACGGGTGGCCTGCCTGGCCGAGGGGGAGCGCGGCGACGGCTTCCGCGAGGTTTTCCTCGGCTTTGGCTGCCAGCGGCTTCAGGTCCTCCGCTGCCCGGATCAGGGGGACCTCGCTCGCCAGTACGGCGACGTTGTCCGCCACCGCGTGGAAGCGGGAGGAGCCGAAGGCTTGGAGGGCTGCGGAGTGGGCCCGTGTCCGGGCGAGGGTCAGCTGCCGTTCCAGCAGGGCTGCGGCTTTGGCTGCGCCGACCGTCAGGCCCCTCGGCGTACCGCCCTGTTCATCCGCACCCGGCGGTGTGGGCTGTGCCCACCCTCCCCCACTCTCGGCTGCGCTCGAGCGGGGGGACCCCCATCGCCCTGCGGAACGCCTGCCCACAGCGGGAACCGGCTCTTTGGGCGCTGGAACCCCTGGCGTACCCGACAAGCGGTGCAGCGCGTCAAGCAGGCGTTCCAAGCGCGTCGCGTACGCGTGCTCGCGGGCCAACGTGCCGGACAGCCACGCCAGTTCGGGCCGCAGCCCCGACGCCCACTCCTGGTCAAGGAGCGGGCGGAAGGTGTGCAGGGTGCCGCCGATGCGGCGGGCCGCGCGGCGCAGGGCGCGGGCCGCCTCCAGGGACTCCTCCGCCCCCTGCGCGTCCGTCGACGACTCGCGGTGCAGCCGCAGCGAGCGCAGGAACTCCGTGGCCTGGCCCTGCAGATAGGCCGACAGGACGTCGCCTGTCGTCGTCTCATGGTTTAGCTGTGCCACGCCGGCGCCTCCGGGCGTCTATGAGCATCTCCTGTACGTTCCGCAGGGGCTGGCCCTCCGGATCCAGCGCGTGCCGGGTCCAGTTGCCGTCCGCGCCCAGGTGCCAGGAGGCGGTGGTGTCCGACATGCCGGTCTCCAGGAGCCGGCTCAGCGCCGCCCGGTGTGCCGGGTCGGTGACCCTGACCAGCGCCTCGATACGGCGGTCGAGATTGCGGTGCATCATGTCGGCGCTGCCGATCCACACCTCCGGCTCGCCCGCGTTGCCGAAGGCGAAGACGCGGGAGTGCTCAAGGAAGCGGCCGAGCACGGAACGGACCCGGATCGTCTCCGAGAGCCCCGCGACGCCTGGCCGCACCGCGCAGATCCCGCGTACCCACACGTCCACCGGCACGCCTGCCTGCGAGGCGCGGTAGAGGGAGTCCACGACCGCCTCGTCGACCATCGAGTTGACCTTGATGCGCACGTAGGCGGGGCGGCCGGCCCGGTGGTGCTGTATTTCCTTGTCGATGCGCGAAATGAGCCCGTCGCGCAGGGACTTGGGGGCGACGAGCAGACGGCGGTAGGTCTCGCGGCGCGAGTACCCCGAGAGCCTGTTGAAGAGGTCGGACAGGTCGGCGCCCACCTCCTGCTTGGCGGTGAGCAGCCCCAGGTCCTCGTATAGACGGGCGGTCTTGGGGTGGTAGTTACCGGTGCCGACGTGCGAGTACCGGACCAGCGTCTCGCCCTCCTGGCGGACGACGAGCGACAGCTTGCAGTGCGTCTTCAGGCCGACCAGGCCGTAGACGACGTGGCAGCCCGCCTCCTCCAGCTTCCGTGCCCACTTGATGTTGGCCTGCTCGTCGAAGCGCGCCTTGATCTCGACCAGGACGAGCACCTGCTTGCCCGACTCGGCGGCGTCGATCAGCGCGTCGACTATGGGGGAGTCGCCCGACGTCCGGTACAGCGTCTGCTTGATCGCGAGGACGTCCGGGTCGGCGGCGGCCTGCTCCAGGAAGGCCTGTACGGACGTGGAGAACGAGTCGTACGGGTGGTGCAGGAGTACGTCGCGTTCGCGAAGGGCGGCGAAGATGTCCGGCGCGGACGCGGACTCCACCTCGGCGAGGTCGCGGTGGGTGCCCGCGATGAACTTCGGGTACTTCAGCTCGGGCCGGTCCAGGGCCGCGATGCCGAAGAGGCCGGTCAGGTCGAGCGGACCCGGGAGCGGATAGACCTCGGCCTCGCTGATCTTCAGCTCGCGTACGAGGAGATCGAGGACGTTCCTGTCGATGGACTCCTCGACCTCAAGGCGCACCGGCGGCCCGAAGCGGCGCCGCATGAGCTCCTTCTCCAGGGCCTGGAGAAGATTCTCGGCGTCGTCCTCCTCCACCTCCAGGTCCTCGTTCCGGGTGAGCCGGAACATGTGGTGCTCCTGGATCTCCATGCCCGGGAACAGCTCCGCGAGGTGCGCGGGAGCGGCGATGACGTCCTCGATGGGGACGTACCGCTGGGGGGAGGCCTCAAGGAAGCGGGACAGGAGCGGCGGAACCTTCACGCGGGCAAAGTGAGTGTGCCCGGAGACCGGGTTGCGCACGACCACGGCGAGGTTGAGCGAGAGCCCCGAGATGTACGGGAAGGGGTGCGCGGGGTCCACGGCCAGCGGGGTCAGGACGGGGAAGATCTGCTGCCGGAAGAGCGTGAAGAGGCGGGACTGCTCCTTCTCCGTCAGCTCGTTCCAGCGGACCAGGTGGATGCCCTCGTCGGCGAGGCCGGATGCGACGTCCTCCTGGTAGCAGGCGGCGTGCCTGGCCATGAGCTCGCGGGAGCGGTTCCAGATCAGTTCGAGGACCTCGCGGGGCTGCAGGCCCGAGGCCGAACGGGTGGCGACGCCGGTCGCGATGCGCCGCTTCAGACCTGCCACCCGGACCATGAAGAACTCGTCCAGGTTCGAGGCGAAGATCGCCAGGAAATTAGCCCGTTCGAGGAGCGGGGTGTTCGGGTCCTCGGCGAGCTCCAGTACGCGCTCGTTGAAGGCGAGCCAGCTGCGCTCCCGGTCGAGGAAACGGCCCTGCGGAAGCTCCTGGCCGTCGTGCCCCACCTGGCCGTCCTCGTCGTACGCGTCGAGATCCGCGTCGATGTCGGGGTCGAGGTCGGAGACCGCTGCCGACAGTGTGTGAGGGCGGTGCGCGGCGATGGAGCCGACGGAGGGCTGGGCGTGCTGGACCTGACCTTGCGTGCTGGGCTGGCTCATGGCCCCATTGTTCCGCGTGGGGACCCCGATGGGCGCGTCGGAGAGTGCCGGGGTGAGGACGAGCTTCCCGTTCATGGGGGGAGGGTCGGGCACGGCGGGCTGCATTGAGTGAGGGTCGCAAGCCAGTCTGAATCACTGGTTACGGCGACATGACGTGCGGGACATGTGCGGGAGGCCCCCGGACGTCTACACGGCCGGGGGCCCTGCGGAATCAGGCGGTCCGGCGCCGCAGCACCCGGAACGCGGCGTACGCGGCTGCCGCGGCGAGGGTAAGGACGATGGCGGTCTCGATCAACTGGACGTACCAGAAGTGGGAGTAGGGGTGGACGTCCGCGTACCAGCCGGTGATGCGGGTGTCGGACGGGCAAGGGAAGTCGGCCATCTGCTCGGGGGAGCACTGTCCGGCCACGAACCGTTCACCGGCGGCGTTGTGGACCCCCATGTCCATGATGAGCGAGTCCACGGGGACGTCATGCATCGTGTAGCCCGTGCTTTTGCCCGAGGCGGGCCCTGAGAGCGTGGTCGCCGGGAACAGGTCCCAGCGCACGCTGCCCAGGGCGAGGAGAACGCCGCCGGTGACGACGCCGGTGACGGACATGCCGAGCAGCGTGCGCCGCAGGAGCAGTCCGGCGAGCGCGCCGACGGCCACGGCGAGCAGGCAGTACGCGATGAGCACGGGACCGATCGCCTCGTACACGCCCCGGTCGGTCCAGGAGAGGTTCCAGCGGCCCAGGAGGTTCCAGGCGCCGAGCTGGAAGACGGCCATGAGCACGAGCGCGCCGCCCACGGTCAGCGCGGCGGCTGTTGTCAGCTTCGACGCGAGCCAGCGCGCGGGGGAGACCGACTGGGTCCAGGCCAGCTTGTACGCCCCGGACTCCATCTCACGGCCGATCACCGGGCCTGCGACGAAGGCACCGATCAGCACGGGCAGGAGCAGCAGGGCCACGGCCCCCTTTTCCATGGTGCTGGAGAGCAGGTCCATGGCGCTGGCGAACCCGAGGAAGGTGTCCTCGCAGGGGCCGTAGCAGTCGGCGGTCGGCACCGGGTAGGCCGAGGCCGCCCACCGCAGGTAACCCGTCACCACCGCCGCCAGGACGACGAGGCCACCCGCGCACCACAGCGCGGTGCGATGCAGCCGGACGTCCGCCCAGCGCGGACCGCGCAGGAGAGGCGAGCTCATACCGTCACCTCGCGGTCAGCGCCGGGCGCCGTGCTCGGCGTCAGCAGCGCCGGGGCCTCGGGTGAGCGCAGATGGGCCAGCAACAGTTCCTCCAGGGAAGGCTCTTCGACGTCCCAGCCGTCGCCGACCGGGCCCTCCGGGCGGATCAGCGCGGCCAGGCCGCGCCCCGTGGCGCGGGACTCCACGACGGTGTGCGGGGCGAGTTCCTCGACGGGGCGGCGGCCGGTGACCAGGGCGTGCGCCGCGACGAGGTCGTCGGTGCCGCCGCCGAGCCGGACCCGGCCGCCGGAGACCAGGAGCAAGTGGTCGCAGGACTCCGCCAGTTCACCGACGATGTGCGAGGACATCACCACGGTGGTGCCGTGCTCGGCGGCCTCGGCCATCAGCGTCCCCATCAGCTGATGCCGGGCGAGCGGGTCGAGGTCGGCCATCGGCTCGTCCAGGAGCAGGAGTTCGGCCCGCTTGCCCAGCGCGAGGGCCAGCGCGACGCGGGTGCGCTGACCACCGGAGAGCGTGCGCACACGTGCCTTCGGGTCCAACCCCCCTTCCCGTACGACGCGTTCGGCGAGCCCCGCGTCCCAGCGCCCGGGGTTCAGCTCGGCGCCGAGCCGCAGGGTGTCGGCGATGCTGAGCTGCGGATAGAGAGGCTTGTCCTGGGCGACGTACGCGATGTGTTCGCGCGCGGCGGCCGGTGTGGTGCCGAGCACGGTGACGCTGCCCCCGGTCGGGCGGACGAGACCGGCGGCCAGGGCGAGCAGCGTCGACTTACCCGCGCCGTTGGGCCCGACGACCGCGCATATCCTCCCGGCGGGCAGCCGGAAGGAGCAGTCGCGCAGGGCGTCGCCCCGCCTCCCGTAACTCTTGGCCAGCGCGGCCGCCTCGATGGCGGTGTCGGTCATGCGGAGCCCCCCTTGGTCACGTTCTGCTCTGACTGCGTGAACTGCTCTTCGAGTACGGCGCTGAACAGCGCCGCCACGTCGTCCCTCTCCAGACCGGACGCACGGGCACGCGCGGCCCACTGGCTCAGCTCGCCCCGCAGCGGGGAGTCGGTGGGCGTGGAGCCCAGCGTCTTCCGCACGAAGGTGCCGAGCCCGCGCCGCGCCTCGACCAGGCCCTCGCGTTCCAGTTCGCGGTAGGCCTTCAGGACCGTGTTCGGGTTGATGGCCGTCGCCTCCACGACCTCACGGGCCGTCGGCAGCTTGTCGCCCGGTTCCAACAGGCCAAGGCGCAGGGCCTGTTGGGTCTGCTGGACGATCTGGAGATAGGTGGCGACGCCGCTGCGCCGGTCGATACGGAACTCGACCATGCCCTTGCACCACCCTTTCACTAATTGAGTAGTGAAAGGGTGGTGCAAGGGGCTGGTTTCGTCAAGGGGCAGGCGATCTTGTAGCGTCTGCCGCTCAGTCTTGACGTGAACACGCATGGAAAGTCGGGGGACTTACCTTGTCCAATTCATCTTTCAGCCGCCTGTCACCCCTGATGAAGGTGGTGACGCTGCTCATCGCCGCCGTCGTCGCGGGCGTCTGGTGGTACAGCAGCCGGGGCAACACCACAGGCCCGGGCAGCGAGGCCGCCAAGGCGCCCGCGGTCGCCGAGGTCGGCGACTGCGTCCAGAACAAGGGGTCCGACGGCAGCCCCGACATGGAGGTCATCGGCTGCTCGAACGCCAAGGCCGAGTACAAGGTCGCGAGCAAGTTCGAGAGCGAGTGCAAGCCGGGCCAGTCCCAGTACCAGGAGACCCGGCGCGGGCGGGTGCAGTTCGAGATGTGTCTGGAGCCGGTGGAGTCGAAGTAGCCGGCCTGAACGAATGAAGGGCGCGGTGCTCCCCAGGGGGAACACCGCGCCCTTCGTGTGTCCCGGTTAAGACTCAGTCCGGTACATCAGATCCGTCTCGTGCGTGATGAACCCGAGGCGTTCGTAGACGCTCACCGCCGCCTTGTTGTCCGCGTCCACGTACAGCATCGCGGTCGGCAGGCCCGCCGCCGCCAGGTGGTTGAGGCCGATGGTCGTCAGCGCCTTGCCGAGGCCGCCGCCCTGCGCGCCCGGCCGCACCCCGAGGACGTACACCTCGCCGAGGCCCTCGTCCGCGTGCACCTTCGTCCAGTGGAAGCCGACCAGTTCGCCGTCCTTCTCGGCCAGGAAGAAGCCCCGCGGGTCGAACCACGGCTCGGCCTTGCGGTCGTCCAGGTCGCGCTGGGTGAGGGAGCCCTGCTCGGGGTGGTGCGCGAAGGCGTCGGCGTTCACCGCGAGCCAGGCCGCGTCGTCGTCGCCGGGGACGAAGGCGCGTACGGAGACGCCCTCCGGGAGTACGGGCTCGGGCAGGTTCAGATCGCCCAACGAGCGCCGCATCTGCCGCAGTTCACGGAAGAGGGTGAGCCCGAGCACCTGGGCCAGGTGCCGCGCGGCCGAGTGTCCGCCGTGCGCCCAGATCCGCAGCCGCCGGCCCGACTCGGCGAGGAGCGCGGTACCGAGCGCCCTGCCGTGCCCCCGGCCGCGGTGCGCGGGGTGCACGAGGAGCTCGGCGGCGGGCGCCTCGATGGGGTCGGTGTCCTCCAGCTGCGCGTACCCGACGAGCTCGTCACCGAGGCTGAGCAGCAGATGCCGCACTCCCGTCCGCGCACCTCCCCGCAGCTGCAGCCGCCCCTGCTCGGAAACGGCCTGCTGGCCGTCCGCGCGGGCCGCTTCCGCGATGAGCCCGAGCACGGCGTCGGCCTGGTCGGATGTGAGGGCGGCGACGGTGTCGATCTGCCGCAGGGTGGCGGGAGGCTGCTGCTCGTCAGTCATGGAGTCGAGGGTACGGCGGCGGCCGGTCGAGCAGCAGATCACCGACGCACGCGAGGTCCGCCGGGAAGCGCACGACGCGGTCCGCCGGGGAGTGCGCGACGGCGTACGCGCCCTTGTCGGCGCACCCGGCCGAACTTCGCCCCCGTACGCCGTCACGCTTGTCCGAAGTGTCCGCAACGATCCCGTCGTGGCCCCCGACGGCAACCACCTCGTAACCCGTAACCCCCTGTCGCGCTACGCGCGTTGACCTTAGGCTGCGCACGAGTTTCACACCCTCAGTCGCCTTATACCTCTCCCAGGGGGACACGTGTCAGCCACTCCTCAGCCACGTCGGCCCAGACGCCGCGCCACCCGTGTGCTCGCCGCCGCGGCAGGTCTCGCCACGCTCGGTGCGCTGGCCGCCGCGCTGCCCGCGAGCGCCGGGCAGTCCGCCGGACAGGACACAGTCGGTGCGGCGGGTGCGGCGGGCAAGAAGCGCACCGTCGACGTGCAGTTGCTGTCCTTCAACGACTTCCACGGCAATCTGCAGCCGCCGGCCGGATCGTCGGGCCAGGTGACGGAGAAGCAGCCCGACGGGACCGAGAAGAAGATCGACGCGGGCGGTGCCGAGTACCTCGCCACGTCGCTCCGTACGGCCCGCAAGGGCAACCCCTACAGCGTCACGGCCGCGGCCGGTGACCTGATCGGCGCGAGCCCGCTCCTGTCCGGCCTGTTCCACGACGAGCCGACGGTCGAGGCGATGAACAAGCTCGACCTCGACGTCACCAGCGTCGGGAACCACGAGTTCGACGAGGGTGCCAAGGAGCTGGCCCGCATACAGAACGGCGGCTGCCACCCCAAGGACGGCTGCTTCGAGAAGGGCAAGAAGTTCCAGGGGGCCGACTACCCCTACCTCGCGGCCAACGTGACCGACGAGAAGACGGAACGGCCCATCCTCAAGCCGTACTGGGTGTGGAAGAACAAGGGCGTCAAGGTCGGCTTCATCGGCGTGACCCTGGAGGGCACGCCCGACATCGTCTCCGCCGAGGGCATCAAGGGGCTGAAGTTCCACGACGAGATCGAGACGGTCAACAAGTACGCCAAGATCCTCGACAAGCAGGGCGTGAAGTCGATCGTCACGCTCCTGCACGAGGGCGGCTCCCCCGCGTCGCAGAGCTACAACTACGACTGCGACTCCCCGGGCGCGGGCGACGGCATCTCGGGACCGATCACCACCATCGCCAAGGGCATCACGCCCAAGGTCGACGCGCTGGTCACCGGGCACACGCACTCCGCGTACGTCTGCACCATCCCGGACCCCGCGGGCAAGCCCCGCATGGTCACGTCCGCCTCGTCCTACGGGAAGCTCTACACGGACACGACGCTCACGTACGACCGCAAGACGAAGGACATCGTCCGTACGTCGGTGAAGTCGGCGAACCACGTCGTCAGCCGTGAGCAGGCCAAGGCCAAGGACATGACCTCGCTCATCGGGCGCTGGAACAAGCTGGCCGAGCCCGTTGCCAACAAGCCCGTCGGCTTCATCTCCGCCGACATCCCCGGCCGTGGCGCCGGGGTCCCCGAGGCGCCGCTCGGCGACCTGATCGCGGACGCGCAGCTCGCGCACGGCAAGTCCCTCGACCCCGAGACGGACCTGGCGCTGATGAACCCCGGCGGCATCCGCTCCGACCTCGTCCACAAGGCGAGCGGGAGCGAGGGTGACGGGGTGGTGACGTACGGCGAGGGCTTCACCGTGCAGCCGTTCAGCAACACGGTCAATCTCGTCGACTTGACCGGCGCGCAGCTGATCACCGGGCTCAAGCAGCAGGTGAGCGGGTCGAACGAGGCATCCCCGAAGATTCTGCAGATCTCGGACGGCCTGACGTACACGCTCGACATGACGAAGTCCGGCGCTGATCGTGTCGTGACAGACTCGATCAAGCTGGGCGGCAAGGCGATCGATCCGGCCACCACGTACCGTGTGGCGATGAACTCCTTCCTCGCGGGCGGCGGCGACGGCTTCGCCGAGCTCGGCAAGGGCACGAAGCCGCTGGTCGGCAGCGATGACCTGAAGGCGTTCAACGACTACCTGACCGCCAACTCCTCGGCGGACAAGCCGATCGCGCCGCCCAAGGCGGACAGGATCACCATCGTGAAGTGACTCGCGAAGTGGCTCGCGAAGTGAATGGCGCGTTAACAGACGCGCTCAGAAGGTGACCTAAAACGGTCGTTACTGGGCGTAAGGCTTGGGGTGGGGTGTGAACGTATGGTGAAATCAGCTGATGCGTTCCCCCCACCGCATAGCCACGCTTCCGCCCGATCACAACCAGGCCTATCCGTCTGATGGTTGGCACGCCGCATCGGTTCCCCCAGAAGCACCTCACGAGGCGGTAGAGACCACCGCTCCGCTCAATCCGTACGACGAGCTCGGCGCCCTCGCGGGGCCGAACCCGCTGGAGGACTTCCTCCGCGAGACGGACGACGACGACAACGACGCCGGGGCCGGCAAGGCCGACGCTCCCTGGCAGCCGCCGAACCACCGCCGCGGCAACCGTCGCCGCCGCAACCGGTTCGCCGGGCTCCCGCTCGCGGGCAAGGCCGTCGTCGCCCTCCTGGTCCTCGCCGCCTTCCTCGCGCTCGGTGACCGCTGGGCCCTGCTCTACGCCGAGCACGAGGCCGCGGAGAAGCTCAAGGACACCATGCACCTGAGCGCCGCGCCCGAGGTCGACATCGAGGGCTTCCCCTTCCTGACCCAGGTCCTCGACAAGCGCGTCGACAAGGTCAAGGTCACCGTCCCCGACGTCGCGGCCGACCGGATCTCGCTCGCCCAGGTCTCCGCCACCGCCGAGGACGTGACGATCACCGGCGACGGGCCCACCGACATCAAGGGCGCCCTCATCCGCGAGATGAAGGGCGAGGTGCTGCTCTCCTTCGACGACCTGAACCGTGAACTGGGCGCGTCCCAGGTCACGTTCACCGGCCACGGCAGCGACCAGGTCCTCGCGCGCGGCACCCTGCCTGTCGCGGGCCACGACCTGAAGCTGCGCGCCGACGCCCGCATCCAGCGCAACGGCGACCGCGGCATCTCCACCGACATCGGCAGGATGAGCCTGCAGATCGGCGACCTGGCGACCTACCGGCCCGGCACCCGCGAGTCCGAGGGCCTGCACCTCAGCAAGAAGTCCGCGGACCGCCTCGCCGAGGAGACCGCCAAGGCGAAGGCGCTGCTCTCCGTGCCGTCGATCGTCAAGCGGCTCGGGGTCTCCGACTCGGTGGTCAGCGGCGCCCTGAAGAGCGACTCGAAGCTCCACGACCTGGTCGGATCGCCGCGCTTCATCAACGACGTGATGGGCCTGAACCTCATCGACGTCGCGATGGGCCACCCCGAGCTCCTGAAGAAGCTGGGCCTGGACCCGGCGCTCCTCAAGGGCCTCTCCCAGCTCACCCGCCCCGTGCTCGCCGACCGCCTCACGCTCGCCTTCCAGCTGCCGAAGCTGCCGGGCGAGGGGAACGTGTGGCTGCGGGACGTGAGCGTGCAGAAGGACGGGATCCGGGTGCGGCTCACCGGGACGGGGCTCGGCATCGGCAAGTAGGTCACGCCGTGGCGGGGGGCGGGGTGGGCGCTCCCGGCAGGCTGACCGTCGCCACCGTCCCGCCGCCTTCGGCGGGCCGGAGCGCGACCTGGCCGCCGGACTGGTGCACGGTGCGGGCCACGATGGAGAGGCCGAGGCCCGATCCGGGGAGGCTGCGGGCCGACGGGGAACGCCAGAACCGGTCGAAGACGTGCGGGAGTTCGTCGTGGGGGATGCCGGGGCCGTGATCGCGGACGGTCAGCGCGCCGTCCTTCAGGGCCACCTCGACGGCGGAGCCCGAAGGCCCGAACTTCACCGCGTTGTCGAGGATGTTCACGATGGCCCGCTCAAGGGCCGGGGGCTCGGCGCGTACGTACCAGGGGGCGAGGTCCGCGGTGAAGGTCAGCTCGGGCCCGCGCAGGCGGGCCCGCTCCAGGGCGGCCTCCACGACCTCGTGCAGGGCGATGACCTGCACCTTTCCTCCCATCCCGCTGTCCGTGCGCGACAGCTCCTGCAAGTCGCCGATCAGCGAGGCCAGTTCGGTCATCTGCGCCGTGACGGAGGCGAGCAGGGCCTTGCGGTCGTCGGGCGGGATGGCGCGTCCGGTCTCCTCGCTGCGGGCGAGCAGCTCGATGTTCGTACGGAGCGAGGTGAGGGGGGTACGGAGCTCGTGACCGGCGTCGGCGATGAGCTGCTGCTGGAGGTCGCGGGACGAGGCGAGCGACGCGGTCATGGAGTTGAAGGAGCGGGAGAGGCGGGCGATCTCGTCGTCGCCGTCGGCGGGGATGCGGAGGTCGAGGTCTTCGGTGCGGGCTACGTGCTCGACGGCCTCGGTGAGCTGATCGACCGGTCGGAGGCCGGTGCGGGCCACCCATAGACCGGCTGCGCCTGCGCCGATGACGCCGATGCCGGCGACGAAGGCGAGGACGAGAGTCAGGTTGCCGAGGGTGTCCTCGACCTCGCTCAGAGGGCGGGCCACCGTGACGGCCAGGCCCTCCCCCCGAGGAGAGTCGAGCGCGTAGGTGAGGGCGCGGTACGAGTCGCCGTTGGAAGCCGTGGCGTTGTGGGAGACATCGCCCGACTGGCCCCGGGCGACCGCGGTGTCCGCATCGGTGACCTTGAGGGAGGTGCCGAGGATGGTGCAGCTGTCGCCGTTGCGGTCGACCACCTGAACCGTCGACTTGGCCAGGTCCGTGTTCTTCCGGTTGGGCACCCCCGGCAGGCACCGCCCGTCCCCGTCGATCAGGCTCAACACCTCGACCGCCCCGACGCGATTGGCGCTCAGCGAGTCGTCCAGGGAGTTCACGAGCACGTTGCGTACGACGAACCAGCAGGCCACGGCACTGGCCGCCACCGCGACCGCCACGGTTGCCGTGATCAGCAGCGCGAGCCGCGACCGCAGCGGCAGCGAACGCAGCCGCCGGAACATCCTGTTCACTCGCCGCCCCGCAGCACGTACCCCACACCCCGCACCGTATGAACGAGCCGGGGCTCGCCCCCCGCCTCCGTCTTGCGGCGCAGGTACATCACGTACACGTCCAGGGAGTTGGAGGACGGCTCGAAGTCGAAGCCCCAGACCGCCTTCAGGATCTGCTCCCGCGTAAGCACCTGCCGCGGATGCGCGAGGAACATCTCGAGCAGGGTGAATTCCGTACGGGTCAGTTCCACGGTCCTGGCGCCCCGCGTGACCTCCCGCGTCGCGAGGTCCATCCGCAGGTCGGCGAAGGCGAGCGTGTCGCCCTCCTCGGCCTGGCCCGCGGCGGCGGCGTACGAGCTGCGGCGCAGGAGGGCCCGGATGCGGGCGAAGAGTTCGTCGAGCTCGAACGGCTTGACCAGGTAGTCGTCGGCGCCCGCGTCGAGCCCCGTGACGCGGTCGCCCACGGTGTCGCGCGCGGTGAGCATCAGGATGGGCGTCACGGAGCCCGTCGCGCGGAGCCTGCGCGCGGCGGTGAGGCCGTCCATGCGGGGCATCTGGATGTCGAGGACGACGAGGTCGGGGCGGTAGGCGGCGGCCTTCTCCAGCGCGTCGGCGCCGTCGACGGCGACCTCCGTGCCGTACCCCTCGAAGGCGAGGCTGCGCTGCAGCGCCTCCCGCACGGCGGGCTCGTCGTCGACGATCAGGATGCGCAGCTGGTCGCGGTCGCCTTCGGCGGGGCTCATCGGCTTGGTACTTCCTCGGGTACGGGGTGGTGGACGGGGCCGGTATCAGCCTCGCACGCGCGCGCGGGGCTTGCGGCGTGCGGCGGGCCGGGGCGGCGCCTGGGCCGTGGCCACTTCCGGGGCGCGGGCCGCGGTGGCGCCGTGCAGTTCCCCGGCCACGGCGAGGGGGAGGCCGAGGCCCGCCGGGTCGGTGTCGGGCAGGCTGCCCCAGCCGATGGAGACGGCGAGGGCGTGCCGGGCGCGGTTGACGGTGATGGTCGGTCCGGGCATGGGGGCCTCCAGGGGGAGTGTGTTCGGGGTCAGTTCGTCTCGCCGGACCGCAGGGTGTCGAGGTCGGCCTTGACCGTGTTGATCGGGATGGCGAAACCGAGGCCGACGCTGCCCGAGCCGGACTGGGCCCCGGCCTGCGACGAACTGGGCGAGTACATCGCGGAGTTGATGCCGATGATGTTGCCGTTCATGTCGATGAGGGCGCCGCCGGAGTTCCCCGGATTGAGCGAGGCGTCGGTCTGCAGGGCCTTGTACGTGGTCTTCGACGAGCCGGTGTCGCCGTTGAACTGCTCGCCGCCGTACTCGAACGGCCAGCCGCCACCGCCCTGCTGTTGCTGCTGCCCCTGGTCCTCGTCCGTCGATACGGTGACGTCGCGGTCGAGGGCGGAGATGATGCCGCTGGTGACGGTGCCGGTCAGGCCCTCGGGGGAGCCGATCGCCACGACGTCGTCGCCGATCTTGACGTTGTCGGAGTTGCCGAGGCTCGCGGGCTTGAGCCCGGACGCGCCTTCGACCTCGATCAGCGCCAGGTCCTTCTTGCTGTCGGTGCCGACGACCTTCGCGTCGTACGACTTCCCGTCGTTCGTCGTCACCTTGACCGACGAGGCGCCGGAGATCACGTGGTTGTTGGTGATGATCTCGCCGTCCTCCGAGATGATCACGCCGGATCCCGTGGCCTCGCCCGAGCTGGACTTCGCGCTGATCTCCACGATGCTGGGGCTCACCGCCTGGGCGACGCCGGAGACGGTGCCTTTCTGGCTGGTGGGCACGACGTTCGTGTTGGTGGCGCTGCTCGACGTGCCGTCCTTGCCGGTCAGCTCCTGGAAGGCGTACGCGGTGCCGCCGCCTACCGCTGCGGCCGCGATGGCGACGGCGGCGAGGAGGGCCAGGGGGCCCTTGGCGCGGCGTCGCGGGGGCTTCGAGGGCTCTCCCGGTGCCTGCGCTTCCGGCGCGAAAGCGGGCGGGGGCGGGTACGCGCCCTGCGTACCGCCATGATGAACAGGCGCTGACGACTGCTGCTGGTGGGGGTACTCGCCGCTGTTTGTCATGGAATCTAGGCTGCGGGGTGTTCATGAGAGGCGACTGAGGACGCCCTGAGAACACCGGTAGAACCTTGTATGCCCCATATAAAGCGGGGCGCTTCCGCTGGGGGGTGGGCCGTACTAGACCGCCGCTTCGCGGCGGATTTTTTCCCGCCCACCCACCCGATCACCCCGCAGCTACCCACCCCTGCCGGAACGCTCCCGTTGTGGGTGGGGGAGGGCGGGCTGCTGCGTCGCCCCGCTGTGGGGATGGGGGGGCGGGCCCGCCAGATTGCCCCCGCTGTGGGTGGGGGTGGCGGGGGCTGTCGGGCTGCCGCCTCGACGTCCTTGCTGTGGGCAGGCGTTCCGCAGGGCGATGGGGGTCCCCCCGCTCGAGCGCAGCCGAGAGTGGGGGAGGGTGGGCACAGCCCCGAAGCTCCGGGTGAGCGGTGGGGCAGGCGTTAGTTGCAGCCGCGGGGCTGGCACAGCCCCGGAGCCGCAGGGTGCGGATGAGGCCGAGGGGTCAGTTGCAGCCGCAGGACTGCCGGACCACAAGCCGGGACGGGAACAGCTTCAGGCGTTCTCGGCGTGAGCCCGCCACGCGGAGCCCGTCGTCCAGGACCAGGTCGACCGCCGCCCGCGCCATCGCGGGGCGATCCGACGCCACCGTCGTCAGTGGCGGGTCCGTCAGGCCTGCTTCCTTCACGTCGTCGAAGCCGGCCACGGCCAGCTCACCCGGCACGTCGATCCGCAGCTCCCGCGCCGCCCGGAGGATGCCGATCGCCTGGTCGTCCGTGGAGCAGAAGATCGCCGTCGGCCGGTCGGGCCGAGCCAGCAGCTCCAGCGCCATCTGATACGCGTCGTACCGGTTGTACGGAGCCTCGAAGAGCCGCCCCTCCACCGAGTGCCCGGCCTCCCGCATGGCCCGCCGCCACCCCTCGACGTGGTCGGAGACGGGGTCACCGACGGTCGGGGTCTCGGCCGTGCCGCCGACGCACGCCACGTACTCATGGCCGTGTTCGAGCAGATGCCGCGTGGCCAGCTGCGCGCCGCCCAAGTCGTCCGTGACGACGGCGACGTCGTCGATCGCCTCGGGCCGCTCGTGCAGCAGCACGACCCGCGCGTCCCACGCGTCGATCTCCGCGGCGGCCGAATCCGTCAGGCCGTGGCTGACGAGGATCAGCCCCGAGACCCGCATGCCGAGGAACGCCCGCAGATAGTGGGCCTCGCGCTCGTCCACGTAGTCCGTGTTGCCGACGAGCACCATTTTTCCGCGCTCGGAAGCCGCCTGCTCAACGGCGTGTGTCATCTCCGCGAAGAACGGCTGCCGCGCGTCCGGCACGATCATGCCTATGAGGTCGGTACGCCGCGACGCCATGGCCTGGGCGACCCGGTCGGGCCGATACCCCAGCTCCTTGATCGCGGCGAGTACACGCTCGCGCGTGGCCGGGGCAACCGGCCTAGGTCCGTTGTTGATGACATAGCTGACGACGGCGGTGGAAGTACCCGCAAGTCGCGCAACGTCATCCCGAGTCACCTTGGCCACGCGCGGAGTCTACGCGGATGGAACTACCGCTGGGCAGGGCGTACGACAGCTTCCTTCGGCGGGGACTTCGGCGCGGACGCGGCGGGTGCCGCATCCCGCGTCGGGATCTCCCTGTGCTCACCCTCGGCCGGCGGCCGTACCGCCTTCGCCTTCTCCTCGTCGGCCGCTCGTTCGACCTTCTCCGGAGTGACGAAGCGGTAGCCGACATTCCGGACGGTGCCGATGAGCGACTCGTGCTCGACACCGAGCTTCGCGCGAAGGCGCCGTACGTGGACGTCGACCGTCCGCGTACCGCCGAAGTAGTCGTAGCCCCAGACCTCCTGGAGCAGCTGGGCCCGCGTGAACACGCGCCCGGGGTGCTGCGCCAGGTACTTGAGCAGCTCGAACTCCTTGAAGGTCAGATCCAGGACCCGGCCCTTCAGCTTCGCGCTGTACGTCGCCTCGTCCACGGAGAGATCGCCGTTGCGGATCTCCATGGGGGAGTCGTCGGCGGTGATCGACTGGCGGCCCATCGCGAGCCGCAGCCGCGCCTCGACCTCGGCCGGACCCGCGGTGTCCAGGAGTACGTCGTCGATGCCCCAGTCGGCGGTGACGGCCGCGAGACCGCCCTCCGTGACGACGAGGACGAGCGGACAGCCGGGCCCCGTGGAGCGGAGGAGCTGGCAGAGGCTGCGGACCTGCGGGAGGTCACGGCGGCCGTCGATCAGGATGACGTCGGCACCAGGGGTGTCGACGAGGGCCGGGCCTTCGGCGGGGGCCACCCGCACGTTGTGCAGCAGCAGGCCGAGGGCGGGAAGCACCTCCGTCGACGGCTGAAGGGCATTCGTGAGGAGCAGCAGAGAACTCATCGCGCCCCACCTGCCTGGGTCGTCTTACGGTTGTGCACGGTTCGCTCGCCCATAACGTCGGTTCCTCCTCGGTCCCTGCGAGGACGTTTACGGCACTGCTTCGTACTGCGTACTGCGTACTGCCGTGGTTCCGGAGCCCGCGCCCTGGGCTCCTGCGCGCTCTGTGTCCACAACGCGTCTGAAAGCACGAAAGGACCCGGGGGCTTCGCTGCCCGGATCCTCTGCCAAGGAGAATAGCCCACATGAGTTCCGGTCCGGCAGGTCAATTCGCACGATCTTCTGTGCGGCCGATCACTCACGTTCAACAGCGAGCAACGCTCCGTACACGCGACGGTGTCTCGATCGACGCCGCGTACGAGCCCGGTCCCGACCCGGACACGGACCTCGCGATCGTGCTCGCGCACGGCTTCACCGGAGATCTGGACCGGCCGCACGTGCGGCGCGCAGCCGGTCTCTTCGCCAAGGCCGCGGCCGTGATCACCTTCTCCTTCCGGGGCCACGGGGCGTCCGGCGGGCTCTCGACGGTCGGCGACCGCGAGGTACTCGATCTGGCGGCAGCGGTGGAGTGGGCCCGGTCCCTCGGCCACGCGCACGTGGTGACCGTGGGTTTCTCGATGGGCGGTTCCGTGGTGCTCCGGCACGCGGCGCTCGCGGGAGCAGCGCATGGGGGGCGCACGGAAGCGCGGGTTGACGCGGTGGTCGCTGTGAGTGCTCCGGCCCGTTGGTTCTACCGGGGGACGGCGCCGATGCGGCGGCTGCACTGGGTGGTGACGCGGCCCGCGGGGCGCGTGGTGGGCCGGTGGGGTCTGCGCACGCGAATCCACCCGCACGAGTGGGACCCCGTACCGCTCTCGCCGGTGGAATCCGTCCCCCTCATCGCGCCCACGCCGCTGCTGATCGTGCACGGTGACCGGGACCCGTACTTCCCCGTGGACCATCCCCGGATGCTGGCCGCGGCCGCGAAGGGCGGGGCGGAACTCTGGCTGGAGGCGGGCATGGGGCACGCGGAGAACGCGGCGGACGATGGGCTGCTCGGTCGGATCGCCGAGTGGGCCACGGCATCATGGACGTCGGCAACCGCCGAAGGAACGGCATCCGCCGAAGGAACGGCATCCGCCGAAGGAACGGCATCCGCCGAAGGAGAGGAGCTGCCATGGTGAACGGCACCATTCGTTACTGGGCCGCGGCCAAAGCAGCCGCAGGCGTCGCGGAGGAGCCGTACGCCGCGACGACGCTGGCCGAGGCGTTGGACGCGGCGCGCGAGCGACACCCCGGTGAGCTGGTCCGTGTACTGCGGCGATGCTCGTTCCTCATCGACGGCGACCCCGTGGGTACCCGTGGGCATGAGACGGTACGGCTGGCCGAGGGCGGCACGGTCGAGGTGCTCCCGCCGTTCGCAGGAGGGTGAGCAGCGATATGAGCGATCCGCGATATCAGGGGTACGGGGATTACGACCCCTACCGGGGGGACTATCCGCCTGCCGAGCCGCAGGCATACCCCTCTGACCAGCAGTACGCCCAGCAGCAGTACCAGTACCCGCAGCAGCCGTACGCCCAGGACGCCTCGTACACCCAGCAGTGGGAAGGGCAGACCTGGGACACGACGATCCAGCCTTCACCTGTGGTGGACGTGACGGAGACGGCTTATCTGCCCCCGCAGTCGTACGGTCAGCCGTTGCCTTCGGAGCCGACCCCGGCTTACTCCGAACCCGGCAGCCCTGGTGGCCATGCCCACCCTTCCCCAAGCTCTCAACTTCGTTCGAGCAGGGGAGACCCCAATCGCCCTGCGGGACGCCTGCCCATGGCGGAGGCTGGACCAGAAGCGGACGACTCTGCCACCTACGGCCCCGCCACCACCACCGGCAACCCCCGCGTCACCGACGCCCAGCGGGCCCGGGCCGAAGGGCGGTCGCCGATCATAGAGCCGGGGGTCCAGCCCGCCGCGCTGACCGCCGTGCTCGGGCTGCTGCTCGCCGGGACCGCCGCCGTCGGGCAGTACGCGCTCCTCGTACCGCTCATCCTGCTCCAGGCCGTCACCGCCGCCGGATGGTTCCGGCTCAACGGGATGTGGCCCGCCAGGCAGGGCATCGCGCTGGCCTTCATGGGCGGTGTCGTCGCCGACATCGCGCTGCTCGCCACCGGCAAGGAGAACGCGCCCGCCGCGATCCTCGGCACCCTCGGCGTCTGGGTGCTGCTCGTCCTGGTGCTCCAGCTGCGCAGCCGCGCCTCCGCCGACGAGCGGATGTCCGGTCTGATGGCGACCGTCGCGTCCGCCGCGCTCGCGATCATCGCGACCGGGCACCTCGCGGCGTCGGACGACGCCGTGACCGTGGGCGGCATCGCCGTCGCGGTCGCCGTGATCGCCCGCGCGCTGCCCCTGCCGACGCCCGCTTCGGTCGTCGTGGCGCTGCTCGCCGCCGCCGGAGCCGGTATCGCCGTCGGCGGTGCGACGGACTTCGGCAGCAAGGGCGCGCTCCTCGGCCTCGGAGCCGGCGTCTGCGCGCTGATCGGCCACCGGGTCGCCAGCTACGACTATCCGTCCCGCTTCGTGCACATGACGGCGGGTGTCGCCCTGCCGCTGGCCGCCGCGGCCCCGGCCGTCTACGTGCTCGGCCGTGCCATCGGCTGACCACGGAACGCGATCCGCACAGGCTGATCGTCACAGCTGATCGACAGGTCCCCGGCCGGGCTCTCCCGCCGGGGACCTGTCCTTTAGGCTCGCGGCAACGACAGCAAAGCGGGGGTACAAGGTGGGGGAACACCGGACATGAAGCGCTCCGTACGAATACTTCTGATCGTCCTCGTGATCCTGGGGGGTCTCTTCGTGGGCGCCGACCGCCTCGCGGTGGGCTTCGCCGAGGACGAGGCGGCGGAGAAGCTGCGTACCACCGAGGGGCTCAGCGAGACGCCCGACGTCTCCATCAAGGGCTTTCCCTTCCTGACCCAGGTCGCGGGCGGCACGCTCGACGACGTCGAGATCGGCATCGAGAACTACGACGCCACCTCCGGCTCCGACAAGATCCGCATCGCCGATCTGAACGCCCGGATGCAGGGCGTCGAGTTCTCCGGCGACTACAGCTCCGCCACCGCCGACAAGGCCACGGGCACCGCCCGGATCTCGTACGACGAGCTGCTCAAGGAGGCGCAGGGCGAGCCGCCCGTCGAGCTGCCGCTCGGCGCCACCGGCAAGGTCGTCGGGCTCTCGGACGGCGGCGACGGCAAGATCAAGGTCGAGGTCGAGGTGAGCAAGGGCGGCGCGAAGCTGCCCAAGCCGGTGCACGTGCTGAGCTCGGTCAAGGTCGAGGGCGACACGATCAAGGTGAACGCCGACGAGATCCCGAAGAAGTTCGAGGTCATGGGCGTCTCGATCCCGCTCCCCGAGGGCATGGTCCGCGATGTGACCGACTTCGAGGAGAAGATCACCGGCCTGCCGGGCGGCATCAAGATCGACGAGGTGGAGCCGGCGCAGGACGGCGTGGACATCTCGGTCAAGGGCACGAACGTGAAGCTCGCGGGCTGAGGCCAGGAACGGGCCGAACGAGCCTGATGGCGGCCGCTCGGAGCGGCCGTTCCGCAGTACGAGACGAAGCCGTCCGCGCGGTGGATGCGGCAGGGGCGAAAACAGGCCCCCGCCCCCGCACGGGCGGCTTCGCCGTTCAACCAATCCTCTCCCCATCCCACAATGCGGATGATCCCGTCTCATCATTCGACACCCCGGTGACACGGCCGCCCTCGCGTCCTTACGATCGGACGCATGCAGCGACAGGCGGACCTCACGAAGCGGCGGGCAGTAGACCTGTGCCGCGTCGCCGCCATGCTCTGTCGCACCTTCTGAGCGGGAGCTCCGACTCCCGCGTCCCCCAGGCCCGTTGACACCGTCAGGGCCACCCCGCGCCGCGTACGCCGCGCCACCGCGCGATCACAGCCCGTACCCGGCACCCCTCGCACAGCACCGCAGCCCCGCCGCAACTGCCCCGGAGGAGAAGAAGTATGAGCCGCAGCGACGTCCTGGTAGACGCCGACTGGGTCGAGGCCCACATCGACGACCCGAAGGTCGCCATCGTCGAGGTCGACGAAGACACCTCCGCGTACGACAAGAACCACATCAAGAACGCGATCCGCATCGACTGGACCGACGACCTCCAGGACCCGGTCCGCCGCGACTTCGTCGACCAGGAGGGCTTCGAGAAGCTCCTGTCGGCCAAGGGCATCGCGAACGACACCACCGTCGTCCTCTACGGCGGCAACAACAACTGGTTCGCGTCGTACGCCTTCTGGTACTTCAAGCTCTACGGCCACCAGGACGTGAAGCTCCTCGACGGCGGCCGCAAGAAGTGGGAGCTCGACTCCCGCGACCTGGTCGACGGCTCCGAGGTCCCGAATCGTCCGGCCACCTCGTACAAGGCCAAGCCCCAGGACACTTCGATCCGCGCCTTCCGCGACGACGTCGTGGCCGCGATCGGCGCGCAGAACCTCGTCGACGTGCGTTCGCCCGACGAGTTCAGCGGCAAGCTGCTCGCGCCGGCGCACCTGCCGCAGGAGCAGTCGCAGCGTCCGGGCCACGTCCCGTCCGCGCGCAACATCCCGTGGTCGAAGAACGCCAACGACGACGGCACGTTCAAGTCGGACGACGAGCTCAAGGCCCTCTACGAGGACGAGCAGGTCGACCTGGCCAAGGACACCATCGCGTACTGCCGCATCGGTGAGCGTTCGGCCCTGACCTGGTTCGTCCTGCACGAGCTGCTCGGCCAGACCAACGTCAAGAACTACGACGGCTCCTGGACCGAGTACGGCTCCCTGGTCGGCGTGCCGATCGAGCTCGGCGCCAACAAGTAATCCCTCCCCGAAGCCCGCAGTGACCTGACCAGTTAAGGACGAACGCATATGTGTGGAGCGAAGGCCGGCGGACCCGACGCCTCGACGATCAAGCCCGGCGAGACCACCATCCAGGGCCAGGTGACCCGCGACGGCGAGCCCGTCAGCGGCTACGTACGCCTGCTCGACTCGACCGGCGAGTTCACCGCCGAGGTCCCCACCTCGGCCACCGGCCAGTTCCGCTTCTACGCGGCCGAGGGCACGTGGACGCTGCGCGCCCTGATCCCGGGCGGCACGGCCGACCGCACGGTCGTGGCCCAGACGGGCGGCCTGGCGGAGGTCGCGATCGCGGTCTGACGACAGCGGATCACTGACGGCTGGAGGGCCGCACCCCAGGGGGTTGGACGCCACTGGAACGGGGTGCGGTCCTTCGGCTTACGCTGGTCGTATGTACGCGCGAAGGCGGCACGCCTACTTCGCCATGATGGGGATCTGCATCGCACTCTTCGTCCTGGCGTGGGGCGTCGTACGGCTCTGGTCCATCCCTGTCGCCGTCGGGATGTGCGTCGTGGCGATGGTGATCCCGCCGGTCGCCGCCATGGTCGCCAACCGGCGCGGTCCCGACGACCGCTGGTGGGACGATCCCTCGGGTGACTCGAAGTCCGACGAGTGGTGGGACGAGCTGGACGGGAAGCGGCGGCCCCGTCAGTAGACGAGCGCCTGCGTGCCCTCCGCCATGGCTTCCTGCACGAACACCTGCGCGCCCGCGATCCGCACCCCTTCGAGCACGTCCTTCTCGGTGATCTCGCGGCGCGCCGCGCACTGCGTGCAGAGCGTGATCTGCCCCGCGGCCAGGATCGAGTCGATCAGGCCGGGGAGCGGTGCCGCGTGCGGCAGCTCGAACTCCGCCGCGCGTCCCGGCAGTGCGAACCACGCCGACTCACCGGTCAGCCAGAGCGAGACCTCCACCCCGCTGGCCACGGCCACGGCCGCCACCGTGAACGCCTGCGAGCAGCGCTCGGGGGCGTCGGCCCCGGCGGTCACCTTGATCACGAGCTTCTTCGCCATGGCCGCATCGTAGGGCCATCCCCGCGGTCACCCGTAAGGCCACCTCGCAGAGAGGGGCGGGTCGCGCACGACTACAGTGGTATCGGCTCTGATACCTGCCCCAATAGCTCACCCCATAGCTCACCGAGGAGCACCCCGTGCTTGAGGCCTTCTTCTCCGCCCTGCTGGTTCTGGTCTGCATCGGCGTTCTCGCGTTCGCCGGACTGTCCGTGAAGAAGCTGTACCAGGGTCAGCGCTGAGCCCCGTACGCCCCGTACGCCACCTAGAGATCGTCTGAGCTTCCCATGATCGAGATTCCGTCCGACCTGCACCCCGACCTCGTGCCCCTCGTTTGGCTCCTCGGCAACTGGGCCGGCGCGGGTGTCACCGACTTCCCCGGCTCCGAGAAGGCGAATTTCGGCCAGGAAGTGTCCTTCACCCATGACGGGCGGGACTTCATCGAGTACCACTCGCACACGTGGGTGCTCGACGCCGAGGGCAACAAGGTCAAGCCGCTGGAGTCCGAGTCGGGCTTCTGGCGCGTCGACAAGGACCGCAAGGTCGAGACCGTGATGGTGCGCGACGACGGCGTCGTCGAGGTCTGGTACGGCGAGCTCGCCGACCAGAAGCCGCAGATCGACCTGGTCACGGACGCGGTCGCCCGCACGGCGGCGTCCGGCCCGTACACCGGCGGCAAGCGTCTCTACGGGTATGTGAAGGGCGACCTCATGTGGGTCGGCGAGAAGCAGACCCCCGAGGTGCCACTGCGTCCCTACATGTCGGCGCAGCTGAAGAAGGTCGTCACGCCCGAGGACGTCGCCGAGATGGCCCGGGGCCTGGGCGACCTGCCGGACGACGGCATCGCTTTCTTCAAGTAGGCCTACACTCCGAGGTGTGGTGAGCACCGACTGGAAAAGCGACCTGCGACAGCGCGGATACCGGCTGACGCCGCAGCGCCAGCTTGTCCTCGAAGCCGTCGACACCCTTGAGCACGCGACCCCCGACGACATCCTCTCCGAAGTGCGGAAGACGGCGTCGGGGGTCAACATCTCCACCGTGTACCGCACCCTGGAGCTCCTGGAGGAGCTGGGCCTGGTCAGCCACGCGCACCTGGGGCACGGCGCGCCGACGTACCACCTCGCGGACCGTCACCACCACCTCCACCTGGTGTGCAGGGACTGCACGAACGTCATCGAGGCGGATGTGTCGGTGGCCGCGGAGTTCACCGCGAAGTTGCGGGACACCTTCGGTTTTGACACCGATCTGAAGCACTTCGCGATCTTCGGGCGCTGCGAGAACTGCTCCGGCAGGAAGCCCGGGCCCTCCGGCAAGGAATAAGTACGCGTACCGGCAGGTCGTAGTGTGGGTGAACATGAAGAGCCCCCTCCTGTCCCTGCCCGGCGCCGTCCCCGCCGAGGGCGTGGACGAAGGCGTCGCCGCCCACTACGGCGACCTGTTCCGTGAGCAGCGCGCCCTCGCGGACGGCACCGGTCTCGTCGACCTCTCGCACCGCGGCGTCGTCACCGTCTCCGGACCCGACCGGCTGAGCTGGCTGCACCTGTTGCTCACGCAGCACGTGACCGAGCTGCCCGTCGGCCAGGCCACCGAGGCGCTGATCCTCTCCGCGAACGGCCACATCGAGCACGCCCTCTATCTCGTCGACGACGGCGAGACGGTGTGGGCGCACGTCGAGCCCGGTACGCAGGACGCGCTGGTCGCGTACCTGGAGAGCATGAAGTTCTTCAACCGGGTCGAAGTCGCCGACCGCACGGACGAGTTCGCCGTCGTGTACCTCCCGGCCGGTTCGATCGCGGCGGTGCCGGACGGCGTCGTCGTACGCGAGACTCCGCACGGCCGGGATCTGTTCCTGCCGCGTACGTCCCTGGAGTCGTACGCCGACGAGAACGCCCCCGCGGTCGGCATCCTCGCCTACGAGGCGCTGCGCGTGGAGGCGCATCGGCCGCGGCTCGGCTTCGAGACGGACCATCGCACGATCCCGCACGAGCTGGGCTGGATCGGCACGGCGGTGCATCTGCAGAAGGGCTGCTACCGCGGCCAGGAGACGGTCGCCCGCGTCCAGAACCTGGGCAAGCCGCCGCGCCGCCTGGTCTTCCTCCACCTGGACGGCAGCGAGGTCCACCTGCCGGCGGCCGGCACGGAGCTGCGCCTGGCCTCGGAGGGCGAGGAGGGCCGGAAGCTGGGCTTCATCACGACAGCGGTACGCCACCACGAGCTGGGCCCGATCGCCCTGGCTCTGGTGAAGCGGAACGTTCCGCTGGACGCGGCGCTGAGCGCGGGGGGCACGGCGGCAGCCCAGGAGGTCGTGGTCGAGCCGTAGCTGCGGGGTAATCGGGTGGGTGGGCGGTCACATTTCGAGCAGCACCGTGAACGGCCCGTCGTTCGTCAAAGCCACCCGCATCTGTGCGCCGAAGCGCCCCGTCGCCACCGTCGCGCCCAGAGACCGTAGTTGGGCCACGACCTCGTCGACCAGGGGCTCGGCGACATCGCCGGGCGCGGCGGCGTTCCAGGTGGGCCTGCGGCCCTTCCTCGCGTCGCCGTACAGCGTGAACTGGCTGATGACCAGCAGCGGCGCGTCGATGTCCGAGCAGGACTTCTCGTCGGCCAGCATCCGAACGGACCAGAGTTTGCGGGCCAGTTGGGCCGCCTTCTCCTTGGTGTCCTCGTGGGTCACGCCCACGAGGACGCACAGTCCCTCGCCGTTGATCTCGCCGACCGTCTCGGGGCCGTTCTCTCCCTGGACGACGACGCTCGCCCCGTCCACCCTCTGCACCACAGCACGCATATGGCCCATCATGCCTGCTCCGTACGGCCGTGGTGCGCCGCCGTATGCGCCGTCCATGGGGTGCCCTGAACCCCCCATCTGGGGCCGATTGGGGGCACTCGCTCACATAGCGGCCACCGGGGGTGGCACCATGCTCACACGCGGTGTACCGCGCCGGTCGAGGGGACGGTAGAGCCACATGAGCACACCAAGTACGGGTCAGCCGCCCGGATCTGTGTCACTGACCCGCATGAGCGCCGCGCGGCGTACGAACGTGCCGCGTCCGCCCATGCAGCGCACGGGCAGCGCGGTGCTGTCCGGGCAGCCCGAGCACGACCTCCCCGCGCTGCTCCTGCGCGAGCTGCGTGAGCTGCGCAAGGACGCGCAGCAGAACGAGGCGGACCTGAGCTACGTCCGGCGCCTGCTCCAGGGGCGGATCGACATCCTGCGGGCCGAGGTCGCGCGCCGCAGGGACCCGGCGGCGCCCGGTCCCGAGGGGCTGGGCCCGGCGGAGGGGCCCGTCGTGAGCCGGCTCTCGGAGATCCTCACGGACGGCCCCGCACGGCACCGCTCGTCGGCCCGGCATGTGACGCTGGGCACGCCGCACAGCGCGGAGTACGGCCTCCTGGCGACGGAGATGCTCGCCGAGGTCGAGCTCTCCGACCTGGACGCCCGCACGGACGACGAGCTGCACACGGCCATGGGACGCCTCGTCCGCTACGAGCAGCAGGTTTCCCGGCGCCGTCAGCAGCTGCAGCGCACGGCGGACGATTGCAGCGCGGAGATCGCCCGCAGGTACCGTGAAGGCGAAGCACAAGTAGACGACCTGCTCGCGTGACCCGGTGATCCCGGCTTCCGCGGGCGGCCGCCACGCCACCCCCGCCCCGGAAGGCCGAAGATGACCTCGACGTCCGCCGAGTCCGTCGCCACCCCTGTCATATCCCCGGTCCTCGCCGAGGTCGTACGTTCAGGCTTCGTCGAGGGCCGTCACAGGGGAAGTCTGGTGCTGCTCGCGGCGGACGGCAGTGTGGAGCTGGCGATGGGGGACGTGACGGCCCCCGTCTTCCCGAGGTCCGCCAACAAGCCGATGCAGGCGGCCGCGGTGCTGCGGGCGGGGCTCGACCTGGCGGGCGAGCGTCTCGCGCTGGCCGCGGCGAGCCACTCCGGGGAGGTGTTCCACCGGGACCTCGTCCAGAAGATGCTGGCGGAGTACGGCCTGACGGCGGCTGACCTGCAGTGCCCGCCCGACCTCCCGCTCGACGCGGTCGAGGCCGAGACATATCTGGCAGCGGGTGCCGTTCGTGACCGGGTGACGATGAACTGCTCCGGCAAGCACGCGGCGATGCTGGCGGTGTGCGACCTGAACGGCTGGCCCGCGGGTTCCTACCTGGACCCGGGCCACCCCCTCCAGCAGCTGATCCGCCAGGTGGTCGAGGAGGCCGCGGGGGAGCGGGTGACGGCCGTCGGCACGGACGGCTGCGGCGCCCCTCTGATGGCGATCTCCCTGACCGGCCTGGCCCGCGCCTTCCGCCACTTCGTCCTCGCCCCCGAGGAGACGGCGGAGCGCAGGGTCGCGGACGCGATGCGGGCCCACCCCGAGTACGTGGCCGGCACGCGCCGCCCCGACACCTGGCTCATGCGCGAGATCCCGGGCGCCCTCTCCAAGATGGGCGCCGAGGCGGTCCAGGCGTTCGCCCTGCCGGACGGCCGCGCGCTCGCCTTCAAGGTGGACGACGGAGGGATACGGGCCCTGGGCCCCGTCCTGGCCCGCGCCCTGCGCCTGGCGGGCGTGGAGGAGGACGTACTCGCCCGCGTCGGCCGCGCGCCCCTCCTTGGCGGCGCTGTCGAGGTGGGGGAGATCCGGGCGGCGTTCTAGGACCACCGGGAGCCACCGGGCCCCAGGTAAAGCGGGTGCACCCCCGGCCCCGGCAGACCTAGCCTGGCCGTATGAGTGATCTTGACGTCAGGGCCATCACCGAGGACGAGCTGCCCGAGTGGATCCGCGCCGTCAACGCCGGGTTCCTGCGGCCGCTGGCGAAGGTCTCGGACGAGGTGGTGGCCAACCGCAGGGAGAGCCTCGACTTCGGCCGCAACCAGGCCGCCTTCGACGGTGACCGTGCCGTCGCGACGTTCAGGTCCTTCCCGCAGAAGCTCACCGCCGTGGGCGGCGCCCCCGTCCCGGCCGACGCCATCTCGGGCGTCACGGTCTCCCCGACCCACCGCCGGCGCGGCCTGCTGAGCCGCATGATGTCCGCCGACCTCACCGCCGCCAAGGAGCGCGGTGACGTCGTCGCCACGTTGATCGCCGCCGAGCATCCGATCTACGGACGCTACGGCTTCGGGCCCGCCACCACCGCCACCGAGTGGACCATCGACGTACCGCGGGCCGGGCTCGACCCCCGCTGGGCGGGCCCGGAGGGCGGCGCCCGTATCGACCTCGTGGATGGCGGCGACGTACGCAAGGAGGGCCCGCCCCTGCACGAGCGGCTGCGCGCCCGCCTGCACGGTGTCACCGACCGCGACGAACGCTGGTGGCTGGAGAACACCGGGCAGCTCGTGACCCCGGAGAACCCGTGGACCGAGCCCTTCCACGCGCTCTACCGCTCCCCGTCCGGAGAGGTCGAAGGCCTGGTCACGTACGCGACGGAGGACAGCTGGAGCGACAGCAGCCAGCCGCGGAACACCGCGACCGTGCAGCGGCTGATCGCCACCACGCCCGAGGCCGAGCGCGCCCTGTGGCACTACCTCTGCTCGATCGACTGGGTGAGCGTCGTGAAGACGGGCAACCGCGCCCCCGACGACCTGCTCCCGCTCTTCCTGCCTGACCCCCGAGCGGCCCGCCTCAGCAGGCAGACGGACTGGCTCTGGGTGCGGATCCTGGATGTCGTACGGGCCCTGGAAGCACGTACGTACGAGGCGTCGGCGTCCCTCGTCCTGGAGATCGGGGACCGCGCGGGCCTCGCGGGTGGCCGCTACCGCCTTGACGCTTCGCCCGGCGGCGCGGTGTGCGCGCCGACCGCGGACCCGGCCGAACTGTCCCTTGGCGTGGGTGAGTTGGGGACGCTGTGGCTCGGTGACGAGTCCGCGGTGCGGCTTGCGGCGGCGGGACGGGTGACGGAGGAGCGGGTGGGCGCCGCCGCTGTCGCCGACGCCCTGTTCCGTGCGTCCCGGCGCCCGTGGTGCCCGGACATGTTCTGAGCTGACCCCTCGAGGTGGTGATGGCTGACCGGACTCCCGGCTCCCCTCCGGATGGGAGCCCGGTCAGCCAGCTCTGTCAGCTGCCCGACTGGGCGAGCAGCAGGACGAGGAGCGCAGCCCCGACGCCGCTGATCTTGGTGTTCTTGGCCTTGATGCCCACGGTCAGCAGGACGAAGGCGACGATGCCCATCGGTCCGTACTTCCACTGGATGAGCTGCTCGAATCCGATCACGAGGGCGGCGATGACGATGGCGATGAGCGGCATGACGTTCCCCCTTTCGGGACGGGGCATGCGGACCCCGTCCCATCCGGTCGGCAGCCATCCGATGGCGCACTACTGGCGGCCAACCCCTCGGGGTTCCTGCCAGGTTGCCTAAGTTGGCTACCAACTTCATCTGAGTTATCTCCGCGATGGCTCGATTCATAACCACCTTCCGAGCAACTCCCCAAAGATGGCGCGAAGTTGTACTGTTTGGTTGTGAGCCCGGAACCTGCCCCCGTCAACGGGATGAAGAGGCCGCCGAGGTCGCATCGCGAGGTGGCCGACGAACTGCGCGACCGGATCAGATCCGGGACGCTGCGGCCGGGCCAACGCATGCCGACCCAGGCCGAGTTGGCCGACGAGTTCGGTGTCGAGCGCGGCGCGATACGCGAAGCGCTGCGCACTCTGCAGGGCGAGCACCTGCTGGCGAACGTGTCCAAGGGGAGCCCGGCCACGGTCGCCTTGACGTCGAAGCAGGCGCTGTCCGGGCCCGGCGGCGTGAAGCCGCAGCCCACCATGGTCGGCCTCGCCCCGCGCATCGCCGCGGCGTTCGAGGCCCCTCATGTGGAGATCGACGCGCTCTGTCTGACCTCCATCTCGCTCACGATGGCGATCGGGGAACCGCTCCGCCAGATTCACGCCGGACAGCGGAAACCGGCCAAGGTCGACGTCCGGGTGCTGCTGCCGAGCCGCAGCATCGATCTCGCCTTTCCTGCGCCGGTGGACAGTGGGGACGACGAGAGCGGCCAGGTGCACAGGCGCTGGCTCGACCAGCGGAACGCGCAGGGGCAGGTGCTGCGGCACAACCTGCTCGCGCTGCGCACCTCGCACGGCATCGACGTGAACGTCTCGTTCCGAGCGCTGCCGTTCACGCCGCCGGTGAAGCTGTATCTCCTCAACGGCTCCGAGGCGCTCTTCGCGTACTACACGCTGACCAAGCAGAGCGAAGAGATCGACCACGAGTACCTGGAGATGTACGACGCCCAGGGCGCGCAGTCGATGCTCTTCCCCTTCCACCAGGGTGACGGCCTGCGGGACACGACGTTCGTGGAGCAGTCCCATCTGTGGTTCAACGCGCTCTGGGGCACGATCAGTCAGGACCTGGAACTGGCGCGCGGCTAGCTTCGCCGGACACCGGCCCGCTACAGCGCGGGCCCGGTCATCATCAGTGCGAGGACGACGGCGCCGATGGAACTGCAGGTGGGGCTCTTCGCCTTGATTCCGACGGTCAGGAGCAGCAGCCCGGCGATGCCCATGGGCCCGTACTGCCACTGGACGAACTGCTCGAAGGTGACGGCGAACGCGGCTGCGAGGAGGGCGAGGACGGCCATGATGGTTCCCCCTTCTGCCATCTCGGGTGAGTTGGCAACCAACTTCACTTAAGTTGTCCCCACTTGGCCCCACAACATAAACAACTTCAAGACAACTGCCCTGAGATGGCGGGGAGTTGTATCGTCTGGTCGTGACCCAGGAGAACGTTGCAGTGAACGGCAGCAGAAAACTCACGCCCCAGGACATCGCAGACACCCTCCGCGACCGCATCCGCTCCGGCGACCTCAGACCGGGCGACCGCCTCCCCACGCAAGCGGTGCTCGCGGAGGAGTTCGGCGTGGAGCGGGGCACGGTGCGCCAGGCGCTGAGGACACTGCAGGACGACGGCCTCCTCGCCAACGTGAGCAAGGGCAGCCCACCAAGGATCGCGGCGGATGCGCCGGGGGCGACGTCGGCGGCCGTGGAACCGCAGGCCTCGATGGTGGGCCTCGCGCCACGTCTCGCTGCCGCGTTCTCGGAGCCGCAGGTGCGGATAGACGTGGTGTCGTACACGGCGGAGACGCTGATACTGGCGCTCGGTGATCCGCTGCGCCGCATCCACGAGGGACTCATCCGCCCCGAGTCGATCACCGTCCGCATCCTGCTGCCCAGCAGCGACATCAACCTGGCCTTTCCCCGGCCGGTCAACGGGGAACGCGACGTGGACGGCAGGGTCCACGAGCGCTGGCTCGCGCTGCGCAACACCCAGGGACAGGTGCTGCGCCACAACCTCCGCGCGCTGCGGTCCTCGCACGGCATCGATGTGGACGTGTCGTTCCGCGCACTGCCGTTCACGCCGCCGGTGAAGCTGTATCTCCTCAACGGCTCGGAGGCGCTCCTCGCCTACTACACGGTCGAGCGCAGCACGCTGGACATCGGCAGCGCGGAGATGGAAGCGTTCGACGTCTCCGGACTGAAGTCACCCCTGTTCTCCTTCGAGAAGAACGCGGCCCCCCGGGACGCCGCGTTCGTCGAAGAGTCCCAGAAATGGTTCGACGCGCTCTGGGCAACCATCGCGACGGAGCTGACACTCTCTTAGTGACTCCTGATACGACACAGACTGAGTGGATGGCGGAAGAGACCGAGAAACTGCGGGAACTGATCGAACGCGCCCGCTACGTACTCTTCGACTTTGACGGCCCCATCTGCCGGCTGTTCGCCGGGCACTCGGCGGAGCGGATCGCGGGTGACCAGGTCCGCTGGCTGGAGGGGAGAGGGCTGCACGGGCTGCTGACCGACGAGGAGCGGGAGCAGCCCGATCCGCACGCCGTCCTGCGGGCGGTCGACCGCAGGCACCCCGGCAGCGATCTGGTGGCCGAACTGGAGGAACGGCTCACCCATCAGGAGCTGACGGCAGTGGCCTCGGCGTGGCCGACCCAGTACGCGGACCCCCTGATCATGACGTGGCACGCCATGGGCTCCCGCCTGGCCGTCACCACGAACAACTCACCCCGCGCGGTGACCCGCTACCTGGAAGACCGGCAGCTGAGCCAGTGCTTCGCCCCGCACATCTACGGCCGCACCCAGGCCCTCCACCTCCTCAAGCCGAACCCCCACTGCCTCAACCGGGCCCTCAGCGCGATGGGCGCGGAGCCCTCCGCCGCACTGATGATCGGCGACGCCCCCACGGACCACGAGGCGGCCGAACAGGCCGGAGTGGCCTTCTTGGGCTACGCGCGTAACGAACGAAAGGCGAAGCTCCTGAAGGAAGCGGGGGCGTCGTGCGTGGTGAGTTCGCTGGAGCCGGTGCTGCAGGTGCTGCGCTCTCAAGCCTGAGCCGTCTTCGAACGTCGCGACCCCAAGGAGTGGCGCGTACCTCATTGGGCCCACTGATTACCGCTCCCGCGTCGTGCGTGCCCTCACGCGCCACTAAGGTGTGCATCACTTTCGCCTTCCTCGCGTGACTATTCAGGAGCGGCCCGTGGTCGTGCCACCTTCGTCCCATACCGAGCCCCAGGTATGTGCGGAGAAGCACGAAGCCCGTGATGTGTACGACGCGTTTGTCGACCATGCTCTGCGGCACGGGACGGTAAGCGGCGGCCACCACAACCGGAACTACGTGCTTCCGCTGACGGATCCCATGGCCGAGCTGGTCGACCGCTTTCCCGGGCGGGCGGTCACCGTGCGGCTGCGGCGGCAGGACGCGCTGCCGGTCGTCATCCGGACCTGGCAGGACGAGTCGGCGATCCTGCGGGCGATCAAGGGCGTACTGCCTCACGTGCCGGAGTGCCTGGCCAAGCGTGGCGATTCCGCGGTGCACAGCTATGTGGAAGGCGTGCCGCTCTCCAGCATCTGCCAGAACGGCAAACCGGTCGACTCCTTGCTGATCAAGGCCCTGGCCGAACTGCTCGCGCAGATGACCCAGGTGCGCAGGGAATCGCTGCCTCGGCTGCCGGCGGACTGGCCCCGTATAGACAAGGGCGGTCCGACCTTCCTGCGGACCCTCGCGCATCTCGCGGAGTCGCAGATCCGCCAGCCCAATTGGCCTGAGTTCGGCGGCCTTTTCGCGGCCCTCGGCATTCCCGACGACGCGCTGCTCAGGCTGGCCGAGCGCGCCCCCAGCATGGCCCGCCGCCCCTACAGCCTGCTCCACACGGATCTGCACCGCGACAACGTGATCGTCTCGTACGGCGGCGAGCCACCGCTGATCTGCGTGGACTGGGAACTCGCCACCTACGGTGATCCGCTGCACGACCTGGCCACCCACCTCGTCCGCATGCGGTACCCGGAAGATCAGTGGGTCGAGGTCATCGACGCCTGGGCGGAGGCGATGGAGGCCTGCAAGCCCAGGGCGGTCAACGGACTGTCCCGGGACCTGGACCATTACGTTGCCTTCGAACGCGCACAGTCCGTCTATCCGGACGTCATGCGCGCCGCCCAGTCGCTGGGTGACTCGCCCGACCAGAAGAGCCTCGACCAGGCCGCCCGCGTGGTCCGCGACGCACTCGAAGGCGCGGCCGCTCCCCTCCAGTTGCCGGCAGTGCCGGACGAGGAGGAGATCCAGCGGGTCCTGTTCCGCTGGCGGGCCGCCCGCTTCGGGGGACGGGCCGAGGGGGTCCGGCAGGTCACCCCGATCTCGTGGGAGCCGAACGAGCGCGTGCCGGAGCACCCCGCGTTCCCCCGCTCCGCCGTATTCGAGGCGCTGATCGCCGAGGGGGCCGCCCCGGCCTCCCGGGTCTTCAAGGGGACGGCCCACCTCAACACCGTGGTCACAGTGGCCGGGATCAAGTTCCCGGTCGTGGTCCGGCGCAAACTGAACTCGGCCGAGCGCCGCGAACGCAGCATCCTCAGCGAGCACGCGGTGCTGAGGGCCATCGAGACGTCGGGCGAGCCGGTGCGCGCGCCCCGCGTACTGGCCCTGGGCGTCAGTCACCTGAAGGACGAGTTCGCGATCCACTCCTACGAGGGGTCAGGCTCCGGCGAACTGCCCCCCGCGCACCCCGTGGACGGACTGCGCCCCGCTGAGGCCGACCACCTGGTGGACCAGATGGGCGCGTTGGCCCGCATCGACACCCAGCAGCTGGACCCCACGATCAACAAGGCCAACTTCTACCCGTGGCTCTGCGACGAACTGGCCCGCCTGGTCGGGGATCTGCCCAAGCAGTCACAGAAGCTGGCCAGGGAGCTGGGCCTGCCGGACAGCTTCCGCCTGTGGGAGCTCCTGAGTCGTCATCGACTACAGCCACGCCGACCGGCCCTGCTGCACGGCGACCTCAACCCCTGGAACCTCGTTCGTCACGACGATCGCACTGGACTCACCGTCATCGACTGGGAGATGGCGATGATCGGCGACCCGCTGTACGACCTGGTCCGCCACATGCATCTCACGCCCGCCCGCCCCGGGATCAGACAACGCATGTTCGACCGCTGGAGGAACTGCCTCCCGGAAGAGTGCACGGCGGGATGGAAGGACGACTGGCCCGTCTACCGCTGGATCGAGGTGGTCCGTTCCGCCTACGTGGACCTGGACCGCCTCGTCACCGGCACGAGCCTGGACGCCCCCAATGTGCAGCGCGCCGTGGACTCGTTCGCGATGACGCTGGCGGCGGCGACGGCCTCCCTGGGGCTCCGGCCCAGCCCGACGGCCAATCCCTATCTTGCCCGGGCGCTCCCGCACGGTCAGCATGGAGCGATGAGGGCGATGCCGTAGAGGCATGCTCGGGGGAGGGCTCTCGTGGCCGGAACAGTGAACGGGGCAGCGGGCAGTGGCTTGAGCGCATGGCTTCGTCGATACCGGGCCCGGTACGAATCGGGCGTCACGCGTGTCCTGCTGCTCGGCATCTTCCTGACCGGGCTGACCGCGCAGTTCGTGAAGCCGGTCGGAGACGCTCTGGAGGGCCAGGCGTTTCTGGGCGGGGCGCTGCTCAGCCTGGTCGGGTACGTGCTGTACGACGCTGTCCAGGAGCTGACCGTCTCGGCAAGGCCTCCTGACCGGGGCCTGGTCAACTCCCGTGATCTGGGCGGACTCGTGGGGGAGGCCTTCCACTCCAGGAAGGTGGAGATCTGCTTCCTCGGCTACACGGGCGAGACGCTCTACAACGAGCTGTATCACCGGCTCGAAAGCCTTCTGGACGACCCGGGGCCCACAAAGCGGGTGTCGATCAGGATGCTGATACCCGACTTCGGCCGTGAGATGGCGGTGCCCTCGCGGGTCGGCGTCGACGGGAGGCCCGTCGACTATCCCGAATTCCGGGCGAGGCTCGAGGCCAAGTGCCGTGAGTACGACCAGATCCTCTCCCGGCTCGCGGACCGGCTGACCGCGGGCGGCAGGGTGACGGTGCAGTGCGAGTACCGGCTGTACAACGGGGATCCGCGGGACAAGGTCTGCATCTTCAACAAGGAACTGGTGCTGTGCGGTCTCTACGACGTGGTCGCCACCATGTCCTTGCAGGATCCCGACTGCGAGGTCTATGACCCCAAGGGCTACAACACGGACCTCGCCATCCGTTCCCGCAAGGAGGGGACGGCTGCCGCCGAGACGGCTGTCGCCACGCAGATCAGTCACTTCGAGGGCGTGTGGAGCCTGGCGGCGACGCCTTCATGGCGCCAGTGAGCCGCCGCCTGGCGGATCAGGGGGTCACGCGGTCCGCCTCCTGAACAAGAATCCCGAGGCCCCCACCGATGCGGCCAGGATTCCCGCGCACCAGGTCAGGGCTATCCAAGGGGTGGCGCCTACCGGCTGGTTGAGCAGCAGGCCTCGCAGGGATTCGATGACCTGGGTCACCGGTTGGTTGTCGGCGAAGGCCTGGAGCCAGTCGGGCATGGTGGATGTGGGGACGAAGGCGCTGCTCGGGTACGGGAGGAAGCTCACGAAGAACGTGAAGCCGCCTGCCGCTTGGGCGGACTTGGCCAGGAGGCCCGCCATTGCCGAGAGCCAGGACAGGGCCAGGATGAACGCCAGGAGGACGGCTGTTGCCGCGAGCCAGCCGGACAGGGTCGCCGTCGGGCGGAAGCCGATCGCGAAGGCCAGGGCCAGGACCAGGGAGGTGGCGAGCAGGTTGCGGGCCACCGAGGCGAAGACGTGGCCCGCCAGGATCTGGGCGCCACCGATGTCCAGGGAACGGAAGCGGTCGATGATGCCGCCCTTCAAGTCCTCCGTCACCGCGATCGCCGTGTTCGACGAGCCGAAGCCGGCGCAGAGGAGGAGGACTCCGGGGACCACGTACGTGACGTACGACCGGGTGTCCGTCTTGATCGCGCCGCCGAAGAAGTAGACGAAGATCAGCAGGAGCATCACCGGGAGCGCCATCGAGGTGATCAGGGCGTCCACGTTGCGGCGGCTGATGCGGATCGAACGGCCGGTCATGATCAGGGCCTCAGACATGGGTAAGCCTCTTCGACGGGCTTGTGAGGGTCAGGAAGACGTCGTCCAGCGTCGCTGTGTGGAGCTTGAAGGTCGCGAAATCCGTGCACGTCGGGTCCAGGTCGTCCAGCAGGGCTCGTACGCCTCCTGCCGTGCCGTCTGTCGGGAAGCCGAGCGTCAGGGTTTCGGGGGAGTGGTGCGTGGCCCGGTCGGTCAGGCGCAGATAGGCCTCCCGGGTGGTGAGCGTCGCGTCCAGGCGGTGGCCCGGCAGCAGGGATTTGAGGTCCGCGGGGGAACCTTTCGCCGCGATCTCCCCTTCGTGCAACACCGCTATCCGGTCCGCCAGTTGGTCCGCCTCCTCCAGGTACTGGGTCGTCAGGAAGACCGTCGTGCCCTGTGCCGTGAGGTCGCGTACGACCTCCCACATCTCCTGGCGGCTGCGCGGGTCCAGGCCCGTCGTCGGCTCGTCCAGGAAGATGACCTCGGGGTCGCCCACCAGGCCCGCCGCCAGGTCGACGCGGCGGCGCATGCCTCCCGAGTACGTGCGGACCAGGCGGTCGGCGGCTTCCGTGAGGCCGAAGCGGGCCAGCAGTTCCGCGGCCCGTGCGCGGGCCGCGGGGCGGGACAGGCCCGCGAGCCTCGCCATCATGCGGAGGTTCTCCGCACCGGTCTGCGTCTCGTCGACCGCCGCGAACTGGCCGGTGAGGCTGATCGCGCGGCGGACCTCGCGTCGTCCCGTACGGATGTCGTGGCCCGCGACCCGTGCCGTGCCCGTGTCGGGAGTGGTGAGCGTGGTGAGGATGCGGACGGCTGTCGTCTTGCCGGCGCCGTTCGGGCCGAGGAGGGCGAAGACGGTGCCGGGTGGGACGTGGAGGTCGATGCCGCGGAGTACGGGGACGGCTCGGGGGCCGGAGCCGTAGGTCTTGGTCAGGGCTTTTGCCTCGATGGCTGGGGGTGACGGGGGTGGCATGGGTTCTCTCCCTGTGGCGTGGTGTGGTCGGGTCTCGCCGATCTATTGCGTATGGCCTACGCATTACTGAGTAAGGGTTACGCAGAACTACGATGTGCGTCAAGCACGGCAGCTCAGGAGGAGGCGGAGGCGGATCATGGCGGCAGACGGCGAAGGCGAAGGCGAAGGCGAAGGCGAAGGCGCGGGCGCGGGCGGCGGCGCGGAGGGCTCGGGGCTTTCCGCGAGCCTCGAAACCGCCTGGGGGCTGCGCGAGCGGCCGTCGAAAGGGCCCAAGCCCGGCCTGAGCCTCGATCGCATCGTCGACGCGGGCATCGCCATCGCGGCCTCGGAGGGGATCGGCGCGGTCACCATGGGGCGGGTCGCCAAGGCGCTCGGCGTCTCGCCGATGTCCCTCTACCGGTACGTCTCCGCCAGGGACGAGCTGTACGTCCTCATGCAGGACGCGGCGACCGGGGCTCCGCCCGAGATGCCGGCCGGGATCACCGGGTGGCGGGCGCGTCTGGAGTGGTGGGCGCGGGCCCAGCGCGAGGTCTTCCGGCGCAACCTGTGGCTCGTACGCATCCCCATCACGTCACCGCCCGCCTCGCCCCACTATCTGGAGTGGGTGGAGCAGGGACTCGCGGCGCTCGACGACTGTGGCCTGGAGGAGGGGTGGAAGCTCTCCGTGCTCATGCTGGTGGGCGGGTTCGTGCGGAACGAGGTCACGCTCATGGCTGATCTGGACGCGGCGATGAGGGCGAAGGGGCAGGAGCCGGACGAGGCGATGCGTCGGTACGCGCGCACCATCGACGCTCTGATCTCGACCGACCCCGAACGGTTTCCGGCGCTGCGGCGGACCCTGGAGGCGGGGGTCCTCGACGTCGCGGACGCCGAGGACACGGAGTTCGAGTTCGGGATCGAGAGGGTGCTCGACGGGGTGGCGGTGTTGGTCGGGGAGCGGTGAGGAGCGGCGAGGGGGCGGTTTTTTTTGGGGGGCGGGCGGTGAGGGCAATCGGCTCTCAGGCGTACCGCGCCAGCCCCGACCGCAGCTGCCCGAAGGCCCGGTTCGCCGCCGTCACCGCCTCCGGCCACACCGCTTCCGCGCTCTCGCCCGCGTCCATCCGGCGCCAGTTCTCCAGGGCGAGGATGCGCTGTACGGCGATGATCTGGCCCGCGGCCAGCCGTGCGGCCAGGGCGTCGTCGGGCCGAGGCCCCGCTGCCCCCGGCTCGCTCAACGCCTCGCCCAGCGCCCTCTCCGACCGCTCCTGATACGCGTACAGCCGCGCGACCAGTGACGGCGTCCCGTACAGCAGCCGGTGGAAGGCGAGTACGTGGACGTTGTCGCAGAGGCCGGTCACCGGGTCCTGGCGCTCCAGGCCGTCGAGGAAGTGGCGCTGCAGGGCGTCCAGAGGAGAGCGCTTCGCGGGGCGCTCGGCCACCACCCGTGCCGCCTCGTCCACGTGGTCGGCGAACCGGTGGAGTACCAGGTCCTCCTTGGTCGGGAAGTACCGGAACAGGGTCGGCTTCGAGATGTCGGCGGCCGCCGCCACCTCCGCCACCGGCACCTTCTCGAAGCCCTTCTCCAGGAAGAGCGCGATCGCCGCGTCGGAGACCGCCTCGTACATCCGCTGCCGCTTGCGTTCGCGCAGGCCGGGGCTGCCGCCAGAGCCTGCGGCAGTGCCCGTGGCCGCTTCTTCGTCCGTCATGGCGGGAGCCTACCGCACCAGTGATTCGTGGTTACGAATTTAACTCGGTAACTAACTTAACTCGGTTACATTATTCTTGGTCGTATGCCATCGCCTGACACGACCCCACTCGACTCGGCCCTCGCCCAAGAACGCCGCTACCACGACACGTGCCGCACCGCCCTCGACCGCATGGTCGACGGCGCCGAGGAGCAGGTAATCCACGGAGCCGACGTCTCCGCGTCCGGCGCAGACGCCGAAGTCCTCGGCTACCAGTTCCGCAGCCACGCCAAAGCGATGCGCGAACTCCCCGAAGCGCCCCTCTTCTTCGGCCGCCTCGACTTCGCCGCCGACGGGCCCGAAGCCGTCGAAGCCGGTGATCACCGCGGGCAGAGTTACTACATCGGCCGCCTCCGCGTCACCGAACACCCCTCGTCCCCGCCCCTCGTCGTCGACTGGCGCGCCCCCGTCTCCCGCGCCTTCTACCAGGCCGGAGCCCGAGACCCCCAAGGAGTCGCCGTCCGCCGCCGCTTCGGCTGGGCCCCCGGCAGCAAGGGCGACTCCGCCGACCTCACCGGCCTGGAGGACGAGCCACTGGCCGACGGCGAACCGGACGCCCCGGTCACCTCACCCGCCCCCAGCAGCCGCATCCTCGCCGGTGAGATCGAGCGCCCCCGCGTCGGCCCGATGCGTGACATCGCCGCCACCATCCAGCCCGAGCAGGACGACCTCGTGCGCGGTGAACTCGCCTCGTCCGTGTGCGTCCAAGGCGCGCCCGGCACCGGCAAGACCGCCGTTGGCCTGCACCGCGCCGCCTATCTCCTCTACACCCACCCCCAGCGCGTGCAGCGCGCCGGGCTCCTCATCCTCGGCCCCAACCGCACCTTCCTCCGCTACATCGCCGAGGTGCTCCCCTCCCTCGGCGAGACCGGCGTGCGCCAGTCCACCGTCGCGGACGAGATCGCCAGGGCCACCACACCCGTGCGGGCCCAGGGCGACGAGGCAGCGGCGCGCGTCAAGCACGACGCCCGGATGGCGGCCGTCCTGCGCCGCGCGCTCTACTCGCGCGTCACGCCGCCCACCAACTCCCTTGCGGTGCCGGATGGTTCGTACACTTGGCGGGTCGCGCTCGACGACCTGGAGCGGATCATCGCGGACGTGCGCGCCGAGGAGCCTGCGTACGCCGTCGGCCGCGAACGCGTGCGCACCCGTGCCGTCCGGCACATCCAGGAGCAGGCCGAGCGCCGCGCGGGCGCCGTGAACAACGCCTGGCTGCAGAAGATCTCCCGCGCCCGCTCCGTCTCGGCCTTCGTCGACGAGGCCTGGCCGAGGGTCAAGCCGGAGGAGGTGCTCGCCGCCCTGCTCGCGGACCCGGAAGCGCTCGCCGCCGCGGCCGACGGCATCCTCGACGCCGCCGAGCAGCGGGCGATCCGCTGGACCAAGCCCCCGCGCTCGTACAAGTCGGCGAAGTGGTCCGCCGCCGATGTCGTGCTCCTTGACGAGATCGGCGGGCTGCTCGAACGGCCCGAGGGCTACGGCCACATCGTCGTCGACGAGGCCCAGGACCTCTCCCCGATGGAGGCCCGCGCCATCGCCCGCCGCGCGGACTTCGGCTCGCTCACCGTCCTCGGAGACCTCGCCCAGGGCACCACCCCGTGGGCCGCCCGCCGCTGGCCCGAACTCCTCGCCCACCTCGGCAAACCCGACGCCTCCGTCACCCCTCTGACCATCGGTTTCCGCGTCCCGAAAGCCGTCGTGGGCCTGGCCAACCGCGTACTCGCCTCGCTCGACGTCGACGTACCGCCCGCTCGATCGCTGCGTACGGACGGTGAGTTGAGGATCCGGGAGGTGCGGGCCATCGACATCGCCGCCGCCACCGTCGACGCGGTGCGTGGCGCGCTCGCCCGCGAGGGCTCGATCGGCGTCATCGCCGCCGACACCGACACCGCCCGGCTGCACGCGGCCCTCACCGAGGCCGGCATCGAGAGCGCGGGCCCGGACGACCTGGGCGCGCGCGTGACGGTGCTGCCCGCGTCCGTGGCGAAGGGTCTTGAGTACGACCACGTCGTGGCCGTCGAGCCCGCCGCCATCGCGGAGGCGGAACACCGCGGGCCCAGCCGCCTCTACGTCGTCCTGACCAGGGCGGTGTCCCGGCTCGACGTGCTGCACAGCAGGCCGCTGCCCTGGGAGGAGTGAGCTGCATACGGACACCGGTGCATGCTGTTGCGGGTATATAGCCACAGGGTTATGTTCGGAGTGTGCCCATACCGTTCGATGTACTCGCCGAGCCGAGCCGCCGGAAGATTCTCGATCTGTTGCTAGAGCGTCCCCACCTGGTCGGTGAGCTCACCGAGCGGCTCGGCCTGAGCCAGCCCGGCACGTCCAAGCACCTGCGGGTCCTGCGCGACGCGGGCCTTGTGCGGGTGCGGCAGGACGCGCAGCGCCGCTGGTACGAGCTGCGGCCCGAGCCCCTCGCCGAGCTCGACGCGTGGCTCGCGCACTACCGGCACCTCTGGGCGGGCCGGCTCGACGCCCTCGAACGGCACCTCGACGTCATGGACGGCGAGTCCTGAAGAACCCCCTCCTGAGCATGGACGGTGACTCCTCATGAACCCGCACTCCGACACCCTGAGCCCCGATGAGGAAGGCGGACACAGCGTCCTGCGGATGGAGCGCCGCCTCGCGCACCCGCCCGCCACGGTCTGGGCCGCGATCACCCGGCCCGAGCACCTCGCCCAGTGGTTCCCCTCCGAGGTGACCCTGGAGCTGCGGCCCGGCGGCGCGATGGGCTTCCACTTCCCCGGCGACCAGGGCCCCGGCATGACCGGCGAGGTCACCGACGCGGAAGAGCCACGCCTCTTCGCCTTCAGCTGGGGCGACGACCACCTGCGCTGGGAGATCACCCCGGACGGTCCCGACGGCCGTGGCTCGCTCCTCACCCTCGTCCACACCTTCGGCGACCGCTTCGGCGCCCCGAGCTTCGCCGCGGGCTGGCAGCTGTGCATCTCGGCGCTCGGCCAGTTCCTGGACGGCGGGCAGGCCGAGGTGAGCGCGGACGCGGGTGAGCTGCACGAGGCGTATCTGGAACAGTTCGACCTCGGGCACGGGCAGATCACCGACGACGGCATCCGTTTCGAACGTCAGCTGGTGCGGCCCGCGGACGCGGTGTGGGCCGAACTCTGCGCGGGTGAGGTCCCGTTGGTGGGCGACACGGCTCCCGACGGATTCCTGGCGGACGGCGTCTCCGCGGGTCCTGTCACCGCGCTGCTGGCTCCGGTGTCGCTCACGTACGCCGTGCATCCCAAGGGTGAGGTGCGCTGGGAGTTCGGCGAGGGGACGGGGTACGGCACGCGGCTCGTCCTCACGCAGACCGGGCCCTTCGAGGGCGCCGACGGCGAGGCGGCTACTGGCGAGGCGCTCGCCGCCTGGCATGCGCGGATCGAACGGCTGGCGGGGCGGCTCCTGGAGGGATGACGGACACAGCTTGCGGGGCAGCTCCTGGAGGCTGACGGGCGGCTCAGTCGGCGAGCACGGCCTCCATCACCGCCTTCGCGATCGGCGCCCCGAGCTTGCCACCGGCGATCTCCGAGCGCGGGATGTCCATGTCCTTCGGGTCGACGAACACCGCGACCGCGACCGGCGAAGAGCCGTCGTCATTCTTGGCGTACGAGACGAACCAGGCGTACGGCCGCTCGTCGTTGACGTTCGAGCCGTGCTGGGCGGTGCCGGTCTTGCCGCCGACCGTGACACCGTCGATCCGCGCCTTGTTCGCCGTGCCCTCCTCGACGGTGTGCTCCATCATCTCCTGCACCTTGCCCGCGGTGTCCTCGGAGACGGCCTGGCTCAGTTCCTGCGGCTTGCCCTTCTCGATCGTCGTGAGGTCGGGGCCGCGCAGCTCCTCCACCATGTACGGCTTCATCACCTTGCCGTCGTTGGCGAGGCCCGCCGCGACCATCGCCATCTGAAGCGGTGTACTGGTCAGGCTGCCCTGGCCCATGCCGGTCAGGGCGGTCTGCGGCTTGTCGAGGTCGTCGGGGTAGCTGCTCGCGGACGCGCGCACGGGGATGAACTGCTGCTTGTTGAAGCCGAACTTCTCCGCCGTCTCGCGCATGTCGTCGTCGCCGACCTTGAGCGCCGTGTCGAGGAAGACGTTGTTGCACGACCACTGCATGCCGACCTTCAGCGAGGCCTTGTCACAGGGGGCGCCCGGGACGTCGTTGCCGATCGTCGTCGAGCTGAGCGGCAGTTTGTAGGGGGCCTTGGCGTCGGTGCGGTCGTCGATGTCGTCGATCACACCGTGCTCCAGGGCGGCCGCCGCGGTGAGGATCTTGAAGGTGGATCCGGGCGGGTAGATCTCGCGGAGCGCACGGTTGGAGAGCGGCTTGTCCTTGTTCTTGCTGAGCCGCGTGAACTCCTTGCCCTCCTTCTCCGAGATCCCGGCGAAGACGGAGGGGTCGTACGAGGGGGTGCTCGCCAGCGCGAGCACCTTCCCGGAGCGCGGGTCGAGCGCGACGACCGCGCCCCGGGCGTTGAGGTCCACAAGGCCCTGGTAGGCGGCCTGTTGGGCCTTGGGGTCGATGGTCGTAATGACGTCGCCGCCCTGGCGCTTCTCGCCGGTCAGCATGTCCAGGGTGCGGCGGATGAAGAGGCGGTCGTCGTCGCCGCTGAGCACGTCGTTCTCGACGCCCTCCAGGAAGGTCGCGCCCTGGGCCTGCGAGAAATAGCCGGTGACCGGCGCGTACATGGGGCCGTTCTTGAAGACCCGCTGGTACTTGAAGTCGGTGCCGCTGACTTCCTTCGAGCCGGTGATCGGCTTGCCGCCGACGATGATGTCGCCACGGGGGTGGGAGAAGGCCTCGATCTGGACACGCCGGTTCTTGTCGTGCTTCGCCAGCGACTCGCCCTCGGCGAACTGCACCCAGGTCGCGCGCAGGAGCAGCGCGAGCGTGAGCACCCCGCAGAAGACGGCGATGTGGCGCAGCGGCTTGTTCATCCGGTCCCCCCTAGACCCGTGACGCCCGGGCGGACCCGTGACACCCGGACACGACGACGCTTCATCATGCGCCCGGGTGCACGGTTCTCCGCCCTCTTGTTGCCGAATGGTCACACTCGGGTCGGGTCCCGCCGCTCCCCTCGGAGCACCTCGATGACGCTCGCGTAGCTGTCGGAGCCGTGCCCGGCGGCACGCGCCCGCTCCATGGTGGCCTTCAGGAGTTCCGGCAGGGCGTTGTCGATGCCGCGGTCGGCCGCCGCGTGGATGAGGTGTTCGATCGTCGTGATCTGTACGTCTACGGTGGCGTCGTCGCCGGGATAGCGCCCGGCGTCCACCTGGGGCGCGTAGGTCTCCAGGAATCCGGCGACCGCGTGCCGCATCCAGCGGATGGCGACGGGCGTGAAGTCGGTGGCCTTGGTCGCGTCCGCGCCGACCAGGGCCGTGCCGTGCAGCCAGCCGGTGAACGTGGACCACATCAGGCCGAGCAGGGCGACGTCGTAGAGGGAGGCGCGGCCGGGTTCCGCGCCCAGGTACAGCGGATCGCCGAGGGCGGCGAGGGTGGGGCGATGCGCCTCGAACACCTCGGCCGAGCCGCTGTAGAGGAACATCATCTCCGGGTTCCCGACCCCCGGCGGCGTGGTCATGATAGCCCCGTCGAGATAGCCGAGCCCGAGGGAAGCGGCCCACGCCGCCGCCTTGTCGGACTGCTCCGGGGAACCCGAGGTGAGGTTCACCAGGGCCTTGCCCGCGAGGGATCCGGCAGTGGGGTCCATGACGGCGTACAAGGCGTCGTGGTCGAGAACGCAGGCGATGATCAACGGGCTTGCGGCGACGGCCTCTTCGGGAGTGGCGGCGAGCCGGGCGCCCCGGGCGACGAGGGGCTCGGCCTTGGCGGGGGAGCGGTTCCAGACGGTGGTGGGGTGGCCGTGCTCCAGGAGGGTGGCGGCGAGGGCGGTGCCCATGTTGCCGAGGCCGATGATGGTGACGGGGGTCTTGTTCTCTTCCATATGGACCACGCTCGCAGCGGGCGGCGGCGCCGGACAGTGACAGGGGTGACGGCGGCCACCAAATTCCTGCCACGCGCTGCCATGGCCCGGGGCGGCCTAGTCTCACCGTATGAGCGCTGGTTCCGTGGCCTTGGTCGTGACCGAGGAGATAGCGATCCCGTCGTGGGATCTGTACGAACTGAGCATCCCCTGCACGGTGTTCGGGAAGCCACAGCCCGATCTGTCGGACCACTGGTACGACTTCCGGCTGTGCAACGCGTACGAGGGCGAGGGCGAGGGTGGGTCCGGCCCCGGGGTCGGTCTGACGGTGCGTACCCCGCACGGCCTTGACGACATTGTCGGGGCGGACACGGTCATCGTCACGTCCGTGCCGGACGCCTGCGTGGAGGAGGGCCGCCCGCTGCCGGAGGGCCTGGTGGCGGCGCTGCGTCGCGCGTACGACGCCGGAGCCCGCATGGTCTCCCTGTGCACCGGCGCCTTCGCGCTCGCCGATGCGGGGCTGCTCGACGGCCGCAGGGCCACCGCGCACTGGATGCACACGGCCCAACTCGCCGCGCGCTATCCGAAGGTGGAGGTCGATGACTCCGTTCTGTACGTGGATGACGGTGACGTCCTGACCAGCGCGGGCGTGAGCGCGGGCCTCGACCTGTGCCTCCATCTGGTCCGCCGCGACCTGGGCGCGCACGTGGCCAACCAGCTGGCCCGCCGCATGGTCGTCCCCGCTCACCGCCCTGGCGGCCAGGCCCAGTTCATCGACCTCTCCGTTCCGCCGACGGACGACGAGGGGCTCGGCCCCGTACTCGACTGGGCGCGCGCCCGCCTCGACCGCCCCCTGACGGTCGACGACTTGGCGCGCCGAGCGGCGATGAGCCCGCGCACCCTCTACCGCCGGCTCCAGGCCGCCACCGGGACGACGCCGCTCCAGTGGCTCCTGAACCAGCGCCTGGCCCGCGCCCAGAGCCTCCTCGAATCGACGGCCGCCCCGATCGAGAAGATCGCCGAACTGAGCGGCCTCGGCACGGCGAACAACCTCCGTCACCATTTCCTCAAGCAGGTGGGGGTGTCACCGGGGGACTACCGGCGGGCGTTCGGTGGGGCTTAGGGTCGGCGATCATGCAGAACACGGAGAACCCGCAGAACACGCAGAACACGCAGGTCACCGAGCCCGCTCGTCGTGAAAGCGCGGAGCGCAGGCGCGAGACGCTGGAACGCCTCGACCGGGAACGGGACTTGTGGCTGTCGACGGCCCATCCGGAGCACGGGCCGCATCAGGTGCCCCTTTGGTTCCGGTGGGACGGCCTGGCTCTGTGGATGTGCACCGGCGCGGCTTCCGTGACGGTCCGCAACGTGCGGAAGGAACCCCGGGTACGCCTCTCCCTGCCGGACACCGCCGATGTGGTGCTCGTACAGGGCGAGGCGGAGTGCTTCCCGGCTCAGGACGTCCCGCAGGATGCCGCGGACGGGTTCGCCGCCAAGTTCGGCTGGGACCCGCGCAAGGAGGAGAACCCCTTCGTCTACCTGCGCGTGACACCGCGCACGGTGCGAGCCTGGCGCGGCGAGCACGAGCTGAGCGGCAGGGTTCTTATGCGTGACGGGGCATGGGTGGCGTAACCGGGGCTCTCTCTCCTTCTCGCCTACTTCTCGCGCGGCTGGTTGATCCGCAGCATGTTCCCGGCGGGGTCGCGGAAGGCGCAGTCGCGGACGCCGTACGGCTGGTCCATCGGCTCCTGAAGAACCTCGCCGCCCGCGGAACGGACCCGCTCGAACGTGGCGTCGACGTCGTCCGTGCGGAAGATGACGCCGCGCAGCATGCCCTTGGCCATCAGCTCGGCCACGGCCTGCCGGTCGGCATCGGTGGCGTTCGGGTCCGCGAGCGGCGGCTCGATGACGATCTCGACGTCCGGCTGCGAGGGCGAGCCGAGCGTCACCCAGCGCATCCCCTCGAAGCCGACGTCATTGCGTACTTCGAGACCGAGCGCGTCGCGGTAGAAGGCGAGCGCCTTGTCGTGGTCGTCGACGGCGATGAAGCACTGCGCGAGTTTGATGTCCATGCGTACGACGCTACGGACCGGCGTCGGGTTTCGCTTCTCCGTTCCTGATCGGACGGGTGCGGATCTTGGTGATGCAGGCAGGGATGTCGGCGCTGTCACCGTGGTCGCGGGCGCGGTACGCGCTCGGGCTCTCGCCGACGAGTTCGGTGAACCGTGAGCTGAAAGAGCCGAGCGACGTACAGCCGACCGCCATGCAGACATCCGTCACCGACAGGTCCCCGCGCCGCAGGAGCGCCTTGGCACGCTCGATCCTGCGGGTCATGAGGTAGCTGTACGGCGTCTCTCCGTAGGCGGCGCGGAAGCTGCGCGAGAAGTGCCCCGGCGACATGAGGGCGTCCCGGGCCAGCGCAGGGACGTCCAGGGGCTCCGCGTAGTCGCGGTCCATCCGGTCACGGGCCTTGCGCAGGCGGACGAGGTCGGGGAGAGACACAGGCACATGAGGAACGTTACCGACCGCCGGGAGAAGCGGGGCGGGGGTCAGGCCGCGGGGCAGAGCTCGGCGGGGGCCACGGGCGCGTGTACGGGGTGCAGGGTGCGGGGGGTACGGGCGGTGGCCGTGGCCTGCGAGCGGGTGCGGGCGAAGACGACGAGCCGCAGCACGGCGAACCGCGCGACGCCGGCCAGGGCGGAGGCGGACAGGTAGACGACCTGTTCGAGCACCGCGCCGGGCGCCGCCACCAGCTCCTGTAGGACCAGCATCGCCAGGCAGGTCACCGCGTACGCGGCCGCCGCGGACCCGGCCGACTGCGCGTGCTGACGTCCGGTCGCACGCCCGCCCGCGCCGAAGGTGAAGCGGGCGTGCAACTCGGTGGCCAGGAGCGTGGAGACCACGGTGATCAGGGCGTTGGCCAGGGCCCAGGGGATCCAGGAGGCGAGGGCCGCCACGGCGAAGCTGGAGGCGACTCCGACCCCGCCGCCGCAGAGCACGAAGCGGGCGAAGGCGGTGAAGGCGCCGGGTGCCGCCGCCCGCGGACTCTGTGCTGTCTCCATGATCCGACCCCTCCCTGGCTGTCCCCAGGCTGTTCCCTGGCTGTCTCGGTTGGCTCTACGGCTCACTCAGGCGGCGTCGAGGGCCGCAGCGTCGAGGGCCTTGGTGATCTTGCGGGTCATCTCGACGACGGTGGGGCTCGGCGCACCCCGGTGGGGGCGGGCGGCCGCTTCGAGGGCGACGACGACGGTGCCGCGGAAGTTGTCGGCCTCGGCCGGGTCCTGCTTGCCGAGCAGGTCCATCGCGGCGGTCAGGGCGGGCAGCACGTGGTCGGCGAGCTCGGCGACGGACTTGCCGTGCAGCTTGATGTCCTTGCTGCTCCCGGCCAGCACGTGGCCGATCGGGCCGGTCGCCGAGGCCAGGGCGATGCTGCCGTGGGTGGCGGCCTTGTGGGGCGAGCCGGCGGCGTCGGCGGCGGCAAGCAGCGAGACGGCGCCGTACGCGGCGGTCCGCAGGGTGGCCTTGTCCTGGTTGGTGAGGGCGAGAGACATCGCGGCTGCTCCTTCTGATTGCTCGGACCTGGTGGCTCGGGCCCGATCGCTTGGCCTTGCTCCGTTTCGGTGACGCCATAGTGGCACACGAGTGGTGCCATGTCGAGTCATCTTTGGCGTCACGTGTGGCGCAGTAGGCGTCACAGGTTGGCTCCGGCCCGTAAACTCGCAGGTCGGATGGCTGCCCCACTCTGGCGCCAGGTGGCATCAAGTCATCGAGGGGCGACGGGCGAGGGCTGGAGGGTTGGAGGACCGGACGGCCGGAGGGCTGGCCCGGTCGGCTCAGGGGCTCAGGGGCTCGGCGGCTGAGCGCCAGGTCGGCCAGGCGTCGGCTATCGGGTGAGTTTGATGGCCACGGCGTCGAGGACCCAGTCCAGGCCGGTTGCGAAGGATGTCTCGGCGTCCACGTCCGTGCCGTCGTACACGGCCTTGGCCAGCGCCGGGAAGTGGCCGGTGGCCAGCATCCTCGTCACGTGCGGGCCGTGGGCGCGCTGCCAGTCGTGCTGGGACAGGCCCGTGGCGCGCTCGGCCCGCAGGTTCGCGATCTCGCGCCTGATCGCGCCGATGAAGTAGGCGCTGACCGTGTCCACGGCGCGCATGACGGTGTCGACATCGGCGATGCCGTCGAAGGCGGCCAGCGTGGCCTCGGTCACGGCGAGGCCGTTCGGACCCAGGGTCGGGCGACCGCCGAGCAGGTCGGCCAGCCATTCGTGGCGGAGGGCGGACTGCCTGGTGAGCTGGGCGAGGACGCGCAAGGCCTCCCGCCAGTCACCGGGCTGCTCCTCGGGGAAGGTCTCGGCCTGGACCTCGTCCACCATGAGGTCGAACAGCTCCTCCTTGGTGGAGATGTACCGGTACAGCCGCATCGGACCGGCGTCCAGGCGGGCCGCGACCTTGCGCACCGAAACTGCCTCAAGGCCGCCCTCGTCGGCCAGCGCGATGGCGGCGGCGACGATCCGCTCCCGGTCGAGCGGCACGGGGCGGTTCGGCGGCTCCGGCCGGTCCCAGACAGTCATGCTCACACCGTACCGTTGCGATACGGCGTATATGAGCAATACACTGTATCGGCATGAGACACCGAATCGCAGTGGTCGGGAGCGGCCCTGCCGGCCTCGCCTTCGCCCGCGTCCTGCACCGCCACGGCCACCCCGTCACCGTCCTCGAACGCGATCCCGCCCCCGACGCCCGGCCCCCGGGCGGCACGCTGGACCTGCACGAAGAGCTGGGTCAGCTCGCGCTGGACAAGGCGGGGCTGCTGGCGGAGTTCCAGACGCTGTCCCGCCCCGAGGGGCAGGCCATGCGCATCCTGGACACGGACGGAACCGTCCTGCGTGACTGGCGACCCGGTCCGGATGACCGGGCAAATCCAGAGATCGACCGCGGGCAACTCCGTGACCTGCTCCTGGCCCCCCTAGACGTCCAGTGGGGCCGGGGCGTGAAGCAGGTGGCGCCGGGGGCCCGGGATGGCGTACTGGTCCATTTCGAGGACGGGCGGCAGGAGGTGTTCGACCTCGTGGTCGGCGCGGACGGCGCCTGGTCCCGGATCCGCCCGGCGGTCTCGTCGGTGACGCCGCACTACACCGGCGTCACCTTGATCGAGACCTCCCTCGACGACGTCGACACCCGCCACCCCGACCTCGCCCGGTTGATCGGCGACGGTTCCGTAGCCGCGTACGGCGTGAACCGAGCTCTCGTAGCCCAGCGCAACAGCGGCGGTCACGCCAAGGTGTACGCCCAGTTCCGCGCACCGCTGGACTGGCACACGGACCTGGACCTGGACCTGGCCGACGCCGAGGCCGTGCGATCGAGCCTGCTGGCTCTGTTCGACGGCTGGGCCGCTCCCGTCCTCGACCTCCTCCGCCACGGCGCCGCGTTCGTCCACCGCCCCCTCTACGTCCTGCCCGTGTCCCACACCTGGACCCACGTCCCCGGTGTGACGCTGCTGGGCGACGCCGCCCACCTGATGCCCCCCTTGGGCGCGGGCGCGAACCTCGCGATGCTGGAAGGCGCCGAACTCGCCGAGGCCATCGCCACCGGCCCCGAAGATCTGGACGAGGCCGTCCGCGCCTTCGAGGAACGGATGTGGGCACGGGCCGGCAGGTGGGCCAAGATCACGACAGCCGGCCTGGAACGCCTCGTGAGCCCGGACCCCACGGAAGCCCTCACCCTCTTCGACCAAGTCCAGCCATCCTGAAGGGGCTTGGTCCAGCCACGCTTCGCGCGAGTAGCCGCGAGTAGTCGCGAATAGTGGCGTGGCGCACTTTTGCAAGCAGGCGCTTGCAATAGTTAGCAAGGAGCGTGCACTATCGACGCATGGCATCACTCAACGTCGGCAATCTCGGTGAGTACCTGCGTGAGCAGCGGCGCAACGCGCAGCTCTCGCTGAGGCAGCTCGCCGACGCCGCCGGGGTGTCCAATCCGTATCTGAGCCAGATCGAGCGCGGCCTGCGCAAGCCGAGTGCCGAAGTGCTGCAACAGGTGGCCAAGGCGCTGCGGATCTCCGCCGAGACGCTCTATGTCCGGGCCGGGATCCTCGACGAGAAGGAGCGGGACGAGCTGGAGACGCGCGCCGTCATCCTCGCCGACCCCTCCATCAACGAGCGGCAGAAGCAGGTCCTGTTGCAGATCTATGAGTCGTTCAGAAGAGAGAACGGCTTCGAGGTCTCGGAGTACGCGGACGACGCGTCGTTCGTGGACGTGGACGAGGCCTCGTACGCAGATGACGTGGACGCCACCGCTGACGGCCCCCGCACGGCCGACGGCAGTGATGCCAGCCCGAAGGACCCCAAGGACCATCCCTCAAGCTGACGCGAATCCGGGAGGACCATCGCCATGGCCATCAAGGACGACCTGCGCAACACCCTCACCGACACCACCCCCGCCTACTTCGTCGTCGGCACCGCCGACCTGGCGTTCCAGCAGGCGAAGAAGGTGCCGGGCGCCATCGAGCAGCTGATCGCCGAGGCGCCGGCCCGTATCGACGCCGTGCGCAACACCGACACCAAGGCCGTCCAGGACAAGGCCGTCGCCCGCGCCAAGGAGGCGCAGGAGACCATCCAGGCCAGGGTCACCGAGCTGTTCGGCACCCTCGACACGGACCTGAAGAAGCTGACCGAGAGCGCTCAGGGCCTTGCCCTCAGCTCCGTCGGCGTCGCCGCCGAGTACGCCGTGAAGGCGCGCGAGAAGTACGAAGAGGTCGCCGAGCACGGCGAGCAGGCCGTGCGCACCTGGCGCGGCGAGGCCGCCGAGGAGATCACCGAGCTGGCCGTGGCCGTCGAGCCGGACGCCGAGGAGAAGTCGGCATCCGCAGAGTCGGGGACCGAGCCGAAGGCCGCCGCCGCTCCGGCGAAGAAGCCCGCCGCCAAGAAGGCCCCGGCCGCCCGCAAGCCGGTGGCGAAGAAGACCACGCCGCCCGCCAAGTAGGCGCGCGGTACGGCGGTTGTCATGTGGAGGGGCCGGGCACTCTCGAAGTGCCCGGCCCGTTCTCCGGGTAGCGGGTACGGTGTCCGCGTACTCAAGAGCCGAGACTGGTGGTGGACGTTGTGCTGATGCAGGGGTTCGCAAACTTCATGTGGCTGCTGTCGTTGGCGCTGATCGTCTTCAGCGGCTTCGCGCTCGTGGACGCGGCGATCCGTCGTGAGGACGCCTATCGAGCGGCGGACAAGAAGACCAAGCCGTTCTGGCTGATCATCCTCGGGCTCGCCTTCATCGTGAACCTGATCTTCAACATCCTGTCGTTCCTGCCGATCATCGGGCTCATCGCGACCATCGTCTACATGGTCGACGTGCGGCCCGCGCTGCGGCAGATCACCGGCGGCGGTGGCGGCGGCGGACGCCGCGGTTCGAGCAGCGACGGTCCTTACGGTCCGTACAACGGCGGCCGCTGACCACCAGCCCTGTCTACCGGTCAGCCCTGGCTAGCGGTCGCGGTCCAGGAGCAGTACGGCCACGTCGTCCGTCAGGTCCCCGCCGTTGAGTTCACGCACCTCGTTCACCGCGGCCTCGAGCAGCTCGTCGCCGCGCAGGCCCGCCGCGATCTGGCGGCGGAGCATCTCCACCATGCCGTCCTGGCCCAGACGCTGGTTGCCCTGGCCGATGCGCCCCTCGATCAGGCCGTCCGTGTAGAGCATCAGGCTCCACTTGCCGCCGAGCTCCACCTGGCGGCGCGGCCAGCGGGCGTTCGGCAGGAGTCCGAGCGCCGGGCCGTTGTTCTCGTACGGCAGCAGCTCGGCGAGGTGGCCGTCGCGGGCGATCAGCGGTGACGGGTGGCCCGCCAGGCAGAGCCCGGCCCGGCGGCCGTCCGGGGCGATGTCGACCGTGCAGAGCGTCGCGAAGATCTCATCGTCGGCGCGCTCGTGCTCCAGGACCTTCTGGAGCGTGCTGAGCAGCTCGTCGCCGCACAGGCCCGCGAAGGTCAGCGTCCGCCAGGCGATGCGCAGCTCGACACCGAGCGCCGCCTCGTCGGGGCCGTGGCCGCAGACATCGCCGATCATGACGTGCACGGAACCGTCGGGGGTGCGCACCGTGTCGTAGAAATCGCCGCCGAGCAGCGCCCGTGAACGCCCCGGGCGGTAGCGCGCGGCGAACCGCAGCGGTGATCCGTCCAGGAGCGGCGTCGGCAGCAGGCCGCGCTCCAGACGGGCGTTCTCCTGGGCCCGAAGCCGCGACTCCGTCAGCTGGCGCTGGGCGGCGTCCGCACGCTTGCGCTCCACGGCGTACCGGATGGCGCGGCTCAGGAGCCGTCCGTCCAGCTCGTCACGGAAGAGATAGTCCTGGGCGCCGACCCGCACGGCCTCCGCGCCGCCCTCGGTGTCGCCGCTCGCGGTGAGCGCGAGGACGGCGTGCCGGGGTGCGAGGCGCAGGACGTGCTTGAGCGTGGCGAGCTCGTCCTCCTCCTCTTCGGGGGTGGCGGCGGGGACGGCCAGGGCCAGGTCGAGCAGGATGCAGTGCACGTCGTCGGTGAGCAGCCGCTCGGCCTCGGTGAGGTTGCGGGCGGTGCGGACCCTGATGGGCTTGCCCGCTGAGTCGAGCATCTGGGGGACGCTCAGGGAGCCCACCGGGTCGTCCTCGATCACCAGGAGGCTGAGGCCGGGGCCGCTCGCCTGCTGGTCCGTGTTCCTGGACGACTGTTCGGGCTCTACGGCATCTGCCGGCTCTACGGTCTCTACGGGCGTGGGTACGGGTGCGGGCGCCCGCACGGGTGCGGGCGTCGGCGTCGGCAGAGCGTGAGCCTGACCGCCTTCCGCGGCCGGGATCGCCCTCTGCCGCGGTATGGGTACGGGCATGGCTTCGGTTTCCTTCCCTCCCCCCGAGGGCATGGTGGATCGACGGTCGAACGCTCCACCGACGGGGACCATAGCGTTAGCCGAGGCCCGATTGGAATGGCGCACGGAAAACAGCCACCGTCATATGCCGCATCATGGACCGCAATTGGGCACGACCGGCCCCGACAGGGATGACGAACATCACGCCGGAAGGGTTGAGAGGCGGGTCGAGGGTGCGGTGGGTCACATGACGTACGGCACAGACCGGCCGTTCACCTGACACACCGCACGGGAGCGGTCACTTGTCGGGCCGCACGACCCCGAGAATCTTCATCGATCCCGCGCCCGCGACGGTGACATCACGCCCCGGCCGTGGCGCGTGCACGATGGCGCCGTCGCCCACGTACATCCCGACGTGGCTGGCGTCCGCGTGGTAAATGATCAGGTCGCCGGGGCGCATGTTCTTGATGTCGACGCGCGGCAGCTGCTTCCACTGCTCCTGTGACGTACGCGGAATGCCCTTGCCCGCCGCGGCCCAGGCCTTGGACGTGAGTCCGGAGCAGTCGTACGAGGACGGGCCCTCCGCGCCCCAGACGTACGGCTTGCCGATCTGCGCGGTGGCGAACTCGATGGCCTTCTCGCCCGGACCGGTCGCCTTGCCCTTGATGTCCTTCAGGACGCCCGAACTCACCCACGCCGACTGCTTCTTGAGCTGGGCCTCCTCCTCGAGCTTCCGGAGCCGTTCGAGCTCCTTCTTCTCGAGCTTCGACTCCATCTCCTCGGCGGCCGCGATCTTCTTCTTGATCTTCTTCTTCGACTCGGCCTTCGCCTTGCGGTTGGCTTCCAGCTTCTTCCACTGGGCGGTGGCGTCCTTGGCGTAGATCCGCAGGTCTTCCTGCGTCCGCTCCATCTCGGTCATCATGCCCTTGGTGGCCTTCTGGCCCTCCCGCATCCGCCCGGCGCCGTCCAGGAACTCCTGGGGGTTCTCGCTCAGCATCAACTGGGCCTCGGACGACACCCCGCCGCTGCGGTACTGGGCGCGGGCGGCGGCGCCCGCGCGGGACTTGAGCTTGTCCAGCTTCCGCTGGCCGTCGGTGATGGAGCGGGCGAGCTTCACGATCTGCTTGGACTGCTTCTCGCTCTTCTCTTCCGCCGCGTTGTACGCGTCCGTGGCGACGCCCGCGTCGTGATAGAGCTTCTCGATCTCCTTGCGCAGGTCCTCAAGGGACTTGGTCTTGCCGGGCGTTGGCTTCGCCGGACTCGCGTAGGCCGCGCCCGGTGCGCTCAGCACCACTGCCGCGCAGATCAGCGCCAGGCCAGCCACAGTCGAACTCCGCTTGCCGGTCACGTCCGCCTCCCCCAGAACTGATTTACCGTCAGTAACTTACGAGTGCACCGGGGATGGTGCCACGCCGACGCGCAATGCGACAGAGCGCGGCGGCAACTCCGATCCCCACCGCCCCATGTGACGAACGGCACTCGTAGATCGTTCCCTTCGCGGCGCGCCGCACGCGGAGTTCACCCCGTGCCGCCTCGCGAATTCACCCGTAGGCACCCCGCGCGTTCACCCCTGGCGTGGCGCCAACGCTCCCCACGGCACCGTCACTTCGCCCTGCCGCCACCGCGCGGGGCGGTCCGCCACCGGCCAGTCCGCCGCCAGGTCCCGCACCGCCCTGATCCACCGCTGCCGCGCGCCGTACGAGGCGTAGGGAGCGGCGGCGGCCCAGGCGCGGTCGAAGTCGCGCAGGAACGCGTGCACCGGCTCGCCCGGCACGTTCCGGTGGATCAGCGCCTTGGGCAGGCGTTCGGCGAGGTCGGACGGCCGGTCGAGCGATCCGAGGCGGGTCGCGAAGGTCACGGTGCGCGGACCCTCGGGCCCGAGCGCGACCCAGACGTGCCGCCGCCCGATCTCGTCGCACGTCCCCTCGACGAGCAGCCCGCCCGGCGCGAGCCGCCCGCACAGCCGTTCCCACACGGCGGCGACCTGTTCCTCGTCGTACTGCCGGAGCACGTTCGCGGCCCGGATCAGCGAGGGGCTGCCCAGCAGCGGGATCTCGAAGCCGCCGTGCCGGAAGGAGAGCCCTTCCCTCTCGTACGGCTTCGCGGCCGCGACCCGCGCCGGATCGATCTCGACGCCGACCACGCGCGCGTGCGGGGCCGCGGTTCTGAGCCGCAGGAGCAGCTCGACGGCCGTCCAGGGGGCGGCCCCGTAGCCGAGGTCGACGGCGAGGGGATCGGCGGAACGTCGCAGCTCGGCGCCGTGCGTGGCGGCGATCCAGCGGTCCATGCGGCGCAGGCGGTTGGGGTTGGTGGTCCCGCGCGTCACCGTTCCCACGGGGCGGGAAGGAGTGCGGGAGGCCATGGGCAAAAGGGTATGCGCCGCGGCGGCCGGGGTACTCGCCGAGCCGCGCGAGGGCATCGGTTGAGCGTTGGCCGGTAATGATTTGGCAAAGAGGAAATGGAGTTGCGCCTTCCGGTGTTCTCCCTCTGGAGGACCGTGCACGCCCTCCCTTAAGCCATGCCCGCGCGCGCACAAGGAGGACCGCCACGTGAGCCAGTACGTGACCAGGCTCGGCCGTCGCTCGCCGGCAGCGCCGAGCAGGCTCCGGATCCCGGGCACGCACCGGCGCCCCCGCCGCGTGGCCATGCTCAGCGTGCACACGTCCCCGCTGCACCAGCCGGGCACGGGCGACGCGGGCGGCATGAACGTCTACATCGTGGAGCTGGCCAAGCGCCTCGCGGCCATCAACATCGAGGTGGAGATCTTCACGCGCTCGACGACGGGCGCGCTGCCGCCGGCCGTCGAACTCTCCCCGGGCGTCCTCGTGCGCCACGTGGACGCGGGGCCGTACGAAGGCCTGGCGAAGGAGGAGCTGCCCGCCCAGCTCTGTGCCTTCACGCACGGCGTGATGCAGGCGTGGGCGGGCCACCGCCCCGGCCACTACGACCTGGTCCACTCCCACTACTGGCTCAGCGGCCATGTCGGCTGGCTCGCCGCCGAGCGCTGGGGCGTGCCGCTGGTGCACGCCATGCACACGATGGCCAAGGTCAAGAACGCGGCGCTCGCGGAGGGCGACACCCCGGAGCCCGCGGCGCGCGTGATCGGTGAGACGCAGATCGTGCGGGCGGCCGACCGCCTGATCGCCAACACCTCCGAAGAGGCCGACGAGCTCGTACGGCACTACGAAGCCGACGCGGGCAAGGTCGCCGTCGTCCACCCCGGCGTGAACCTCGACCGCTTCCGCCCCGCCGACGGCCGCGCGGCGGCCCGCCAACGCCTCGGCCTCCCGCAGGACGCCCTGGTCCCGCTCTTCGCGGGCCGTATCCAGCCCCTGAAGGCGCCGGACGTCCTGCTCCGCGCGGTCGCGGTCCTCCTCGACCAGCGCCCCGAGCTCCGCTCGAACATCGTCGTCCCCGTGGTGGGCGGCCCGAGCGGCAGCGGCCTCGCGAAGCCGGAGGGGCTCCAGAAGCTGGCCGCGAGGCTGGGCATCGCGGACGTGGTCCGCTTCCAGCCGCCGGTGGGCCAGGAGCAGCTCGCGGACTGGTTCAGGGCGGCCTCGGTCCTGGTGATGCCTTCGTACAGCGAGTCGTTCGGCCTGGTGGCCATAGAGGCCCAGGCGGCGGGCACCCCGGTCTTGGCGGCATCGGTGGGCGGTCTGCCGGTCGCCGTACGCGACGGGGTGACGGGCTTCTTGATCGACGGCCACGAACCGGACCACTACGCGCGCGTGCTGCGCGATTTCGCCGAGACCCCGCACCTCGTGGACCGCATGGGCGAGGCGGCCGCCCGGCACGCGGAATCCTTCGGCTGGGACACGGCCGCGTCGGCCACGGCGGACGTGTACACGGCAGCCGTGCATGAGTACCGGCGTCGCGTACGCTCGCATCATGGCTGATGAGGCGGGCGCGGCGGAGATCATCGAGGGGACGCTGACAGAGGCGGACCTGGAGTGGGAGAGCCCGGAGCCGGGCTCGTACGTGGTGAAGCTGCCCGGCACGCGCAAACTCTCGACGACCCTCTCCGTGAAGCTCGGCAAGCACGCGCTGTCGCTGACGGCGTTCGTGATCCGGCACCCCGAGGAGAACCACGAAGCGGTGCACCGCTGGCTCCTGGAGCGGAACCTGCGCCTGTACGGCGTGAGTTACGCGATCGACTCCCTCGGCGACATCTACCTCACCGCGAAGCTCCCGCTCGCGGCGGTCACCCCGGACGAGCTTGACCGCCTGCTCGGCTCGGTCCTGGAGAACGCGGACGGCTCCTTCAACACGCTCCTGGAGCTGGGATTCGCCTCGGCGATCCGCAAGGAGTACGCGTGGCGGGTGTCGCGGGGCGAGTCCACGCGCAACCTGGACGCGTTCACTCACCTGACCCGGCCGCGGGGCTGAGCCGCAGAGCTAACAGAGCCAAGAGGCTTAGTACGACTCTCAGTACGACTCCTTCCCCGTACGGGGTCCCCGTGGCATGCTCGCGCCCATCGCAGACATGAATGGCGTTCACATCCATGGAAGGTGGCGGCGGCATGGGCACGGGCATGGGCACGGAACACCCCAGCAGACGTGGCGTACTCGGCGGCGCGATTGCCGTGGCGGCGGTCGCCGCGACCGGCGGGGCGGCGGCACAGGCGCACACGGGGGCAGGCGAGGTGGCCGAAACCCCCACCCTCTGGCGGGAGTTCAGGGCGACCCCGTACACGCACCCCCAGATCCCCTACGTAGCCCGCGCGGGCGCCCGCTCCGGCATCCGCCGCCTCCCCCGCCCCAAGGTGATCGCGAACGTAAGGGACTACGGAGCGAGGCCGGACGGAACGCAGGACGCGGCCCCGGCGATCAACCGTGCCCTGGCCGAAGCGGGGGAGCGCGGCGGCGGCACGGTGCTCGTCCCGCCCGGCAGGTACCGCATCGACGACATCATCCGCATAGCCCACGACAACGTGGTGCTTCGTGGGGCGGGAAGCGCCCGCACCACCCTCCACGCGACGAAGAACCTCACGCAACTGATCGGCCCCTACGGCTCCCGCTACGGCGGCGACAAGTCGAGCTGGTCCTGGGCCGGCGGCCTCATCTGGCTCTGCCCGCAGCCTCGTTGGGAGTCGCTGACGACGGCCATCAGGGCGAAGGCGTGGCCCTTCGAGGGCTGGACGGGAAACAAGCGCGACGAGTGGGAAACGCTCACGACCACAGGCACCGCGAGCCGAGGCGACCGCACCCTGAGGGTCGCGGACACCTCCCGCCTCCACAAGGGCGACCTGGTGCTCCTGCGCCTCGCGGACGAGGCCGGCCACACACTTCTGGAGCACATGGCGGGCGGGGGCGAGGGCCCGGAGGCGTACACCTGGGACGACAAGACGAAGCTGACGTCGTACGTCCCGTACGAGTGGCCGGTACGGATCACTTCAGTAAAGAAGAGCACGGTCACCCTGGAACGCCCGCTCCCCCTGGACGTGCGCCCTGAGTGGGACCCGCGACTGACGACACACGTAAAAGCACTGACGGGCGCGGGAGTCGAAGCGCTGACGCTGGAAGCAGTCGAGACGCCCCAATCCCCCCACCTCCTGGACAAGGGCTACAACGGGGTCACGTTCCAGTGCACGTACGACTGCTGGGCGGACGGCATCGTGGTCCGGCACGTGGACAACGGCTTCGGCCTGGTGAGCGCCTCGGCCTGCACCCTGCGCCGCACAGGGGTCACCGGCCGGGGATCGCACCACCCGTACTTCTGCCGGGAGGGCTCGCACGACAACCTGATCGAGGACTTCCGTATAGCCCGGCGCACGACCCCGGCGCCCTCGGGCACCCAGCTCCACGGCATCAACGTAGAGGGCCTGTCCTCCTACAACGTCTGGTCCCGGGGCGAGATGGGGATGGGCACCTTCGACAGTCACAGAGGCATGCCCTTCGCGAACGTCCGCACGGACATCACGGTCGACAACAACGGCCGCCACGGGGGAGACGCCAGCGCGGGCCCTCTCTTCGGAGCCCGCTTCACGCACTGGAACATTCGCGTCACCAACGAGCGCGCGGGCCTGATGAAGATCGACGGCCTGGCCCCGTACAGCGCCACGGTGGGCATCAACGAAGTCCGCGAGTTCGACCAGATCGACGTACCGGACTTCTCCGGAGACCTTCACTCCCGAATCGAGCTCTACGGGACCACGGATACGGTCCGCCCGCGGAACCTGTACGAGGCGCAGAGAGAGCTGTAGCCCTCGACGGTTGGCAAGTCCGCCGATTCGGCCCCGGATGGGCGCTTTGCCGCCAACCCCGCCCAACTGAGTGCCCCCATCACACGGTTCGGGCTACACAGGGGAACTGGAACGTTCTTGCCTGATGGGGGGACCGGCCCAGTGGTGATGACGATCGACCTCGCGGTTCTGCTGGCTGTGGTCATCATCGTGCTGCTGCGCAGACGCGTGGCGCCCAGGACCAAGCTCGACACGGGGATGACCATGGCGGTCGTCCTTGTCTTCGGCGTCCTGATCGCCCCGACCGCCTTCGGCCACTGGATCCTGGACGCGGTGGGCGAGCTCGCCCAGGGGATCTCGGACACGGGCAGCCCGTGACCGAGGGCTGTTGGCGAGCTGTTGGTGCGGTTCCCTAGCGTGGTCCTCGTCCCACTCACACAGATACGGGGAATCATGCGCAAAAAGCTCACGAGTGTCCTGGGTGCCGCAGTACTGACCGGTGCTGTCTTCGCCTCGACTCCCGCGGTCGCTGCTTCGTCTGCTTCACCTGCCGCCTCCGGCGGAGGCTTCGCGGCCGCCGCGTGCCACAAGCAGAAGGCCCAGGAGAGCGTCAAGATCCGTAAGACCAAGAGCGTCAACGGCACTGCTCTCGGACTCGTGCCGAAGGGCAAGATCGTGTGCAAGCTCAAGAACGAGAAGGCACGTCAGTGGTACGACAAGTGCGGCCAGGGCAGCGACCAGTGGAACTACATTAGCTACCGGGGCCTCAAGGGCTGGGTTCCCACCACGTGCGTGGTGAACGTCTAAAGGCCCGCCCCGCACAACGTCTAAAGGCCCGCCCCCGCACAGCGAAGACCCCTCTGCACAGCGAAGAGCCCCCTGCCGACGGGAAAACCCGCAGGCAGGGGGCTCAGCTCATGCAAACGCGGGCTACTTCTTCTTGCCCTGGTTCTTGACCGCCTCGATGGCCGCCTTCGCCGCGTCCGGGTCGAGGTACGTGCCGCCCGGCTTCACGGGCTTGAACTCGGCGTCCAGTTCGTACGCCAGCGGGATGCCCGTCGGGATGTTCAGGCCCGCGATGTCCTCGTCCGAGATGCCGTCCAGGTGCTTGACCAGGGCGCGCAGCGAGTTGCCGTGGGCCGCGACCAGGACCGTCCTGCCCGTCAGGAGGTCCGGGACGATGCCGTCGAACCAGTACGGGAGCATGCGGACGACGACGTCCTTGAGGCACTCCGTCTGCGGGCGCAGCTCCGGCGGGAGCGTCGCGTAGCGCGGGTCCTCGAACTGGGAGTACTCGGCGTCGCGGTCCAGCGGCGGCGGCGGGGTGTCGTACGAGCGGCGCCAGAGCATGAACTGCTCCTCGCCGAACTCGGCCAGCGTCTGCGCCTTGTCCTTGCCCTGGAGTGCGCCGTAGTGGCGCTCGTTCAGGCGCCACGAGCGGTGGACCGGGATCCAGTGGCGGTCGGCGGCCTCCAGGGAGAGCTGCGCGGTGCGGATCGCGCGCTTCTGGAGCGACGTGTGGACCACGTCGGGGAGCAGGCCGGCGTCCTTGAGCAGCTCACCGCCGCGGACCGCCTCCTTCTCGCCCTTCTCGTTGAGATTGACGTCCACCCAGCCGGTGAACAGGTTCTTCGCGTTCCACTCGCTCTCGCCGTGGCGGAGGAGGATCAGCTTGTACGGTGCGTCGGCCATGCCCCTGAGCGTAATCGAACCGCCGGGTGGCCCGCGCGTCCGCCCGTGCCCCGGACAGAGGGCCGGTCGATTGACGGGTTTCGCTAATCCACTGGCTCTCCGGGACAGCCACGTCGTAATGTTCGCTCGGCGCCAGAGACACTTACAGAACACGCTTGCCCGTCTGCCCGAGCCGTGCCTGAACCGTGGGGGAAAACCGATGCCACTCGCCGCCCTGAGACGCGCCGCCAAGGAGTCCGTCTCCGGTCTTCCCCGCGAGTTCTGGTGGTTGTGGACCAGCACCCTCGTCAACCGCCTCGGCGCCTTCGTCGCCACCTTCATGGCGCTCTACCTGACCCTCGACCGCGGCTACTCCGCCACGTACGCCGGCCTGGTCGCCGCCCTGCACGGACTCGGCGGTGTCGTCTCCTCGCTGGGCGCCGGTGTCATGACCGACCGGCTCGGGCGGCGGCCCACCCTCCTCATCGCCCAGACCTCCACCGCGCTCTCCGTCGCCCTCCTCGGCTTCATGAAGGACCCCCTGGCCATCGCGGCCGTCGCCTTCCTCGTCGGCATGGCGAGCAACGCGTCACGGCCCGCCGTCCAGGCGATGATGGCCGACATCGTCCGCCCCGAGGACCGCGTGCGGGCCTTCTCGCTCAACTACTGGGCCATCAACCTCGGGTTCGCGATCTCGTCCGCGGGCGCGGGCTTCATCGCCGAGTTCAGCTATCTCGCCGGGTTCCTCATCGAAGCCGTGATGACCATGGTCTGCGCCATCGTCGTCTTCGTGAAGCTGCCGGAGTCGCGGCCCGTGCGGACCGCCCTCGAGAAGGCGTCAGAACCGGACGTCGGCCTCGGGACCGTCCTGCGTGACGGGCGGTTCATGGGCGTCGTGGGGCTCTCCTTCCTCATCGCGCTGATCTTCCAGCAGGGCGCCGTGGGGCTGCCCGTCGCCATGGGCGAGGCCGGGTTCACGCCCGCCGACTACGGGATGGCCATCGCCGTCAACGGCGTCCTGATCGTCGTACTCCAGATCCCCGTCACGCGGTTCATCGAACACCGCGACCCGCAGCGGCTGTTGGTCGTCTCCGCGCTGCTCGCCGGCTACGGCTTCGGGCTCACCGCCTTCGCCGGGTCCATCGGCGTCTTCGCCCTGACCGTGTGCGTCTGGACCCTCGCCGAGATCGTCAACGCCCCCACCCAGACCGGCCTCGTCGTACGCCTTTCGCCGACCCACGGCAGGGGCCGCTACCAGGGCATGTACACCCTGTCGTGGGCCGTCGCCGCGCTCGTCGCCCCGCTGATGTCCGGCTTCGTCATCGACCGCTTCGGGGCCGAGTGGCTCTGGGGCGCCTGCGCGGTCATCGGCACGGTCGCCGCCCTCGGCTACTGGTCGCTGATGAGGGGGCTCCCGGAGGAGGAGGCCGAGACGGTGGGCGTGGTGCCGACACCCACCGTCCCCACACCCACCGTCCCCGCCCCCGACGCGGTCGCCGACCGCGTCCCTGGTGTCACCGGGTGAAGTTGAGGTACTTCCAGGACCCGTGCGTCGTCGAGTTCACGTTGTCGCCCGACGAACCGTTGATGTACGAGGCGCGCATCCGCGCCCTGATGCCCGACTCGCCGGGAGCCTCCAGGCGCACGGCGGACTTGCCGTTGGTGCCGAGCCTGAAGTACTCGGACGCGCCCGCGGAGCGCCACCTGCCGTCCACGCGCACCTCAAGCTGGAAGCGGTGCTTGCGGCCTTCGTAGTACGTCATCGACGTCGTGAGGACCGGGTCGGTGTTCTTGTGGAAGTAGTGGTACTTCGTGGAGCCGATCGTCCCCGTCTTGTAGTGCTTGGAGACGGCGGTGGAGACCTTCACCTTGGCGTACGCCGTGGACGTGGCCTTCTTCGACGCGTAACGGGCGTCACCCGCGAAGACGGCCGTGACATCCGTGTCGCGCTTCATGTCGACGGTGGCCGACAGGTCGCCGCGGGAGTTCACGACGCCCTTCTTGATCAGCTTGTTGGGCTTGTCGGCGCCGTAGGGGTTGGCCCAGATCTCGACGGTGCGGTTCTTGTACGTGGTGCCGAGGTGCGCGGTGAAGGAGACGTCGGCGCCGTAGGAGTAGACGTTGCCGTTCTTGTTCAGCGTCAGCTTGGTCGTGGAGCGCGAGACGTCGACCGTGTCCGAGCCGGAGGCCGCGGCATGCGCGGCGTCGCCCGCGTACGCGACCTTGTACTTCACCTTGCCGCCCGCGGGCGGGGTGTCGGTGAGCGAGAAGGAACCGTCCGCCTTGGTCTTCACCACGGGCAGCTTCTTGCCGTCGGAGGACTCGATGTCCGTGCGCGTGACGGTCAGTTCGGTCCCTGCGGGCAGCGGCGCCGCCGAGTCGGTGATCTTGCCGGTGACGGTGAGGGACTTGGCGCGCGGGGCCTTCGCGGGGGCCGTGACCGTGAGCTTCGGCAGGGACTTGCCCGGCTCGGTCAGGACCCGCAGCGAGAAGGCGCCCTGGCTGTTCTCGGAGACCGCGAAGAGCCGACTGCCGTCCGGCGCCCATGCGAGGCCGCCGTCGGCGAGGGTGTCGGCGCCGCTGCTGTTGCCGGTGTTCGGGAACTCGTACTCCCGGACCTTGGACCACTTGCCCTGCCGGTAGATGTGCACGTCGGGCGCGTACCAGGAGGAGGTGCCCGCCGCCACGGTGCCGTCCGGGGCGATGTCCACGGCGGTGCCGTAGTCACCGGAGTCGTAGCGGCCCAGGGGGGAGAGGTCCTTGGTGGAGTACACCGGGTGGTAGTACGGGGCGCCGCTGGCCGTGACGATCTGGGTTCCGTCGGGGGAGACCGCGATGTCGTCGAAGAAGCTGCCCTCCACCGACTTGGAGACCTTCAGCTCCGGCTTCGGACCCGACACGTCGTACACGGTCAGGGTGTCGTTGCTGGTCGCCTTCTCACCGGCGACGAGGATGCCGGAATCGGGATCGGAGCCGAGCTCGGGCGCCGCGTAGAAGCTCGCGTCACCGTCCTGGCCGAGCGCGACGACGGGCTCGGCGCCGGAGAGGTCGAGCGAGCCGATGCCGCCCTCGGCGTCCGGGCCGTAGCCGAACCACAGCTTGCCGCTCGCGAGGGCGAGCGTGCGCGGCTTCTCGGCGCCGTCGAGCGCGTAGCTCGCGCTCTGCGTGTACGAGGAGGTCTCCACGGAGACGATGCGGTTGAGGCCCGCCACGGCCGCGTACACCTGGCCGGAGTCGGGCGAGAGCGCGAGGCCCTCGACGTCCGGAAGCCCGTCCAGGGTGGCCTTGACGGCGCCCGCGTAGTCCGTGACGACGATCTTGCCGCCCCTCGGGTCGGAGACGTAGACGCGCTGGTGCTCCCCGTCCACGAGCACGTCACCCGCCGACTTCACGTTCAGGAGCTTCGCCGAGTCCGCCGCGGCCGGGGCCGACGTGACCGCGACCAGGGCCGCGGAGCTGAAGAGGACCGCGAGCGCTGTCGCGGTCGAGATGGTGCGCGTACGCACGGTATGTGACCCCCCACATAAGAAGAACCCAGGTCAGACGCCTGGGCCTTGATCCCCCGTTACAGAGCCCTCACATTAGGCCATCACTGTGAAGGTTGTGGAGAGAGTTTCACGAGTGACTTCCGTGGTGACGGGCCGTGCCACGTCCGGCGCGGCGGGGCAGTCGCGGGGCCTCCGAACGCGCATGTGCGCCGTTGGTGCGCCCCTCTGCAGTGGGCATGGAACGGGCATCAGGCAGTACGCCTTCGAGGAGGAGACCCATGGCCGAGTCCCCCATGACCGAACCCGTCCCCGAGCAGTCGGCGAAGACACCTGGCCTGCCCGAGCTCGTGCTCCTCGGCTCCTGCGGCTGCGGCTCGGGCTGCGGCTGCGGCTGCCAGTCGGGCGGCCCGTGCCAGTGCGGCGGCTGCTGCGGCTGAGCCACGCCCGCAGAACAAAAGGGTGCGCCCCGCACCACCGGCGCGGGGCACACCCCTGCGTACGAACGACCTCAGGCGCCTTCCACGGGCGTCCCGGTCTGCTGCATTTCGTCCGCGTGTTCGCCCGTGACCAGGTAGACGACCCTCTTCGCGACCGACACCGCATGATCCGCGAAGCGCTCGTAGTAGCGGCCCAGGAGCGTCACGTCCACGGCCGTTTCGATGCCGTGCTTCCAGCGGTCGTCCATCAGGTGCTGGAAGAGCGTGCGGTGCAGCAGGTCCATCTCGTCGTCGTCCTGCTCCAGCTGGAGCGCCAGGTCGACGTCCTTCGTGATGATGACCTCCGCCGCCTTGGCCATCAGACGCTGCGCCAGCTGACCCATCTCCAGGATCGTCGCGTGCAGATCCTGCGGAACGGCCGACGCGGGGAAGCGCAGGCGGGTCAGCTTGCCGACGTGCTGGGCGAGGTCGCCCGAGCGCTCCAGGTCGGCGCTCATCCGCAGCGAGGTCACGACGATGCGCAGGTCGGTGGCGACCGGCTGCTGCCGTGCGAGGAGGGCTATCGCGCGCGCCTCCAGCTCGTGCTGCAGATCGTCGACCTTCTGGTCAGCGGCGATCACGCTCTCGGCCATCTTCAGATCGGCGTCGAGCATGGCCGTGGTGGCGCGCCCGATCGCGGACCCGACAAGGCGGGCCATCTCGACCAGGCCTTCGCCGATCGAGTCAAGTTCCTCGTGGTACGCGTCCCGCATGTGGATGTCCCTCTCTAGTACGTCCCGGGGGGTGACCCCCACGCTCCCACGGTGCGGCCCCGACGCGTCCGTTTCCGGCATCCCGAATGAACCGTCCCTGTCACCCAGGTGAACTGTGGGCGACGGGGAGCGCCCCGCCGGGAGCCGCCCCGCCGCGGCCCGGAGTAACCCGTTCAGCCGAAGTGAACCAACACCGTCCCCTCGGTGAACTCTGGGCGACGAGTGTTCGAGCGGGCACCCGGATGGCTGGGGCAGGTGCTCGTCCGGCGCATAACCTGGAGGCATGGACGTGAACGCGGCGGTCGCCGCAGCGGCAGCGATCGCCGGGGTGTGCACCGGTGTCATCGCCATGCTGGCGTTCCGCTGGAGCGAGCGCGACCTGAAACGCCCCACCCGGACCTCCCTGCACACCGACCCCGTACTTCCACCGGGCGTCGACACCGTCCTCTCCGTGCTCCGCTCGTCCGCCGTCGTCCTCGACGAGGCGGACAGCGTCGTCAAGGCCAGCTCGGCCGCGTACGCCCTTGGCCTGGTCCGCGGCGGCAAGCTCGCCGTCGAGCCCATGCTCCAGATGGCGCGCGACACCCGCCGTGACGGTGAGATACGGCAGGTCGAGCTGGACCTGCCGCGCCGCGGCACCGGCCGGGGCGAGGCCCTCGCCGTCTCCGCACGCGTGGCCCCCCTCGGCTCCCGCCTGGTCCTGCTCCTCGTGGAGGACCTCACCGAGGCCCGCCGCATCGAGGCCGTACGACGCGACTTCGTCGCGAACGTGAGCCACGAGCTCAAGACTCCGGTAGGCGCGCTCTCCCTGCTCTCCGAGGCCGTCATGGACGCCTCCGACGACCCCGAGGCCGTCGAGCGCTTCGCGGGCCGCATGCAGATCGAGGCGACCCGCCTGACCAGCCTCGTCCAGGAGCTCATCGACCTCTCCCGGGTCCAGAACGACGACCCCCTGGAGGACGCCGAACCCGTCCGTGTCGACGAACTGGTGGCGGAGGCGATCGACCGCAGCCGTCACCAGGCCTCGCACAAGCAGATCACCATGGCCGCGGGCGGCACCGCCGACCTGCAGATATGGGGCAACCGCGGCCAGCTCGCCGCGGCACTCGGCAACCTCGTCGAGAACGCCGTGAACTACTCGCCCGCCCGCACCCGCGTGGGCATCGCCGCCCGCCGGGTCAGCGCGCCCGGCGGAGACCTCATCGAGGTGGCCGTCACCGACCAGGGGATCGGCATCTCCGACAAGGACAAGGAGCGCATCTTCGAGCGCTTCTACCGAGTGGACCCGGCGCGCTCCCGCGCCACCGGCGGCACGGGCCTCGGCCTCGCCATCGTCAAGCATGTGGCCGCCTCGCACGGCGGGGAGGTCACCGTGTGGAGCTCCGAGGGACAGGGCTCCACCTTCACCCTGCGGCTGCCCGAGGCAGCCGCGAACCGCGACCGCGGATCCGGTCACGGCGGAGACGGCAGCGAAGCCGACACCGCACGGCCCGACGAGACCACTTCGTACGAACCCATTCCTGCCCCGGAGGTCCTTCCGTGACCCGAGTGCTCGTCGTAGAGGACGAGGAATCCTTCTCCGACGCCCTGTCCTACATGCTTCGCAAGGAGGGCTTCGAGGTCGCCATCGCGGCCACCGGCCCGGACGGACTCGACGAGTTCGAGCGCAACGGCGCCGACCTCGTCCTGCTCGACCTGATGCTGCCGGGCCTGCCCGGCACGGAGGTCTGCCGCCAGCTGCGCGGCCGCTCCAACGTCCCGGTGATCATGGTCACCGCCAAGGACAGTGAGATCGACAAGGTGGTCGGCCTGGAAATAGGAGCCGACGACTACGTCACGAAGCCCTTCTCGTCCCGCGAGCTCGTGGCCCGCATCCGTGCGGTCCTGCGCCGCCGCGGCGAGCCCGAGGAGGTGGCCCCGCAGGCCCTGGAGGCGGGCCCGGTCCGCATGGACGTGGACCGCCACGTCGTCACGGTCTCCGGCTCCAAGGTCGACCTGCCCCTCAAGGAGTTCGACCTCCTGGAGATGCTCCTGCGCAACGCGGGCCGCGTCCTGACCCGCATGCAGCTCATCGACCGCGTCTGGGGCGCGGACTACGTGGGGGACACCAAGACCCTCGACGTCCACGTCAAGCGCCTGCGCGCCAAGATCGAACCGGACCCCGGCGCCCCGCGCTACCTGGTGACGGTGCGGGGCCTCGGCTACAAGTTCGAGCCGTAGACGGCCCCCCTGTAGACGCCGCAGACACACGAGAGGGCGGGAACCCGGTACCGGGTTCCCGCCCTCTCGTTCGTACGTCGATCAGTGCTCGGAACCGGCACCCGCACCCGCATCGTGCGACGCGGCGCCGGACGGGTCCGTGTTCGCCGCACCGGACGCGTTGCCCGACGGCTGCCCGGACGGCTGCCCCGAAGGGTTGGTGCTCGCGCCGGAGGACGCGCCCTCAGCGGGTTCACCGCTCGCGGAGCCCGAAGGCTTCGTCGACGGCTTCGAGCCCGGCGCCTCGGGAACCTCGGTCGGGCCCCACTTCTTGAAGTAGCTCTCGGCCGGCACGACGAAGGTCTTCATCTTCACGTCGCCGGTCTTGCTGAAGGCGAAGGTGACCGGCTGCGCGTTGCCGTCCTTGACGGCCTCGCGGCTGCTGGACAGGACGGCGGAGGCGTTGTCCTTGCCGCCGATGACGACCGAGCCGCCCGCGGGGATGGTCAGCGGACCGCCACGCTTGGAGGTCTTGTCGTCCTTGGCCGGCGTGATCTTGGCCTTCTTGCCGGTGCCGTTGACCGCGATCTCGTCCAGCGTCTGGTCGGTGCTGCCGTTGTTGAAGATCGTGGCGGCGATCACCGCGGGGCCCGTCGACTTCAGGTCGGGCTGGGTGATCACCATGGCGTTCTGGATCTGGATGTCGCCGACGGCGGTCGCGGCGTTGTCCGGCTTGATCTCGTGCGTCTGGGCGTTGTTACCGGCGCCGCACGCGGCGAGCGACGCGAGCGAGAACGCGATGGCGGTGGCGGCAATGGCGCCACGTCGAAGGCTGCGGCTCACGGCGGCGGCAACTCCTTGAACGAGGGCGATACGGGAGGGCGGGCGGCCGTAAAGCCGCCCTAAGTGTGTGTCAGCGGGCTTAGGTTACCGAGCCGTTCCCGCGCCACCGCACCCGACCCGCCCCTACGGGTGGTGAGCCTGCCTCCCACGGCTCGTACCCCGACACGCACGCCCCAGCCGTCACGTCGGCGACATTGGCCTCTCGTTCACCATTCACTTAAGTGCCGTCAAGAGTCATCGCGGCCCGTCCTGCGGATTTCCGGTAAGGAATGCATGGCGGTCCGGGGAAGTCCGGGAAATTGATCACCGGGGGCACTTGATCAATTCCGGATTCACATCGAACGCGGGCTCGCACGTCTCTCCAGTCGCCGAACGGAGTAGCGGAAGTTCACCGCTTGGAACCTGGCAAACCGGGACGTTCAGCCTCGTGGAGCGCTCTCGGAGGGGGTGTGACGGGCGTGTTTCCGCTTCCCCGAAGAGCCGCTCTCACCTGCGAATACCCCACTCCGGAAGCCCTTCGCAGCACGTTCCTGTTGCTGTTGTCAAGCCCCGAGATATGCCCTGACCTGCGAAAACGCCATTCAGAAGAGGCGGTTCTCGTGTTAGGATGGATAGCCACGGAAGGGGTACCTGTCACATGACGTTCAAGGTTGGCGACACCGTGGTCTATCCCCATCACGGGGCCGCGCTGATCGAGGCCATTGAGACTCGCCAGATCAAAGGCGTGGACAAGACCTACTTGGTGCTGAAGGTCGCCCAGGGCGACCTGACGGTACGTGTGCCTGCGGACAATGCGGAGTTCGTCGGCGTGCGTGATGTGGTCGGTCAGGACGGGCTCGACCGGGTCTTCGAAGTGCTGCGCGCGCCGTACGCCGAAGAGCCCACGAACTGGTCCCGTCGCTACAAGGCAAATCTCGAGAAGCTCGCATCGGGCGATGTCATCAAGGTCGCGGAAGTCGTGCGTGACCTGTGGCGTCGTGAGCGTGAGCGCGGACTGTCCGCGGGTGAGAAGCGCATGCTCGCCAAGGCTCGCCAGATCCTGGTGAGCGAGCTCGCCCTCGCGGAGAACACGAACGAGGACAAGGCCGAGGCCCTGCTTGACGAGGTCCTCGCGTCCTGATCGCGTCCTGACATACGCATACGTCTTGGCGCCATGAATGCCGCGGTGCCCGCTGACCCTCAATGGTGTCGCCGGGCGCTGCGGCATGTTCGTACCCAGATGTAATCCCTTAAGCGTGCGTGCCGGGCTCGGGCAGCTGGCTCGACCAGATGTCACGGAAGGGTCCGGTCAAGGGCCCGCGCCCGGCGTCGCTGAGGCCATACCCACCTCGGCCGAGCACACAAACCTGAACGGAAGCGATGTCTGAGGAATCCCGCACCGCGGTCGTGATCCCCGCCGCCGGACGCGGCGTACGGCTCGGCCCGGGCGCCCCCAAGGCGCTCCGCGCGCTGAACGGCACGCCCATGCTCATCCACGCCGTACGGGCCATGGCCGCCTCCCGCGCCGTCTCGCTCGTCGTCGTGGTGGCCCCGCCGGAGGGCGCCGCCGAGGTCAAGTCACTCCTGGCCGACCACGCGCTGCCCGAGCGCACCGACTTCCTCGTGGTCCCCGGCGGCGAAACCCGCCAGGAGTCCGTGAAGCTCGGCCTCGACGCCCTGCCGGACGGCATCGGCGTCGTCCTGGTGCACGACGCGGCCCGCCCGCTCGTGCCCGTCGACACCGTCGACGGCGTCATCGAGGCCGTACGCGACGGCGCCCCCGCCGTCGTCCCCGCGCTGCCCCTGACCGACACCGTCAAGCAGGTCGAGCCCGGGGACCCCAAGGAACCGGGCGTACCCGAGCCCGTGGTCGCCACCCCCGAGCGGGCCCGGCTGCGCGCCGTGCAGACCCCGCAGGGCTTCGACCGCGACACCCTCGTCCGCGCCCACGCGACGGTCACCGACAACGTCACGGACGACGCCAGCATGGTCGAGCAGCTGGGCCTCCAGGTCGTCGTCGTGCCCGGCCACGAAGAGGCCTTCAAGGTCACGCGGCCCCTCGACCTCGTCCTCGCCGAGGCCGTGCTCGCCCGCAGGAGGGCCAACGATGGCTTCTGAGACCCCGGCCCGTATCGCCCTGCCGCAGGTCGGCATCGGCACCGACGTGCACGCCTTCGAGGAAGGGCGCGAGCTGTGGTGCGCCGGGCTCCTCTGGGAGGGCGAGAGCGCGGGCCTGGCCGGGCACTCGGACGGGGACGTCGCCGCGCACGCCGCCTGCGACGCCCTGTTCTCCGCGGCCGGCATCGGCGACCTCGGCGCGCACTTCGGCACCAGCAGGCCCGAGTGGTCCGGTGCCTCCGGTGTGACGCTGCTCGCGGAGGCGGCCAGGATCGTGCGCGCCGAAGGCTTCGAGATCGGCAACATCGCCGTCCAGGTCATCGGCGTACGCCCCAAGGTCGGCAAGCGGCGTGACGAGGCGCAGAAGACGCTGAGCGCCGCCGCGGGCGCCCCGGTCGCCGTGTCCGGCACGACGACCGACGGGCTCGGCCTCACCGGCCGCGCCGAGGGCCTCGCCGCGATCGCGACGGCACTGGTCGTGCGGACGGCCTGACCTCGGTACCGGCGAAGGGGGAAATGCCGCTGGGGCGGGGTGCGTTGGCGCAGTATCGGGAACGCACCCCTACAGCACCCCTGCACAGCTCCAACAGCTCCACGTCACCCGTCGACGTACGAGAGAGAGGCATCCCCCATGGTCGCCGAACTGTCCGACAGGCTCAAGGCCCTTCTCGACACCCCCGTCTTCATCAGCGTGGCCACCATCCAGCCCGACGGCACCCCCCAGGTCTCACCGGTCTGGGTGAAGCGTGACGGCGACGAACTGCTCTTCTCCACCACGCTCGGCCGCCGCAAGGAGAAGAACCTGCGCCGCGACCCGCGCGTGACGGTGCTGCTCCAGCCCTTCGACGCGCCGTACACGTACGCCGAGATCCGCGGTGAGGCCTCGATGACCACCGAGGGCGGGCCGGAGCTCATCGACGAACTGGCGCTGAAGTACACCGGCCTCAAGTACGTCGAGTTCAACCCGTCCTCCGTGAACGACGAGCCCCGCGTCGTCGTCCGCGTCACTCCGCGCAAGGTCGTCGGCCGCCTCTGAGGGCTCCCCGACCCCGCGCATGTCACAGTTCCGTGCCCTGTTGACCCAGGAGGTCGCAGGGCACTGTCCTTGGACCACTACCCTGGAGTGGTGACGATTCGCCTGTACGACACCAGCGCCCGGCAGATCCGAGACTTCAGCCCGCTCAACGACGGTTGTGTCTCGATCTACCTGTGTGGCGCGACGGTGCAGGCGGCCCCGCACATCGGGCACATCCGGTCGGGTCTCAACTTCGACATCATGCGCCGCTGGTTCGAGCACCGCGGCTACGACGTCACCTTCATCCGCAACGTCACGGACATCGACGACAAGATCATCCGGAAGTCGGCCGAGCAGGGCCGCCCGTGGTGGTCGATCGGGTACGAGAACGAGCGCGCCTTCAACGACGGCTACGACGTCCTCGGCTGCCTGCCGCCCACCTATGAGCCGCGCGCCACCGGCCACATCACCGAGATGGTCGAGATGATGCGCGGCCTGATCGAGCGCGGCCACGCGTACGAGTCGGACGGCAACGTCTACTTCGACGTGAAGTCCTTCCCGGGCTATCTGGAGCTGTCCAACCAGGAGCTCGACAACCTCCTGCAGCCCTCGGGCGAGGGCGAGACCGGCAAGCGCGACCCGCGTGACTTCGCCATGTGGAAGACCGCCAAGGAGGGGGAGCCCAGCTGGGAGACCCCCTGGGGCCGCGGCCGTCCCGGCTGGCACCTGGAGTGCTCGGCGATGGCCCACAAGTACCTCGGCCGTGAGTTCGACATCCACGGCGGCGGCATCGACCTGATCTTCCCGCACCACGAGAACGAGATCGCGCAGGCCAAGGCCTTCGGCGACGCGTTCGCGCGGTACTGGGTGCACAACGGCTGGGTCACCATGAGCGGCGAGAAGATGTCCAAGTCGCTCGGCAACTCGGTCCTCGTGTCCGAGATGGTCAAGAAGTGGCGCCCGATCGTCCTGCGCTACTACCTGGGCACCCCGCACTACCGCTCGATGATCGAGTACAGCGAGGAGGCCCTGCGCGAGGCCGAGTCCGCGTTCGCGCGGATCGAGGGCTTCGTGCAGCGCGTGGTGGAGAAGGCCGGGGGCGTCGTGGAGCCCGCCGCCGACGTGCCGCCCGCCTTCGCCGACGCGATGGACGACGACCTGGGCGTCCCGCAGGCGCTCGCCATCGTGCACACGACGGTCCGGCAGGGAAATTCCGCCCTGGCCGCCGACGACAAGGAAGCCGCGGTGGAGCGGCTCGCCGAGGTGCGGGCCATGCTGGGCGTGCTCGGCCTCGACCCGCTCGACCCGCACTGGGCCGGCGACGGCGACCGCGGCGAGGACCTCCACGGGGTCGTCGACACGCTCGTCCGCCTCGTCCTCCAGCAGCGGGAGGCGGCGCGTGGCCGCAAGGACTGGGCCACCGCCGACGCCATCCGCGACCAGCTCAACCAGTCCGGTCTCGTCATCGAGGACGGCCCGACCGGACCGCGGTGGACTCTCGGCCCGCGCTGAGCGGCCGAGTCCGTCGGGGCTCGCGATGTGCCGCCCGGCGACCCGGGCGGCACACTTCATATACGTACGCAGTCACGCAGTGGGCAGCCATGCAGCACGCAGGCAGCCGCACGCAACACAGAGACAGGTAGGTCATGGCCGCTAACAACCGCCGCATGTCCGGCAAGAAGGGCGCGCAGGTCGGCAGCGGCGGAAATCGACGCCGCGGCCTTGAGGGCAAGGGCCCGACGCCGCCCGCCGAGGCGCGCAAGGGACACAAGAAGAACCGCATCGCCAACGCCGCGGCCAAGAAGGCCTCCGGCGGCCCCGGCGGCAGCCGCCGTCCCAGTTCCGTGAAGGGCCGCGGCAAGAGCACGTCCGAGATGGTCGTCGGACGCAACTCCGTCGTCGAGGCGCTGCGCGAGGGCGTGCCCGCCTCGATGCTCTACGTCCAGCAGTTCATCGACAACGACGAGCGCGTCCGCGAGGCGCTGCAGCTCGCCGGTGAGCGCGGCGGCATCCACCTGATGGAGGCCCCGCGGCCCGAGCTGGACCGCATGACCAACGGGCTCAACCACCAGGGCCTCGTGCTCCAGGTGCCGCCCTACGAGTACGCCCACCCCGATGAGCTCGCGGCCGCCGCGTACGACCTGGGCCAGGACCCGCTGATCGTCGCGCTCGACGGCGTGACGGACCCGCGGAACCTGGGCGCCGTGGTGCGCTCGGCCTCCGCCTTCGGCGGGCACGGCGTCGTCGTCCCCGAGCGCCGGGCAGCGGGCATGACCGCGGGCGCCTGGAAGACGGCCGCCGGTGCCGCCGCCCGTACGCCCGTGGCGCGGGCCACGAACCTGACCCGCGTCCTGGAGTCGTACAAGAAGGCCGGGCTCGCGATCGTCGGGCTCGCGGCGGACGGTGAGCACGAGGTCGGCGACCTCGAGGCGCTCTCCGGCCCCGTCGTCATCGTCATCGGCAGCGAGGGCAAGGGCCTCTCGCGGCTGGTCGGCGAGACCTGCGACTACCGCGTGCGGATCCCCATGCCGGGCGGCACGGAGTCCCTGAACGCCGGTGTCGCGGCAGGCGTCGTGCTCTACGAGGCGTCCCGGCGCCGGAGTTAGCCACCTCCCCGGACGTGGGGGGGCCCCCCGTGGCCGGGGGGGGGGGCGCCCCGCGCCGAGAGTGTAGCGGGGGGGGCCCAGGGGCATATAAAAAAAAAAAAAGGGCCCCCCCACGAAAAATG
>NZ_JBSGZA010000006.1:105328-119450 GCF_053610745.1 Streptomyces sp. NPDC054866
GCCTTTACGGGGGGGGGGGGGGCTGGGTTGGTGCTCTGCGTGGGGCCCGGGGGCGGTTTTACCCCCCCCCCCCGCCGGGCGCCCCCCCGGGTGCCCGGGGGGCGCCCCACGCCCGGCGAAGATCTTGACGCGGTCCGGACATTTCCACGCGGTCAAGGCAGTGTCCTAAACACACATCACTCGGTTAGATGAGTGTGGACACCAGAACGCCCCGCAATCCCACGGGGGGAAGCTCGTCAGGGTTCGACGAAGCTCCCGCGCTGAGCATGGTGAAGGTGCCGAGCGACCCGGCGCAGGTCATCGTGAACCACGCGAGCTTCCGCGTGCAGCTCCCCACCGCGCAGCGGACCCAATCCCCGCGTATCGCACGGCACTTGAGCAATGCCGATGACACCGTGCGTATCCCCGCAGCCGGCTCCGCCGCACGGCGCCGCTCGCCCGTCGTCTGGAGCGGGAAGTCCGAGCCGGGCGACCCCGGAGCCACCGGACTGCTGCAGGCCGTGCGCGGAACCGGCGTGCGCCATTCGGCCGAGGCCGGGGGCGCCGGGAGCACCTCCTACGACGACGGAGGTGCCACGCAGGTCATCCCCCGCATCGACGTCGACGACGATCTCGAGAGTACGCAGGCCACGCCTGCCGTCATCGGTCCTCGTCATCCCGACTCCGACACCCGGCTCATTCCGCGCATGCCGATGCCGGAGAGCGACCTCGACGAACAACTCCCCTATGACGACGACGAGTTCGACGACGACTTCGACGACACGGGCGACCGCCAGGTCGTGAGGCGGCACGGGGCCGACCCCGTGCGGCACGCCTACTACCCCGGCCGCCGCATGAACCTCGGCGTCGTGCTGCTCCCGCTGCGCGTCTTCCTCGGGTTCATCTCCATCTACGCCGGCATGGGCAAGCTCTGCGACCCCGTGTACTTCGACGGCGGCGACCGCGGCTCCATGGTCAAGTGGCTCAACTCGCTGCACCCCTGGGCACTCGCCGAGCCGCTGCGTGACTTCGCCCTCCAGCACCCGGTGGGCGCCGGACTCTGCATCGCCTTCCTTCAGATCATCGTCGGCGTACTCACGGTGCTCGGGCTCTGGCAGCGGGTCGCGGCCAGTGTCGGCGTGCTCCTGTCCGCCGCGCTCATCGTCACCGTCAGCTGGAAGACCGTCCCCGCCTACGACGCGCCCGACATCATCTATCTGGCCGCATGGTCGCCGCTGATCATCGCCGGCGCGCCCGTCTACTCCGTCGACGGACGCCTCGCGGGCGAGGCCTGGCGGACGCTCGGACCGCGCGTGCACATCTGGGACCTGCGGCGCCGCGTGCTGCGGCGCGGCGCGCTCATCGGCGCCCTCGTCGTCGGCCTCACGCTGCTCATCGGTTCGATGCTCGGCGGTGCCGTGCGCGACGCCGACCGCGTGACCGTGCCGGGACCCGGCGAGGCCCCGCGCAACGAACTGCCCGGCTCACCGCTTCCGGAGGAGCCCGGGAAGCAGCGCCAGCGCCAGGGCCAGTCGCAGAGCCCCACGGCCTCCTCCGGGGCGCCGACGCAGGGGAGTTCCGCCAGCCCCACGCAGGGCGCCGCGGCGACCACTCCGGGCGCGGCGCGCGAGTCCGCCGCCGCGGGCGCGGGCCAGGGGCAGCCGAGCCAGACACAGGGCACCACCGGTCAGGCACCGCCGCAGGAGGCGGCGCCCCAGCAGCCTCCGACGTCGGCCACCGCAGGGCCCACGTCCAGCGGCGGCAGCGGCGGCGCGGCGCCCGAGAGCGGCGCGAGCGGCGGCAGCACGGGCGGCGGCAACGACCGGCTCGTGGGCGGGCTGCTGGGCGGCGGCTGAGCCGGCTCCTGGCCCGTACGCGAACGGGGCCCCGCACAGTCACTGTGCGGGGCCCCGTCGACGTACATACGCGGAAAGACTCTCAACCGCTCTGTGCCGCGAGCTCCTTGGCCGCTTCCGTCAGGTCCTTCGCGGTGTCGATCGCCCGCCAGTACGCGCCCTGCGGCAGCGGGAAGCCCGCCAGGCTCTTCTCGCGGGCCAGGCGCGGGAACGTGGTGCGCTCGTGGTCGCCGCGGTCGGGCAGGAGCGAGGTGAACGAGGCGGAGAAGACGTACACGCCCGCGTTGATCAGGTACGGGGACGGCGGGGACTCGATGAAGTCCGTGATGTGGCCGAACGCGTCCGTCTCGACGGCGCCCCACGGGATGCGGGGGCGGGCCAGGGCGAGGGTCGCGGTGGCGTCGCGCTCGGCGTGGAAGGCCGCCATGTCGCGCAGCGAGAAGCGGGTCCAGATGTCGCCGTTCGTCGCGTACCAGGGGCGGTCCGCGTGCGGGAGGTGGCGTGCGGCGTACTTCAGGCCGCCGCCGCGGCCCAGGGGCTCGTTCTCGACCACCGTGGTGACGTTCAGCGGGAGGTCCGCCGACTCCAGCCACTCCTGGAGCACTTCGGCGAGATGGCCGCAGGAGACGACGGCGTCCGTCACGCCCTCGGCCGCCAGCCAGGAAAGCTGATGGCCGATGATCGGGGTCCCCGTGCCGGGGATCTCGACCATCGGCTTGGGCCGGTCGTCGGTGTACGGACGGAGGCGTGAGCCTTGGCCTCCGGCCAGGACGACGGCTTGGACGGGGTGCGGGTCAGAGGTCATGTACCGCACGATATGCGGACGGCGCTCGGCTCCGTCCCGGACCCCGGTCCTCGATCGCCGGTCGGCTCAAGACGACTGTGCCGCGACGCCCGTCGCGAAGGACGTGTCGCAGACCGGGCGGGCGTACGACTGGGCGCGTGTCGGGCCGTACGCCCGGACGGCCGCGCGGCCGAGGGCACGGGCGATGGAGACGCAGTGCTTGGCGAGCGACGGGTGGCGGTTCACCTCCTGCTGGAGGTGGGTGAGCGCGACGCCGGGGTTCCTCTCCTGGAGCTCCAGGAGCAGCCGGTCGCGCAGGATGTCCTGCGGTGCGCGGGACTTGGCCGGTGCGGAAAGATCGTCGGCGGATGCGGTGAGCATCGAATCCGAGGAGTTTCCGGACCAGTTGACGCTGGTGACCGCGAGGGTCCCGGAGAGCACCAGCATCACGGGAAGGACGAGGGCGAGCGTGCGGCCGATGCGTCGGGCGGGGCCTCGGTGGGCTCGGCGCGGCTTCTGGGTGTAGTTGGCGGAGTGCGTCACGCGAGTGAGCGTAGCGGTCGGTGATGATTTGGCGACATTACGTCACTCGGTCGAGCGACGGAGAATGAGGTTTCTCTGGAGCGGTGTTGACGAGCGCGAGGAGAAATGACCGGTCTGCCGGGGTATTTGTCGACAACGTGGACGCACGTGCAGGGCCCCGCACCGGAGTGCGGGGCCCTGCGCATGCTGGTGGGGCCGGTCGTCAGTCGGTGAGGCGCTCGCCCGTCGACGTCGAGAACACGTGGATCTCGCCCGGACGGGGCACGACGTGCAGCTCCGTGCCCTTCTCCGGGACCCGGCGGCCGTTCACGCGGACCACGAGGTCCTTGTGCTCGCCGCCGACCTCCGCGGAGCCGTAGACGTAGCCGTCGGCGCCGAGCTCCTCGACGACGTTCACGGAGACGGCGAGGCCCGCCGGGGCGTCCTCGGTCTCCTTGGAGAGGGACTTCGCGGTGGCGCCGTCCTGCTCGACGATGTCGAAGTGCTCCGGGCGGACGCCGACCGTGACCGTGCGGTCGCCCTTGTCGGCCGCGGCGGACAGCGCCTCGCGGTTGACCGGCACGACGGAGTTGCCGAACTTCACGCCGCCGTCGGTGATCGGGACCTCGACGAGGTTCATGGCGGGGGAGCCGATGAAGCCCGCGACGAAGAGGTTGGCCGGGCGGTCGTACATGTTGCGCGGCGAGTCGACCTGCTGGAGCAGACCGTCCTTCAGCACGGCCACACGGTCGCCCATGGTCATGGCCTCGACCTGGTCGTGGGTGACGTACACGGTGGTGATGCCGAGGCGCCGCTGGAGGCTCGCGATCTGCGTACGGGTCGAGACACGGAGCTTGGCGTCGAGGTTCGACAGCGGCTCGTCCATGAGGAAGACCTGGGGCTCACGCACGATGGCGCGGCCCATCGCCACACGCTGGCGCTGACCGCCGGAGAGCGCCTTCGGCTTGCGGGCCAGGTAGTCCGTGAGGTCGAGGATCTTCGCCGCGTCCTCGACCTTCTGGCGGATCTCGGCCTTGTTGACGCCCGCGATCTTCAGGGCGAAGCCCATGTTGTCGGCGACCGTCATGTGCGGGTAGAGCGCGTAGTTCTGGAACACCATGGCGATGTCCCGGTCCTTGGGCGGCAGGTGAGTGACGTCGCGCTCACCGATGCGGATGGCGCCGGCGTTCACGTCCTCCAGGCCCGCGAGCATGCGCAGGGAGGTGGACTTTCCGCAGCCGGAGGGACCGACGAGGACGAGGAACTCGCCGTCCGCGACGTCGAGTTCGAGCTGATCGACGGCGGGCTTGTCGCCACCCGGATAGATGCGGGTCGCCTTGTCGAACGAAACAGTGGCCATGGTGAGGGCCCCCTTCACCGGCAGGAACGTGCCGGACGATCCGTTGTAAAGAGAGGAGTGGTGTAGTCCACCTGAGCGAACTGCTCGTGACCGTACCCCGGGGGTCATCGGTCTGTCAGTAGTCCTGCGCCTGCGACGTTCGAGGAATTTTCGACGGGGGCACGTGCGGCGTTGGTTAGACTGCTCGGGCACGACGCTGCATGCCTCCTTAGCTCAGATGGCCAGAGCAACGCACTTGTAATGCGTAGGTCGTCGGTTCGAATCCGACAGGGGGCTCGAAAAGCCCAGGTCAGATCGCATCTGACCTGGGCTTCTCTGCGTCGCGAAGTACCTCTCGTACCCGGCGTCGAGTTCCTGCCCTGTCAGCGGCGGCGCAGCGTCTTGTTCGTGAGCGCGGGCGGGTCGTAGTGGGTGACGTCGCGGTTGAGGTCGGTGCCGGGAGGCACGATCTCGTCGATGCGGTCGAGGATGTCGCCGCTCAGGACCGTTCCCGCGGCGCCGAGCAGCGAGGTGAGCTGGTCGTGGGTGCGGGGGCCGATGATCACGGAAGTGATGGCGGGGTGCGAAAGGACGAACCCGGTGGCCAGAGCGGGCAGCGTCAGGCCGGCGTCGGCGGCCACCTTTCGGAGCTCGGTGACCGCGGTGAGCTTGGCGGCGTTGCCGGGCAGGTTGGTGTCGAACAGCTGCGGCAGGAAATTCGAGCGGGTGGCTTCGCCGGGGGTCGCGCCGTCCGGTCCGCCGTACTTGCCGGACAGCCAGCCGCCCGCGAGGGGGCTCCAGGTGAGGACGCCCATGCCGTACTTCTGCGCGGTGGGAAGCACGTCCCGCTCGATGGCGCGGGCCAGGATCGAGTACGGCGGTTGCTCGCTGCGGAAGCGGACGTGGCCGCGCTTCTCGGCGACCCACTGGGCCTCGACGATCTCACCGGCGGGAAATGTGGAGGAGCCGATCGCCCGGACCTTGCCGGAGCGCACCAGGTCCGACAGCGCCGACAGGGTCTCGTCGATGTCGGTGTCCGGATCGGGGCGGTGCACTTGGTAGACGTCGATCCAGTCGGTGTCCAGGCGGCGCAGGCTGTCCTCGACGGCGCGGATGATGTAACGGCGGGAAGCGCCCCGTTGGTTGGCGTCCGTGCCCATCGGGTTGCTGAACTTGCTTGCGAGGACGACGTCGTCCCGGCGGCCCTTGAGGGCCTTCCCGACGATCACCTCGGACTCGCCGTCGGAGTACATGTCGGCGGTGTCGAGGGTGTTGATGCCCGCGTCGAGAGCGGTGTGCACGATGCGGACTGCCTCGTCGTGGTCCTTGGTGCCCCACGCGCCGAGCATCATCGTGCCGAGGGTGTACTCGCTGACGGAAATGCCGGTGCCGCCGAGAATCCTGCGGTTCATGAATGCTCCCCTGTCCTTCTGTCCTGCGTGCAGCTGGTGTCGTGAGTGATCACCTGGTCTTGTGCTCGACCTTGCCCGCCGGTCCCGGCGCCTGCCAGGCCCGGCGGGGCCTGGTACCCGCAGGGCCTGGTTGGGCGGGGCATGCCGGAGAATGGCCGGATGCATGCCGAGCCGGAGATCAATGCGTTCTTGAAGGCCCGCAGGGCAGCCCTGGACCCGGCCGAGTTCGGTCTGCCGTCGGGCGGGACGCGGCGAAGGGTGCGCGGGCTGCGCCGCGAGGAGGCCGCCCGCCTGACGGGGATCAGCGTGGAGTACTACACGCGCATCGAGCAGGGCCGCGGTGGAAACGTCTCGCCGGAGGTGCTTGATGCCCTCGCCCGTGGGCTGCGGTTGACCGCTGCCGAGCACGAGTATCTGCGGAACGTGGCGCACCGGGCGGCGCACGGCGGGGCCGCGCGGCGGCAGGTGCGGGAAGAGCCGCAGGTCGTACGGCCCGGTCTGCGGGTCGTGCTCGACTCGATGGAGGGTGTCGCGGCCTTGGTCTACGGCCGGGCCATGGACGTTCTGGCGTGGAACCGCCCGGGCGGGAGGCTGGGGTGCGACTTTGCGCAACTGCCCCCGGAGGAGCGCAACATCGCCAAGCAGATGTTCCTGCACCCGGACGCGGAGGCCACGCATCCGGAGGCGGCGCAGATCCGCCGCGAGATCGTCGCCGTGTTGCGTGCCGAGGCCGGCCGTACTCCGGATGGCGAGCGGCTGTGTGTGGTGATCGGTGAACTCCGGGAGCGGAGCCCGGAGTTCGCACGGTTGTGGGAGTCGCAGGAGGTCGAGGAGAAGGGGCACGGGATCAAGCGCGTCCGGCATCCGGAGTACGGGCTGATGGAACTGCACTTCCAGGCGCTGCGGCTGCCGCCGCCCGACGAGGAGCTGACGCTGTTGCTGTACGCGGCCGAGCCGGGCTCGTCGTCCCATGCGGCATTGCTGGCGCTGTCGGGCGGGGCTCGGCCCCTTGTGGACGCCGGTGGTCCGGGGCGCTGAGGCCGCACCTGCGTGGGTGAGTCAGTGGCGTCCCGACAGGCGGTCCGCGATGCGGGCCAGGCGGGGGGCCTTGGCGGTTGGGGTGGTCAGTTCGTGGCGGTCCGCGCTGCGGTACGTCGCGTACATGCCCTGGACGCCGATCCAGCGGAACGGCTCCGGCTCCCACTTGCGGACCTTGTGGTTGACCCAGGGGAGGGTGGTGAGGTCCGTGGCGCCTGCCTGGCCCGAGTCCTGCTGGACCAGGTCGCGCAGGGTGCGGGCCGCGAGGTTGGCGGTGGCGACGCCTGAGCCGACGTAGCCGCCTGCCCAGCCGAGGCCTGTCGCGCGGTCCAGGGTGACTGTGGCGCACCAGTCGCGGGGGACGCCGAGCACGCCGGACCAGGCGTGGGCGACCTGCACTCCGGCCAGTTGGGGGAAGAAGCGGGTCAGGATTTCGTGGAGGGCCTCGATCGTGGCGGGTTGTGTGCGGCCGTCGTTGTCCGTTTTTGAGCCGAAGCGGTACGGGACTCCGCGACCGCCGAGCGCGATGCGGCCGTCGGCGGTGCGCTGGGCGTACATGTAGGCGTGCGCCATGTCGCCGAGCGTCTCGCGGCCCTCCCAGCCGATCGACTCCCATTGGGTGGGCGTGAGGGGTTCCGTTGCGATCATCGAGGAATTCATCGGGAGCCAGGTGCGGCGCTGGCCCTTCAGGGACGCCGTGAAGCCCTCCGTGCAGCGCAGGATGTACGGGGCGCGGACCGTGCCGTACGGGGTGATCGCGTGCTTCGGCTTGATCTCCGTGACCGGCGTCGACTCGTGGATCGTGACGCCGAGTGCTTCGACGGCCGCCGCGAGGCCCTTCACCAGCTTCACCGGGTGCAGGCGCGCGCCGTGCGGTGTCCAGGTGGAGCCGACGGCGCCGGCCACGCGCACCCGGTCGGCCGTCTCGCGGGCGCCGTGCAGGGTGCGGTCCTTCTCGCCGTACGCGAGTTCCGTGGCGTGGAACTCCTTCAGGCGCGCCAACTGGGCTGGGGTGTACGCCACTTCGAGTACGCCGCCGTGGTGGATGTCCGCGTCGATGGACTCTTCGGTGGCGGCGCGGATCACCTCGTCGACCGTGTCGTTCATCGCCTCCTGGAGGCGGACCGCCGCGTCCCTGCCGTGCAGGCGGGCGTAGCGGTCGCGGCCCGCGATGCCGTTGTAGAGCCAGCCGCCGTTGCGGCCGGAGGCTCCGTAGCCGCAGAACTTCTGCTCAAGGACGGTGATGCGGAGGAAGGGGGCGGCCTTTTTCAGGTAGTACGCGGTCCACAGGCCCGTGTAGCCGCCGCCGACAATGCAGACGTCGGCACTCTCGTCGCCCGGCAGGGGTTCACGGGGAGCCGGGGTGCCGTTGTCCGCGTACCAGAACGAGATGCCGCCGTTGATCGTGCTGCTCATGAGCCGGACGTTACTGCGCTGGTGGGGGCTTTGGGGAGGGGTGCGGGGGCGGGCGTTCCGATACGTTGATCCGGCACGGGCCGATGCCGAAGCGGCACGTGCCGAGATCTTGGAGGACTGTTTCAGATGGCCGTACGCAAGGCCGGGCGCATCGTCGCCGCGGTGGCCGCCACCGCACTCGTCGCCGGAGGCGCAGCCGCCTGCGGCCCCGAGGACCTCACGGGCGGGGGTGACGACAAGGGGTCGGCTTCGGAGTCCGCGTCCACCGGCGGCGCCGAGGCGAAGCAGCCGCCGGCCGGGACCGACGCGCTCGCGAAGACGCCCGCCACGGTGAAGGGCGGCGTGATCACGGTCGGCGACCCGAAGGCCGGGCACACGGTCAAGCTGTACGAGGACGCGCGCTGCCCGATCTGCAAGAAGTTCGAGGAGACCGGCGCGCAGGCTCTGGTGAAGCCGGTGGCCGAGGGCAAGGTGAAGGTCGAGTACACGATTGCCTCGTTCCTCGACAAGAACCTCGGCGGCAGCGGCTCGGCGAACGCGGCGAACGCGCTGCGGGCCTCGGTGGACGCGGGCAAGTTCCCGCAGTTCCACGCCGCGGTCTTCGCCAACCAGCCCGAGAGCGAGACCGAGGACGCCTTCACGCCCGCGTTTCTGCTGAAGATCGCCGACCAGGTGGACGGGCTGCGGGGTGCCGAGTTCGACAAGGCCGTGAAGAAGGGGACGTACAAGAAGTGGGTCGGTGAGGCCATGCAGTCCTTCACCGACGACGGCATGGAGGGCACGCCGACCGTCGTCATCGACGGCAAGAAGGCGGACAGCAACTCCCTGTTCGACCAGGACACGTTCGCCAAGGAGCTGAAGGCTTCCGGGATTTAGGGCCTACGGGGCGCGAGGCCCGGGGGGGAAATTCCCATGCGGTGGTTCGACCGCGCCGGTAGCGTCGCCGGCGTGATCGACATTCGCATTCCGGACGAGCTGATCGAGTCGCAGTACGAGTACGCGGGGGAGCCGGGGCGTGCCTTCATCGCGGCGCTGCCCGCGCGCGTGGCGGAGTTCGTCGAGCGGTGGGAGCTGAGGGTCGACGGGCCGTCGATGCACGGTATGGCCGCGCTCGTGCTGCCGGTGGTGCGGCGGGACGGCACTCCTGCCGCGGTCAAGTTCCAGCTCCTCGACGAGGAGACCGAGGGGGAGCCGGTCGGGCTCCGGGTGTGGGACGGCGACGGGGCGGTGCGGCTGCTCGACCACGACGACCGCACGGGCACGATGCTGCTCGAACGCCTCGACTCCGGGCGGATGTTGTCGACGATGGAGGACACGCACAAGGCGGTTCTCGTCATCGCCGAGCTGCTCGCCCGGCTCACCTCGGTGCCCGCGCCGGAGGGGATGCGGCGGCTCGCGGACATCGCGGGGGAGATGCTCGACGATCTGCCCGATGCCCTGAAGGCGATCCCCGATCCCGTCCAGCGCTCGATCGTGGAGCGGTGCGGGGGCGCGATGCGCGAGGTCGTGGGGGAGCCCGGTGACCGGCTGCTGCACTGGGACCTGCACTTCGAGAACGTCCTCGCGGCGGAGCGCGAGCCGTGGCTCGCCATCGACCCGAAGCCGCTGGCCGGGGATCCCGGCTTCGACCTCTGGCCCGCGCTCAACAACCGCTTCGACCCGGATGACGTGCTGTGGCGGTTCGACGCGATGAGCGAGGTGCTGGGGTTGGACAGGGAGCGGGCGCGCGCCTGGACGCTGGCCCGGATCCTGCAGAACGCGCTGTGGGAGATCGAGGACGAGCGGGAGCCCGACGAGGAGGACCTGGAGGTCGCGCGGCGGCTGCTCGGGTCGTGAGACGCAGGTTGGTCCCGGTGGGCGGTCTGGTTAGCCTGCGGCCATGATTCGTCACGCCACGCCTGCCGACGTCCCCGTCATCCACGCCATGGTCCGCGACCTCGCCGAGTACGAGAAGGCTCTCGACGAGGCAAGGGCCACCGAGGAGCAGCTGCGCGAAGCGCTCTTCGGCGAGCGGCCCGCCGCGTTCGCGCACATCGCCGAGGACGACGCGACGGGGGAGGCCGTCGGGTTCTGTCTGTGGTTCCTGAACTTCTCCACGTGGCGCGGTGTGCACGGGATCTACCTGGAGGACCTGTACGTACGGCCGGAGGCGCGCGGCGGCGGGCACGGCAAGGCACTGCTGACCGAGCTGGCGCGGATCTGTGTGGAGCGGGGTTACGAGCGCCTTGAGTGGTCCGTGCTCGACTGGAACGAGCCGTCGATCAACTTCTACAAGTCGCTCGGCGCGCTGCCGCAGGACGAGTGGACCGTGTATCGGCTGACGGATGGGGCGTTGGCCGGGCTGGGGGGCGCCTGAGAATCAGCTGGCCGGGGGCGTGCGCATCAGGGGATCAGTACCACCTTGCCCGTGGTGCGGCGGTTCTCCAGGTCCGCGTGGGCCGCTGCCGCCTCCGCCAGGGGGTAGCGCTGGACCGCCGGGGTGAAGTGGCCCTTCTCCGCTTCGGCGAGCGCCGCGAGCTCCAGGGTGCGGATCGGGTTGTCGCTGCTCGCCCTGCGCATCATCTCCGGGCCCAGGACGTTGAGTTGAGTGATGCCGCGGGTGGCGAGCTGCTCCTCGGTGGAGGTGAGGGGTGCGCCGTCGCGCAGGCCCTCGCCCGACCAGCCGAAGACGACGTGCGCGCCGCCGGGGGCGAGGAGGTCCACGGCGGCCAGGCCCGCATCGCCGCCCACTCCGTCGAAGACCACGGTGGCGCCCGGCACGCCGTTGCCGCCGAGCTTCGCCAGGTACGCGCGTACCTCGTCCGGCCATTCCGGGTTCTTGTAGTCGACGGCGAGGTCCGCGCCGTTCGCCGCGACCCGGGCCGTCTTCTCCGGGCCGCCGGCCAGGCCGATCACCGTGGCGCCCGCGTGCTTGGCGTACTGGACCAGGAGCGTGCCGATGCCGCCGGCCGCCGCGGGGATGACGGCCACGGAGTCGGGGGTCAGCTCGGTGAACTGCAGGATTCCCATCGTCGTACGGCCCGTGCCGATCAGGGCCACGGCCTGTGCGTCGTCCAGGCTTGCGGGAATCTCGTGCAGACGGGAGGCCTCCGTGACGACGAGCTCGGCGTAGCCTCCGGGGGCGAAGCCGATGTGGGCGACCACGCGCTTGCCGAGCCAGCTTCCGTCGACTCCTTCGCCGAGGGCGTCGACCGTGCCGGCCACCTCGCGGCCCGGGATGGTGGGCAGTTCGGGGAGTTCGGGGAGCGGGCCCTTGACTCCCGCGCGGATCGCGGTGTCCAGGAGATGCACGCCCGCCGCGGTCACCGCGACGCGGACCTGGCCGGGGGCCGGTGCGGGGTCCGGGGCCTCCTCGTACGTGAGGTGCTCGGCCGGGCCGAAGGTGTGCAGGCGGATGGCGTGCATGGCTGGTTGTCTCCTTGGGCTACGGGCTTCGCGATTTGGGCTTCGGGATCTGGGCTTCGGGATTTGGGCGTTGATGTCACCCTCGTACCTCAAGCTGACTTGAGGTCAAGCCTCGTGTGGGTCAGGGCGAGCGTCACCGCTTCGAGGGCGCTGTTGAAGGACACCTCGGAGAGCAGGCCGGGGGCCGCTACCTGGTCGCCGGCCAGGTAGACGCCGTTGCCCCGGTCGATCGCGGGGCGGTCGCGCCAGGTGGTGCCCGGCAGGTCCACCGCGCCGGTGCGGCCGTTGGACACGGCGTCGCGGCGCCAGACCAGGCGGTCGCGCCAGCCGGGGAAGCCGAGGTCGAGCAGGTGGTCGGCGCGGGCCACGCCGTCCGCCTTGGACTCCTCGGGGGAGAGCGGGATCTGCCCCTGGATGAGCTCCTGCCCGGCCGGGGCGAGGCTGCGGTCCTGGGTGGTGAACCGCTCGACCCAGCCGGTCCTGTCCAGGTCGGAGATCGCGAAGAGGTCGCCCTTGCGGGAGCTCAGGGCCACGTCGACGAGGGTGGTGCGGGCGCTGTCCCAGCGGAGGCCGTCGTCCTGGAGGAGTGCGCGGGCCGCGGGGAGGGAGGTGGCGACGACGACCGGGCCTGCGGCGGGGAGCGAGGCGAGGGAGTCGACGCGGGACAGCGTCTCCACGCGTACGCCGAGGTTCCAGGCGAGTGTCGCCATGCGGTCGATGACCGAGCCCCAGCCGCCGCACGGGTAGTGCGCCTCCGGGGGGAGCTTCGTGGCGCGGCGCAGGCGCTCCTGGACGAACCTGGCGGAGAGGGAGCCGGGGTCGTGGTGGAACGTCGCCACGGCGATGTAGTGCGCGGCGGCGCGTGCGCCTTCCTCGCCGACCTCGCCGGTGGCCCAGGTCATGAAGTCCGCGTCCACGGGCGCCTGTTCGGGCTTGCGGCGCAGGAGCTTCAGCATCGCGAGGGGTGGGGTACGGCGGAGCCTGCCCTGGTGGTGGAGGCGGAGCCGGGTGCCTTCGAGGGGCGGGATGGGGGCGAGGGGGCCGATGAGGTCGCGCTGCTTGAGCCAGGTCCAGTGGGGGCCGCCGTTGTAGAGGGCGTGCGGGCCTTCGTTCGTGCGGTACGCGCCTTCGGCGGTGCGGGCTCGGCCGCCGAGGGTGTGGTGGGCCTCGTGGACGGTCACTCGGGCGCCGGCTTCCGCGGCGCTGATGGCAGCGGTGAGGCCGGCGAAGCCGCCGCCGATGATGGTGAGGGGGGTGGGGTTGGGGTTCTTGCGGGTGGTGGTCACGGGGTGGGCTCCTGTCGTGGTCGGGTGCGGCTTTCTGCGCTCACTCGGTACGACGGATGGGGGTGCCCGGGATGTGACATCGGGGTGCGGGGGCGTGCGGCGGCGTTGTCAGTGGGTGGGTGCACGATGGGCGTATGGGACAGAGGGATGGGCAGAGGGATGCGGCAGGGGTGAAGAAGGCTCGGCGGCCGGAGGTGCGGCTGCCTGGGCTGCGGGCGTTCGGCGAGGGCGAGTTGGAGCCTGACGGGGACTATGACGGGGTGGAGTTCAGGGACCTCGACCTCGCGGGGCAGGACGGCGGGGGAGCGCTGTTCCTGGACTGTGCGGTGACGGGCTGCGGGGTGACGGAGACACGGCTCAGCAGGGCGCGCTTCGTGGACTCCGTGCTGACGGAGCTGCGGGGCGTCGGCACCGATCTGGCGGAGGCTTCGCTGCGGGACGTGGAGGTGGTGGACGCGCGGCTGGGGGGTGTTCAGCTGCACGGGAGTGTGCTGGAGCGGGTGGTCGTGCGGGGCGGGAAGATCGACTATCTGAACCTGCGGAAGGCGCGGTTGAAGGACGTCGTCTTCGAAGGCTGCGTGCTGGTGGAGCCGGACTTCGGGCAGGCGGCGCTGGAGCGGGTGGAGTTCGTGGGCTGCGTGCTGAAGGGGGCGGATTTCAGCGGGGCCCGCATGAAGGAGGTCGACCTGCGGTCGGCTGCCGAGGTGGACATTATGCGGGGCCTGGACTGCTTGGCGGGGGCGGTGATCAGCACGGCCCAACTGATGGACTTGGCACCGGCGTTTGCGGCGCAGGCGGGAGTACGGGTGGACTAGCGTCCGGCTTGGGCGGGGCGGGGCGGGGCGGGGTGGGGCTGCTTTGGCTGCGGGGTGGTGGGTTGCCGTCTGCGGGGTGCGTGGTGCGCTGCGGGGCTGGTCCGTGTGTGGGTGCGGGGCCGCGCCGGTATGTCCGTCCTCGCTATCGTCCGGTGGCCGTGGGGGTGCTTCGGCTCCGGAGTCTTCGGGAGCTGTGCTCCGGGCAGACATACCGGCACGTCCCCTCGCGTGCGTGGCCGGCTGCGGGTGCTTGGTGCGCTGCGGGGCTGG
>NZ_JBSGZA010000006.1:119547-221684 GCF_053610745.1 Streptomyces sp. NPDC054866
TATGTCCGTCCTCGCTATCGTCCGGTGGCCGTGGGGGTGCTTCGGCGCCGGAGTCTTCGGGAGCTGTGCTCCGGGCAGACATACCGGCACGTCCCCTCGCGTGCGTGGCCGGCTGCGGGTGCTTGGTGCGCTGCGGGGCTGGTGCGTGTGTGGGTGCGGGGCCGCGCCGGTATGTCCGTCCTCGCTATCGTCCGGTGGCCGTGGGGGTGCTTCGGCGCCGGAGTCTTCGGGAGCTGTGCTCCGGGCAGACATACCGGCACGTCCCCTCCCGTGCGCTGCCGACTTGCGGGCGCGTGTGGGCCGGGGCTCCCAAGGGTGGGGCGGGGTGATGCCCCCGTTCCCCACCCACCCGCGTCGCCGACTGCGGGCGCGTGCGGGCCGGGGCTCCCCAGGGTGGGGTGCGGTGCTGCCCCATCGATGTCCCCCCCCGTTCCCCACCCACCCCTTCTGCGCCCCCCTCGACACCGCGGGGCAATCGGGTGGGTGGGCGGGAAAGCTTGTTCGTTCAGGGGTGGATGCGGGGTGATCGGGCGGGTGGGTGGGAGAGCCCGTTCGGCGCGAGGAGGCTGCGGGGGGGGGGTCCGTTGGGCGCCTACGCCCGGGGAAAGCGGGACTGCAGCGTCCAGATCGTGGGGTTGTCCCCCAGGGACTCGTGGAGGTCGATGAGGTCCGCCAGGAGGTCCTGGAGAAAGTCCCGCGCCTCGCGTCGCAACTCGGAGTGGGAGAACGTGAGAGGAGGGTCCTCCGCCCGCATCCAGTCCGCCTCGATGTCCACCCAGCCGAAGCGCCGCGTGAACAGCATGCGGTCCGTCGACTCCGTGAAGTCGAGCTCGGCGTACTGAGGGCGGGAGGCCCGGCTGCCTCGCGGATCCTGGTCCACCTGCTCGACGATGTCGCACAGCGCCCACGCGAAGTCCAGGACGGGAACCCATCCCCAGGCTGTGGACAGCTCCCGGTCCGCCTTCGTGTCCGCGAGATACACGTCCCCGCAGAACAGGTCGTGCCGCAGCGCGTGAACGTCCGCGTTGCGGTAGTCGAACTGAGGAGGGTCGGGAAAGCGGTGGGAGAGGGCGTAGCCGATGTCGAGCACGTGGTCGATGGTGTCATGGCCCCGGAGGGGCGGGACGGCGCCGCTCACGGCAGCAGCCGCTGCTCCTTCGCCACCGCCACCGCGCCCGCCCTCGTATCCACCCCGAGCTTGTCGTAGATCCGGCCCAGATGCGTCTTCACCGTGGCCTCGCTGATGAACAGCGCGCGGGCGATCTCGCGGTTGCCGAGGCCCTGGGAGAGCTGCGCGAGGATGTCGAGCTCGCGGTCGGTGAGGGTGGGCAGCGGCTTGCGCATGCGGGCCATCACGCGGGACGCGACCGGCGGGGAGAGCGTGGTGCGGCCCTGCGCGGCGGCGTGGATCGCGGCGAAGAGCTCTTCTGGGCGTTCGGCCTTCAGGAGGTAGCCCGTCGCGCCCGCCTCGATGGCGCGGGTGATGTCGGCGTCCGTGTCGTACGTCGTCAGGACCAGGACGTGGGGCGGCGCGGGGGTGCCCGTCGACGTGATGCGGCGTGTTGCCTCTACCCCGTCCATTCCCTCGCCCAGTTGCAGGTCCATCAGGACCACGTCCGGGGCCAGCTTGGCGGCGAGCGCGATCGCCTCCTCGCCCGTGCCCGCCTCCCCGACCACCTCGATGTCCGGCGCGCTGCCCAGCAGGGCGAGCAGTCCGGCGCGTACGACGATGTGGTCGTCGCAGACCAGGAGGCGGACCGGGGGTGCGGGGGTCGTCATGGGGTCTCCTCCGGCGTCAAGGGGATCGCCACCGAGAGCACCGTGCCCTCGCCCGGTGCCGACTCGATCGTCAGTGTCCCGCCGAGCTGCCGTGCGCGGGCACGGATCGCGGGCAGCCCGTGGCCCCGCCGGTCGGGGGCGGGCGGCTGGTCGGTGGGCGTGAAGCCGCGGCCGTCGTCCGCGACGTCGAGTACCACCTGGTCGTCCAGGTGTGTGAGCGTCAGCGCCGCCGTCGTCGCGTGGGCGTGCTCCGTCACGTTGGCCAGGGCGCCCTGGGCGATGCGCAGGAGCGCGGACTGCGTCCGGTCGGGGAGCGGGGCGGGCGTGCCTTCGGCGTGGAAGCGGACCGTGAGGCCCGCGTCCCGCGCGGTGCGCGCGGCCAGCGTCCGCAGTGCCTCGTCGAGGCCGCCGCCGTCGGCGAGGTCGGCGGGCGCGAGGTCGTGCACGAAGCGGCGGGCCTCGGCCAGGCCGCGTTCGGTGATCGACTCGGCGGTACGGACATGGGTGCGGGCCTTGGCCGGGTCCGTGTCCCAGACGCGGTCGGCGGCCTGGAGCAGCATCTGCTGGCTGGACAGGCCCTGGGCGAGGGTGTCGTGGATCTCCATGGAGATGCGCTGGCGCTCGGCGAGTGTGCCCTCGCGCCGCTCGATGGCGGCCAGTTCGCGGCGGGTGCGGATGAGGTCGTCGATGAGCGTGCGCTGGCGGGCCGCCTGGCGCTGCATGTAGAGGAAGACGGCGGTCGCGACCGCCGCCCAGGCGGGCGGCGCGAGCAGCAGGTTCGGGTCGAAGCTGCCCGCGAGCTGCAACTGCGCGACGACCACGAAGGCCGTCAGGACGGCCACCAGGAACAGGGCGGCGCGCGGTGGCAGCGTACGCAGGCCGGTGTAGAAGAGCGGCACCGCGCACCACGCGAAGCTCGGCGCGAGTATGACGAGCACGACCCAGACGGCCACGACGAGGATCAGCCAGGTGAGGCGGCGCGGGGCGGTGGGGCGGGCGCCGATGGTGGGGCCGAGCACGTAGAGGAGCGCGAGGGAGACCGAGAGCGCGATGATCCACGGTGTGCGCGGTTCGCCGGGGTGCCGCATCAGGAACCGGGTCAGCGACGAGCCGAGGAGAAGGAAGAACGCCGTGTGCATGACGGCCGCGAGCCAGCGCGAGTCGGGGTCCTGCGGGGCGCCTTCGGCCTGCTCCACGGCTTCGCTCCTTCCGGCTTCCGACTCGCTGCTGAACTGCGCAAACAACCTCATTGTGGCCCGTCGGGATCACCAGGGGGTCAACCGATCGGCTGACCCTCGTGTCGGCCGAGCCGCGGGCAGGTAGCAGCCGGTACGTCGAGGGGTGGGCCCCGGATGCGGCCGGAGGATTGATCGCAGAGAGGAAACAACAACCTCTCCCCGGATCTCCGCCTTCACCATCACCTTCACCTTCACCACCACCTTCGCCTGAGGAGCACCCCATGCAGAAGCTCTCCCGCCGCACCCGTGTCCTGACCATCGCCGCCACCGCCGCCGTCCTCGGCGCCGGAACCTTCGGCGCCGTCTCCGCGAGCGCCGAGTCCCCGGCCGCCGCTCCCAAGGCCGCCGTCACCGCCGACGCGGGCAGCAAGAACCTCACGCAGTCGACGCACCTGAACATCGACGCCGCGACCAAGGCCGCCCAGGCCACCCTCGACGCCGCCGAGAAGGAGAACCAGCGCGTCTCCGTCGCCGTCGTCGACCGCAACGGCAACACCATCGTCGAGCTGCGCGGTGACGGCGCGGGACCGCAGTCCCCCGAGTCCGCCGTGAAGAAGGCGTACACCGCCGTCTCCTGGAACGCGCCCACCTCCGAGCTGACCAAGCGCCTGGAGCAGGCCCCGAACCTGAAGGACATCCCCGGCACCCTGTTCCTCGCGGGCGGCGCTCCGGTGACCGCCAAGGGCGCGCCCATCGCGGGCATCGGTGTCGCGGGCGCCCCGAGCGGCGACCTGGACGAGAAGTTCGCGAAGGCGGGCGTCGCGTCGCTCGGCCGCTGAGGCCGCGCTGAGCCGCACTGAAGCCGCGATGCTGAGGCTGTTTCCGGTCCGTACGACCGTCCGTACGACCGTCCGTACGACGACGAGGAGGACGATCATGGCAAGGACCGCAGAGGACCAGCGGCTGCTCGACGCCGCACGGGCCGGGAACGCCGACGAAGTGAGAGCCGCCCTCGACGCGGGAGCCCGCGTCGAGGCCCGCGACACCGAGCTGCGCACACCGCTGCTGCTCGCCGTCACCGGCGACCACGTCGAGGCTGCACGGGCCCTGGTGGCCGCGGGCGCCGACGTCGACGCCCAGGACCACCGCGCCGACAGCCCCTGGCTGGCGACCGGCGTGACCGGCAGCGTCGCCATGCTGCACGTCCTGCTTCCCGCGGGGCCCGACCTGAAGCTCCGCAACCGCTTCGGCGGGATCTCCGTGATCCCCGCTTCGGAGCGCGGACACGTCGCGTACGTACGGGAAGTCCTGCGCGTCACCGACATCGACGTCGACCACGTCAACGACCTCGGCTGGACCGCCCTGTTGGAGGCCGTGATCCTCGGTGACGGCGGTCGCGCGCACCAGGAGATCGTGGCGCTGCTGCTCGCCGCGGGCGCGACGCCCGGTCTCGCCGACCGGGACGGCGTCACGCCCCTCGCGCACGCGGAGCGCCGCGGTTTCGCGGAGGTCGCCGCACTGTTGAGGGGGGCCGCCTCGTGAAGGCTCCCCGGACGGCGGCCGTCGCTCTCCTGGGTGCCGCCCTCCTCGCGGGCTGCGGCACCGCAGGAGACAGCCAGGCGGCCCCCGGCACCGAGACCACCCGCGCGACCGCCACGGCCACCCTGCCCGCGGAACAGCGCACCCCCGACGGCACCCTCCTGGTGGCCGACTTCGGCTCGGACACCGTCACGTTCGTCGACCCCGAGCGCGGCCCCATCCAGTCCGTGAAGGTCGGCACGGCCCCCTACGGCCTGACCGTGGGCGACGACGGCCGCGCCTGGGTCGCCACGGCGGACGCCGTGGCCGTCGTCGACACGCGCACCCGCGAACGCGTCGACCGCATCCCGTACGAGACCGACAGCGGCCCCACGACGACCGGCGAGTACCGCGGCGGCGGCATGGGCATCGCACTCTCCCCGGACGGCGAGCACGCCTATGTGGGCGTCAACGTGCCTGACGGGAAGGGGACGTTGGAGGTCATCGACACCGAGAAGCGCGAGGTCACGGACACCGTGCCGGTGGGTCGGCGCCCCTTCGACGTGGACGTGTCGAAGGACGGCCGCGAGGTCTACGCGACCAACCACGACTCCTTCGACGTGACGGTCGTACGCGCCGACTCCCTGAAGCCCCGCCGCATCGAAGTCGCCCCGTACGGCACGGAAGGCGGCCTCGGCTCCTGGCTGAAGCCGCACTACGCCGCCGTACGCCCCTCGGACGGCAAGCTCCTGCTGCCCTTCGAGGGCGAGAAGCTCGTCGTGCTCGACCCGCGCACCGGCGAGTCCGACATCGAGAAGATGACGGCCAACACCCATCAGCACGGCGCGCGGATCACGGACGACGGCACGCTGTTCGCGGTCGGCACGGGACCCATCGACCCGTCGTCGGACAAGGGGCCCTCGCTGACCATACGTACGAAGGACGGCGAGGAGAGGGTCTTCCCGCTCGAAGGGCCGCACGAGGACGTCGCCGTCTCCGAGGACGGCGGCACCGCCTACGTCACCGGCGGCTTCACCCGCGACGGATTCTGGAACGGGATCACCGTCATCGACCTGAAGAGCGGCGAAACCCGCCGACTCCCGGCAGGGGAACGCCCGTTGGGCATCGCGGTTCTGTAGGACCTGTACTCAGGGGGCCCGGAGGGCCTGGGCCGTGCGGGACGCCTGGGCGGCGACGCCGGGGATGCTCGACGTGATGAACGAGCCGCCGCCGGTCAGGTCTCCGACCACATGCACGCGCGGATCGGCGGGGATCAGACCGCCCGCCGGATGGAGCGTGGCCAGGCCGCAGTCCACCAGGGACCAGACCAGGCGCTCGGCGGCGGCCGGGACCGCTTGCGGCGGCGGGTTCACGGCGTTGATGACGAGGTCCGTGGTGCGTTCGCCGCCGCCGTGGACACGGAAACGGCCGTCCACCAGCTCGATCCCCCGTAGCCCGCGCTCGACGGTCAGTTGCTCCGAATCCAGGAGCCGCGCCAGGACCGCCGCGTTCCCCGGAATCATGGGCGATGCCACGCCGGTGGCTGTGCGGAGATGACGCCGAAGCCGGGCCCGGTCGGCTTCGGGCAGCAGCCGCCACGCGTACGGGCCGACGGTGTGCGCCGCCTGCTGAAGCACCCGGCGGCCCAGCCGGGGGTCGTCGACGGTGGCGAGCTGTCGCCGGAGACGCAGGGTCGGGTCCTCGGCCCCGGCGCCGCCGAGATCGGCCATGAGCGCTTCGAAGTCCTCGCCGGCGTCCACGAGTTCCGCGCGAAGCAGCCCGATGAGGTCGTCGAGCGTGACGCGCCCCCGCGCCTTGTGCAGCTCAGCCACGCGCTCGGTCGTCACGTGCCGCGGGCGCAGGTCGTACGGGCGCTGCCAGACGTGCGGCAGCATTCCGCCACGCGAAAGCAGCGTGATCCGCCCCGCGTGCCCGCGTGCGGCGAGCGACACGACGACGTCCACGGCGGTCAGGCCGCTGCCGATGACCGACACGTCGCTCCCGGCCGGGACCTGTTCGAGCGTGGCGGCCAGTGGATAGGGGTCGGCTGTGAAGCCCGGGTTGCCGACGAGGCCGTACAGGTCAGGCGGCGTTCCTCCGCCCACGCACAGCACCACGTGGGTGGCCTCGTACTGCTGCGTGTGGTGTGTGTGGTGTGTATGGATGGCGAGACGTGGTCCCGAGTGGGTCACCCCGGTCACGCGGGCAGCCACGACGCGTACGAGCCAGCCCTGCTCGCTCAGGGCCGCCACGGCCTTCTCCGCGGTGTGCTCCAGATACTCGCCGTAGAGCGCACGCGGGACCAGCGGCTGGCCCAGGAGCTCGTCCAGGTGGTCGGCGCCCCGTTCGCCCCGTTCGCCGAGCCAGGCCGCGTAGTGGCCGAAGTCGCCGTTCCGGATCGACATGATGGCGGGCGGCGCGTTCACCAGCACCGAATCCAGGTCCGGTCCGTACGGCCGCCCGCGCCACAGCCGCGGCGAAGGCTCGAAGACCGTGATGGTGCCGCTCCCGCCCTCCGTCGCGGTCAGCGTGGCCAGTGCGTCGAGGAGGCCGACCGCTGCCGCGCCCCCTCCGATGATCGCGATGTTCATCGTTTCCCTCTCCCGTGGTCGTGCTGGACGTGTGCGACCGACCTTCGCCAACGCCGCCCGAGAGCCCCATCCCGCGCGCGTGGGTGATCGGCCGGGAACAGCCCCCCTCAAACGAGGGGTTGGTGCCGCGTGGTGGACAGGGCAGGCTGATCAGCGGAGGGGATGCGCATGACCGATCAACGCCGGGCGGTGCTTTCGGCCGCCGAACAGGCCCTGAACACCGGTGAGTTGTTCAGCCGAACCTCGGCCGGGCTGCGGCGGCTCGTGCCGTTCCACTCCGCCGTGTGGACGGCCGCCGACCCGGAGACCGGCCTGATCACGGCGCCGATGCTGGTGCAGAACCTCGGCTCGGGCGAGGGCTGTTACGCCTACTGGGAGAGCGAGCTCCTGGAGGAGAACATCGTGCCGTTCCGCGAGCTGGCCCGCGCGACCGTACCGGCGGCCGGGCTGCGCGCCGCCACCGGCGGCCTGCCCGCCCGCAGCGCCCGCTTCCGGCGCCTCCTGCTGGGCCAGGGCGTGCACGACGAGCTGCGTGCCGTACTGCGGATCGGCGGCAGGCCATGGGGCCTGGTGAGCCTGTTCCGCACCACCGACGCGTTCCGCCCGGACGAGATCGCGCTGCTCGCCGGCCTGTCACGCCCGCTCGCCGCACGCCTGCGCGGGTTCGCCCGGCCGCCCGCGTCCGAGTCCGAGTCCGCGTCCGAGTCCGCGTCCCGCACGGACGCGCCCGCGCCGGGCCTGATCCTCTTCGACGCGTCCGGCGAGGCCATGTCCGCCAACGACGAGGCGCGGCAGCACATCGCCCTGCTGCCGAAGGGCCCTTCCTTCCCCTCGGCGCTGGGGCTGAAGCTGCCCATCTGGGTGGTCGGCACGGCCTTTCAGGCGCGGGCCGTCGCCGAAGGACGCGCCCGCCACGGCAACGCCCGCGTGCGCATCCGGACCACCGAGGGCCGCTGGCTGGTCTGCCACGCCTCCTGCCTCACGGGACCCGGCGGCAGTCCGGGCCCCGTGGCCCTCGTCATCGAGCCCGCGGCACCCGCCGACCTGGCGGTCCTGGTCGCGGACGCGTACGGCCTGACCTCGCGGGAGCTCCAGATCACGCAGCTCATCGCGCGCGGGATGAACACCTCGGAGATCGCCGCGGCGCTGTTCATCTCCCCGCACACGGTCCGCGACCACCTCAAGGCCGTCTTCACCAAAGCCCGCGTCTCCAGCCGCGGCGAGCTGGTCGGCAGGCTGTTCGCCGAGCACTACTGGCCCGCCCTGCCGGGCCGCGTTCCCGGTGGGGCCCCGGTGGAGACCCGTTGAAGCCCGCGAGGGCTGCACCTGACAGCTCCACCGGAAAGCCCCACCGAACATATGCCGCATAAGATCGCATCCGTGCACCCACGATCCACGGCGCCCCGCGGCACATCGGCCGCCGCCATCGCCGCCATCGCCGCCCTCGTCCTCACCGCCTGCAGCGGCTCCGGAGTGCACGGCACGCCCGGAGCCGACGGTGTGCGTGACCCGTACTTCCCCATGCTGGGCAACGGCGGCTACGACGTCGCTCACTACGACCTGGCCATCGGGTACGACCCCGACGCGCGTCACCTCACCGGCACGGCCGAGGTCACGGCGCGCGCGACCCAGGACCTCAGCGCCTTCAACCTCGACCTCAAGGGCCTGGAGGTGAAGGGTGTGAGCGTCGAGGGGAAGGACGCCTCCTTCCACCGTGACGGGCAGGAGCTGACGATCCGGCCCGCGGACGACCTCGACAAGGGCGAGACGTTCCGCACCATCGTCCGCTACTCCGGCAGCCCGGAGACCATCACCGACCCGGACGACTCCAAGGAGGGCTGGCTGCGGACGCAGGAAGGTGCCGTCGCGCTGGGCGAGCCGTCCGGCTCGATGGCGTGGTTCCCCGGCAACAACCATCCGTCGGACAAGGCCTCGTACGACATACGCGTCACCGTCCCCCGGGGCCTGAAGGCCATCTCCAACGGTGAGTTGACCCGCGAGTCGACCAAGAACGGCCGCACCACCTTCGCCTGGCACAGCGCGGAGCCGATGGCGAGCTATCTCGCGACGGTGGCGATCGGGCCGTACGAGGTGAAGAAGTCGACGACGAAGTCCGGCATCCCGGTGCTCACGGCGGTGGAACCCTCCGAGGCCAAGGCCAGTGCGAAGGCGCTCGCCCGCATCCCCGAGATCCTGGAGTGGCAGGAGCTGAACTTCGGCCCCTACCCCTTCTCGTCGACCGGCGCGATCGTCACCCGCGAAGGGGACGCGGGCTACGCCCTGGAGACCCAGACCCGCCCCACCTATCCCGGCGCCCCCGACCCCCAGCTCATCGTCCACGAGCTGGCCCACCAGTGGTTCGGGAACTCCGTGACGCCCAAGTCCTGGCGGGACATGTGGCTGAACGAAGGCTTCGCGACGTACGCCGAGTGGCTCTGGCAGGAGGACAACGACGGCGACAGCGCGCAGGAGATCTTCGACCAGGTCTACGCGGGCGACTACTACGAGGCCAAGGAGGACAACGACGCCATCTGGGCCTTCCCGCCCGCCAAGCCGCCGTCCGCCGCGAACATCTCGGACAGTCCGGTGTACGAGCGGGGCGGCATGGTCATCCACAAGATCCGCCAGGCTGTGGGCGACGACACCTTCTACGACATCGTGCAGGGCTGGACGAAGGCCCACCGCCACGGCAACGCGGACACCGAGGACTTCACGCGCTACGTGGAGAAGCACGCGGGCGGCGATGCGGCGCGCAAGAAGGTGCGCGCCATCTGGGGCCCGTGGCTGTACGGGGACGGGAAGCCGGCCCGGCCGTAAGGCGTCACGGCAGCGGCTTGCGGAGTACGGCGCAGGGGCGGCCCGCGTCCAGGTCGCGCCGGTGGTCGATGACCTCGTACCCGAGCGTGCCCCAGAAGGCGAGCGCCGCCTCGTTCCCTTCCAGGACGGCGATCCGTGCCCCGTCGCGGCCGTTCCCCCGGAACCGCTCCTCGATCTTGCGCACGAACTCCCGTCCGTACCCCTTGCGTTGCTGTCGGGCGTCGACCATGAGCAGGCCGATCCATGGGTCCGGGTCGGCGGGGTCGGGATGGTGGTCCAGCGTGATGCCGATGCCGACGACCCGGCCCTCGGACCGCGCGACGAGCACCTGCGCCCCCGGCACGGCAAGCTCGTCCGCGAGCGCGGCGGCGACCTGCTCGGGGCGGATGTCGTCGGGGTCGGGGAAGTCCCCGGAGAGGGCGTGGAAGACGCGGTTCGACGCGTACAGGGCGGTGAGCTCGGTGAGCAGCTCGCCGGGGAGCGCGCCGTCCTCCGCGGGGGTGAGCGGTTCGAGGATCATGCGGCGCAGGGTAGCCGCCGACCCGTTCAGCCGCCCGTCTTCAGGGACTTGAAGGCGCGGGTCTGGTCCACGATCGCGCGCTCCGTGGGGAGGCGTTCGATCGAGGACGCGCCGAAGAAGCCGACGATGCCCGTGGTGCGGGACAGGACGTGCGCCGCGTCCTGCGGTTCCGCGATGGGGCCCCCGTGGCACAGGACCAGGATGTCGGGGTTCACGCGCTTGGCCGCGTCGTGCATCTCCTGGACCGCCGTCGCCGCCTGGTCGAGGGTCATGGCCGTGCCCGCCCCGATCGCGCCCTTCGTCGTCAGGCCGACGTGCGGGACGAGGACGTCCGCTCCGGCCCGTGCCATGTCCGCCGCCTGGTCGGGGTCGAAGACGTAGGGGGTCGTCAGGAGGTCGCGGGCGTGGGCCTCGCGGACCATGTCGACCTCCAGGCCGTAACCCATGCCGGTCTCTTCGAGGTTGGTGCGGAACGTGCCGTCGTACAGGCCGACCGTCGGGAAGTTCTGGACGCCGGTGAAGCCCATCCGCTTCAGCTCGTCCAGGAAGCGGCCCATGTCCCGGAACGGGTCCGTGCCGCACACCCCGGCGAGGACCGGGGTGTCCTTCACCACCGGAAGCACCTCCCTGGCCATGTCCACCACGATCGCGTTCGCGTCGCCGTACGGGAGCAGGCCCGCCAGGGAGCCGCGGCCCGCCATCCGGTAGCGGCCCGAGTTGTAGATGATCAGGAGGTCCACGCCGCCCTCCTCCGCGCATTTGGCGGAGAGGCCCGTGCCCGCTCCCGCCCCGATCACCGGATTGCCCTTAGCGACCTGGGAGTTGAGGCGCGCCAGGGCTTCCTTGCGGGTGATCTGCGTCATGGGGTGCTCCTTGAGTGGGTCAGGGGTTTCAGGGCGTCTGCTTCAGCGCGCGTGAGCTGATCAGCTCGTGCAGGCGGTCGGCCATCGCCTCCGCGAACGACGCGTCGTTGATGTGCGCGTCCACCTCATGCAGTCGTACGTCACTGCCCCGCACCGTCGTCCGCAGCGCGTCGAGGCCGGCCGCGTCCGCCGCCCTGTCCTCGAACGGGCCGCCCGCGACGTCCACCGCCGAGACCCCGCGCAGCGGCCAGAAGAACTCGGCGGGGCCGCGCGCGGCGGTGAGCCGGTGGCCGAGGGTGGCGCCGAGCGCGGCCATCTCCTCGGCAGTCGTGCGCATCAGGGTGACCGTGGGGTTGTGGACCAGGAGGGTGCGGTCCGCGAAGCGGGGCGGGACCGTCGGCTCCGGGCCGAAGTTGACCATGTCGAGGGCGCCGGGGGCGACCACCTGCGGGATGCCCGCGCGGCCCGCCGCGGTGAGGCGCTCGGGGCCCGCGGAGAGGACGCCGCCGACCAGCTCGTCGGCGAGTTCGGTGGTCGTCAGGTCGAGTACGCCGTCCAGGAGGCCGTCGGACGCCAGTTTCTCCACCGCACGGCCGCCCGCGCCCGTGGCGTGGAAGACCAGGACCTCGTAGCCGAGCGCGTCGAGGCGGGCGCGGGCCGCGTCGATCGCGGGCGTCGTCACGCCGAACATCGTCGCGGCGACCACCTTGCGGCCCTGGCCCGCCAGTTCGTCGTGGTCGCGCTCGAAGCGGCGTGCCATGCCCGCGGCTGCCGCGGCCGCGTTGCCGAGAACCTGCCGGGAGACGGCGTTCATGCCGGAGATGTCCACGACGCTGTGCATCAGGGTGAGGTCGCTGCTGCCCACGTACGGCGCCACGTCACCGCCCGCCATCGTGCTGACCAGGACCTTCGGCACCCCGACCGGCAGCGCGCGCATCGCCTGCGCGGCGATCGACGAGCCGCCGCTGCCCCCGGCGGCGAGCACCGCGTGCAGCTTGCCCCGCCGGTGCAGGTCGAGCACCACCTCGGTCACGCCGTCCGCCATCGCCGCCACGGCCGCGCCCCGCTCGCCCGCACCGCGCAGCTTCGCCAGGTCGTGTCCGGCCGCGCGGGCCACGGCGTCGGCCGGCACGTCGGGGGCGGGGGTCTGCGGGGGCGCGGGCAGTATGCCGGCGTCGATCAGCAAGGTGTCGCTGCCGTACTCCCTGAGCCGGTCGCGCAGCCAGGCGTACTCCGCGCCTTTGGTGTCGAGCGTCCCGACCAGCACCACGGTCGCCATGGCCCTCACACTCCCTCAAGTGGTGGGTGGTGCTGCCGATCCTCCGGCCCCGGAGCCGTCGCGGCAACCACGAGGGCCCCCGGCGGAGATTCCGCCGAGGGCCCTCGGGAACTGCTAACTGGGCTGCGGACCTCAGACGTTGACGCCGAAGTCCTGCGCGATGCCGACGAGGCCGGAGGCGTACCCCTGGCCGACCGCGCGGAACTTCCACTCCGCGCCGCTGCGGTACAGCTCGCCGAAGACCATGGCGGTCTCGGTGGCGGCGTCCTCGCTCAGGTCATAGCGGGCGATCTCCGTGCCGCCGGCCTGGTTGATGATGCGGATGAAGGCGTTCCGCACCTGGCCGAAGTTCTGCGAGCGGTTCTCCGCGTCGTAGATCGAGACCGGGAAGACGATCTTGTCGATGTCGGCCGGGAGGCCCGCCAGGTTGACCTTGATCTGCTCGTCGTCGCCCTCGCCCTCACCCGTGACGTTGTCACCGGTGTGCTCGATGGTCTGGTCCGGCGTCACCTTGTTGTTGAAGAAGACGAAGTGCTGGTCCGAGAAGACCTTGCCCTGCGGGTTCACCGCGATGGCCGAGGCGTCCAGGTCGAAGTCGGTGCCAGTGGTGGTGCGGACGTCCCAGCCGAGGCCCACGGTGACGGCGGTCAGGCCCGGAGCCTCCTTGGTGAGCGAGACGTTGCCACCCTTGGACAGGCTTACTGCCATTGTTGGGAGTCCCTTCCCTCGTTGCGTACGAACGGGCTTCGTACTGGGGACGAAGCTACCGTCACCCCTATGAACGTCGACCGGGGTCCCAGAGGTTCCAGTTCCTTTTACTTTCTTTACTCGTCCCTCGCGTCACTCCCGACGCAAGCGTGGCGCGCCGTAAATACGGGTGACGTGGACCGGACAGACACGGGACCATAGGACCCATGTCCGGTCCCTATGTCATCCGCGGCTCCGTCTCCCTGCCCGAGGCCGAGCTCATGTGGCGCTTCTCGAGGTCGTCCGGGCCGGGCGGTCAGCACGTCAACACCAGCGACTCGCAGGTGGAGCTGCGGTTCGACCTGGCCAACACCCAGGCGCTGCCCCCGGTGTGGAAGGAGCGCGCCCTGGAGCGGCTCGCGGGACGGCTCGTCGGCGGCGCCGTCAGCGTGCGCGCCTCCGAGCACCGTTCCCAGTGGCGCAACCGCGAGATGGCGGCCACCCGCCTCGCCTCGCTGCTCGCGGAGGCCACCGCTCCGCCGCCCCGGCCCCGCCGCGCCACGAAGATCCCCCGGGGGATCAACGAACGGCGGCTGCGCGAGAAGAAGCAGCGCAGCCAGACCAAGCGCGGCCGCTCGGGGGAGGGCTGGGGCTGAGCCCCGGCTCCTCGGCAGCTGAGCCCCCGCCTTCCCGGCTGCTGAGCAAACAGTCCCGGAAGCAAAGACTGTTCAACCCAAAACCATCGGCTCGGTCCCGAAAGCCTCAGCCCAGCTGTCGGTACTTCCCCTTGAAGTACGTCAACGGGCCCCCGTCGGCGCTCGGCAGAGCAGCCGAAAGTACTCGCCCGATGACAAGGGTGTGGTCACCCGCTGTCACCGTCTGCTCGGTCCGGCACTCCAGCGTCGCGAGCGCGCCGCCGATCAACGGCGCCCCGGACGTCTCCCCCCGGACGTAGGGAATGTCCTCGAAGAGCAGCCGGTCGCTGATCCTGCCCTTCATCGCGAACCGGCCCGCGATGTGGCGCTGGCTCTCGGAGAGCACCGAGACGCCCCACAGCGGCTGCTCGGCGAGCAGGTCGTCCATCCGGGAGCCCTCACGCAGGCTGACCAGCACGAGAGGCGGGTCGAGGGACACGGAGAGGAAGGCCGTCGCGGTCATGCCGACGTCCTCGCCGACCGGCGCCTGGGGGTCGTCCGCGTCGAGGGACGGCTCGCAGGCGGTCACCAGGACCACACCCGCGGCGAGCCGGGACATGGCGGCGCGGAACTCTTCGTTGCTCACCCCCACAGGATGCCCGTCGGGGGACGGGGCGCGGGGGGAGGGCGGGGCAGGGGGAGTCGCGGAAGCGCTCTCCGGAGATGTCTTCAGTACGGGAACCACGGGAGTGACGCTAGCCCCGCCGCCCCTGTCGCCACATCGGGCCGAGGTCCGAGACCGGGCCTAGGACCGAAGGCCGATGCTGCGTGGCACCCTCAAAAGGTGTGCGACGGCCAAGTGGACTGGACCAACGAAGGCTTCCCATCTGTGACTTGAGTCACAGGACCCATATTTTGTTGACCCTGTGTACCGGGTGAGCTGCTCGCTGTGATTCAGTGACGGTGGCAATCGGACACTGAGAGAACTCAGGTACGACGAGAACACTAAGGGCGCTGCGAATCCTGGAGTTGCTGTCGAGGTCTCGGGGAGAGCGAGCAATGGAGACCGAGTCGGAGCCGTACGTCCGTCTTGCGACCCTGCGGCAGCTGCATCAGGTGGTGGCGGATCTCAACACGGCCCGGAGCCTGGCGGACACGCTGCAGACCGTCGCCGACGGCGTGGTCAACGGCCTTGGCTATGAGCTGGCGTGCGTCAATCTCGTGCGCCCTGACGGCGACCTCGTGGTCGCCGCCTTCGCGGGCAACACCGCCGCCGAGGCCCTCATCACAGGCCGCGTCGGCTCCCGCGAGGCCTGGGAGAAGCGGCTCTCCATGGGCGAGCCCTGGGGCGCCCTGAGGTTCATCTCGTACACCGAGGGCTGGGTCCTCGACGAGGACGACGTCCCGCAGTGGTACACCGACGGCCCCGAGCCCCGCTTCGAGGACGAGTGGCACCCCGCGGACCGCCTCTTCGCCCCGATGTACGCGACGGGCGCCGCCGGCGGCGAACTGCTCGGCGTGATCTCAGTGGACCGCCCCCGCAACGGCCGCAGGCCCGGCGCCTGGGGCCGCGAGGCCCTCCAGATGTACGCCTTCCAGGCCGCCATCGCGATCAGCAACGCCCGCCTTCGCGCCAACATGCAGCGCGCCCTGGTCCGCCTGGAGCGCGAGCAGCAGGCGCTGCGGGCCAGCGAGGAGTCCTTCCGCCAGGCCTTCGAGTACGCCCCCTCCGGCATGGCCATCGCCGAGATGGGCGGCGACCAGCACGGCCGCATCCTGCGCACGAACGACGCCCTGTGCCGCCTGCTCGGCCGCCCCGCGTCCGCGATGCGCCGCTACTCGTTCTCCGACCTGGTCCACCCCGAGGACATCGGCACGCTCCTGCGGACCTCCGCCGAGGGCGGCCGCGCCGAGCTGCGCCTCGCGCGCCGCGACGGGACGTACGTCTGGGTGTCCCTGCGCAACTCCGTCGTCGCGGACGCCGCCGACGGGCCGCGCTTCCTCCTCACCCACGTCGAGGACATAGAGGAGCGCAAGCGCCGCGAGCTCCAGCTCGCGCACCGCGCCTCGCACGACTCCCTCACCGGCCTGCCGAACTCCGCCGAGCTGCGCTCCCGCCTCAGCGCCCGTCTCTGTCGCCGGCCGCACGCGGGCCAGCCGAGCGCGGTGGATTCGCTGGACGCGGCGTACGACGGCGTGTACGACGCGGACGGGCAGCACAGCTTCGACTACGGCTCGAACAACGCGCACGCCCTCCAGCAGGGCGGCGAGGGCTTCGACCACCACGTGCACACCGTCGCGCCGCCCGAGGGGCACGGGGACACGGACGACGGCACCAAGGGCCTCGCCGTGCTCTTCTGCGACCTCGACGGCTTCAAGTCGATCAACGACCGCTTCGGGCACCACACGGGTGACGCCGTGCTCATCGAGGTGGCCAGGCGGCTGACCAGCGGTGTCCGTGACGGGGACACGGTCGCCAGGCTCGGCGGTGACGAGTTCGTCGTCCTCGCCGACGGGCTCGGCCGCGCCGACGCGCAGGACCTCGCGGTCCGGCTGCGGAACGCGATCATCCCGCCGATCCGGGTGGACGGCCGTGCGGTGCGGGTCGGTGCCAGTTTCGGCATCGGATGGGCCCATTGCGGGATGTCGGCTGACGAGGTGTTGCACTCCGCTGACCAGCGGATGTACGTGGAGAAACGGTCACGTGCCAAGCAGCACAGGCGGGCCGGATGAGGCGGACGCCACCCCTTGGGCTCACCGGGAGCGGGTAGGCTCCCCCGGTCAGCGATATGAGGGAGTGACCTGGGAATGACGCCCGGCAATAACGGCGACCACACGCCGAACCCGCCGGAGGGCGACGACGATCCGTTCGGCTATCTGTACGAAGACGGACAGGCGGCCGGCGCCACCCCGCCCAGCGGCGGGGGCGGCTACGGGTACCCCGGTCAGCGGTCCTCGTACAACCAGGTGCGCGCGGTCGGCGACCGCCGCCCGAACGCCTACGGCACGCAGTCCGCGCCCACGTACGGCCAGCAGGTGCCGCCGCAGCAGCAGGCCTACGGCCAGCCGAACGCGCACTACGCCGCTCCGGAGACGCAGCCCGGCGGGGCCCCCACGACGCCGCAGTACACCCCGGCGTCCCGAGGCTCCGGCGGCCGCGGCGGCGGCCCCAACACGAAGGGCCTCCTGATCGCCGCGATCGCGGTCGTCGCGGTCGTCGCCATCGGGATCACCGCCGCGATGCTGTCGGGCGGCGGCGACGAGGGCGGCGAGAAGGAAGCGGGCAGCGGCTCCACCCAGGCCGAGTCGGTCAAGCCCAGCGAGAAGCCGACGAAGAAGCCCGAGGACCCGGTCGAACTCCCGAAGACGGACGCGAAGGCCCTGAAGCTGGAGGGCGGCACGACCACGGCCTCGGACATAGAGGGCGCCGAGTCCGACGGCGGTGTCTACGTCTCCGGGTTCGACAAGGTCGGCGCCCAGGTGACGTGGACCGTCAACGGCATCCCCGAGTCCGGCTCGTACAGCCTCCACGTGAACTACGGCGTCCCCGGCAAGGACTCGAACGCCACCATCCTGGTCAACGGCAAGAAGCAGACCCGTCCCCTGAACATGAAGAACTTCGCCCACGCGGAGGAAGGGGACTGGGAGAAGGGCTGGACCAACACCTGGGCGGTGGTCCAGCTCACCAAGGGAACCAACTCGGTCACGCTCACCTGCGCCCAGAGCGACCTGTGCGGGACGACCGGGGCGAACATCGACAAGATGTGGCTCGTGGAGGGCAGCAAGGGCTGAGCCCTCCACGCCCGTCCAGGGCTCCCCCTGGGGCTACTTCAGCAGCCCCAGGAACCCCGCTACCGTCCCGGCCATCGCCTCGCGAGCCGGGGCGAGGTATTTCCGGGGGTCTACGCCCTTCTCGTGGGCGCCGAGGTACGCGCGCACCTCGCCCGTGAACGCCGTGTTGAGGGCCGTGCCGACGTTGATCTTCACCATGCCGGATGCCACCGCCGCCCGGATCTCCGCGTCCGGTACGCCACTTGAGCCGTGCAGCACCAGTGGTACGGGGACTGCCGTGGCGAGGGCGGCTATCAACTCGTGGTCCAGCGTTGCCGTGCGGGACGTCATCGCGTGGGAGGAGCCGACCGCCACCGCGAGGGCGTCGACTCCCGTGGCGGCCACGTACGCCGCCGCCTCCTCGGGATCCGTCCGTACGCCCGGCGCGTGTGCGTCCAGCGGGGCCTCGCCCTCCTTGCCGCCCACCTTTCCCAGCTCCGCCTCGACCCAGATGCCCCGCTCGTGGCCCCAACGCACCGCGTCCGCCGTCGCCTTGACGTTCTCGTCGTACGGCAGCTTCGACGCGTCGAACATCACCGAGCTGAAGCCCTCGGGGTGCGCGGCCCGCAGGAGGTCCGGGTCCATGACGTGGTCCAGGTGCAGGGAGAGCGGGGACGAGGAACTCCTGGCCACCGCTGCCGCCGCCGCTGCGATCGCGGAGAGGTTGCCGCCGTGGAACTTCACGGCGTTCTCGGAGATCTGGAGGATCGCGGGGGTGCCCGCCCGCTCGGCGCCCGCGGCGATCGCTTCCGCGTGCTCCAGCGTGATCACGTTGAACGCGGCGACCCCGCGCCCCGCCGCGCGCGCGTCGGAGACCAGCTCCCCGGTGGATACGAGTGGCACGATGAATGTCCCCAATTCCTGGGCCGGCACGGCCCGTTGTGCGTCGCATTGTGCGTCGCCCACGCGGTGACGCGCGTTCTCACGCCGCGGTGGCCTCCCCGGTCACCGCGACCCGCGCGAGCAGGTCTTCGTACGTCGAGGGCACGAACTCGCCCGCCACGGGGGACTCGACCGTCGCCGCGGACAGCGCCACGGCGCGCGCGAGGCGGTCCGGCCACGGGAGTTCCTCCACCAGGGCGGAGAGCAGACCCGCCACCGCCGAGTCACCGGCGCCCGTCGGGTTGCCGCGCACGCGGGTTGGCGGGGCCGCCTGCCAGGTGCCCTCAGGCGTGACGGCGCGCAGGCCCTGTGCGCCCAGGGACGCCACCACGGCGTGCGCGCCCCTGCGGCGGGCGTCACGGGTCGCCTGGGCGGGCTCGTGGGAGCCGGTCAGCTCGGCCAGTTCGTCGGCGTTCGGCTTGACGATGTCGGGGCGTGCGGCGACGCCACGGCGCAGCGCCTCGCCGCTGGTGTCCAGGAGCACGGGGACCTTGGCCGCGCGTGCGGCCCGTACGAGCGTCGCGTACGCGCCGACCGGGACCCCCGGCGGCAGGCTTCCGCAGAGCGCCACCGCCGCGGCACCCCGGCGCAGCAAGTCCTCGTACGACTCCTGGAACGCGGCCCATTCGGCGGGTGAGACCGGCGCTCCCTGCTCGTTCAGCTGCGTCGTGTCGCCGGTCGTCGCGTCGACGATGGCGAGCGTGCGGCGGGTGGCGCCCTCGACGGGCACGAGCGCGTCCGTGACGCGGGGCTCGCGCGAGAGGTGCTCGTGCAGGACGCGGCCGGTGTCGCCGCCCGCGAAGCCGGTGACCGTCACGTCGTGGCCGATGGCCGCGAGGACGCGGGCGACGTTCAGGCCCTTGCCGCCGGGCCGTTCGATGACCTCGGTGACGCGGTGCGAGGCGTGCGGGGTGAGGGCGGGGACCCGGTAGGTGATGTCCAGGGCGGCGTTCAGCGTGACTGTGAGGATCACTCGTCACTCACCTCTCCCCGATGGCCACGAGATGACTGCTTTCGGGGCTGATCATGTCAAAGAGAAGGCGGTTGGCCCAGAGGTCCGGGCCAACCGAGTTGGGCCTAACCGGGCTCGACCACCCACTCGCCCTTGCGCATGACGCCCACCAGGTCGAACTCCGCGTCCAGGACCACCAGGTCGGCGTCCTTGCCGGGCTCCAGCGAGCCGACCTCGTCGTACATCCCGAGGAGCTTGGCGGGGTTGGCGGAGATGGCCCGCACGACGTCGTCGACCGGCAGCCCGTCGACGGTCACCGAGCGCTTGAAGGCACGGTCCAGGGTGAGGGTCGAGCCCGCGATCGAGCCGCCGTCGACGAGGCGCGCGACGCTGTCCTTCACCTCGACCTCCAGCGGGCCGAGCATGTACCGGCCGTCGCCGAAGCCCGCCGCGTCCATCGCGTCCGTGATGAGCGCGGTGCGGGCGGCGCCCGCGTGGTGGAAGGCGAGCTCGAACGAGGCCGGGTGCAGATGCGTCCCGTCGTTGATCAGCTCGACCGTGATCCGCTCGTCCTCCAGAAGCGCGGCGATCGGGCCGGGCTCGCGGTGCCCGAGACCCGGCATCGCGTTGTAGAGGTGCGTCGCGACGGTGGCGCCCGCGTCGATGGCCTGCACGGTCTGCTCGTACGACGCGTCCGTGTGCCCGATGGCCGCGATCACGCCGTGCTCGGCGAGCAGCCGTACGGAGTCGATGCCGCCCGGCAGCTCGGTGGCGAGCGTGAGCATCTTCGCCCGGCCGCGTGCCGCGTCGATCAGCTTGCGCACCTCGGCGGGGTCCGGGTCGCGCAGCAGGCCCTCGCTGTGCGCGCCCTTGCGGCACGGCGAGATGAACGGCCCCTCGAAGTGGATGCCCGCGATGTCGCCCTGCTCGGCAAGCTCGCTGAGCATGCCCGCCCGCTGGGCGAGGAAGTCCATCTCGCCGGTGACGGTGGAGGCGACGACCGTGGTCGTGCCGTGCAGGCGGTGCGTGTGGACACCCTTGAGTACGTCCTCGACGGTGCCGGAGGTGAAGGAGGCACCGCCGCCGCCGTGGTTGTGGATGTCGACGAAGCCGGGGACCACCCAGTGGCCGCTGAGGTCGATCGTCTCGGCGTCCGCGGGAGCGCTCCCCACGATGCGCGTGCCGTCGACGATCACGCGGCCGTTGGGAAGGGTCCCGGTGGGCAGGACCACCTGAGCACCGGCGAGAACTTTGCTAGCGGCCATCAGGCGGTTACCTCCGTGGAGTCTGGGTCGGGGTCGGTGGTGTCGGGGCCGGTCGGCTCGGGTTCGCCGAGGAGATCCCAGGCGAGCAGGCCCGCGCCCAGGCACCCGGCGGTGTCCCCCAGAGCGGCGGGGACGATGAGGGGCTGGGTCTGGAACTGGACGATCCGTTCCGTCATGGCCGCCCGCAGGGGTGTGAACAAGGTTTCCCCCGCCTCGGCGAGACCGCCACCGATGATCAGGGTGTGCGGGTCCAGGAGGGTGAGGGCCGTGATGAGGCCGTCGGCGAGCGCGTCGACGGCGTTCTGCCAGACCTCCAGGGCCCGCGGGTCGCCCGACTCCACGGCCTTCGCGCAGTCCGCGGCGTCCGCCTCCGGGTCGCCGCTGGCCGCCGCCCAGGCCTCGCTGACGGCGGACGCGGAGGCGAGCCGCTCCAGACAGCCGCGCTGGCCGCAGCCGCAGGGCGGTCCTCCGGGGCGCACGATGATGTGCCCGATCTCGCCCGCGGAGCCGTGGGCGCCGGGTTCGATGCCGCCGCCGATGCCGATGGCTCCGGCGATCCCCGTGCCCAGCGGCACGAACAGGAACCGGTCGGCGCCTTTGCCCGCGCCGATCCGGCCCTCCGCGAGGCCGCCCGTGCGGACGTCGTGGCCGAGGGCCACGGGTACGCCTTCCAGCCTGCGGCTGAGCAGCTCCCGCATGGGGACGTCGCGCCAGCCGAGGTTCGAGGCGTAGACCGCGATGCCGCGGTCGGTGTCGACGATCCCGGGGATCGCGACGCCGGCCGCGGCGGCGGGCTCCCCGAACTCCTTGATCCCGTGGGCGCGGAGGTCGGCGGCGAAGCCGAGGATGGACTCGACCACGGCCTCGGGCCCGCGCTCCCGGCCGGTGGCCCGCCGCGCCTCGTACAGGAGCGCGCCGTCCGCCCCGACCAGGGCGGCCTTCATTCCGGTGCCGCCCACATCGAGGGCGATGACGTGTCTCACGGGGACAGTGTCGCGCCTACGCCGCGAGAGGTCTAGTCCACTTCGGGGGGTTGCCCGCGGCCAAAGGTCCCTTTCGGGACGGGGTGCCCCTTTGCGCCATACGGCTGCAGGGGGCTCGGCCCCCCGGCAATCCCGACGCTGCACGGGGAGCCCTCCACACAGACAAGCCCGCCGCTTCGCGGCGGATCTCTCCCTCCCACCCACCCATTACCCCGCAGGGCAATCGGGTGGGTGGGCGGGAGACATCCGCCGCGAAGCGGCGGTTCAGGGTCGGCGCCCACCCACCCGAGGATGCCGGCGGCGGTTCAGGGTCGGCGCCCAGCCGCCCCCTCAGCCCAGAATGACGCTCCGCGTCAGGTTCCGCGGCCGGTCCGGGTCGAAGCCCCGCGACTCCGCCAGCGCCACCGCGAGCCGCTGGGCCCGGATCAGGTCCGCCAGGGGGTCCGCTTCCTCCCGGGCCACCAACTCCCCGCCCACCCGGGCGACATCCCCCGCAAGACCCTCCGGCAGTACACCGAACATCCACGCCACCCGGCCGGGGCCGGTGATGGAGATCGGCCCGTGGCGGTACTCCATCGCCGGGTACGACTCCGTCCACGCCCCCGCCGCCTCCCGCATCTTCAGCGCCGCCTCGAGGGCAAGGCCGTACGTCCAGCCACGACCCAGGAACGTCCACTGCTCAGCCGCCAGAACCGCCGGAGGCAACGGCTCCGACACCGCGAGCTCCGCGTCCACCGCCGCGTCGGCCACCGACTTCACACCGGGGATCTCACCGAGCCCCGCCCGCAGGAAGGCCAGGGCCGTCGTCGCGAAGCGGGTCTGGACGACCGACTCCTCGTCCGCCCAGTCCAGAACCGCCACCGAGTCGGCCGCGTCCATGACCGGAGTCTTCGGGTCGGCCGTCAGGGCCGTGGTCGGGACCACGCCCTTCAGCTCGCCGAGGAGCTCAAGGACCTCCGTCGTCGTACCGGACCGGGTGATGGCCACCACCCGGTCGTACTTCCGCCCCGCGGGGAACTCCGACGACGCGAACGCGTCCGTCTCACCCTGCCCGGCAGCCTCGCGCAGCGCCGCGTACGCGATGGCCATGAACCACGACGTCCCGCACCCGGTGACGGCCACCCGCTCGCCCGGCGCCGGGAATCCCTCGAAGGTGAGAGCGGCCTCGGCCGCCCGGTGCCAGCAGGCGGGCTGAGTTGCTATCTCTGCTGCGGTACGCGACATGCGTCAAGGCTCCTTGCCGGTGGGACGTCATTGGTACGCCGTTGCACAAGCGATACTGGGGTGGTGTAGACCTCGTGTCCATACGCGAGGGAAAATCGCAGTTCACGTAGATCATCGAGGGTGGGAACAGCTGTGCAGCGGCGCGCGACAGGACTGACCGCGGCGATAGCCGCACTGGGCATGGCGGCGGTACTCGCCGGCTGCGGCGGTCCGGGCGACTCCGGCGACGTCACCCTCAAGCTGGTGGCCGCCGACTACGGCGACTCCAAGGACAACAGCTCCCAGAAGTACTGGGACAAGCTCGCCAAGAAGTTCGAGGCCCAGAACCCCGGCATCAAGGTCGACGTCGACGTCTACTCCTGGACCGACGTGGACCGCAAGGTCAAGGAAATGGTCAAGGCGGGCGACGCCCCCGACATGGCCCAGATCGGCGCGTACGCCGACTACGCCGCGGCGGACAAGCTCTACCGCACCGAAGACCTGGTCTCCATCTCCACCCAGGCCGACTTCATGGCCCCGCTCTCCGAGGCGGGCGAGCTCAAGCGCGTCCAGTACGGCATGCCCTTCGCCTCCTCCACGCGCCTGCTCTTCTACAACGAGAAGATCTTCAAGGACGCCGGTCTCACCCCGCCGCAGAGCTGGAGCGAGCTCGCCGCCGCCGCCAAGACGCTCAAGGCGCGCGGCGTGAAGATCCCCTACGCCCTGCCGCTCGGCAAGGAAGAGGCGCAGGCCGAGACGATGCAGTGGCTGCTCAGCGGTGGCGGCGGCTACACCGACAACGTCGGCACGTACGACATCGACTCCGCGCAGAACGTGAAGACCTTCAGCTGGCTGAAGGACGAACTCGTCGGCAAGGGCCTGACGGGCGCCACGCCCCCCGCCAAGCTCGACCGCGCAGAGGCCTTCGCCGCCTTCACGCGCGGCGACGTGGGCATGCTCAACGGCCACCCCACGCTGATGCAGATGGCCGCGAAGAAGGGCGTGAAGTACGGCATGGTGCCGATGCCCGGCGTGAACGGCCACGCGCAGGCCACCATGGGTGTCGCCGACTGGATGATGGCCTTCAAGCAGAAGGGCCACCGCGAGGAGATCGGCAAGTTCCTCGACTTCGCCTACAGCACGAAGAACGTCCTGGACTTCTCGCGCGAGTACGACCTGCTGCCCGTCACGAACTCCGCCGCCGAGGAGATGACGGGCAACAAGAACGACAAGGCGCTCGCCGAGTTCCTCGACGAACTGCCCACCTCGCAGCTGTACCCCGTGGGCAAGACGTCCTGGGCGCAGGTCTCCGTCGAGGTCAAAAAGTACATCGGCAAGGCCGTCGACGAGCACGGTAATCCGGCGTCGATCCTCAGCCAGATCCAGACCAAGGCGGCGACCGAGGAGAACTCGGAATAGCGTGACGGGCATGACCGATGCCAACGCCACGGACGACGGCTTCCCCGACACCGGCCTCTCCGAGCGCGACCGCGCGATCCTCGCCCTGGAGCGCCGCGACTGGGTGACAGGACCCGGCGCCAAGGAGCGGGCCGTGCGCGAGCAGCTCGGCCTGGTGCCGGTCCGCTACTACCAGCTCCTGAACGCCCTGCTCGACGATCCCCGCGCCCTCGCGCACGATCCGGTCACCGTCAACCGGCTTCGGCGCGTCAGGGAGTCCCGGCGCGGGGAGCGTTGAGCGTAGGGTCGGGCCCATGGGTGACCCTGTGTACTCGCCGTACTCTCCCGAGCTGCCCGAGCCCGTGACTCCGGCCGGGCGTGAAGGCCTCGCCGCGCTCCTCGCCCGGCCCGGGAAAGCCGTGATCGCGCTCGACTTCGACGGCACGCTCGCCCCGATCGTGCCCGACCCCGAGCAGGCCCGCGCCCACCCCGGCGCCGTCCCCGCCCTCGCCGCGCTCGCGCCGAAGGTGCTCTCCGTCGCCGTCGTCACCGGGCGCCCCGCGGGCGTGGCGGTGCGCTACGGCGGCTTGGCGGGTGTCCCGGCCCTCGAACACCTCGTCGTGCTCGGGCACTACGGCGCCGAGCGCTGGGACGCCGTCTCCTCCGCCGTGCACGCGGCCGAGCCGCACCCCGGCGTGGCGGCCGTGCGCGCCGAACTGCCCGGCTTCCTGGACACGATCGGTGCCTGGCGCGGCACGTGGATAGAGGAGAAGGGCCGGGCCGTCGCGGTCCACACCCGCCGCGCGCAGGATCCGCAGGCGGCCTTCGAGGCACTGCGCGAGCCCCTCGCCGAGCTGGCGTCCCGCCACGGCCTCATCGTCGAACCGGGCCGCCTGGTCCTGGAGTTGCGCCCGCCGGGCATGGACAAGGGCGTGGCCCTCGCCGAGTACGTACGCGAAGTGGGCGCGGAGACCGTCCTGTACGCGGGCGACGACCTGGGCGACCTGCCCGCCTACGCGGCCGTGGAGAAGCTCCGCTCGGACCAGGTGCGGGGCCTGCTCGTGTGCAGCGGCAGCGCGGAGGTGGCGGAGCTTGCCGAGCGGGCGGACCTGGTGGTGGATGGCCCGGGGGGCGTGGTGGAGCTACTCGGAAGCATCGCCGCACAGCTGGCCTGACCGGCACGAATTCTGGCGCGGGGGCCTTGGTTGCCGTCAATCACCGGCTTCGCCGAGTTCGTCCTCAAACGCCGGACGGGCTGGAAGTTTCCGGCCGGGCTGGATAGATCCAGCCCGGCCGGCGTTTGAGGCCATCTTGTGCGGGGTCTGGGGCGGAGCCCCAGGTAGGTCCGGGGCGCAGGCATGGTTTTCGGGAAGGGGCGGGGTTGGGGATAAATCAAGCCTGTAGTGCCCGCAGCTGGTCCAGGAACCACTGGGCCGGGGGGAGCGCCGTAGCCGCCGCGGCGAGCCGCTTCGTGCGTTCCGCGCGCTCGCCGACCGGCATGGTCAAAGCCGCGTGCAGCGCGGCGGAAGTGCCCGTCACGTCATACGGGTTGACGACGAGAGCCTCCTCGCCCAACTCCTCGTACGCCCCCGCCTCTCGCGAGAGAACCAGCGCGCACCCGTCATCGGAGACCACCGGCACCTCCTTGGCCACCAGGTTCATCCCGTCCCGGATGGGGTTCACCAGCGCCACGTCGGCGAGACGGTACGCCGCCAGCGACCGGGCGAAGTCGTCCTTCACGTGGAGGACCACCGGGGTCCAACCCTCCACCCCGTACTCGGAGTTGATCTCGTCGGCCAGCGCCTGCACGGACGCCGTGTAGTCGCGGTACACCGCGAGGTCCTGCCTCGACGGGTAGGCGAAGGCCACGTGCACCACCCGCTCCCGCCACTCGGGCCGCGATGCCAGCAGCTCCCGGTACGCCAGGAGTCCCCGCACGATGTTCTTCGACAGTTCCGTCCGGTCGACGCGGACGATCACCTTCCGGCCGGTACCCACCTGCTCCCGCAGCGCGACGAGCCGCTCCTCCACATCCGCCCGCCGCGACCGCTCCCGCAGGAAGTCCCCGTCGGCCCCGAGCCCGTGCACCCCGATCCGCGTACCGGTCGTACCGCCGAGGACGGCGACGCAGCACTCCGTGAACGCGTCCGCCCACCGGCCCGTCAGGAACGCCGCCCGGTCGGCCCCCAGGATGCCGCGCAGCAGCTGTTCCGCGACGTCGTCCGGCAGCATCCGGAAGTAGTCCACCGGCGCCCACGGTGTGTGCGAGAAGTGGCCGATGCGCAGGTCGGGGCGCAGCTCACGCAGCATCCCCGGCACCAGGGACAGGTGGTAGTCCTGGACGAGGACCGCCGCGCCCGCCGCGGCGTTCTCGGCGAGCGCCTCGGCGAAGGCCCGGTTGTAGGTCTCGTACGACGCCCACTGCGCCCGGAACTCCGGGCCGAAGGCCGGTTCGAGCGGGGTCTGGTAGAGCATGTGGTGGACGAACCACAGCACCGAGTTCGCGATCCCGTTGTACGCGTCGGCGTGCACTCCCTCGTGCGAGCCCGCGTCGATGTCGAGCATCCGCACGCCGGGCTCGCCGACCCCGCGCCGCACGGCCTCCCGGTCGCCGTCGCCGAGGGCCGCGCAGACCCACAGGGCGTCCGCCTCGTCGCCGATCGCGCTCAGGCCCGAGACGAGTCCGCCTCCGCCCCGCTTCGACGTCAGTTCCCCGTTCTCCTCAAGGGTGTACGTGACGGGGCCGCGGTTGGACGCGACGAGGACCTGGGCGGCGGCGTGCTCGGAGACCATGTGCCGAACCTAGCCCTTCCGGGAAGGCCTCAAACGTGGGGCCGGACCCGCAAGGGCCCGGCCGTATACGTTCAGGGAACGGCGCCTTCAGGGAGCGACGCCTAGTCGCGTCTGTAACCGCTTCTGCTCCTCGCCGCCGCCACCGCCAGCGCGCTCAGTGCGCACAGCGCGATCGCGAGACCCGCGTACAGCATCGTGTCCGATTCGCCGCCCCTGCCCTTGTCGGCCGCCGCCGCGGCGGCGGGCACGGCCATGGCACCGATGCGGCGTACTTTTCGCATTACCCGTCTGAGCCACATAAGTGGGGAATGTAGACAAAATGCCCGGCTTGGGGTGGTTACGCCACGCGGCGTGCCGTGTACTCCGCGATGCCGCACATCGGCGGGCGCTCCTCCGTGTCCACCGAATGGGTCCGCGGCTCGAACCCGTGCTCGCCCCGTTCGAACTGAGTGAGCTCGGGCCGTACGAGATGGCCGCGCGCGAGCCGCAGCTGTGCCGTCCGGTAGATCGCCGCCGCCATCCGGCCGAGCGCCTGCCCGTCCTGGTGCCGGTGCTTGCGCACGCCGACATCCACCTGCGCGAGCGCGTCAAGGCCCACGGTGTGCAGCGCGTCGACCAGCAGGCCCAGCTCCACTCCGTAACCGACGGGGAACGGAAGCCGCTCCAGGAGGGACCTGCGCGCCGCGTACTCGCCGCCCAACGGCTGGACGAATCCCGCCAGTTGGGGCCAGTGCATATTGAGCAGCGGGCGCGCCATCAGCTCGGTCACCCGGCCACCCTGACCTGCGGTACCGGCCAGGGGGCGGTCGTACATCGCCTTCACGAAGTCCACGTCGGGCTCGGTCAGGAGCGGGCCCACGATCCCGGTGACGAAGTCCGCCGAGAACTCCTTCAGGTCCGCGTCGACGAACGCGACGATGTCACCGCCGGTCACCAGGAGCGAGCGCCACAGGACCTCGCCCTTGCCGGGCACGGCCGGAACGCGCGGCAGGATCTCGTCCCGGTGCACGACCCGTGCGCCCGCCTCCCGCGCGACCTCGGCCGTACGGTCCTTCGAGCCGGAGTCGATCACCACGAGCTCGTCGACGAGCGAGACCTTCTCGACCAGCTCACGGCGGATCTCGGCGACGATCTCGCCGACCGTCCCCTCCTCGTCGAGCGCGGGCAGGACGACACTCACCGAGGCCCCCGACGCCCGTTTGGCGGCGACGAGTGCGCTGAGCGGACGGTCGGCAACGGACCAGGAACGCCTGGTCAGCCAGCGCTCGGCCTCTTCCAGCACGGGTGGCTCCTCCTGTGTGTGGCCTACATGTGATCCATCTCGCGGTTCGGACGACTATCTCAAGGGTCCAGGCCGTCGGTTACAGTCTTGAACAACGCGGATGACCATCGCATGTCGGGGGTCATCGCGTAACAAATGCCCCGGGCCCATGAAGCCCCGGCGCCATACCGCTCATCCAGAGGGGCAGAGGGATACGGCCCGTTGAAGCCCCGGCAACCATCCCGCCGACCGCGCTCGCGAGGTCTCGGTGGGGAAGGTGCCAATTCCGTCTCGCGGCGAGATGCGCCGCGAGGAAGATGAGGAGAAAGGGCCTCGCCTCCATGGCTGCGCAGACTGTCGCAACGAACGACACCACCCCCTCCACCACCACGGGTTCCGTGGACCTCGGCCCCGCGTCCGGCCTCTCTTGCCGCGAGTGCGGCGAGCTCTACGCCCTCGGCCCGATCTTCGCCTGCCAGGCCTGTTTCGGCCCGCTCGAAGTCGCGTACGACCTGCCGACCGGTGACCCCGAGGCGCTCCGGAAGCAGATCGAGTCCGGCCCCGACAACATCTGGCGCTACGCCCCCCTGCTGCCCGTCCCCGCGGACGTGGCCGAGAAGCCGAACATCAACCCCGGCTGGACCAAGCTCGTCAAGGCCGACAACCTCGCCCGTGAACTCGGCGTCGAGCAGGGCAAGTTGTTCGTCAAGGACGACTCCGGCAACCCCACGCACTCCTTCAAGGACCGCGTCGTCGCGCAGGCCATCGAGGCGGCGCGTGCCTTCGGCTTCACCACCCTGTCCTGCTCGTCCACTGGCAACCTCGCCGGAGCGGTCGGCGCCGCCGCGGCCCGCGCCGGCTTCCGCTCCTGCGTGTTCATCCCGCACGACCTGGAGCAGGGCAAGGTCGTCATGGCCGCGGTGTACGGCGGCGAGCTCGTCGGCATCGAGGGCAACTACGACGACGTGAACCGCTTCTGCTCCGAGCTCATCGGCGACCCGCTGGGCGAGGGCTGGGGCTTCGTGAACGTGAACCTGCGGCCGTACTACGGCGAGGGCTCCAAGACGCTCGCGTACGAGATCTGCGAGCAGCTGGGGTGGGTCCTTCCCGACCAGCTGGTCATCCCGATCGCGTCGGGCTCGCAGCTCACGAAGATCGACAAGGGGCTGAAGGAGCTCATCAAGCTGGGTCTTGTCGAGGACAAGCCCTACAAGATCTTCGGCGCCCAGGCCGAGGGCTGCTCGCCGGTGTCCACGGCCTTCAAGGCCGGGCACGACGTCGTTCGCCCGCAGAAGCCGGACACCATCGCCAAGTCGCTCGCCATCGGCAACCCCGCCGACGGGCCGTACGTCCTGGACATCGCGCGCCGCACGGGCGGTGCGGTGGAGGACGTGAACGACGAGCAGGTCGTGGATGCGATCAAGCTGCTCGCTCGGACCGAGGGGATCTTCGCGGAGACCGCCGGGGGTGTGACGGTCGGCGTCACGAAGAAGCTGATCGAGGCGGGGCTCATCGACCCCTCCCTGACCACGGTCGTGCTGAACACGGGTGACGGCCTCAAGACCCTCGACGCTGTTGCCGAGACCTCTCAGGCGACGGCGACGATCAAGCCCAGCCTCGACGCGTTCCGCGCCGCCGGGCTCGCCGACTAGCCGCCGTAGGGCCTGATCGCCGTCGCCGACGGGCGGTCGTGGTCCGTCCTCGCGCAGTTCCCCGCGCCCCTTGCAGGGGCGCTTCCTCCCCGCATCAAGAGGTGAATCCCATGAGCGTCAAGGTCCGCATCCCCACCATTCTTCGCACCTACACCGGCGGCCAGTCCGAGGTCGCCGCCGAGGGGGCGAACCTCAGTGAGGTCATCGCCGATCTGGAGAAGAACCACGCCGGTATCGCGGCCCGTGTCCTGGACGACCAGGGCAAGCTGCGGCGCTTCGTGAACGTGTACGTGAACGACGACGACGTCCGCTTCGAGCAGGGCCTTGAGACCGCGACGCCGGACGGCGCCGGTGTCTCGATCATCCCCGCCGTCGCCGGCGGCTGATCCTTTTCCCAAACACCCTGCGTAATCCTGATTGCCCCCTCCGCGAGAGAAGTGGAGGGGGCAATTCCATGTGGTTGAGCGCGGTACAGTTGGGAAGCGAGCTTCCCCGTTTGTGCCGAGCGCATATACGAAGTCGCCCCGAGGGCGACAAGAAGTAGCCAAAGTGCACTGCCCATTTGCCCTTCTCGTGGCATTTGTCTGGCCCGACTTGCCCTGAATTCCGGCGAATTCTCCGCATATAACCGATCAGGCGTGCCCAGAATTCTCGTCCGATTGACCTGTTGCAGAGGGCAGTTGGACAGATACATTCAGCCGCGGTCGACGCGTTCCGGCGCACGCCTCCACAACCCATTGGGGGGGTGAGGTCTGACCCGGGTCCGCGAAGTGCGGGCCCGTGCAAGGGCCAGTAATAGGGGAGTTAGGCATGGCTCAGGGCACCGTCAAGTGGTTCAACGCGGAGAAGGGGTACGGCTTCATCGCGGTCGACGGTGGTGCGGATGTTTTCGTCCACTACAGCGCGATTCAGATGGACGGCTACCGCACCCTTGAAGAAGGTCAGCGAGTGGAGTTCGAGATCTCGCAGGGCCAGAAGGGTCCGCAGGCGGACATGGTCAAGCTCGCCGTCTGATCTCGGCGCGATCGGCCAGCGACTTAGCGAGTGACGAGGGGCCCGTATCCCGACAGGGGTACGGGCCCCTCGTGCGTCCTCGGCTCCGGCCCGCCGCGCACCCCCTGGACGCGCGCCCCCTCGTACGTCGGGGATCCACGAGAGGCGCTTGCACTCGCAGGGGTCGAGTGCTAATCATTGGGCTTAGCACTCTCCGAGTGAGAGTGACAGAACTTGGATCGGGTCGGTGAGGCCCGCAGGCCGGGTGGGGCAAGGAACCACAAGGCTTGCAGGCCGTCCGTCGCGGGCGCTGGCGCGATCCGGAAGCATGCCACCCCTGTCCGGGAGGACCACTTCACATGGCCAAGATCATCGCGTTCGACGAGGAGGCACGGCGCGGCCTCGAGCGCGGCATGAACCAGCTCGCCGACGCCGTCAAGGTGACCCTGGGCCCCAAGGGTCGCAACGTCGTCCTCGAGAAGAAGTGGGGTGCCCCCACGATCACCAACGATGGTGTTTCCATCGCCAAGGAGATCGAGCTCGAGGACCCGTACGAGAAGATCGGCGCCGAGCTGGTCAAGGAGGTCGCGAAGAAGACGGACGACGTCGCCGGTGACGGCACGACGACCGCGACCGTCCTGGCGCAGGCGCTGGTCCGCGAGGGCCTTCGCAACGTAGCCGCCGGTGCCAACCCGATGGCCCTCAAGCGTGGCATCGAGAAGGCCGTCGAGGCCGTCTCGGGCGCCCTGCTCGAGCAGGCCAAGGACGTGGAGACCAAGGAGCAGATCGCTTCGACCGCCTCCATCTCCGCCGCCGACACCCAGATCGGCGAGCTCATCGCCGAGGCGATGGACAAGGTCGGCAAGGAAGGCGTCATCACCGTCGAGGAGTCGCAGACCTTCGGTCTGGAGCTTGAGCTCACCGAGGGCATGCGCTTCGACAAGGGCTACATCTCGGCGTACTTCGCCACCGACATGGAGCGTATGGAGGCGTCGCTCGACGACCCGTACATCCTGATCGTCAACTCGAAGATCTCGAACGTGAAGGACCTCCTTCCGCTCCTCGAGAAGGTCATGCAGTCCGGCAAGCCGCTGCTGATCATCGCCGAGGACGTCGAGGGCGAGGCCCTGTCGACCCTGGTCGTCAACAAGATCCGTGGCACCTTCAAGTCCGTCGCCGTCAAGGCCCCGGGCTTCGGTGACCGCCGCAAGGCCATGCTCGGCGACATCGCCATCCTCACCGGTGGCACCGTCATCTCCGAGGAGGTCGGCCTCAAGCTGGAGAACGCCGGTCTCGACCTGCTCGGCCGCGCCCGCAAGGTCGTCATCACCAAGGACGAGACCACGATCGTCGACGGCTCCGGTGAGAGCGACCAGGTCCAGGGTCGCGTCAACCAGATCCGCGCCGAGATCGAGAACTCGGACAGCGACTACGACCGCGAGAAGCTGCAGGAGCGCCTGGCGAAGCTCGCCGGCGGTGTTGCGGTCATCAAGGCCGGTGCCGCGACCGAGGTCGAGCTCAAGGAGCGCAAGCACCGCATCGAGGACGCCGTTCGCAACGCGAAGGCCGCCGTCGAAGAGGGCATCGTCGCCGGTGGTGGCGTGGCCCTCATCCAGGCCGCCGCTGTCTTCGAGAAGCTTGAGCTCGAGGGCGACGAGGCCACCGGTGCCGCCGCTGTGAAGCTGGCCCTTGAGGCCCCGCTGAAGCAGATCGCGGTCAACGCCGGCCTTGAGGGCGGTGTCGTCGTCGAGAAGGTGCGCAACCTGACCGTCGGCCACGGCCTGAACGCCGCGACCGGTGAGTACGTCGACATGATCGCCGAGGGCATCCTCGACCCGGCGAAGGTCACGCGCTCTGCCCTGCAGAACGCCGCGTCCATCGCCGCGCTGTTCCTCACCACCGAGGCCGTCATCGCCGACAAGCCGGAGAAGGCGGGCGCTGCCCCGGCCGGCGGCGGCATGCCGGGCGGTGACATGGACTTCTGATCGACCTCTGGTTGATCTACGTCCCGTACGTACCGAGGGCGGCACTCCTTCTCACGAAGGGGTGCCGCCCTCGGGCGTTTCCGGCGTTCTGCTATCTGCTGCGGGCTACGGCAGGCGCTCCAGGAGCCAGGTGCAGAGTTCTTCCGTGATCAGGGTGTGGCCCTCGTTGTGGGTGGCGCAGAGGTACTCGTCCAGTTCGCTGTCCTCGGACTGCTCCGGGAACGGGTCGTGCAGCTTCTCGTGGGTGTCGATGTCGCGCAGGGCCACCGCGCTGACGGAGGGGACGAAGCAGTGCTCGCGGATCTCGGCCTCCGAGCCGAGGCCGATGATCGCGGGGATCTTGTTCAGCTCGTCGGCGAGGATGCCGAAGCCCTCCAGGGTGCCGCCGGGGGCGCCGTCGATCTCGGGCATGCCCGAGGTGTGGATCTGCGGCTTGCGCAGGGTCACCACCCGCAGCTGTGCGACGAGCTTCTCCTCGCCCGCGGGCTGCGTGTAGAGGTGGGTGCCGGTGATGGCGAGGCCCTTGCCGCGGAACGCCCGCTCACCCGGGGCGATGCCGTTGGCCACGCCCGTGCGCACGCCGTTGGCGACGCCGATCTTCCGTGGGCGGCTCGGCCAGCCGCCGACGCGCTCCAGCTCGGCGATGAACTCGATGCGCTCCTTGTCGGTCTCGGGGGTGTCGTCCCACTCGGAGATGTGCTGCCACAGGAGCTGGCGCGCGGCCGGGCTGTTCATCTGGTTCGAGAAGGCCGCGTTGAGCCGCCGGATGTAGTGCGCGAACGACTGGAGCGCGATCGGGATCCAGGCGCCGCGGTGCGGGCTGTCGTAGGAGAAGTACAGCTCGGTCTGGTGCTCGTTCTCCTCCCCGCCCTCGTGCTCCATCTTGGCGAGCGCGTACCGCGTGACAAGGCCGCCCATGCTGAAGCCGCCGACGGCCAGCGGGTGCCCGCCGGTGCGGCGCGCGATCGCCTCCTGGATCGCCGAGCGTGCGGCCACGGCGTTGTCCAGGATCGAGGCGCTGCGCTCGTCGAAGCCGAGGATGATGGCGTCCCTGCCGCGCGCCCGCAGTTCGCTGATGAGCGCGTACTCGCCCCGCTCCAGGCCCTCGTAGAGGAAGTCCAGGTCGCTCGGTCCCGTACTGAAGCCGTCGGCGAGGATCACCGGCTTGGTGAGCCCCTGTCCGGGGTCGGCGAGGTACACCCAGGCCCTGCCGCCCGGCAGCGTCCACTCCTGGTCCGGCTCGGGGGCGGCCTCGGCGACCTCCGTGGGACCCGGCGCGAGGGTGATGTGGGCGGCGGACCGCCAGGCCTCGATGATCTGCTCTTCGTTGGGCGCGTTGGGGTCGTTGGGCTCGTTGAGGTCGGTCATGAAGGGTCCCCTCCGGTTGTGCCGCTTCGGTGACGCATCGATGACGTTCGGTGTCATCTTCGATACGGCACGTAGGCACCGGAAGGTGGTCTCAGGTTTCCGCTCAGAGAGCGGGGGCCTTTCGGACAGAGGAGGAATGGCCGCATTTACACTGCGCCGGCCGGTGCGGAGTCAGGACCGTGTGGTCGACGGTCGGGCGCCCGGCGTGTCAGCGGCGCAACTCGGTCAGCGGGGCCTTTCGGAGCCGGGGAAGTATGTCGCGAAGGCGACCGGGGAGGGGCGGGATCAGTGTCCGCGCGATGGGGTCAGCGTTCGTAGTGGTACCGGCAGGAGGCGATACGGATCTCGTCCTCGACGATCTTGTGGATGAGGCGGTGCTCGTCGGTGATGCGGCGTGACCAGTAGCCCTGAAAGCCGTGCTTCAAGGGCTCGGGCTTACCGATGCCCTCGTTACCGTTGCGTGCGATGTCCTGAAGGAGTGTATTGATTCGCTTGAGGATCCTGCGGTCCTGCGTCTGCCACCAGATGTAGTCCTGCCAAGGGGATTCGTCCCAGACGAACTTCATTCCGCGAGCTCCCTGACTGTGCCGCCACCGCTCTCCAGGCGGTCGATGGAGGCCAGCAGGCGACGGGCATTCTCGGGGCTCCGCAGCAGGTAGGCCGTCTCCTTCAGTGACTCGTACTCCTCAAGCGCCACGATGACGACCGGCTCCCGGCCCGCGCGGGTCACTATGACTTCCTCGCGGTCGTCCGTGACGGCGTTGAGCGTCTCGGCGTACTTCGCTCGCGACTCTGTGTAGGTCATGGTGCGCATCGGGGGGGCCTCCTCGGGTATGTACGACTTCCTGTACGTACAGGAAACTGTACGGCCTGGGTGTCCGCCCGGCAACGGCGGAAGCGGTCATGCCTGGCCTGACTGTGGACTGGTGGCTGCGGCGCGAGCTGCCGCCGCGTGGGTGCGGACCGCTGCGGGTGGCAGTGGCGCCGGGCGGGCTGCCGGGCCTGGTTCGCCCCGGCAGGGACCGCAGACGCCGCCGGGAAGGGCTTCGGGGCGGCCGGGCGTTCCGCATCTCCCGCATTCCAGGACGCGGAGTACGGGGCGGAGGACTGGTTCCGGCGGGAGCTTCGTCGTGAGGCGGCTGCGGACGAGGGCCACCGGGCTGTGTACGGGGCTGGGCAGCCCGGCGGTCAGGGCACGGAGGATGTCTGGCTCCGTGGCTCCCCGCGTGAACCACTCTGTGAGTTGGGGCTCCAGGGCTACGCAGTCCATGTACGAGAGGGAGAGTGCGGGGGCCGTGCGGCCCAGGGCCGCGAGGAGGATGAACGCGCGGCTGCGGGTGGGGCGTTGGGGCCGTCTGTCCGGCTCTGGTTCCGGCACGTCGCCGCGCGTGAAGGCTGCCCACCAGGTGTCGTCCCGCGCGGTGCGGGAGAACCACGTTCGGGTGATCCAGCGGGCGCTGTCGGATCCGCGCACGTGTTCCCGGCCGCGCCTCAAGTGGCCCGCCATCTCTAGCCTGTTGAGGGCGGTGCGTAGCGCGCATTGCCCGTACGGGAGGTGCTTGGCCAGGGTCTTTACGGAGATGTCCGTGCCGTCCGGCAGCCGGTCGAGGCAGGCTGCGATGGCTGCCTCGCGGGGCGGGAGGTGGGTGAAGTCGTCGTTCGTGCGGGGCCGTTGTTCGGGCGCCGAACGCTTTCCGTAGCCCGGATTGGCCATCGGGTGCGGGGTCGCGTGCACGGGGTGGAAGGCAGCACTAAGCTTGGCGTCAGCCATGGGTCGAAAATTCTGCTTTCGATCGGTGGTTAAACCCCCGCAGGTGTTCGCAGCACCGGGCGGGGGTTGTTCTTGTTCGTTAATCGGGCACGCTAGAGCGTCGTCACGTTGCGTGGCAAGTCGAAGCCCGAAAGTGATCGGCTGTGCCAACTCCAAGGGAGGGAGGGCGGGTTGAGACCCGCCTCCCGTTCCTTGAAAAGAGGGCTCGCCGCTTGTGGCTTGAGCCTCGGGGTCAGTTGTCCTTGAGGTTCGCGACGAACGCGGACCAGCTGGCGGCCCGGAACACGAGCTTCGGGCCGGTGGGGTTCTTGGAGTCGCGGACGGGGACGAGGTTCGGGTGCCCGTCGGCCACTTCTAGGCAGTCGCTGCCACTGCCGCCGCTGTACGTGGACTTGCGCCAGCGGGCCATCTCCAGGCAGTTCCCGCCGCTTGCGTCGCTATAGCTGGACCTGTGCCACGAGGCGTTGCTCAGGTCGTACTCAGGGCCGTTGCTCTTCATGCGAGTAATCCTCTGCCACAGACTCAATCAGGGCCAGGGAATCTCGCGGTGAGAGGGCGCTGGCCGCAATCAAATCGTGAGCCAGTTCGTACTGGGTGACGGTGGCCGGATCATCCTCAAGCCGCCCTGTTCCGAAGCCTTCCAAGTAGGCGAGCGGAGGTGCGTTCTCGCAGGTCATCAGCTTGAGAGAGCCTCCCATTGCCATGTGCCCACCTGCCGAGAACGTCAGCACCTGCACGATGGCCCGACGCCTGCGCCCCAGTGCCGCGACGTGGCGCAGAACCTCCGCCATCACGGCTGGCCCGCCAACCTCTCGGCGCAGCACGGCCTCGTCAAGGACAGTCCACAACAGGGGCGTTGTTGGATCGTCGAGCAGATGCGCCCGCTCCAGTCGAGCAGTCACCAACTCGTCGATCTCGTCATCAGTCGCGGTCGGGCGGCCGTCGCAGAACACCGCCCGCGCGTACGCCTTGGTCTGTAGCAGCCCCGGAATCAGCTGAGGCACGTACTCCCGGATCGCCGTAGCAACCGCCTCCGCCTCAGCCGCCTCCGCGAAATGATCCGGGTACTTCGACTTGGCCACTGCCTTGCAGTTCCGGGCGAAGAAGCCCTCCGTACCCAGAACCTCGTCGAAGTGCTGCGCGTACTCCAGATGCATCCGCCGCGTCCCGGCCTCCAGCTGGCCGATGAACGAGCCGCTCACGAACAGCGGCGCGCCCAGCGCCTCCTGGCTGATCCCCTTCCGCTCCCGTGCGTGACGGAGCTCGCAGCCCAGGAGGGCGCGGGGGTTCGATGAGGGGTCGAGGTCCTTGCGGCGGCCGGTCATGGGCAACTCCTCTTCCAACAAGCCGGTTTGTTGGGAAGCCGTTGCTTCTCAGGCTACGCAGCACCGGACACGCTTAGTGAGGAAACAGCAACACCCAGTGTGAGAGGCAGAGACCATGGCGCTGACGGCGGAGGAACGGGTGCGGGCGGTGGAGGAGGTCGTGCGGCAGTTGAGAGCGGGGCTCGAAGGGGCCGGGGTCACGCTGCCATCCCTGCGGATGGATCCGCTGACGGCGGCGGCGGAAGGCGCGCTGCCGCTGGTGGAGTTGGGACGCTGCAACCTCGACACCGCGCTGCGGCTCGCCGCCGTGCTGGAGGGCACGCGGTGAACGACGACGATCCGAGCGTGCCGGAGGCGGGGACGTACGCCGTCGACTTCCGGGACGGCAGCGTCGGGCAGGTCATGGGGTGCGAGGGCGGTCTCGTACAGCTGCGGCCGCTCGGCGGGGGCCGGGAGTGGGACTGTCCGCCCGAGAAGGTCGGGCAGGCGCCGCCGGGCGAGGTGCTGCGGGAGAGGGTGCGGCAGCTCAACCGGGAGCGGCGGCTGCCGTGAAGGTCAGCGCACCGGGAAGCCGAAGGTGTAGCTCTGCTGCTTGAGTTGGGGGATGAGGGTGCGCAGGGCCTCGACGGTCTGGGTGCGGTCGCCGCCCGCGTCGTGGAAGAGGAGCGTCGGGCCGTTGGGCAGTTCCCGCTGGACCGTCGCGACGATCGCGTCCGTGCCCGGGCGCTCGAAGTCCTTGGTGTCCACGTTCCAGCCCAGGGGGCGCATGCCCCGGTCGGCGGCGAGCTTGCGGCTGTACGGGGTGAACGCCCCGCCGGGGGCCCGGTAGTACATGGGCCGTACGCCTCCGGACGCCTTGGTGATCATGCGTTCGGCGTCGAGGATCTGCTGGGACTGGTAGGCCTTGGAGTCCTTGTCCATGCCCGTGTTGTGCGACACCGAGTGGTCGCACAGGCGGTGCCCGGCCGCGACCACCTTCTTCACCATGGCCGGGTGCGCCTCGGCCTGCGTCCCCACCATGCAGAAGGTGGCCTTCACGTCGTACTGCCGCAGGACGGCGAGGACTTCGGGCGTCCACTTGGGGTCGGGGCCGTCGTCGATGGTGAGGTTGATGCCGCGCTTCCCGGCCTCCGAGGAGTGCGCGATGGTCGCCGAGACCGGCTTGACGGCGGCGGGCTTCTTCGCTGCCGGTGAGGAGCTCTCCGAGGTACCGGCCTGAGCGCTCCACACCCCCGCGCCGGTGGCGAGCAGCGTCACCCCGAGCGCCGCCCCGATGATCTTGCCGTACCAGCCCCGCCCACCGCTGTGCCGCGCCATTGTCCGCCCCTTTGCGTCCCGTCCCTCGCCGCGCCCCGGTCCCGCGCGGCCACCTGGCAGGACGAGGAACCGGGGTCAGGGGATGCACCGGGGGCCGGTCCGTTACCGATCAAGGACAATTCCGGGGGAGCCCGCGGACATCCCTGCGCGGGTCGCGGGCGGCGGGCGGTGTGCGGGGTTAGCGTCGGCGGCATGGACGTTGATCAACGACGTTGGCGGCAGTGCCTCCTCAGCGGGGCGGTGTTCGCCGTGTGTATGGCCGGCACCACGCTGCCGACCCCCCTCTACGGCCTCTACCAGGACAAGTTCGGCTTCTCCGAGCTGACGGTCACCGTCGTGTACGCCGTGTACGCCTTCGCGGTGATCGGCGTGCTGCTGCTCGCGGGCAACGCATCGGACGTCGTGGGCAGGCGCCCGGTGCTGCTGTGGGGCCTGGGGTGCGCGGCGGTGAGCGCGGTCTGCTTCCTCTGCGCAGTCGGGATGGGCTGGCTGTATGCGGGGCGGCTGCTCTCGGGACTGTCCGCCGGTCTTTTCACCGGGGCCGCCACGGCGTACGTGATGGACTCGGCACCGTACGTCGGCGCCTCGCGGGCCACGTTCGTGGCGACGGCCGCCAACATGGGCGGACTCGGCTGCGGGCCGCTGCTCGCCGGGGTGCTCGCGCAGTACGCGGCCTGGCCGCTGTACCTGCCGTTCGCCGTGCACCTCGCGCTGGTCGCCGTCTCGGCCGTCGTCCTGCTGCGGCTTCCGGAGACCGTGCGGGAGCCGCGGCCTCTGAGCACGGTACGGCCGCGGCGGCCCGGCGTGCCACCGCAGGTGCGGGCGGTGTTCGTGCCTGCGGGGATCGCCTCGTTCGTAGGGTTCGCACTGTTCGGGGTGTTCACGTCGGTGAGCCCGGCGTTCCTCGCGGAGTCCCTGGACGTGGAGAACCACGCCGTGAGCGGCTCGGTCGTCGCGCTGGCCTTCTTCGCCTCCACGGCAGGGCAGTTGGCGACCGGCCGGGTCGGGCTCAGGCGATCACTGCCACTGGGCTGCGCCGCCCTCCTCGCCGGCCTCGCGCTGCTCGCGGGCGCGCTGCACTGGGATCTGCTGGCGCTGGTGGTGCTCAGCGCACTGGTCGGCGGGTGCGGTCAGGGCCTCGCGTTCCGAGGGGCACTGTCAGCAGTCGCCGAGGCATCTCCCGCGGACCGCCGCGCGGCGGTGATCTCGACGCTGTTCGTGGTCGCGTACACGGGCATCTCGCTGCCGGTCATCGGGGTGGGCGTACTGACGGGGCCGATGGGTCTGGAGGGCGCGGGCCTGGTGTTCATCGCGGTCATGGCGGCGCTGGTGTCGACCGCGGGGGTCTATCTGCTGCGGCGGCCGGTGGGGGCGCGGGCGTAGGCGCGTATACCTCAGGCCGCCTCAGGCCGCCGAGTGGGCGATGAACGTGACTTCCTCGTGGTCGGCGTCCAGGGCGATGTTCAAGGAGGCGTTCATCGCGGTGGCCACGCGGCGGAGAAGGGGCAGGGTGGGTACCGCGTCCGCGCCTTCGATGCGGGAGATCTTGGCCTGGGTGAGTCCGGCCCGCTCGGCGAGCTGAGTCTGCGAAAGCCCCAGCTCCTTGCGACGGTCGTACACAGCCTTGGCGAAGGCCATGGCGAGGCGAATCTCGGCGCGGTCGGCCTCGGCCTCCGGTGACTCGGCGTACCCCTCGCGGAGCTTCCTCTCGCGGGCCAGCCTCCAGCGGGTGTGGCTCATTTCGCGTCTCCGTCCTTGGCGCGGTCATACGTCAGATGGGCCGGGCCGTGCTCGCTCTCGCACACCTTACGGATCCGTACCGCACGGTCGACCTGATCCTTTTCGTGCATCCGGGTTTTGTGGAAGACCGTGAGAAGCACGATGCGGCGGTCCGGCGCGAACCAGTAGGTGATGCGCGTGTCTTGGCCGTCCAGGGTCGGGCGGAGCTCGTACACCCCGTCGCGCAGCGGGCGCGCGAACGGCATGGGTGTGGACGCGCCCATGTCGGCGAGCAGCTCCGCGTACTCCTCGACTTTGCGATGATGTCGATCCGTGAGGAGTTCGAGCCAGGCGCGGACGTCCGGCTCCATCTCGATCGTGTACAAGGCTTCCATACGGGAACGGTAATATGTCGTTTGCGACATGATAGCCGTTGTGGCGCGGCTTCGCGGGATCGAGTGATGCGGGCCGATGCCGGTACGCAGTGCTGTGCACGCGTGAGGGCGGCATCCGACACGGATGCCGCCCTCACGCGTACGGTGTCAGACCGCCGCGGGTGACTTGGCCGGGTCGGCCGGGTCCGCGGCCGGGGCGGGGGAGCCCGCGACGACCTGCTCGTGGGTGGTCGTGTCGGCGTTCAAGTCCAGCAGCATCTGCTTGCTGAAGCCGAAGAAGTACGTCGCGAAGAAGCCCACCGCGTAGCCCACGAGGAGGCCGCCGCCGTAGATCGCGATCGTTAGGCCCAGGCCCTTGTTGCCGTCCAGGAGGGGGAACAGGGCCCAGCCCGATGGGCCGATCGCCGTGGAGCCGACCTTCTCGCCGATCATCGAGAAGAACCCGATGAACGCGCCGCCCGCCGCGCCGCCCACGCATGCCGTGATGAAGGGGCGGCCGAGGGGGAGCGAGACGCCGTAGATGAGGGGTTCGCCCACGCCCAGGAAGCCCGCGGGGAGTGCTGACTTGATCGTCGTACGGATGGAGGTGTTGTGGCGCAGGCGCTTGTAGACCGCGATCGCGCAGCCCACCTGGCCCGCGCCCGCCATCGCCAGGATGGGGAGCAGGACCGTGAAGCCCTGCTGCTCGATCAAGGTCGTGTGGATGGGGATCAGGGCCTGGTGCAGGCCCAGCATCACCAGGGGCAGGAACAGGCCGCCGAGTACCAGGCCCGCGAACGCGCCCGTGTTGTCCAGGAGCCAGTTCGCCGCCGTGCCGATGCCCGTCGAGACCTCGCCCGCCAGGAACATCAGGCCGAAGATCGTGACCAGGCCCGAGAGCAGGACCGTGAGGGTGGGAGTGACCAGGACGTCCAGTGCCTCCGGGACCCACCTCCTGCACCACTTCTCGATGTACGTGGCGAGGACCGCGGCGCCGAGGGCGCCCAGTACGCCGCCCTGCCCGGGCGACAGCTTCTGGCCGAACGCCTCGATGTTCGCCACACCCGCGTACACGATGATCGCCGCCACCGCGCCGCCCAGGATCGGCGTACCCCCGAACTCCTTCGCCGTGTTGAAGCCCACGAACACCGCGATCAACGCCATGAAGCCGGAGGCGATCGCGGCGAGCGCCGGGGTGATGCCCGGCAGCCACTCCAGGTTGATCAGGAGGCCGTTGATGCCCGCGATGATGCCGCAGCCGATGAGGGCCGGGATCAGCGGCACGAAGATGTTCGCGATGCGGCGCAGGAAGAGCTTGAAGGGGGTTGAGTTCTTCGCCTTCCTAGCCTCCTTGATCGCCGCACCCTGCGCCGCCAACTCCTCGGCGGTGGGGCCGTGTTCGGCGGAAACCTCGGCGCCGCCCTCCGCCACCAGGGCCTCGAACTCCGGCGTGACGCGGGCGACCGTGCCCGGGCCGAGCACGATCTGGTACGTGTCGTCCTCGACCACGCCCATCACGGCGGGCAGCGCCTTCAGGGCCTCGTCGTCGACCAGCGAGCGGTCGGCGAGGCCAAGGCGCAGGCGCGTCATGCAGTGGGCGATGGAGGTGACGTTCCGGGCACCGCCGACGAGGGGGAGGATCGCGGCGGCTGTGGCGCGGTTCTTGTTCTCAGGTGCCATGGTGCGGTGCCTTGCTGTGTGCAGGGTGGCGCTGTTCTTCAGCGGCTGGGGGTCAGGTGGTGCGGGTCGTGCGCGCGGAGTCGAGGGCGGCCCTGAGGTGGCCGTCCGAGGAGGAGAGAAGGTCGGCGGCCGTGGGGCCGTCGACTCCGCCGAGGATCGTGAGGATGGCGTTCTTCACCTCGCCGTCGGTGGCGGCGAGGGCCGTCTCGATCTCCTCGTCCGATGCGCCTGTGGCCAGCGCGACGATCCGGCGCGAGCGGGCACGCAGCTTCTCGTTCGACGCGCGTACGTCCACCATCAGGTTTCCGTAGGTCTTGCCGAGGCGGATCATCGTGATCGTCGACAGCATGTTGAGGACGAGCTTCTGGGCCGTGCCCGCCTTCAGGCGGGTGGAGCCGGTGAGGAGTTCGGGGCCCACCACGACCTCGATGCCGTGGTCGGCGGCTGCCGCGAGAGCGCTGTCCGCGTTGCAGGAGAGGCCGATGGTGAGGGCGCCGTAGCGGGCACGCGCGTGCTCCACAGCCCCGATCGCGTACGGGGTGCGGCCGGAGGCGGAGATGCCCACGACCACGTCGTCCCCGGTGAGGCCGAGACCGTCCAGGTCCTCGGCGGCGAGCTCCTTGCTGTCCTCCGCGCCCTCGACCGCCGTGACCATGGCGCTCGGGCCGCCCGCGATGAGGCCGACGACCTCCGCCGGGTCGGTGTTGAAGGTGGGCGGGCACTCGGAGGCGTCGAGCACCCCGAGGCGCCCGGCCGTTCCCGCCCCCGCGTAGATGAGCCGGCCGCCGCGAGCCATGCGCTCGGCGGTGCCGTCGATGGCGGCGGCGATCGCCGGGAGCCGCTCGGCGACGGCCGCGGACACGGTGGCGTCCTCGCCATTCATGATCTTCGCGATCTCCAGCGTGGGCTGCCGGTCGATCTCGGAGAGCTCGGGCCGGAACGCCTCCGTGGTGAGCGTGTCCAGCTGGGCGCGGAGTTCGCCGTACGTCTCGCCGCCTCCGGGGGCGGGGGAGTCCGTGGCGTCGGTCGTGGAGGTCATGAGGTGCGGCTCTTTCGTGTGCGGCGGGGGGTGGCGGGTGGTGGGTGCGGGCGTTACGGGGGCCTGCTCAGCGGGGCCTGCTCAGCGGTTGCCGCCGCGCGGGCTGTGCCGGTGCGCGAGCGCTTCGTAGGAGGCGGCGAGCGCGGGGGCTGCCGTCTCGTACGTCCGCTGGGCTACGCCTACGAACAGGCAGTCCACGACCAGGAGTTGGCTCGTGCGCGACGACATCGCGGCGGGCCTGAGTTCGCTCTCGCGCGCGGTCGAGGTGGTGAGGATGTGGTCCGCGTACTGCGATACGGGGCTGCCGGGGCGCCCGGTGATCGCGATGGTCGTCGCCCCGCGCTCGAAGGCGACCCGCAGCGGTTCGATGACGTCACCGGTCGACCCGGAGTGCGTGATCGCGATCGCCACGTCCTTGGAGCGCAGGGTGACGGCGTTCGTGACGGCCAGGTGCGGGTCGGAGTGCGCGTGGGCGATGTGGCCGATGCGCAGCAGCTTCTGCGCGAGGTCCTGGGCCACGAGCCCGGACGCGGCGACGCCGTAGATCTCGGCGCGGGGCGCGGCGGCGAGCGCGGCGACGGCTGCGCCGAGCTGGACGGTGTCGAGTCCGGCCGCGGTGTCGGCGAGGGTCTGCTGCTCGTCGTACGCCAGCTTCGCCACGACGTCCGCGATCGGGTCGTCGACGGCGATGTCGGCGGTGACGGCGGGCGCGCGGCCCGACTGCTGCTGGGCGGCGAGTCCGGCGAGGGCGAGCCGCAGGTCGCGGTAGCCGGGGTAGCCGAGGAGGCGGGCGGTGCGGACCACCGTGGCCTCGCTGGTGCCGGTGAGCTCGGCGAGGCCGGTGACCGTGAGGGCCGCGCATCCCGCGGGGTCGCCGGCGACGGCTTCGGCGACCAGCTGCATGGAGCGGGTCATGGACGGCGCGAGGGTCCGCACCTTGGCCGCGAGGGCGGCAGGGGCGGGGGGCGCGGCGCCCGCGAAAATTTCCTTCACATCATTGGTCACGCTTGAAAGATATTTTCGGACTCCGGATGGGTCAAGACCCCTTTGGTCCCGATCTCACCTCGGGTCTCGGGTGGATCATCGGCTGGATCTTCGGCTGGATCTTCGGCGAGTTGCGCGTGGGGTGGACAATGGCTGCATGGACGCGATCGACCCCCTGGAGCAGGCGCTGCACGCCGCTCGTGCACTTGTCCTCGCCGACCTCGTGGCGCGCGAGGTCGCCCAGGCCGAGGTCGTCTCGCTGGTCGAGGAGTCGGTGGCGCACCGCCGCTGGTGGGTCGAGCAGTGGCCCGAGGGCGTCGAGTACGTCGCGGGCCTCGTCGCCCAGGACGTCCAGGACGCGCTCCTGGAGCGCTACGGCCGCTGGCCGCTCTGCCCGGTCTGCGGCTCGGGCGACCCGCACGCCCTGGACGTGGAACCGGAGTTGGGCCCCGACCCGCACTGGGTGTGCGGCAAGGCGGGCGTCGTCGTGGCCCCGGTCGGCGGCCTGACGGGGACGGCAACGGCGTGACGGTCTACATCGACCCGCCGACCTGGCCGGGCCACGGCCGCATGTGGTCCCACCTGGTCAGCGACGTCTCGTACGAGGAACTGCACGCGTTCGCGGCAGGCATCGGCTGCCCGCCGCGCGCCTTCGAGCGCGACCACTACGACGTGCCGTCGGAGCGTTACGAGGACGCGGTGCGGGCCGGGGCCGTCGAGATCGGCTCGAAGGAACTGGTGCGCAGGCTCACGGAGGCGGGGCTGCGGAGGCCCAAGGGGCGGCCCGCGTAAAGCGGGTGGCGGCCCGCGTCACGCGGGCCGGCTCACTCCAGGGGGCGCAGGAACCGCCGCTCGTAGCGCCGGATGCACCGCGTCCGGCGCGCGAGCTCGAAGGCTTCCTGGCACTCGGGGTCGGTCGCGCTGTCGGTGCGGTAGCGCTCGTACGCGGCGAGGCTCGGGAAGGAGAAGAGGGCGTACGCGATGTCGCTGTCGCCCTCGCTGGGCAGGAAGTAGCCGTGGTGGGTGCCGCCGAAGCGGTTGACCAGGACGATCCAGCGGCGGCCGTACTCCTCGAAGTCCTCGATGCGGTCGGGATCGATCTCGTACTTCAGATGAACCGTGATCATGCGGTCACCCTAGGCGGGGCCCCGCGTGCCCTGGCGGGTGGTTTCGACGGTGGCCTCCGCCTGCGCGCTGTCGCCCGCCGAAGCCGTGATCACGCGGCTCGGTGTCCTGCGGTGCAGCCGCAGGGAGGCCGTGACCGCGACGATCGCCACGGCCGTCATCCCCGCGCCCGCCCACGCCGTCGAGGCGTAGCCCAGGTCGAGGTCGATCACCGTGCCGCCGAGCCAGGGGCCGCCCGTGTTGCCCAGGTTGAACGCGGCCGTCGTGGTCGCGCCCGCGAGGGTGGGGGCGGCGCCCGCGACGTTGAACATACGGGCGTTGAGGGCCGGGGCGGTGTAGAAGGCGGAGACGCCGAGGAGGAACGAGAGGGCGATCGCCACGGCCGCCGTGCCGGAGAAGAGCGCGAGGGCGACGAGGAAGACCGTCGAGGCCGCGATGCCGCTGAGCAGGACGCCGAAGAGGTGCGCGTCCGCGACGCGGCCGCCGATCGCGGTGCCGATGAGCGCGCCGAGACCGAAGAGGCCGAGGACGGTCGGCACCCACCCCTTGTCGAGACCGGCCACGTCCGTGAGGAGCGGGGAGAGGTACGAGAACGCGCAGAAGACGCCGCCCGCCGCGAGCGCGGTGATCGCGACGGAGAGCCAGACCTGCCGGTCGCGGTAGATGGCCAACTCCCGCTTCAGGCGCGGCTTCTCGGCCGGGAGCGGGATGCGCGGAATGAGCGTCAGTACGCCGACGAGAGCGATGGCGGAGGCGGCGCCGACCGCCCAGAAGGCGGACCGCCAGCCGAAATTGTCGCCGAGGAACGCGCCCGCGGGAACGCCGAGCACGTTCGCGATGGAGAGGCCGCCGATCATCACGGCCATGGCGCGGGCGCGCTGGTTGACCGGCACCATCGCGATGGCGACGGCCGCGCCGACCGCCCAGAACCCCGCGCAGGCGAAGGCGCTGACGACGCGGGACGCGAAGAGGATCTCGTAGGTCGGTGCGAGGGCGCCGGCGACCTGGCCGAGGCCGAAGACCGTGATGAGGGTGATGAGGGTGGTGCGGCGGGGGAGCCGCAGGGTCGCCACCGCCAGGAGGGGGGCGCCGATGACCATGCCGATGGCGAAGGCGGAGATGAGGAGGCCCGCGCGGGGGATGGAGACGTCCATGTCGTCCGCGATGGGGGGCAGGAGCCCCGAGAGCATGAACTCGCTCGTGCCGAGGGCGAAGACGGCGAGGCCGAGGATGTAGACGGCTACGGGCATTCGTTTCCGGCCGGCGCCTGGCTCGGCGGGGTTCGGGTCAGAGGTCGGCATAACAGTGGGGAACGCTGGGGTGGGGTGTGGCATTCCCTGGCGGGGGCGCTGCGGGGTAATCGGGTGGGTGGGCGGGAAACATCGCCGCGAAGCGGCGGCTGTTCAGGGCTCCCGCGCCGCAGGGCAACCGGCTACCCGCAACCGCGCCGCAGGCAGACCTCAGGCGCGGCGCAAGTAGGCCCGGTTCTCCTCGCGGTCCGAGATCCGGGTGTAGCCCGCCCTCGTCACCACTGCCTGGGAAGGGGTGTTCTCGGGTTCGATCACGGCCAGCAGGGCCGTGACACCGGGGCGGGTCAGGGCCACGGCGGAGAGCGCGGCCAGTGCCTCCGAGGCGTACCCGTACCCCCGCGCGCCGACCGCCAGGTCATAGCCGACCTCCGCCACGCCCTCCTCGTCCGGCGGCCCGTGGAAGCCCATCCCGCCGACCGCGACCTCGTCCTCCACCCGGACCAGGGCGAACATGCCCCACTCGGGCCGGTGCACCCCGGACGCGTACGCCTTCGTCACCATCTCCGCGGCCCTCCGCGTCCCGTCGAAGGGCCCGCCCTCGATCCACGTCAGGCCCCCCGTGCCGCCCGCCGCGAGATCGGCCGCCGCCGCGGGGGACACCTCCCGCAGAGCGACCCGGTCGGCCGGGATCGAGAGGGCGTTGTGCCAGCGCCACTTGTCGAGGCGGGGGCGCCCCGCCAGGGAGCCGCGCCCCGTGGCCCAGAGCAGCGTCTCCCACTGCTCGGCAGGCATACGTGCGGGCGGGACCTGCGGGAAGAGCCAGGCAAGGACCGCCTCGCACAGTGCGGCCGGCGGCTCCGCGTCCACGCCGAGGGCCTGCGCGATGTCGTACGTGTGGAGCAGCACCTCCGCGACGCCCATCGCCGCGAAGCCCACCTCGTCCGCGCTGCCGGAGGGGTACGGGTGGTACGCCCTGACGCCCGGCGGAGTCGTCCGGACCACCGCCGAGAGCAGGCCGCCCGTGGACTCGATGACGCTGATCGCGTCCTTGGGACCCGATCCCTCGTCGAAGGCGACCTCGAAGGGGACCCACGTGTCGGTCGCCCGGCCCGTCAACTGCCCCGCGTACGCGACGAGATCGCCGGCGATGTGCTCGGCCGTCTCCAGGCAGCTCCAGTCGAGTCCCCCCGCCTTGACGCTCCAGTCGAGCCCCACCGCGGTGCGCAGCACCTTCGCCGCGTGCGCCACGGCTTCCTCGACCTGGTCCCCACCCATGGAAAGCATGCGCGCAGCGTACGGGAGCCTCAGGCGCTGAGCAGCTCCATTTCCGTCGCCAGGTTCGCCCGCGCCGGGCCCTCCCACTCGGCCGCACCGTACGGCGTACGGAACAGCCGTGGCAGCGCGAGGAGCTGGCGGAGCACCGCGGCCCGGCCCGCGCGGAAGTCCTCGTCCGGCACGAAGGCGTACTCCTCGCGGACGGCGGCGGCGTACGCGGCGTAGGCGTCCGGGGCGGCGGCCAGGATCGCCAGATCGGCGTCGCACAGCGTCTCGCCGTTGTGGTCGCCGTCGGCGGGGTCGTGGGTGACGGTGAGGCGGACGAGACGGGCCACCTCCGCCGTGGCCGCGGGCTTCAACCCGCTTTCCTGGAGGGCGCGTTCGGCGAGGCGGGCGCTGCGCTCCTCGTTCTCGGAGCGGTCCGGCGCGTACACAGCGTCGTGGAACCACGCCGCGAGCCGCACGAGGTCGGGGTCGTCGGCGTGCTCTTCCAGTACGTCGATGTGGTCGAGGACCGCGGTGAGGTGGGCGGTGGTGTGGTACCGCCGCTGCGGCTCGGCCCAGCGTGCGAGCAGGTTGTCCGCGTAGGGCGCGGGGTCGGGGGTTCCCTCGCTCGCGCGGAGCAGGGTCGCGTGCCAGCGGGCGCGGAGTTCCTTGTGGTCGTGGGGCATGGGGCGACTGTAACGCTTGAGTACCCCTAGGGGGTATGCTGAGCGCCTCTGCTGCCGCGGAGGAGCGCGGCGGCCTTGGTCGTCGGCTCCGCCGTACTCGTCCTCAAACGCCGGACGGGCTGGATCTTTCCGGCCCGTCCGTTGCCATGTGCGGCGGCGGACGGTTGGCTTGAGCCATGACTACGACCACGCATGACGAGGCGTACGACCCCGAGCGCCCCGGACGGCTGCTCCGCACCGAACGCGACGTACTGATCCCGCTGTTGAGGGACGCCGACGACTCCGCGTACGCGATCAGGACCTGTTGTCCCGGGTGGACGGTGCGGCACGTCCTCGCACACTGCAGTGCCGCGCTGACGCGAGTCGTCGAGAAGCGATTCGAGGAGGGCGTCTACAGCGCGGAGAGCAACGACCGCGACATCGCCGAGCGCGCCGACTGGTCCAACTCCCGCATCGTGGACGAGTTGGAGCGCGGCATGACGGAGGCGGGCGCGGTCATGGTCGCGTTCAAGGGGCGGCTCGATGGCGTGGCGCTGGGGGAGTGGGTGCATGCGGGGGATGTGCGTGAGGCGTGGGGGCTGCCTGGTGCGTATGGCGGGGCGGGGCTGCCTGATGCGTTGACGTTGCTGGGGGAGTACAGCAGGACGACGTCCGCGTTGCCGCTGCACGCGGATGTCGACGGCTTGGATGAGCCGCTTTCCCTGGGGGTGGCTGACGGCAAGAGGCCGCCGGCGCGCTTTATCGGCGACGCGGCGACGCTTATCCGCCTCTTTACGGGGCGGCCGCTTGTGGGGACGCGGTATGAGTTGGCGGGCGCGAAGGAATCAGAACTGCCGATCTTCGACTAGACCCCGGCGGCGGCCCCCATGCGGGGCGGGGACGGGGGGCGGGGCCGAGGGTGTGTGTCTGCGGGTGGGTGGTGGCTGGCCGCGCAGTTCCCCGCGCCCCTAGGGGTGGTGCTCGCCGTGCGTGTCTGCGGGTGGGTTGTGGCTGATCGCGCAGTTCCCCGCGCCCCTAGGGGTGGTGCTCGCCGTCTTCGCCCGTCGGTCGGTTGTGGCTGGTCGCGCAGTTCCCCGCGCCCCTGGGAGTGGTGTCCGCCGTGTTTGTCCGTCGGTCTGTTGTGGCTTGGCGCGCAGTTCCTCGCGCCCCTTCGGGGGCGCCCCGTCAGGGGCGCGGGGAACTGCGCGAGCAACCACGATGCGCCCGCGGGTGTGTACGGCGGGGGCGCCCCGTCAGGGGCGCGGGGAACTGCGCGAGCAAGCACCGCCTACCCGCAGGTGTGTACGGCGGGGAGTGGTTTTTTGGGGGCGCGGGGAACTGCGCGGCCAGCCACCACGCACCCGCAGGTGCGCACGGCGGGAGTGGTGGGTTCGGGAGCACGACGTACCCGGAGTCGGCAAGGTCCCGTACCCCTCAGTGCGCGTGACCCGACTCCGCTGACCCCCCGGCGGAGCCGGCCCGCACTGTGAACTCCGCCGTCCGCACCTTCCCCTCATGCTTGAAGTCGAGGAACAGCCGATACGACCCCACACTCGGCGCCGACGCCGAGAAGGACACCCCGGGACCCGGCCGGGTCCTGCCATCGCCCGGTTCACCGGTGGGATGCACATGGAGGTACGCGAGGTCACCGGAGCGCAGGGCGACCAGGTGGCCGTACGAGCCGAGGTAGGGCTGGAGATCGGTGACCGGCCTGCCGTTCTTCTCCACGTTCAGGGTCACATCAGCCGCCTTCCCAGGCTTCAACTTCCCCTTGAGGGAGACCTCGTAGCCGTCGACGACCGACGCCCGCGTGCCCGTCTCGGGCAGCGCCTTCGGAGTGTATTTACCCGCCACCGCCAGGTCCGCCCCCAGCGTCAGCCCCTCCTTCGCGCCCGCGGGCTTGAAGTCGGCGAAGACGCGGTAGCCGCCCGCCTCAGGGAGCTCGACCGGCGTCGACCATGTGCCGTCCGCCGCGCGGGTCGGGTGCAGGTGGCGGTAGGTCGTCAGGTCACGTGACGCGACGATGAGGTGCAGCTCCTTGCCGTGCTCCCTCTCGTACGCCGTGACGTTCTCGCCCCGGCCATGGCCATCCTTGCCCGCCTTACCCGCGCTGTCCTTGACGACCGTGAAACGCAGCTCCTCGCGCTTCCCCGCGTCGATGCGCGACGTCGTCAGGTCGAGCGTGTAGCCGCGCTCGGAGATCTGCAGGCCCCCGGGCACGGTCTCCGCGTGGCCCGCGCCGGGGTCCTTGCCCCCTGGCTTCTCCTTCTCGCCCCCGTCCGCGTGCCCCCCGTGCTCGCTCGCGGGCTTCTTCTCCGAGGTCACGGGGTCGACGCCCTGGCCCACTCCGTACGCGGTGCCGAAGGTCGCGGCGACGGCCGCGGCGAAGGCGGTGATCTTCAGTCCGGTGTTCATGACGGCTCCCAAGTCTCCCAAGGCTCCCAAGGGACGGGTGGATGGAGTGGCTCTCCGCCCTCCATGCCACCGAAGATACCCCCTGGGGGTATTAAGTCAAGCCCGGACGCGACCCCGGACCCGCCCCGGGTCTCTCTTGCGTTCGATACCCCCCAGGGGTATAAATGGATTGCGTCAGAGGTACCCGCCCCGGGTACCCCGGATCCGCCCCCGTCACAAGGAGCCCGCAGCCATGTCCACCACACCCGGCACCCCCGAGGTGGCGTCCACCGCCGAAGTAGAACTCGCCATCGGTGGCATGACCTGCGCCTCGTGCGCCGCCCGGATCGAGAAGAAGCTCAACCGCATGGACGGCGTCGAGGCGACCGTCAACTACGCCACCGAGAAGGCCAAGGTCAGCTACCGCGGCCAGGACATCGCCGTACAGGACCTGATCGCCACCGTCGAAGCCACCGGCTACACCGCGCAGGAGCCCGCCCCGGCCCGTACGGAGGAGCCGGGCACGGACCCGGACGCCGACGAGCGGCAGGCCGGCGATGAACTGCGGCCCCTGCGCGAGCGGTTGATCACCGCGGTCCTGCTCTCGCTCCCCGTCATCGCGATGGCGATGATCCCGGCCCTCCAGTTCGAGTACTGGCAGTGGCTGTCCCTGACCCTCGCGGCGCCGGTCGTGACGTACGCGGCCTGGCCCTTCCACAAGGCCGCGTACACGAACGCGCGGCACGGCGCGGCGACGATGGACACGCTCATCTCGGTCGGCACGTCGGCCGCCTTCATCTGGTCCCTGTGGGCGCTCTTCTTCGGTACGGCCGGTACGCCCGGCATGACGCACCCCTTCGAGCTGACCATCTCCCGCTCGGACGGCGCCGGGAACATCTACCTGGAAGCCGCGGCGGGCGTCACCGCCTTCATCCTGGCCGGGCGGTACTTCGAGGCCCGCTCCAAGCGCAAGGCGGGCGCCGCCCTCAAGGCGCTGCTCCACCTCGGCGCCAAGGACGTCACCGTCCTGCGGGGCGGCGGGCGAGAAGAGACCATCCCCGTAAGCGACTTGAAGACCGGCGACCGCTTCCTCGTCCGGCCCGGCGAGAAGATCGCCACCGACGGCAAGGTCGTCGAGGGCGCCTCCGCCGTCGACGCCTCCATGCTCACCGGCGAGTCCGTGCCGGTCGAGGTCGCCAAGGGCGACGCGGTCACCGGAGCCACGCTGAACGTGGGCGGACGCCTGGTCGTCGAAGCCACCCGCGTCGGCGCCGACACCCAACTCGCCCGCATGGCCAAGCTCGTCGAGGACGCGCAGAACGGCAAGGCGGCGGCCCAGCGCCTCGCCGACAAGATCTCGGCGGTCTTCGTGCCGATCGTCATCGCCCTGGCCGTCGCCACCCTCGGATTCTGGCTCGGCAACGGCTCCGGGCTCACGGCCGCCTTCACCGCCGCGGTCGCCGTACTGATCATCGCCTGCCCCTGCGCCCTGGGGCTCGCGACCCCGACCGCCCTCATGGTCGGCACCGGGCGCGGCGCCCAGCTCGGCATCCTGATCAAGGGCCCGGAGGTCCTGGAGACGACCCGCAAGGTCGACACGATCGTCCTGGACAAGACCGGCACCGTCACCACCGGCAAGATGACCCTGCTCGCCACGCATGTCGCAGTCAGTACGACCGAGGCCGAAGTCCTGCGCCTGGCAGGCGCGTTGGAGCACTCCTCGGAGCACCCCATCGCCCAGGCCGTCGCCACGGGCGCCACCGAGCAGGTCGGCACGCTCCCCGCCCCCGAGGACTTCGCGAACGTCGCGGGCCTCGGCGTCCAGGGCATCGTCGAGGGCCACGCGGTCCTGGTCGGCCGTGAGGCGCTCCTCGCCGAGTGGGCGATCCGGCTCCCCGTGGAGCTTGAGCGCGCGAAGGCGGAGGCCGAGGCGGCCGGGCGTACGGCCATCGCGGTCGCCTGGGACGGCGAGGCGCGTGCGGTCCTTGAGGTGGCCGACGCGGTGAAGGAGACGAGCCCGGAGGCGATCCGCCGCCTGCGCGACCTCGGCCTCACCCCGATCCTCCTGACCGGCGACAACAAGGCGGTCGCGGCATCGGTGGCCGCCGAGGTGGGCATCGCCCCCGAGGACGTGATCGCCGAGGTCATGCCGCAGGACAAGGTCGACGTGGTCAAGCGCCTCCAGGCGGAGGGCAGGAGCGTGGCGATGGTCGGCGACGGCGTGAACGACGCGGCCGCGCTCGCCCAGGCCGACCTGGGCCTGGCGATGGGCACGGGCACGGACGCCGCGATAGAGGCGGGCGACCTCACGCTCGTACGAGGAGACCTGCGCGCGGCGGCGGACGCCATCCGCCTCTCGCGCCGCACGCTCGGCACGATCAAGTCGAACCTGTTCTGGGCCTTCGCCTACAACGTGGGCGCGCTGCCGCTGGCCGCGGCAGGACTCCTGAACCCGATGATCGCGGGCGCCGCGATGGCGTTCTCCTCGGTCTTCGTGGTCGGCAACAGCCTGCGCCTGAGGGGGTTCAAGCCGCTGAGTTGAACGCCCGGGGGCCGTTCGGCCGAACCCTCGGCAAGATCGACGTGTACATGTCTTTGCGATCACCCCGGTGCGCTTGGGTCGCGCCGGGGTGATCTGCGCGTAGGCTGGGTAATTGGACTAGACCTGTGCGCGACGGCTTCGACGCCGAACGCACCCGCGGCCCCCGGACCCGAAGGAAGACATCCATGAGCAAGCGTGCAGTCCTGGAGGTGATCGCCCTCGACGCCGAGGACGCCGTCGCCGCCCAGGCCGGAGGCGCGGACCGCCTCGAGCTGGTCACCGACATGGCCGCGGACGGCCTGACCCCGTCCCGCGAGACCTTTGCCGAGATCCGCGCCGCCGTGGACATCTCCCTGCGCGTGATGCTGCGCCTCGCGGACGGCTTCGACGCGGGCGACGTCGACGCCCTCGTACGCCGCGCGCACGAGCTCAGGGGCGCGGGCGCCGACGAGTTCGTACTGGGCTTCCTCGACGAGACGGGCGGCCCCGACCTGGCCGCGGTGGAGGCCGTGGTGGGCGCGCTCGACGGCTGCCGCTGGACTTTCCACCGGGCCATCGACCGGACCTCCGACCGCGATGCCCTGCGCAAGCAGCTCGCGGACCTGCCCGGCCTCGACACCTACCTCACCGCGGGCGCGGCGAGCGGCGTGGACGACGGTCTGCCCACGCTGCTCGCCGAGGCGGCGCGGTCCGGCGAGCAGGGTTACGAGCAGCAGATCCTGGTGGGCGGCGGCCTCCGCCTCGACCATCTGCCGCGGCTCAGGGCGGCGGGCGTCGACGCGTTCCACATCGGCGGAGCCTCACGCCCCGACGGCTGGTCGGCGCCGGTGTCCGCCGCGGCCGTCGCCCGGTGGCGGGCAGCGGTGGACGCCTGATCGTCCCCCGGGCGGGACGCCTGATCGTCCTTCGTGCGGGACGCGATACAACTGGACGAAAAAGGAGGGGACTTCATGCCGACACCAGCAGACCAGACACGTCCCGCAGACGAGACACGTTCCACAGACCAGAAGCGTCCCGCAGACCAGGCGCACACCACAGACCAGAAGCGTCCCGCGGAACGGATGCTCGCGGCGGGGGCGCTGCCCGTCGCCGCGACACTGCTCACCGGGACGGTGGCGCTCTACATCACGCTCGTCGCGTTCGGGAACATCACCGACTTCGACACCAACCAGCAGTTCGTACGCCATGTCCTGGCGATGGACACCACCTTCAAGGACGACGACCTGATGTGGCGCGCGGTGGGATCGACCGCGCTGCAGGACACCGCGTACGTCGGGATCATCGTCTGGGAGAGCCTGGCCGCGCTGATCCTCCTCGCGGCGACGGTCCTGTGGGCCGGGGCCCTGCGCCGCCCCCAGGGGCTGCGCAGAGCCCGACGGGCGGGCACGATCGGCCTGTTGATGATCCTCGTCCTGTTCGGGGCGGGCTTCATCGGGATCGGCGGCGAATGGTTCGCCATGTGGCAGTCGGAGGACTGGAACGGCCTGGACGCGGCCACGCGCGTCGTGACGCTCGCGGGCATAGTGCTCGTGGTCACGCACCTGCCGTCCGGCTCCAAGGAGCCCGCCTAGGCGGCGAGCTGCTCCGGCAGCCCGGCGGCGTGCACGACGGTGAGCCCCGAGACGGCACGGGTCAGGGCGACGTAGAGCCGCCGCAGGCCGGTCCGCTCGTCGGGCTCGCCGTCGACGACGGCGGCGGGCTCGTCGAGGACCACGTAGTCGTACTCGAGTCCCTTGGCGAGGGAGGCGGGCACGAGCGTGAGCCGGGTGTCGGGGGTGGTCTCCTCGCCGGGCGAGAGGTACGTCATCCCGGCGGCGTCGAGTGCTTCGGCGAGCGCGGGGACGCGGGCGTCGGCGGCGATGAGCCCGATGGAACCTTCCCGCCGCAGTGACTCGGCGCAGGCTTCGAGGGAAGCGGCGTCGAGATCCGCCGTGCGCCGCACCACGAGCGAACCCGCCGACTCACGGACGGACTTCACCTCGGCGAGGCCCGGCGCGATGGAGGGAAGCAGCCGGGAGGCGAACGCGATGACCTCCCGAGGCACACGGAACCCCGCGGTGAGCTCCTCCACCACGGCCTCGCCCTTCCCCAGGTGCCCGAGGGCCTGTCCCCAACTCCGGGTGGCCCAGGGGGTGGTGCCCTGGGCGAGGTCGCCGAGGACGGTCGCGGAACCGGTGGTGCAGCGCCGCCCGACGGCGCGGTACTGCATGGGGGAGAGGTCCTGCGCCTCATCGAGGACGACATGCCCGAGGGAATGCGTCCGAGAGACGAGATCGCTCGCCTCATCGATCAACACGGCGTCGGCCGCGGACCACTTGGCGGCCTTGAGGCTCCGCGCGGGCTTGGCCCAGAGGATGAGCTTCTGCTCGTCCTGATCGAGAATCCCCTCGGCATGCAGAGCAAGGAACTCGGCATCGGAGAGCAGCCGCAGCACGAGCTTCGCGGGATCGACGGGCGGCCACATGGCCTTGACGGCGGCCTTCACCGCGGAGTTGCGGGCGACAGCGTCCTGCACACGGTCGTCGGGGGCCTCGCCGGCCTGCTCCATCCGGACGAGCACAGCGTGCGCGATGCGCTGAGGCAGGGCGTCGCGGGCGGCCCCGTACCGGATGTCGCGGGCGAGCAACTCCCCTACGACCTCCTCCAGTTCGTACGCGGGAACGCGCCAGCGGCGGGATCCGCGCACCACGACGACAGGCTCCTCGGGCATGCTCACGTGCGACCGCAGGGCTTTCCTCAGCACCTCGGCCATGCGGGCGTCGCCCTTGATGACGGCAGCGGCGGCGTCGTCCGTCCCCCGCACCTCCACATGGGCGACGAGGTCGTCGACGGTGGCCTGCTTGACCTCCAACTCGCCCAGGGCGGGCAGTACTTGCTCGATGTAGTGCAGGAAGGACTTGTTGGGCCCGATGACCAGGGTCCCGGTCCGGGCGAGGCGCTCGCGGTGGGCGTAGAGCAGATAGGCGACGCGGTGCAGGCCCACGGCTGTCTTACCGGTGCCCGGCCCGCCCTGTACGCACACGGATCCGCCGAGACCGCTGCGCACGATCTCGTCCTGCTCGGGCTGGATCGTGGCGACGATGTCGCGCATGGGGCCGACGCGGGGCCGCTCGATCTCCTGCTGGAGCAGCTTGCTGGTCCGCTCGGCCTCGTCGGCGTCACTGAGGTGCTCGTCCTCGTACGCGGTGAGGTCGCCGCCCGTGTATCCGAACCGCCGCCGCAGGGCGATGTCCATCGGCGCCTTCTTGGAGGCGCGGTAGAAGGGCTGCGAGACCGGGGCTCGCCAGTCGATGACCATGGGGTCGCCGTCGGCGTCGTGGACGTGCCGCCGCCCGATGTAGAACTGCTCGCCGTCGGCGCCTTCCGCCTGGTCGGCGCCGGGGGCGTGGAGGTAGTCGAGCCGCCCGAAGAAGAGCGGGGTGTGGGAGAGATCGGCGAGGGACTTGATCCGCTCGTCGATCTGGCTCTGCAGCACGGCGGCGTTGACCCAGTTCGCGGTGACGTCGCGGATGTCGAGCGCTTCGGCGTCCTCGCGCATGGCTCGGAGGGCCGAGCGGGATGCGGCCAGGTGGTTCCGCTCTCGGGAGAGGGGGTCGGGGGTGGCGTGCACGGTTGCCTCCGGCGGGGGAGCGGGGTCTGGGGCCGGCCGGTTGCCGACCGGGCGGGGGCGGGCGCGAGGCACGCGGGCAGACCGGGCATCTTATGCCCCGCTCCATGGTGGGGCCACCGGTTTTCCTCGCGGTGCCTGTGACTCCGCGGTGCGTCCTTGCCGAACGGGCCTCCCCGCCCACCCGCCCGGCACCCCGCAGTGCCCCCCCCTGAACGAACAAGCCTCTCCCACCCACCCGCCCGTTCACCCCGCATCCGATACGCGACCGATTGCCCCGCAGCGACCCCGTGATCCACTAAGGTCGCCGCCGTGAAGGAACCGTCTGTTATCGGGGTGTCACGTTACGTCAAAGCCTTGGCTCTTCTTGGCGTTTCCCTTGCCGTCCTCGCCGTCCTCTGCCTCGCCCAGCGCATCCCCATGGCCGACACCCTCGTCTACCGGGCCGAAGGCGCCGCCGTCGTGGGCGGGAGTGATCTCTACGGGTTCACCGTCACCGAGTGGGAGCTGCCGGCCACGTACCCGCCCTTCGCCGCCATCCTCTTCGTACCCACCACCTGGCTCCCCCTCCCCGCCCTCAAGCTCACCTTCGTCGTCGGCAATGTCTGTCTCCTTGCCCTTCTCATTCATCTCTCCTGCCGGCTCACCCAGCTCCCCACCCGCATCGCCCCCCTCCTCGCCTGCACCGCCCTCGCCCTCTGGCTCGAACCCGTCTTTCAGACGATCCTCTTCGGGCAGATCAATCTCGCCCTCGCCTGCCTCATCCTCTGGGACCTCACCCGGCCCCCCGGCTCCCTCGGCAAGGGCTTCGCCATCGGTATCGCCGCCGGGATCAAGCTCACCCCGGCCGTCTTCATCGCGTACCTCTTCCTCCGCGGGCGCGTGCGTGAAGGGTTCACAGCCGTCAGCGCCCTCCTCGGGACCCTCGTCCTCGGCGCGCTCACCCTCCCCGCCGCCAGCGTCGACTTCTGGACCCGCCGGGTCTTCGAGACGGGCCGTGTCGGCAAAGCGTGGATCGTCGACAATCAGTCGCTTCAGGGGCTTGTGGCCAGAGCCGCGCACGACCCGCACCCCGGCCTCCTGTGGGCCGTCCCCGCCGTTCTCGTCGCCGCCCTCGGGCTGTGGCTGGCCGCCCGTAGCCCCAGCGAACCCCGCGGAGTACTCCTCACCGCCGCCACCGCGCTCCTGGTCTCGCCCATCAGCTGGTCCCACCACTGGATCTGGTGCGTACCGCTCGTGACCCTGCTCGTGGCGGAGGGCCGCCCCCGCCTGACCGCGGCGGTGGCGACCCTCTTCACGGCCCGCACCCTGTGGCTGGTCCCCCACCAGGGCGCCCTGGACCTGCAACTCCCTCACTGGCAACAGCCGTTGGCCTCGCCCTACCCCCTGCTGGCCGCAGCCCTGGTCCTCAGTTGTCGGCCAGCAGCTCGTCCGCGTCCACGATCCGGTACGCGTACCCCTGCTCCGCGAGGAACCGCTGCCGGTGCGCCGCGAAGTCCTGGTCGATGGTGTCCCGGGCCACCACGGAGTAGAAGCGGGCCTCATGACCGTCGGCCTTCGGACGCAGCACGCGACCGAGCCGCTGTGCCTCCTCCTGCCGGGAGCCGAACGTCCCCGACACCTGGATCGCGACCGTAGCCTCGGGCAGGTCGATCGAGAAGTTCGCGACCTTCGAGACGACGAGGACGGAGATCTCGCCCTCCCGGAACGCGCCGAACAGCTTCTCGCGCTGCGCGTTCGTCGTCTCGCCCTTGATGACCGGCGCGTCCAAGTGCTCGCCCAGCTCGTCCAGTTGGTCGATGTACTGGCCGATGACGAGGGTCTGCTCACCGGCGTGCTTGCGCACCAGCGCCTCCGTCACCTTCCGCTTCGTGGCGGTGGTGGCGCAGAAGCGGTATTTCTCCTCGGCCTCGGCCGTCGCGTACGCGAGGCGCTCCGAGTCCGTGAGATTGACCCGCACCTCGACACAGTCCGCGGGCGCGATGTACCCCTGCGCCTCGATCTCCTTCCACGGAGCGTCGAACCGCTTGGGGCCGATCAGCGAAAAGACGTCCGACTCGCGGCCGTCCTCCCGCACCAGCGTGGCCGTCAGGCCGAGCCGCCGCCGGGCCTGGAGGTCGGCGGTGAACTTGAAGACGGGGGCGGGCAGCAGGTGCACCTCGTCGTAGACGATGAGCCCCCAGTCACGGGAGTCGAAGAGCTCCAGGTGCGGATAGACACCCTTCCGCTTCGTCGTCAGCACTTGGTACGTGGCGATGGTGACGGGCCGGATCTCCTTCCGGGTCCCGCTGTACTCGCCGATCTCCTCCTCGGTGAGGGAGGTCCGCTTGATCAGCTCGCTCTTCCACTGCCGCGCGGAGACCGTGTTGGTCACCAGGATCAGCGTCGTCGCCTTGGCCTCGGCCATGGCACCCGCCCCGACCAGCGTCTTTCCCGCACCGCACGGCAGCACGACCACACCGCTGCCGCCGTGCCAGAACCCCTCGACCGCCTGCTTCTGGTACGGCCGCAGCGCCCACCCGTCCTCCGCGAGGTCGATACGGTGCGCCTCGCCGTCGACGTACCCGGCGAGGTCCTCGGCGGGCCAGCCCAGCTTCAGGAGGGTCTGCTTGATCTGCCCGCGCTCGGAGGGGTGGACCACGACGGTGTCCGCGTCGACCCGGTCCCCGACCAGCGGCTGCACCTTCTTGGAGCGCAGGATCTCTTCCAGGACCGGCCGGTCGGTGGTGGTCAGGACGAGGCCGTGCGTGGGGTGCTTCGACAGCGTGAGCCGGCCGTAGCGCGCCATCGTCTCGGCGATGTCCACGAGCAGCGCGTGCGGCACGGGATAGCGGGAGAACTCCACCAGGGCGTCCACGACCTGCTCGGCGTCGTGCCCCGCGGCACGGGCGTTCCACAGCCCGAGCGGCGTCACGCGGTAGGTGTGGATGTGCTCGGGAGCACGTTCCAGCTCCGCGAAGGGCGCGATGACACGGCGGCAGGCCTCCGCCTGCTCGTGGTCGACCTCGAGCAGGAGAGTCTTGTCCGACTGGACGATCAGGGGACCATTCACGCGCGCACCCTTTCGGTAAGCCAAACGTCCAGTGTGCCGCATGGCGCGCGCATACGGTCCGGCCCACGGGCCCGCCTATGTCACAGCCCGGGGGCCGCCCTCAGTCGTCCGCCAGCTCCGCGACGCCCGTGACCCGATGCAGGGGGTACGTCTTGACCTCGTCCGCCGTGTGGTCGTACGCCGTGACGAAGCCGCCCTCCACGCGGATCGGGGCGATCACGCGCTGGCTTGCCGAGCCCTCGGCGTTGACGTAGCCGATCCACAGCGCCTCGCCGGTCAGGACCGCGGCCTGCATGGTGGCGAGGGTCTCGGCCGCCGTGGTGCGGGGCAGCGCGTCGCCCTTCTCCGGGGTCGCCTTGCGGGGTGCGGTCGATGCCAGGTCGCCGGCGCGGATGGCGCGTACGGCCGCGCCGATCAGGGTGGTGTCGGGCAGCGGCGGCCCGTCGTGGACCGGCTCCGGCTTGGTGCGGGGCGGCGAGCGGTGGGCGTGCGCCCGCGTGATCAGTACGTCGCCCTCGGCGCTCTCCGCGGCGGGCGCGAAGCCCATCCCGCGCAGGCCTTCGAGGAGCGCCCCGGGGTCGGCCTGCGCGGCGAGCACGGTCGGTGCGAGGCGGCGCAGGCGCAGGCTCTGGGAGCGCTTGTCGGCGAGGATCTCGTTCAGCAGGGCCTCGTCGTCGCAGCGTACGTACGCGGACGCGGCGCCGATCCGCAGGTGGCCGTGTTTACGGGCCACGTCGTCGATGAGGTACGCGAGCGGCTGCGGTACCGGTGTGCGGGAGTGCGAGGCCAGGAAAGCGTGCAGGTCGGACGCGGACTTCCCCGCGTCGAGCGCCCGCCGCACGGAGCCTGGCGTGAACCGGTACACCGTCGCGCCGCCCTTCGACTCGACGTCGGCGAGCACGGAGAGGGTCTCGGCGAGAGGGCGCTCCAGCGGGCCGGGGGCCACGGCCGTGAGGTCGGCCTGCAGCAGGACGTGGTCGAGCGGTTCGGGGAGCAGCGGGGCGAGGAGCCTGGCGGCGCGGGCGCCGGAGGCGGCGAGTTCGGCGGGGGAGGGGTGGGCGCCCGTCCCTGCCGGGGTCTCCTCGCTCTCGGAGCCGAGCAGTGCCCGTCCGTGCGCGGACAGTGCCCCGCGCCCGGTGACACCGAGCAACTCCGCCTCGTTCAGCGTCCATTGGGCGATGCGGGCCCGCAGCTCCAGGGGTGCGGTGTGGCTGGGCGATGTGCCGGAAGACGAGCTGCCGCGCGGCGGGCGCTCCCACCGCAGGCGCGCGAGGATCGACTCGGGGGTGGGGCTCGCGCCGTCCGGCAGGGTGGTGAGGAGCGTGAGCACCCGGCGGCGGATCTCCGGCGCCGACGAGCGGTCCAGGTGCGGGCCGAGCGCCGACAGTGTGCGGTCCTTGCCGTCACGGCCGCCGATCAGGCCCGCCGTGCGGGTCGCCGTCAGCCAGGCCGTGGCGAGGACCGACCAGCGCTCGGCGGGGGGCAGCTCCTGCCAGTCGTCGTAGGCGGGCGTCGCCGCGTACCGCTCGTCCGCCTCGCCGTCCGACGCCACCAGGCCCGCCGCGTAGGCCAGTTCGACCCAGAACGCCGCCACCGGCTCCGGTACGTCGAGGGCCACCGCCGTCCGCTTCAGGTCGCGCACGCTGAGGCCGCCCGCGCGCAGCACGGTGGGGCCGCCCTCGTCCCAGTCCTTCAGGAGCTCCTCGACCGTGTCGAGCGCCATGTACGCCTGGCTCGCCGCCGCCGCGTCCACAGCCTGTGGACGGTGTTCGCGCAGCGGCTCGACGGCGGGCGGCGCCGGTTCGAGCACCCGGTGGGCGCGGCCGGCGCGCAGGTGCAGGGCCGCCTCGCGGGGGAGTACGACGGTGCCGGGCGCGGTGGGGAGCAGGAGCCCCCGGTCCAGGAGCCAGCGCAGGTGGCGGGCCGGATCGGCGGTGACCTGACCGTACGGCGGCCCCCAGACGAGCCGCGACAGCACCTCGACGGATTCGGTCGGCGCCTCGTCGAGGAGCGCGGACATCCGCGTGCGGTCGGTGAAGAGTTCGGTGAGCGAGCGGACCGCGGAGACGGCGTCGTGCGTGGACGGCAGCCCGGCCGCCGCCACGATGTCCTGCATACGGTTCGGCGACATGCCCGCGGTGGCCTCGGCGACGGTCGGGCCGAGGCCGGTGGGGGAGGGGTACTGCGGGGCGGGGGCGAGGAGTTCGCGTGCGGTGCGGACCAGACGGAGGCGGTCGTCGGAGCCCCAGATCAGGGCTTGCTCGCGGAGGGTGGCGAGGGCGGCGGTGAGAGCGGTGGTGGCGGAGGCGTCGCCACCCTCGTCTCCGGCGACGAGGGCGTGGAGCTCGTCGTACGTGGCGGGTTCCGGAGCCACGGCGAGTGCCTCGGCGACCTGCTGGGCGAACCGGTCGAGCCGCTCCAGGGCACGGACGACGGAGGCGCGGGTGGCTGCGCGGGTGGCGAGCTGGGTGAGGTCGTTCGGGACGGGCGTGAGCAGATCGGGGCGTGCGTGGAGCAGCGCACCGAGGGACGCGTCGTCACGGGACCGGAGTGCCTCGGCGAGGGACCGGGGGCTGTCCGCTGGGCGCTGGGGCTGCTCGTCGGTGCTCATCAGGGCCACGGTAGCGGGTTGGGAGGCGGGGCTGGGGGTTCCTGGTGTCTGTGGGTGTGGGCCGGGGGGGCGGGTGCGGTGCTGGCCGTGGGTGGGTGCGGTGCGTTCCCGACTGCGGGTGCGTGGTGCGCTGCGGGTCCGGTCCGTGTGTGGGTGCGGGGCCGCGCCGGTATGTCCGTCCTCGCTATCGTCCGGTGGCCGCGTAGCTACTTCGGCTCCGGAGCCTCCGGGAGCCGTGCTCCGGGCAGACATACCGGCACGTCCCCTCGCGTGCGCTGCCGACTGCGGGTGCGTCCGGGGCACGGCAACGGTTCGTCTGTGGGTGCGGGGCCGCGCCGGTATGTCCGTCCTCGCTATCGTCCGGTGGCCGTGGGGCTACTTCGGCTCCGGAGCCTTCGGGAGCCGTGCTCCGGGCAGACATACCGGCACGTCCCCTCGCGTGCGTGGCCGTCTGCGGATGTTCGCTGGTCGCTGCGGGGCAATCGGGTGGGTGGGCGGGAAAGCTTGTTCGTTCAGGGAACGCTGCGGGTGGCTGTGGCCCTCGGGCCTCCCCGAGCCCGGGGGACGCGATACCGTCGACCCACCGGGTACAACGGGCGGTCAGCCAACGCGGCCGCCCCGGAGGGGACTTCGTGGGGATCGAGAGCGATCAGCTCGTCTACGACTATCTGAGCCGCGTCGGCGACCTGGCCCAGCAACGCCAGCTGCCGTCAGGCACCCGCATGCGCCTGGTCTCCGACCTGCGGAACCAGATCGACCGCAGCCGGGCGAAGACCACGGCCGAAACCCCGGCCGCGATACGCCGCATCCTCGACCGCCTCGGCACCCCCGAAGAACTCGTCGAAGCCGCAGGCTCCGGTGACGTACAGGAGACGGCCGAGCCCCGCCCCGCCGTCCCCACCCAGCGCACAGCGGAGCCGAAGGAACGCCCCAAACGCCCGCGCCGCGTGATCCCCCGCCCCCGCCCCCGCCCCCGGCCCCGCCCCGCAGCAGCGGAGGAACCGGACCCGCCCCAGGAGGACCTGCCCTCCCCGCCGCACCTCGCCGGCACGGACGAGCTCGGTGAGAGCGGCTCCGAGCCCGACTGGTGGCGAGTGGACAGCAGCCCCTTCGGCCTCGCCGACACCGTGCCGGGCTTCACCGGCGGCGTAGAAATCCCGGAGATCCTCAAGCCCCCGCCGAAGAAGCGCCTCGAAAAGGAAGAGCAAGAGCAAGAGAACGAGGGCGAGGAAGAGGACTTCGACGTCGACGAGGACGTCGACGAGGAAGACGTCGATGACGGCCACCCCGCCCCCCGGCGCCGCCTCCGCCTCCGCCGCCCCGCCACCGCATCCGTCGCCCCCACCACCCCCCGCTTCACCAACCCCCTCCTCCTGCTCGCCGCGGCCCTCCTCACCGTCGGCGCCATCCTCGGCAACTGGCTTGCCCTGGGCGGCGGCTGGCTCCTCGCCTACGCCTCGCGCAGGCTCAGCCGCGCCGAGGCGAAGTGGGCCGTCATCGGTCTGCCGGGGCTTTCCGTGGCCGCCGGGATCACCTGGCTGTGGGGCAGGAACGAAGGCCGCTGGGGCGACCACATCCCCGAAGGTCACATGAGCGACGCGATGGCCGAGACCTGGCCGTGGGTGGTACGCGGCGCGGCCGTCGCCTCCGCGCTCTACCTGTTGTGGAGATCGCAGCGGCAACGGCCGTGAAGGGCGGCCTAGTCGCGGTCTGAATCCGGCTCCGCGGTGTCGCCCGCCGCCGCCTCGGGTTTCGCGTGGAGGATCTCGCGGGCCTGGTCCGCGGCGCGGGCGAGGCTCTCGCTGACGAAGTCGAGGAAGCGGGCGATGTTCTCGAGGCGGGTGGCGGCCGGGGTGCCGGGCCCGAGGATGCCGACGCCCTGCCGTGCGGTCTCCACGACCTGGGCGGTGGAGCGGGCGCTGGCGATCATCGACTGGTACCAGATGTCGTCGTCCACGACGTAGCGCTCGCGGCGGCGTTCGTCGCGTTCCCGGCGGATGAGGCCCTGGCCGTCGAGGAACGTGATCGCCTTGGAGATGGACGCCGGGCTGACCTGGAGTCGCTGGACGAGTTCGGACGCGGTGAGGCTGCCCGTGTCGGTGGTGCAGAGGCAGGCATGCACCCGGGCCATCATCTTGGGCATTCCCGACTGCATGAAGACGGTCGTCAGCGTCTCCTCGAACTCGCGCACGGCCTCGGCGTCGCGCCCGTGAGGCTGCGGGGCCGCGTCCGCCTCCCGGGGCGCGGTCTGCCTGCGGCGGTGGGTGCGGCGTTCGGTGGCGCGGTGGGCGAGGTCGGCGCGGTAGGCGGTGGGGCCGCCGTTCCGCATCACCTCACGCGTGATCGTCGAGGTCGGACGGTCGAGACGTCTGGCGATCTCCGCGTAGGCAAGGCCTTCGGCCAGCCCCAGCGCGATCTGCTGACGTTCCTGCTGAGTGAGTCTGCCGCCCGGCATCGCGATCTCCTTCGTACTCCTCGGATGCCCTCACCTTAGCGTTCACTCTCAATCTATTGCAACGAGCGCATGGCTGTTGTTGCATTACTTTCAGGAGCGTTGCAACGATTAACTGCCTATGACCAGCCAGTACTCATATCTAGCGCAACTAGTATGTTGCCGAGGCTGTGAACGCAACGTAGCTTTTCTCATGTCAGAAACAACGACCTGAACGACCTGAAGGAGAGCACGATGCAGAACTTCGACACCCCCGCCCCGGTCTCCGCCGTCCTCGACATCCCCGCGGGACACATCCGGTTCATCGCCGCCGACCGTGCCGACACCGCGGTCGAGGTCCGGCCCGCGAACGCCTCGAAGGGCCGCGACGTGACGGCGGCGGAGGAGACCACGGTCGAGTACGCCGACGGTGTCCTGCGGATCGAGGCCGCCCCGGCGAAGAACCGGGTCCTCGGCAGCGGCTCCGGATCCGTGGAGGTGACCGTCCAGCTGCCCGCCGGCTCCCGCGTCGAGGCGAAGGCCGCCAGCGCCGACTTCCGGGGGGTCGGACGGCTCGGCGACGTCGTCTTCGAGGGCGCGCAGGGCACGGTCAAGCTCGACGAGACCGCCAGCGCCCGCCTCTCCCTCCAGGCCGGTGACGTCTCGGTCGGCCGCCTGGGCGGCCCCGCGGAGATCAGTACGCAGAAGGGCGACCTCCACATCGCCGAGGCCGTGCACGGCCAGGTCACCCTGCGGACCGAGTCCGGCGAGATCTCGGTCGGCGCCGCCCGCGGAGTCTCCGCCTCCCTGGACGCGGGCACCTCGTACGGCCGGATCCGCAACACGCTCCAGAACGCCGACGGCGTCGCCGCCGACCTGAACATCCACGCGACCACCGCCTACGGGGACATCACCGCCCGCAGCATCTGACCCCCGCGGCATCCGACCCCCCCCGCAGACCCTGAGGAGCACACCCACCATGAAGAATCCCGCCATCGCGGCGACCGGGCTGCGCAAGTCCTACGGCGACAAGACCGTCCTCGACGGCATCGACCTGGCCGTCCCCGAAGGAACGGTCTTTTCCCTGCTCGGCCCGAACGGCGCCGGCAAGACCACCGCCGTGAAGATCCTCTCCACGCTCATCACCGCCGACGGCGGAGACCTGCACGTCGGCGGTCACGACCTGGCCGCCAACCCGCAGGCCGTGCGTGCCGCGATCGGTGTCACCGGTCAGTTCTCCGCCGTCGACGGCCTGATCACCGGCGAGGAGAACATGCTCCTCATGGCCGACCTGCACCACCTGCCCAAGCAGGAAGGCCGACGAGTCACCGCCGAACTCCTCGAACGCTTCGACCTCACCGAGGCCGCCAAGAAGCCCGCCTCCACCTACTCCGGCGGCATGAAGCGCCGCCTGGACATCGCCATGACCCTGGTCGGCAACCCGCGGATCATCTTCCTCGACGAACCCACCACCGGCCTCGACCCCCGCTCACGGCACAACATGTGGGGCATCATCCGCGAACTCGTCGCCGACGGCGTCACCGTCTTCCTCACCACCCAGTACTTGGAAGAAGCCGACGAACTCGCCGACCGCATCGCCGTGTTGAACGACGGCAAGATCGCCGCCGAAGGCACCGCCGAAGAACTCAAGCGGGCCATCCCCGGAGGCCACGTACGCCTCCGCTTCACCGACCCGACCGCCTATCAGTCGGCCGCCGCGGCGCTGCACGAAGTCACCCGCGACGACGAAGCCCTGTCGCTCCAGATCCCCAGCGACGGCACCCAGCGCGAGCTCCGCTCCATCCTCGACTGGCTCGACTCCGCCGACATCGAGGCCGACGAACTGACCGTGCACACCCCCGACCTCGACGACGTCTTCTTCGCCCTGACCGGCAGCGACGCCCACGTCCCCAACCAGCCCAAGGAGAACGTCCGATGAGCTCCCTCTCCCTCGCCGTCCGCGACTCGTCCACGATGCTGCGACGTAATCTCCTGCACGCCCGCCGCTACCCGTCGATGACCCTGAACCTGCTGCTCACCCCGGTCATGCTCCTGCTGCTCTTCGTCTACATCTTCGGCGACGTGATGAGCGCCGGGATCGGCGGAGGCGGCGCGGACCGCGCCGACTACATCGCCTACATCGTCCCGGGCATCCTGCTGATGACCATCGGCGGCACCGTAGTCGGCACCGCCGTCTCGGTCTCCACCGACATGAGCGAAGGCATCATCGCCCGCTTCCGCACCATGGCCATCCATCGCAGTTCCGTACTCGTCGGACACGTCATCGGCAGCGTCCTGCAGTCGGTCGCCAGCGTGGTCCTCGTCGGCGGCATCGGCGTCGCCATCGGCTTCCGCTCCACCGACGCCACCGTCCTGGAATGGCTGGCCGCGTTCGGAGTGCTCGTCCTCTTCGCCATGGCGCTCACCTGGGTCGCCGTCGGCATGGGCCTGGTCAGCCCGAACGCCGAAGCCGCGGGCAACAACGCCATGCCGATGATCCTGCTGCCCCTCTTCTCCAGCGCCTTCGTCCCCGTCGGGTCAATGCCGGGCTGGTTCCAGCCGATCGCCGAGTACCAGCCCTTCACCCCCGCCATCGAAACCCTGCGCGGCCTGCTCCTGGGCAGCGAGATCGGAAACAACGGATGGCTGACCATCGGCTGGTGCCTGGGACTGACCGTGCTCGGCTACTTCTGGTCGACCTCGAAGTTCAACGCCGACCCCAAGTAGCCACCGCCACACCGACAGCCGCGGCCCGGAAGCCCCCGGAGCCGCGGCTACTTCTTCGTCAGGGACTTCTGCATCTCGTCCAGGATCTTGTTCGCCGCCGTGTAGCCGATGCCCTGGATCCACAGCTCGTCGTCGACGGTGTGGACGTTGCCCTTCTTCACCGCGCCCATGTTCTTCCACAGGCTGCTGCCGACGGTCTGCGTCTGCTTGGACTTCTTCGGATCGCCGTACGTGGAACGGAAGATGACATCCGCGTCCGCGAGGTCGATCTTCTCGGGCGACACGTCGTACGAGAAGCCGTCCTTGGCCTTGGCCGCGATGGCCGGGCGGCCAAGACCGACGTCCTTGAGGAGCGTGGCGATGTACGTCTGCTCGCCGTAGATGCGGATGTCCGCGCCCTCCACGAAGCGCACGACGTTGACCTCCGTCGCCTTGGCCTTCGCCGGGCCGCCGACCGCGGTGGTGACCTTCTCGGCATGGGCGTCGTACGCGGAGACGACCTTCTTCGCCTCGGCCTTCTTGCCCAGCGCGTCGGCGTGGACCTGGAAGTTCTCCTTCCAGGGGTGGCCGGTGTTCTCCGTCATCACGGTCGGCGCGATCTGCTTGAGCTGCTCGTACTTCGCGGCGTGCCGGATCTTGCTGGTGAGGATGACGTCCGGATCGAGGGCCGCGATGGCCTCCATGTTCGGATTCAGCATCTCGCCGACGTCCTTGATGCCGCTGACCTTGTCCTTGGGCAGGTAGCTCGGGAAGCCCGACGACGCCTCGACGTGCGTGGAGCCCACCGGCTTCACGCCCAGCGTGATCGCGGAGTCCAGTTCGGCCGTGTCGAGGACGACGACACGCTTCGGGGCGACCGGGACCTTCACGTCGCCCATGGCGGTCTTGACGACGTGCGTCTTACCGGAACCCGAGCCGGAGTCGTCGGAGGAGTCCGACGAGCCGCAGGCAGAGAGCGCGAGCGCCCCGCTGAGGGCGAGCGCCCCGGCGGCGAGGGCGCGGCGGCGGTTCGCGGAGTTGGTCCTGGTGGTCACGGTCACGGTCATGGCTTCTGGGCCACCTTTCGATCGGACGAGGATTTCGAGTTCGATTCGGCGGCCCACGGAGCCCCGGGCACGACCAGGGGCGACCCGGTCACCGGATCCGGCACCACCACACACTCCAGACCGAACACCTCGCGTACGAGATCCTCGGTGACGACGTCGGCCGGCGCGCCCTCGGCGACGATCCGGCCCGTCTTCATGGCGACGAGGTGATCGGCGTACCGGGCGGCCTGGTTGAGGTCGTGCAGCACGACGACCACGGTCCTGCCGCGCTCGCCGTCCGGCCCGTCGGCGGCCAACTGGCGCACCAGATCGAGCACTTCGACCTGGTGCGAGATGTCGAGATACGTCGTCGGCTCGTCCAGGAGCAGGATGTCCGTCTCCTGAGCGATGGCCATCGCGATCCACACCCGCTGGCGCTGGCCGCCCGAAAGCTCGTCCACGGACCGCTCGGCGAGCGCGGCGACGTCGGTACGCTCCATCGCCTCCGTCACGGCCCGCTCGTCCTCGTCGGACCACTGCTGCCACCAGTGCTGATGCGGCTGGCGCCCGCGCGCGACGAGGTCGGCGACGGTGATCGCCTCGGGCGCGACGGGCGTCTGCGGGAGCAGCCCGATCTGCTGGGCGATCTTCTTGGTCGGCAGCTTGGCGAGCGCGTCGCCGTCGAGCAGGACCGCGCCGCTCCTGGGCTTGAGGAGGCGGCCGAGCGCGCGCAGGGTGGTCGACTTTCCGCACGCGTTGGGGCCGACGATGACGGTGACCTTGCCGTCGGGGACCGCGAGTTCGAGCTCGTGCACGACTTCGCGGTCCTCGTAGGCGAGGGTCAGCTCGCGGGCGCTGAGGCGGGCGGCGGTCACGAGGTGCCTCCATTGCGGACGGAACGGCTGCGGACGCTGTGGCTTCTCACGATCAGCCAGATCAGGTACGGGGCTCCGACGGCCGCCGTGAGGACGCCGACCGGCAGTTCGGTGGGCGAGAAGAGACGCCGGGCAAGGAGGTCGGCGAGGACGAGGATCAGCGCGCCGATCAGCGCCGAGCAGAGCAGCGGGATCTGCGCGGTGCGGGTGAGGCGGCGGGCGATCTGCGGGGCGAGCAGTGCCACGAAGTCGACGGGCCCGGCGGCGCCGGTCGCCACGGATGCGAGGACGACGCCGAGCAGCACGAGACCGAGGCGTACGTGACCGAGGCGCGCCCCGAGCGCGGTCGCCGTGTCGTCGTCCATGGTCACCGAGCGCTGGGCGCGGGCGGCCCAGAACACGAACGGGAGCAGGACGAGCAGGGTCAGGGCGAGCGGTGTCGCCTCCGTCCAGCCGCGCCCGTTGAGGGAGCCCGTCATCCAGATCTGCGCCTGCTGGGCGACGAGATAGTCGCCCTTGGTCATGAAGAGCGTGGTGATGGAGCGCAGGGCGATCGCGAAGCCGATGCCGATGAGCACGAAGCGGGTCGCGTGCAGGCCGCCGCGCCAGGCGAAGACGTACACGAGGGCGGCCGCGGCGACGCCACCGAGCACCGAGAGGTACGGCAGGACGGTGGCGGAGGTGACCCCGAGGGTCATCGCCCCGACCGTCAGGGCGCTCGCGCCCTGGCTGATGCCGATGATGTCGGGGCTGGCCAGGGGGTTGCGGGCGACGGTCTGGATGAGCCCGCCCGCGACACCGAAGGCGGCGCCGACGAGGAGTCCGACGACCAGGCGGGGTTCGCGCAGCGTTCCCACGACCAGCTCGTCCGGCGACGGCTGCCCGAAGACGACCTTCAGGGCTTCGGCGGGCGGTACGAAGGACTCGCCTATGCAGAGGTACGCGAGGCAGCTGGCCACCAGGAGCAGCGCGAGCCCGACCGCGGCTACGGCCGCACGCCGGTGGACCAGGAAGGCAGCCTTCCCGAACCGCACCACCGCGTACCCGGCGGGTCGGACGCCGGGCAGTGGGTGGGTGGGAGATACCGAGGTCACGCCGCCACCGCCTTCCGGCGCACCAGCGTCACAAGGAACGGCACCCCGATGAGCGCGGTCATCACCCCGGCAGGCACTTCACTCGGCGGAAAGATCACCCGCCCCACGGTGTCGGAGACGAGCAGCATCACCGGCCCGAGAACCGCGGCCATGGGCAGCACCCAGCGATGCCCACTCCCCACGATCGCGCGAGCGATGTGCGGGACAGCGAGGCCGATGAAGGCGATGGGCCCGGCAGCCGCCACGCCCGCCCCCGTGAGCACGGTCGCCCCGAGCCCTCCGACGATCCGCACGGTCGCGACCTTCTGCCCGAGCCCCTTGGCCACGTCCTCGCCGAGGGCGAGCGCGTCGAGCCCGCGCGCCACGGACAGCACGAGTACGAGCCCCACCAGGAGGAACGGCCAGATCTGCCCGGCGATCTCCGCGTCGCGCCCGGAGAGCGAACCCACCTGCCAGAAGCGGAACTCGTCCAGGGCGGAGGCCTTGGTGGTGAGGATCCCGGTGGTCACGGACACCAGCAAGGCATTGATGGCGGCGCCGCCGAGGGCGAGCTTCACCGGGGTCGCCCCGCCCCGTCCGCTCGCGGCGATCGCGTACACCGCGACGGACGCGATGCCCGCGCCGACGAAGGCGTACCAGACGTATCCGGTCAGCGTGTGGACGCCCGCGAACGCGATCGCCATGACCACACCCACCGAGGCGCCCTGGCTGACGCCGAGGATGCCGGGGTCGGCGATGGGGTTGCGGGTGATGCCCTGGAGGACCGTGCCGGCGAGCGCGAGCGCGGCGCCGACCATCAGGCCGATGAGCGTGCGCGGCACCCGCATCTCGCGGATGACCTCGGCGGCGTCGCTGTGCCCGCCGTGCAGCAGGGCGTCGATGACGGCGGACGGCGCGATGGCACGGGCGCCGACGGAGAGGCTGAGCAGGACCGCGAGCAGCAGGGCCACGACGGCCGCCGTCATCGCGACAGCGCGTCTGGCTGGCACACGCATCGGCTGAGCTCGTTTCGGATCGGTAGGGGCTGAACGGCGAAGCTTGGTAAGGCTTGGCTAAGAGTAAGGGTGACCTCAGCGCCGGTCACCCGCCGGTCAGGCCTCTGCACAATGGCCTCATGACCTCACGCGCCCTGACGGTCGGCTTCGACCTCGACATGACCCTGATCGACTCCCGCCCCGGCATCAAAGAGGCCTATCTGGCGCTCTCCGCCGAGACCGGAACGTACATAGACGCCGATCTCGCCATCACCCGGCTCGGCCCGCCCCTGGAGGAGGAGCTGCGCAACTGGTTCCCCGCGGAGCAGATCCAGGAGATGGGCGACCGTTACCGTGAGATCTATCCCACATACGCCATCGCCCCCACGCTCGCGATGTCCGGCGCCCGTGAGGCGGTCGCCGCGGTCCGCTCACACGGTGGCCGGGCGATCGTGGTGACCGCCAAGCACGAGCCGAACGCGAAGCTCCACCTGGCGCACCTCGGCATCGAGGCGGACGCGGTGATCGGCTGGCTGTGGGCCGAGGCCAAGGCGGAGGCACTGCGCGAGCACGACGCGGCGGTGTACGTCGGTGACCACACCGGTGATGTACGCGGCGCGCGTACGGCGGGCGCGCTGTCCGTCGCGGTGGCGACCGGGCCGTGCGACGCAGCGGAACTGCGCGCGGCGGGCGCGGATGTCGTGCTCGGTGACCTGACGGAGTTCCCCGCCTGGCTCGACGGTCACGTCGCGGGCGCCGCGGGCGGCGCCGTCAGGTAGCCGCGGATTTGGCCTGGCGGCGTTGCACGGCGATACCGCGCAGCACTCCCGCCACGGCGATGAGGAATCCGACGCCCATCAGCATGCACACCGCGTACGCGATGGACGGGAAGGGGTCGGTGCCGAGGAACAGCGGGGCCACCGTGACCAGAGTGGCCACGGCTCCGACGAAGAAGACGATCGCTCCGGTACGGACGAGGCCATCGCCCGGTCCGGCGGAATTCGTTTGGGTTTTGTCACGCACCCCACCAGGGTAGTTCCCAGCGCGAAGGAAGAATCCGGGGACGTCTTGTCACCGGCCTCCGGACCAATAGTCTTGGTGCTGGCGGGTCGGGCGACCCGCTGTAGTGCTATCCAGAGCCGTTTTCCGCGGCATAGACGCGTACGACGACAAGTACGAGGACGAGGACTTCAGGTGCCTACCGGCAAGGTCAAGTGGTTCAACAGCGAGAAGGGCTTCGGCTTTCTCTCCCGCGATGACGGCGGCGACGTCTTCGTGCACTCCTCCGTACTGCCCTCAGGTGTCGACACACTCAAGCCCGGCCAGCGCGTGGAGTTCGGCGTCGTCGCGGGCCAGCGCGGTGACCAGGCGCTGTCGGTGACGATCCTCGACCCGACGCCGTCCGTCGCGGCCGCGCAGCGGCGCAAGCCGGACGAACTGGCGTCCATCGTCCAGGACTTGACGACCCTCCTCGAGAACATCACGCCGATGCTGGAGAAGGGCCGCTACCCCGACAAGGCGTCGGGCGCGAAGATCGCGGGCTTGCTGCGGGCGGTCGCGGACCAGCTGGACGTGTAGCTGGACGTGTAGTTCTCAGGCGTAGGTGAGCGCCGTGGGCGCGAGGGGCGGAACGAGCCCCTCCGCCGCGGCGCGCGTCAGGAGTCCGCGGATCGCCGCGTAGCCGTTCTCGCCGAGATCGGCCGTGAATTCGTTCACGTACAGGCCGATGTGCTGGTCGGCGACGGCCGGATCCATCTCCTGCGCGTGCTCCTGGACGTAGGGGCGCGAGGCCTCCGGGTCGTCCCAGGCCATCCGCACCGAGGTACGGACCGCGTCCGCGAGCCGCAGCAGGCGCTCTTCCCCCAGTGACCGCTTGGCGATGATCGCGCCCAGCGGGATGGGCAGGCCCGTCGTCCGCTCCCAGTGCTCGCCCATGTCGGCGAGGCAGTTGAGCCCGTAGTTCTGGTACGTGAAGCGTGCCTCGTGGATGACGAGCCCCGCGTCGACCTTGCCGTCCCGCACCGCGGGCATGATCTGGTCGAAGGGCAGCACCACGATCTCGCCCACGCCGTCGGCAAGGGTGTCCGCGGCCCAGAGCCGGAACAGCAGGTACGCCGTGGACTTCTCGCTCGGTACGGCCACCGTCTTCCCGGTGAGGTCGACCCCGGCCTCACGGGTCAGCACCAGCGGCCCGCAGCCGCGCCCGAGCGCGCCGCCGCACGGCAGCAGCGCGTACTCGTCGAGGACGTAGGGCAGCACGGCGTACGACACCTTCAGTACGTCGAACTCACCGCGCTCGGCCATGCCGTTGGTGATGTCGATGTCGGCGAACGTCACATCGAGCGCGGGCGCGCCGGGAACGCGGCCGTGGGCCCAGGCGTCGAAGACGAACGTGTCGTTCGGGCAGGGGGAGTAAGCGATCCGGAGGGCGTTCGCGTCGGGTGCGTCCTGCGCGGGCGATTCAGTCATGCCGTTTCCAACTCTCCAGTACGGGCGCGAATTTCCCGAACGCGCCACCCAGCGCGCCCAGAGCCTCGCCGATCCGCCAGGCACCGCGGTCCCGCGGCCCGACGGCGTTGGAGACCGCGCGTATCTCCAGGACGGGAAGTGCGTACGCGGCGGCGGCCTCGGCCACCCCGAATCCCTCCATCGCCTCCGCGAGGGCCCGCGGGTGGCGTCGGCGCAGCTCGGCGGCGCGCTCGGCGGTGCCGGTCACGGTGGAGACGGTCAGGACGGTGCCGGTGAGAGCGCCACAGGCGGCGGCAAGGTCCCGTACGAGGGAAGACGGCGGCCTGTGGGTGACGGCACCGAACCCGAGTTCGGTGACGGGCAGGAAGCCGTCGGGCGTCTCGGCACCCAGATCCGCCACGGTGATCTCGTCGGCGAGCACGACGGAGCCGAGGGGCGCGTCGGGCTGGAAGCCGCCACCGATCCCGGCGGAGATCACCAGGTCGTACGGGGCGCGCGCGAGGGCGGCCGCCGTGTGCGCCGCGGCGGCCGCGGGGCCGACACCGACGGCGATGGCGTCGGCGTACGGAGGCAGCCGGTCGGCCACCGCGTCCCGTTCGGCGGGGACCGCGGTGGCTACCAGCACGCGGAGGGGGAGCATCGAGCCGCGGGTCAGGCGTCCTTCTTGAGCTTGAACGACCACAGGCCGGTCGCCTTGGCCGACGAGCCCTTGCCGCCTTCGAGCAGGCTGACGGTGGTGGCGTTGGCGCCGCCGCCGTACTGCTGGTTGAAGAAGACGCTGCCGGGGATGACGACGTACGTCTTCTTGCTGGCCTCGGTGAGCGGCTGACCGTTCATCAGGAGCGTCCAGCCCTTCTCGGCGACCTCGGGGTCGACGCCGAAGCGGACCTTCTCGTCGGGGTCGACCTTGATGGACTTGACGTCCGTGTCCTTGAGGCAGCCCTGCAGCTGGGACTGCTTGAGCTCCTCGCCGTCGTTGTAGCAGGAGGCCTCGGAGTTCACCGAGTTGCTGCCGACCGTGATGGTGGCGAGCGGCGTCGGCTTGTCGCAGGCCGACAGGACGAGAAGTCCGGCGGAGACAGCGCCAAGGGCGGCCACGGAACGGCGACGGCGTGCCGAGCTGAGAACGTGTGCGGCTCCGCCGCGGAGCAGGGAGGTCATGGGCGAAGGCTATCGGGCACCCCGTGCCGTCCCGCCACGTGGGGGTCGCGGCGTGCCGCACCCGTCGATTTACCGGGCTCACGCCACCCGCGAGCGGCGCTTCCCGCCCTGCCGGGCCGCCGAGAGCAGGCCCCGCGCGGTCGTCAGCCAGCCGACGGCGACGATCCCCGCGGCCACCGCGAGCCCAAGTGACCCGATCAGCGGCAGGGCCATGCCGACCCCGCCGCCCACCACCCACGCCATCTGAAGGATGGTCTCCGAGCGGGCGAAGGCGGAGGTCCGCACTTCTTCCGGTACGTCCCGCTGGATCAGCGCGTCCAGGGAGAGCTTCGACATGGCCTGCGCGAAGCCCGCCACCGCGCCGAGGCAGGCGACGCCGATCGCCCCGAAGAACACCGCCGCGGTGATCGCCACGCCGAGGACGACGGCGACGACGGTCACGATGATGACTTCGGGCGCCCGTGATCTCAGCCCGGCGCCGACGGCCGTGCCGAGCGCGTTGCCCACTCCGGCGGCGACACCCACTATCCCCAGGGACACCGCGGCGCTCTGGCCGCCGAGAGGTTCCTCGCGCAGCAGGAAGGCGAGGAAGAAGATGAGGAAGCCGGAGAGACAGCGCAGCGAGGCGTTGGCGGTGAGGGCGTGCGTGACGGCGGGCCCGACCGTACGCAGTCCGAGGCGCCGCTTCTTGGAGGTGTCCGCCGCGGCTTCGGCGCGCGCGTGCAGATGCAGGTGCTCCTCGTCGGCCGCGAGCAGCGCCTTGTGCTCGCCCTTCGCCGAGTCGACCTTGGGCGGCAGAGACATGGACAGGAACATCCCGACGATGAAGATCACGAAGGCGCCGTACAGCGGCCAGCGTGGTCCGAGCGCCTGGAGCCCCGCGCCGATCGGAGCCGCGATCCCGGTGGCGAGCAGACCCCCGAGCGTGACTCTGGAATTGGCTTTGACCAGGGAGAACCCCTTGGGTAGCAGCCGGGGCACCACGGCGCTCCGTACGACTCCGTACGCCTTGGACGCGACCAGGACGCCGAGCGCGGCCGGATAGAGCTCCAGGCTCCCGGTGATCACCGCTTCGGACAGCAGCAGGGCCAGGAGGGCGCGGGCCAGCATCGCTGCGGCCATGGCGTAGCGGCGGCCGTGCGGGAGGCGGTCCAGGAGGGGGCCGATGACGGGGGCGAGGAGGGTGAAGGGCGCCATGGTGATGGCGAGATAGAGGGCGACACGGCCGCGCGCCTCGTCCGTCGGCACGGAGAAGAAGACGGTGGAGGCGAGCGCGATGGTGATCATGACGTCGCCCGCGCCGTTCACGGCGTGCAGTTCGATGAGCTTGCCGAGCCCCGACTCGCCCGCGCCGTGCGCGTGCGTGGCCTTGCGGATGCCGCGGGCCGTGCCGGTGAAGGGCAGGTGCAGGGCGCGGCCGACCCAGCGGGCGGCCCGGTTCAGCACCGAACCCCGTCCGCTGATCCCATGGGACGACGACCTTGCGGCAGCCACCCCGTCATAGTGCCCTCTATTGGGCCGGGCTAGTGCGCATCGACAGCGGGGTACGCGGGGTAATCGGGTGGGTGGGCGGGAAAAATCCGCCGCGGAGCGGCAGCGCGGCCGGGCCCGGCCGCGGGGGGCGGGCACGCCGGTGTAGGCCCAGGGGCCAGGAGAAGGTAGCGTGCGTAGCGCGCCTGCGGCGGTTGTTCTTGGCCGCGCGCCTCTCGGTCATCCCGCAGAATGGATGACGTAGGTGCGCCCGAGGACGTTCGGGCGCGGACGTCGACGCGGCCCTCCGGTCCGCTCCGTCCGCACTCCCGCGTATGGGTGGCGCACTCGTGAGACGGCGTAATGGAGAAGCGATACCTGTGAGCGCAGCGACAACGCGAAGCCGTACCCCGCGTACCCCGCGTACTCCCGACCGCCTGTGCGCCGAGGCGGTGGGACTCGCCCGGGACGCGGCCGAGGAGGCCGCCGCGCCCGGTGTGGTCGGTGAGCATGTCGAGGTCGTGGTCGAGGGCGACCGCGTCGTCACGCACCTGTTCGAGTGCAAGGAGTTCGGCTACCGGGGCTGGCGCTGGGCCGTGACGGTGGCCCGCGCCTCGCGCGCCAAGGTCGTCACGCTCGACGAGACGGTGCTGCTTCCCGGCCCGGACGCACTGCTCGCCCCCGAGTGGGTGCCGTGGAGCGAGCGGCTGCGCCCCGGTGACATGGGCCCGGGGGACTTGCTCCCCACGGACGCGGAGGATCTGCGCCTGGAGCCCGGTTACTCGGGCGAGGAGGAGCCGCCGCCGAACTCCGTGTTCTCGGAGGAGATGGCGGAGCTGGTCGAGGCGGAGGACGCGGAAGTGACGGCGGGGTCGCCCGCCGAGCTGCCGGCGGCTCCGGCGCGTGGCTCCATCGCGGCGCTCGCGGACGAGCTCGGCATGCGCCGGGCGCGTGTCCTGTCCCGTTACGGTCTGCATGCCGCGGCCGACCGCTGGGAGGAGTCGCACGGCGCGAAGACGGCGATGGCGCAGGCGGCGCCCGCGTCCTGCGTCAGCTGTGGCTTCCTTGCCCCGATCGGCGGATCGCTCGGGCAGGCGTTCGGTGTGTGCGCGAATGAGTTCGGTCCTGCGGACGGGCACGTGGTGTCTCTGGCGTACGGCTGCGGGGGTCACTCCGAGGCGGCCGTGATGCCGAAGCCGCCGCGGCCGGCCGCGCCCGTCCTCGACGAGACCAGGGTGGACGTCCTCCCGCTGCGGCCCGCCCCTGACTCGGGTTCGGTGCCGTTGGAGGCGGCGGCGGAAGAACTCGGCCACTCCTGAGCTCCCGCTGGGGGGGCGGAGGGGGCTTGCCCCGTGGCCGGGGCTGCGCCTACGGGCGGGGCCGGCTGGGGTCGTTCTTTCCCGCGCTGCGCGCGGCTCTCCCCACCCACCCACCCGATTGCCCCGTGGTGCGGGGGCCTGCCCCTGGCGTGCGGCCCGGTGGTCGTTCTTCCCGCGCTGCGCGCGGATTTCCCCCCGCCCACCCGCCCGTTTGCCCGGCAGGGGTGAGCTGCGGGGTAATCGGGTGGGTGGGCGGGAGATGCCCGCGCGAAGCGCGGGTAAGACGACCACCGGGTTGCAGGTGATGCGCTTTCCCCGCCACGCGGGGTAATCGGGCGGGTGGGCGGGCAAGATCCCGCGCGGAGCGCGGGGAAGGTTGCCGTCAGGCCACTCGTGGCGTACGCGTCGCACCCCCGCAAAGCGACCCGCAGGAGCGGTGGTGCCCGGCCAGGTAGGGGGTCGCCGGGCGTCGGGGGGAAGGCGGGACGCGGTACCGTTCGCCCCGCGAACCGAGCGAGGGAGACGACACCGTGAGCAAGACCGTGCGGCCGGCGGCCGAGGGTACTGACCCGTTCGGCACGGCACGGCTCCGCCGGGGAGTCCTCGACGCCTGGGCGGCGAGTCCGGCCCGGTTCCGGGAGGACGCCAACGCCGAGGAGGACCTCGCCCTCGGCGGCTACCGGGACCGGCTGATCGTCGAGCTCGCCCAGAATGCCGCTGATGCCGCGGCCCGCGCCGGGGCCCCGGGACGCCTCGCCCTCACCCTCCGGGACGGCGTACTCGCCGCCGCCAACAACGGCGCCCCCCTCGACGCCACCGGAGTCGAGTCACTTTCCACCCTCCGCGCCTCCGCCAAGCGCGAGGAGCAGAACAACGGTGCCGTCGGCCGCTTCGGCGTCGGCTTCGCCGCCGTACTCGCCGTCTCCGACGAGCCCGCCCTCGTGGGGCGTACCGGCGGCGTCCGCTGGTCCCTGAGCGAGGCGCGCGAACTCGCCGCCGACACCGCCCGTTTCAGCCCCGGGCTCGGGGATGAAATCCGTAGGCGCGACGGGCACGTTCCTCTGCTGCGGCTGCCCTTCGCTGCCGAAGGGACCGCCCCGGAGGGGTACGACACCGTCGTCATCCTGCCCCTGCGCGACGCCGCCGCCGAGGACCTCGTCGTACGGCTCCTCGACGGCATCGACGACGCTCTCCTCCTCGCCCTCCCCGGCCTTGAGGAAGTGACGGTCCAGGTCGGCGACCAAGCCCCCCGCACCCTCCGCCGCACCGCCGAACCCGGCTACGTGGACGTCGCCGACAGCCGCGACGGCGCCACCCGCTGGCGCACCGTCAGCCACCAGGGGCCCCTGGAACAGGGCCTCCTCGCCGACCGGCCCGTCGAAGAGCGGCTGCGGCCCCACTGGTCCGTCACGTGGGCCGTCCCCACCGACCGCGAAGGCGCCCCGCAAGCACCCCGTAGCGCCCCCGTCCTGCACGCGCCGACCCCCAGTGACGAGCCGCTCGGGGTGCCCGCCCTGCTCATCGCCTCGTTCCCGCTCGACACCACCCGGCGGCACGCCGCGCCCGGCCCCCTCACGGGCTTCCTCGTGGAGCGCGCGGCCGACGCGTACGCCGAACTCCTCGCCGACTGGCGGCCCGTCGGCGAAGGCATCATCAGCCTCGTCCCCGGCCCGCTCGGCAAGAGCGAGCTCGACGGCGCCCTGCGCCAGGCCATCCTCGACCGGCTGCCCCGCACCGCCTTCCTGCCGCCCGCCGTGGAGGCCGTTCCCCAAGAGGACCCCGACGTACCCGAGTGGACGGTCCCCGTCGCGCTGCGACCGCGTGACGCTGAGGTTGTGGAGGGCGCGGGAGCCGACACCGTACGCGTGCTCGCCGATGTGCTGCCGAGTCTGCTGCCCGCGGGACTTGAGCGGCGTGCCGAGCTCCGTACCCTCGGGGTCGCCCGTGTCCCGCTGACCGAGGCCATCGACCGCCTCGCGGGTCTTGAGCGGGAGCCGGGGTGGTGGCACAGGCTGTACGACACCCTCGCCGGTGTCGATCCCGACCGGCTCACCGGGCTTCCCGTACCCCTCGCCGACGGACGTACCACCATCGGGCCCCGCCAGGTCCTCCTGCCCGTCACCGGCGACGACAGCGACCCCGCCGCCCTCGTCCGCCTCGGCCTGAAGGTCGCGCACCCCGACGCCGTGCATCCCCTCCTGGAGAAGCTCGGCGCCCTGCCCGCCACGCCCCGCGCCGTCCTGACGACCCCGCAGGTCCGCGCCGCCGTCGCCGCGTCCCTCGACGACGACACGTGGGACGAGGACGCCCCGGACGCCGACGAACTGGCGGACATCGTGCTCTCGCTCGTCCGCGAGGCGAACCTCGCGCCCGGCGACGAGCCCTGGCTCGGCGCGCTCGCCCTCCCCGACGAGGAGGGCGACCTCGCTCCCGCCGGTGAACTCGTCCTTCCCGGCAGCCCCTTCGCCCAGGTCATGCGCGAGGACGAACTCGCCACGGTGGACGCCGATCTCGCCGAGCGCTGGGGCGAGCAGCCCCTCGCCGCATGCGGTGTGCTCGCCACCTTCGCCCTTGTCCGCGCCACCGACGTCGTACTCGACCCCGATGAACTGGAGCCGCGCGAGGGCGACTTCGCCGAGCCCGACGACGCGGGGCTGCTCGACGCGGTCGACGTGTGGTGCGAGGACACCCTCGACCGGCTGCCGGAGACTCCCGTCCCGCCGGTCGCCACCGAGATCATCGCCGTACGGGATCTGGATCTGGTCGACGAGGACTGCTGGCCGCAGGCCCTGGCGATGCTCTCGCGCCCGCCGCTGCGGGACGCCCTGACGCAGCCGCTGCGGATCCTGCTCCCGGACGGCACGACGGAGAGCGTCCGGTCGTACACGGCGTGGTGGCTGCGCGGGAATCCCGTCCTCGGCGGCCGACGTCCCGCCGGTCTGCGGGCCTCGGGCGGCGACCCGCTGCTCGAAGGGCTCTACGACGCCGCGGACGCCGCCGGTTTCGACGACGAGCAGGTGCTTCGCGCGCTCGGCGTCCGTACGTCGGTCGCCGCACTCCTGGAGGAGCCCGGCGGCGCGGCCGAGCTGCTCGACCGGCTCGCGGACCCGGAGAGGACCGTTTCAGCGGCCCAACTGCACGCGCTGTACGGCGCCCTGGCCGATCTTGACCCGGAGCAGGTGACCCTGCCGGACGAGGTGCGGGCCGTCGTGGACGGTGAGGTCGTGGTCGTCGACGTGGCGGACGCGGTCGTCGCCGACGCCCCCGACCTGCTGCCGCTGACCGGAGGCGTGGCGCTGCTGCCGGTGGAGCCCCGCAAGGCCAGTGACCTGTCCGAGCTGTTCCAGGTGCGCAGGCTGAGCGAGACGGCGGCGGTGGAGCCCGCGGGCGATGGCGAAGAGCATCCGGTGCCGGAGTCGGTCCGTACGCTGCTCGGTCCGGCCACCCCGGAGACGTACGTCGAGCACGAGGAACTGATCGCGGGCGGCGTCGAGCTCGACTGGCGCCGGATGCCGGACGGCACGGTCCACGCCGCCACGCTGGAGGGCGTCGCGGCTGGTCTCGCCTGGGCGGCGGGCCAGTGGCCGCGGCGCTTCGAGGTCGCGGCGCTGCTCGAAGACCCCTCCCGCACGGAGGAGCTGGAGCGGGACCGCTGGTTCGACTGACTCGTCCGCGGGCTCGCGGGGGCTGGCCGCGCAGTTCCCCGCGCCCCTTCGGGGCCCGGGCCGTTGCGGTGGAATCCTGCCCTCCAGAACTCGGTCACACAATATTCACTTCCCGTACAACCAGAAGCCCCGGTCGCGGGTCTGATCTTCCGAGTCAACAGACTCCTAGATCACCGGGCTCCGCGTGAAAGCCGCAAACGCACCGCGGAGCCCCCTCCCAACTGGGGAAACACATGCGCATCCGTGCCACCGTGGCCGCACTGACCGGCACCCTGGCTCTGTCCGCTCTCGTCGTTCCCGTCGCCCAGGCGGCCGACGAGCCGAACGGCCCGAAGCTCGCGCCTTTCGTCGCCAACGCCCCGTCCGACGAGGTCATCGGCGACACCAAGATCACGAAGGTCACCGTCAACGGCGGCAAGGACATCGTGCTCGGCACCACCGAGAAGAAGAAGTTCACCATCGCCGTCACCGCGACCGACCCCGAGGGCATCGCGGGCGGCAGTGCCTTCCTGTGGCACGGCACGGACTTCAACAGCGAGACCGGCATCGACGGCGCCCTCATCCCGGACGACCTCGAGGGCAAGTGCACGGTCGTCTCCGCGACCACCTCCACCTGCACGGTCAGCGTCATAGCCGACCCGCAGGCCGACCTCTACAGCAACATCCTGGCCGGCAAGTGGAAGGTCTGGGCCACCGCTGGTGCCAACGACGGTGACTCCGCCACCACGGACACCATGACCTCGGACGCCCGCGTCCAGCGCAACGCCCGCCTCACCACCAACGCCTCCCCGGAGCCGGTCAAGAAGGGCAAGACCCTCACGGTCACCGGCGCCCTGACCCGCGCCAACTGGGAGACCTCCAAGTACGCGGGCTACACCCAGCAGTCCGTGAAGCTCCAGTACAAGAAGAAGGGCGCGGCCTCCTACACCACCCTCAAGACGATCACGTCCGGCTCCAGCGGCGCGCTGAAGACGACCGTGACCGCCTCCGCGGACGGCTACTACCGCTACGTCTTCGCTGGTACGTCCACCACCCCGGCCGTCACGTCGACCAGCGACTTCGTCGACGTCAACTAAATACCTACGCCGGAAAGCGGCGGTCCACCCAGCGGAAGATGACCTCGATGACCAGTGAGGCCACCGCCGCGATCGCGACCGCCGCCCACGGCATCGTCGTGCCGACCAGCTTCAGCTGGAAGAAGTCCTGAAGCCACGGCACGGTCAGCACCAGCAGGAAGCCGAGACCCATCGCGCCGATCAGGCCGAGCCGCCACCACGTGTAGGGGCGGGCGATGATCGCGAGGACCCACATGGCGATCAGGAACAGCGCCAGCGTGGCCGCGCTGGTCTCGGCTTCCCGCGCTCCCGCGCCCGAGTAGTGGCTCCGGGCGAGCAGATACGTGCAGAACGTCGCCGCGCCCGCGACGACCCCGCCCGGGATCGCGTACCGCATGACCCTTCGTACGAAGTGGGGCTTGGCCCGCTCCTTGTTGGGCGCGAGGGCGAGGAAGAAGGCCGGGACGCCGATCGTCAGGGTCGAGAGCAGCGTCAAGTGGCGTGGCAGGAACAAGTACTCCACCTGCGAGCAGACCACGAGCAGCGCGATGACGACCGAGTAGACGGTCTTCACCAGGAACAGCGTCGCGACCCGCGTGATGTTGCCGATGACCCGGCGGCCCTCCGCGACCACCGAGGGCAGCGTCGCGAAGCTGTTGTTCAGGAGCACGATCTGGGCCACCGCCCGCGTCGCCTCCGATCCCGAGCCCATGGAGACGCCGATGTCGGCGTCCTTCAGGGCGAGGACGTCGTTCACGCCGTCGCCCGTCATGGCGACCGTGTGCCCGCGTGACTGGAGGGCGCCCACCATGTCGCGCTTCTGCTGCGGGGTGACACGGCCGAAGACGGAGTTGGCGTCCAGGGCCTCGGCCATCTCGCCCTGTTCCGCGGGCAGCTTGCGGGCGTCCACGGTGTTCTCCGCGCCCGGCAGGTTCAGCTTCCCGGCGACCGCGCCCACGGACACCGCGTTGTCGCCGGAGATGACCTTGGCGCTGACGTCCTGCTCCTCGAAGTACCGCAGGGTGTCGGCCGCGTCCGGGCGCAGCCGTTGCTCCAGGACCACCAGGGCGGTGGCCTCGGCTCCGGCGGCCACCTCGGCGTCGTCCAGTTCACCGGCGGCGCGGGCGAGCAGCAGGACGCGCAGGCCCTGTTGGTTGAGGTCCTCGATGTCGGTGAGGGACGGGTCGCCTTCGGGGAGGAGGACGTCGGGGGCGCCGAGCAGCCACGTCGAGGTCTCGCCGCCGCCCTCGCTGAAGGAGGCGCCGCTGTACTTGCGGGCCGAGGAGAAGGGCAGCGACTCGGTGCAGCGCCATTCCTCGCTGTCGGGGTAGGCGTCGATGATCGCCTGGAGCGACGCGTTCGGCCGGGGGTCGGACTCGCCGAGGGCGCCGAGGACTTTCCGTACGTACGCCTCGTCCGTGCCGTTCAGCGGGCGCAGTTCGGTGACGTCCATGCCGCCCTCGGTGAGGGTGCCGGTCTTGTCGAGGCAGACCGTGTCGACGCGGGCCAGGCCCTCGATCGCGGGGAGTTCCTGCACGAGGCACTGCTTGCGGCCGAGCCGGATGACGCCGATCGCGAAGGCGACCGACGTGAGGAGCACGAGTCCCTCCGGGATCATGGGGACGATCCCGCCCACGGTGTAGGCGATGGACTCCTTGAAGTTGTCGTCCTTGACGACGAGCTGGCTGATGATGAGGCCGATCGAGGTCGGGACCATCAGCCACGTCACGTACTTGAGGATCGTCGAGATGCCGGAGCGCAGCTCGGAGTGGACGAGCGTGAAGCGGCTCGCCTCCTCGGCGAGCTGCGCCGCGTACGCCTCGCGGCCGACCTTCGTCGCGGTGAACGCGCCGCCGCCCGCGACCACGAAGGAGCCCGACATCATCTTGTCGCCGGGTTTCTTGATGACCGGGTCGGCCTCACCGGTCAGGAGCGACTCGTCGACCTCCAGGCTGTCGGTCTCGACCGCCTCGCCGTCCACGACGATCTTGTCGCCAGGGCCCAGCTCGACCAGGTCGCCGAGGACGATCTCGGAGGTGGAGAGCTCGGCCGCCACGCCGTCGCGCCGCACGGTCGGTTTGGCCTCGCCGATGACCGCGAGTCCGTCCAGGGTCTTCTTGGCGCGCAGCTCCTGGATGATGCCGATGCCGGTGTTGGCGACGATCACGAAGCCGAAGAGGGAGTCCTGGATCGGCGCGACGAAGAGCATGATCACCCAGAGCACGCCGATGATCGCGTTGAAGCGGGTGAAGACGTTCGCCCGGACGATCTCGGTGGCGGACCGGGAACTGCGGATGGGTACGTCGTTGACCTCGCCGCGTGCGACCCGCTCTGCGACCTCGGCGGCACTCAGACCCGTCGCGCGTCCGGTGGGTGGTGCCGCCGGGTGGACCGGGTCGAGTTCGGCGCCCGCGTCGATATGCGTCATGGCATCGACGGTACGGGCGGGGCGGGGGCTTCACCCCTTGAGTGGCCCAAAGATCCGACCACGGTAGGACACGGACACTCCCGTGGTTGTACGTACGGATCCGCCGGCGGGGCGTGTCACTCCGAGGCGGCTGCCGCCTTGCGCTCCGCGTCCCGCTTCAGCGCGGCGTCGCGGCCCCGCACGTACCAGATGCCGATCAGGCCGAGGCCCGCGCCGGCCAGGCAGGTCCACACCCACCAGGTGGCGTCGCGGTCGTCGAACCAGCCGTAGAACGGCAGCTGCACCAGGAAGAGGACGAACCAGAGGATCGTGCCGCCCGTGATGGTGGCGACGACGGGGCCCTCCAGGGGCTCCGGCGCGTCGTGCTTTGGGGTCCACTTCTCCATGTCCATAGCTTACGAGCCGCCGGGGCGGCGGCAGGAAGGGGCCGGTGCGCCCAGGTGCGGCACGGGTCTACGCGCGGAGATAGCGATTTCCCCCTCATGTATTCATACTGAAACGGTTCGTGAATGGCTGGTTGTTTTCGTAAGAAAAAACAAATCGATCAACGGCCGTCGCTCAACGATCTCCCCCTTCTCTGAGTCCACGAGGTCCCCCATGCCTTCCTCGGCCACCGCCCCGGTCGACGCCAACAACGAGCCGCCGAAGCCCCCGCAGGGTGGCATCGACGGCTTCTTCAAGATCAGCGAACGGGGCTCGACCCTGGCCAGGGAGGTCCGCGGCGGCTTCGCCACCTTCTTCGCGATGGCCTACATCATCGTGCTCAACCCGATCATCCTGGGCAGCGCGAAGGACATGTACGGGCACCAGCTCGACAACAAGCAGCTGGTCACCGCGACCGTGCTGACCGCCGCCTTCACCACGCTCCTGATGGGCGTCATCGGCAACGTCCCGATCGCGCTCGCCGCGGGCCTGGGCGTGAACACCGTGGTCGCCCTCCAGCTCGCGCCCCGCATGTCGTGGCCCGACGCGATGGGCATGGTCGTCCTCGCGGGCTTCGTCGTGATGCTCCTCGTGGCGACCGGCCTGCGGGAACGCGTGATGAACGCCGTGCCGCTCGGCCTGCGCAAGGGCATCGCGATCGGCATCGGCCTCTTCATCATGCTGATCGGCCTCGTCGACTCCGGCTTCGTCTCGCGCATGCCGGACGCCGCGCACACCACGGTCCCGCTGCAGCTGGGCGCCGACGGACACCTCAACGGCTGGCCCGTCCTGATCTTCGCCCTCGGCGCGCTGCTCACGCTCTGCCTGCTCGTCCGCAAGGTGCCCGGCGCGATCCTCATCAGCATCGTCGTCATGACGCTCGTCGCGATGATCATCAACTCCGTCGCGACGATCCCCTCCTGGGGCCTGACGACGCCCGAGTGGCCGGGCAACCCGGTCGCCACACCGGACTTCGGGCTCGTCGGTCAGATCAGCCTGTTCGGCGGCTTCGAGAAGGTCGGCCTGCTCACCGGCATCCTCTTCGTCTTCACCGTGCTCCTGTCCTGTTTCTTCGATGCCATGGGCACGATCATGGGCATCAGCGACGAGGCCAAGCTGACCGACGCGGACGGCAACATGCCGGGCATGAACAAGGTCCTGTTCGTCGACGGCATCGCGGTCGCCGCCGGCGGCGCCTCGTCCTCGTCGGCCACCACCTGCTTCGTGGAGTCCACAGCGGGCGTCGGCGAAGGCGCGCGTACGGGCTTCGCCAACATCGTCACCGGCGGCCTCTTCGCGGTGGCGCTGTTCCTCACGCCCATCGCGACGATGGTCCCGTCCCAGGCGGCCACGCCCGCGCTGCTCGCGGTCGGCTTCCTGATCCTGTCCGGGTCGATCGGCCAGATCGACTGGAGCGACTTCACCATCGCGATCCCGGCGTTCCTGACGATGCTGATGATGCCGTTCACGTACTCGATCACGAACGGCATCGGCATCGGCTTCATCAGCTTCACCGCGCTGAGGCTGGCCGCGGGCCGTGGGCGTGAGGTGCCGGTCGCGATGTACGCAGTCTCGGCCGTCTTCGCCTTCTACTACCTGATGCCGGCGCTGGGTCTCACGTAAGCCTCGGTGGGGCGGCCGTCAGGCCGCCCCGTAGAACTTCTCTGTCTCCTCGACGGCGCTCTGGAAGCGTTCGTCGAAGTCAATGCGAGTGAGCGTCCCGGCGACGTAGTCCTGGACGCTCATTCCCCTTTTGGCGGCGTGCTGCTTGAGCCGGTCGAGCAGCTCACCGTCTATCCGCAGGCTGAGCACTGTCGATCCCATGCGTGACAGGGTCCCTGGCGTCCCGCGGCCCGTGTCTCGCTTTCCGAAGTCGCCTCACTCATATGGGTGACGAAAGGGTTCTGTGACCCCTGGCACGGGAATTCAGGTGGTCTTTAGTTAGAGTAATGAGTTACTCTAACGAACATGCCGGACCTCTCCCATGGTGACGACGCCGCCGCCGTGAACTCCCTGCGCTCCGCCGTGATGCGCCTGTCCCGTCGACTCAAGCACCAGCGGGTCGACGAGTCGCTGAGCCCGACCGAGATGTCGGTGCTCGGCACCCTCGCCCGCTGCGGCCACGCCACCCCCGGTGAGCTGGCCCGCAAGGAACACGTGCAGCCGCCGTCGATGACGCGCATCGTCGCGCTGCTCGAAGCCAAGGGTCTCGTCCGGCTCCAGCCGCATCCCGAGGACCGCCGCCAGAAGGTGGTGACCCAGACGGAGACGGCCGAGGCCATGCTCGAGGAGAGCCGCCGCAAGCGGAACGCCTGGCTGGCCACTCTGGCCGAGCACCTCGACGAGGACGAGTGGGAGCGACTGCGCGCCGCGGCGCCAGTCCTGGAGAAGCTCGCGCACCTGTAAGCAGTAGGCAGTTCTTGTAGCAGCAAGCAGTACTCACGCCGGCCCACCCGCCGTGAGCCGTACGACGCCAAGGAGGCGAACGCACTTTGAGTACGGGATCCGGAGCAGACTCCGCCCCCGCACCAACCACCCTCGACAAGACCCCTGCCGCGAAGTCGTCGATGTTCAGCTCGCTGAAGATCCGCAACTACCGGCTCTTCGCCTCCGGCGCCGTTGTCTCCAACACCGGCACGTGGATGGCCCGCATCACCCAGGACTGGCTCGTCCTGAGCCTCACGGGATCCTCGGCCGCGGTCGGCATCACCACCGCGATGCAGTTCCTGCCGATGCTTCTGTTCGGTCTGTACGGCGGCGTCATCGCCGACCGCTTCGCCAAGCGGAAGCTGCTCTTCTGCACCCAGGGCGCGATGAGCATCAGCGGCCTGTTCCTGGCCGCGCTCACCCTGAGCGGCAACGTCCAGGTCTGGCACGTCTACCTCGCGGCCTTCTTCACGGGCCTCGTCACGGTCGTCGACAACCCGACCCGGCAGTCCTTCGTGTCCGAGATGGTCGGACCCGACCAGGTCCGCAACGCCGTCTCGCTGAACTCGGCGAACTTCCAGTCCGCACGCCTCATCGGCCCCGCGGTGGCCAGTGGCCTCACCGCCGCCGTCGGCCCCGGCTGGGCGTTCCTCGCCAACGGCCTGTCCTTCCTCGCGCCGCTCACCGGCCTGATGCTGATGCGCACCCGCGAGCTGCACCCCACCCCGCGCAAGCCGCGCGGCAAGGGACAGCTGAGGGAAGGCCTGAACTACGTCTCCAAGCACCCCGAGCTGATCTGGCCGATCGTCCTCGTCGGCTTCATCGGCACCTTCGGGTTCAACTTCCCGATCTGGCTGAGCGCCTTCGCGGACGACATCTTCCACGGCGGCGTGGGGATGTACGGCCTCTTCAACACGCTGATGGCGATCGGCTCATTGGCCGGCGCGCTGCTCGCGGCGCGGCGAGGGACTTCACGCCTTCGGCTGCTCGCCGGGGCGGCGATCGCCTTCGGAGTGCTGCAGATCGTGGCGGCCTTCGCGCCCGACCTCTGGATGTTCGTCGCGCTGATCGTCCCGATCGGCATCCTCGGCCTGACGGTGAACGTCACCGCCAACTCCTCGGTCCAGATGGCCACGGACCCGGAGATGCGGGGCCGGGTCATGTCCCTCTTCATGATGGTCTTCACCGGCGGCACGCCCCTGGGCGGCCCGCTCTTCGGCTGGCTCGCCGACGCGTACGGGGTGCGCGTCAGCATGGCCGCCGGTGGCCTCATATGCGCCGTGGCCGCGGTGGGCGTCGGCCTGATGCTGGCCCGCGCCGCGAACCTGCGGCTCAAGGTGGATCTGCGGCGCGGGCAGCAGCACGTGCAGTTCGTGCCGCGGGAGCAGCTGGCGACGGCGGCGTGAGCTGTCTCCTGTTCGGCTACACCCGCCGGGCCAGGATCTGGCCCGGCCAGGTGCCGTCCTGCTCGACGAAGGCCTCGGTCCGCGTGAAGCCGTTGCGCTCGTAGAACGCGACGAGCTTGCCGTCACCGCCGGCGTAACAGTCGACCCGGAGCAGGGAGATCCCCTGTCTCCGGGTTTCTTCCGCCGCGTGCGCGAGGAGGGCGGCGCCCGCGCCCGTGCCGTGCCGGGAGGCCAGGAGATGGATGTACCGCTCCGGTTCGTCCACGGGCGCGATGTACGACCCCGGTCCATCGGTCAGGGTGAGCGTGCCGACCGGCTGCCCGCCGATCTCCGCGATCCAGGCGGAGCCGGTGGTCAGATACTTCTCGACCAGGGCGATGGTTTTGGGGTTCGTCGACCAGGGTTTGTCGCCCCACTGCCCGGTGCGGCCTTGCGAGACGAGCCAGGCGACGGCTTCGTCGAAGAGGGCGAGGACGGTGGGGATGTCGGCGGGGCCGGCGGGGCGGATGGTTATGTGGCTGTCCATGCGGCTTTCTCTCCCCCACCCCGCCCCTTCCCGAAACTGGGGCTCCGCCCCAGACCCCGCTCCTCAAACGCCGGAGGGGCTGGATTTCCAGCCCGTCCGGCGTTTGAGGACGAACTCGGCGAAGCCGGTGATGAGGGCAAGCAAGGCCCCCGCGCCGAGCGGGTTTTCGGGAAGGGGCGGGGTTGGGGAAAGAACCGCCGGAGGCGGGACACTCACCCCATGAGACTCTTCGCGGCCCTCCTGCCACCCCCCGCCGCAGCCGACGAACTGGCCCACGCAGTGGAGAAGTTGAAGTCCCTGCCGGGCGCCGAAGCCCTCCGCTGGACGCGCCGCGAAAGCTGGCACTTCACCCTCGCCTTCATGTCCGAGGTAGAGGACGCCACCGTCCCGGAGCTGTCCGAGCGGCTGTCCCGAGGGGCGAAGCACACACCCCCCTTCCCCCTCGCCCTCCACGCCGGCGGCCACTTCGGCGACCGAGCCCTATGGGCAGGGGCCCGCGGCGACACGGACACCCTCCGCCTCCTCGCCCGAAGGGCGGACGCCGCGGCCCGCAAGTCCGGCATCACCATGGAGGACCACCGCCACTACCGCCCGCACCTGACGCTGGCCCGCGGCCACGGAGAGCCGTCCCTGCGCCCGTACGCCGACGCCCTCGCGGACTTCGCGGGCACGGAGTGGACCGTGGCCGAGCTGACCCTCGTACGGAGCAACCTGCCCGTGAGCGGGGTGCCGGGGGAGCGGCCCCGCTATGAGGTGGTCGGTCGATGGCCGCTGGGCGGAGCCGGTTAACCTCGACTACGTGGACCCGAAAACCAGGAACCGGATCATGGCCGGTGTGCTCGTAGTGATGTTCGTCGTGGTGGCCGTGGCGGCCGCGGTCGGCCAGTGAGGCGATGACCGCGGCCGCGTAGAGCCGCTGCCCGTCAGGTGTCGCCTGCTACCAGGCGAAGGACTCCGGCGACGGCCCCGGCCCCGGGAAGATCTCGTCCAGGGCGTCGAGCAGCTCACCCGAGAGTTCGAGCTCGACGGCGCGCAGCGCGCTGGTGAGCTGCTCAGGCGTACGCGGCCCGACGATCGGCCCGGTCACGCCGGGCCGCGTGAGCAGCCAGGCCAGCGCCACCTCGCCCGGCGCGAGGCCGTGCTTGTCGAGCAGGTCCTCGTACGCCTGGACCTGCGCGCGCACCTCGGGCTTCGCGAGATCCTGGGCGGCCCGTCCACTGGCGCGGCGCTTGCCCTCGCCCTCCTTCTTCAGTACGCCGCCGAGCAGTCCGCTGTGCAGCGGCGACCACGGGATGACTCCCAGGCCGTAGTCCTGGGCGGCCGGGATCACCTCCATCTCGGCGCTGCGCTGGGCGAGGTTGTAGAGGCACTGCTCGCTGACGAGGCCGTAGCTGCCGCGCCGCGAAGCGATCTCGTTGGCCTGGGCGATCTTGTATCCGGGGAAGTTCGACGAACCCGCGTAGAGGATCTTGCCCTGGGTGATGAGGACGTCGATGGCCTGCCAGATCTCCTCGAAGGGAGTGCGGCGGTCGATGTGGTGGAACTGGTAGATGTCGATGTAGTCGGTCTGCAGCCGCTTTAGCGATGCCTCTACGGACCGGCGGATGTTGACCGCCGAGAGCAGGTCGTGGTTGGGCCACGCCGGCTTTCCGTCGAGGGCCATGTTCCCGTACATCTTGGTGGCGAGGACGGTCTTGTCGCGCCGGTCGCCGCCCTGCGTGAACCACGTGCCGAGGATTTCCTCGGTGCGGCCCTTGTTCTCGTCCCACCCGTAGACATTGGCGGTGTCGAAGTAGTTGATGCCCGCGTCGAGCGCGGCGTCCATGATCGTGTGGCTGTCGGGCTCGTTCGTCAGTGGCCCGAAGTTCATGGTCCCGAGCACGAGTCGACTGACCTTGAGTCCTGTGCGTCCCAGCTGCGTGTACTTCATGGGTACTCAGCCAACGGCTTGGAGTGGGCTCTAGGCAAGGGGAGTCGGGTCAGTCGCGGGGGAACTCGGCGGTCTTGAGGGTGAGGTCGATGATGGTGCCGGTCAGGTCGACGTCGTCGCCGAAGTCGGACCTCGCCTCAGTGAGGTACTCGCCGTCCTTGGGGTTGGTGTAGACGTGGCACCGGCCCTGGTAGGGATCGGCGATGAGGTAGACGGGGACACCGGCTTCAGCGTAGGTGGCCTTCTTCGGGCCGTAGTCGTTCATTCCGGTGCCTCGGGAAATGACCTCGGCGATGAACTCCACGTCCTCGTGGCGCCAGCGCCCTTCTTCGTCTACTCCCGCTCCGTCGCGGAACTTCGCCATGTCTGGGCAGAAGCCGTTCTGGTAGCCGGGGAAGTCGATGCGTACGTCCGTCATCGCCAGCACATCCCGGCTGAACCTGTCGTCCAGCGCGTAGAGGATTCTCCGGATGATCTGCCAGTGCACATTCCGCTGCGGCACCATCGAGACAGCCCCCTCGACAACTTCTGCCTTGATTCCCTCGGGGACCATCCGCTCGATCAACTCGAACCATGCGTCCAAGCTCTTGGCGTTGTCGTCGGCCATGGCGATCCTGTCGGTCTCTACGACGGTCATCGTGGCGCTCCTCCCCGGCCGCCCCCGGTCGAGTGCAGCCGCGCAGTACAACGATACGCACGGAGACAAGGTCACGAGCCGCCCAGCCAGCCCGCCGCGTCAAGGCGGAACGCGTCCGGCGGTACGACGGCGCGCAGGTCGTCCTCCATCGCGTGAAGGCGCCCCGCGCCAAGCTGCCGCGCCCACTCCGCCCGCAGCTCGTCGAAGATCGCCGCCGAGCGCCGCAACGCGTCGATGCCGTGCGGGGTGAGGCGGACCAGCTTGCGGCGGGCGTCGGCGGGGTCGTCGGTGCGTTCCGCGTAGCCGAGGGTGATGAGGCGGTCGATGGTCTTGCCCGCGGCCTGCTTGGAGACGCCGAGGCGGCGGCCCACGTCGCTGGCGCTCGCGCCCCGCAAGCCGATCGCCTGCATCGCGAAGCCGTGGGCCGGGCGGGCGTCCGGGTGGCCCTGGCGGGCCAGCTCGGCGTGGAGCCGGTCGATCAGGGTGCGGAACCCGGCGAAGAGGAGCAGCGGCAGCTCGAAGCCGGGCCCGTCGCTGTCGCTCTCCGGCGGCTCGCCCTCGCTCTGTTCGCCCTTGCTTTGTTCGACAACCTGGTTTACCTTCTTATCGTCAACCACGTTGTCCATCGTAGGGGGTACCTCTTGTTCACCGAGCACACCGTGGAGACCGCACCGGCAGAGTCCCGCGCCGCGATGGAGCGCACGGCCGCCGCCTTCGGGAAGACACCCAGCGCGGTGGCGCTGCTCGCCGAGTCGCCCGAACTGCTCAACGGCTTCCTGGAGTTGAGCGCTTCCTTCGGGCAGTCGACGCTGGAGCCCGTGGCACGGGAAACCGTCATCATGACCATCGCCGTACGCAACGACTGCCACATCTGCGTGACCATGCACACCGCCAAGCTGCGCAAGCTGGGCGCGAGCACGGAGCTGATCGCCGCCCTGCGCCAGGGGGAGGCGCTGGACGACGAACGGCTGGAGGCCATCAGGCAGTTCACGCTGGAGGTGCTCGCCACCGCGGGCGGCGTGGGGGACGACGACCTGAAGGCGTTCCTCGCCCACGGCTACACGGAGCGGAACGCCCTCGAAGTCGTCCTCGGCATCGGTACGTACACGATGTCGACCCTGGCGAACCGCCTGACCCGCGCCACGTGACGTGACGGGGGCTATGTGATGGGGCCGCTGGTGGCACGGGAGGAGGAGGGCGAGCGGTACATGACCCGCCGCAGCGCCACCTCCACCGGCCCCCGCAGGCCCGCCCGTTCCATCGCGTACGCCCCCGCGACCGTCACCAGCCACACCCCCACCGCGAACAGCGCCATGGTCGCGCTCGTCAGATGCTCGCCGAGGCCGAGCCCCCAGGCGGCGAGGACCGGGGCGAAGATCAGGGAGTGGGCGAGGTAGCAGGAGAGGGAGCGCTTGCCCACGGCGGAGATGGCCGAGACGGCGGCGACCGCCGTGACCCTCGTCCCCCGGCGGGACCCCCGCCTCGTCCACCACTCCACGAACAGCGCCACGGCCGCCACATACCCGAGACCCGCCGCGTTCCCCGTGGCGTCCCGCAGCAGGGTCAGCGCCCCGCCCTCGCTCTGCGCGTCGTCCGGCACGGTGATCGCCCCGACGTGGGCGAGCGCCGCGGGCAGCGCGCCGAGCCACCCCACCGCGATGCCGATCACCGCGGTCCACCGCAGGAGGGGCAGGTGGCGCCCCGGCTCTTCGAGCACACCCCTGCGCGCGGCCCAGAAGCCGAGCAGGAAGATGACGTACGCGCCGCCCACCAGCGACAGCGGCGCCGCGGCGAAGGTGACGAACAGGCCGGTCATGAAGCGAGTGCCCGCCGCCGTCAGCCAGTTGCCCTCGCCCGCCGCGTACGCGTCCGCCCCGGGTTCCGCGCCCGCGTCGCCCAGCGTGCCCAACTCGCCCGCCAGCGCCGCCGATACGAGGGGCTCGGCGGCAAGCAGCACGAACTGCGCGGTGGCGATCCAGATCCACCACTTCAGCGCGCGGTCACCGCGCCGCAGGAAGAGCCAGCCCAGGGCGAGGCTGAGGAGTCCGTAGAAGCCGACGATGTCCCCGGCCATCAACAGCGTGGAGTGCAGCAGCCCGATGACGATCAGGCAGAGACTGCGCCGGCGCAGCAGCCGCACGGCGTCGCGCTCCGAGGTTCCCGCGGCCCTCTGCCGCAGGAACAGCTGCATCATCCCGTACCCGAAGAGGAACGCGAAGAGCGGATAGACGCGCAGGTCAAGCGTGATGATCATGGCGAACTGCACTGCGTGGTCGGCCCATCCGCCGTCCACCGGCTGCCATCCGGAAGGTCCGTGCCGGGCCGCCGTCAGGTGGAACGCGGTGTTGGACAGCACGATGAACAGCAGCATGAGCCCGCGGGCGAGGTCGGGCGCGAGGGCCCGTTCGCCGGGGAGTACGCCCGCGCGGCGGGGCGCGGTTCGTGCGGACCGGGGCGGCGCTTCGTCAGTGCTCTCGACCGTCATGCCTGAACGCTAGGAAGACGGCCGTGGGGCGGGCATCCGTCTTCCGTCTTGACGCGGCAGCCGAAGGGATACGGTCCGAGCCCCGTCAGTCCGCCGATCGGAGCAGATACGCCACCGCGGCGCCGACGCCGAGGATGGCGCACGCGCCCACGGAGACGGACCGGGCGGTGTCCCCGAAGCCGAGCAGGACGGCGAAGCCGAAGCCGACGGCGATGCCGATGATGGTGAAGCCCGTGTAGGTCCAGACGACTCGCTGGAGCCTGCGCTCCTGGTAGTTCATGGGGCGATCATGCCGTATCGCCGGGCGGCGCACCCCCGTTGGGGATGTGTTGGCGCCTTCCGCGATCATGCCGTTCATGACCATGAAAAAGATCGCCCGTTCCTTCGGTGTGCTTGCCGCCGCCGCGGGTCTCGTGGCGTTGAGCAATCCGGCGTATGCCGCGGGGGACGTCTACAAGGGCACCGGGTGGCGGATTCTGTCCGGCCGCGGGATCCAGTCCCTCAGCCCCGAGCCGTACGTGATCAAGATCGTGAAGCCCAACGCGGCGGCCACCAAGCTCACCGCCGCGCAGACGAAGAAGGCCGAGGCCAAGCTGCGGGCGCAGTTGAAGGACACCGCCGCGCAGCTGACCTCGATCACCGGGACCAAGTTCACGGTGGCCAGTGGCTATCACCCCGAGCAGAAGGCCTGCACCACCACCCCGCGTCACACCATCACGGTGGGGCTGAAGTACCGGCCCTTCAAGCCGGGCAACAAGCCGGGCTTCTCCCAGGCCTTCCCCTGCACGGCGAGCAGCAACAAGAGCGCGTGGGGCGGGTGGATATGGGTCGACAGCGAGTACTGGAAGCCGGGCGACTGGTCGATCCACCCCACGCTCATCTCGAACCTGGTGAGCCATGAGGTCGGGCACTCGATAGGACTCGACCATCCGAACGTGGACGGCTCGGACGCCAACCACACCGCCGACCCTTACGAATGCGTCACCAACCGCTACAAGGACACCCCGGTCATGTGCTCCCCCAACGGGGGCCACGCGCGGGGCAGGGGCGGCACTGACGCCCGCGCCGACAAGTACGCCGGGCAGTACACGAAGTGGGACATCGCCGGGCTCAAGGCCCTGAAGGCCAACTTCAGCCGATAGCCGACAGCTCGTTCAGAGTCGGAGTCGGAGTCGGAGTCAGGGGCGGGGGCGCCGTCTCGTACGGCGCCCCGAGACCCCACGCCTGGTGCATCGCGTCGGCGAACGCCGCCGCCAGCTTGTGCTCGCCGCTCGCGTTGGGGTGCGTCCCGTCGTACGTGTCGCCGTCGATGTCGTACGACGGCGGTGTCGAGGCCAGGAGCAGCGGCGACGCACCCGTGTCGAGGTCCGCCACCGCCTTGGCGAGGAGCACGTTGAAGCGCGCCACCTCCGCGGCGAACGGGGCGTCCGTGCGGGCGCGGATGTTCGGGATCACGGGGAGCAGGACGAGGCGGACGCGCGGGTTCACCGAGCGGGCCTCCGCGATGCAGCGGCGTACGTTCTCCGCCGTCTGTTCCGCGTTCGTGTAGAAGCCCAGGTCGATCAGGCCGAGGGAGATCAGGAGCACGTCGGGGCGGTCCTGCCGCACCGCGTCCGCCATCTGCGGCGCCATGTGCAGCCAGCCCTCGCCCCAGCCCGCGAAGTGGTGGCGGGGGAAGTCCGGGTCCATACCGGCATAGGCGTACGAGACGGGTTCGCCGGAGGCCTTGTCGTGCAGCGCGCGGCGCGGGCCCACCACGGCGAAGTCCCGCTCGCCGAGCGAGGCCCGCAAGTGCTGCCACATCCGGTAGCGCCAGGTGTGTTCCCCCGCGCTGCCGATCGTCATCGAGTCGCCGACGAACATGAACCTGAGCATCCGCTCATCATCGCGGATCAACGCCCCGGCCTGCGATGTGAGGCTCAACACCCGGGAGACGTCCGCCCCCCGGCGCCGGGGTGGCAGGCTTGGCCCATGCGTTCACTGCGTTCTTCGATGGGTGCCGTCGCCGCCGGGTGCCTGGTCCTGCTGAGTGTCTCCGGCCCTGCCGCCGCCGACGACAGCCACGACGGGTTCACCATCAAGGACCCCCGCATCATCGAGTCGAGCGGCCTCGCCGCATCCCGCGCCCACCCGGGCGTCTACTGGACGCACAACGACCAGGACAAGAACGGGGCCCTGCTCTACGCGGTGGACGGCAGGACGGGCAAGACCGTCGCCACCGTCACCATGACCGGCGTCGGAAGCCCCCGCGACGTGGAGGCCGTCTCCGTCGGCAGCGACGGCAACATCTACGTCGGCGACATCGGCGACAACCTCGGCGGCACCTGGTCCCACGTGTGGATCTACAAGCTGCCCGAGCCGAAGAAGCTGGCCGACCAGACCGTCCGCGCCACCCAGTACACGGTGAACTACGAGGACGGGGCGCGCGACGCCGAGGCGCTGATGGTGCACCCGAAGACCGGCAGGATCTACATCGCCGACAAGAAGGAGGAGGGCGGCGGCCTGTACGAAGGGCCCGAGCAGATGTCCGCCTCCGGGGTCAACGTCTTCAAGCGGCTCGGCGACACCGGGCTCTGGACAACGGACGGCGCCTTCTCGCCCGACGGGAAGCAGCTCGCGCTGCGGGGCTATCTCGGTGGGGTCTCGTACACGTGGAAGGGCGAGGGCCAGAAGCCCGAGCGCGAGGGGCGGCTGAGCGTCCCGTTGCAACGGCAGGGCGAGTCCGCGACGTACACCCTGGACGGGACGACCCTCATGTACGGCACCGAAGGCTCGCAGGGCGACGTCGAGCCCGTCGAGGTCGAGGGCGCGGGCGGCGGCCACAACTCCTCGTCCGGCAGCGGCAGTTCGGGCGAGGCGGGCGGCGACGGGGGCTCCGGGCTCGACGGCGACCTCAAGGTGGGCGCGCTGGCCGCCGCTGTCGTGCTCGCCGCCTTCTTCGGCCTGAAGCGGGTGTTCCGCCGGAAGTAGCGGTGCGGGCTGATGCGGTGCAAGCACCCGTTGCTACTCGGGTTGCTCGCCCAGTACCCGCACCTCGTAATGCAGCGTCTTGTCCCGCTTCACCTTGTGCGTGAGCGGGACGAACACCCCATGCAGCACCGGGTGCTTGCGCCGCATCAGCTTCGCCGCGTGTTTGTTCTCCTCGCCGCCCTGATCGAGGAGCCGCACCCGCGCCTTGACCGCGGGTCCGGTCGGTACGCCGCGCACCGTCGACGGGGCGATCTCGATCTCGGGGTAGCGGCGCATGCGCTTGGCCTTCCAGGCCGTGGCGTAGGTGCGCACGTACGCGTGGTCGCCCTCGACGGCGATGTTGACGGGCGTGCCCACGCTCGTACCGTCCTTCTTCCGGCTCGTGAGCAGGACGGTGTACTGCTTCACGAAGGGGGCGAGCGCGGCGCTCGCTCCGGGGTTCGCAGGGCTCGCGGGTGTCTGCGTCATCCGTCCATCAAGACACTGATCGCCTGCTTTGTCATGCCTTCCGGTCGGAGGAGTTCTCCGCCTCGCGCCGGGCCACAAGCACGTCCAGGCCGTCGAGCAGGCGTTGCAGGCCGAACTCGAAGTGGTCGAACTGCGAGCCGAACGCGTCGTCGGAGAGCCCGGCGAGGTGGGGGTAGCGGCCGCTGCTCATGATCCGGCCGAGGGTCGGGGTCTGCGCCTCCCAGAACGCCTGGTCCGTCAGGCCGCTCTTCTTCACCGCCTCGACCTCGTGTACCTGCGTGCGGGCGACCCCGGTGACGTACCCCTCGATCATGACGATCACGCCGATCAGCTCGGGGTCGGTCAGGCCCATCGACTTGATGCCGGCCAGGGTCAGCTCAAGGCCGCCCACCGAGCCGGGGCCGAGCACCGGGCGGGCCTGGTTCACCTGGAGCAGCCAGGGGTGCGCGCGGTAGAGGACGAGGGTCTCGCGGGCGTACGTCTCCACGGCCTCGCGCCAGCCGCCGCTCGGGGGCTCGGCGTCGGCGGCCGGCATGTACACCCGGTCCAGCATCAGGTCGAGGAGCTCGCCCTTGCCCGGGACGTAGCGGTACAGGGACATCGTGCCGGTGCCGAGCTCCGTGGACAGGCGGCGCATCGAGACCGCCGTGAGCCCCTCGGCGTCCGCGAGGCGCACCGCCTCGGTGACGATCCGGTCCAGGGTGAGTCCGGGCTTGGGGCCCCGCGTGGGGCGTTCGCCCTCGCCCCAGAGCAGCTCCAGGCTGCGGGCGATGTCGCTGCCGGTGCGCTGGGTGTCGCTGCCGTTCGTGCTCGTCATGACGCTCAGCCTAATCGCCGGATCAGTAATTGGGTACGGTGTACCCGAAAAATTGAGTACGGTGTACTCTCTATTGAGTACGGCGTACCCAGATGGGTTCGGACGACGGGGACCGGAAGGGCTGGAGGGGCAGCAGTGAGCGAGACGAACGAATACGCGGTGCGGGCCGAGGGGCTCGACAAGCGCTACGGCGAGAAGAAGGCCCTGGACGCCTTCGATCTGCACGTGGAGCGCGGCACGGTGCACGGACTGCTCGGCCCGAACGGCGCGGGCAAGACCACCGCCGTGCGCATCCTCTCGACACTGGTGCGGCTCGACGGCGGCCGCGCCGAGGTCGCCGGCGCCGACGTCGTGCGCCAGTCGGATGTCGTGCGCAGTCGCATCGGCCTGACCGGCCAGTACGCGGCGGTCGACGAGATCCTCACAGGACGGCAGAACCTGGAGATGTTCGGCCGCCTCTTCCACCTCGGCGGCAAGCGGGCCGCGCGGCGCGCCCAGGAACTCCTGGAGCAGTTCGACCTGGTGGACGCGGCCGGCAAGGGCGCGGGCCAGTACAGCGGCGGCATGCGGCGCAGGCTCGACCTCGCCGCCTCGATGATCCTCTCGCCCGCCGTCCTCTTCCTGGACGAGCCCACCACCGGGCTCGACCCGCGCAGCCGCCTCGAAGTCTGGGACACCGTACGGAAGTTGGTCGCGGACGGCACGACCGTCCTGCTCACCACCCAGTATCTGGAGGAGGCCGACAAGCTGGCCTCCCGGATCACCGTCATCGACCAGGGCCGCGCCATCGCCGACGACACCCCGGACGGCCTGAAGAACACGGTGGGCGGCAGCTATCTGGAGGTCGTGGTGCGCGAGGCCGCCGACCTCCCGGCGGCTCTGCGGGCCGTCGCCCGGGTCGCCGATGGTGTGCCCGAGGCCATCGACCTGGAGCGGCGCGTCCAGGCGGCCGTGACCGACCGGGTCGGCGCCCTGACGGACGTCGCGCGGACCTTGCAGGACCAGGGCGTCGCGGTGGAGGACATCGGACTGCGCAGGCCGAGCCTCGACGACGTGTTCCTGCGCCTGACGGGACACCGCACGGAGTGCGAGACGGACGACGCGGCCGGGCAAGCGGCCGCCGACATCGACGAGAAGATCGACGAGAAGACGGGAGCCGCGGCATGAGCGCCGTACTGACTTCGGACCCCCTGCCCGCCGACGCCCCGCGCGGGCGCCTCTACTGGGCGCTCGCCGACACCTGGAACGTCACCCGCCGCTACCTCACCCACTTCCAGCGCCAGCCCGTCACCATCGCCTGGCAGCTTGGCTTCCCGATCATCTCCGTGCTCCTGTACGGATTCGTCTTCGGCGAGGCGATGAAGGTGCCCGGCGGGGGCGAGGACGGCGACTACAAGCAGTTCCTGATGCCCGGCATGTTCGTGATGACCATGGCCTTCGGCTTCATGAACACCGCGATGGCGGTCGTCACGGACTCCACCAAGGGCGTCATCGACCGCTTCCGCTCGATGCCGATGGCGCCATCGGCGGTGGCCGCTGGGCGCGGACTCGCCGACCTCATCGTGGCCTGCGCCGAGCTGACGATCCTCGCGCTCACCGCGCTCGCCATCGGCTGGCGTTCCAGCGCGGGACTGCCCGAGACCCTGGCCGCCTTCGCGCTGCTGCTGCTCCTGCGGTTCAGCCTGATCTGGGTGGGCGTCTTCCTGGGCCTCGTGGTGCCGACACCGGAGGCGGCCGGCGGGCTCTACGCGGTCGCCTTCCCGCTCACCATGATCTCCAGCGTCTTCGTCGCACCGTCCCTGATGCCGGACTGGCTCGCACCGATCGCAGCCTGGAACCCGGTCTCCTCCACGGGCACGGCGGCCCGCGAACTGTTCGGCAACCCCGGGGCGGGCGGGGCGAGTTGGGTCGAGCAGAACGCGGTGCTGATGGCGATGGTGTGGCCGGTGGTGATCTCGCTGCTGTTCCTGCCGCTGGCGGTGCGGAAGTTCAAGCAGTTGAGCAGGTGAAGGGCTGGGGGCGCCCCGAAGGGGCGCGGGAAACTGCGCGACCAGCCACGACGCACCCGCAGGTGAAGTGCTAGCTCTGTCTACGCAGATGGGGGCGGGCCGGCGGGGGGGAGCCGGGGGGGCGCCCCCCCACCGCGGCGACGACGGGTAAGAGGGTAAAGCAGAAATATGAAGAAGGAGGGGGTTGTGGTGTTAAAA
>NZ_JBSGZA010000006.1:221694-617688 GCF_053610745.1 Streptomyces sp. NPDC054866
CGCTCATTTTGTTTATTACCCCCGGGGGCGCGTTAACCGGCGCCACCCCCCCCCCCCCCCCCGCTGGTTTTGTGCTCGCATTTTCCCCCCTGTGGGGGGCGCCCGGCAGGTGATACCTGCCGGGCGCCCCCATCGACGTAGGAACTGCTAGAGCTTGTCGATCACGTAGTCGATGCAGTGGGTGAGCGCCTCGACATCCGCAGGATCAATCGCCGGGAACATCGCAACGCGCAGCTGGTTGCGGCCGAGCTTGCGGTACGGCTCCGTGTCCACGATGCCGTTGGCCCGCAGAGCCTTCGCGACCGCGGCAGCGTCAATCTCGTCAGCGAAGTCGATCGTGCCGATGACCTGCGAGCGCTTCGCCGGGTCCGTGACGAACGGCGTCGCGTACTTGGACTCCTCGGCCCACCCGTACAGCGTGCGCGAGGAGGCGGCCGTGCGGCCGGTGGTGAACTCCAGGCCGCCCTGGCTGTTCATCCACTCGAGCTGCTCGGCGAGCAGGAAGAGCGTGGCCAGCGCCGGGGTGTTGTACGTCTGGTTCTTGCGGGAGTTGTCGATTGCCGTGGGAAGGCTGAAGAACTCCGGGACGTGACGGCCGGACGCGTGGATCCGCTCGGCGCGCTCGATCGCGGCCGGGGAGAACGCGGCGAGCCACAGGCCGCCGTCCGACGCGAAGGACTTCTGCGGGGCGAAGTAGTAGACGTCCGTCTCGGCGATGTCGACCGGCAGGCCGCCCGCGCCGGACGTGGCGTCGACGAGGACAAGGGCGTTGTCGTCCGCGCCGGCCACCCGCTTGATGGGGGCCGCGACGCCGGTCGAGGTCTCGTTGTGCGTGAACGCGTACACGTCCACGCCCGCCTCCGCCCGCGGCTCCGGGTGCGTGCCCGGGTCGGACGAGATCACGGTGGGCTCGGCAAGCCACGGGGCGAGCTTCGATGCCTTGGCGAACTTGGAGGAGAACTCGCCGAAGGCGAGGTGCTGCGACTTGTTCTCGATGAGGCCGTGCGTCGCGACGTCCCAGAAGGCGGTGGAGCCGCCGTTGCCCAGGATCACCTCGTAACCCTCGGGGAGGGAGAAGAGGTCGCGCACACCCTCGCGCACCTTGCCGACCAGGTTCTTGACCGGAGCCTGGCGGTGGGAGGTGCCGAGCAGAGAGGTACCGGTGGCGGCGAGCGCGTCCAGCGCTTCCGTGCGCACCTTGGAGGGGCCCGCGCCGAAACGTCCGTCGGCGGGCTTGATGTCAGCGGGAATCTGGATCTCAGCCACGGGAGGAGCCTAGCGGCTTCCGCCGCCGTGGCCTCCGGGTGTCCGTCGGGTGAGACCGGCGCTCGACCGCCGGGGTCAGTTCGGTTGAGGCCGGTGGGACCCTTCGCGGATGCATTCTGAGGGCATGGATAGGGGCATGAGTGATCTCGGAGGCAGCGGTACCGGAGGCAGCGGTACCGAAGGCGTCGAAAAGGAACTGCGGGCGGCCGTGCGTGGGGAGGTGGACTTCTCCGTCACCGCGCGGGCCCTGAACACCATGGACGCGTCCAACTACCGTCGCGTGCCGCTGGGCGTCCACGCCCCGCGCGACGCGGACGACGTGGCGGCGGCCCTCGCCGTGTGCCGGGAGCGCGGGGTGCCGGTCGTGGCCCGCGGCGCCGGTACGTCCATCGCCGGGCAGGCGACCGGCGCGGGGCTCGTCCTCGACTTCACACGCCACATGAACCGGATCGTGTCCGTGGACGCGGAGTCGCGGACCGCGGTCGTCCAGCCGGGGGTGATCTGCGACGAGCTGCGTGGCGCGGCGGGGGCGTACGGCCTGACCTTCGGCCCGGATCCGTCCACGCACAACCGCTGCACGCTCGGCGGAATGATCGGCAACAACTCCTGCGGATCGCACTCGGTCGCCTGGGGCACGACCGCCGACAACGTCGCCTCGCTCTCGGTCGTGAGCGGCGCAGGGGAGAGGCTGGCGGTGGGGCAGGGTTGGTCTGGTGCGCCGGAGGGTCTGCGCGCTCTGGTGGAGGGTGAGTTGGAGCTGCTGCGCACCGGCTTTCCGGAGCTTCCGCGGCGCATTTCCGGCTACGCGCTCGACGCCTTGCTCCCCGAGCGGGGCATCGATCTGGCCCGCGCCTTCTGCGGATCGGAGGGGACGCTGGGCGTGGTGACGGAGGCTGTCGTACGCCTCGTCGAGTCGCCACGCGCGCGTGCGCTCGCCGTCCTCGGGTACGCCGACGAGAGCGCCGCGGCGGAGGCCGCCGCCGGACTGCTGCCCCACGGGCCGCTGACGGTGGAGGGGATGGCGGCCGACCTCGTACGGGGATCGGAGGGGCTGCCCAAGGGCGGCGCCTGGCTGTTCGTGGAGACCGGCGGCGCGAGCGAGGGTGAGGCACGCGCGCGTGCGGAGGCGATCGCGCGGGCGGCGCGGGGTGACGGTGCCGTGGACTCGGTGGTGGTGACCGACCCGGCGGGGCAGCGCGTGCTGTGGCGGGTCCGCGAGGACGCCAGCGGGACGGCGACGCGGATGCCGGACGGCAGCGAGGCGTGGCCGGGGTGGGAGGACTGCGCGGTGCCGCCCGCCCGCCTCGGGGCGTACTTGCGGGACTTCAGGGGGTTGCTCGCCGAGCACGGCCTGCGCGGGACTCCGTACGGACACTTCGGGGACGGCTGCATCCACGTACGCATCGACTTCGACCTGATGAGCGAGCCGGGTGTGCGGCGCTTCCGCCGCTTCTCGGAGGACCTGGCGGAGGTCGTGGTCGCGCACGGGGGTTCGCTGTCGGGCGAGCACGGCGACGGTCAGGCGCGGGCCGAGCTCCTTCCGAAGATGTACGGGGCTGACCTCGTCCGGCTGTTCGAGCGGGTGAAGGGGGTGTGGGACCCGGCGGACCTGCTGAACCCGGGGATGCTGGTGCGCCCCGCGCCGCTGGACGCCAACCTGCGGTTCGACCCGCTGCCGAGGAAGCCGGTGGATGTGGCCTTCGGGTATCCGCATGACGGTGGGGACTTTTCGGCGGCGGTGAGGCGGTGTGTGGGGGTTGCTAAGTGCCGTACGGGGGCGGCTGGTTCGGGGGGTGGAGTGATGTGCCCGTCGTTTCGGGTCACGGGGGAGGAGGAGCACTCCACGCGGGGGCGGGCGCGGATGTTGCACGAGATGCTCGCGGGGGACGTGGTGACGGACGGCTGGCGCTCGGAGGAGGTGCGGGACGCGCTCGACCTGTGCCTGTCCTGCAAGGGCTGCCGGTCGGACTGTCCGGTGGGCGTGGACATGGCCACGTACAAGGCGGAGTTCCTGCACCACCACTACGAAGGCCGAAGGCGCCCCGCTGCGCACTATGCGATGGGCTGGCTGCCGGTGTGGCTGCGGCTCGCGGACCGGACGCGTACGGCGGGGCTGGCCAATGCGGTTGCCCGGGTGGGGGTGTTGGCGTCGCTGACCAAGAGGCTGGGCGGGATCGCTCAGGAGAGGGAGATTCCGAGGCTGGCGGGGGAGTCGTTCCGGCGGTGGTTCCGGGGGCGGGGGGCTGGGGCTGGGGTTTCGGGGGGTCCGGCGGTCGTGTTGTGGCCGGACACGTTCACGGATTACTTGTCGCCGGGGGTCGGCCGGGCTGCGGTGCGTGTCCTTGAGGACGCCGGGCTGCGGGTCGTGGTGCCGCCGGGGGACGTGTGCTGCGGTCTTACGTACGTGTCCACTGGCCAGCTGGACCGGGCGCGGGCGGTGATGCTGAGGACTCTGGAGCGGATGGCGCCGCTGCTGGACTCGGGGGCGCCGCTCGTGGTCCTCGAACCGAGCTGCGCGGCGGCGCTGAAGACCGATCTGGTGGAGCTGCTGGGGGCGGAGGACGGGAGGGCGACGGAACTCGCGGGCCGCGTACGGACGTTCGCGCAGGCCCTGGAGGAACTGGCCCCGGAGTGGTCGCCACCCCGGATCGGGCGCCCGGTGGTCGGCCAGACGCACTGCCATCAGCACGCGGTGCTGGGGGACGGCGCCGAGCGCCGCCTGCGGGAGAAGGCGGGCCTGGAGGGGGAGTTGAGCGGGGGCTGCTGTGGCCTCGCGGGGAACTTCGGCTTCGAGGCCGGGCATTACGAGGTGTCGGTGGCTTGTGCGGAGGAGCAGTTGCTGCCCTCGGTGCGGGCTGCGGTGGGGGAGGGGCGTGGGGCGGTGGTCCTTGCGGATGGGTTCTCGTGCCGGACGCAGTTGGAGCAGCTGGGGGAGGGGGTGCGGGGGAGGCACTTGGCTGAGGTGTTGGCTGAAGGACTGGGGGCGGTGTGAGGGCCTTGGCTTCGGTGCGCCTGCGGGGCATTCGTACCGGGGCCGCCCGGTTGTCCTGAGGTTGGCGGTTCCGGGGCGGGAGTCAAGGGCGCTCCTGCGTCGCGTCGGCTTCGCCGATGACCCTTCGGGCCACCCTTGACACCCGCCCCTCCACCGCGCGAGGGAAGACGACCGGACGGCCCGAGGGGCGGGACTCTCGACCACTGCCGTGGGGCCTGGGGGTGTCGCTGTCGGGTGCGGACCGGATCTTCTGGGGTGGGCCGGAGGGGGCGGGGTGGGGAAGGGCGAGGTGGGGGGTGGGGAGGGTGTGTTGCAGGGAAATCCCGTTGGGGGGCGTGGCACGCCGTGGTGGGGTGGGATTTTCTTGCAGTTGGCCTGTAGTGGGTGGGAATTGACCTCGGATTCTGGGGGGTGATTGCACTCTCATGGGGGTCTTTCCGCTTCGTAGAGTGGTGGTCACAGCACGGCGCGAACGCGCCGCTGGATCTAAGGGGTTACCGCCATGAGCAGCACGAACGCCGACTTCGCCGCCCTCCTCACCCGTGCCTCGGAGGCCGAGACCAGTGCCGATCCGAGCAGTGTGATGACGCTGCTGGCCGACGCGGACGGGGTGGGGGGTGGCTTCACCGCTTATCGGTCCACGTTTGCGGAAGGGGCCGTCGGGGCTCCCTCGCACTTTCACACCAAGGCCACTGAGCTCTTTTTTGTGATCAGTGGCTCGTTGAGGGTTCTGGTGGGCGATGAGGTCACCGTGCTGAATGCTGGGGACTTCCTTGCCGTTCCTCCGCATACCCCGCACGCCTTCGCTGCGGCTCCGGGCTGCGAGGCGGATGTGTTGTTCATCTTCACTCCTGGCATGGCCCGCTTCGACTACCTGCGCCTCCTCGGCAGCGTGATGCGCGGTGAGACCGATCCGAAGGCCATCGCGGAGTCCTCCGAGCGTTTCGACAACCACTACGTCGACAGTCCTGTGTGGCGGGAGGCTCTCGCCGCGTCGTGAGCGCCCCTTCCGCCTCGGCATGTGGACGCCGTTTGCGTACAGCAGTAAAAGGGCTCCACAATCCTGACGTGGTCTACTACCTTGGACGAGGCAGTTCAGGTGAGTGGACTGGTTGAGGCTGGAGCAGTGGAAGGGTTGGTTGTGGACGCGTCGAGGAGTGGTCAGGCGGCACCCGGCGGGCGATGGGGTGCCCTCGGGCCCGTCGGGCTCGTGCTCGCGGGCGGTGTCTCCGTCCAGTTCGGCGGGGCCATCGCCGTGAGCGTGATGCCCAAGGCCGGCGCCCTCGGCATCGTGACCCTGCGGCTCGCCTTCGCCGCTCTGGTGTTGATGATCGTCTGCCGGCCCAGGGTGCGTGGGTACTCGCGGGCCGACTGGGGGACCGTGGTCGCTTTCGGGGTGGCCATGGCCGGGATGAACGGGCTTTTCTATCAGTCTGTTGCTCGGATCCCTATGGGGCCTGCCGTGACGCTTGAGGTGCTCGGGCCGCTTGCCCTTTCTGTTTTCGCTTCGCGGCGTGCCGTGAATCTGGTGTGGGCCGGTCTCGCCCTGTGCGGCGTCTTTCTGTTGGGGGGCGGGGGCGGCTTCAGCGGGCTCGATCCGGTTGGTGTCGCGTACGCCCTTGGCGCCGGTGCCATGTGGGCCACGTACATCATGTTCAGCGCACGTACGGGGCGTCGCTTCCCGCAGGCCGATGGGCTGGCGCTCGCGATGGTCGTCGCGGCTGTTCTGTTCTTGCCGCTCGGTCTTGTTGAGTCCGGGGAGAAGCTTGTGCGGCCCGAGGTGCTCGCCCTTGGCGCGGCCGTCGCTGTGATGTCCTCCGTGCTGCCCTACACGCTTGAGTTGCTCGCCCTGCGCCGGCTTCCCGCCTCCACCTTCGCGATCATGATGAGTCTGGAACCGGCCATCGCGGCCGTCGCCGGATTCCTCGTGCTGAACCAGGCGCTCTCCGTGAACGAGGCTCTCGCCATCTCGCTGGTCATCGCCGCCAGCATGGGTGCCGTTCGGACTCAGGTCGGGCGCGGGAAGCCTCGTGGTTCCGGGGAGGTCGTGTCGGGGAGCGCGCCGGAAACTGTGCTGGCCGCAGCGGAGGAAGCCGAGGACGTCGTTTCGGAGACGGCCGGAAAGTAATGCAAGCACGCTTGCTTGTTTCTCCGGGCGCTGCCATGCTCCGGGGCACACCGCCGTGCCCCGAGGGGAGCGCTCCGTGTCCGAAGCTGTGCCCGTACTCGATGATCTGCGCCGTGAGAGCGATGAACTCGACCAGCTGGTAGGAGGGTTGAGTGGCGAGCAGTGGGCCCTGCCTACTCCCGCCGTCGGCTGGACCGTCGCCCATCAGATCGCCCATCTCGCCTGGACCGACCGGGCCGCGCTGACCGCCGTTACTGATGGGGACGCCTTTGGCCTGCTCGTCGAGGAGGCCCTTGCCGCTCCTGATTCGTTCGTCGATGACGGGGCCGCGGAAGGGGCCGCGCTGCCGCCCGGCGAGTTGCTCGCCCAGTGGCGCGCCGGGCGTGAGGCCCTGCTGAAAGCCCTGACGGCTGCCCCGCGCGGCACCCGCTTTCCCTGGTACGGGCCGCCCATGTCGGCCACCTCCATGGCCACCGCCCGGCTGATGGAGACCTGGGCGCACGGCCAGGACGTCGCCGACGCGGTGGGGGTGGAGCGGGCGCCGACGGATCGGTTGCGGCATGTGGCTCATATCGGGGTGCGGGCCCGGGACTTCTCCTTCGGTGTACGGGGATTGAGTGCGCCCGAGGAACCTTTTCGGGTTGAGCTTCGGCTGCCCTCGGGGGAGTTGTGGGTCAGTGGGCCCGAGGACGCCGAACAGCGTGTGACTGGGCCTGCGTTGGACTTCTGTCTCCTCGTCACGCAGCGTGCGCATCGGGACGATCTCGCGGTGCGTGCCGAAGGTGCCGATGCCGAGCGGTGGCTGAGCATCGCGCAGGCCTTCGCGGGGCCGCCGGGGGCGGGGCGGCCTGCCAAGGAGGGTGGGCGGGCTGCCGGGGAGCGTGGGCGGTGAAGGGGGCGTTGCGGGTTGGTAATGCCTCCGGGTTTTATGGCGATCGCTTCGATGCCATGCGGGAGATGCTCACCGGGGGGCCGCTCGATGTTCTCACCGGGGACTACCTCGCCGAACTGACCATGCTGATCCTCGGGCGTGACCGGCTCAAGGACCCCGGGCGCGGCTATGCCAAGACCTTTCTGCGGCAGTTGGAGGAGTGCCTGGGGCTTGCCCAGGAGCGGGGGGTCAAGATCGTTGCCAATGCCGGGGGGCTGAATCCCGGTGGGCTTGCTGACGGTGTGCGGGAGTTGGCCGGGCGGCTTGGGGTCGGGGTGCGGGTCGCGCATGTGGAGGGGGATGATCTGGGGCCCCGCTTTCCGGACGCCCTCACCGCCAACGCCTACCTCGGCGGCGCCGGAATCGCCGCCTGCCTGCGTGCCGGGGCCGATGTCGTCGTCACCGGGCGCGTGACCGATGCCGCGCTCGTCACCGGGCCCGCCGCCGCCCACTTCGGGTGGGGCGACGATGACCACGACCAGCTCGCGGGAGCCGTCGTCGCCGGGCACATCCTCGAATGCGGGACGCAGGCCACCGGGGGTAACTACGCCTTCTTCACGGGGCGTTCGGAGCGCGAACTGCTGCGGCCCGGCTTTCCGGTAGCCGAGATCCACGAGGACGGGTCCAGCGTCATCACCAAGCATGACGGCACGGGCGGATTCGTCGACGTCGGCACTGTCACCGCGCAGTTGTTGTACGAGACCTCCGGCGCTCGGTACGCAGGGCCCGACGTCACCGCCCGGCTCGACACGGTCACCCTCACGCAGGAAGGGCCCGACCGGGTACGCGTCGCGGGTGTGCGGGGAGAGGCCCCGCCCCCGACCCTGAAGGTGGGGCTCAATCGGCTCGGTGGTTTCCGTAACGAAGTCGTCTTCGTCCTCACCGGCCTCGATGTGGAGGCCAAGGCGGGTCTCGTCCGTGCTCAGGTCGAGGATGCGCTCACGCGGTCCAAGTCCCGTCCCCAGGATGTGCGGTGGGACCTCGTCCGCGCCGACCGTCCGGATGCCCCGAGCGAAGAGACCGCCTCTGCTCTGCTGCGGCTCGTCGTGCGCGACCCGCAGCAGGACCCCGTCGGCCGCGCCCTGAGCGGGTCCGCGATCGAGCTGGCCCTCGGCAGCTACCCCGGATTCCATGTGACGGCGCCCCCGGGCAAGGGCGCGCCCTACGGAGTCTTCGAAGCCGCGTACGTCGAGCGCGGCACCGTCGACCATGTGGCCGTCCTGCCCGGCGGTGAGCGGCAAGCTGTTGAGGGCGTCGGCGGCACCCTCGTACTCGAAGAACCGGACGAGCCGCCCCTGCCCCCGCCCCTGCCGGACGGCCCCACCCGCCGCGCTCCCCTCGGCCTTGTCGCCGGGGCCCGCAGCGGTGACAAGGGCGGGGACGCGAATGTCGGGGTGTGGGTGCGCACGGATGACGCCTGGCGGTGGCTCGCCCATGAGCTGACCGTCGAGCGGTTCCGTGAACTCGTGCCGGAAGCTGGAGAGTTGGCCGTCGTGCGGCATCTCTTGCCGAATCTGCGTGCTCTGAACTTCGTCGTCGTGGGGATCCTCGGCGCCGGTGTCGCGTCCCAGGCCCGCTTCGATCCGCAGGCCAAGGGCCTCGGCGAGTGGCTGCGCGCCCGCCATCTCGACATACCCGCCGCGCTTCTTGAAGCGAACGAACCGACGGAGGTACTTCCGTGACCGTCCTCCCGTCCGCGCTCGACCCTGCGAGCGCCGAGTACGCCGAGCATCGCGAGGCCATGCTGGCCAAGCTCGCCGAGCTCGACGCCGAGCAGGCCAAGGCCCTTGAGGGTGGCGGCGAGAAGTATGTGGCCCGGCATCGGAAGCGCGGCAAGCTGCTTGCCCGGGAGCGGATCGAGCTGCTCCTCGACCCCGATACGCCCTTTCTGGAACTGTCGCCGCTCGCCGCCTGGGGGAGCGACTATCCCGTCGGCGCCTCGATGGTGACCGGCATCGGGGTCGTCGAGGGCGTGGAGTGTCTGATCACCGCCAACGACCCGACCGTGCGGGGTGGAGCCAGCAACCCGTGGACCCTGAAGAAGGCCTTCCGCGCGCATGAGATCGGGCATGCGAACCGGCTGCCGTCCATCCATCTCGTGGAGTCCGGGGGCGCCGATCTGCCGTCCCAGAAGGAGATCTTCATCCCGGGCGGTGCGCTCTTCAAGCACCTCACCCAGTCGTCGGCCGCCGGTGTCCCGACGATCGCCGTCGTCTTCGGCAACTCCACGGCGGGCGGCGCGTACGTCCCCGGCATGAGCGACCACGTGATCATGGTCAAGGAGCGCGCCAAGGTCTTTCTGGGTGGTCCGCCGCTGGTGAAGATGGCCACCGGCGAGGAGAGCGATGACGAGTCGCTCGGGGGTGCTGAGATGCATGCCCGTACGTCGGGGCTCGCGGACTATCTCGCCGAGGACGAGCGTGACGCGCTGCGGCAGGCGCGGCGGGTCGTGAAGCGGCTCAACTGGCGTAAGGCGTATGCCGATCCGGCCGGGGTCGTCGAGCCGCCGAAGTACGACCAGGACGAGCTGCTCGGCATCGTGCCCGGCGACCTCAAGGTGCCCTTCGATCCTCGCGAGGTCATCGCTCGTATTGTTGACGGCTCCGACTTCGACGAGTTCAAGCCGCTCTACGGGGCGAGTCTCACGACCGGGTGGGCCTCGCTGCACGGTTATCCCATCGGGATTCTGGCCAACGCGCAGGGTGTGCTCTTCAGTGAGGAGTCCCAAAAGGCCGCGCAGTTCATTCAGTTGGCCAATCAGCGGGACATTCCGTTGCTCTTCCTGCACAACACCACCGGCTACATGGTCGGCAAGGAGTACGAGCAGGGCGGCATCATCAAGCACGGCGCGATGATGATCAACGCCGTGTCGAACTCGCGGGTGCCGCACCTGAGCGTGCTGATGGGTGCTTCGTACGGAGCGGGTCACTACGGCATGTGCGGGCGCGCCTACGACCCGCGTTTCCTCTTCGCCTGGCCCAGCTCCAAGTCTGCGGTCATGGGGCCGCAGCAGCTGGCAGGGGTCCTGTCGATCGTGGCCCGTGCCTCCGCCGCCGCGAAGGGGCAGCCCTACGACGACGACGCGGACGCGGGGCTGCGCGCCATGGTGGAGCAGCAGATCGAGTCGGAGTCGCTGCCGATGTTCCTCTCCGGGCGTCTCTACGACGACGGCGTCATCGACCCCCGCGACACCCGCACGGTCCTCGGCCTGTGCCTGTCCGCGATCCACACCGCCCCCTACGAGGGCGCGCGCGGTGGCTTCGGCGTCTTTCGGATGTGAGGACTCCCATGACGAACCCCACCATGATCAACACCATTCTTGTCGCCAACCGCGGCGAGATCGCCTGCCGTGTCTTCCGCACCTGCCGCGACCTCGGTATCGCCACCGTGGCCGTGTACTCCGACGCCGACGCGGACGCCCTGCACGTCCGGGAGGCGGACGCGGCCGTGCGGCTGCCGGGCGCGGCCCCCGTGGACACGTACCTGCGCGGGGAGCTCGTCGTGAAGGCCGCGCAGGCGGCGGGTGCGGACGCCGTCCATCCCGGTTATGGCTTCCTCTCCGAGAACGCGGACTTCGCGCGGGCCGTCCTGGACGCCGGGCTCGTGTGGATCGGGCCCTCGCCCGAGGCGATCGAATCCATGGCCTCCAAGACGCGCGCCAAGGAACTCATGGGCATCGCGCCCCTTGAGAAGGTCACCGAAGCCGATCTGCCCGTCCTGGTGAAGGCAGCGGCCGGTGGTGGCGGGCGCGGTATGCGCGTCGTACGGGAACTGGGCGCGCTGGGGGGTGAGTTGGCTGCCGCCCGTGCGGAGGCTGCGAGTGCCTTCGGGGATGGGGAAGTCTTCGTCGAGCCCTATCTGGAGGGCGGCCGGCACGTCGAGGTGCAGATCATGGCCGACGCGTACGGCACGGTCTGGGCGCTCGGCACGCGGGACTGCACCCTCCAGCGCAGGCACCAGAAGGTCATCGAGGAGTCCCCGGCGCCGGGCCTGACCGACGGAGTCGTCGATGAGCTGCACGCGCAGGCCGTGCGTGCGGCGCGCGTGACCGGGTATCGCGGGGCGGGCACGGTGGAGTTCCTGGTCGCGGGGGACCGGGCGCACTTCCTGGAGATGAACACCCGGCTCCAGGTCGAACACCCGGTGACCGAGGCCGTGTTCGGGGTCGACCTCGTGGCGCTCCAGATCCAGGTCGCGGAGGGCGCGCGGCTCGCGGAAGAGCCGCCGCCCGCGCGCGGTCACGCCGTGGAGGCCCGCCTCTACGCCGAGGACCCGGCCGCCGAGTGGGCCCCGCAGACCGGCACCCTGCACCGGCTCTCCGTGCCGGGCGTGCGGCTCGACACCGGGTACGTGGACGGCGACACGATCGGCGTGCACTACGACCCGATGCTGGCCAAGGCCATCGCGTACGCCCCCACGCGTGCGGCTGCACTGCGCGGCCTCGCGGGCGCCCTGGAGCGCGCGGTCGTCCACGGGCCCGTCACCAACAGGGAGTTGCTCGTACGGTCCTTGCGGCACCCGGAGTTCGTCGAGGCCCGCATGGACACGGGCTTCTACGACCGGCACCTCGCCGAGCTCACGGCCCCCGTGCCGGACCCGCACGCCCCGCTGGCCGCCGCTCTTGCCGACGCGCACGGACGCTCGCGGTTCGGCGGCTGGCGCAACCTCGCATCGCAGCCCCAGGTCAAGCTCTTCCGGAGCGAGCCGGACGGCGCCGAACACGAGGTGCGCTATCGGCACACGCGGGAGGGGATGAGCGCGGAGGGGGTGCGGGTGCTCTCCGTGTCGCGCGAGCTGATCGTGCTCGAAGTCGACGGCGTACGGCGGCAGTTCGACGTGAGCCGGTACGGCGACGGACGTGTGTACGTCGGTAACACCGCCCTCACCGCGCTCCCGCTGCTCCCCGAGCCGACCACCAAACAGTCGCCCGGCTCCCTGCTCGCCCCGATGCCGGGCACCGTCGTGCGCCTGGCCGACGGGCTCGCGGAGGGGGCGCGGGTCACCGCCGGGCAGCCTCTCATCTGGCTGGAGGCCATGAAGATGGAGCACCGCATCTCCGCTCCCGCCTCCGGCACGCTCACCGCCCTGCACGCCGCGCCCGGCCGCCAGGTCGAGGTCGGGGCGCTGCTCGCAGTCGTGGACGTCGAAGACGTCACAGGCGTCGTACAGGAGGAGCAATCCGTATGAGCACCGTCCTCGAAACCGAAGAGCACCAGGCCCTGCGCGCGGCCGTCGCCGCACTCGGCAAGCGTTACGGCCGCGAGTACATGACCCGGGTCATGAAGGGCGAAGGCCACCCCGACGAACTGTGGGCCGACGCCGCCAAGCTCGGCTACCTCGGCGTGAACCTGCCCGAGGAGTACGGCGGCGGAGGCGGCGGCATAGCCGAACTGTCCATAGTCCTTGAGGAGTTGGGGGCAGCGGGCTGCCCCCTCCTGATGATGGTCGTCTCGCCCGCGATCTGCGGCACCGTCATCGCCCGCTTCGGCACCGAGGAGCAGAAGCGAGCCTGGCTCCCCGGTCTCGCCGACGGCAGCCGCACCATGGCGTTCGGCATCACCGAGCCCGACGCGGGCTCCAACTCCCACCGGATCACCACGACCGCGCGCAAGGACGAGGCGAGCGGCGACTGGCTCCTGACCGGCCGCAAGGTGTTCATCTCGGGCGTCGACATCGCCGACGCCACGCTGATCGTCGGCCGCACGGAGGATGCCCGCACCGGCAGCCTCAAGCCCTGCCTCTTCATCGTCCCGCGCGAGACGGAGGGCTTCCAGCGGCGGCAGATCGAGATGGAACTCCAGGCCCCGGAGAAGCAGTTCGAGCTGACCCTGGACGACGTACGACTGCCTGCCGACGCCCTGGTGGGCGATGAGGACGCCGGTCTTCTCCAGCTCTTCGCCGGACTCAACCCCGAGCGGATCATGACGGCGGCGTTCTCGATCGGCATGGCGCGCTACGCGCTCTCCCGGGCCGTCGGATACGCCAAGGAGCGCAGCGTCTGGAAGAGCCCGATCGGCGCCCACCAGGCGATCGCGCACCCCCTCGCGCAGTCCCACATCGACATCGAACTGGCCCGCCTGATGATGCAGAAGGCCGCCCGGCTCTACGACGAGGGCGACGACATGGGCGCGGGCGAGGCCGCCAACATGGCCAAGCTCGCGGCTGCCGACGCGTGCGTGAAGACCGTCGACCAGGCGGTGCACACGCTGGGTGGCAACGGCCTGACGAAGGAGTTCGGCCTCGCCTCGCTGATCGTGGCGTCGCGGGTGGCGCGGATCGCCCCCGTGAGCAGGGAAATGATCCTCAACTACGTGTCGCACCAGACGCTGGGCCTGCCCAAGTCGTACTGAGCCACCGCCTCGTAGGTCTCGAACAGCTCATAGGTCTCGAACAGAGGGAGTTCCCGTGGGACTTGTCCGCTCATCCCCGCAGCGCGGCATCGTCACGCTCACCCTGGACAACCCCGCCAACCGCAACGCGCTCTCGGCGGGGCTTGTGCGGGAACTGGCGGACGCGCTCGACGCCTGCGGCAAGGACCCCGACGTACGCGCGGTCGTCCTCACGCACACCGGCTCCACCTTCTGCTCGGGCGCCGATCTGCGGGAGCCGCCGGACCCGGCGGTCTTCGTGGGACTGCTCCGGCAGATCGTGGAACTGCCGAAGCCGGTGGTGGCACGCGTGGACGGGCATGTGCGGGCGGGCGGGCTCGGTCTGCTCGGCGTGTGCGACATGGCGGGCGCGGGGCCGGGGGCGTCGTTCGCGCTGACGGAGGTACGGATCGGGGTGGCGCCCGCGGTCATCTCCATGCCGCTGCTCGCCCGTCTCGACCCGGGCGCGGCGTCGCGCTACTTCCTCACCGGGGAGCGTTTCGGTGGGGCGGAGGCGGCGCGGGTGGGCCTGGTGACGGTGGCGGGGCCGGACGTGGACGCGGAACTCTCGCCGCTCCTCGACGGGCTGCGGAAGGCGGCGCCGCAGGCCCTGGCCGAGACGAAGAAGCTGCTCACGGCTAGGGTGCTCGACGCATTCGACCACCACACGGACTCCCTCGTCGCCCTGTCCGCGCGGCTCTTCGCATCGGCGGAGGCGCGGGAGGGGATGGGGGCGTTCCTCGAACGACGGGAGTGCCCATGGGTGCTGTGACCGCGGCTGATCGTGCCGATCGCTCGCCCAAGCAGGACCGCAGCCGTGCGACGCGGCAGCGGCTCCTGGAGGCCGCGGTGGCGTGCCTCGCCGAGAGCGGCTGGGCGGGATCCACCGTCTCCGTGGTCGCCGAGCGGGCCGGGGTCTCGCGGGGCGCGGCCCAGCATCACTTCCCGACGCGGGAGGACCTGTTCACGGCGGCGGTGGAGTACGTGGCGGAGCAGCGGTCCACGGCCCTGAAGGAGCTTCCGGCCCAGGACCGCGCCTCGGTGGTGTCGGCCTTGGTCGACCTCTACACCGGCCCGCTGTTCAGGGCGGCGCTGCATCTGTGGGTAGCGGCGTCCAATGAGCCCCAACTCGGCTCCAGGGTTACGGAGTTGGAGGCGAGGGTGGGCCGCGAGACGCACCGGATAGCGGTGCAACTGCTGGGCGCGGACGAGTCGCGCCCCGGGGTACGGGAGACCATCCAGGGCCTCTTGGACATGGCCCGAGGCCTCGGCCTCGCCAATCTCCTGACGGATGACGGGGCGCGGCGGGAGCGGGTGGTGGCGCAGTGGACGGTGCTGGTGGAGGGGGCGCTGCGCTGAGCTTTCCCCAATCCCGCCCCTTCCCGAAACCAAGGGGCTCCGCCCCCTGGACCCCCGACAAGACGTCCTCAAACGCCGGACGGGCTGAGAATCAGCCCGTCCGGCGTTTGAGGACGAACTCGGCGGAGCCGGTGATAACGGCGCGCAAGGCCCCCGCGCCGGAGCGGGTTTTCGGGAAGGGGCGGGGTTGGGGAAAAATCCCTACCGCGCGATGTCCCCGTACCCCACGACCTCCCGCGGGTCCCGTGACCCGGGGCCGATGTACCGCGCCGAGGGGCGGACCAGGCGTCCCGTCCGCTTCTGCTCAAGGATGTGCGCCGACCACCCGGCAGTCCTCGCGCACGTGAACATCGACGTGAACATGTGCGCCGGCACCTCGGCGAAGTCGAGGACGATCGCCGCCCAGAACTCCACGTTGGTGGCGAGGACGCGGTCGGGGCGGCGAGCATGCAGCTCGTCGAGCGCGGCCTTCTCCAGCGCCTCCGCCACCTCGAAGCGAGGAGCGCCCAGCTCGCGCGCCGTACGGCGCAGGACCCGCGCGCGGGGGTCCTCGGCCCGGTACACCCGGTGACCGAAGCCCATAAGCCGCTCACCCTTGTCCAGCGCCTGCTTCACGTACGCGACCGCGTCCCCCGTCCGCTCGATCTCCTCGATCATGCCGAGGACACGAGAGGGCGCGCCCCCGTGCAGGGGGCCGGACATGGCGCCCACGGCCCCGCTCAGCGCCGCCGCCACATCCGCGCCCGTCGACGCGATGACGCGGGCCGTGAACGTGGAGGCGTTCATGCCGTGCTCGGCGGCCGACGTCCAGTACGCGTCGACGGCCTGGACGTGCTTGGGGTCGGGCTCGCCGCGCCAGCGCTTCATGAAGCGCTCGACGACCGTGTCGGCCTTGTCGATCTCGCGCTGCGGCACCATCGGCAGGCCCTGCCCGCGGGCGGACTGGGCGACGTAGGAGAGCGCCATGACGGCGGCCCGGGCGAGGTCGTCGCGGGCTTCCTGCTCGCTGATGTCCAGGAGCGGCTTCAGGCCCCACACGGGGGCGAGCATCGCGAGCGCCGACTGGACGTCGACGCGGATGTCGCCGGAGTGCACCGGGATCGGGAACGGCTCGGCGGGCGGCAGTCCGGGGTTGAAGGCGCCGTCGACGAGCAGGCCCCAGACGTTGCCGAAGGAGACGTGGCCGACCAGATCCTCGATGTCGACGCCGCGATAGCGAAGCGCGCCGCCTTCCTTATCCGGTTCGGCGATCTCCGTCTCGAACGCGATGACTCCCTCAAGTCCGGGTACGAAGTCGGACATCAGGCGGCTCCTCGTGATGTGTACGACAGATGGTGGTGACAGACAGCTCGTGACCATGTGTCAGAAGTGGGCATTTTCGGTCTGGTTCCGCGGTCTGCCGGTGCGTTGACGGCTGCCGGCTTTCGACTCGCGGTCCGGATCGGTCATCCCGGTGATGCCCCGTGCGGCTGGTGGTCACCCAACCGATACGGCAGCGGAACGATATCCCTTGGTGCCACCCTTGGCGATGGTATGCGGCACTCAGTGCCACACGTCACCTCCCCGTGGTGCACGACACCCCGTCGGACGGCCCTTCGTATACGGCAAGATGACCGCGTGACCGATCGAGCCGCCGCTTCCGCATCAGCCTCCTCATCAGCCGCTCCCGTCCCGTCCGTGTCCGATCCCGCAGCCATACGTGCCCACTACGGCTTCGACGGACTCGTCGAGGCGGACGCGCCCGTCACGCCCGTCGAGCTGTTCGCGCTCTGGTTCACGCAGGCGCTCGCCGCGGCCGAGGCGGGCAAGCTCTACGAGCCGAACGCCATGGTCGTCTCGACGGTGGACGCCGCGGGCCGCCCCAGCTCACGCACGGTCCTGCTGAAGGGATACGACGAGCGCGGCTTCGTCTTCTTCACCAACTACGAGTCCCGCAAGGCCCGCGAACTCGCCGCGAACCCGAACATCGCGCTGCTCTTCCCCTGGCACCCGATGACCCGCCAGGTCATTGTCACGGGCACGGCGGAGCGCGTCGCCCGCGAGGAGACGGTGGCGTACTTCCGCACCCGCCCGCACGGCTCCCAGCTGGGCGCCTGGGCCAGCGCCCAGTCCTCGGTCATCGCCACGCGCGACGAACTGGACAGCGCGTACGCCGATCTGGAGGCGCGTTACCCGGAGGGCGAGCAGGTGCCCGCGCCTCCGCACTGGGGCGGCTTCCGTGTCGTGCCGGAGACCGTGGAGTTCTGGCAGGGCAGGGCGAACCGGCTGCACGACCGCCTGCGCTATGTGCGGACGGAGCAGGACGCCGGCGCCGGTGGCGGCGCGGCCGCCGCGGGCTGGACGGTCGAGCGCCTCAGCCCGTAGTCGCGTCGGTCCGTCGTCGTCTCGGCCCGTGAGGGCCCGCGGCGCGGGCTACCCCGTCAGGACCCCGTCCAGGAACGGCTGGATCGCCTCGCGCCAGGCCTCCGGCTGGTCGTAGTGCACGAGGTGCCCGGCGTCGGCCACCTCCGCGTACGCCCCGCGGGGGAGCACGCGGACCATTTCCTGGGACTCGGCACGGCCCAGCTCGCCGTCGAGGCCGCGGACGACCAGGGCGGGGCACTGGACCTGGGCCAGGTCCTCCCAGTGGGCGTCGTACACCCAGGTCTCGCGGGACTTCAGCATCTGGTCGCGGTCGAAGACGGGGCGCCAGCCGTCCGGGCCCTCGGTCATCACCTCGGCGAAGAACTCGCCGCGCGATGGGTTGGGCCGCTCGACCCAGGGATCGTCCTCGCCGAACCACTTCCGTACGTCGGCGAGCGTGGCGAAGGGCACGGGCCAGGCCTTGAACCAGTCCTCCCACTCGCGCTGCGACGCGGCGCCGAGTGCGGAGGCCCGCATGTCGCAGATGATCAGGGCGCGGACGAGATCGGGGCGCTTCGCGGCGAGCTGCCAGGCGGTGAGCGCGCCCATGGAGTGGCCGATGAGGACGGCGGGGGCGAGGCCGAGCTGGACGAGCGCGGCCTCGGCATCGTCCACGTAGGCCTCGCGGGTGAAGGGGCCCTCGGGGGGCTTCTCGCTCTGCCCGTGCGCGCGCTGGTCGAGTGCGACAGCGCGATGTCGCTCGGCGAGCCAGCGGGCGGTGCCCGCCCAGTGCGATGCGCGGCCCATCAGACCGTGCAGTAACAGCACGCCGCCGGGCGAACCGTCGGTCTCCCTGGACTTGGGAGGATCGGCGAACTCCCAGGCCGCGAGGCGTACGCCGCCCGCGCCCGTCACGTCAATGCGCCGCACCATGGTTCCTGGCACCCCCCTTGAATCATCTCGGGCTGAACGCCTGGTTCTGTCACGCACCCCCGCACGCTATCGAACTCTTTTTCGAAAGCGGCCAGATCGCCGGCAACACCCCTCGTTCGAGTGACCACGCTCAAGGATTGGTCGCCGCTGCCGAGGGGAGATCTTCATCGGGAGGCGGGCCGCTCGGGGAAATCGGTCCGAGGGGGATGACCCTGGGAGCTCGGGGCTCCGGGTCAGAACAGGGGAGGACAGGCCCCGGCGCTCAAGGGCGCCGGGGCCCTCGCTCCGAACAGGAACGCGCTCCCGCTCACCAGATGGGCACATTCTCCTGCCCCCTCCCGCGGCCGTGGTGGCCAGACCCGGCGCCGACCCGGTCAAGAGCCCTCAGGTCATATGCCTCTCGCGACAGCCTTGCACGCAAAACGTCCGGGCGCTGCGATTCCGCACACTGAATCTTGGACCCCATTCGGTCCCGGAGTCTTCACAACTGCCCAGCCGTTACCGCTAGTTGACACGAACTCGCGGTAACAGGGCCAGGAGCTCGCTGAACCCCGGTCCCGCCGAACACCGGCCTGCCGAACCCCGGTCCGCCGAACCCCGGTCCGCCGAACCCCGGTCCGCCGTCCCCGGTCCGCCGTCCCCGGTCCGGCGGGATCTCAGCGCTTGGCGACGAAGACGTGCGAAGCGACCTCCGTGTCCAGCTCGGCGGCCTCACCGCTGCTGCCCACGAGCACCCCGCCCGCGGACTCCGTCACGCTCACCACGGAGCCGGGCTGCACGCCCGCGCGCCGCAGCGTGTACATCAGCTGCGCGTCCGTCTGGATCGGTTCGCCGATGCGGCGCACCACGACGGTCTTGCCCTCCGTGCCGGGGTCGAGGTCGACGAGGGAGACCATGCCCTCGTCCAGGAACGGGTCGGCCCCGTCCTTCTCGCCCAGCTCCTCCAGACCCGGGATCGGGTTGCCGTACGGAGACTCGGTGGGGTGGCGCAGGAGCTCCAGGACGCGGCGCTCCACCGCCTCGCTCATCACGTGCTCCCAGCGACACGCCTCCGCGTGGACCTGCTCCCACTCCAGGCCGATCACGTCGACGAGGAGGCACTCCGCCAGGCGGTGCTTGCGCATCACGCGCGTGGCGAGCCTGCGGCCCTCCTCGGTCAGCTCCAGATGGCGGTCGCTCGCGACGGCCACCAGGCCGTCGCGCTCCATGCGCGCGACCGTCTGGCTCACCGTCGGCCCGCTCTGGTCGAGACGCTCGGCGATCCGGGCGCGCATGGGGACGACACCTTCCTCCTCCAGCTCGAGGATGGTGCGCAAATACATCTCAGTGGTGTCAATAAGCCCCGACATGGGTGCCCCTCAGATTTCGCTCGTGCGGCCGGCCCTGCCCTCAAGTCTGACGCATACCGCTGACAACCGGGTCGCGCCAGGGGAAAACCCGGTCCAGGCGGCCTTGACGGGGTGCTCAGGCCGTATTGACAGGGCACTGGTCCAGACCGCAACGTGATCCGCGGCACACGGGAAACACGTGCAGGACATTGCAGCAAATACGTACAGGACATACGTACAAGACATACGTACCCGGAAAGGTTCCTCGGCGCATGGGCTCGAAGAGCGAGAGCAAGCTGGCCGGTCAGTACATCGACGCCGCGATCGGGCTGCTCGGGCGGGTGCGTGACGAGGAGGGCGGGAACATCGACGCGGCGGGCACGCTGCTCGCCGACGCGGTCGAGGCCGGGGGCAGGCTCTTCGCCTTCGGCGCCGGACACTCCTCGCTGGCCGCCCAGGACGTCGTCTACCGCGCGGGCGGCCTCGCCCTGATGAATCTCCTGGCCGTCCCCGGGGTCGTCGGCATCGACGTCATGCCCGCCACCCTCGGCTCGGCCCTGGAGCGGGTCGACGGGCTCGCGGGCGCCGTCCTCGACTCGTCGCCGGCCCGCCCCGGCGACGCACTCGTGATCATCTCGCTCTCCGGGCGGAACTCTCTTCCCGTGGAGATGGCGATGAACGCCCGCGCGCTCGGCCTGAAGGTCATCGGGGTGACGTCGGTGGCGTACGCGACGGAGACGAAGTCGCGGCACGTCTCCGGGACCTTCCTGAAGGACCACTGCGATGTCGTGATCGACTCCAAGATCGCCCTCGGCGACGCGGAGCTCAGCCTCGACACGGTCGGTGCGCCTTTCGGCCCCGCCTCCAGCGTGGTCGCGAACACGATCATGCAGGCGATGACGGCCACGGCCGTCGAGCTCCTTGCCGCGCGGGGCGTCGAGCCGCCGGTGCTGCGGTCGGGGAACGTGGATGGGGGCCACGACTGGAACGGCAAGGTGTTCCAGGAGTACGGAGACCGGATCTTCTACCGGCGCTGAGCGCGGCTGCTGAGCGCGACGGCAGCGGCGCTCAGCGGCCCGATGGGAAACGCACTCGGACAGTGAGCCCTCCGCCCTCCCCGTTAGCCTCCCCGTTCGCCTCCGCGGTCGCCTCCGCGCCGTGTGCGCGGGCGATCGCGGCGACGATGGACAGGCCGAGCCCCGCCCCCTCCCCGCGCGCGTGCGTACGTTCCCGAAGGCGCCGGAAGGGCTCGAAGAGGTGCGGGACGGTCTCCGGCGGGACGACGGGCCCGGTGTTGGTGATCTCGACCCCGCCGGGTCCCGTGCGCACTTCCACCCGCCCGCCCTTGACGTTGTAATCGACGGCATTCGCCACAAGGTTGTGCACGAGGCGGTCGAGCAGCACCCCGTCGCCGAGCACCGTCAGCGGCTCGGCGTCCACGGACACGGTCACGTCCCGCTCGGCAGCCCTGCCCGCGAGCCCCTCCGTCACCGCGTCGGCGATGACGTCGAGCGCGATGGGCTCGCGCCGTTCAAGGCCCCGCTCCGAGGTGGCCAGGAGCAGCAGCCCCTCGATCAGATGCTCGCTGTCGTCGGCGATGGAGATGAGCTTGCTCCGGATACGGGCCACCTGCCGCGCGTCGGGCTCATCCGCGAGACCGATCTCGGCGGCGGCACGCTGCATGGCGAGCGGGGTGCGCAGCTCGTGCGCGGCATTGGCGGCGAACCGCTGCTGCGCGCTGACCAGTTGCTCTATCCGCCCGAGCATCTCGTCGAAGGTGTCGGCCAGTTGCTTCAGCTCGCCGGGCGGGGCGTCGAGCGCGATCCGCTCGTGCAGATTCTCGCCGGACAGGCGCCGTGCGGTGCCGGTGATCACGGCCACCGGGTGCAGGACGCGGCCCGCCATCCACCAGGCGAGCAGGATGGAGAGCGCCGCGTACACGAACAGCACGATGACCGAGACGGTGAGCAGCCTGCTCAGGGCGGCCTGTTCGGCGACATCGCTGATCTTCGTGACGGCGAGGCCCTGCGTGATGTCGTTGGCCGACACGCCGTCCGCGGGCACCCGCCTGGCGGGCAACGCGGACGGGGCAGGGCTCGGCATCAGCCAGGGCGGGCTCAGCCTGCGGGCGGGGACGGCGGTGGTGACGGCGGTACTGATCGAGGAGTAGAGCCCCTGCCGCACCAGAAAGTAGACAAGCCCGGTGAGCAGCGCTCCCGCCAGGAGGAGCATGCCGCCGTAGAGGGCGGTGAGGCGTGCGCGTTCACTGCGCATGGCTGGACGGCGCATCATCCGGAGGCGGGGCAGGGTGAGACGGCTGGCACGGGCCCGGTTCATGAGTGCCTGCCGGTGGGGGAAGCGGCTGGGCGGAGCTGAGCGGTGCGGGGGCCGCGGGGCGTGTCGGTCCTGCGGTGTGTGTCGCCGCCGTGGTGCGCGTCGGGTCCGTGTGTGGGGAGCTTGAGTGGGGTGGTGGTGCGGCTCGGCGTGGGCCGTGCGGTGCTGGCCCTGTGCGTGCGGCTCGGTGTGGGCCGGGTGGCGCTGGCCCTGTGCGTGCGGCTCGGTGTGGGCCGGGTGGCGCTGGCCCTGTGCGTGCGGCTTGGCGTGGGCCGGGTGGCGCTGGCCCTGTGTGCGGGGCTCTCGCCTGTGCTGGTCCCGTCTGTGCCGGTCCCGCGGTGCGTGTCGCCGCCGCGGTGCGTGTCGGGTCCGTGTGTGGGGAGCTTGGGCGGGGTGGTGCGGCTCGGCCAGGGGCGGGTGGTGCTGGCCCTGTGTGTGCCGCTTGGCGAGGGCCAGGTGGTGCTGGACCTTTGTGTGCGGACGCTGTCTGCGTCGCCCCCGCGCCTCACGCCGACCAGCCCGTGATTCGGTAGCCCGCGCCCGGGACCGTTTCCACCACCGGGGGATCGCCCAGCTTCGTGCGGAGTTTGGAGAGGGTTACGCGGACCGCGTTCGTGCGGTAGCTGGTGTCCTCCTCCCAGACCTGTTCGATCAGGTCGTCGCCGCTGACCACCGCACCCTCCGCCCGCAGCAGCGCCTCAAGGACCGCGAACTCCTTGCGGGAGAGCGCCAGATGACGGCCGTCGCGGCTCGCCTGGCGGCGGGCCGTGTCCAGGACCAGGCCCGCGCGTTCGATGACCGGCGGCAGCGCGGGGCGCGTGCGGCGGCCCAGCGCAAGGACGCGGGCGAGCAGCTCGTCGTACGCGAAGGGCTTGGTCAGGTAGTCGTCGGCCCCGAGGCCCAGGCCCGCGACCCGGTCCCGGACGGTGGCCGACGCCGTCAGCATCAGGACGCGGGTGAGCAGCCGCTGGCCCACCACCCTGCGGCACACCTCGTCGCCGTGCAGGCCCGGCAGATCCCGGTCCAGGATGACGACGTCGTACTCACCCAGCTGGAGCTTGCGCAGCGCCGTCAGGCCGTCGGCCGCGACGTCGACCGCGAGCGCGTCGCGGCGCAGCCCGTCGGCGATCATCTCGGCCAGGAATTCCTCGTCCTCCACCAGCAGTACGCGCATGCGGCCCTGTGTACCTGAAGTGCACCTTTCGTCGGTGTAAGCGTCTCCGTTGAGAGAAACGAAACCTCCCTTCCCGCGAGCCTGAGCGCGTCGGCGCGCCGCCCGCGCCGACGCGACCAGTGAAGGGGAAGCCATGAGGACCACCACGAGGACTCGTTCGACCGCCATCGCATCGGGATTCGCCGCACTCGCCCTGCTCGCCGGAGCCTGCTCCCCCGGCGGCGGCGAAAGCAGCCAGGACAAGGCCGACGGCGGCAAGGGCAAGCAAGCCGACGCCGCCTTCAAGGAGCGCGAGTGCCTGCGCAAGCACGGCCTCAAGGTGTCCGAGCCCAAGTCCGGCGAGGACACCCGCGGCATCACCATCGGCGGCGACATGAGCAAGGAAAAGATGGAAGCCGCCATGAAGGCCTGCAACACCGGCAAGGGCGGCAGCGCGGGCGGCGGCAAGATCACGCAGGCCGACAAGGACAAGATGCTCAAGTACGCCCAGTGCATGCGCAAGAACGGCTTCAACATGCCCGACCCGAAGTTCGACGGCGGCGCCATGGAAGCCCAGAAGATGCCCAAGGGCGCCGAGGCGAAGAAGATGGAGAAGGCCGCCAAGGCGTGCAAGGACATCGTCGCGTGAGGCGCCGCACCGCCGTCGTCGCCACCGTCATGGCCCTGCTCGCCATCACCGGCGGCGGCGTCGCCGTCACCGCCATCGCCGACAACGGCAAGGACGAGTCCGTGCGCCAGGACGCCGGACTCCCGCCCGCCACCGCCCCCGTCGAACGCGGCGACCTCAGCAGCGGCACCCAGACCGACGGCACCCTCGGCTACGCCAAGGAACGCAAGGTCAACGCGGGCACCACCGGCACGCTCACCTGGTCCGCGGGCAGCGGCTCGACGATCAAGCGTGACGGACGCCTGTACGAGATCAACGGCGTCCCGGTGCGCCTCATGTACGGCACCGAGCCCATGTACCGCACGCTGAAGACCGGCGACGAGGGCAACGACGTACGGCAGCTGGAAGAGAACCTCCAGGCCCTCGGGTACGGGGCCGGGCTCGCCGTCGACGACGAGTACACGGCGGGTACGGCCGCCGCGGTCAAGCAGTGGCAGAAGGCGCACGACCGCAAGCAGACGGGGCGCGTCGGCCCCGACCAGATCGCCTTCTCGCCGGGCGGCGTCCGCGTGAAGTCCACCGGGTCGGCCGTCGGCGACCAGGTCGCGCCGGGCAAGCCGGTGCTCAGTACGACCGGTTCGGAACGGGTCGTACGTTTCCAGCTCGACGTCGCCGAGGGGAAGCTCGCCAAGGTGGGCACCAAGGTCACCGTGGACCTGCCGGACGGCGCGACCGTCAAGGGCAAGGTCGCGTCCGTCGGCAAGACCGCCAAGCCGGGCGACGACCCGGCCGACAAGACCCCCAAGATTCCGGTGACGGTCTCCTTCGACGACCCCGGCAAGGTCGACGGCTTCGACCAGTCCCCGGTCACGGTGAACCTCACAGGAGAGACCCGCGAGGACATCCTCTCCGTACCCGTCAACGCCCTCCTTGCCTTGCCCGGCGGCGGCTACGGCGTCCAGGTCGTCGAGCACGGCCGCGCCCGCCAGGTGAAGGTGGAGCTCGGCATGTTCGGCCAGGGACGGGTCGAGGTGACCGGCGGCGGCCTGCGGGACGGCATGAAGGTCGGGGTGCCCAAGATATGAGCGCCGTCGTGGAGTTGGGCGGGGTCACCAAGGAGTACCCGGGCGGAGTCGCCGCCCTGCGCGGGGTGGACCTCAGGGTCGAGGAGGGCGAACTCCTCGCCATCGTCGGCCCCTCCGGCTCCGGCAAGTCGACGCTGCTGCACATCATCGGCACCCTTGACCGCCCCTCCGAGGGCTCGGTGGCGATCGCGGGGCACGACGTCGCGACGCTGGCCGACCGCAGCCTCTCCGCGCTGCGCGCACGGCACATCGGCTTCGTGTTCCAGGCGTTCCATCTGGTGCCGGGGATCAGCGCGCGCGACAACGTGGCGGAGGGGCTCCTGTACTCGGGCCTCTCGCGCGGGGAACGCCGCGCGCGAGCCGCCGAGGCGCTCGACCGGGTCGGCCTCGCGGACCGCATGAAGCACCGCCCGCACGAACTCTCCGGCGGCCAGAAACAGCGCGTCGCCATCGCGCGCGCGGTGGTCGGAGCGCCGGACCTGCTCCTGGCCGACGAACCGACCGGGGCGTTGGACTCGGCGTCCGGCGAGGCGGTGATGGAGCTGCTTCACGATCTCAACGCGGAGGGCGCGACCATCGCCGTGATCACGCACGACGCGGAGATCGCGGGGCGGCTGCCGAGGCAGGTGCGGATCCGGGACGGGCGGGTCGTGGCGGATGTGCGTGCGGCTGCGGCTGCCGGTGAGGGGGTGCTCGCGGGATGATCCGTACGAAGCGAGTCAAGAATGCCCGGCTGAAGGCGGCGCGGCTCGGGCCAAGGGACGTCCTGCACGTCGGCTCGGCGGGACTTCGGAGCCGACCGGTGCGGGTCGTGCTGTCGGCGCTGGGTATCGCCATCGGGATCGCGACGATGATCGCGGTGGTGGGTATCTCCTCCTCCAGCAAGGCGCAACTCATGCGTGAACTGGACGAGTTGGGTACGAACATGCTGGTGGCCGAGCCTGGGGAGCCCATGTTCTCGGGTGAGAAGGTGGTGCTCCCGCGTGACGCGGTGGGCCGGGTCTCGCGCGTGAAGGGCGTGGAGGACGTCGGCGCGACCGGCGACCTCGAACGCACCGTGCGGCGCAGCGAGAAGATCCCCGAGGACGAGACCGGCGGCATCTCCGTCAAGGCGGCGACCGAGGGCCTCCTGAAGGTCCTTCGCGGCGAGATGGGGAGCGGCACGTGGTTCAACGCGGCCAACAGCCGCTACCCGTCGATCGTCCTCGGCCACGTCGCGGCGGATCGCCTCGGTATAACTCAGCCGGGCCAGCAAGTATGGCTGAACGACCGCTACTTCACGGTCGTAGGCATCCTCGACCCGCTGCCGCTCTCACCCGACGTGGAGCGCTCGGCCCTCGTGGGCTGGGACGCGGCGAAGAGCGAGCTCGGCTTCGACGGCCGTCCGACGTCGGTGTACGAGCGGTCTACCGACGCCTCGGTGCACGAGGTCCGGAGCCTGCTCGCCGCGTCGATCGACCCGGAGAACCCGCGCAACGTCCAGGTCACCGACCCGTCATCGGCACTGAAGGCGAAGGCGGCGACGGAGGGCGCGTTCTCCACGCTGCTCCTCGGGCTCGGCGGGATCGCCTTGCTGGTGGGGGGAGTCGGAGTGGCCAACACCATGATCATCTCGGTCCTGGAGAGACGTTACGAGATCGGCCTGCGCCGCTCGATGGGCGCGACGAAGGGGCAGATCCGGATCCAGTTCGTGACGGAGTCCCTGATGCTGTCGGGCCTCGGCGGTTTGGCGGGAATCGGGCTGGGCGCGGCGGCGACGGCCGCGTACGCGGTGTCGGGCGGGCTTCCCTGGGTGGTACCCCTGTGGGCGGTGAGCGGCGGCTTCGGAGCGACGCTGGTCATCGGGACGGTGGCTGGTCTCTACCCCGCGGTACGGGCAGCGCGCCTCTCCCCAACGCTGGCGCTGCACGCGGCTTAGGAGCGACTGGCCCGCCGCTTCGCGGCGGATTCTCCCCGACCACCCACCCGTTCACCCTGCGGTGCTTCGGGTCGATGACCATCCGCCGCTGGGCAATCGGGTGGGTGGGCGGGAAAGATCCGCCGCGAAGCGGCGGCCCTGAACACCCACCCACCGTCGCGAAGGCGACGGCGTTGCACACCCCCCCGGAGGGCGGGAAGGCGGCGGCCGCGAACACCCGCCCCCCCGGCAGGGAGGCCGCGGCCCCCAACGCTCGCCCCCCTGGCAGGGGCCCCGCAGGGCCCCGGCAGCAGCCAACCGTCAGCGGCCCAGCACACGGGCCAGGTCAAGCGAAGCCGCAACCCTCGCCGAGACGCTCTCCGCGTACACCGCATCCGCCCGCTCGAACTGCGTACGACTCGCGCCCCGCAGGAACGTCACCACCCCCAACGTCCGCCCCCGACTACGCAGCACCGTGCACAGCGCGTGGACAGAGTCCTCAGGCCACTGCCTGGCCGCCGCCCACTCCCGGGCACGCTCGGGCGGCGCGGTGCCGGCGCTGGCCCGTACGGAACCCATCCGGTCCACGCACTGCGGAGCCGGATGCCCCTCCAGATAGCGGACGGGCAGGCCCGCCTTGGCCACCGGCAGGCAAGGGCCGGGAGCGCCCGCGGGCGTGGCCGCGGCACGCACGAGCCGCACCGGATCCCCCTCCCCCTCACCCGCCACCAGATCGATCAACGCATGGTCGGCGAAACCGGCAAGCGCGAAGTCCAGCTGAACCGTCGCCGCCTCCGTCGGATCCTCGCACTCGCCCGCGGCCCGCGCGGCCCGATGCAACTGCTGCGAGCGGAAGCGCAGTTGCGACGCGTCCTGCTCGGTCTGCTTGGCCTCCGTCACGTCCAGGAAGAGCCACGCGACCCCCAGCGGCACAGGCTCCTCCGCCAGCGGCGACGCGAGCCGCAGGAAGCCGCTGCGCCAGCAACGCCGCTCCGGCTCACCGCTCTCCGTGGCCCGCACCGACACCCACATCTCGGCGGGCGCCGGCGGAGCCCCCTCGGCGAGCACATGGCTCAGCGCGCTCTCCAGCTCCTCCACGCCCTGCCCGAGCAACTCCCCAAGGGGCCGCCCCAGCAAGGCCGTACGGCCCATCCCCAGCGACCGGGCGGCATGTTCGTTCGCCACGGCGGGACGCAGATCCGCGTCGACGAGCACCACACCCCACGACGCGCTCTCGAACAGCGCCTCGCTCAACGCGATGGAACGCTCCAGGTCGATCTGGGCGTGGACCTCGCTGAACGCGCAGTACACCCCGGAAGGCTTCCCGTCCCCGCCCCGCACCGCGGCGGACTGGGTTCGCACGAGCACCCGCCCGCCGTCCTTCGTCAGGAGCGCGAACTCGTGCACCTGCCGCCCATGCGCCTCCATCGCGGACAGCAACCGGGCCTCGACCTCCTCGGCATCGGCCGTCCGCACCGCCCACCCCGCGAACCCCTGCCGCCCGACGGCCTCCGCAGCCGACCACCCGAGGATCCGCTCGGCCTCACGATTCCAGTGCGTCACCACCCCGTCGGCGTCGAACGCGCACAAGGCGGCGTCCATCCCGTCCAGCAATGCCGCGAGCAATTCGGCCCCACCGGGCTCGGGCTCTTCAGGCCCCAGCTCGTCGGTGGTTCCGCTACGCCGGGAAGCACTCACCTGGCACCCCCTGCAGGCCGTGTCCTCATGAGCTGCATGTTCTGCGAGTTCCGCGTGTACCGCACGTCAGATCATTGAACTCGAACGTGACGCAGCCCACAGGTACTTCCCAGAAGTTGGACGAAATCGTTGCCCGGCAAATGTGGGGAGCGGGCGCGGTGCCCAGAATCAGACGCACGTCCAAAGATTCGCACAAATGGCTGGCGTCGAGTGATCCAGCTTCCCCCAGGAGACGCGTGATCGCTGGCGTCGGCAACGGACACACGAAGGGAGATCACTCGCTCTTCGCAGACACCCTCAGGAGCAAGGACGAAACGGCTCACGGACTCCCCGCCACCGCGCGGGGCAAAATCTCCAACCTCGTGCTTGCGTGTGTCCCCTGCAACCAGGCCGAGGGCAGCAAACGAAGACCCACACCACTGATGCCCTCGCATCTCCGTACGAGCCAGGGGGCAACACAGCCTGACCACGCCGACGGGGCGGATCAACGTCTCGTACAGGAATCTGCAGCTGCTCCAGCGCGGCGACGGATACGCCTACGGCACCCGGCAGGAGCCCGTCTCGTCACCTTCTCGGAAAACCGGTTGAGCCGAGCCGACCCGGTTCCTATGGTGTGAGTCATCACGGAGAGGAGGTGGTTCGGCAGATGTATGGAAACCGGACGCGTGAGGTGACTGCGGGCTAGTGGCCCGTCGTCGCAACTCGATTTCGGCGCCGGACCAGCACGTGTGATGTGCGTGCAGCCGGCCCAATCCCAAGCAGTCACCCGACCCGCGAGCCGCCGGTAAGTCCGGCCGGCTTCCCGCTGTCTCGTACGGCGGGAACCATGGCTCGCGGGTCGTCTGCGTTCCAGAGCCCCGTGGCCCGTCAGCCCCTGCTGCTGCCCCGTGGCGCCCCTCAGCCCTTGCTGACCGCCGTCAAGATCTCCGGCAGCCGTCGCGCCACCCTCGGCGCCGCGAGGCGCAGGCCGACGTATGTGATCAGCGCTCCGTACGCGCCGCCCAGCGGCAGCAGCACCCATGACCAGGAGCTCTCGCCCGAGACGTGCAGCCAGATGGTGAAGGCGAGGACCGGGGCGCAGAGCAGTGCCGCCGCGACCATCCCGCCGAAGATCGAGATCCAGGCCAGGCCCGCCTGCCCGGGGGCCACGTTCTTGTAGCCCTCCTGTGGGATCGAGTAGGGGAAGCGGGCCGATGACCAGGCGCCCGTCGCCAGCATCGCGCCGAGCAGCGCGAAGGAGAGGCCCAGCGCCTCCGCCAGGCCGGTCCAGTCGCCGAGCACCGCCGCCGTGACGACGGTGACGAGGGTCGCGTAGGGGAGGGTGATCACCAGGAGGGCCAGTGCGCGGGCGCGGAGTTCCGCGTACGCGTCGTACGTCGACGAGATCGCCATCGCGACCATCCAGAACGCCGACGTGTCCTGGCCGAACTGGTTGTACATAAGGACGCCGAGCATCCCGGCCGCGAAGCACGCGAAGTAGATCGAGCCGGTCCCCTGGAGGGCGTTGAAGAGCGGCACGATGAGCCCGATGGCCAGGGACGTCACCCAGGCCGCCTTCGTCTTCGGGTCGCGCCACACGTAGCGCAGGCTGCGTTCCATGACCGTGCCGGTGCGGCCGCCGGGGAGCAGGCGGCCCAGGCCATGCGTCGCGCGCGCCTTGGTGGGTTCCGCCGCCGCGAGCGTCGAGCCGTCCGGGGTCGTCATCAGGCGGGTCAGGCTTCGCTGCCAGAGGGTGAGGAGAGCGGCGAGAGCGACCGCGCTCAGGGTCAGTTGGGCGATCCCCGTTGCGTACGAGCCCTTGCTCACCGAGTCCACGGCGCCGATCGCCGACGCGGGCGGGATCCAGCGCACGACGTCCGCCGCCGGGTCGAGCTGTGAGAGGCCCGACGAACCGAGCTTCTGCGCCCCGAAGTTGACGACCTGCGCGCCGACCGCGATGACCAGGCCGCTCAGAACGGCCAGATCGCGCCCCTTGCGGCTGGTCAGCAGGCGGATGTTGGCGGCGGCGACCGTGCGCGCCAGGGCCACGCAGATGAGCAGGGTGAGGGCGATGGCGAGGGCGCCGGTGACGGCCGCCGCCGCGCCGTGTGCGAGCGCGATGACCGAGCCGAGCGCGAGGCAGAGGGTGAAGAGCGGGCCGATGCCGACCAGGGACGCGACGAGGAGCGCGCGGACCAGGGGCCGTGGGCGCAGCGGCAGCATCACCAGGCGGGTGGGGTCGAGGGTCTCGTCGCCGCTGGGGAAGAACAGCGGCATCACCGCCCAGCCGAGCGCGAGTACGGCGGTGAGCAGGACGGAGACGGTGGCGGCGTGTTCGTTGCCGCGCAGGGCGATCAGGCCCAGGAGCTGGAGGGCGGCGACGAGGAGTGCCGCGACGACCGACGCGATGTAGGCGGCGCGGCGTCCTGTCGACTGGTGCAGGCCGTTGCGCAGGAGTGAGAGCTTCAGCCGTACGAAGACGGGGGTGACCGAGGGGGAGGTCGCCGTGCTCATCGGGTGCCGCCGCCCAGCCAGTCGAGGTGCGAGCCGGTGTCGCGTGCGTTCGCGCCGACGAGTTCCAGGAACGCCTGCTGGAGCGAGGGGGCGGCGCCGCGGACCTCGGCGAGGGTGCCCTGGGCGCGGATGCGGCCCGCGGCCATCACGGCGACCCAGTCGCAGAGCGATTCGACGAGTTCCATGACGTGCGACGAGAAGACGACCGTGGCCCCGGATGCGGTGTAGCGCTCCAGGACGCCGCGGATGGTCTGTGCGGAGACCGGGTCGACGCCCTCGAAGGGCTCGTCGAGGAAGAGGACTTCGGGGTTGTGGAGCAGGGCGGCTGCGAGACCGATCTTCTTCCGCATGCCCGTCGAGTAGTCGACGACCAGTTTGTGCTGGGCGCCCGCGAGATCCAGTACGTCCAGGAGCTGGGTGGCTCTCTTGTCGACCTCGTCGCCGGGGAGCCCGCGCAGCCGGCCGGTGTACGCGAGGAGTTCGCGTCCCGAGAGGCGTTCGAAGAGGCGCAGCCCTTCGGGCAGGACGCCGATGCGGGCCTTGACCTGGACGGGGTCGGTCCATACGTCGTGGCCGACGACTTCGACCGTGCCCCGGTCGGGGCGCAGGAGCCCGGTCACCATGGACAGGGTCGTGGTCTTTCCGGCGCCGTTCGGGCCCACGAGGCCGATGAACTTGCCCGCGGGCAGGGTGAGGTCGATCCCGGCGACGGCGATCTGCTGGCCGAAGGCCTTCCACAGCCCCTGCACCCGTACCGCTGCCGGTACTTCTCCGCTCACCGTGTCCGCCCTTCGTCGCCGATTCCGCACGATACGTCGGTCGGAAGCCAGAACGCCGGACGGGCTGGAAATCCAGCCCGTCCGGCGTCTGCGCCCCCTGCGCCTGCTACCGCCGCGCCTCGCGCCCGCACGCGTACGCAAGCGGCGAGATGATCTCCTCCGCGTCGGGGAGCCAGCGGTTCGCCGCCGTGGGGCGGCACGCCCACTGCACGGCTCCGGATGCTCCGAACCGCGTGGGCGGCGCCGCGACGTACGAGCCCTCGCCCAGTGCGTCGAGGTCGATCGCGGCCGGCGGCCACCCCAACTTGCGTACCAGGTCAGGCACCTTGGCCGTGGCTCCGGGAAGGACGAAGAACTGCATCCTGCGGTCGGGCGTGCACGTCACGGGGCCGAGCGTCAGTTCCATCCGCTCCATGCGGGCGAGGGCGAGGAAACCGGCTGTCTCCGGCACGTCGATCGCGTCGAACGTACGGCCCGTGGGCAGCAGGATCGAGGACTTCGGCTGCTTGGACCACAGGCGCCTTGCGACGGTCGCGCTGCCCGTCGCCTGCGTGGCCCAGTCCTCGCGCGCCGGGTGCGAACCGGGTGTCGTGCACGCCGTGTCACCGCACGAGCAGATTTCGGCCCCCTCGACGGACTCGAGCCACGTCCCGGGGAACACGTCCCAGTGGCGCTCTTCCGCGTATCGCACGGCCGTGTCCAGCAAGGATTCTCCGCGCTGCTTCGGGATGTGCGCGGCTGACGTGACTCCCATGGTCTCTTCCACGGACTTCTCAACTCCGCCCGACACCTACGGTTACGGCTGTCGCGTGCGCGGGGGCGGAGCATCGATCCTGCATGTGGGGCGCATGGGTGCACGGGCGGGGGCGCGCATGGGGAATGGGTTCCATGTGCGGGTAGCCAAGGCTGTGGCACTCCGAAGATGCCCAGTTGCCGACTTATCGTCCGTTTGTGGTGCATCTTCCGTTTGTCCCAAGGGCATTGATCATCTGGGGTGGCTGATTCCGGCCCCCTCGTCCAGATGAACCACGGTGCACATCAGGGGGTACGCCATGGCCGCAAGGCCGCTCGTCGCGCGGCAGCCCAATGAAAGGCTGCAGGCACTCATTCAGGAAGCGGGTTGCTCGAACGCGGGCCTGGCCCGCCGGGTCAACATGTGCGGCGCGGAGCACGGTCTCGATCTGCGCTACGACAAGACGTCGGTCGCCCGGTGGCTGCGCGGTCAGCAGCCGCGCGGCAGGGCGCCCGGCATCATCGCGGAGGCCCTCGGCCGCAAGCTGGGCCGGACGGTCACGATCGACGAGATCGGCATGGCGAACGGCAAGAACCTCGCCTCCGGCGTCGGCCTTCAGTTCTCGCCCACCGTGCTCGGCGCCATCGAGCAGGTCTGCGAGCTGTGGCGCAGCGACGTGGGGCGGCGGGACTTCCTGTCCGGCTCCTCCGTCGCCGCGTCCGCGCTCGTCGAGCCGAGCCGCGACTGGCTGATCTCGTCCCCGGACGCGCAGGTCGGCCGGATGGCCGGGCCGCGGGTCGGGCTCTCCGACGTCGCGGCGGTGCGGGCCATGACGGAGGCGCTGACGCAGCTGGACCACCAGTACGGCAGCGGGCATGTGCGGCCGGTCGTCGTGCACTACCTGAACAGCGTGGTGTCGGGGCTGCTCGCCGGTTCGTACCGCGAGGCGGTGGGGCGCGAACTGTTCGCGGCCGTAGCGCGGTTGACGGAACTCGCCGGGTACATGGCGGTGGACACGGGCCAGCCGGGCCTGGCCCAGCGCTACTACATCCAGGCGCTGCGGCTCGCGCAGGCGGCGGGCGACCGGGGGTACGGCGGTTACGTACTCGCCGCGTCCATGAGCCATCTCGCGGCCCAGCTCGGCAACCCGCGGGAGATCGCGCAGTTGGCGCGGGCGGCCCAGGAGGGGACGCGCGGGCGGGTCACCCCGCGCGCGGAAGCCATGTTCTACGCCGCGGAGGCGAGGGGGCACGCGCTGCTCGGGGACGGGCGTTCGACGCAGGTCGTCGCGGGCCGTGCGGTCGAGGCGATGGACCGGGCGTCGGGGGAAGCGGAATCGGGCGACGACCCGGTGTGGATCAAGCACTTCGACCACGCCTATCTGGCCGATGAACTGGCCCACTGCCACCGTGACTTGGGGCAGGCCGACGCGGCGGCGCGCAGTGCCGAGGAGTCCCTCGCGGGGCATCCGGAGACGCGGGCGCGGCGGCGGGCGATCGGTCTCGTCCTGCTCGCCACGGCGCAGGTGCAGCGCCGGGAGGTCGAGCAGGCGTGCCACACGGGCCTGAAGGCGGTCGAACTGCTCGGCACGCTGCGGTCGAACCGCGGCGCCGAGTATCTGGAGGACTTCCAGCAGCGGCTCGACCCGTACCGGGAGGAGCCGGTGGTAAGGGAGTTCGGGGCGCGGATGGACATCCAGGCGGCGTGAGGGAGCGCGGGATCGGGCGGCTGAAGGGTTCGTGGTGCGTGAAGAGTTTGTGAGGTGTGTCGCGCACCCGTGAACGTGGCCCGTCCCCGCCCTTTCCACACCGTGAACGGCAAACTCCCGTACGCGACCGATCCTTCCTGGTGACGTAATCAGCGTTTCGCGGAGAGCTTTTGTTACTTCCGCGATCGATGCGGCGTCGGAGGTTTGAGCTGCGTGGCAGACGGCTGTGGCGACCCGGTAGCGTGAGCCGACGGTTCCGTAGGTCCCCCATTCGTAGGAGTCCCGGTGACGCAGCAGAGCGGGCAGGGCGCCGCTTCCTCCGATCCGCATCCCGCGGACCGGCACGCGCACGAAGGCATCGTGCTGCCTGCCGACGGAAGCGAGCCCTTGATGCCCGGCACCACCGGCGACCACGTGGCCCCCGCGGGCGGCAGCCCCTGGGGCCAGCCGTGGGGCCCGGCCCCCGCGGACCCGCCGCCCGGCTCGGGCCAGGCGTGGGACTCCGCACCGGGCCCGCAGCAGCCGTACGGACCGGGCACCCCGCTGCCCGCCGAGGGCACGCAGCAGCAGGACTTCACCCAGGGCGCCCCGTACGGCGTCCAGCCCTCGGGCGGCTCGTACGGTGGCCAGGCTCCGGGGGCCGCTTACGGGGGTCAAGCTCCGGGTGCCGCTTACGGGGCGCCGCAGGACACGGGCGGGCCGTACGGCGGTCAGCCGCAGGGCGGGCAGCACGCGGGCCAGTACGAGGGGCAGCAGCCCCAGGGCGGCCAGCACGCAGGCCAGTCGCAGGGCGGCCAGCACGCGGGCCAGTCCCAGGGCGGGCAGCACGCCGGTCAGGGCCACGGGGGCCAGCACGCGGGGCAGCCCGCCCATGACGTGCCGTACGCGGGACCGGGCTCGGGTGGGGCTCATGCGGGGCAGCCCGCGGGTGGGGCTCACGCGAGACAGGCGACGGGCGGAGCCCACGCCGGGCAGCCCGCCGACGCCGCGTACCCCGGGCAGCCCGCCGACGCCGCATACGCCGGGCAGCCGGGGCAGCCGCTTCCGACCGCTGGCCAGGGCCCCCAGGCCCCTCACGCCCCCCAGGCCCCTCACGCCGCAGGAGCCGGGCAGCTTCCGCCCGCCGTGCAGGCGGGGCAGCTTCCCCCCGGTGGCTCCGGTGCGGGCGCGCCCCTGCCGCCCGTCGCGGGAGGCCTCGCACCGCTGCCACCCGCCGCCGCGGGTGACGCGGACGCCACGCAGTACATACCCGCGACCCCCGGCGCCGGAGCCGGGGCCGGACCCGGCGTCGACGAAGGCGCCACGCAGTACATACCCCCCGTGGCTCCCGGCGCCCTGCCGCCCGAGGCTCCTGCGGGGGAGGCCACGCAGTTCCTGGGGCGCACGCCCATGCCCGGTGCGCCCATGCCCCCGGCGGCCGGTTCCGACAACGAGCCCACGCAGTTCATCGCCCCCGTGCCCGCCGAGCCCGGCAAGGCACCCTTCGGGATACGGCCCGGCGCCCCGGGCGACCGGCAGCCGCCCGCCGAGTTCGACAGTCTCTTCCGTACCGAGCAGGCGGAGCCCGAAGGCCCCGCGTCGACCCAGCAGATGCCCCGCTTCGAGCCGCCGCAGCCCGCCGCGCACGGCCACGGCGAGGGCGGGGGCCGGGCGTCGCGCCGGGCCGCGGCCGCAGCCGCCGCTCCCGCGCCGCGCGGTGGCGGCCGGACCGGGTCGAAGGTGCCGATTTTCGTGGCCGCCGGTGTCGTCATCGCGCTGGTCGGCGTCGGAGCGGGCGCCCTCCTCAGCGGTGGCGGTGACGAGGAGAAGGACACTCCCCAGACCGTCTCCGAGTCCGCGCCCGCCGACGAGAAACCCTCGCCGTCCGTCGACCCCGCCAAGGAGCAGGCTGTCGCCCTGGACAAGCTCCTCGCCGACAGCAACAACAGCCGTGACTCGGTGATCGCCGCCGTACGCAATGTCGGAAAGTGCACCGACCTCGCCCAGTCGGCCACCGATCTGCGCAACGCGGCCAAGCAGCGCAACGGCCTGGTCACGCGCCTCTCGGGGCTCTCCGTGGACAAGCTCCCGGCCAACGCCCAGCTGACGGCCTCCCTCACCAAGGCCTGGAAGGCGTCGGCGGCGGCCGACAACCACTACGCCGCGTGGGCGGGTCAGGTCGCGGGCAAGAAGGGCTGCAAGAAGGGGCACGCCCGCACGACGCCGCAGGCGGTCGCCGGGAACAAGTCGAGCGGCGAGGCGACCACGGCCAAGCAGGAAGCGGCCGGGCTGTGGAACGCCATCGCCAAGCAGTACGGGCTCACGACGCGCGACAAGTCACAGCTCTAGGACCGGCGGGGCGCCCTGGAGCCGGGGCCGGGGGTCACTTCACCTGCTCCAGGGTCTTCGAGACGTTCACGAACCCCTTGCGGGCCGGCACCAGGCGCCCGTCGCGCACCATCTGGAACGTGACGTCGGCGTTGACCAGGCGCGGGAAGTCGCTCGCCGCGAGCATGTCCTTGAAGCGCCAGCTCAGGGTGGGCGTCAGCCCGCCGGTCCGCACCTTGAGCCCTTCGTCGAGGGCCAGCCGCAGCGTCCGTGACGAGACCTCGCCGCCGTCGAGCGACTCGACGGTCTGCTTCAGGACGGTGTAGGCGATCCACGTCGTCTGCACGCCCGCGTCGGTCGGGTCGACCCGGTTGTCGCCGAAGGCCTGCTGGCGGATGACCTCGCGCATGTCGTCCCAGCGGGGATCGCTGGACGCCGGATACCAGCCGGTGAGGTAGGCGCCTTCGTACGGTCCGTTGCCGCCGCCCGTGCGGTCGACGAGGGACTGGTCGACGCTGCCGAGCACGGAGGAGATCTTCGCGGTGGGGTACGCGTCCTCGGTGCGCCGGTAGGAGTCGTAGAACGTGTCCGTGCGTTCGCCGAGCGCCGCCGTCACGCAGCCGCCGGTGCCCGCGCGCTCCAGTGCCTGCTCGGCCTGCGCGGTGAAGTCGGTGCCGTCCTCGGGGGCCCGTATGTCGGCGGCGGATCTGGCGTGGCCCTCGGCGAGCCCCGCGTCCAGGAGCTTGGGGAGGTCGTCGCCGGCGATCGTGTCGGGGCGTACGAGGGAGACGCGGTCGCAGCGGGCGGCGAGCTGGCGGCCGTTGCCCGCCATGAGTGCCGGTTCGCCGCCGTTGACGGGGTACGACAGGGGGCTGCTGAACTCCTCGTCGGTGACGCCGTATCCGCCGATGTAGGGGATGCCCGCGACTTCGAGGGGGGAGAGGAAGGACCGGCCGTGCTGGCTGTAGGAGCCGACGACGGCCGCGACCTCCATGTCGACCGCCTTGCGGGCGCAGTCGGCGGCGCCCACCGGGTCGTTGTGGTCGTTGCAGGTGATGACCTTGAGCTTGCGGCCGTCGAGGCCGCCGTTCGCGTTGACCCAGCGCGCGTAGGCCTGCGCCATCGCGGGGACGCCGGGCTTGTTCGTCGCCTTGGTCTTCTCGGGGGCCCAGGTCATGACGGTCACGGGGTCTTCCCTGGATCCCCCCGTGGAACCAGGGATGACCCCGCACGCGGTGGTCAGGGACGCACACGCCACCACCAGGGCGGCCGCGCTGAGCGCCGCGGATTTGGCGGGGCGGGGGAGGCGGGAGAGACGGGAGGGCCGGGGGAACAAGGTGCGTCGCGAGACGGGCATGGTCATGCACGATTCCGCCACAGCGCCAACCATGGAGTGACGCGCTCTCAACGCATGGTGACAAGAAGGTGAATGGCAGGGGCCGATTCGGCTGCGCGAAGGGGGAACGTACGATCGATGACCGTGCAAGGTTCGGAGAACTCTTCCCGTCGTGGCCGTCGCTCAAGCACCATGGGCGGCATGCCAACGAACGACATGCCGTGGTGGCGCTGGCGCAGCAACGTGCGCTCGGCGCTGCACATGCTCTCCGACCCGGGGTTCCAGCGTGAGTGCTGGCTCGCCGGGCGCGAGGAGTACGGGGACGTGACCGACGCCGTCTACCGGCTCGTCGAGGACACGTGGCTCGACAACTGGTCCGCCGAGAAGTACGTCGGGACGATCTTCCGTGACGCGGAGGAGGCGGCCCTGGTCGACTCGGCGGTTCTGCGGGTGCTGCGGATCATGCACGAGGTCGGGCCCGACGCGTTGGTCTCCGCCTACCTGGACCACCCGGGGTGGCCGGAGGCGGTCCGTGCGGCGCGGGAAGCGCATGTGCGGCTCTCCGCCAGTGACGGGGAGGAACCGGACGTACCGCCGCGGACGCTCGAGGTGCTGCGGATCATGACCCGGTCGGCGAGCTAGCCGGCGGACCGGGGGGAGCAGCCGTGGTCCCCTGGGGTGCCCCGGTTGTGGGAACCTTGGGCGCATGAACGAGAAGGTCCCCGCCCCCGCTGAGCAGTACGTCCTCACCCTCTCCTGCCCGGACAAGCAGGGCATCGTGCACGCCGTGTCGAGTTATCTCTTCATGACCGGCTGCAACATCGAGGACAGCCAGCAGTTCGGCGACCACGACACCGGTCTCTTCTTCATGCGCGTCCACTTCTCGGCGGAGCCGCCGGTGACGGTGGAGAAGCTGCGGGCGAGCTTCGCGGCGATCGGTGACTCCTTCCACATGGACTGGCAGCTGCACCGCGCCGACGACAAGATGCGCGTCGTCCTTCTCGTGTCGAAGTTCGGGCACTGCCTGAACGACCTGCTGTTCCGCTCGCGGATCGGCGCGCTGCCGGTCGAGATCGCGGCGGTCGTCTCGAACCACACGGACTTCGCCGAGCTGGTCGCCTCGTACGACATCCCCTTCCACCACATCCCGGTGACCAAGGACAACAAGGCGCAGGCCGAGGCGCAGTTCCTGGAGCTGGTGCGCGCGGAGAACGTGGAACTCGTCGTCCTCGCCCGCTACATGCAGGTGCTCTCGGACGATCTCTGCAAGCAGCTCAGCGGCCGGATCATCAACATCCACCACTCCTTCCTGCCGAGCTTCAAGGGCGCGAAGCCCTACCACCAGGCGCACGCGCGCGGTGTGAAGCTGATCGGTGCCACCGCGCACTACGTGACGGCGGACCTCGACGAGGGGCCGATCATCGAGCAGGAGGTCGAGCGGGTCGGCCACGACGTCACGCCGAACCAGCTGGTCGCGATCGGCCGGGACGTCGAATGCCAGGCGCTGGCCCGTGCCGTGAAGTGGCATGCCGAGCGCAGGATCCTGCTGAACGGCCGCCGGACGGTCGTCTTCGCCTGAGGCGGGCCCGGGGGGCCGGGGGGGCGTCAGCTCACATCCGGCTCAGTGACGCCGCCGCGAACAGCACGTCCCTGATCGCCTCGCGGTCGCCGACCTGTCCCGCTGCCGCCTCCTCCGGAGACACATGGCCCGCGGCAAGGCGGCAGAACTCGACGCCGTCCAGTGCGACATGCGCCACCTCACGGTCCGCCGACGCGCTGGCGCCGGGGGAGTCGAGCGGGATGAACCACTCGCCGCCGCCCATGCCCTCGACCTCCAGGCGCAGGCTCCGGCCCGGGGCGCCCGCGGCCACCAGGCCGTGCGCCGGGGCGGCGAGCCCCGCGCGGCGGCGGTCGGCGAGCGTGCCGGGCAGCAGCCGGGCCGCGAGGTCGATCATGCGGTGCAGATGGCGTGGGGACGGTGGTTCGTACGGATAGTCCACCGCGTCCGCGATGTCGCCCGCGTGGATCCAGCACTCGAAGGCGCGGTCCAGCATCGAGTCCCGCAGCGGCAGCTCGATGCGGTGGCCCGTCTCGTCCGGTGCGCTGTACGGAACGGTGAGGCCGCCGGAGCCCGAGCCGGAGCCGTGCGTGCCGCCCGCCGTGAAGGACACCGTGCGGATCAGCTCGTGGGTCTGCTCGCGCCAGGGGCCGCGCACCGCGCGGGTGGGTGGGAAGTACGAAGCGCGCCAGTACGCCTCGGTGCGGCGGCTCGGGCCGGACTGCGGCGGCGCCTCCCGGCCCAGCGGGTCGTCGAGGCCGAGGGCGAGCGCGACCAGGCCGTCGACGGCGAGGAGGTGCGCGATCACTCCGGCCACCGTCGTCTTGCGGCTGACCGGACTGTCCTCCTCGAACCATCGGAGGCGCACCGGAGCGTGCCACTCCGAGTCGCCGATGTCCCGCAGGAGCGCGTCGAGCCGGGCGGTCTCGGCGTCGTACGGAACGGCCCACTCGGGCACCGGGATACGGGGCGGGCGCCGCCCGAGGCAGCTCTCGATGACGCGGTTGCGCAGGCCCGGGTCGAGGTCGAGGCTCTCCTCCTGATGCAGCAGGCCCACCGCGTCGCGCAGCCGCAGCGCCTCTTCCGCGCAGGGGCCGCAGTGGCCGAGGTGTTCCTCGACGGCGACGGCTTCCTCGACCGAGCAGGCGGCGAGCGCCCAGGCCCCGAGCAGGGATTTCAGGACGCGGTGGTCGAGGGCGAGCGGAGGGTCGGGCAAGGGGTTTCCGGTGTCCTCTATGGAGCTGCGGGGCAGCGGTATGCGAGGCGGCCGACGGGCGGCCCCGTCACCCTGCCCGTCCTGGCCTCCCGCGCCGTCGCCGTTCTCGGGACGGTCCGGTTCTTCCTCGAACGGTTCCTGCCGGCCGGGCCCGTTCACAGCGCTCTCCCGTAACCGGGACGCGCGTCAGGGGAGGCATGCTGCTCCGCAGGTCCCGCCGCGTCGTTCGCGGTGGAGAGCAGCTGAAGGCCGAGGCGGAGACGGCGCCGCGCCTCGTCCTCCGTCACGCCGAGGTCGGCCGCCGTCTGGCGGTAGTCGCGCCGCTGGAAGTACGCGAGCTCCAGGGCGGCGCGGAGCGGGGCGGGCATGGCCGTGACGATGTAGTCCGCGCGGGCGGCGGCCGACGCTCGGCGGACCTTGCGCTCCAGGTCCTCCGTGGTGCCCTCGCCGCCGCGGGCCAGGGCGGCGGACTCGGTCTGGCGAAGGCGCCGGACGGCCCGCTGGTGGGTGAGCGTGGCGACCCAGGAGCGCAGGGGGCCCTGCTTGGGGTCGTACGCGTCGGGGTTCTCCCAGACGTGGGCGAAGACCTCGCGGGTGATCCGGTCGGCGGCGTCCTCGTCGCCGAGCACCCGGTGGGCGAGGCCGTGCACGAGCGAGGCGAAGCGGTCGTACAGCTCGCCGAGCGCGGCGGCCTCCCCGTGCGCCAGTCGCTGCTGCATGCGGCGGTCCCAGCGGCGCGGCGCTTCATTCGCCATGCGGCCCCCTCTGCGCGTGCCGTTCCTTGCGTGCCGTTCCCTGCTCGTCCCGAAGCTCGTCCCGAAACCCTCCATCGAATGTAGTCGCCACCACCGACAACGCACTCCCCTTTGAGGCAAAGTGCGCCCGCGCCCGGCCTCGGATGATAGGGAGCGGCCTCCCTGGTGTTTCATGGAGAACAGCCGGGGCAGCCGCGACGTAGGAAGCGTAGGGAAGGCTTCCGCATCGGCGAGCTACGAGCGAGCGGTATCAGCGAGCGAGAGGCGTGCGAGTGACGCTGCAGGTGGCCGTGGACGAGCAGGACGGCTGGGCCGTGCTGCGGGTGTCTGGCGAGATGGACCTGGTGACCTCGCCTGTCGTGCGCCAGCGCGTGCACGACGCCGTGGCCGACGGCCGGCGCAGCCTCGTCCTCGACCTCTCCGACGTGCTGTTCTGCGATTCCAGCGGCGTCGGCGTACTGATCGCCACGCGCCGCCTCTTCCGCTCCTGCCAGGGCCGCCTGCGCCTGATACTGCCCGCGCAGGGCGCCGAGGACGGCTCCCACGTGAACCGCGTCCTCGCGGCCCTCGGCGTACGCCGGCTCTTCGAGGTCTTCCCGGACGTGACGGCGGCGGTCGACGACGAGGCGGCGCCGCTCTCCGCGTGATGTCTGACACCGGAGACCCGGAAGATCACCAAGGGCGGACTCCTGGTACAACCTCTCTTGTCCCGGTCTTGGCACAAGCGTCGGCTTCCCGCCTCCGGGCGGTCGCCGAAGACGTACGCTCGCTGCCACAGACACCCAGGGAACCCCCTGTGCACACGCACCCAACCGCAGAAGTGAGGCGGCCCGAACACCATGGACAGTGCCGAGTACGAGCGTAAGATCGCGGCCCGTTTCGCCACCTTCGACCAGGATGGCAACGGCTACATCTCCCGTGAGGACTTCAGCACGGCGGCCGTCGCCCTGCTCAGCGAGTTCGGCGCCACGGCACGCTCCGAGAAGGGCCAGGCGCTCTACATCGGCGCCGAGGCCTTCTGGCAGGGCATGGCCGGGATCGCCGACCGTGACGGCGACCAGCGGATCACCAAGCCGGAGTTCGTGGGCGGCGCGGTGAAGCGCCTGCGGGACAACCCGGCCCGGTTCGCCGAGATCGCGCGGCCGTTCCTGGACGCCGTCATCGCCGTCGCGGACGGCGACGGGGACGGTTCGGTAAGCCCGCATGAGGTCGAGCGCGCGCTGAAGGCGCTCGGCGTCCCGCAGGACATCGCGAGCGCCGCGGGCGGCTCGCTCGACACCGACGGGGACGGGCGTGTGACGGAGGAGGAGATCGTCGCGGCGTTCGCGGCGTACTTCACCGTTCCCGAGTGAGCAGGCACATGAGCTAGCCCTGTGCGAACCGCTCCCGCAGCTTGTACTTGAGCACCTTGCGCAGCGTCTCGTTGCGGGGGAGGGCCTCCACCAGCTCCAGTTGCTCCGGCAGCTTGTACGTGGAGAGTCCTTCCCCGCGCAGATACGCGGTCAGGGAGGGGAGCGTCAGCGCGTCCTGGTTTCCCGGCCGCTGTTCGATCACCGCGCAGACCCGCTCGCCCCGTTCGGGGTCCGGGAGCCCGATGACCGCCGCGTCCCCCACCGCCGGATGCCGGTGGAGCAGGTCCTCGATCTCCTTCGCGGAGATGTTCTCGCCCTTGCGGATGATGATGTCCTTGGCCCGCCCGGTCAGGACCAGGTGTCCCGTCGTCCGTACGTGCCCCAGGTCACCGGTGATCAGGAAGCCGTCCGCGTCGAAGACCCCATCACTTTGTTCAGGGTCCAAGTAGCCCTGGCAGACCGCCTCCCCGCGCAGCCGCACCTCGCCGTCGACACCGGCGGGCACCTCCTTGCCCTCGGCGTCCGTGACCCGGATCTCCATCCCCTCCGGGGGCATTCCTTCCGTGGTCGCCAGGTTCTCAGCGGTGTCGTCCGGCGCGCCCATGGTGATCATCGGCACCTCGGTCATGCCGTACCCGTGGGTGAGTTGGCAGCCCATCTCCCGTACGACCGCGTGATAGATCTCCGGCGGCTTCGGCGCCCCGCCGCCCGCGAGGAGGCGCAGGGAGGGGATGAGCTTCTCGCCCGGCGCCAGCTTGCGCTGCTCGGCGAGGAACATCGAGTAGAACGCGGTCGAACCGCCCGCCACCGTCACGCCGTGCCGCCGGTAGCCGTCGAGCGCGTCCGGCAGCGCGAAGGTCTCGAACATCACTGCGGGGAAGCCGTACAGGAGCAGCATCACCGTGTAGTCGGGGCCCGCGATGTGCGCGAAGGGGAACGCCATCGAGCCGACGTCGTCCGCCGAGAGATGCAGCGCGTGCGCGAGGCACGAGCCGCCCGCGATCAGTGAACGGTCCGTGTGCAGCACGCCCTTGGGGTCGGACGTCGTGCCCGATGTCCAGTAGATCCAGCGCACCGATGTGCCCTCGGAGGGCGGCGGGGGCAGGACGGACGGATCGGCGTCGGGCAGGTCGTCGTACGCGTACGCCTCGAAGACGCCCCGTGCGCCGAGCCGCCCTGCCATCTCCGTGTGGTCGAAGCCGCGCCACACTCCCGGTACGGCGAAGAACTCGGCCTTCGACTCCCTTAGCGCGAAGCCGACTTCGCGGTCCCGGTAGAAGGGGATGACCGGCGACTGGACCGCGCCGATGCGGGCGAGTGCGAAGGAGAGCAGGGCGGTCTCGATGCGGGTGGGCAGCTGCCAGGCCACGACGGTGCCGGGGCGCACCCCCATCTCGTAGAGCCCCGCGGCCACGCGCTCGCTGCGGTCGCGCAGTTCGCCGAAGGTCAGCGTCCGGTCGTCGGCCGCGTCGGACGCGGCCTGGATGAGGACGGGAGCTTCGGGGGTGAGTGCGGCGCGGCGTTCGATGAGCTCCCAGAGGGTGCGGGACGCTCCCAGTTCGTATGCGGTCTCGTTATCCGAGGTCCTCATGCGATCCCCTCATGGACGGCCCTGAACTGACGGAGAGTCAGATCGTGCCGAGAGCGTAAGCCGCACCGCCTTGTCGGTCCAGAGGTGCGGGGCTAGCCTGCCTTCTGACGGGTCATCAGATGTGCCGCAGGGGCCGGAGGGATGACCGGAGGAGACGACGTGGACCTCACCTACACGCAGGAGGAGGAATCCTTCCGGGCGGGCCTGCGCGAGTGGCTGGCCCGGACGCTCCCCCAACTGCCGCCGCGTCCCGACCCGTTGGACTGGCCGGGGCGCCGGGCGTACGACATGGGGTGGCAGCGCAGGCTGTACGACGCCGGGTACGCGGGCCTGCACTGGCCCGTCGACGCGGGCGGCCGCGGGGCGACCCCCACCCAGCACCTCATCTTCCTTGAGGAGACCGAGAAGGCGGGCGCGCCCTACGTAGGGGCGAACTTCGTGGGCCTGCTGCACGCTGGCCCCACCATTGCCTCCGAAGGGACGCCGGAACAGCGCGCCCGGTGGCTGCCGCCCGTGCTGCGCGGCGACGAGGTGTGGTGCCAGGGGTTCAGCGAGCCGGACGCGGGCTCCGACCTCGCGTCACTGCGCACGCGCGCGTGGCGCGACGGTGACGACTACGTGGTGAGCGGATCCAAGATCTGGACCTCGCACGCGGAGGTCGCCGACTGGTGCGAGCTCCTCGTGCGGACGACACCCGTGAGCGAGGACGTGCCCAAGCACCGCGGCATCACGTGGCTCGCGATGCCGATGGACGCCCCCGGCATCACGGTCCGCCCGTTGCGCACGCTCGCGGGATCGACGGAGTTCGCCGAGGTGTTCCTCGACGAGGTGCGGGTGCCGGCCGCGAACCGCGTCGGCGCGGAGAACGACGGCTGGCGCGTCACGATGGTGACCCTGTCGTACGAGCGGGGGACGGCCTTCGTGGGGGAGGTCGTCGCCTGCCGCCGGGTCCTGGGCGAGCTTGCCCGCGAGGCCCGCAAGAACGGACGCTGGGACGACGCGGTCCTGCGGCGCAGGCTCGGCAGGCTGAGCGCGGAGTTCGGGGCGCTGTGGCGCCTCACGCAGTGGAACGTCAGCGAGTCGCAGCGGGCGGGCAGCGGGGTGCCCGGAATCGGCGGGTCCGTCTTCAAGCTGCGCTACTCGCACGCACGCCAGGAGCTGTACGAGGCCGCGGGCGAGGTCCTCGGCCCCGGCGCGCTCGACCTGGGGCACGAGTGGACCCTGGACCGGCTCTCCTCCCTCTCGTACACGATCGCCGCAGGGACCTCGCAGATCCAGCAGAACATCGTGGCCGAGCGGATACTCGGCCTCCCGAAGGGGCGGTGAGGGCTCGCGTGGACTTTCAACTGACGGAGGATCAGCGGGCGTTGATGGGCGGGCTGCGCGAGCTGCTGGAAGGGCGGTTCGACGGGGCGGCGCTTCGGGAGGCCGCGGACCGCGGAGCTCCCTCGCTCGACCGGGCCCTGTGGCGCGAACTCGGGGACGCCGGGTTCTTCTCGCTGCGGGTGCCGGAGGAGGAGGGCGGGGTCGGACTCGGGCTTCCGGAGGCCGTGTTGGTCTTCGAGGAGGCGGGGCGCGCGCTGCTCCCCGGGCCGCTGGTGGCCACGTTCCTCGCCGCCGGGGACGTCACGGGAGCGGCCCAGGGGGCGACCGTGGTGACGGCGGTCTCCGGCGGGCTCGTCGCCTGGCTCGACGAGGCGGACGTGGTCCACGGGGACGTCTCCGGCGCCGTACCCCTGCGTTCCGTCGATCCGCTGACGCCGCTGCACCGGGTGCCCGGCGGCGGCGAGGAGGCCGCAGTCGGGGAGGCCGACCTGCTGATTGCCGCCGAGCAGCTGGGAAGCGCGGGCAGGACCTGCGAGATGGCGGTCCGCTATGCCCGTGAACGTACCCAATTCGGGCAGCCCATCGGAGCCTTCCAGGCCGTCAAGCACCTCTGCGCGCAGATGCTCGTCCGCACCGAGGTGGCCCGCGCCGCCGTGTACGCGGCGTCCATCACCGGTGACGGAACGGAGATGACGGCGGCCAAGCTGCTCGCCGACGAGGCGGCGGTGCGGGGCGCACGGGACTGCCTTCAGGTGCACGGCGGGATGGGTTTCACCTGGGAAGCCGACGTGCATCTGCATCTGAAGCGGGCCTGGGTGCGGGCCGGCCTCGGCCAGTCGGCGGCTCGGGCGGAGGAGGAGCTGGCGGCGGCGCTGTGAGCGTTCGCTGTGAGCCGTCGTGGTGGGCGCGGAGAGTGATCGACTTGTGAAGTCCCCGAAGTGGGGGGAGGCTACTGAGCGTCGATATCGGGTTGTGTCCTATGCGTGACTCGTCACGGCATGGAGTCGGGCTTCCGCTCCGGTACCTTGTGTGAGATGCGAGTGGTTCTGAGGTCGAGCCATGCCGGTGTTGCCTTTGAGGCGGCGCCGGGCCCGGCAATGCGTACCGCTCGCAGTGCAGGAAGGGGCTTCATGCCCGCCTGTTCGACCCCCCGCAGCGCGCGTCGCACAGTATGCCGCACGCGTACTCCTTCGCGCTGGAATATGCCTGAAGCGCTTGTTGGGGTGACTGAACGTCAACCATGCTGTCTCTCAAGGGGATCACGTTCCGTGACCCTGTGGAGTCGCGAGGCGATGTGTCCGCCGGTTCGGATGGTGTGAGCGGTGCAGGTGCTTCAAGTTCAGCTGGAGGTCAGGCCCGACCCCGCCGAGGTGGGGCGGGCCCGAAGGTGGGCGCGGTCGCGGCTCGCCGGTTCCGGGATAGGAGTCGACGAGCCACTGGCCGAGACGCTGATCCTGCTGATCTCCGAGCTGGTCACCAACGCGGTGGTGCACACGGGCTGTCCGGCCGTGCTGCGCATGCGGCTCCCGGACGTCCCTGATGTGCCCGAGGAGGCCGCGGAGGCCGGACCCGGCACGGTCAGGGTCGAGGTGGCCGACGCCAGCGCACGCCCGCCGAAACAGCGGCACGCGGACGGCGACGCGACCAACGGCCGTGGCCTGGAACTCGTCGACGGTCTCGCCGACCGCTGGGGCTGGCAGACCGAGGGCGCGGGAAAGAGCATCTGGTGCGAGGTGGACCGGTGCGAGCCGGGCGTCGCGGCGGTCGCGTTCGACGGGACGACCTACGAGGACGTCGCGTACGAGGCGGTCTGAGGGCCGCGGGCCGTCCGGGTTCCGTGTGTTCCGCATACCGGTGCCGGGCGCCCGCATGCGCCGTCACGTGCCACGATGCGCGGCCGTGCGCGGCCGGTGCAAAAGCGGCATAATTCATTAATCACCGGACGGGTGTTGACGTACCGTGTCCGATTGATCACGCTTGTGTGCAGCGATTCGCCGCGAGGGGACGTCGAGGGACGGTGGTCCATGGCCCGGTCCTTGACGAGACGTGAGTCGCCGTCGGCGTCGGTCCCTTCGCGGTCGTGGAGGACGGGACCAGTTCGCCGGAGCCGGATGGCGGCGTGCGCGGCGACGCGCTCGGGGCGGGAGCCGGGACGCGCCGCCATCCGAAGGCTCACGGAGGGCTCAGGAGAGGCCCCCGGAGGGCTCACAGCACCGCCACCGGCGCGACCGGCGTCCCCGTGCCGCCGATGAACGGCTCGGGCATCGCGGAGAGCAGGAAGCTGTAGCGGGAAACTTCTGCACAGGCTGTGGACAACTTTTCCAGATTCCAGTTCTGGCCCTGCAACATCCCCATTTCGACCAGATCGAGCGCGTGCACGGGCAGCCAGAGGTTCTCGATCTCGGGCGGGAAGATCTCGAAGGTGAGGGTGTCGTTGGCGACCGCCGCGACATCACGCGCGTGGAACCACTCAGGGGTGCGGACCGACAGGCCGGGCGACGGATATCCGTACGCGTGCTTGTCGCCCGCCAGATAGACCTGGATCTGCCCGGTGCGTACGAGGACGATGTCGCCGGCGCGGACGGTGAGCCCCGCGAACTCCTCGGCCTCCGCCAGGTCTTCGGGGGTGACCGCGTGATCTCCGGGCAGCCGGTCGACGCCCTTGGCGCGGGCGACGTCGAGCAGTACGCCGCGCGAGACGAGGTGCGGCACCTTGTCGATGCCGCTGAACTGTGCGCGGGTGTGGGCGGTGATGGTGTCCGCCGGGCGGCCGTTGTAGATCTTCCCCGAGTGTGAGGCGTGGGTGAGCGCGTCCCAGTGGGTGGCCGTCTGCAGGCCCATCGTGACGGCGTCGTCGCTGGTGGCGACCGTGCCGGGGCCGAAGAGCTCCTGGTTGATCTGCACCATCGTGTGGAGGGGGTTGACCCGGCCGGGTATCAGCCCCGTCTGGACGCCGTCCTCCTTGAGGGGCAGCGCGAGCGGGACGCGGCGGCCGGTGCGGATGGTGGCGGCGGCCTCGCGGACCACCTCGTCGGTGATGAGGTTGAGTGTGCCGATCTCGTCGTCGGAGCCCCAACGCCCCCAGTTGTTCACGCGTTTGGCGATGTCGTGGAACTCGGGCGGCAGCGACATGGGTCCTCCCTGGGGGTTGTCTTCAGGTATCTGACGGGTCATAGAATCTAACGGTCCGTCAGAAACCGCGGGAAGGGGCCGGACGTGGGGAACTTCTTGGCAGGCAAGGTGGTGGCCGTGACCGGTGCCGGGCGCGGCATCGGCAGGGCGGTCGCGCTCGCCGCCGCGGCCGAGGGCGCGAAGGTCGTCGTGAACGACTACGGCGTCTCCATGGAGGGCGCGGAACCGACCAGCGAGATAGCCGACGGCGTGGTCAAGGAGATCCAGGCGGCGGGAGGCGAGGCGATCGCCGTCGCCGATGACATCTCGACCATGGCGGGCGGGCAGCGCATCGTGGACGTCGCGCTCGCCGAGTACGGGCGGATCGACGGTGTCGTGTGCGTGGCCGGGATCCTGCGGGAGCGGATGCTCTTCAACATGTCCGAGCAGGAGTGGGACCCGGTGGTCGCCACGCACCTGAAGGGCACGTTCACCGTCTTCCGGGCCGCGTCGGCGGTCATGCGGAAGCAGGGGACGGGGACGCTGATCGGCTTCACCAGCGGCAACCACCAGGGGTCGGTGGCGCAGGCCAACTACAGCGCGGCCAAGGGCGGGATCATCTCGCTGGTACGGAGCGCGGCGCTCGGCCTGAACAAGTACGGGGTGACGGCGAACGCGGTGGCGCCCGTCGCGCGGACGCGGATGTCCGCCAACGTACCCATGGAGCTGAAGGAGATCGGGGAGCCGGAGGACGTGGCCGCCCTTGTCACGTATCTGTTGAGCGAGCGGGCCCGGGAGGAGAAGATCACCGGGCAGGTCTACACGGTCGCGGGCCCGAAGATCGCGGTGTGGGCGCAGCCGCGTGAGCTGCGGGCCGGGTATGTCGAGGGCGGCTGGACCCCGGAGAAGATCGCCGACTTCCTGCCGGGGACGGTGGGGGTCGACCCGATGCCGATGCTGGCCCAGCTGGAGGCGATGGCGAAGGCCGCCGCCGCCAAAGACCGGCCGAACGCGTAGGCGGGGCGGTGGAGTTCGGTTTCGGCCCTGCGGACGAGGAGTTCCGCGCGGAGGCCAGGGCCTGGCTCGGCGAACACCTGACGGGGGTGTTCGCCGGGGCGGCGGGGCGGGGCGGGCCCGGCAGCGAGCACGAGGGCGTGGCCGAAAGGCGGGCCTGGGAGCGGGAGTTGGGGCGGGGCGGGTGGATCGGGCTCGGGTGGGACACGGACTCTCCCGCGTACGGGAATCAGCGGACGACGTACGGGAATCGGCGGGCGACGCTCACCCAGCAGGTGGTGTGGGCGGAGGAGTACGCGCGAGTGCGGGCACCCGGACGCTACGGGCACATCGGCGAGAACCTGCTGGCCCCGACCCTGCTCGCGTACGGCAGCCAGGAGCAGCGGGACGAGTTCCTGCCGCCCATCGCGCGCGGGGAGGCGCTGTGGTGCCAGGGGTACAGCGAGCCGGGGGCCGGGTCGGACCTGGCGGGGCTGCGGACGGCGGCGGTGCGGGACGGCGAGAGCGGTGAGACGTACCGCGTCACCGGGCAGAAGATCTGGACCTCGCTCGCCCAAGAGGCGGACTGGTGCTTCGTGCTGGCGCGGACGGAGGCGGGGTCTTCCGGACACCGGGGGATCTCGTTCCTGCTGGTGCCGATGGACCAGCCGGGACGTATCGAGGTGCGTCCCATCAGGCAGTTGACGGGGACGAGCGAGTTCAACGAAGTCTTCTTCGACGGTGCGGTGGCGCGTGCCTCGCACGTGGTGGGCGGCGTCGGCAACGGGTGGCGCGTCGCCATGGGGCTGCTCGGCTTCGAGCGGGGGGTCTCCACACTCGTACAGCAGATCGGGTTCGCGGAGGAGCTCGGGGGCGTGGTCCGGGAGGCTGTCGACAGCGGGGCCGTCGACGACCCTGTGCTGCGGGACCGGCTCCTGCGGCAGTGGGCCGAGTTGAAGGTGATGCGCTGGAACGCGCTGCGTACGTTGGGGAGTTCGGGTTCCGGCGGTGATGGGGGTGCGCCCAGCGTGGCCAAGCTGCTGTGGGGCGGGTGGCATCAGCGGCTGGGGGAGCTGGCCATGGCGGTGCGGGGGACGGCGGGGGCGGTAGGCCCCACGGACTGGCGCGAGGACGACCCATATGAACTCGACGCCCTGCAAAGGCTGTTCCTCTTCACGCGGGCCGACACCATCTACGGCGGCTCGGACGAGATTCAGCGGAACATCATCGCCGAGCGCGTGCTCGGCCTGCCGAGGGAGGCGAAGGCGCGATGAGGGGTGTCGTTTTCGACAGGAGCAGGGCCGAGGGGAGCAGGGTCGAGGTCGTCGACGACCTCGAGGTACGGGAGCCGGGGCCGGGGGAGGTGCTGGTCGCTGTCGCGGCGGCGGGCCTGTGCCACAGCGACCTTTCGGTGATCGACGGGACCATCCCCTTTCCGTCGCCGGTGGTGCTCGGCCATGAGGGGGCGGGGGTGGTCGAGGCGGTCGGTGCGGGGGTGACGCATGTGACTGCCGGTGATCACGTGGCGCTTTCGACCATCGCCAGCTGCGGGGCCTGCGGGGAATGCAATCGGGGGCGGCCGACCATGTGCCGGCGCGCGATCGGGATGCCGGACCAGCCGTTCTCGCGGGGTGGCGAGCCGATCTACCAGTTCGCGGCGAACTCCGCGTTCGCGGAACGCACGGTGGTGAAGGCCGTGCAGGCCGTGAAGATCCCGGAGGACATTCCGCTGACGTCGGCGGCGTTGATCGGGTGCGGGGTGGTGACGGGGGTCGGCGCTGCCTTGAACCGCGCGAAGGTGGACCGCGGGGACAGTGTGGTGGTGATCGGGACCGGGGGCATCGGCCTGAATGTCCTCCAGGGGGCGAGGATCGCCGGGGCGACGCGGATCGTGGCGGTCGACGCGAACCCCGGCAAGGAGGGCGTGGCACGGCAGTTCGGCGCGACGCACTTCTTCGCGTCGGCGGAGGCGGAGGGCGTGAAGGAGCTGCTGCCGACGGGGGCGGACCACGTCTTCGAGTGCGTGGGCCGGGTCGAACTGATCCGCCAGGCGATCGACCTTCTGGACCGGCATGGGCAGGCGATCCTGCTGGGGGTGCCACCGGCCACGGCCGAGGCGTCGTTCGTGGTCTCGTCCCTGTTCCTGGACAAGTCGATCCTGGGCTGCCGCTACGGTTCGGCGCGTCCACAACGGGACTTCGCGCTGTACGCGGAGCTGTACCGGGCGGGGCGCCTGCTGCTGGACGAGCTGGTGACGGAAACGTACCCGGTGGAGGACTTCGCGAAGGCGGTGGGGGATGCGGAGGCGGGGCGGGTGGCGCGGGGGGTGCTGACGTTCTGAGGGTTCCCTGCGGGGTCCCTGCGGGGCTTGGGCGGGGCGGTGCGGGTTCGTCTGTGGGTGCGGGGCCGCGCCGGTATGTCCGTCCTCGCTATCGTCCGGTGGCCGTGTGGGTGCTTCGGCTCCGGAGTCTTCGGGAGCCGTGCTCCGGGCGGACATACCGGCACGTCCCCTCGCGTGGGCTGCCGACTGCGGCTGTTCGCTGGTTGCTGCGGGGCAATCGGGTGGGTGGGTGGGAAAGGCTTGTTCGGCTGGGGGAACCCCGGGGTGCCGCCTAAGCCCTCCGGGCGAAAGTGCGGCGGTAGGCAGTCGGGGTCACCCCGAGAGCCGCCTGCAAGTGCGCCCGCATCGACTGCGCCGTACCGAACCCCGCATCCCGCGCCACCCGGTCCACGGAGAGATCGCTTGACTCCAGAAGATGGCGGGCCCGCTCGACCCGCTGCTGCGCAAGCCACTGGCCGGGGCTGATCCCCACCTCCTCACGGAAGCGGCGCGTGAAGGTGCGTACGGACATGGATTCCTGATCCGCCATGTCGCGGAGCTGGATCGGCTCGTGGAGACGGGCGAGGGCCCACGCCCGCGCGGAGGTCGTCGTCGCGAACTGCGGCTCGGGGACGGGGCGTTGGATGTACTGGGCCTGTCCGCCGTCCCGGTGCGGCGGCACCACCGTACGGCGGGCCACCTCATTGGCGACCGCCGCCCCGTGATCGCTGCGTACGACATGGAGGCAGAGGTCGAGTCCCGCCGCCACACCCGCCGAGGTGAGGATGTCCCCGTCGTCGATGAAGAGAACGTCCGGATCCACCGTGATCCGGGGGAAGAGGCGCTGGAAGTGCTCCGCCGACGACCAGTGCGTCGTCGCGGTACGGCCGTCGAGATAGCCCGCGGCGGCCAGGACGTACCCACCCGTGCAGATCGAGATCAGGCGCGTGCCCGGTTTGATCCGGGCCAGGGCCGAGGACAGTTCGTCGGTCAGGACGCCCTCCTCGTAGACCGGGCCCAGCTCGTACGAGGCCGGGACCACCACCGTGTCGGCGGAGGCCAGGCACTCCGGGCCGTTCTCCACGAGGATCGCGACGTCGGCGTCCGTACGCACCAGGCCCGGAGGGCGGATGGACGCGGTCACGACCTCGTACAGGAGCTCCCCGTCAGCGGCTCTCGCGCGGCCGAAGATCCGCTGCGGGATGCCGAACTCGAAGGGGATGACACCGTCCAGGGCGAGGACCACCACCCGGTGGCGGGGAGTGGTCGGCGTGGTCCGCTTCGAAGCGGCGGTCGTCGGGGCAGTCGTCGCGGCATTCGTCGTGGCAGTCGTCGGGGCCATGGCCCGATTCTAGCTATTGCTGTCCTTTGGGCCACTCGTTCGTGAGTGGACGGGTCCGGATGCTGGTTGTCGTGACCCAGACAGACGTGAATCAGCCGGTCGAGCCGCCCCCGGGGGTGCCCCTGGAGGCGCCGAGGCGACGACGCCGTATCCACCGGGCGTGGTTCGTCGCCGCCGTCACCTTCGTGACGATCATCGGCGCCGCCGCGTTCCGCTCCCTGCCGGGCCTGCTCATCGATCCGCTGCACGACGAGTTCCACTGGTCGCGCGGCACGATCGGCCTCGCGGTCTCCATCAACCTCGCGCTGTACGGGCTCACCGCACCGTTCGCCGCCGCGCTGATGGACCGCTTCGGCATCCGGCGGGTCGTCGCGGTCGCTCTCATCGTGATCGCGCTCGGCTCCGGACTCACCGTGTGGATGCAACACGCCTGGCAACTCCTGCTGTGCTGGGGCCTGCTCGTCGGGCTCGGCTCGGGGTCCATGGCCCTCGCCTTCGCCGCCACCGTCACCAACCGCTGGTTCACCACGCGGCGCGGACTCGTCACCGGCATCCTGACGGCGGCCTCAGCGTCCGGCCAGCTGATCTTCCTGCCGCTGCTCTCCTGGCTCGTGGAGACGTACGAGTGGCGGCCCGCCGCGGTGACCGTCGCCCTTGCCGCGCTCGCCGTCGTCCCGTTCGTGTGGCTGCTGCTGCGCGACCACCCGGCGGACGTGGGCCTGAAGCCGTACGGCTCCGAGGAGTTCGTGGAGAAGCCCCCGCCCGCCACGGGCGCCGCGCGGCGTGCGGTCACCGTGCTGTTCAAGGCGGCACGCACCGGCCCGTTCTGGCTGCTCGCAGGGACATTCGCCATCTGCGGCGCCTCGACGAACGGCCTGATCCAGACGCACTTCGTGCCCGCCGCGCACGACCACGGCATGCCGATCACGGCGGCTGCTTCGCTCCTCGCCGTCATCGGTGTCTTCGACGTCGTGGGGACGATCGCGTCCGGCTGGTTCACGGACCGCTTCGACGCGCGGCGGCTGCTTGCCGTGTACTACGCGCTGCGCGGCGTCTCGCTGCTCTTCCTGCCGCTGCTCCTCGCACCGACCGTGCACCCGCCGATGATCTTCTTCATCGTCTTCTACGGCCTCGACTGGGTGGCGACCGTGCCGCCGACCCTGGCCCTCTGCCGCGAGCAGTACGGCGACGACAGCGCCATCGTCTTCGGCTGGGTGCTCGCCTCGCACCAGGTGGGAGCCGCGCTCGTGGCCGTCATCGGCGGTGTCGTACGGGACACCTTCGGGTCGTACGACGTGATGTGGATCGCCTCCGGGGCGCTGTGCGCGGCGGCGGCGCTGATGGCGCTGGTGATCCGGCGGGTCGGGGAGGAGAAGGAGACGGAGCCCGCGCTTACGTAGCGGTAGGGGTATCGAAGTTGTCGAACCTGCCGAACTTGCCGCGGTGGAAGAGGAGCGGTTCGCCCTCGTCGGTGGCGCCGAGGGCGTCCACCCGGCCGACCACGATCAGGTGGTCGCCCCCGGTGTGCACAGCCTGGATCGTGCAGTCGACCCAGGCCGGTACGCCGGCCAGGCGGGGCGAGCCGGTGACGGGCGCCGCGTCGTACACGACACCGGCGAACTTGTCGGCGCCGCTCACCGCGAAGCCGCGGCACAGAGTGCCCTGGTCGGCGCCGAGGATGTTGACGCAGAAGACGCCCGCGCGTGCGATGCGCGGCCACGTCGTCGACGTACGCGCGACCATGAAGGAGACCAGGGGCGGGTCGAGGGAGAGCGAGGAGAAGGACTGACAGGCGAATCCGGCCGGGCCTTCCTCACCTTCGGATGCCGGTGCCGTGACAACGGTCACGCCGGTCGCGAAGTTCCCGAGCACGCGCCGGAACTCCCCCGCGTCGAGCGGCGCCCGCTCGTCGTCACCGACCGCCCGCAACTGCGGCCGCGGAAGGACTTCGACCGGCCCGGCGGCGGTCGGCGCGCCGACCGACCTGAGGTATCGGACGACGGTGGCCGCCATCCCTGCATGTCCCATCACACCAGCCATTGAAGCTGACGGGCCGTCAGATGGGAAGGGTGCGGGCTGCCTCATCCGCGGTGCGAGGGCCCGCGTATCTTCAGCCCATGAAGTGGGGGGACACACGGGACGGCGCGCGGGATCCCTGGGGCGGCGGAATGGCGGCGGCCAGCGCGGCGTGCGCCGCTCAGCTGCCCGCGGCCGCAGTGGTCGCCTTCGTGCTCTCCCTGGACAACGACAGCTACGGGGCAGCCGAGGGCGGCGCCATCGGCCTGGCCTGCGTCATCCTCTTCCTGCCGCTGCTCCTTCCGGTCCTCGGCCTGGTGCACGCGTGCGTGCAGGTCGTTCCGGCGACGCTCATCGGGCGCGCGGCGCGACGGAAGGCAGGACGGGGCCCGGAATGGGCCTGGGTGCTCGGTGCCCAACTGCTGCCGGGTGCGGGGTGGGGGCTCCTCTTCGCCGCTCTGGGCGGACCGTTCGTCGAACCGATGCTGTGGGGGGCGGCCGGCGGAGTGCTGCCCGCGCTGGCCCTCGCGTACTGGGAGAGGCGGGCGAGTGAGGGGCCCGTGCGGCTGCGCAGGATCTGGTTCCGGTCGGGGCTCGCATCGGTAGGGCTGTGCGTGGTGCTCGTGGCGGTGGCCGGTGTGGCCTCCGCCATGGGGCTCATCAAGGAGTACGAGCCGCCGCGGCTCAGCGATGAGCAGCTCGCCGGGGTGTGGCGGGACGAAGGCGGCGACAGGGCGGTGCTGAAGCTGACGGCGGACGGGCGCGCCGAGTTGGCGGAGCTTCCGGCCGACGAGGAGGACGAGTCCGGCATCGTCGCCCCCGACGACGTCCTGGACGAGACGGGGCTCTCGGGCTGCGAAGTGACCGGCACCTGGACGATCGGCGTCGACGAAACCGATGGCCGGCCCATGGTCGACATCGAGCTGGACGGTTGCCAGGGCTCGCAGGCCTGGTCGATCGGCGGTACGGAGGACGCCCCCGAGCTGTTCGTGACGTCCGGCGACCCGGACGCCCCCGAGATCGAGAAGCTGGTGAAGGACTGAGGCTGTCTTTGGCTTCCGGTGGCTGCCTTTGGCTTCCGGTGGGCCGGAGGAAGCCTCAGCGGCCCTCGTAAGAAGGTGAGCGTCGGTCCACGAAGCTGGTGACTCCCTCGTTCGCGTCCTTCGTCGTCATGTTGATCTCCTGCGCCGCGGCCTCCGCCGCGAAGGCTGTCGTGCGGTCCGATTCGAGGGAGGCGTTGACCAGTTGCTTGGTCATGGCGATGGCGCGGGTCGGGCCTGTCGCGAGGCGTTCCGCCCAGGCACGGGCCGTCTTCTCCAGTTCGTCGGCGGGTACGACGCGATTGACGAGCCCGAGCCGTTCGGCGTCCGCGGCCGGCACTGAGTCCCCGAAGAACATCAGCTCCTTGGCCCGCTGCGGGCCTATGAGGCGTGGCAGGAGATACGCTCCGCCACCGTCCGGCACCAGGCCGCGGCGGACGAACACCTCGATGAACTTGGCCTGTTCGGCGGAGATGACGAGATCGCAGGCGAACGCGAGATGCGCGCCGATCCCGGCCGCGGTCCCGTTCACCGCGGCGATCACCGGCTTCTCGCAGTCCAGGACGGCGGCGATGAGACGCTGGGCGCCCAGCTTGATCGTGCGGGCCACGTCACCGGCCACGCGTTCCGCGGCGCTGGGCGCGCCGCGCAGATCGGCCCCCGCGCAGAAACCCTTGCCGGTGGCGGTGATCACGACGGCGCGGACGCCGGGGTCGGACGATGCGTCGGCGAGCAGTGAGATGACGCGTTCGCGCTGGTCCCAGGTGACGGCGTTCATGGCTTCGGGCCGATTGAGCGTGATCCACGAGACGCCGTTGTCAGTGGCGTGGAGTACCAATGAGTCGAGGGGATCAACTGGACGTTCGGGGGAGGTAGTCATGGGTGGATCGGCTCCATTTCGCTGCGGGGTAATCGGGTGGGTGGGCGGGAAAGACTCGCCGCGAAGCGGCGTCCTGAAATCCGGCTCACCGGCAGACGGCAAGCGCGTCCAGCGCGACAGCCCCCTGCCCCCGCGGCAACACCATCAGAGGGTTGATATCCAGCTCCGCCAGCTCATCGCCAAGCTCAAGCGCCATCCTCTGTACCCGCAGGACGACTTCGACGAGTGCATCGATGTCGGCGGGGGGCGCCCCACGGACCCCGTCAAGCAACGGCCTTCCGCGCAGCTCGGAGAGCATCGTCAACGCCTGGGACTCCCCGAAGGGCGGCACCCGCACGGCCACGTCCCGCAGGACTTCCACCAGGACACCGCCGAGGCCAACAGTCACCGTCGGTCCGAACAGCTCGTCCTGCGTCACGCCCACCACCATCTCGACGCCCCGCTCCACCATCTGGCAGACCAGTACGCCGTCCAGCGCGATCCCTTCGTAGCGGGCGATGTCGGTCAGCTCCCGATAGGCGTCGCGGACCTGGCTCGCCGAGGTCAATCCGACCTTCACCAGGCCCAGTTCGCTCTTGTGGGCAAGCAGGGCCCCGGACGCCTTCATCACCACCGGGTAGCCGACGAGCCCCGCCGCCCGCACGGCCGCCGCCGCACTGGTCACCAACTGCTCGCGCGGTACGCGAATCCCGTACGCGCGCAGCAGCTGCTTCGCCGCGTGCTCGCTCAGCTGCTGGCCGGACCGCATCAGGGCCTGCGCCTTGCGGAAGGACGGCGATGCCGTGCGCGGGGCCTCATCGAAGGGGGAGCGGTAGCGGGTCGTGAAGCGGTGGTGGTCCAGATAGGCGCGCACCGCCGTGATGCAGTTGGCGAAGGTGCGGAAGGTGGCGACGCGGGACGAACCGAGCAGCGTCGTGCGGTAGGCCTCCTCGGTGCCGACGGGCGAGCCCCACACCACGCACACCAGCTTGTCCGTCTGCTCCGCCGCGTCCACCAGGTCCTGCGCCAGCTTGTCGCTCATCGGCGGGAAGGGGCCGGTGATGGGGCAGATCAGCACCCCCACCTCCGGATCGTCCAGTATCGCGTCGATGATCTTCCGGCCGCGCCAGTCGCCGACCGGGTGCCCGCCGTTGTCGACGGGGTTGGCGACGTTCAGGTAGTCCGGTATCCACTGGTGCAGCTCCGTCTGCTTGGCGTCCGAGAGCGCCGGAAGCCGCAGCCCCGCCTCGGTCGCCAGGTCCGAGAAGTGCGCGCCCGTGCCGCCCGAGATCGAATACACGACGACGCCCTCGGCCCGCGGAGGCCTCGCGCGCGCCAACAGGGCTGACGTGTCCTGGAGTTCGTCGAGCCCGTCCACGCGGATCACGCCGTACTGCCGCATCGCCGCATCGACGACCGTGTCGGCGCCGGTGAGCTTGCCGGTGTGTGAGGCGGCCATGCGGGCGCCGGTCTCGGTGCGGCCGACCTTGACCGCGACGACGGGCACGCCGCGCTGGGCGGCGCGGTCGGCGGCGAGCAGGAAGGAGCGGCCGTCCTTGAGGCCCTCGACGTAACAGGCGATGGCTCCGACCTCGGGGCGTTCGGCGAAGTAGGAGATGAAGTCGGAGGTCTCCAGGTCGGCTTCGTTGCCGGTGGGCGCCCAGTGCGAGAGGCGTACGCCGATCTCCTGCATCGTGAAGACGGGGCGCCCCTGGTGGCCGGACTGGGTGATCAGGGCGATCGCGGGGCCTTCGAGGTCGTCGCGGAACTTCTCGAAGGCGTTGAGGTTGGTGTTGGGCCCGAGCAGCCGCAGCCCCGAGCGCTCCACGGCGGCGGCCAGGCGGGCCTGGGCCGCCGCGCCCTCCTCGCCGGTCTCGGCGAATCCGGAGGCGAAGGCGACGGCGAACTTCACCTTGGACTCGGCGAGTTCCTCGATCACGGGAAGGGGGTCACTGACGAGCAGTACGGCCAGATCGACCTGTTCCGGCAGGTCGGCGACGGAGGGGAAACAGGGGGTGCCGAAGACGGACTGACGGGTGGGGTGCACGGGATGCAGCCGGGCGCCGCCGCGCTCGGCCCAGTCCATGAGCTGACGCGTGATGCCGGTGTTCGGCCGTCCATCGGCGTCCGACGCGCCGATGACGGCGACGGACTCGGGCCGGAAGAACCGGTCCAGGTCCGGTACGTCGGCGTGCAGGGGGCGTCCGCTGACGTCCAGGTCGTCCGCCGTGGCGGCGTGTCCGTGGACGGCGGGTGCCGGGGCTTCGCCGCAGGCCACAACACGCGCGCGGCGGGGGTCGGTGGTGAAGGTGCCGTAAGTCGATCCAAGCATCGGTCCGCCCGCTCCTGTGGGAAAGGAAGTCAACTGACGCATAGTCAGATTACTGAACTGACGCTGTGTCAGGAACAGTGCTGCGCGAATAGTTGGGGCGGCCCTTTAGCAGTACCCAGGTGCCCTGGGGGGCTATTCCCCCTCCGGGGGCGGGGGTGCCGGGAGGGGGGAGTATCGGCCGCTGGGGGATTTGTGAAGGGTTGTACCTCGCCTGCACGTGCGTGGGGGCCGGCCGCGCCGTTCCTCGCGCCCCTTTGGGGCGCGACCCCTGCGGGGCGTTGGTCGTCAGCGGTGCGTGGTCAGGGTTCTTGTTATTGCCTTTGCGATTTTGTCGGCGTCCAGGGCCATTTCTCGGAGCATTCCGCTGATGGGGTTCGTGAAGCCGGTGAAGTAGAGGCCGGGGGCCGACTTCGGGGTGCGGGCGCCTCGGACGAGCGGGGTGCCCCTCTCGTCGAGTACGCCGAGGTCGCCGAGGAGCGGTTCCAGGGCGCGGCGGTAGCCCGTGGCCGCGATGACCGCCTCGGGGCCGATCCGGGTGCCGTCGGCCAGGACGACCTTGCCGTCCTCGAAGGAGTCGACGGCGGCGACCGGTTCGACCTTGCCCTTGCGCACCGCGTCGATCAGGCCCACGTCCTGGACCGGGATCGCGCCTTCCTTCACGCGTGAGTACAGGCCGGTGTCGGGGCGCGGTAGTCCCTTCGCCGACAGGTCGGGGACGCTCACCTTCGCGATCGGGCCCGCGAGGCGGTCCACCAGCGAGACGGGCAGCCTGCGGCACAGGATGCCCGTGCGCTGCGCCGGCCAGCCCGCCGTGGACCGGCGGACGATGTGCGGCGCGGTGCGCACCGCGAGGCGGACGCGGGCCGCGCCGCCCGCGACGAGGTCGACGGCGATCTCGGCGCCGGTGTTGCCGACGCCCACGACCAGGACGTCCTTGCCCTCGTACGGGCGCGGGTCGCGGTAGGCGCTCGCGTGCACGAGTTCGCCCGAGTACGTGTCGCGGCCGGGCCAGTCCGGCAGGTGGGGCGTGTGGTTGTACCCGGTGGCGATCACCACCGCGCTGCCGGTCAACTCCCGTCCGCCGGTGGCGTGCAGGAGCCAGCCGGTGCCGTCGGCCGCCCGCTCCAGGCGGGAGACCTCGACGCCGGTGACGATCTCCAGCTGGTGGAACTCGGCGTACTTCTCCAGGTAGCGGAGGACGTTGTCACGTGACACCCAGCGCCCGAAGGAGCGCGGTATCGCGAGCCCCGGCAGGGCGGAGAGGCGGCGCGTCGTGTGCAGGTGCAGGCGGTCGTAGTGCGTGCGCCAGGAGGCGCCGACCCGGTCGGACTTCTCGAGCACGACCGCGCGTACGCCGCGGGCACGCAGCGCGGCCGCGGCGGAGAGCCCGCCGGGTCCGCCGCCGACGACGTACACAGGGCGGTCTTGCTGTGGCGTTTGTGGGGGAGTGGTGTCGGCCATGAACCTGAGAGTAATCACGTGGTCACTTGATGGGGGACGGTCAAGCCCCAAACCGGTTGCGAATTGATCACGGGTATGCGCGGCGCACCCTCTGTCCGTGGGTTTCGTGCCACGTCGGCGGGCCCCCGCGACGTACGCCCTCATGTGTACGCCTCTTGCGCTCGCCTCTTGCGCACGCGTCGGGCATGCGTTGAACTGGCGTACCTGAACTGACGTGCCGTCAGAAATCCGTACCGGACTGGGAGAAGTCGCCGCATGAGTACTTCGAGTTCCCCCGCGACCCCGCGCTTCGACCTCCCCGAGCCCGACGCCTTCACCCGCCCCTACTGGGACGCGGCGGCCGAGGGGCACCTGCTGATCCGCCGCTGTGGGGGGTGCGGCAAGGCGCACCACTACCCGCGTGAGTTCTGCCCGTACTGCTGGAGCGAGGACGGCACCTGGGAGCGGGCGAGCGGTCGCGCCACGCTCTACACCTGGTCGGTGGTCCACCGGAACGACCTGCCACCGTTCGGGACCCGCGTCCCGTACGTCGCCGCGGTCGTCGACCTCGCCGAAGGGCCGCGCATGATGACGGAGATCGTCGACTGCGAGGATGGTGAGCTGCGGATCGGGATGGCGCTGGGGGTGGGGTTCCGGGCCGTGGGTGAGGGGACGGTGATCCCGGTGTTCCAGCCCCGGGCCGCTGTGTAGCTGTGCGGGGTGCGTCTGTGTGTCACGCGTCGGCGGCCGCACTTCGGGCGCCGTAATTCGCTTCCTTCGGCCGTGCGGCACGGGGGATCATGGTCCATGGCCTCTTCGAACGCGCACCCGGCTGCCTGGCAGTTGACCACCGACCTCGACGAGTTCCACTCGCGCGCGGCGGCCTTCCTGCACTCGGCGCCCGCCCTGCACACCGCGCTGCTCAGCGTCACCGACATGCTGCGTACGCGCGGGCTCCATGTGTACGGGAAGGAAGACCCCCTCTTCGGAATCCGCGCCGATGGTGAGGGCGCCGTGAGCGGTGCCTTCCTGTGGACCCCGCCGCACTTCCCCGCCCTCAGTCCGCTCGCCGACGCCGCCGCAGCCGACGAACTCGCCGGAGTGCTCGCCGACGCGGGCCTTGCGCCTGCCGGGATCGGAGCCGAGAGCGCCACCGCGGCCGCGTTCTCGGCCGCCTGGCAGCGGCGGACGAACGCCACCCCCGTCGTCCACTACCCACAGCGGCTGTACCGCCTCGGCACCCTCGCCCCGCCCTCGCCCTCACCGGCAGGCGGCGCACGCGTCGCCACCGGTGCCGACCGGGAGTTGCTCGCGCGCTGGCACGGGGAGTTTCACGAGGCCATCGGGGAGAAGGCCGCGATGGACGCCGGCGAGTGGGCCGACGCCCGTATCGCCTACGGAGGCGTCACCCTCTGGGAGACACCGGACGGCGCCCCTGTCGCCATGGCGGGCAACACCCGCCAGGTCGCGGGCCAGGTCCGGATCGCCCCCGTCTACACCCCGGCCCACCTGCACGGGCGGGGATACGCGGGCGCGGTCACCACCGCGGTGAGCCGCGCCGCGCTGGCGGGGGGCGCGGACGAGGTGCTGCTCTTCACTGACGTCGACAACCCGACCAGCAACGAGCTGTATCAGCGGCTCGGGTTCCGCCCGGTGCGGGATTTCACGCAGTACAGCTTCACGCGGTGACGCGGTGACCTTCACGGCCACAGCAGCTCCTTGACCCAGCTTCCGTCCGCGTCCCTCCGGTACCGCAGCCGCACATGCCGGCGCTGCGTGTCCCCCTGGAAGAACTCGACCTCCGCCGGTTCGAGTACGTACAGCGTCCAGCTCGGTGCCGGGGCCTCGGGTTCCGCCTGTGCGTGCTCCCAGGCGGCCTGGCTGGCGGCCACCAGATCCCCGTACGAAGGCAGCACTTCGCTCTGCCTGCCGACCAGTGCCGACGCCAGTGCCCCGGGCGAACGGCGGGCGAGATCGGCGCGGCTTTCGGTGGCGCTCGCCGTTGTGACCCGGCCCCGCACCCGGACCTGGCGGCCCTGCACGGGCCAGTAGAACCCGAGCGCGGCATCGGGGCGTGCCGCGAGCTGGCGGCCCTTCGCGCTCCCCGCGTGCGAGCCGAAGTGCCAGCCGGCCGCGTCCACGTCGTGCAGCATCAGCGTCCGCACGTCGGGGCGGCCCGACTCGTCCGCCGTGGCCAGGGTCATCGTGTGCGGCTCCACCTGGCCCGCCTCGGCCACGTCCACGAACCACTGCCAGAACAGGGGGAGTGGGTCGGCGGGGGCGGTCGCCGGGTCGAACGGGGGCAGTTCGGTGTCCCAGACACGGAGGGCGCGGAGGAGGGCGCGGCCGTGGGCGGTGTCATCAGGCCTGGTGTCGGTGTCGTCCATCCAGCGAATCTACGCGAGGGGCCACGGCGCACCCCGGAGAGCCGCCGCCCCGGCGGGCTACCTCACCCCTGCCCCAGCGCCACCGTCCCCGACGGGGCCCCGGCGGTCTTCCTCACCCCAGCCCCAGCACCACCGTCCCCGACGAGGCCCCGGCGGGCTTCCTCACCGCCGGCCCCAGCACCCCCGTGCCCGGCGAGGCCCTGGCGGGCTTCCTCACCGCCGGGGCCAGCACCACCGTCCCCGACGAGGCCCCGGCGGGCTACCTCACCCCCGCCCCAGCACCACCGTCCCCGACGAGCAGAACCACCCGCCCGTCCCCGACGCCACCGCCACCTCCGGGAGTCCTCCCCCCGCCTTCCGCACCTGGCGGCCCTCGCCCGCCTCGCCGCGTAGTTGTCGCACCGCCTCCACCAGCAGGAACAGGCCCCGCATTCCGGGGTGTTGGGCCGAAAGGCCCCCGCCGTCCGTGTTCGTCGGCAGCTCGCCGTCCCGCAGCAGGCGGCCCTTCTCCACGAAGGCGCCGCCCTCGCCCTTCGCGCAGAACCCCAAGTCCTCCAGCGTCACCAGGGTCATGTAGGTGAAGGCGTCGTAGATCTCCGCCACGTCGACGTCCTCGGGGCGCACCCCGGCCCGTTCGAAGGCGAGGCGGCCGCTCACCGCCGCCGGGGAGACCGTGAAGTCCTCCCACTCCGACATCGTCGTGTGCGAGACGTGCTCGCCCGTGCCGAGCACCCAGACGGGGGTGGAGGCGCAGTCGGCCACGTACTCCTCCGCCGCGAGGAGTACCGCGCATCCGCCGTCGGAACGTATGCAGCAGTGCAGTTTGGTGAACGGGTCCGCGATCATCGGGCCGTCCAGGACCTCGTCGACCGTGATCGGGGCGCGGTACATCGCGTCGGGGTTCGTCGCGGCGTTCGCCCGTGCCTGGACCGCGACGGAGGCGAGCTGTTCGAGCGTCGTGCCGTACTCGTGCATGTGGCGGCGCGCCGCCATCGCGTACTTGGAGATCAGGGAGTGGCCGTACGGGACCTCGAACTGGAGGGGTCCTCGCGCGCCGAACGACAGGTTCGACGTGCGCCGCCTCGCCTTGATGTCCGCCCTCGCCGTCGAGCCGTAGACAAGGAGTACGGCGTTGGCCCGGCCCGACGCGATCGCGTCCGCCGCGTGGCCCGCCATGACCTCCCAGGTGGAGCCGCCGACGGAGGTGGAGTCGACCCAGCGCGGCTTCAGGCCGAGGTACTCGGCGACCTCGACCGGGGCGAGCGTGCCGAGGCCCGCGGACGCGACGCCGTCGATGACCTCGCGGCCGAGGCCGGAGTCGGCCAGTGCGCGGCGGGCGGCCTGGGCGTGCAGGGCGTAGGGGGTGGCCTCGTCGACGCGGCCGCAGTCGGAGAGGGATATGCCGACGACGGCCACCTTGCGGGGGCGGTTTGCCGCCGCACCCGTACCGGCCGGCACCGCGGAAGGGCTTGGAGGAAGGGGAGTTGGCATGAATCTGACGGTACATCAGGTACGGGTGGCGCAGGGAGGTGTTACGTGTCGTCGCGGGCCTGTGCATCTGGCGGGCGCCGTCTTAGCATGACGGCCCGTCAGATCTGGGTCTGGCCGCCCTCGTGCACGGCGCCGAGACGCACGGCCGCGACCCGGGGGAGGAGCCCGCAGATGGACGCCGCCTTCACCGCGGAGCAGGAAGAAATCCGCCGCACCCTTCGTGAGCTCGTCACCAAACGCTGCGGGCCGGACGAGGTGAAGACCGCGGTCCGCACCCCCGCCGGATACGACGCCGCCCTCTGGTCCGCCCTCGCCGAACAGCTCGGCCTGCCTGGCATCGCCATCCCCGAGGCGTACGGGGGAGTGGGGTGCGGCTCGGCGGAGCTCGCCCTCAGCAGCGAGGAGCTCGGCCGCGCCCTCGCCCCCTCGCCCCTCTTCGCCACCGCCTCGCTCGTCGCCCCGCTCCTCCAGCGCCTGGGCACCGACGAGCAGCGGTCGGAGCTCCTGCCCCGCATCGTCGAGGGCGGACTCACCGCCGCGCTCGCCGTGCCCGGCACCGGGCTCGCCACCGCGCTCGGCCTGGTCGGCGACAACCTCGGCGACTGGTCGGGCGGCGGCCGCGCGGGCGGCGTGCAGGCCAAGCTGTCGGACGGCGACCGCGGCGGCGGTGACCGTGAGCGCGGCGGGGTCTGGCGGCTCTACGGGCAGGCCGAGCAGGTGCTCGACGGGCACAGCGCGGGGCTGCTCGTCGTGGCCGCGCACACGGGGGGCTTCGCCCGTTCCCGTACGCTCCTCTATCTCGTGCGCGAGGGAGCCGCGGGACTCGTACGGACCCGGCAGACGTCCCTCGACGAGACACGGCCGCAGGCCCGCGTCGAACTGCGGGACGTGGAGGCCGAGTTGCTCGGCTCCGCCGACGACGCCGACGTGCCGGGCGCGCTCGACGCCGTAGGTGACGTCGCCGCGACCGTGCTCGCCGCGGAGGCCGTGGGCGCCGCGGACCGGGCCCTTGAGCGGACCGTCGAGTACGTCAAGCAGCGCGAGCAGTTCGGGCGGGCTATCGGCTCCTTCCAGGCGGTCAAGCACCGGCTCGCGGATGTGTACGTGCAGGTGCAGGCCGCCCGGTCGGCGGCGTACTACGCGGCCTGGGCGGCCGGGGCGGACACCGAACAGGTGGGGGGCCTCGCGCTCGCGCAGTCGCTGGACGCACTGCGGACCGCCGCGTCGGAGGCCGTGCAGCTGCACGGCGGCATCGGGTTCACGTGGGAGCACGAGGCGCATCTGTACTTCAAGCGGGCGTCGAGCGACGAACTGCTCTTCGGGCCCGTGCACCGGCTGCGGGCACGTGCGGCGGAACGTGCCGAGCTGTTCGCCCCCGCGGAGACGCCGTCGCCCGAAGCGCAGCCGAAGGCGGCCGTCTGATGCCGCCCGGTGTGCGCCTGATGCAGAAGGTGTCGTCCACCCGGACCTTCGCGAGGATCGCCCCGCACTTCATCCCCGCCATGGACCGCACGGTGCACCGCCTCACGCGCGGCAAGGTGCTGCTCAGCGCGAAGATGCTGCCGGGGGTGATCCTGACGGTGCGCGGCGCGAAGAGCGGGATTCCGCGGCGTACCCCCTTGGCCTGTATGCCGGAGGACTCGGGGAGTTGGATCCTGATCGGCTCCAACTTCGGCCGTCCGGGGCATCCCGCGTGGACCGGCAACCTCATCGCCCATCCGGACGCCGACGTCAGCTGGCAGGGCGCGGACATTCCGGTCAGGGCACGGCTGTTGGCGGGCGACGAGCGGGCGGCGGCCTGGGAGGCGGTGCTGAAGTTCTGGCCGCCGTACGCGACGTACCAGTCCCGCGTGGATCGGGAGATCCGCCTGTTCCGTCTGGAGCGGCGTACGGACTAGGGGGCGCTGGCTAGGAGGGTGCGAGCCGGCCGTCCGGGAAGCGAACTAAGCGAACTCAGCGGCGGATCACGGGAACACCGCGATCCGCCGCTGAGGTGACAGGACTTGAGAAAGCGTCAGAAGAGACGTGCTGGATGCCCTACTTCGTCGGCTTCTTGCCTGTTACGCCCAGATGCACCAACAGTGCGAGGTTGGGCTTCAGTTCGGCCTGCTTGACGCCCCAGGTCTGGAAGCCCCGCTGGTGCGAGGCGACCGCGGCGAGCATGGCCACCAGGGAACCCGCCATCGCGGCCGGGCTCACGTCCTTGTCGACCTTGCCCTTGGCCTGGAGCTCCTTGACCGTGTCCGTAAGGGAGTTGTTGACCGAGTTCAGGATCTTCATGCGGATCTTGTAGAAGCGTTTGTCGCCCTCGGCGGCGCCCAGATCGACGACCCGGAGGATCGCGTCGTTCTTGCGCCAGAAGTCGAGGAAGCCGTCGACCAGCTCCTGTGCGGTCTGCCACCCCGCCTTGCCGACCCAGGAGCGGCCGTCGAGGAGCTGGGTCAACTCCGCGCCCTCGGCCGCCATTTGCTCGGCGATCTCGAGGACGGCGCCCTCCACGTCGGGGAAGTACTGATAGAAGGTCGCGGGTGAAGTCCCCGCCTTCCGGGCGACGTCGATGACTTTGACGTCCCGGTAGGGCGAGGAGCTGAGCATCTCGCTGAGGCAGTCGAGCAGCTTCTGACGCGTCGCCTGACCGCGCCGACCGGCCACGCGGCCGTCGACGGTACGTACCTGTCCTGTCATGCCGTCAGCTTACCGAGGGGTGATCGGAGCGCGATTCGGCCGAGTGCAAATGGGGTTGGGGGCCGTATCGCGGGGCGCATTTCTCTCGATTTCGCGCGCCGCAGGGGAGCCGTACTCGAATAGCTCGTCTGTTCGAATCAACTTTCGCTCACATATCTCCGTCTTCTCGCGTCTTCTTTGTCCCACAACACCCCGATCCCGCCCCGGGTTCGCAACCACCGCCCCGGACAGGAAGAATCAGGGTGCGTGCCGCCGTAGCGGCTCGGTGGTGAGACGCTGCACGGGGCCGCTCATACGGCGCCCGCGTACGGGGAGGTGGCAGGGCAAGTGGTGGATCAGCTGACGCAGCACGATCCGAGGCGGATCGGCCCGTTCGAGGTGCTCGGCCGGCTCGGAGCCGGTGGCATGGGCCTTGTCTACCTCGCGCGCTCCGCGTCAGGGCGGCGCGTGGCGATCAAGACGGTCAGGACCGAGCTCGCCGAGGACCAGCTGTTCCGTGTCCGCTTCACGCGCGAGGTCGAGGCGGCACGGGCCGTGTCCGGTTTCTATACGGCCGCCGTCGTGGACGCCGACCCGCGCGCGGCCGTGCCGTGGCTGGCCACCGCCTACGTGCCCGCTCCCTCGCTCGAAGAAATAGTGAATGAGCACGGGCCGCTGCCCACCCAGGCCGTGCGCTGGCTCGCGGCCGGCGTCGCCGAGGCCCTGGAGTCCATCCACGGCGCGGGCCTCGTCCACCGTGACCTCAAGCCGTCGAACGTCCTCGTGGTGGAGGACGGCCCCCGCGTGATCGACTTCGGCATCGCGTCCGGCGTCTCCAACACCCGCCTGACCATGACGAACGTCGCCGTGGGCACACCCGCGTACATGTCGCCCGAGCAGGCGAAGGACTCACGCAGCGTCACCGGCGCCAGTGACGTCTTCTCGCTCGGCTCGATGCTCGTCTTCGCCGCCACCGGGCACGCGCCCTTCCACGGGGCGAACCCCGTGGAGACCGTCTTCATGCTCCTCCGCGAAGGCCCTGACCTGGAGGGACTCCCGGACGAGCTGCGTCCGCTCATCGAGACGTGCATGCAGATGGAGGCGGTCCTGCGGCCCAGCCCCGCCGACCTCCAGGCCCAGCTCGCCCCGCACCTCTTCGCATCCGAGAGCGAGGACGGCGACAGCGGCACCGCCTCCGCGTGGCTGCCGGAGCGGGCCGTCGCGCTGATCGAGGCCCGCAGAGGCGGCCGCCCGCCCGCACGGGCCGCGCTCGCCTCCTCCGGCCGCAGCGGCGGCCGCGGTGGCGCCCCCGCCGTCGCACCGCCCCCTCCGCAGCACGCGCCGCCGGTCCCGCCGACGCAGCCGCCGCCCTTCGGAGGCGTGCCGGACGCCGGTCCCGTGCACCTCGCGGGGGCGAAGGTGCCGATCGGTCCGGGACCGCGGGTGGCCGACGCACGCGCCGCCGCCGTAAGCCTGCCGCCCACCGACAGCGGGCTCGCCGCCTCCTGGTCGCGGTCCAAGGCCGCGGTGAACGGCGCCGACCCCGTCGTGCCCGCCCCTACCGCCGCGCCGGACGCGGGGGCCGCGTGGCGGCCGTGGCGCTTCCGGATGTCGAACGACGTGTGGGGTACGCCCGCCGTGGCGGGGAACCTCGTCTACGTCACGTCCTTCGAGGTCCACGCCCTGGACGTCGGCACGGGCCGCCGCAGCTTCAAGACGCGGGATGTCGCCTGGTCCATGGCGGTCGCCGACGGACGTATCCACGCCTCCGACGGCCCCACGCTCTACGCCCTCGACGGCGCCGACGGCACCGACCTGTGGCGCCTGAACACCGACGCCTGGGTGTACTCCCTGCAAGCCGACCGCGGCACCGTCGTCACCGGGACGCGCGGCGGCGGCGTACAGGCCTGGGAGGCCGCGAACGGCGAGAAGCTCTGGGAGATCGCCGGGGCCCAGACCGACTTCGAGACCCCCGAGGCGGGCCCCGTCGTCCACGACGGCACGGTCTACGTCTGGCAGAACGCGCGCCTGCGCGCCCTGGAGGCCCGCACGGGCGACGAGCGGTGGTCGTACCCCATCGGCGACGCGGCCTCCTGCGGCGGCGTGCCGGTGCGCCTCGCGCCCGCTCCGGACGGGTACGTGTACGTGTCCGCGGGGTCCCGTGTCCTGGCCATCGACGTGGCCGCGGGCCATGTCCGCTGGCACTTCGAGGCGCCCGCGGCGTTCCTGTGCCCGCCCGCGTTCGCGCCGGGTCCTGCCGTCACCGGCGGTGGCGTGTACCTGGCGGACTACCTCGGAACCGTGTACGCCCTCGACGCCACGGACGGCCGTGACCGGTGGCGTATCGCCACGGAGTCCCGGGCGTCGATCGAGCCGGTCCTGGTCGCCGACGGCCACGTCCACGTGGGCAGCGGCAAGGGGCTCTACACGCTGGACGCGGTGACGGGCACGCCGAAGTGGCGGTTCCAGGCGGGAGGCGAGGTCGTCGGCACGCCGGTCGTGGCCGACCGGCGGATCCACTTCGGCTCGACGGACCACCTGCTGTACACGCTGAAGGCGGACGACGGCCGCCTGCGCTGGAAGCTGGCCACGGGCGGCGAGATCACCGGGGCGCCGGTGGTGCGGGACGGCGTCGTGTACGCGTGCAGCAAGGACCGGTGCGTTTACGCGCTGGACGCGGAGCGGGGGACTGGGACCGCGCGGTCCTAGCGGGCCTGGGTGCTTCTCGGGTGCGGGCCGTGTCTGATCTGCGCCGCCGCTCCGCGGCGGATCTCTCCCGCCCACCCACCCGTTTGCCCCGCATCGTGACGGCCGTCGCACCAGCTCTGGAAGGGGCTCCGGACGGCGGCCGTCCACTCGTGACGTTACGCCGAGTGCGTGAACCGCGCGAGGCGGCGGTTTGACTGGCTCACCCGGTGCGGGAGCCGATCACCTGGTGCGGAAGCCGGGGCTACGCTCCGTGAACAGCCCCGCCTGCCGCTCCGGGGGCAGGTTGCCGAGTGCGATGAGGTGCGGCGCCTGGGCCAGGGCCTGGGTGCGGGCGGCCTCTTTCGCCGACCAGAGCGCGCGTACGGTGCCCTGGACCGGCTCGGTCGGGTACGAGGCGATGACCTCGGCCGCGTGGGTCGCCGCCGCCAACAGTCCCTCGGGCGAGGTGAGTTCGGAGACAAGCCCCGTCTCGTACGCCCGGCGCGCCGATATCCGCTCGGCCGTACCCATCAGGGACATCCTGGCAACCTCGCCCAGCGGCATGCGCTGGGCCATGAGGATCGCCTCGTACGCGCTGACCATGCCGTACGTGGTGTGCGGGTCGAAGAACGTGGCGTGATCCGCGGCGATGACGAACTCCGCCTCGCCCAGTAGATAGAAGGCGCCGCCGCAGGCCATGCCGTTGACGGCGGCGATGACCGGCTTCCACAGGTCATTGGCCTTGGGGCCGATGGAGAGGAGCGGATCGTCCATCGAATAGGGGGAGCCGGGCTGCGGTACGTCCGTGTCACGGTCGATGCCCGTGCAGAACGCCTTCTCCCCGGCTCCGGTGAGGACGATCGCCCGCACGGTGTCGTCGAAGCGGAACTCCCGCCAGGCGGTGGTGAGTTGGGCGGACATGTCGGGGTCGATGGCGTTGTGGCGGGCGGGGCGGTCGAGGGTGACGACCGCTACGCCCGTGTCCTTCTCGATCGCCGTACGCACGCTCATGGCCGCTCCAGGAGCCAGCGGGGCATCGCGATCCCGTCCACGTCGGTGAACGAGACCTGCACCTTCGCGCCGATGCGGAGGCGGTCGGGGTCGACGGAGTTCAGCGGGGCGTCCGGCGCGGCGACGAGGTTGCCGACCAGGCGGATGCGGGGGGCGTCGGCCAGCTCGACGATGATCGCGTTGTACGGGGCGTTTGCCGCGTACGCGGGGAGCAGGGGTGGGTGCGGCCTTACGTAGGACCAGATGCGCCCCCTGCCACTCATGCGGCGCCACTCGCTGTCGAAGGACTGGCAGTGGGGGCAGCAGGGCCTGGGCGGGAACCTCAGCTCACCGCAGGCGGTGCAGGCTTGTACACGGAGTTCGCCCTGGGCGGCGTACTCCCAGAAGGGGGCGCCGTCCGTGTCGATGGTGGGGGACAGCAGGGGCTCGGTCTCTGTCGTCGCGTCTGCCATGTGGCTGGCCTCTTTCGGCTGCGGGTTCGTCGTGGCTTGTCGCGCAGTTCCCCGCGCCCCTTATGGGGCCCGGAGTAGTACCGCCGACGTCGGCACTCCCTCGCCCGCCGTGACCAAACACGTGGCTGCGTTCGGCACCTGCGCCGTGCTCGTGCCCCTCAGCTGCTTCACGCCCTCGTTGATGAGGTTGAAGCCGTGGACGTACGCCTCGCTCAGGCCGCCGCCCCCGGTGTTGATCGGCAGGCGGCCGCCGCTCTCCAGTGCGCCGCCCTCCGTGAACGCGCCGCCCTCGCCCCGGCCGCAGAAGCCGTAGCCCTCCAGGGAGAGCGGGATCAGGGGGGTGAACGCGTCGTAGATCTGGGCCACGTCCACGTCCTCCGGGGCGAAGTCCGCCTGCTTCCAGAGGTGGCGGGCCGCCGTCCAGGCCGGGCCCGTCAGCGGGTCGTCGTTCCAGTAGTTGACCATCCCGTGGTGCTGCGCGGGCAGCCCCTGGGCGACGGAGTGGACGTACACGGGCTTCTGCCGGCAGTCGCGTGCCCGTTCGGCGGACACGATGACGCACGCCAACGCGCCGTCTGTCTCAAGGCAGTTGTCGAAGAGGCAGAGTGGCTCGCTGATCCAGCGTGAGGACATGTACATCTCGCGGGTCAGCGGGCGTTCGTACATCATCGCGGCGGGATTCTGGTTCGCCCGGTTCCTGCACGCGAGGGCGACGTTGAAGAGGTGGTCGCGGGTCGCCCCGTACTCGTGCATGTAGCGGCGCGCCAGCATCCCGATCTCGTCCGCCGGGCGGAGGAGGCCGAAGGGGCGTGTCCACTGGGCGGGCGTGGGGAGTTGGACCGCCGTGTTCTTCCAGGGGCGTGGTCCGCTGCCGCGCTTGCGGGAGCGCCAGGCGATGCCGACGCTCGCCTGTCCGGTGGCGACGGCGGCGGCGAGGTGGGCGATGGTGGCGCAGGATCCGCCGCCCCCGAAGCCGACCTTGCTGAAGAAGGTCACGTCGCCCGCGCCGATCGCCTTGGCGACCTCGACCTCGTCCGTCTCCTCCATCGTGTACGAGGCGAAGGCGTCGACCTCGGACGGGGCGATGCCCGCGTCGTCGAGCGCGGCGACGATCGCCCGGCAGGCCAACGTCTTCTCGTCCTCGGGCAGTTGTTTCGCGAACGCGGTCTGCCCGATCCCGACTATCGCTGTAGCGTCTTTGAGTGAAGCCATGGGCAACGACACCTCCGCGAGTGGCGAGGCTCCAGGGCTTCGCCATACGTCGTCCCGACTGCTGACAGCGCGTCAGGTTACAGCTAATCTGACGGATAGTCAGCTACTGCGGCGGAGGGGCTTGCGATGCGCGGCGACCTGGAGTGGGGCAGCATCCCGGGACTTGTCCGGGCGGCGGCCGAGAGGTTCGGAGACCGGGAGGCGGTCGTCGAGGGCCGCACCCGCATCTCGTACGCGGAGCTCGGCCGGCGCGTGGAGCGGGCCGCCGCCGCGTGCATGGCGAATGGGGTCAACTCGGGTGACAGAGTGGCTGTCTGGGCCCCGAACACTCTGGACTGGATCGTCTCGGCGCTGGGCGCGGTGTCGGCGGGCGCGGTCCTCGTCCCCCTCAACACCCGCTTCAAGGGCGCAGAGGCGGCCTACGTCCTGCAACGCAGCCGCGCGAAGCTGCTCTTCGTGACGGGCACGTTCCTCGGTACGTCGTACGTAGCCTCGCTGCGGCGCGCGACGGTGGAGGGGAAGGGGGAGGGCCCGCTGCCAGGCCTCCCGCACCTGGAGCAGGTGGTGGTCCTCTCGGACGACGCCCCGGAGGACTTCCGGACCTGGAAGGACTTCGTGGCCAGCGGCGACGGGGTGAGCGGCGCCGACGTACGGGAGCGCGCGGACGGGGTGGACGGCGCGGCACCCTCGGACATCATCTACACCTCAGGCACGACGGGCCGCCCCAAGGGCGCGGTCATCACGCACGCCCAGACCCTGCGCTGTTACGGCATCTGGAGCGAGCTCGCGGGCTTGCGAGAAGGCGACCGCTACCTCATCGTCAACCCCTTCTTCCACACCTTCGGCTACAAGGCGGGGATCATCGCCTGCCTGATGCGCGGCGCGACGATGATCCCGCAGCCGGTCTTCAACGTGGACACGGTCCTCGCGAACGTGGCGGCGGAACGCATCTCGGTACTCCCCGGCCCGCCCACCCTCCACCAGTCCCTCCTGGACCACCCGTCCCGCGACCAGCACGACCTCTCCGCCCTGCGCCTGGTGGTGACGGGCGCGGCGGTGGTCCCCCTGCAACTGGTCGAGCGCCTGCGCACCGAGCTGCACATCGCCACGGTCCTGACGGCGTACGGCCTCTCCGAGGCGAGCGGCATCGTCACGATGTGCCGCCAGGGAGACGCCGCGCAGGTCATCGCCTCGACCTCGGGCCGGGCCATACCGGACACGGAGGTGCGGGTGGTGAGCCCAGGCGGCGAGGAGCTCTCACCGGGCCACCCGGGAGAGATCCTGGTCCGTGGACACAACGTCATGCAAGGCTACTTCGAGGACCCGGCGGAGACGAAGAAGGCGGTCACGCCGGGCGGCTGGCTGCGGACGGGCGATGTCGGGGTCCTGGACGACGCGGGCAACCTCCGCATCACGGACCGTATCAAGGACATGTTCATCGTCGGCGGATTCAACGCCTACCCCGCGGAGATAGAGCAACTCATAGGCGTGCACCCGCAGGTGGCGGACGTGGCGGTGATCGGAGTACCGGACCCGAGGCTCGGCGAGGTCGGCAAGGCGTACGTGGTGCGCCGACCGGGGGCGGTCCTTACGGCGGACGACCTGATCGCGTGGTCGCGCCGCGAAATGGCGAACTACAAGGTCCCCAGGGAGGTCGAGTTCGTGACGGAGCTGCCGAGGAACGCGAGCGGGAAGGTCCTCAAGCGCGAACTGCGGGGCCGCAGGCCATAGTTGCCTACTGCTCCCGCTCGGCGGTACTGCGCTCGACGCAGAACTCATTGCCCTCCAGGTCACTGAGGGTGACCCAGCCACGCCCATCGGGCACGCGATGATCCCCAACGACCTTGGCGCCGAGCTTCACGAGCCGCTCGACTTCTTCGTCGCGGGTACGGTCCTGCGGCTGAAGGTCGACGTGCACGCGATTCTTGACGGTCTTGGCGTCGGGCACGGTCACGAAGAGCAGGGTGATGCCGTCGGCCTCGACGAGGGCTTCGGGGTCACCGGGAGAGTCTTCGTCGGAGACCTTCCCGCCGAGCACCTCGGCCCAGAAGGTGCCCTGACGGTAGGCGTCGGAACAGTCAAAGGTGAGGTGGCGCACAAGAGAGGTCATGCGCGGCACTATCGGCGAGGAACGCGGGGCCTGTCCAACGAGTTTCCGACTCCCGCGTACGGGGTCACACGGGCCAGGGGCTGCCTCCAGGGGGCTGCCCAATCCCCTCCTGAACGGTCTTTCTGAATGTGTCAGCCGGACTTCTTGAAGACCTCGTAGAGGGAAAGGTAGTTGTCGGACCCATGGCCCTCGGCGACCACGCGTTCGGCGAATTCGGCCGCCGGCACGTTCGCAGAGCCGACGAGGGCGGTGGCGTGGCCCCGGGCTGCCCCACGAGGTACGGCGGCACCATGATCGCCCCGTCGAGGTACGAGGCGCCGCGCTCGGTGGCCCAGGCGAGGGCGGCGTGGGCCTGGGCGGGGGTGCCGGAGTTGAGGTTGACGAGGGCGCGGCCATGGAGGGCGTCACTGCTGGGGTGGTCGGCGAAGAACTCGTAGAGGGTCTTGTAGTCCTTGAGGCATACGAGGGTGAGGGGGCTGGCGTCGACGGCATCGGCGACCGTGGCGGCGCGCCGCGCACCCTTGGCGACGAGTGGGTCGGCCTTCTCCGGGGTGCGGTTCCAGACGGTGAGGGGGTGGCCCTGGGCGAGGAGCGCTTCGGCGAGGGCGATGCCCATGGGGCCGAGGTCGATGAGGGTAACGGGATTGGGCTGGGCGGGAGTTGGTGCGGGAGATGCTGAGCTCTGTGCTGCTGTCACGAGGGGGATTGTCCCGGCGGACCGGAGTGAGCGAACGGCTCCTTCGCTACTACGAGGAGCAGGACCTGCTGCGGCCACTGCGGCGGCCGAGCGGCTATCGCGAGTACGGCGAGGAAGACGTCCGCACGGTGCGCAGCATCTGCACCCTCCTTGCCGCGGGCCTCAACACGAGAGTGATCGCGGAACTCCTTCCCTGTATGTACGTCGACGGGGAGGGGGACCAACTGGCTCCCGCGTGCCCCGGCATGCTGCCCGACCTGGAGCGGGAGGGTGCGCGGATCGACGCGGAGGAGCTGGAGGCGTGCGACGGGGTGGACGGGCCCGTGGTCGGTTCCGTGGGCGGTTCCGTTGGTGGTGCTGCGGGCGGTCCTGTGACGGCCGTGGGCTGAGCCATTTGCCGATCCGGCAAAGTTCCTCGCGGGCGGGGGAGGGGTGGGCCCAGGATCATGGCGTACGACGTATCCAGTGATCCGGGAGGAAACATGCCGCACCCCACGCAGCACCACCGACTCGTGGACGTCCCCGGCGGCCGGATCCACCTGGTGGAGCAGGGCACCGGCCCGCTCGTCCTCCTCGTCCACGGCTTCCCCGAGTCCTGGTACTCGTGGCGCCACCAGCTCCCGGTCCTCGCCGAGGCGGGCTTCCGCGCGGTGGCGATCGACGTGCGCGGCTACGGGCGCTCGTCGAAGCCGCGTGAGGTGGAGGCGTACCGGATGCTGGCGCACGTCGCCGACAACGTAGGGGTGGTGCGGGCCCTGGGCGCCGAGACCGCGACGATCGTGGGCCACGACTGGGGCTCGGGCATCGCGGCCAACTCGGCGCTGCTCAGGCCGGACGTGTTCACGGCGGTGGGGTTGCTGAGCGTTCCGTACGCGCCTCGGGGCGGCCCCCGCCCCACGGACGCGTTCGCCCGGATCGGCGGTGAGGCGGATGAGTTCTACGTCAGCTACTTCCAGGAGCAGGGGAGGGCGGAGGCCGAGATCGAGCCGGATGTGCGGGGCTGGCTCGCGGGGTTCTACGCGGGCCTGTCGGCGGACACGATGCCGTCGTCTCCCGACGCCCCGAGCCTCCATTTCGTACCCAGGGGCGGGCGGATGTCGGACCGCTTCGTGGCCGCAGGGGGACTGGCCTCGCTCCCCTCCTGGCTGACGGAGGCAGATCTGGACGTCTACGCGGCGGAGTTCGAGCGAACGGGCCTGACCGGCGCGCTCAACCGCTACCGCAACGTCGACCGCGACTGGGAGGACCTGGCCGCGTGGGACGGAGCCCCGATCGTCCAGCCTTCGCTCTTCATCGGCGGCGACCAGGACGCGTCGACGACATGGCTGGCCGACGCGATCAAGGCGTACCCGGAGACGCTGCCCGGCCTGGTGTCCTCGCACATCCTGGAGGGGTGCGGGCATTGGGTGCAGCAGGAGCGGGCGTTCGAGGTGAACCGGCTGCTGGTGGAGTGGTTGAGGGCGTGAGGGTGTGAGGGCTTGGAGTCGTGAGGTCGTGAGGCGTTTCAACTTCAGGCCGGGCGTCAGTGGCCGGTGGGGGGCTCCATACAGCCGGTCTCCGGGAAGTGCCCGTTGGTCTTCACGCCGTAGTTGGTCGGTTGCACGAAGGCGGTGACGCAAGCGTGGTCGCCCACGTAGAGGCCGATCGACGCGCCTTCAGGCGTGACGTCTTCGCCGTTCTCGTAGCGTGAGTGCATCTCTTGCACGTCGAGCTCGCCGCCGAGCAGCTTGCCTCCGCTGGTCGTCCTTCGAACCTCGTACCCGAGCTTGTCGGTGAGCGCAGCCTTCACGCTCTCCGGGTCCCACTCCTTCTGCTGGTGGAGCCGCTTGAGGACGGGCTTCATGCGGGCGGCCTCGGCCTGGGCGGCTTCCTCGTCCGCCGGAGACATGTCGCCGGGGCGGCGGTAGGCGTTGTTGTCACCGTTGTGGGGCGCGCCGTCGACGACGCCGGGTTCGGCGTACGGGGAAGGGCTGGAGGTTGAGGTTGCGGTGGAGGCGGCGGTGGTGTCACCGGGCCGCTGCTCGCCGCAGCCGGATGCCAGGGCGGCGCCTACGAGAAGAGCAGACATCGCAACGCCGAGGCGCCGCCGCCGAGTTGAGGCGGCCGGGCGGGCCGCGCAGGCCATGCAGAACATACGGACCATGGCGATGACTCTGCCACGGCTGCGCGACGCGGCGCACGGTCCGCTCGGGACACGGCTAGGACACGGCCTGCTAGAACATGGACTGCGCCCGGAACTTCTCCACCAGGGCGGCGGGGGCCTTCTCCGGGGAGCCGGCGTCGTACGGGGGCTGGGGGTCGTACTCGATGAGCAGCTGTACGGTCTGCGCGTGCTCGTCGCCCGCGATCTTCCCGGCGAGGGTGAGGCCCATGTCGATCCCGGCGGAGACGCCCGCGCCGGTGACGTACTTCCCGTCGAAGACGACGCGCTGCCCGGTGGACTCGACCCCGAACTGCTTGATCTGGTCGAGCGCCAGCCAATGGGACGTGGCGCGACGACCGTTGAGGAGCCCGGCGGCCGCGAGGATGAGGGAGCCGGTGCAGACGGAGGTGGTCCAGGTGGTGGTGGCGTCGACGGTGCGCAGCCAGTCGAGGACGGCTTCGTTCTCGAGATCGGGCTCCGGACTTCCCGGTACGACGACGATGTCCGGGCTGCTGACCTCGGCGAGGGACTTCGTGGCGACGAGGGAGAGGGCGCGGGTGTCGTCGAGGACGGGACCGGCTTGCTCGGCGACGAAGACGACTTCGGCGCCGGGCAGGCTCGCGAGGGTCTGGAAGGGGCCTATCGCGTCGAGGACGGTGAACTTGTCGTAGAGGAGGATCGCGATCTGCATGGGGGTCCCTTCCCGTATGCGGTACCGGAGTTGGTAGGTGCGGGCCGCGGGCCGGCGTCCTGCCCGCGGCTCAAGTCTTGTGTCGCGCCCGGATGCCCGCAATGACGAGTGGCCCACCTTTTCTGCCAGGCGGGGGCGGCCAGCGAACGTGTGGTTATCCACAGGGGCGCAGATATCCACAGGCTGATACGCGTGACGCCGAAGTGCGGCAACCTGGGGCGATGGGGGGTTCGAGGGAGCCGCGAGGTGCGAGGAAGTGGGGTGGGCTGCGGGAGTTGGCCGTGGAGGGGGTGTTGCTCACGTGTTGGGCCAGGGAGGCGGGCTGGCCGAGGAGCACGCTGTCCAGAAGCCTGGCCGCCGAGGGGTGGACACGCATTCCGGGGGGTGGCTGGGCGGAGCCCGGGCGTGCGGTTGATCTGGCGGTGCGTCTCTGGGCCGGGCAGTTGACGATGCCGGGCCTGGTGGCGAGCCACCGGTCGGCGGCGGTGCTGTGGCGCATCCAAGTACTGAGGGAGGAGCTGGAGTTCACCGATCCGCAGGGAACCCGCCGCAAGAGGGGCGCCCACGTCTACTGGCGTCCTCTGCCGCCCGCCGAGGTCACTGTGGTGGGGGATCTCCGGGTGACGACGGTCGCGCGTACGTTGGCGGATCTGCTGCGGGGTGGCTCGCGGGAGGAGGCCCTGGTGGCGCTCGACTCGGCGCTGAGCAGCCGCCGTTACGGGGGCCGCTGCTGGCGGGGCCCACTGATCGGCGGCCTCGACACGGTGGCCGCGGCTCTGGATTCCCCGCCGGTGGCGGGGGCGGCGAGGGCGCGTCGGTGGCTGGAGTTGGCTGACCCGGGGGCGGGCTCACCGGCGGAGACGGTCGCCCGGCTCCGGATGAGGGACGCGGGGCTGCGCCCGGAGACCCAGGCAAGGATCTTGACCCAGTCCGGCCGCCTACTGCGCCCGGACTTCTTCTTCCGCGGGGAGGGCGTGGTGGTCGAGATCGAGGGCTACGCCTACCACGGCACCCGCGAGGCCCACCGCCGTGACCTGGCCCGCTACAACGACCTCGCGTCGTGCCCCGAGGTAAGGCTGGTACTGCGCTTCGGCGCCGAGGAGATCTTCAACGCACCGGAGGCATTCGTGGAGAGGGTGCGGGCGGCGGTGGCAGGTGTGGGCAGGGCCGGGGGCTTCGGTTCACCGGGGTGGGGTGGTGACCGGGGCCGCCGGGTGCTCGGGAGTGTGGCGGTTTCGGCGGCGGTGGCGGGCGGCTCGGCAGGTGTCTGACCCGGCGGGGCCGGGGGCTTCGGTTCACCGGGGTGGGGTGGTGACCGGGGCCGCCCGGTACTCCGGAGTGTGGCGGTTCCGGCGGCGCAGTAAAGGGCGCTCCTACGTCGCGTCGGCTACGCCGATTCCGCTCCGCTCCACCCTTGACTGCCCCACCTCCACCGCAGGAGCTTTTGTTGACCGGGCGGCCCAGGAAGGGGGCGTAGGGGAGGCTTGAGGGACTCTTCGGTCTCCTGCCATCTGCGGACTGGTTCTTCCGGGGCGAGCGTCACGGGGAATCGGGGCTGCCCGGCCGATCGGCTCGGCTTCGGGGGTGGGGCCGGGTCTCCTGCCGGGTGCGGACTGGTTCTTCCGGGGCGGGCGTCACGGGGTCAGGGGCTGTCCGGCCGAGCGGCCCAGCTCCGGCGGCGGTGACGGGTCTCCTGCCGAGTGCGGACTGGCTCTTCCGGGGCGCGCGTCACGGGATCGGGGTCTGCCCGGCCGACCGGTCCAGCTCCGGCGGCGGTGACAGGTCTTCCTGCCGGGTGCGGACTGGTTCTTCTGATGCGGAAGCCAGGCGATGCTCCTCGACCCGGTCGGCTCGGCTCCGGAGATGGGAGCACGTCTCGCTGCCGGGTGCGGACTGGAGCTACTGGCGTGAGCCTCACGAAAAGAGAACACGCGGCCTTGGCAGGTGGCGATGGCGACGATGAAGACGACGAAGGGGGGATGACAGGGGCGGGCGTGATGGGTGTGACTTGATTTGGCACCGAGGGCAGTCACATATCGGTCATCTTGCGCACCCGGAGGGGTATTTGGGGAGTGAATGCAGAAAAGTCCCATGCACTGGTGGCTGGGTGGCGTGTCGTGGGATTCTCTTGCGTTCCACGCTCTGGACCGGCCCGGTCCGGCCCACAGTCGGTGACGATGAAGTGGCTCGAACGGGCGAGGCGAGCTAGCAGAGTGCCGCGACGCGCTTCTTAGACCCCGCATAAGCCGGTCCGCTCCCGGCAGCGAAACCAGCCCCCGCCCCGGGAGTTGAGCCGATTGGCCGGGCCACACGTCTTCTCCCGTGAGACTCACGCGAGAGGAGCCGGTCCGCACCCGGCAGTAAACCCTCCCCGTCTCCGGAGTTGCCGACCGGCCGGGCCGCACGTCATCTCCGTGAGGCTCACGCCAGAAGCTCCAGTCCGCACCCGGCAGCGAAACCCGCCCCCGCCCCGGAGTTGATCCGGTCGTCCGGGTCGAGCAGCACCGCCTGGCTTCCACCCCAGAAGAACCAGTCCGCACTCGGCAGGAAGACCTGTCACCGCCGCCGGAGCTGGACCGGTCGGCCGGGCAGACCCCGATCCCCGTGACGCGCGCCCCGGAAGAACCAGTCCGCACCCGCCGCTAAAACCCGCCCCCATCCCCGAACCCAAGCCGATCGGCCGGGCAGCCCCTGACTCCGTGTCGCTCGCCCCAGAAGAACCAGTCCGCACCCGGCAAGCGACCCGTCACCGCCGCCGGAGCTGGGCCGGTCGGCCGGGCAGTCCCAATCTCTCGTGACGCCCGCTCCGGAAGAACCAGTCCGCACCCGGCAGGAGACCCGTCCCCACCTCCGAAGCCGAGCCGGTCGGCCGGGCGGTCCCGATCCCCCGTGACGCTCGCCCCGGAAGAGCCAGTCCGCACCCGGCAGGAGACCCGTCCCCACCTCCGAAGCCGAGCCGGTCGGCCGGACAGCCCCTGACCCCGTGACGCCCGCCCCGGAAGAACCAGTCCGCACCCGGCAGGAGACCCGGCCCCACCCCCGAAGCCGAGCCGGTCGGCCGGGCAGCCCCGATTCCCCGTGACGCTCGCCCCGGAAGAACCAGTCCGCAGATGGCAGGAGACCGAAGAGTCCCTCAAGCCTCCCCTACGCCCCCTTCCTGGGCCGCCCGGTCAACAAAAGCTCCTGCGGTGGAGGTGGGGCAGTCAAGGGTGGAGCGGAGCGGAATCGGCGTAGCCGACGCGACGTAGGAGCGCCCTTTACTGCGCCGCCGGAACCGCCACACTCCGGAGTACCGGGCGGCCCCGGTCACCACCCGACCCCGGTGAAGCGAAGCCCCCGGCCGTTCTTGGGTGCGGTCGCCGTGGGGGAGGGGTGATGCCGGCGGTGGTCCCGGCGCTGGTGGAGGCAAGTACGCATGGTGCGGACACGCGTCGACCGCGGTGGCTCCCCCTCCGCGCCACCGCGGTCGACTCCCCCGTCAGGATGTAAGTCCTCAGGCGTCCTTCGCCGGCGGGGCGGGCGTGTGGCCCTCGCCCTGCGTGGTGGCGGTGCCGTCCTTCGCCGGCGGGGCGGGCGTGTGGCCTTCGCCCTGCGTGGTGGCGGTGCCGTCCTTCGGCGGAGCAGGAGTGTGGCCTTCGCCCATGGTGGTTATGCCGGTGCTCTTGTCGATTTCGCTCATATGAGACAACTCCTAAGCTCTGGTGGGGCTTTGGGATCGGATACGCCCGTTCGGCAACTCCCCCGAGAATCGCCGAACGGGCGTAGTGGGCCGCTTACCTTATCCGTAGGGCCCGTGCGACCCGTCTGCCCCCCGACGCGACGGATCGACCCCATGAGAGTGGCAGCCACTCATAAACGTTCGATGAACGCCCCTTCGGACGTGGTCAGGTGGCGTGGTCAGTCGGCGTGGTCAGTCGGCGTGGTCAGGCGGCATGGTCAGGCAGCGGTGACCGCATCGAGAAGCTTCCTCACCTGAGCGGCTTCCGGCGCGCCCGCTTCCTCGTGGATGGCCAGCGCCTCGCGCCAGCAGGCCTGTGCACGGTCCACCTGTCCCAGGTCGACGAGAGACCTTCCCAGCAGGGTCAGGACATTGGCCCGCATCCACTCGCCACCCACGCATCCGATGGCGAGCGCCTGCTCGGAGTGCTGGGCCGCCTGCGCCGCATGGCAGTCCGCCAGATACACCTGGGCGATGCGGTAGTGCGTCGTCCCCTCCCACAGGCGCTGGCGGTTCTCGGCGAAGATCTGCAGGGCATCGTTCATCTGGTCGAGGGCTTCCGCGCGTCGATCAGCCCCGCTCAGGGCGAGCCCCAGCGCGTACTTCGCGTTGGCCAGCCGGAACGTGACCCCGAGGTCGCTGTATATGGCGATCCCCTGCCGGGCGAGGTCGATCGACTTGGTGGTGCGTCCCATCGCGAGGAGGGCCCGGGACAGGTTGCACAGGGCGCTCGCCTCGCTGTGACGGTTGCCGTCGGCGCGGAAGACCTCGATGGCCTTGCGCAAATGGGTCTCGCTCACCGCGGGCTGGTTGATGCAGTTGTTGATGATCCCCTGCTCGTTGAAAACGTTCCCGCTGGTCCACGGGTCCCCGGAGTCCAAGGCGAGCGCGGCGGCACGCTCCAGTTCGACGGCGGCATCGTCGAAACGCCCCAGTTTGTTGAGGACTTGGGCAAGGCTCACCCTCGCCCGTCCTTCGGCACGCGCGTCACCCACCGCGGCGCCGACCTCGCACGCGGCGCGCGTCGCCATCTCGTACCGGTACGAGATGGCCCCGGACTCCGCGAGGTCCTTCGCCGCGAGCAGCAGGTCCACCGCACGTCGCAGGCTTTCCTTGCTCAGCGATTGCTGGACGCACGCCAGGATGCAGGAGGCCTCCGCGTGCAGCCAGTCGAAGGCCTTGGTGCCGTCGGTGAAGGCAAGGCCGACCCGGTCGGCGCACTCCAGGTGGTCCACCGTCCGATCCCCCGGCCGCTCCAACGCATAAACCCCCGCCGCCGTAGCCAAATAAAAGTCCAACAACCGCGACATAGCCGCCCCCCGCTCACTCGGCGGCTCCTCATCCCGCTCCGCGCACGCACGCGCGTAGAGCCGGACCAGGTCGTGGTAGCGGTAGCGGCCAGGCGCCGCCGATTCCACCAGGGACGTGTCGACCAGGGACTCCAGCAGGTCCTCCGTCTCCTCCACCGGGAGGTCAAGGACCGCTGCCGCCGCCGCCAGCGAGAGGTCAGGGCCGTCCGCCAACCCCAGCAGCCTGAACGCCCGCGCCTGCGCCGGCTCCAGTTGGCCGTAGCCCAGTTCGAAGGTGGCCTTCACGGCCAGGTCGCCCGCCTGGAGTTCGTCCAGGCGCCGCCTCTCGTCCGCCAGCTTCGCGGCGAGCGTGGAGACCGTCCATGTGCGGCGGGCCGCCAGGCGGGATGCCGCGATGCGGATCGCCAGTGGCAGGAAGCCGCACGCCGCCACCACGTCCAGCGCGGCCTTCCGCTCCGACGTGACCCTCTCCTCGCCCACTATCCGCGTGAAGAGGAGCAGCGCCTCCTCGGGGCTCATCACGTCCAGGTCCACCAGGTGCGCGCCCGCCAGGTCCACCATCCGGATCCGGCTCGTCACCAGCGCCGCGCAGCCCTCCATGCCGGGCAGGAGGGGGCGTACCTGGGCCGCGTCCCTCGCGTTGTCCAGGACCACCAGGACCCTGCGGCCGTCCAGGACCGACCTGTACAGCGCCGCCCTCTCCTCCAGGGAGTCGGGGATCGCCGAGTCGGCCGTACCCAGGGCCCGCAGGAACGCGCCCAGTACCGTCTCCGGCTCCGCCGCCCTCGCGCCAGCACCCTGTAGGTCCACGTACAGCTGGCCGTCGGGGAAGTGCGAGCGCGCGACATGTGCCACGTGGACGGCCAGCGTCGTCTTGCCCACGCCGCCGATTCCCGCCAGCGCCGAGACCGCCATCACCCGGCCCTCCGCCGCCGAGAGGATCTCGCTCAGTTCGGATACGAAGGAGGCGCGGCCCGTGAAGTCCGGGACTGTCGCGGGGAGTTGGGCCGGGCGCACCACCGTCGCCGCCGGTTCCGGAGCCGCCGCCGAGGGTTCCGCCAGCGCCGGGTCCGCCTGGAGTATGCGCTGCTGGAGTTCCTTCAGGCCCGGGCGCGGGTCCACCCCCAGTTCGTCCGCCAGCAGGCGGCGCGTGTCCGCGTAGACCGCCAGTGCTTCCGCCTGGCGTCCGCTGCGGTACAGCGCCAGCATCAGGAGTTCGCGCAGGCGCTCACGCAGGGGGTGGGCCGCCGTGAGGGCCGTGAGTTCCGAGACCGCCTCCGCGTGGCAGCCGACCTCCAGGTCCATGTCCAGGCGGGATTCCAGGAGCTGGAGGCGCCACTCCTCCAGGCGCGTGCGTTCCGTTTCCGCGTACGGCCCCGGGACGTTCGCCAGGGGTTCGCCGTCCCAGAGGCTCAGCGCCTTGTTCAGCAGAGAGCGGGCCTGGCAGAGGTCGGCCACTGAGCGCGCCTTCTCCGCCTCCGCCGACAGGTCTTCCGCGAGCGCCAGGTCGAGCGCGCCGTCGGCCACCGCGATCGCGTACCCGCCCGCCTCGCTGACCAGGACCCCGGCAGGCAGCACCTTGCGCAGCCGTGACGCGTACGTACGGACCGCGGCCAGCGCCTGCGAGGGCGGTTCGTCGCCCCAGAGGGCGTCGATCAGTTCGTGCGCCGTCGCCGTGCGTCCGTCACGCAGCAGGAGCGCCGCGAGCAGGGCGCGCTGCTGCGGAGAGCCCATGGACAGCTGCTCGGCGCCGTGCCATGCGCGTACGGGGCCGAGCACGCTGAAGTGCGGTCTCAGTTCCTCGGGGGCGTTCCCCGGGGCCGGACGTCGTTGGTCCGGTACTCGCGGTACACCGTCCATCGCTCCCCCTGCTGCCCTTCCGTGCCCGGCCGTCACCGTGCCTGGTCGTGCGCGCGGGTCTGCCCTGCCCGCGATTGTCGCTCTTTGCCTGGTTCCGTTCTCCACTTGGCTCTTGCTCCCCGCCAGTTTGCCTTGTTCATGGCGGATGCGTCAGCTGTGCGAGACGGCTCTCACAGGGTCCACGCACTCGGCGGCCGGTATTGATCGGCGTACGAACGGCCCGTGGATGGCGGGTGGCCGGCGGGCGGTCGGCCGACAAGTAGCCGACAGGGAGCTGACGGGTCGTCAGATCGGCGCTACCGTGGAGCGCATGGAGCGTATGGAGCGCATGCAGAACATGGAGACCGTCGAGACCGCCGAGACCCCGCCGACGTTCCCGAGGATCATCTCGGTGGACGACCACACCGTTGAGCCCGCCCACGTCTGGCGGGACCGGCTCCCGTCGAAGTTCCACGACCGCGGGCCGCGCATCGTCCGGGCCCCCTTGAAGGAAATGAGCTTCCTGGGCGGCAAGTTCGCCCCTGTGATGGGGGAAAAGGGGGACGAAGGGCCCATAGGCGACTGGTGGATCTACGAAGATCTGCACCGGCCCCTCACCCGCCTCGACACCTCCGTCGGATACGACAGGGACGAGATCAAGCTCGAAGTCATCACGTACGAGCAGATGCGGCCGGGGTCGTTCAGCGTGCCGGACCGCCTCGCCGACATGGACGTCAACCACGTCCAGTCCGCCCTCTGTTTCCCCACCTTCCCCCGCTTCTGCGGGCAGACGTTCACCGAGGCCAAGGACCGCGAGCTGGGGCTGCTCGGCGTGCGGGCCTACAACGACTGGATGGTGGAGGAGTGGTGCGGGCCCGAGGCGCACGGCCGCCTCATCCCCCTCACCCTCATTCCGCTCTGGGACGCCGAACTGGCCGCCGCCGAGGTCCGCCGCAACGCCGACCGCGGGGTGCGCGCCGTCGCCTTCTCCGAGATCCCGCCCCACCTGGGCCTCCCGTCCATCCACACGGACGAGTGGGACCCCTTCCTGCGGGCCTGTGACGAGACCGGCACGGTCATCGCCATGCACATCGGGTCGAGCAGCAAGATGCCGTCGACCTCCGCCGACGCGCCGCCCGCCGTCGGGTCCACCATCACCTTCGCCAACTGCTGCTTCTCGATGGTCGACTGGCTGATGAGCGGCAAGTTCGAGCGCTTCCCGAACCTCAAGATCATGTACGCCGAGGGGCAGATCGGGTGGATCCCGTACATCCTGGAGCGCGCGGACGTGGTCTGGGAGGAGAACCGCGGCTGGGGCGGGGTCGCCGACAAGGTGCACCGACCGCCGTCCGAGCTCTTCACCGAGCACGTCTACGGGTGCTTCTTCGACGACGCCTTCGGGCTGAAGAACCTCGACTCGATCGGAGTCGGGAACGTCCTGTACGAGACCGACTACCCGCACTCCGACTCGACCTGGCCCAAGTCAAGGGAGGTCGGCGAGTCCCAGATGGGTCACCTGGCGCCGGACGTGGTCGACCGGATCGTGCGAGGCAACGCGATCGACCTCCTGGGGCTCACGAGCGACGGGCTGTGGGCTGGCCCAGGAGCCTAAAGTCCTGCCGGATACCCGCCCCCACCCCTTGCCTGACGTCCCGTCAGCTACGACGATGAGTCCCGTCGCCGTATATGACGCATCGTCAGATCAAGGTGAGGGGTCGGGTTCCCATGGCTGCCAACGCGCTGGCGCACATCTTCCCGCAAGGGCGACTGGTCTACGGGATGCAGCTCCCGATCCAGTCCCAGAGCGTCATCTACGCCGAGGCGTGGGAGGCGGAGGCCACCGCCGACGACCTCGCCGAGATCGCCCGCACCGCCGACCGCAGCGGCTTCGCCTATATAGCGAGCTGCGACCACGTCGCCATTCCGCGGCGGCTCGCCGACACCATGAGCACCGTCTGGTACGACCCGGTGGCCACCCTCTCCTTCCTCGCCGGGATCACCGAGAACGTACGGCTGATGAGCCACGTCGCCGTCGTCGGGCTCCGGCATCCGCTCGTCAGCGCCAAGCAGTACGCCACCCTGGACCGGCTCAGCGGCGGGCGGCTGATCCTGGGGGTCGGGGCCGGCCACGTACAAGAGGAGTTCGATGCCGTCGGTGCCGACTTCGAGCGGCGTGGGCCCGTGCTCGACGAGACCGTCGACGCTCTGAAGGCCGCCCTCGGGCCCGATGAGTACCCCGAACACCACGGCGAGCACTACGACTTCAGTGGGCTCGGCCAGCAGCCGCGCCCCGCGCAGGACCGCGTACCCATCTGGGTGGGCGGCTCCTCGCCCGCCGCCGTCCGCAGGGCCGCCGTACGCGGTGACGGGTGGCTGCCGCAGGGCGACCCGCGCGACAAGCTGCCCGCGCAGATCGCCAGGCTCAAGCGGTTGAGGGAGGAGGCGGGGATTGCCGCGCCGGTCGTCGTGGGGGCCATCGCCGAGCCCCTGTACGTGGGCGAGCCCGGCTGGTCCGTGGGGCGGCGCACCCTGAGCGGGAAGCCGGACGCGCTCGCCGAGTCGCTGCGGGCGTACGGGGCGATGGGCGTGCAGCAGATCCAGGTGCGGTTCCGCTCGCGCAGCCGCACCGAACTCACCGATCAGATGGCGGCCTTCGCCGCCGAAGTCGCTCCGCACCTCAACTGAAAGCTCGACTGAGCTCATTCAAGGAGACAGGCATGGGCAAGCTGGACGGCCGCGTCGTCATCGTCACCGGTGCGGCGCGCGGGCAGGGTGAGCAGGAGGCGCGGCTCTTCGCCGCCGAGGGTGCGCGCGTCGTCATCGGCGACGTACTCGACGACCAGGGCGAGGCCCTCGCCAAGGAACTCGGCGGTGACGTGGCCAAGTACGTGCACCTGGACGTCAGTCAGGAGGCCGACTGGAGCGCTGCGGTCGGCGCCGCCAAGGACGCCTTCGGGAAGATCGACGGCCTGGTCAACAACGCCGGGATACTGCGCTTCAACGAACTCGTCAGCACCCCGCTCGAAGAGTTTCAGCAGGTCATCCAGGTCAATCAGATCGGCTGCTTCCTCGGCATCCGCAATGTCGCCCCCGAGATCGAGGCCGCCGGCGGCGGGACCATCGTGAACACCGCCTCGTACACGGCGATGACGGGCATGGCGTACGTCGGCGCGTACGCCGCGACCAAGCACGCCATCCTCGGGCTCACCCGTGTCGCCGCGATGGAGCTCGCCGCCAAGAACATCCGCGTCAACGCCGTCTGCCCGGGAGCCGTCGACACCCCGATGACCAACCCCGCGCAGCTCGACCCGACCGCCGACCCCACCGAGGCGCGGGAGGCGGTCGCCGAGCTCTACAAGAAGCTCGTGCCGCTCGGGCGGATCGGCAGGCCCGAGGAGGTGGCCGCGCTCGCGCTCTTCCTGACCGGGGACGACTCGGCGTACATCACCGGGCAGCCGTTCGTCATCGACGGGGGGTGGCTCGCGGGAGTCAGCATCGTCTGACGGTGCATCAGGTATTGACGCTCCATCCGCCCGGTGGAACAGTCGACCCCATCATGAACTGACGGTTCGTCAGAAACTGGCAGATTCACACGAGGATGGTGAACCTCCTTGGAATTCGGTCTCTTTGTACAGGGATACGTGCCCGCCAAGCGGGCCAAGGTCGACCCCGAAGCCGAGCACAAGGCGCTCATCGAGGAGACCGAGTACGTCATCCAGGCGGACAAGTCCGGCTTCAAGTACGCCTGGGCCTCCGAGCACCACTTCCTGGAGGAGTACTCGCACCTCTCCGCCAACGACGTCTTCCTCGGCTATCTCGCCCACGCCACCGACCGCATCCACCTGGGCTCCGGAATCTTCAACCCGCTCGCCCCGGTGAACCACCCGGTCAAGGTCGCCGAGAAGGTCGCCATGCTCGACCATCTCTCCGAAGGACGCTTCGAGTTCGGGTCCGGGCGAGGCGCCGGGTCGCACGAGATACTCGGCTTCATGCCGGGCATCACCGACATGAACCACACCAAGGAACTCTGGGAAGAGACCATCGCCGAGTTCCCCAAGATGTGGCTCCAGGACGAGTACGTCGGCTTCCAGGGCAAACACTGGTCGCTGCCGCCCCGCAAGGTCCTGCCCAAGCCGTACGGGAAGTCGCACCCGGCCATGTGGTACGCCGCGGGCTCTCCCCCCTCGTATGCGATGGCAGGCAAGAAAGGGCTCGGGGTGCTGGGCTTCAGCGTGCAGAAGGTCTCCGACATGGAGTGGGTCCTCGAGTCGTACAAGACGGCCGTGAAGGAAGCCGAGCCGGTCGGTGACTTCGTCAACGACAACGTCATGGTGACCTCGACGGCGATCTGCGCGGAGACCCACAAGAAGGCCGTCGAGATCGCCGTCAGCGGCGGGCTCAACTACCTGCAGTCCTTGCTGTTCCGGTACCACGACACCTTCCCCCGCCCCGAGGGCATCCCCGAGTGGCCCGAGCTTCTCCCCGAGTACACCGAGGAGATCATCGAGCTGCTCATCGCCGAGGAGCTGATGATCTGCGGCGACCCGGACGAGGTGCTCACGCAGTGCAAGCGGTGGGAGCAGGCGGGGGCGGATCAGCTCAGCTTCGGGCTGCCGATCGGGATTTCGCCCGAGGACACGAAGAACACGATCAAGCTGATCGGTGAGCACGTGATTCCGAAGATCGACACGGACCCCGTCCACCGCACCTCGCGCTTCCGGCAGTCCGCCGGGGCGTGAGCCTCTGACCGCCCCGGCTTCCCCTCCCGGACGGAAGCCGGGGCGTCCTTCGGGCCCAGCTCCGCAGACTCCGCACCGAAAACCATCGTCAAGGGGGACGACCTCGTCATGCTCGACCACCTCATCAAGGGCGCGACCGTAGTCGACGGAACCGGCGCCCCCGCACGCGTCGCCGACGTAGGTATCCGGGGCGGCCGCATCGCCGTCATCGCCGAACCCGGCACCGTCACCGAGCCCGCCACGACCAGCGAGGACGCCGAAGGGCGCGTCCTCGCCCCCGGATTCGTCGACCCGCACACCCACTACGACGCCCAGCTCTTCTGGGACCCCTACGCGACCCCCTCCCTGAACCACGGGGTGACGACCGTCGCCGGTGGCAACTGCGGATTCACCCTCGCGCCCCTGAACCCCGCGCGCCCCGAGGACGCCGACTACACCCGGCGGATGATGTCCAAGGTCGAGGGCATGTCGCTGGTGGCACTCGAAGAGGGCGCGCCCTGGTCGTGGAGCTCCTTCGGCGAGTATCTGGACGCCCTGGAGGGGCGCGTCGCCGTCAACGCGGGCTTCATGGTGGGGCATTGCGCGCTGCGGCGGTACGTCATGGGTGCGGACGCGGTCGGCGGGCAGCCGAGCCCCGAGCAGCTCGACGAGATGCTGCGGCTCTTCCACGACGCCATGGATGCCGGCGCCTGGGGGCTCTCCACCACGCAGTCGTCCACACACTCGGACGGCGACGGGCAGCCGGTGGCCTCCCGGCACGCGAAGCCCGACGAGCTGCTCGCGCTCAGCCGGGCCGTCGCCGAGCACGAGGGCACGCAGCTGGAGGCGATCGTCGCGGGCTGTCTGGATCAGTTCAGCGACGACGAGATCGATCTGTTCGTGGAGATGAGCGCCGCCGCGGGGCGGCCGCTCAACTGGAACGTCCTCACCATCGACGCCGCCGTGCCCGAGCGCGTGCCGCGCCAGCTGATCCCCAGCGAGCGCGCCCGCAAGGCCGGTGGCCGGATCGTGGCACTGACGATGCCGATCCTCACCCCCATGAACATGTCGCTCGGCACCTTCTGCGCGCTGAACCTGATCCCCGGCTGGGGCGACATCCTCGGCCTCCCCGTTCCCGAGCGCATCGCCAAGCTCCGCGACCCCGACGTCCGGGGCGAGATGTTGCGGCGCGCCGACAGCAAGGAGGCCGGGGTCTTCCGGCGGCTCACGCACTTCGACCGGTACGTCATCGGGGACACGTACTCCAAGGAGAACGAAGGCCTCACCGGCCGCGTCGTCGGCGACATCGCCGCCGAGCGCGCGCAGGAGCCCTTCCAGTGCCTCGTCGAGATCTGCGCCAACGACGACCTGCGTACGGTCCTGTGGCCGATGCCCTCCGACAACGACCCCGACTCGTGGGCCCTGCGCCAGGAGACCTGGCAGCACGAGGACGTCATGCTGGGCGGCTCCGACGCGGGCGCGCACCTGGACCGCATGTGCGGCGCCCCGTACACGACCCGGTTCATCGGTGACTGCCTGCGGGGCCGCAAGCTGGTCGGTCTGGAGCAGGCGGTGAAGATGCTCACCGACGATCCCGCGCAGCTCTTCGGGCTGCGGGAGCGGGGCCGTATCGAGGAGGGCTTCCACGCCGACCTCGTCCTCTTCGACCCCGAGCGCATCGACGCGGGCAAGGCCACGCTGGTGCACGACCTGCCCGGCGACAGCCCCCGCCTCGACTCCAAGGCCATCGGCGTCGAGGCCGTGTGGGTCAACGGAGTCGAAGCCATCCGTGAGGACCGCGTGACGGGCGCGACGCCCGGCACGGTGCTCCGGTCGGGCCGTGACACCAGGACGGTGAGCACCAAGTGAGTGACCAACTCGTGGGCGAGCAGCGGCTGTTCATCGGCGGTGAGTGGATCGAACCCTCCGGCGGGCACTACGAGGTGATCAACCCGGCGACGGAGGAGGTCGTGGGCCTGGCACCCGAGGCGAGCCGCGAGCAGGTGCACGCGGCTGCCGGCGCCGCCCGCGAGGCCTTCGCCACCTGGTCGCGTACGACACCGGAGGAGCGGGCCACGGTCCTGGACCGGGCGGCGCAGATCATGGAGCGGGACTTCGCCTCGTACGCGGAACTCGCCCAGGCCGAGAGCGGCGCGACGACCGGGACGGCGCGCGGGATGCAGGTCGCGGTGTCGGTGGCGCGCTTCAAGCGGTACGCGAAAGGCGCCCTGGAACCGGTGGAGACCGGCCTGCCCCCGCAGATCAACGAGTCAGGCCCCATGGGGGAGGCGGGCGTCGTGGGGGCGCTCACCGTCCGCCAGCCGGTGGGTGTCGTCACCTGCATCACCTCGTACAACAACCCGTGGGCCAACCCCGCGGGCAAGGTGGCACCCGCCCTGGCCATGGGAAACACGGTCCTGGTGAAGCCCGCCCCGCAGGACCCGCTGTCGGTGTACCGGATGGCGGCGGCCCTTGAGGAGGCGGGGGCGCCGCCGGGAGTGGTGAACGTGGTGAGCGGGGCGCGCCCGGAGGTGGGCGAGGCGGCAGTCGACTCACGGGACGTCGACATGGTGAGCTTCACCGGCTCGACCTCGGTGGGGCAGCGGATCGCCGAGGTGTGCGGCCGCGACATGAAACGCCAGCTGATGGAGCTGGGCGGCAAGGGCGCCGCGCTCGTCTTCGAGGACGCGGACCTGGACTCGGCGGTGGCGGGGATCGGGACGACGTTCTCCTTCTACAGCGGCCAGATCTGCACGGCCCCGACGCGTGTGATCGCGCATCGCGCGGTCTACGACGACCTGATCGAGAAGCTGAAGCAGTACATCGGCTACATGAAGGTCGGCGATCCGCGGGAGAAGGGGACGATCGTCGGCCCGGTGATCTCGGCGGCGCACCGGGACCGCATCGAGTCGTACGTGGAGCTGGGGCGGAAGGAAGGCGCGCGGGTCGTCGCGGGCGGCGAGCGCCCGGCCTCGTTCGAGCGGGGCTTCTACGTCGCTCCGACGCTGCTCGCGGACTGCACGAACGACATGAGGGTCGTCCGGGAGGAGATCTTCGGCCCGGTCGTGGTGGTGGTCCCCTTCGAGGACGAGGAGGAAGGCATCGCCCTGGCCAACGACAGCGACTACGGCCTCCTCGACTACGTCTGGTCGGGCGACGTGGCCCGCGCCTTCCGGGTCGCGCGGCGGCTGCGGGCGGGCGGGGTCGGCGTGAACACGATCGGCCGGAACATGGAGGCGCCGTTCGGAGGGTTCAAGAAGAGCGGGGTGGGCCGGGACGTGGGGTCGTACGCGCTGCACGCGTACAGCGAGCTCCAGTCGATCGTGTGGCCGGGGTGATGTCCGATATGTGGAATGCGAGAAGACGCTCGGGAAAATTTTGAAACGGGCAAAACGGACAGTGCTGCGGTTCCCGCATACCGGACGGTCTGGCTTTTGCCTGGTAATGAATAAGCACGCGCTTCTTTCGGGCGGTCAATCGATGGCGGTTGCCCCAATTGCTCCGTTGATTGCAAGCCGCAAGATCCGGATCGCGGCCTTCCGTATGTGGAAACCGCAGCCCTTAACGTCCTGTTCATGACCCAGTTGGACGTACGGCCCCAGGCCGGAGACACGGTAAACGGCGCCCCCAAGGGGGGCGTACGCGCCAAAGGGCTCGGCGGTAACTCCGTCGGCCTCACGGGCAGCGCCGTCATCGGCATCTCCACCGTCGCCCCCGTCTACTGCCTGACGTCGACCCTCGGCTCCACGGCCGGCGAGGTCGGCCTGGCCATGCCCGCGGTCTTCCTCGCGGGCTTCCTGCCGATGCTCCTGGTGGCCTTCGCCTACCGCGAGCTCAACAAGGCCATGCCGGACTGCGGCACCTCCTTCACCTGGACGGTCAAGGCCTTCGGGCCGCGGATCGGCTGGATGTGCGGCTGGGGCCTCGTCATCGCCACGATCATCGTCCTGTCGAACCTGGCAGGCGTGGCGACCTCGTACTTCTGGCTCCTGGCGGGCGAGATCACGAGCAGCGACTCGGTGGCGGCCCTCGACGACAACAAGGCCGTGCACATCCTCACGTGCCTGGCCCTGATCGCCGTGGCTACGGCGATCAGCTATCGGGGGATGACGGCGACGAAGGGGGTCCAGTACCTCCTGGTCGGCCTTCAACTGGTGGTCCTCGCGCTGTTCGTGGTGATGGCCCTGAGCAAGGCCAACAGCGGCGACATCGCCGGATCCATGGACTTCTCCTGGTCCTGGCTGAACCCGTTCTCCGTCCAGTCCTTCGGCGCCTTCACGGCCGGTCTCTCCCTGTCGATCTTCATGTTCTGGGGCTGGGACGCGTGCCTGACCGCCAATGAGGAGACCACCGGCAGCGAGAAGACCCCGGGCCGCGCGGCGCTCATCTCGATGGTCGTCCTGATCGGCTCCTACCTCGCCACCGGCATCGCGGCCCAGATGGCCGTCGGCTCCGGCGACAAGGGCCTGGGCCTCGCCAACCCGGACACCTCCGACAACGTCTTCGCCGCGCTCGCCGGACCCATCATGGGTAGCGGCCTGGGCATCCTGCTCTTCGTCGCCGTCCTCGCATCGGCCGCCGCGAGCCTCCAGACCACGTTCATCCCGGTGGCCCGCACGGTCCTCGCCATGTCGACGTACGAGGCGCTGCCGCCGTCCTACGCGCGCGTGCACCCCCGGTTCAAGACCCCGGGCCGCGCGACGGTCGTCGCGGGTGTCGCCACCGGCGTCTTCTACACGGTGATGACGCTGGTCTCCGAGCACGTCCTGGTCGACACGATCTACGCGCTCGGCCTCATGATCTGCTTCTACTACGCGCTGACGGCCTTCGCCTGCGCCTGGTACTTCCGCCGCGAACTGTTCAAGTCCGCCCGCGACTTCGCCTTCAAGGGCTTCTTCCCGGTGTTCGGCGGCATCCTGCTCACCGCGGTCTTCGTCAAGACGCTCGTGGACATGTGGAACCCCGACTACGGCAGCGGCTCCTCCGTCTTCGGCGTCGGCTCGGTCTTCGTGATCGGCGTGGGCCTGCTGCTGCTCGGCGTGGTGATCATGCTGGCGATGGGCCGCAAGAGCCCGGCGTTCTTCCGGGGCGAGGTCCTGAAGAGGGACACGCCTGCGCTGGTCGTCGCGGACTGAACCCTGGCCCCGCCTGACCGCCGGTGGGGGCTGGCCGCGCAGTTCCCCGCGCCCCTGAGGGGTGCGGGGAACTGCGCGAGCAACCACGACGCACCCGCGGTCGGCGGCACACCCGAACCGAAGGGGTAGGCGAAGCCGTCGTCGCCCCGCTAGTTCCGGCCCAGGAACACCGGGTTCGTGAAGGCCCTCAGGGGGCCCGGGAGGCCTGGTGTCACCGGGGCGTGGCGGATCTCGGCCCGTACGTACGCGGCGTACGACGGCGTTGTGCGCCACTCTGCCGTGCCTGTCCCGGAGGCGGGGATCGCGGGGCTCGTGAAGAGGACGCCCTGGTCCGTGACGAAGCGGATCGTGCAGCCGGGGGCGCCCGTGACGTCCAGGCGGATCGTCACCGGGGCGTCCTGCTCGACGTAGAGGCGCTCGCCGATGCCCGCCTGTTTGCCCCTGCCGCCGGTGGCGGTGAACTTGAGCGTGACGTCCTTGTTCTCGGCGACGTAGCTGTGGCCTGCCCGGATGCCCGCCTGGATGGCCTCGCGGGTCAGGTCGTCCGCGAGGACCACCGTCTGCGGGGTGCCGATGGGGTCGGGGTCGCGGTGGGCGTCGCTGTTGCCCATGGCCGGGATCCAGGGCTTCCGGCCGCGGACGGCCGCGACCAGGGTGCTGTCCCAGTCGGCCAGGGATACCTCGTCGTCCGGGGTGTACGCGCCGTTCCACACCTCCACCGCGTCCGCTTCCCCGAAGCCGAACTTCCAGTTGCAGCCGATGCAGGTGGCGTGCGGGTGGGCGGGGACGACGAGGCCGCCCGCGTCGCGGATCTCGCGGGCGTACTTGCCGAAGCGGTTGTCGCGGGCGCGGTAGCGCCAGTCGATGAACGTGCCGGGGTCCGTGCCGAGGGCGACCAGGTGGCCGTTACGGGTGGTGACCTCCTCGCCCAGCATGATGAGGAGGTCGTCGCCCGCCTCGTCGGCCCAATGGGCGTGCGCGGAGTGCGTGTTGTGCTCGGAGGAGTTGATGAAGTCGAGGCCAGCCGCGCGCGCGAGGGCCGCGATCTCGGCCGGGGTGCGCCTGCCGTCCGAGTACCAGGAATGCAGGTGGCAGTCGCCGCGGTACCAGGCGCGGCCCCGCCCCTTCGCGCGCTCGGGTGGATAGACGGGCTTCGGTGTCTTGCCCGGCTCCCCGTACTTGAGGGTGATCGTCACCTCGTAGGGCAGGCCCTGGGGTGCGACGGTGTAGGGGCCGAGCGCGATGTTCCAGGTGCCCGCCTTGACGGGGCCGGGGATGTAGCCGGGGGTCGCGTCGTCGGCACGGATGAAGAACTCCGTGCGCGCGCCGCCCGACCAGCCCCGGAATCCCTTGCCGCCGAGCGCCGTCCCGCGCTGGTCGAAGATGCCGATGTCCAGCGCGTTGCCCGGCGTGCCCGCCGGGACCGTGACCTTCTCGTAGGTGTACGCGACGTGGATCTCCCGTACGCCGTCGGGGACTTCGACCGGCAGGTACACGAAGTCGGGTGACCCGGTGGGCAGCGTTCCGCGCACCACCTTGGTCTCGTCGCCACTTCCGGATTCACGCCCTGCGGCGCTCGCGAAGCTCACGCTGTTCAACGTAAGCGCGGCGGCGGCTCCCGTCACGAGCAGACCGCGCCGGTTCAGGGGTGTGTTGGCGGGTCTGGCCCGGTGGTGTTCGTCCTCGCACATGTGTCGGCTCCCCAGGGTGTCGGAAGGGACTGCAGGGCAACCCTGGTATTGAGCCGTGAACTCTCCGGCAAGGGAAGGCAATTGACAGACTTACGGGCGGTGTCGGGCCTTGTGCACGCGGTGGCGGGCGATCAGGACGATGATGATGATCGCGACGACGGCGATGATGATCCCGGCGATCAGTCCGATGGACCCACCCTTGGACTTCTTTTTCTTCTTCTTCCCGGGCTTGGGCTTCGACTCGTCCGCAGCGGTGCGGGTCGTGTCGACCGAAGTGGCAGCGGCTGCGGCAGCGGCTGATGCCGCAGCCGGCGTGGAAGCCGCGACGACCCGTGGTGGGGCCGCGTACGCGCCGCCGACGGAAGCCGTCCCGCCCAGCAGCGCCCCGAGCAGCAGCAGTACGGTCGCGAAGCGAAGTCGCATGATGAAACCCTAGGGCAGGAGCAGTCTCCCGCCTAGGCGCTCGCGCCCGCCGCCCGAAGCACCGCGGCGGTCTCCGTGTGGGCGCCGTGCGTCGCCCAGTACAGCGGGGTGTTGCCCGTGCCGTGGTCCTCGCGGAGGTTCGGGTCGGCGCCGTGGGCGAGGAGTTCGCGGACCGCGTCGGTGTGGCCCCAGCATGCGGCCCCGCACAAGGGCGTTCCCTGGTCACCGTGGCCGCTCTCCGCGTCGGGATCGGCACCCGCCGCCAGGAGCACCCGGACGGTGGGCGCCGCACCGTGGACGGACGCGCCGTACAGCGGTGTCGTGCCGTCGGCGTCGGGCATCTTGGGGTTGGCCCCCGCCCGCAGCAGGGCCTTGACCTGTGCCGTGCAGCCCACCTTCGCTGCCACGACCAGCTGTTGTGTCTGTTTCTTGCGTCGTCTTCTGCTCATCGGGCGCCAGGGTAGTTCGGAAGCCGCGCGAGGTGGTCGGATTTTCCGCTCCCCCGTGCGGCGGAGGCGTGGCGCCCCTGATCGGCCCGAACGCCGATGTGGCGGCCCCGTGCCCGCGGCCAGCATGATTCCCATGCTGAAGACAAGCGCTCTGCCCGATGTCCCCCGGTGGGCCGTGATCGCCGCCCACGCCGTGCCCTTGGCCACCCTGCCCTCCGCACTGTGGCGGGTCGCCCTCGTCGCCGGGCTCCCGGTGGCGGACATGCCGGTGGAGGGCTGGGGCGAGATGCTCTACGTCCTGGGGCTCAGCGTCGTCTCCGAGTGCCTCGCCCTGCTGACGCTAGGCCTGGTGCGCGGGTGGGGCGAGGTCGTACCGGGGTGGATACCGCTGCTCGGCGGGCGCGAGGTGCGTCCGCTCGCCGCGGTGATTCCGGCGCTGCTCGGAGCCGCCGGGCTCTTCCTGATCACGGGCTGGTTCGCCTACGCCGCGTACGCGGACCTGGGCCCCGGCGTCACGGACAGCGCGGTACGACAGACGATCCTGGTGGCCTGCTACGCACCACTGCTCCTGTGGGCTCCGCTGCTGGTCGCGGTGACGGTGGCGTACTACAAGAGGCGGACGCGGGGCACGGTCGCGGCATGGACTCCTGTGCCGCTGACGGCTGGTAAGTGAGCTTGCTCCCGTACGGCTTGCTGCCGGACGGCCCGCTCGCGTACGAGGGTGACGCGCGGGAGGGGAACGCCGACGCAATCAGAGGCGGGGCGCCACATGCGAGTCGCCGCCACTGTCGCGTGTACCAGCGGTGGGGCGCAGGCGTGGCATGGACTCCTGCGCCGCTGACGGCTGGTAAGTGAGCCCGCTCCCGAACGGCTTGCTGCCGGACACTCCGCTCGCGTACGGGGTCACCCGCGGGAGCGGTACGAGTCGCCGCCACTGTCGCGTGTACCAGCGGCGGAGCCGAGGCGCGGGTGCGGCATGGGCTCCTGCGCCCGGCTGGTAAGTGAGCCTGCTCCCGAACGGCCTGCTCCCAGACGCCCCGTTCAAGCGGCAGCCCCAAGCCGCCGCCGCGCCATGGACTCCTCTGCCGCTGGCCGCTAGTAAGTGAGCCCCCGCTCCCCGACCCGGAGGCCGTTCCATGCGAGTTGCCGCCACCCTTTACCTCACCGACGAGACCATCGCCCCGATCCGCCTCGCCCAGGAGCTGGAGCAGCGTGGCTTCGCGGCGCTCTATCTTCCCGAGCACTCCCATATTCCCGTATCGCGCGAGACCCCGTACCCCGGTGGTGAACTCCCGCCCGAGTGTGCCCGCATGCTCAACCCCTTCGTCGCCCTCGCGCAGGCCGCCGCCGTCACGCAGCGCCTCGGGCTCGGCACGAACATCACGCTCGTCGGGCAGCACGACCCCATCGACCTGGCCAAGCAGATCGCGACCCTCGACCACCTCTCCGGCGGCCGTTTCACCCTCGGCATCGGCTACGGCTGGAACAAGGAGGAGGCCGCCGACCACGGCGTCGAGTGGCGCACGCGGCGCGCCCTCGTGCGGGACCGGATGGCCGTCATGCGGGCCCTGTGGGCAGGGGAACCGACCGAATACCTAGGGGAGTTCGCCAGCGTGCGCGCCAGCGACGCGCACCCTAAGCCGGTCCGCGCGCCACGTCCGCGCCACGAAGGCCCCCTGCACGGGCCCCGCACCCTCATCGGCGGAGCCGCCGGCCCCAAGCTCTTCGCGCACATCGCGGAGTACGCCGACGGCTGGCTGCCCATCGGCGGCGGTGGGCTGCGGGACGCACTTCCCGCGCTCCGCACCGCCTGGGCCGACGCGGGCCGGGACCCCGCCCACCTGTACGTGGCGCTCTCCGCCGTGGAGCCGACCGAGGGCAAGCTCGCCCACTACGCGGAACTCGGCGTCGACGAGGTCATCGTGCAGCTCCCGGCGAGCGGAGAGGCGGACGTGTTGCGCGCGCTGGATGGATTCCAGCGATACGTGCACCTCACACCTGCCCTCGGAGACCGGCACTGACCTGTAGCTGTTTCTCCGCGCGGTCGCTCGTATGCTCGGACGCATGACCAACAGCGCGCCGCAGGACAAAGCACCCCAGGGGCCGACCCCCGCGCCGGCACGACCCACCGCGAACGCCATGCGTCGCGCGCTCAAACGCGCCAGGGACGGCGTCGCGCTCGACACCGCCGAAGCCGCCGTGCTGCTCCAGGCACGCGGCGACGACCTCAACGACCTCGCCGCGTCCGCCGCGCGGGTGCGCGACGCGGGCCTCGCGGCGGCGGGGCGGCCCGGAGTCATCACGTACTCGAAGAGTGTCTTCATCCCGCTGACCCGGCTGTGCCGCGACAAGTGCCACTACTGCACCTTCGCGACCGTCCCCGGCAAGCTGCGGCGCGCGGGCCACGGGATGTTCATGTCCCCGGACGAGGTCCTCGACATCGCGCGGCGCGGCGCCGAGATGGGCTGCAAGGAAGCGCTCATCACCCTCGGCGACAAGCCCGAGGACCGCTGGCCGGAGGCGCGGGAGTGGCTGGAGGCGGAGGGGTACGACGACACCATCGCGTACGTCCGTGCCATCTCGATCCGCATCCTGGAGGAGACGGGTCTGCTGCCGCACCTCAACCCCGGCGTCATGACCTGGACGGACTTCCAGCGGCTCAAGCCCGTCGCGCCCAGCATGGGGATGATGCTGGAGACCACATCCGAGCGGCTGTGGTCCGAGCCCGGTCAGCCGCACTACGGCTCGCCCGACAAGGAACCGGCCGTCCGGCTACGGGTGTTGGAGGACGCGGGGCGCTCGTCCGTGCCCTTCACGAGCGGACTGCTCATCGGGATCGGGGAGACGTACGAGGAGCGCGCGGACTCGCTGTTCGCGCTGCGCCGCGTGTCGCGTTCGTACCACGGCATCCAGGAACTGATCATCCAGAACTTCCGCGCCAAGCCGGACACGGCGATGCGCGGCATGCCGGACGCCGAGATGGACGACCTGGTCGCGACGGTCGCCGTGGCCCGGCACATCATGGGCCCCTCGGGCTGTCTCCAGGCGCCGCCCAATCTCGTCGACGGCGAGTACAAGCGCCTCATCGGCGCGGGCATCGACGACTGGGGCGGCGTCTCGCCGGTCACGATCGACCACGTGAACCCCGAGAAGCCCTGGCCGCAGCTGGAGGAGCTGGCCGAGCAGTCGGCCGCGGCGGGCTTCCGCCTTGAGGAACGCCTGTGCGTCTACCCGGAGTTCGTGCGGCGCGGCGAGCCGTGGCTCGACCCGCGGCTCCTCCCGCACGTGCGGGCGCTCGCCGACCCGGAGACGGGTCTGGCGCGTCCGGACGCGGTCGTGGAGGGCCACCCGTGGCAGGAGCCCGACGAGGGGTACGTCGCCGCGTCCGGCCGCACGGACCTGCACCGCACGATCGACACGACGGGCCGCACCTCCGACCGGCGTGACGACTTCGACGAGGTGTACGGAGACTGGGAGGCCCTGCGTGAGCAGGCCGCGCCCGGCATGGTCCCCTCACGCATCGACGGCGACGTACGCGAGGCTCTGAAGACGGCGGCCGACGACCCGACGCGCCTGACGGACGAGCAGGCGCTGGCCCTGCTGCACGCGGACGGCCCCGCGCTCGACGCGCTCTGCGGAGTCGCGGACGACCTGCGCAAGTCCGTGGTCGGCGACGACGTCACGTACATCGTCACGCGCAACATCAACTTCACGAACGTCTGTTACACCGGCTGCCGCTTCTGCGCCTTCGCCCAGCGCCGCACGGACGCCGACGCGTACACGCTCTCCCTCGACCAGGTCGCGGACCGGGCCCAGCAGGCGTGGGAGGTCGGTGCCACCGAGGTGTGCATGCAGGGCGGCATCCACCCGGACCTGCCGGGCAGCGCGTACTTCGACATCGCGCGGGCCGTGAAGGAGCGCGTGCCGGGCATGCACGTGCACGCCTTCTCGCCGATGGAGGTCGTGAACGGCGCGACGCGCACGGGACTTTCGATACGGGACTGGCTCAGCGCCGCGAAGGAAGCGGGCCTGGATTCGATCCCCGGCACGGCGGCGGAGATCCTCGACGACGAGGTGCGCTGGATCCTGACGAAGGGCAAGCTGCCCACGGCCACCTGGATCGAGGTCGTGAAGACGGCCCACGAGCTGGGCATCCGCTCCTCGTCCACGATGATGTACGGGCACGTGGACCAGCCGAGGCACTGGCTCGGGCACTTCCGCACGCTCGCCGGGATGCAACAGGAGGCGCTGGCCAAGGGAGTTGAGGGCTTCACGGAGTTCGTGACGCTGCCCTTCATCCACACGAACGCGCCGGTGTATCTGGCGGGCATCGCCCGCCCGGGGCCGACGACCCGCGACAACCGCGCGGTGATGGCGATGGCGCGGCTTCTGCTCCACCCGTACATCCCGAACATCCAGACCAGTTGGGTGAAGCTGGGCACGGAGGGCGCGGCGGAGATGCTGCGCTCGGGCGCGAACGACCTGGGCGGGACGCTGATGGAGGAGACCATCTCCCGGATGGCGGGCTCCAGTTACGGCTCGTACCGCTCGGTGAAGGATCTCGTCGCGATCGCGGAGGAGGCGGGGCGGCCGGCGAAGCCGCGGACGACGCTGTACGGAGAGGTGCCGGTGGAGCGCCAGGAGGCGGCCGCCGCGTCGGACGGCCACCTCCCGGAGCTGCTACCCGTACTGGACTGACTCGGGGGACAGGTCAGCCCGGCGGGGGAGGGGTCAGCCCCTCGGGGGCGAGGTCAGGAGAGCTCGCCGCCGAAGCGGGCCCCCGCCTCCGGGGTGCCGAGCGAGGACGGGCTGAAGGACGTGATGCCGGTCGTGGTGAGGCCCGACGTGGCGCCGCGGAACAGCCAGGCGGCGCCCGAGTCCTTGGTCGTGCCGTCCTCCAGCGGGGTGCCCACGGTCAGGTCGGCACGGCCGTCCTTGTTCACGTCGGCGAGCTTGACCTCGGTGCCGAAGTTGTCGCCGTACTCCGAGACGCCGGGGACGGCGGCTGTGGTCTGGTTGAAGGCCTGGGCGCCGGTGCCGGTCAGGCCGTTCGCGCCGCCCTTGAGGAGGACGACGGCGCCGGTGTCCCCGGCGGAGTCGAGGTCTTCGCCGGGCAGGCCGACCGCGATGTCCGGGTAGCCGTCACCGGTGACGTCACCGGCGGAGATCGAGTAGCCGAACTGGTCGCCCCGGTCGTTCAGGTCGGGGTCGCCCGGCTCGCCCACGCCGGGCACGCCCGCCGTGTCCTGGGTGATCTTCGCGGTGCGGGTGGAGAAGCCGGACGCGGAGCCGTAGACGACCCGGACGGCGCCCGCGTCGTACACCTGCATCTCGGAGACCTCGTCGACCTCGCGGGCCACCAGGTCGCCGTACCCGTCCTTGTCCACGTCGGCGATGACGCCGTTCGTCGTGAACTTGTTCGTCGGCGTCGACGTCTTGGAGAGGCCGTCCTTGGTGCCCTTCCACAGGCGCGAGGAGTGCTGCATCTCCTCCATGGCGTGGCCGGTGACGAGGTCGTCGGCGCCGTCGCCGGTCACGTCGCCCACCATGAGGTCCTGGGGGCCGTCGTCGCCGTTCTCGACGGACGAGGTGGAGGCGGGCTTCCCGTCGCGGGTGAAGGGGCCGTAGCGCACCTCCATGGTGAACAAGGAGTTGGCGACGAGGTCGGTCTTGCCGTCGCCGTTGAAGTCGCCGGCCTTCAGCTGCACGTTCTCGCCCGGCAGCGCGCTGCCCTGGGTCAGTCCGTTCGCGGAGCCCCAGATCACGGCGTCGGTGCTGCCGTTGTTCACGGTGAGGTCGGTGTATCCGTCGCCGTCGAGGTCGGCTGCCTCGGTGCTGGCGCCGAAGCCGCCGTCCTCCTCGGGGTCGCCGGGTACGCCGGCGGTGGCGCGGTTGATCTGCTTGGCGTGCGCGGTGTCGGCGCCCGAGGGCGATCCGTACACGATGGACACGTAGCCCGCGCCGGCCTTGCCGTTCACGGCGCCGCGGTACGCGGAGACGGCGAGGTCGGCGTATCCGTCATGGTTGAAGTCGGTCACGGGCTTGCTCGCCGCGGCGGGCGCGGCGGCGGCGGAGCCGGCGGTGGCCACGACGGCGAACGGGGTCGCGAGCGCGGTCACCGCGACGGCGGCTATGAGTGAGCGTCGCACTGGTCCTCCTGTGGGGAAACTTCTGTGACACCAGAGGAGACAGGCGCCTGAGGCAAGTGGTTGTACACCGCAGGTTCATCGTTACGACGCCCGGACATTTCCGTTACAGAACCCGCCGTTTCCCGCCCCCAACTCCTTTCCCGCACGCAGCAGTTCAGGCCATGGCGAGCCGGTCCACCAGCAGCTCCACCCTTGGCTCGATGTACTCCGTCGGCAGCCGCCCCGCCCGGGTCAGGGTCGCAAGGCCATGCAGGGACGCCCAGAACGTCTCGGTGAACAGCCCCGGGTCGACACCGTCCCCGGCGACCTCGCCCAGGCTCTCCAGCAGTGCGGCGAAGGCGTCCTTGAGAGGTTCCGGGGTGTCCTCGTGCGCGAAGGCCAGGCCGCCGTCGAGCTGGAACAAGGCGTCGTAGACCGCTGGGTTGCGGGCGGCGAAGTCGAGGTAGGCGCGGGCGAGGGCGGCGACGCGCTCGCGGGGGCTGTTCGCGGCGGCTGTCGCGGCCCGCACCGCCACGGCCATCTCCGTGGCGCCTTCGAGGGCGACGGCGCCGATGATCTCGCGTTTGCCGCGGAAGTGGCTGTAGAGGACGGGCTGGCTGTATTCGATGCGCTCGGCGAGCCGCCGGGTGGTGACCGCGTCCCAGCCCTGCTGCTCGGCGAGTTCGCGGGCGGTCGCCACGATGAGGCGCTCGCGCTCCGCCCGTTCGCGCTGCTTGCGTTCCTGTACCGACATAACTGAATTCTAGCACTGCTAGACAATCGAGCGGCAGTAGCACTAGCGTTGCCTCATCACCTAGCAACGCTAGATTCTGGATTCCAGGGGGATCATCATGCTCGACGCACTTGAGGTCATCACCACCGTCACCGTCGGCGTGATGGTGGGGGTGGAGTTCTCCGTCGCCTTCGTCATCAACCGGATCCTCGACGCGCTCCCCGAGGACAGCGGCCAACTCGGCCGTGCCCACGGGGGCAGGATGCTCGGCGCCGTGATGCCGGTCTGGTACATCACCTCGCTCGCCCTCGTCGCGGTCTGGGCCATCGCCGGATGGGACCACCAAGGCGCTGGCCTCGTCGTCACCGCAGGCGCGCTGCTGATCGTCAGCGTGATCATGTCGATCCTGCTGCTCGTCCCGATCAACAACCGGAACAAGACGTGGACGCCTGAGAACCGGCCCGCCGACTGGAAGCAGCAGATGAATCGCTGGGAGCGCTTCCACTACGTCCGCGTCGCCGTCATCATCGCCGCCTTCGCCCTGCTGGTCACCGCCCTCACCTGAGCCGGCGGGTTCACCCGCCCCCTCGAACTCGAAGCTCACCAAGCTGCTGACGAAGACTCGCAAGGAGAAGAACAATGCCGCTGAAGAAGATCAACACCGTCCTGGCCGCCGCCTTCATCCTCTTCATCCTCTGGTTCGGGACGGAGTTCATCCTGAGCCCGGAGACGACGGCGCCGGGCTTCGGCCTGCCGAGCTGGCCGTCCGGCGACGGCGGCGGCTTCCTGATCATCAAGGGAATCCGCGACGTCGTCCTGGCCCTGGTCCTTGGCGTCCTGCTGGTGACGGGCCACCGCCGGGCCCTGGGCTGGGCGCTGCTGGTGGAGGCCTTCGCCGCGTACGGCGACATGACCACCGTGCTGGCCCACCACGGCTCCGTGGCCACCGCGCTCGGCGTCCACGGCCTGACCGCGACACTCATGGTGATCAACGGCCTGCTGATACTGCACGAGACCCGCAAGCCCGCAGCTGTTGCGGCAACGCCCGCCCCGCAGCCTGCCTGAAGCCGGGGCTGTTTCAGGCGGGGCGCGGGGGTGTGGTCGCGTAGGTGAGGAAGTCGGCCCAGGTGCTGTTTGCGAAGGTGAGTTGGGGGCCTTGGGTGTTCTTGGAGTCGCGTACGTGGATGGTGCGGGGGGTGGGGGCGATTTCGACGCAGTCGGAGCCAGCCTCGTTGCTGCTGTAGCTGCTCTTGCGCCAGGCCATCTCTACGCAGTCGGGGCCGTCAGCCGTGCTGTAGCTGCTCTTGAACCACTCCAGCTCGGGATCGTCCCCGGTAGAAGGCTTGAGGCTCATGTCTCTCCCAGCACTTCCTCGATGAAGGCCCGCGCCGACTTCCCCGGGGTCGTTTCAGGCGAGGTGCGCGGATGTGGTCGCGTAGGTGAGGAAGTCGGCCCAGGTGCTGTTCGCGAAGGTGAGTTGGGGGCCGCGGGTGTTCTTGGAGTCGCGTACGTGGATGGTGCGGGGGGTGGGGGCGATTTCGACGCAGTCGGAGTCGGCCTCGTTGCTGCTGTAGCTGCTCTTGCGCCAGGCCACCTCTACGCAGTCGTTAGGCGCACTGCTGTCGCTGTAGCTGCTCTTGAACCACTCCAGGTCGGAACCATCCCCGGTAGGGGGCTTGAGGCTCATGTCTCTCCCAGCACTTCCTCGATGAAGGCCCGCGACTCATTCGGCGTCAGAGCCTGGGCCCGGATCATTCCATAGGACAACTCCAGGATCTGTAGATCCTTGGGGTCGGAGACCGGGCGTCCGTTGAACTCTCCGTCGCAGCGTCCTAGGGCTGTGCCGTCCCTGAATCTCAACACCTGGATCAGGCCGACCATTCCAGCGTTTTCCTCGCGACTGGTCGGCATGACCTGGATCGAGACGTTCCTCAACCGCGCCAGCGCCAGCAGGTGTTCAAGCTGCCGCCGCAGAACCATTCTGCCGCCGATCGGCCGCCGCAGTGTGGTCTCTTCCTGGACGAAGCTGAGAGCGGGCGCGGGAGATCGGTCGAAGATCGATTTCCTGGCCGTCCGGGCAGATACCTGGCGCTCTACCTCGTCCTGCGTGAGCGCGGGCTGCCGCGTCTCGAACAGCGCCTGCGCGTACTCCCTTGTTTGCAGCAGGCCATGCAGGTTGTGATTTCCGTACGCTTCCAGCTGGACCGCCTGCGCCTCCAACTTCGCCAGGTCCCGGAGCTTCTTCGGGTACCGCGCCTTTTCCAGGTCCTCCGCCATCGCGGTGATCTTCCCGCGTGCCCCTAGGACTTCATCCACCTTGGTCAGGAACTCCGGCCTGGGAATCCGCTTCCCGGCTTCCACCTTGTACACAAGGCCCTCGCCGTATCCGACCGCTTTGCCGAGCTCGGTGGCGCGCATACCCGCCCCCTCGCGCCACAGCTTGATCTGCCGACCGACTGCGATCACCGTTCCCGAATCGTCCTCCGGTCCGACCTCCCAGCCGGGTTCGTCAGCTCGTTCCCTGTCGTCGCCCGTGTCCACCAGCGCCCACCTCCGACGTGCTGTCCGTCCCCAACGCCCCCTACGCCCAACACGTCACGCGAGACAGTCTGTACAGAGCTGGACAACGCCAAGACAGTCACCGTACGTACGGGCGTGATCACTGTTCAGCGTACGCAGCCGCGACCACGCTGAGTGACATGAACCCAGAAGTCACCCAATCCAGCACCCAAACCAGCACCCCCACCCACCAGTTCACCGTCCTGCTCTCCGCAACGCGAAGAGGCGCCCGCCTGGCGAGGCTGCTCACGGAGCGTCAGCTCGCCGACTGGCAGCGCCCGTCCGAGGCGGCGGAAAGCGTCGTCGCCGAGCTCGCGGCGAACGCGGTCCTGCACGGCCAAGTGCCGGGCCGGGGCTTCCGGCTGACCCTCACGCTGGACGCGACCCGCACGCTACGTATCGAGGTGACCGACCCTCGGGGTGACCGGCTCCCACGAACCCCGGATCCGGCCGGAGGCTACGCGGAGTCGGGGCGAGGTCTGATCCTCGTCGCGGCGTACGCGGACCGCTGGGGCGTGGACGAAGGCCCCGCCCCCTGCAAAACCGTCTGGGCGGAGCTCGCACTGCTACCGGATCGTGGCGCGACGTGACCCGGTCAGGCCTGACGCCAAAGACAAAGAACCAGGTAAAGGGCTTGGGGAAACCCCACCCCACCCCGCCTGTAGCGCATCGTCACCCACAAGAGTGGTCATCGCCAACTCGGCTGGCGCTCAGGGGATTTCGTGGTGCAACGTCAGCCGCGACAGAACGCGAGACAACACGCAAGACAACCGAACATGAGACGGCCCCCGCCGGGACTGCAATCCCGAACGAGGGCCTGACCACCGAGGAAGAATGAGGCCTCTTCCCCATGGCTCAACAGCAGCCTAGCGCGCCCCTGCGCGCCCGCACCGGCCGTACGCGGACCGGACTTGACCACGTGGTGGAACGCCACAGCGAACAGTTCACCGTGGTCGGAAACCACCTCGCCCAGCACTCCGAGTTGTCCCTGACTGCGATCGGTCTCGCGACGCACCTCCAGTCGCTTCCCGATGGCACGCCGGTCGGCATCAAGGCTCTGGCCGCGAAGTTCCCCGAAGGGGAGACGCGCATCGCCTCCGCCCTGCGGGAGTTGGAGGCGCACGGCTACTTGTCCCGCACCAAGGAGCGACTTTCGTCCGGCCGGATCGTGACGCGTACGACGTCGTACAACAGGCCTCGCCCCGAGCAGTGCGAGCAACCCCAGCAGCCCCAACCCACGCACCCGTTCCCCGAGCCGGAGAAGCCGCCGGAGAAGCCGGTTGACCTCGAAAGGCACCGCACAGCGGCGGAGCTACTGTCCGGGCTACGCACCCTCGCCCCGCGACTCCTGCTCACCGAGCGCGACGTACGCCGCCTCGTACCGGCTGCCGCCGCCTGGCTGGAGCGCGGCGTGGCCGCAGCTGACGTACAGCTGACGCTGGCGTCCGGGCTGCCCCCGGAACCCCTGCGCCACCCCGCGGCCTTCCTCGCCCACCGCCTGACAGCCCTGCTGCCCCCAGCCTCCCTCACCGCACCGAAGGCGCCCCGCCCCGACCCGCTCCAGACCTGCGAAGCCTGCGACCGCGCCTTCCGGGCCCCTGAGCCAGGCCAGTGCGGGGACTGCTGTCGGTCCGGCGCGACCGCAGCGTAGGAGATACCGGAAGTGACATCGGAGGTCACCGTGAGCGCCCAGCCCGACGGCCCGTACGGACCGCTGATCCCCATGCCTGAGCTCACTCCGGACGCGCTGCGAGCCGCCGTCTCCCGCATCGCGCCCAGCCGGATTCCCGCCCTCACGGAGCACCTCTTCGAGGCCACGACGAACGCTCAGCAGACGCAGAGCCTCGCGCCGCTGCGGGCCTTCGTGCATTTCTGGGCCGTGTTTGTCGCGACCGAACGACACCCGGTGCGCGCCGCCCGACTTCGCGAGCTGGAGCGGATCGTGGACTTGGGGGAGCAGGACCCGGCGGCTGCCATCGCGGAGATCCGTGCGATCCGTGAGGCGGCCGAGGTAGAGGCAGGACTGTGACATGGCACTGAAGCGCACCAACGTCTACGCCGACGACGAAGACCTCGCGATGATCAAAGCGGCTGCCGCGCGCATGGGAGTCTCGGAGGCCGAAATAGTCCGCGAGGGCATTCACCGCATCGCCTTGGCAGCCCGCATCTGGGACGAGCCGTTCGTCACCGGTGAGGAGACGTTCGATCTCGGTGGGCCTGTCACGGATGACGACATCCGTACGGCCGTGACCGAAGCGCATGAGGCGCGAGAGCGCCGCAATCGGGGGCACGCGACTTCTTGATCGCCATCGCTGACACCCCCGGATTGCTCACGCTCTACAACCGTTCCGACCCGGATCGCGAAGCAGTCCGCAAGGCCGCGGACCAGTGCGCTCTACTCGTCGCCACCCCTCCCACCCCGGATCACCTCGACGTGGCGCTGTCCTTACGGGTCCGGTACGACTCCCTCGGCCTCGACCTCGTGGATGCCGTGAACGTCGCCCTGGCCGCCGAGTACGACACCGATGCCGTACTGACCCGGGACATCCGGGACTGACCTTTCGCGGAGGTTCGTGGATCCATGAAAAGCCCCTGTGAAGTCCGGTCAAAAGTGATCTGAAGGGCGACTCTTCAGATATCTCTTCGTCTCTGAACCGACCGTTCCCGTTCGATTACAGTGCTGCGCAGAACGTGCGCGGAGGGTGCGCGGGAGAGCAGGGAGAGGAGGTGCCGTGAGCACCGCAGCAGCCACCGGAGTCTGGGGGCGTGCCGAGCAGCAGGACTTTCGCAGCCGGGTTCGCGGCACGTTGCTCGGGGCCGCCGTCGGGGACGCGCTGGGCGCGCCCGTCGACACGCTGAGCCTCGATGGGATACGGGAGGCTCACGGCGCCGAAGGGCTTACCGAACCCGCCCCCGCGCACGGCAGGCGCGGAGCCGTCACCGCCGCCACGCAGCTCACCCTCTTCACCGTCGACGGACTCATACGCGCCCAGGTGCGGCGCGACACCGGCGCCTGGCATCCGCCCACCGACCTGCATCGCGCCTATCGCCGCTGGGCCGCCACCCAGAGCGACTGGGGCCCCGACGAGCGCCGCAAGGAAGACGGCTGGCTGGCCCGCGAGGAGTGGCTCTACTCGCGGCGGTCGCCCGCCCGCGCCTGCCTGGTCGGGCTCGGGGACGAGAACATGGGGACGCTCGAAGCCCCCAAGAACCCGGAGGAGCGGGGAGCCGAGGCCGCCACGCGGTCCGCTCCCTTCGGGCTCCTGGTCGGATGGGAGCCGCAGCTGGTGCTCCAGCTCGCCGTGGAGTGCGCCGTACAGACGCACGGGCACCCCACCGCCTACCTCGCCGCAGGCGCGCACACCATCCTCGTGCACGGACTCGCCCGCGGAGAGTCGTTGGACGGCGCCATCCAGCGGGCCCTCGCCCTGCTCGCCGCCCGGCCGGGGCACCAGCCCGTCACCGATGCGCTGAAGCACGCCCTCGGAGCCGTACGGCAGGGGATGCCCACTCCGTCGCGAGTGGAGGAGCTGATGGGGGACGGGGGAGCGGAGGGTGCGCTCGCCGCCGCCGTCTACTGCGCTCTCGTAGGTGAAGACATCCGGCACGGGCTGCGTCTCGCCGTCAATCACGGGGGAGCGTCCGCTGCCGCTGGCAGCCTCTGCGGGGCGCTGCTCGGCGCGCTGCACGGCGAGACCGCGCTGCCTCCGGGCTGGCTCACCGAGCTGGAGGGGCGGGCCACGATTCTTGAGCTCGCGGACGATTTCGCCATGGAGATGACGCAGGGCCCCGCGCTGCACGGGCCCGCCGTCTCGTCGCCGGGGTGGCTTGCGCGGTATCCGCGCGCTTGAGGCGGTCCGGAAGGGAACGCCGGACAGGCGGTGTTCAGCCTGTCCGGCGTTTGAGGACGAACTCGGCGAAGCCGGTGATCTACGGCAACCGGCCCTGGGGGGCGACTGCCTCGTCGGCCTCCTCCGCAGGGGGAGGAATCACTGCTCCACCGGCGGAGCCATCCGTATTGATCTTCTCGATGATCGCGTCCCGCTCCGGGGTGTCCTCCGGCTTCACGAAGCCGACGACGATGTAGAGGATCAGCGAGACCGCGAGTGGGATCGAGACCTGGTACTCCAGCGGCACCCCGCCCTCGACGCTCCAGTTGATCGGGTAGTTGACCAGCCAGAAGGCGAGCAGCCCCATCGACCAGCTGGTCAGCGCCGCGGTCGGCCCCGACTTGCGGAACGTCCGCAGCAGACCCAGCATCATCGGGATCGCGATCGGGCCCATCAGGCCCGCCACCCACTTGATGACGACCGTGATGATGTCCTTGAACGCGGGGGAGTTGACCTGCGTGGCCACCGCCATGGACAGGCCCAGGAAGACGACGGTCGTCAGGCGGGCGGCGAGCAGGCCCGAGCGTTCGTTCCAGCGCCTGGCCTGACGGGAGATCACCGGCGCAACGTCCCGCGTGAACACCGCCGCGATCGCGTTCGCGTCCGAGGAGCACATGGCCATCGTGTGCGAGAAGAATCCGACGATGACCAGGCCCAACAGGCCGTGTGGCAGAAGCTGTTCGGTCATCAGGGCGTATGAGTCCGAGCCGTCCGGCTTCTTGGCGTCGACCAGGAGCGGGGACATCCACATGGGGAAGAAGAGGACGACCGGCCACACCAGCCACAGGATCGCCGAGAGCCGTGCCGAGCGTGCGGCCTCGCGGGGGCTCGACGTGGCCATGTAGCGCTGGGCCTGGTTGAGCATGCCGCCGTTGTACTCGAAGAGCTTGATGAAGAGGAACGCGAGCAGGAAGACCGTTCCGTACGGCCCGACCAACGGCTCGCCGTGGCCGGCGAGTTCGGGCTCGTCCCAGACCCCGAAGAAGCCGCCGTGCGGGCCCAGCTTGGAGACCACGGCCACGAACATCGCGATACCGGCGAGGAGTTGGATGACGAACTGGCCGAGCTCGGTGAGCGCGTCGGCCCACAGCCCGCCGATGGTGCAGTAGATGGCGGTGATCACGCCGGTGATCAGGATGCCCTGGTTGATCGAGATGCCGGTGAAGACGGCGAGCAGCGTGGCGATGGCGGCCCACTTGGCGGCCACGTCCACGATCTTCAGGAGCATGCCGGACCAGGCGAGGGCCTGCTGGGTCTTCAGGTTGTAGCGGTTCTTGAGGTATTCGAGCGGCGAGGCCACGTTCAGCCGCGAGCGCAGCCGGTTGATGCGGGGCGCGAAGAGCTTCGAGCCGATGGCGATACCGAGCGCGATCGGGAACGACCAGGTGATGAAGGACGTGACGCCGTAGGTGTACGCGATGCCCGCGTACCCGGTGAACATCACCGCGCTGTAGCCGGACATGTGGTGCGAGATGCCGGACAGCCACCAGGGCATCTTGCCGCCCGCGGTGAAGAAGTCGCTGACGTTGTCCACGCGCTTGTGGGACCAGATGCCGATCGCGACCATGATGCCGAAGTAGCCGATGAGCACGGCCCAGTCGAGACTGTTCATGTACCCCCTCCAGGGGTCCGCCTTGTGAACTGCGCAGAAATGCCGTGCACTTCGCCAGTTTCGTGACATACGGGACGTGGGCGGCCTTGAAGTGCCCGCTCATGGTGGGTTCGGGCGTACGCCGCGGACAACCGGCCGTGAGGTCAAGAGCGAGTAAAATTGTTCCGTTTGCTGATCTGCGTTCACATTCTTGATTCTGGGAGAGCGCGAAAAACGGCTGTACGGGACGTGATCCCGTACAGCCGTGGGCCGTTCAGCGGCGCGACGCCTACCGCATCAGCGCGGCGCGACGCCTACCGCATCAGCTCTCCCGCGTTCACCAGCAGCGACTGCCCCGTGATCGCCCGCGCCATGTCCGAGGCCAGGAACACCGCGGCGTCCGCCACGTCCCCGTCCGTCGCCAGCTCCGGCAGCGCCATCCGCGCCGCGAGGCGATCCCGTACCTCCTCCTCCGGCACCCCCTCGGTGTGCGCGGTGAACTGGACGTACGCCTCGACCGGCGGGCCCCACATCCAGCCCGGCAGCACCGTGTTCACCCGGACCCGGTCAGGACCCACCTCGTGGGCGAGGGAGTACATCGCCGACGTCAGCGCCCCCTTCGACGCCGCGTACGCCGCCTGCCGCACCTGTGAGGGCGCCGCCACCGCCGACTGCGTACCGATGAACACCACCGACCCGCCCCGCTCCTTGAGCGCGGGCAGGCAGGCCCGCGTCATCCGCAGCGTGCCGAGCAGATTGACGTCGATGACCTGCTGCCAGGTGGCGAAGTCCGCGTCCTGTACGCCGCCGAAGTAGCTGTCCCAGGCGGCCACATGGACGACAGCGTCGATCTGGCCGAAGCGCTCGCGCGCCAGACGCGCGAGCGCGTCGCACTGGCCCTCGTCGGTGATGTCGGTCGGGCGGTACGCCGTGTGCGCGCCCTCGGGGTCGATCTCCCCGGCCGACTTGGCGAGGTTCGCCTCCGTGCGCGCCCCGAGCACGGCGTTGCCCCCGTCCCGTACGACGGCGGCCGCCACCTGGTGGCCGAGGCCGGCGCCGACCCCCGAGACGACGACGGTCTTTCCTTCGAGGAGCGAGCGCATGGGGCGCCTCCCGGCTCTGGCAGTTTTGCTGACGGGGCGTCAGAGTATGGGCGTCCACCGGAGGAAGGAAGAGGGAGGAAGGGGAGAGGCATGAGCGACGACACCCGCAGTGAGGCGTACGGGGAGCTGGCCGGCGTCGGGCCCTACGGCGTGCACCCGGGCCACGCCCTGATCACCATGGTCGAGCCGCACCCGGGCCACGAGTACGCGTACAACCGCTGGTACGAGGACGACCACTACTACGCAGGCGCGATGGCGATGCCCTGGATGTACGCGGGCCGCCGCTGGGTCGCAACCCGAGAGCTCCAACTCCTGCGCGTCCCCGAGAAGTCGGCGGTCGCCCAGCCCGTGACCGCGGGCTGCTACCTCTCCACGTACTGGGTCACCGAGGGCCGCTACGACGAGCACATGAAGTGGACCGTCGGCATCAACAAACGCCTCAACCGCGACGGCCGCGTCTACCAGGACCGCACACACGTCTTCACGGCCTTCCAGGACCACGAGGCCACCGTCTATCGCGACGGGGCGGCCGGACCCCGCGACTTCCACGCGCTCGACCACCCCTACCAGGGCCTCGTACTCGAAGTCGTCGACGCCGAATCGGGCGAGCAGCGGGCTGAGTTGCTGGAGTGGCTGCGGTCCAGGCATCTGCCGCGTGCCCTCGCCGGGTCTCCGGCCGCCATGGTGACCATTTTCCGGCCGACTCCGCTGCCGGGGGACCGGATGACGTACGTGAAGCAGGTGGAGGGAGTCGACACGCGCCTCACGCTGCTCTGGTTTCTCCAGGCCGATCCGCGGGAGTGCTGGCAGGAGTATTTCGCCGGGCGGGCCGACGTGGTGGCGGAGGCCGGGGCGGGGAGGGTGGAACTGGTGGCTCCGTTTATTCCCACGGTGCCGGGAACGGATGCATACGTCGACCAGCTCCGATAAAAGGCCGAGCCCCCTCGGCCGGGACGGCGGGCCAGTCGAGAGGGCTCAATCGGTTCTGCTTATGCAATTGTTGATCTCTCGTTACTTCTCCCGGCCGACCTCGGAGACGAACGCGCGCCATGAGTCGGAGGGAAAGGCGAGGACGGGGCCCTCGATGACCTTTGAGTCCCGGACGGAAATCGCCGTGGAGATGGGGGACTTGACCTCGACACACGCGCCGTTTCCCGTGGAATACGAGGACTTGACCCACGTATTCGTAGCGCCCTGATGAATTGCCATGGTTACTCCGGTTTGCCCAGTTGTTGAGTTGCGGGTCACCGCCAAGGGCGGCTGCGCCAACAGATGTTGCTTGATGGCGTGAATGACGCTACTCGCCAACATCGCTGAGTGAAGGGAGCGTTCACTCGACCGGATGGCATATTCCAGTGGGGTCTTCCGCCTCGCCGAGGGGGAGGTGTACCGTGCGGCGCTCTTCCGCTCGATGCGGTCGCATACGCGATGAACGCCTTAGCGTGCGTACTCTTTCGCGATGTCTGCGATCAGTTGGCGTGATTGATCCACATTCAGGGCCTGTGCCCGCAGATGCTCGTACATCACGCTGTACTGCTGGACGTCGTTCGCCTTCTCCAGATAGAGATCGCTCGTGACGCCCTCGATGTAGACCACGCTGGAATCCGCGGCGTCCGGGAACTCGAGAATCGCGTACTGGCCATTGAGGCCGGGGTGCGCGCCCATCTCGAAGGGAATCACCTGGACGGTCACGTGCGGCAGTTGGGACTGCTCCACGAGGTGTTCCAGCTGGTCGCGCATCAGATGCCGGGAGCCGACCACGCGGCGCAGCGCGGACTCGTCGAGGACGGTCCACAGACGCAGCGGGTTCTCCGGGGCGCTGATTCGTTCCTGCCGGCGCACGCGGACCTGGACGCGCTTCTCGATGTCCGTCGGCGTGGTCTCCGGCAGCGCGCCGGTGATGAGCGCCTCCGCGTACGGACGGGTCTGGAGCAGACCGGGCACGACCTGCGGGTCGTACACGCGCAGGGACGCGGCGTCCGTCTCCAGACCGATGTAGACGCTGTACGGGATGTCGCCGAAGGAGTGCCACCAGCCTTGCTGGCGGGAGTCCTTGGCCATTTGCATGAGCGAGTCGACGATGCGGTGGTCCTCGACCTCGTAGACCCCGCAGAGATCGCGTACATCGCGCTGACTGATCGAACGGCGGCCGTTCTCGAGGCGGCTGATCTTCGACTGCGAGACCAGCAGGCGCTCGGCGACCTCCTCGGCCGTCATGCCCTTGAGCTCGCGGAGCCTGCGGAGCTCCTGGCCCAACCGGCGTCGCCTGACGGTGGGATTGACATTGGACGCCACGGGACGTGCACCTCCGACTACTGCCTCTACTTTGCGTGTCTGCTGTTGAGCAGAGTGCCACCAACGCGTCGCGCACCGCTGGGAAACAGCGATGTGAAGTGCGAACCGCATTGCAATGCATTGCAATGCGACGCGACGCGAAGACGGACGTGAGGACTGGTGTGAGGGGTGCGGCCCGGCCGCGCGGGCGCCACGATGTGCGGCCGCGCGGGGCGGAGGTACCGGTGTCGTCGTCCGGACGTTCCGGTGCCAGTGCCCCGCGCGGCCCAGCGGCTCCCGTACCGGGTCTGGGGGACTGCGGTGCGGCGTTGCTGTTGCCGGTATTGCAGGTATTGCCGGTACTGCGATGAGTCCTTGCTTACGTGCTTACTTGCCTGCCTGAACCTCTCTGACCTGGCTCAGTGGGCCACGGCACGTGCCATGGATCCGCGGCGCGGCTGCATCGGAACCCCGCCGGGTTCCGGCGCGGTCCTGGCCGGCTGTCGGCCACCGCCTGGTCCACCTGGTCCACCCGGCCCGCCCGGTCCCGCTGGGGCCGGGCTGCGGCGTGGCTGAGCGGCCACACCGTTCTGGACGTCCATCACGGCGTGCGCCACGAGGCCGCCCATCGGGTCGTGCCTGATCAGGTCCCGGAGACGGGAGCGCGATGAACGCCCTTCGTTGCCGGGGTAGAGGTGCTTGCCGAGTCCCACTGCGTGAGCGAGCGCGGCGAGCGCCGCGGTCCGCGGGTCCGGTGGTACGCCGGTGCGGATCGCGCTGTCCAGCCGGGACCTGATGTCCCGGCTGATTGCCGTGTCCGTCGCTTGGTAGCGAGTCGTCGGCAGTACTCCGCACATCTGGCCCGATACGGCATGCACCATGCCGCACCGCTCCAGGTGCGCGAGGTAGATCTGGCGCAGCCCCAGTCGGGGCCCGCCAATCCAGTGGACCGCCCGAACCGGGCTGCCGCGCCTGCGCAGCAGTTCCAGTGCGGAGTCCAGAGTCGGATCTCCGGTCGGCCGTGGCATCACCACGGCGATACGATCCCCGTCTGGGGCTATCCGTCCGGCCAGCGCCAGCTCCACTAGCTGTGCTCCGGCCAGACCGAGGTCGAGCGACTGCGGCTGCGCTGTGGTACCCGTGGCCGGGTCCAAAGCGAGCAGCAGAAGCTCCTCCGGAATTGTTCTGCGGCTCCTGCCCATCCATGCCTCCCCGCGTGGATGAATGACAGGGTGACCCCTCTCACATTGGTCTGTCGAGAGTGCGTGACCGGTAAGTACGGGAACCAGTAGGTATGTCGTTCTCGTCTACCACGGGGGTTAAGCCCTCACACAGGACACTGGTACATGGTTCGGACAGCGGGTCCGACCGTGTTTTTGGCGCAACGGCAACGCGAGCGGCATGGCGTACGAGGAGGCATCGGTGGCGGGCGAGACCCCCGACAGGTCGAAGCAGCGGAAGTCGTCGGGGAACCCGACTGGGGCAAAGCCGTCTGTGCCGGCACCGGCGCCGGAGGAACGCGACCCGCGGCTGGCGGTGGCCCGCGAGGTCCCCGCGGCACGCGAGGAGACGCGGGAGGACCAGGCGACGGCCGTCTTCTCGACGAAGCCGGTGGCGGAGGGTTCCGAGAGCGCCGAGGCTGCGCCCAAGGAGGCCTGGCCCAAGGCCGAGCTGGAGGGCCAGGAGCCCGGCGACGCGCGACTGCGGGCCGCTGTGGCGGCGTGGGTGGCCTCGGGCGACGAGGCGGGCCCCGGGGCCTCGGAGCCCGAGAAGCCCGCGGAGACGGCGGCTGCGGAGGGCGAGGGGGCGGCTTCTGGGAAGGCCGAGACCTCTGACGACGAGGAAAACTCCCCGGAGGCGGAACCTTCCGGCGGCTCGGGGGAATCGGGCGACTCCGGTGACTCGGGGGGCGCGGATGGTGCCGCCGGGGGCGAGGCTGACGCGGAGGCTGCGGCTTCGGGCGCGGAGGGTTCGCGTGACGCTGAAGCCGAAGCGGGTGCCAGCTCTGCCGAGCCCGTAGAGCCCGAGGCGGCTGATGAGCCTGCGGATGCGGATGCTTCCGAGGGTGACTCCGGTGAGGCCGCTGGCTCTGAGGATTCGAGTGACGCCGGAGCGGCGGACGGTGCCGCCAGCTCTGCCGAGCCTGTCGAGGGCGGGGCGGCCGATGCGTCCGTGGGTGACGCGGGCGATCCCCGTGAAGCCACCGGTTCTGACGCGCCTGCTGAGGCCGAGGCGGCCGACGAGCGCGCCGATGCTTCCGCAGGTGACGCGGGCGTCTCTCGTGACGCCGCCGGTTCTGACGCGCCTGCTGAGGCCGCGGGCTCTGAGGGTTCGCGTGACGCCGATGCAGCGGGCAGCGCTGCCGAGCCTGTCGAGGGCGGGGCGTCTGACGAGCGCGCCGATGCATCCGCAGGTGACGCGGGCGGCTCCCGTGACGCCGCCGGTTCTGACGCGCCTGCCGAGGCCGCTGGCGCGGATGGCTCGCGTGACGCCGATGCGACTGCCAGCGCTGCCAGCTCTGCCGAGCCCGTAAAGCCCGAGGCGGCCGACCAGCCCGCGGACTCTTCCGCAGGTGACGCTCACGGCTCCCGCGACGCCGACGCCGACAAGCCTTCCGGCGGTGAGAACGCCTCCGAGGGCGACCCGGCCTCGACCGACACCAACAGCGGCAGCGACACCGCCGACGACAAGCCCACCGCCGACACCCCCGAACCCCCCTCCGGCGGCGTCGACCAGGCCACCGCCGTCTTCAAGGCGCTGTCCCCGAAGGCCGTCGACCAGCCGACCACCATGCTCAAGCTGGGCGACCACAAGCCCGGCGCCAAGAAGCCCGACGGCCCCGCGGACAAGGCGGGAGCAAAGCCGTCCGCAAAGCCCGAAGGCGACGCCGAGCGCACCAGTAAGTTCGTCGCGCTCAAGCCGCTCGACGGCACGTCGCCCAGCGGCGCGCAGCCCCCGGCCACCCCGGCCCCCGGAGCCAAGGCGCCCACGCCAGAAAAGGCGCCCACGCCAGAAAAGGCCGGGAACGTAGGGCCCGAGCGCACCACCCAGCAGCCTCTGCCGCCCCGGCCCCCGCTCGACCTGCTCGCCGAGCTGACCAACACCCCGCCGCCCCCGGAGACCCCCGTCCGCACCGCTGTGCGCAGGGTCAAGATCTGGACGCCGCTGGTGCTGCTCATGGTGGTCGTCTTTGCTGTCGTACAGGCCGTGAGGCCCCTGCCGACGCCCACCCTGACGCTCACCGCGAAGGAGACCGTCTCCTTCGAGGGCGGCAAGCCGTCCATGCCGTGGCCGAGCGAGGGCCAGGCGGCGATGGACGTGAACGGCATCGGCACGTTCGGCACCTCCGGCGACCAGAAGCCCGTGCCGATCGCGAGCATCGCCAAGGTCATGACGGTCTACCTCGTCCTGCGTGACCACCCGCTGAAGAAGGGCAACCCCGGCCCGAAGATCCCGGTCGACGCCGCGGCGGAGAAGCACTACACGACCGGCAAGGCGGGCAACGAGTCGGTCGTCAAGGTCACCGAGGGCCAGAAGATCACCCAGTACGAGGCGCTCCAGGCGGTCATGCTGCCGTCCGCGAACAACATCGCCAAGCTGCTCGCCCGCTGGGACAGCAAGAGCGATTCCGAGGACGAGTTCGTCGCGAAGATGAACAAGACCGCCAAGGAACTCGGCATGAAGAACACCCACTACACGGACCCCAGCGGCCTGGACAAGACGACCGTCTCCACCGCCGAGGACCTCGTGAAGCTGGGCCGTGCCGCGATGGAGGACCCGGTCTTCAACGAGATCTCCCGCCAGCCCAGCTACAAGGACCTCAACGGCGACAAGCAGAACAACTTCTTCGGGCTCGTCCCGACGGTCGCCATCGGCATCAAGACCGGCACCACCACCGCGGCCGGCGGCAACATCCTCTTCGCCGCGGAGAAGAAGGTCGGCGGCGAGACCCGCACGATCATCGGTGCCGCCCTCGGTCAGTACGGCGACAACGGCGTGGCCAACATCGACGAGGTCACCGGCGTCACGCGCAAGCTCATCGAGGCCGGTCAGGGCGCGCTCACGGCCAAGACCATCGTGAAGAAGGGCGACGTCGTCGGTGAGGTCGACGACGGTCTGGGCGGCACGACCCCGGTCGTCGCCACCAAGGACGTCGAGGCCGCCGGCTGGTCCGGCCTGACCGTGAAGCTGAAGCTCGGCGACAAGGCCGGCAACACGGTGCCGCACTCGGCGAAGGCAGGTACCGAAGTGGGCGTGCTGAGCGTCGGCGACGGCAAGGACGGCGCCGTCGAGGTGCCCGTCGCGCTCCAGAAGGACCTCGCCGAGCCGGGCTTCGGCCCCAAGCTCACGCGCGTCGGCTGAGGCACGTACAGCGGAAAGCGGGCATGGGCGGAGGCGCAAGCCGCCGCCCATGCCCGCGCATTGGCCGAACCCCTGCACAGGGAGCCACCGTCCCCGGGCCCCTGCGCGTCGTGCGTGCTAGCGTCACAAGTTCGGGGAGCAGTACGCCGGGGCTGAGCGACGGGGTGTTCCGGGACGGACCCCCTGGCGCGGCCCCCGGACGGACAAGAACGACACGGGGAGTGCCGTAAGTGGCCACAGCGGAGCCGACGCGAGCCGACGACGCCGATCCTGAGCCCGGCACCGGTGGCGGCACCCGCACCGGCGCGCGAATACAGCTGCCTGCCCAGCGCCGCGGCGAGCCCGTGGCACCCGAACGGCCCACCCGGTGGAAGCTGTTCCTGAACCACCCCGTGACCATCACGACCGCCACCGCCGCGGTCCTGCACGTCCTGTGGTTCTTCACCTTCGCCAACAGCGGCGGCGACCTCGCCGCCCAGGACGCCTGGGCCGAGTTCGTCGGACGGCACCCCGACTCCGCGTACAACCTCGCCTGGTACGGCGGGATGCACCCGGTGTCGTACAGCGTCGTCTCGCCGTATCTGATGTCGGTGCTCGGCGTCCGTACCACGATGATGATCGCCGGTACGGTCTCCGCCGCGCTCCTCACGATGATCCTGATCCGCAGCCGTGCGGTGAAACAGCCCCTGTGGCCCGCGTTCGCGGGTGTCTTCGCGCTGTTCTGCAACGCGGTGTCGGGCCGCGTGACGTACGGACTCGGCCAGATGTTCGCGCTGATGGCCGTCGCCGCCGTCTTCTGCTGGCCCTACCGCTGGCGCTACAAGCGGTGGGCGAAGGCGCTGGTCGCCGCGCCGTTCGCCGCGCTCGCCACCATGGGCAGCCCGGTGGCCGGACTCTTCGTGGGCCTGGTCGCCGTCGCGCTGTTCCTGAGCAAGCGTTACCCCGGCGCGTACGCCCTCGGGGTCGCGCCCGCCATCGTCGTGGGCCTGTCCGCGTGGCTCTTCCCGTTCTCCGGCACGCAGCCGATGTCCTTCGGGTCCGCGTCGCTGCCCCTGATCTGCTCCGGCCTCGTCTTCTTCCTCGTACCGAAGCAGTGGAAGACCGTGCGGATCACCACCGCCGTGTACGCGGCCTTCGTACTCGGCGTCTGGCTGATCAGCTCGCAGATCGGCTCCAACATCTCCCGCCTCGCGATGTCCTTCGGGGGCGTCGCGCTGCTTGCCGCGCTGCCGTTCGCGGTGAAGAAGTCCCGCAAGTGGTACACGATCGTCATGGCGCTCGTCGCCTTCACCGGCTGGATCGGGTTCAAGGCGGTCGACGACATAATCCACACGACGCCCCAGGCCTCCTGGACGCGTGAGCTCGCGCCGCTCGTCAACGAACTGCAGGAGGTCGGCGCCGAGAAGGGCCGCGTCGAGGTCGTCCCCGCGCGCAGCCACCGCGAGGCCTCCGCGCTCTCGCCGTACGTGAACCTCGCCCGCGGCTGGAACCGCCAGGCGGACATGGAGCGCAACCCCCTCTTCTACGACGACACCCTCAACTCCGCGAACTACCACGAGTGGCTTCAGCGCTGGTCCGTGCATTACGTCGTGCTGCCCAAGGGCGAGCCCGACGGTGACGGCGGCAAGCGCGAGGCCGCGCTGGTCGAGCGGGGTCTGCCGTATCTGAAGCAGGTGTGGGTGGACTCCAACTGGCAGCTGTACGAGGTCACCGACCCGACCCCGCTCGCCGACCCGCCCGCGGTCGTCGACAGCGCCGAGGCGGGCGGCATGACGATCGAGGTGAAGGAGGCGGGCCGCGTCCTGATCCGCGTCCCGTACTCGCCGTGGCTCAGCCTCGTCGACGCCGACGGCAAGGGCGTCGAGCGGCCGAAGGAGACCGAGGAGTCCAAGCGGCTTCGGGAGAGTGACGAGGACCGCCCCAAGCAGTTCGACAACGTCAACGGCTGTCTGATGGAGGCCGAGGAGGACGCCGAGGGCGACAAGTGGACCGAGCTTCTCGCGCCCGGCCCCGGTGTCTATCGCCTCGGCGCCCCCTATCAGCTGCCGCGCGGCACGGCCTGCCCGGAGGAGCTGCGGGAGAGCGTGCGCTAGACCCCGCCGGCGGGGTCCAGCGCCCTTGTACCGCTAACGGGCTACCGGGAACGCCACGTCGCACACCTGGTCCTCGGGACCGGCCGTGTCCCACTCCACGAAGTAGATCTCGCGGCACGGCCCCGTGACCTTCAGGCCTTCGCGGGCGACCCACGCCTCCACCGCCTCGAACGCGCCGAGGATCTGCGGGTAGGAGACCTGGGCCTTGGTGATGCGGGTGTAGGCGATCCGGTGCGCGGGTTCCACGCGGGAGCTCGTGCCCCGCTCCCGGCCCGCCTTCGCCGCCCACGCCCGCGCCGCCGCCGCGTCCCTGACCGGGACACACGCCTCCGCGGGGCCGTCGCTGTCCTGGGTGACATCGGCGTGGTAGACGACGAACGCCGAGCCCGCCACGCCGCCGCACTCGCTCTCGGCGGCCTCCTCCAGGCGACGCGTCGACGCGTCGATCCAGACGGGCAGCTCCTCGGAGAGCAGGTGCCTGCTCTCGCAGATGACGTACTGCTCGGGCACGTCGACGGTCTTGATCTCGAAATCCTTCTCGTACATCTCGGAACCTCTTCCGGACAGTCGTCCACGGAGGTACCCCACGAGCGTGCGCCGCTCCGCGTGCCGCTCCTCGACGTCCGCCCAGTACGCGGCGACCGCCCGCCCCGCCTGCTCGCCGTCGAGCCGTACCGTCGCGGTGATGTCCGCGAGCGGCATGCCGAGTCGGCGCAGCAGGACGACGGTGCGGGCGTGTTCCACCTGCGCCGCGCGGTAGTGGCGGTAGCCGGTGGACTCGTCGACGTACGCGGGCGTCAGCAGTCCGAGGCGGTCGTACAGGCGCAGTGCCTTGGGCGAGAGCCGTGCGCGGGCGGCGAACTCACCGATGGTGAGCAGCGGCTCGCCGCCTGCCGGTACGTCTCCCGGTACGTCTGCCTGTGCGTGCGCGTCCATGGGGTGCATCCTCCGTCACCGGACCCCGTGGCCCGGCACGCAGACGATGGGCTCTGCCCCAGGGGGAAGGTCAACGACGGCCGTGGTACGCCTGTGCGTGGAGGGCTACTTCACGTAATCCCGCCAGATCCGCACCGGAAAGACGTTCCCGTGCTGCGATTTCGCCCCGCCCACCCCCGACATGGGAAGGAGCTGCGGTTCGCCCGGACTGGTCCGGAACATCGTCACGGCGGTCGACAACTGCCCGGTGGTGGCGGTGAACCAGGCCGAACGGAGGCGGTCCTGGTCGCCGGTGCGGCCGGCGACGACAGGGCGGCCGACGGATGACGCGCCGACGCCGCGCATCGCGTCGGCGGCCTCGTCGGCCACATCCGGGTCGAGCGCGCGCCGCGCGCCGGGCCGCGCGAGCCCGTCGACGGTCTCGTCGTTCTTGACGACCTTGGTCACCGAGTACGGGTCGTGCCGCAGGCCGCGGTTGACGAACGTGCTGTAGGCGCCGGCCATGCGGATCGCGCTGGGGGTCGACGTACCGATGGGAAAGGTCCGCTCCAGTCGCGCCATGCTGCCTTCGAGCAGCCCGGAGGCGACGGCGGTGCGCCGCACCCGCTCCCACCCGACGTCCTTGCCGAGGCGTACGTAGGTGGCGTTGCCGCCCTTGGCGAGGGCTTGGCGGAGGGTGGGGTGAGTGGCGTCAGGCCCGGTGGCGGGGCTGCCCATGGTGGGGCTGGCGAGGGTGGGCGCGGCCGATTCCAGCAGGAGGCCGTCGTCGCCGTAGAAGCTCCCGGCTGAGACGGACTGCCACCGGGTGCCGCGCCCGGCCGGCGTACGGAGGCCGTTCTCCAGGGCTGACGCGAGGACGAAGGGCTTGAAGGCGGACCCGACGGGGACACCGGAGGTGTCGGCGTTGTTGGTGAAGTGCTTGGTGGCGTCGGCCCCTCCGTACAGGGCGACGATGGCGCCGTCGGCCGGGCGCACGGAGGCGGCGCCCACCTGCACCCCCTTGTCGGCCGGGCGCTTCTTCGGATCGATGTCGCGGTCGAGGACACGTTCGACGGCGCCCTTCAGCCGCCGCACCTTGTCCTTCTCGAAGGTGGTGTGGATTTGGTAGCCGCCGCGCGCGAGGTCCTTGTCGGTGAGGGAGGTGTGCTGCTTGATGTACTTGTTCGCGACGTCGACGAGGTAGCCGGTCTGCCCGCCGAGGCTGGTGGTCCGGGACTCCTTGTGGGGCTCGGGGTAGGTGGTGAACTTCCGCGCACTTCGGGCTTCATGAGCCCGGCCTTGACCTGCCGATCGAGGATCCACTTCCAACGGGCCTCGGAACGATGGTGGTTCACGGCGCTGACGGAGGGGTCGTACTGCTCGGCACCCTTCAACAGGGCGGCGAGAGCGGCCCCCTGACTGGGACTCAGCTGCTTCGCCGGGATGCCGTAGTAGGCATGAGCGGCGGCTTCGATGCCATAGGCGCCACGCCCGAACCAACTGGTGTTGAGATACCCCTGGAGGATCTCCCGCTTGCTCTTCTTCCGGTCCACCTTCAGCGCGATGACGAACTCCTTGACCTTCCGGGTCACCGTCTGGTCCTGGGAGAGGTAGGTGTTCTTCACGTACTGCTGGGTGATGGTGGAGCCGCCCTGAGTCTCCTGACCACGGACCATGTTGACGGCGGCGCGGGCCAAACCCTTGGGCGAGACACCGGAGTCGCTGTAGAAGGTGTCGTTCTCGGCGGCGATGACGGCGTTCTCGACGGCGTCGGGAATCTCCGAGAGCTGTACGTTCTGCCGGTTCACGTCACCGGTGCTCACCATCTGGGTGCCGTCGGCCCAGTAGTAGACGTTGGCTTCGCGCTGGGCGGCCGCGTTCTCGTCGGGGATGTCGACGGAGGCGTACACGAGGGCGAAGAGGCAGGTGAGGGAGAAGAGAACGAGGCCGAGGGAGCCGAGCCACTGCCGCCAGGAGGGAATCCACCGCCGGATACCGCGCCTGCCGAGACGTGGATAGTCGACGAGACGGCGGCGGCGTCGGAGGCGGAGGCGGCTCGGCTTTCGGGAGCGAGTCCTCTGAGCGTGTGTCCCCATGGTGAGGGAGAGGGAGGTGACGGGGGCGGAGGTTGGCCGGAAGGGTATTAGGGGGACGTAACAGACCGCGGTGGCATGGGTTGCGTGGTGGGGGGGGGCAGGGCCCGGCCGTGGCGGCTCCCCAGGGCCACGGCCGGCCCGCCTCGACCATGGGGGGCGACGACGCGGGAGTGTGCCGGCCTCCATGGGAGTCCTGGACCCGCGGCACGGCCGCGAGTGCCGCACCACTGATTCCTCTCACGCGTTCCCGGACCGGAGCACTCAACACAGGTTGAAATCGCGAAGGCCGGCGTTGCGGGAGCGACTGGCAGGCTCACCTGCGAGGCTGTGTTGCGTGACGTACGCAGTGACTGTGGATACCCGGATAGCCGGCGGCACCCCGGAGATGGACGAGCTGCAGCGGGTCGGCGCCGGTGCCCTGCTCGAGGGCGGCTTCGAGTCCGTCGAGGAGATCGAGGGCCCCGATGGGACGGAGGTGAAGCTCCTGGACACCTTCGTGGGCGTGTATCCCGGTGGGGCGCTGCTGAAGGTCTCTGTGGACGCCCCGGCGCTGGAACTCGCCGAGGAGGCGGTCCGCGAACTGGTGGAGGAGCTGCTCGAGCGTACGGAGCTGCTCGCGGACTGGACGGTGAAGCGGTGCCAGGTGGAGCTGCATCCGGACCTGGCGAAGGAGAGCCTGGACGCGGCCGACGGCCCGGACGCGCCGCCGGATGACGTGGAGTCGCGCAGGGCGCGACTGATGGGGCTGGCGGGAGGAGGAACGGCATCCACCGACGCGGCAGGGACGACGATCGAAACGGAAGCCATCCGCTCCAAGATCCGCACGCTGGCCCCGAGGCTGGCGGCGATCGGCACAGGGATGTTCGGAGTACCTGAGGAGGGCGACGGGGGCGAGGAGAAGCACGAGGCGACCTACGAGGCGGCAGAGCTAGCGGCGGGGGCCCTGATCTGGGGAATGGACGTCCTCTTGGACGAACTGTTCCAGGACGCGCAAGCGCTGGACAGGGAGGGAACGAACGTCGCTGAATGCGACCGACCTCTGTGGCTCCTGGACGAACTGCCCCCGCGCCACGCCCTCCAGTACGACGCGCGTTTCGCCCGGCGCTTCCTGGTGACGGCGATTGCCCTGACGACGCGGCTGACGGAGGGCAGCTTCAAGGATCTGAGCTGCGTGGCCGAGGAGTTGACCCTCAGGCTGCTGCTGCGCGAGGCCGAGGTCACGCTGGAAACCTTCGGCCTCCTGGACGAGGGCGTCTCCGCGGCACTGGAGTGCTTCACGGATCGCGTCTACGAGGACATGGACCACGAGTTGCTCTACGACGACTCGCTGGACGGCATTGCCCCTATGGGGATCTCGAGCTGGTTCACACCTTTCAACGAGGGCCGGTACGTCCACCCGTACGCGGCCGACGAACCCGGTTCCGACCCCGAGCCCGAGCCCGACACTGAGACTCAGACCGAGACTGGTGAAGGCACCGCTCCCTGAGCGGCCTCAGCCGCCGAAGCGGACCCTGTACTGCTCCTTGCCGTTGGGGAAGTCGTCCAGCGTCCCGCCGCCCCAGTCGTGGTCGAAGTACGCCTGATACTCCGAGTCCTGGACAAGCTCGGCCATCCGGTCGATGAAGTAGGGCGAGTCGCCTCCCCCCGCGTAGGAGTCGCCCTTCTGGTACAGGCCCCATTCCGGATACGACTTCGGCTTCTTGTGCGCGGCGGCAAATTCCTTGAATTCATTCACCCCCATGACGGTGGTGAGGCTGTGGTTCCACCGCTGAGCCGGCGTGGCTCCCGGGTGCTGCCACCACACGTCGTAGATGTTCAGACCTACTAGGTCGACGTAGCTGTCGCCGGGGTACAGCGTCTCGAATGACGTGACCTTGCCCGAGGGGCCGACAGCCATGTTGTAGTCGAACCGGAAGGCCGCCCCGGTGCGAGCACGCATAAGGGTGACGACCTTCCGGAACATCGCCCGATAGGCCGCCGGATCGTCGGTTCCCTGCCACGGTCCGATGTTCTTGTTGTTTCCCTCGTAACCGAGGCGGATGACGGAGTCGCCAAGGCCGTTCTTGATCATCAGGTCGGCAAGGGCGCGGAACTGGCTGTCGTACTTGCCGCTGAGCCCATCCGCGAAATTTCCGCCCTTGGGCAGCAGATGCAACCCGAGCACGAAATCCCGGTCAGCTCCGGCCTTCTTCCAGTCACCCCAGTACTTGGTCGCGTACTGGTTCCACTTGATGTTCTCGGACGGGTCCAGGTAGTCGGTCGCGTCCACCTGTGAACGGCCGAGCCACGTACGGGAATTGTCCACCGCATCGGTTTTGCCCGGGCCGACATAAACACCTAGGCGTGATGGCGTGATGGCGCCCTCTGATGGCATGGCCATGGAAGCGAGGATAACTGCTGCCATGGCGAGTGTCGTCGCCAGCTTTCGTTTCATTTCTCATCCTTGTAGACCGACCGGTGCGGGCCCAGGATTCTGGTACCCCGATTACCCCGACTGCTCTCGGCAGCTGCTCTTGAGCCACCTGGACCGGCCCACGGCCCCGCCATTCTGAGAAAGTTCGCGTGCGCGGGCAATGAGAGATCGCTACTACGGGAATTCGTAGTAAAAAGAAACCTTGCCGAAGCCGCACCGCCATGCTGCCCCCGCAGCCGACAGCCCCCCATGAGCCCCCACGACGTCTGTGCCACCGTCAGAACACCTGCGCCACCCACGAGGGCGGCAACATGCCCGGCAGTCCGAGCATCATCTCCACAGCGCGGGAGATATCCCCTCTATGTGCAGATTGCCCCAATATCCCCAAGAGGGTCCGCTGCTACCGGGCATCGTTGCAGCCAGACGCCGAATGGCACATCTCACGCCAACGTCATCACGCCGACTTACCAGGTGACGCGGTTGCCACACGCCATTGGACCCCAGGTCGAGGTTCGGTGCCCCGCGGTGCACGGGAGGGCGCGATGTCAGACGTAGATGTCAAAGGCCCCGGACCATGATCGGTCCGGGGCCTTTTGCCTGGTGCCCCCGGCAGGATTCGAACCTGCGACACCCGCTTTAGGAGAGCGGTGCTCTATCCCCTGAGCTACGAAGGCGTACTGGTGCCGCCACGGATGGCGGTTCCAGACAGGGTAGCGGATGGGGGTGGGGCGGTGGTGCTCGGTGCTGGTCAGGGCGTGGGGGTCCAGGTGCCCAGCCAGTCTTGGCGCTCCTGGGTCTTGGCCTGTGCGTCCGTCAAGTGGGGGCGGTTTTCCGTTGCTGGGCCGGAGCCCGCGCCCGTGTTCCTGTACTCGGCGAAGCGGTCGTTCTTCCAGGGGAAGCCGCCCATGTCCGACCACGGCGTGGTTTTGACGGCCGCGCTCAGGGTGGAGTCGCGGAACGTCGTCTGGGGGGACAGGGTCGCGTCGCCGCCCGCGTGCCAGTTGCGGCCCAGGTGGAAGCTGCGCGCCGATACGTCGCCGTTCACCGTGGTGTTCGTGATCAGGAAGCCCTTGCGGTCCGGGGGCGTGCTCGGAGCGGTTATGTAGCCCTGTGACGTGCCGTCCCAGCGCTTCTTCAGGGTGATCACCGAGCGGTCCACCACCGCTGTCGCCCGGCCGAAGATGAAGTCCGTGTTGCCGACGATGTAGGAGTTGCGGACGTAGGCCCGGCCCAGTTTGTCCTTGGCCGCCGTGTCCAGGAGGAGCGTGTCCTGGTCGCCCGTGATGATCACGTTGTCCAGGAACGCCTTGTCCGCCGCCGTGCGCAGGGCCACCGCCTGGTGGCCGGCCAGGTTCTGGTTCGCCTTTTCGTCGAAGTCGTTGGCAATCGTCAGGTTGCGGGCCTGGAAGTCGTCCGCCTCCGCGGCCACCGTCGCGCTGCCCGAGGTGCCGTAGGTGCCCGAGCCGTCCGGCTTGGGGGTGCCCGCCGCGTTGTCGTACACGATCACCGTGTCCTTGCGGCTGCCGCCCGTGCCCTGGAGCGTGACGTGCGGCTTGTTGGCCGGGATCTTCACCGTCTCCCGGTACGTGCCCGGTGCGATGGAGACCACGACCCGTGACGTGTTGTTCGTCGGGACCGCGTTTACCGCCGCCTGGACCGTCTTGTACTGGGCGCTCCCGTCCTTTGCCACGGTGAGAGTGGACGCCGTCCTGGCGGCGGTTCCGACCGTCGCGCGCGGGCCCGCGCCCGCCTTCACCTTCGCCGGGACATCCGCCGCCTTGTCGGGCGTGTAGGCGTAGAAACTCTTCGGGTCGAAGGCCGTTCCTCCGCTCTCGTTACGGCCGCTGGTGCCGACGAAGACGTTGCCTCGCTGCACGACGGCGGCTGAACTGTCCTTCGTCACCGGGTTGTTCATGCCCTCGAAGTAGCTGTTCTCCAGGACCATCTTCGTCCTGCCGCGCGAGTAGTTCCCGTACGACGAGGTGATGTCCGTGCCCGCGACGTCCTGGAGGTAGTTGTTGTAGAGGTGCGCGTGGGCCACGTTGTCGGTGGACGGGTTGCGCTGCTCGGTCTCGCGGAACCAGTTGTGGTGGATCGTGATGTCGGCCGTCGTGTTCTCGGTCCAGCCGATGCCGAACGTCTTGTTGTTGCTGCTCAGTTTGTTCCAGGACACCGTCAGGTACGTCGTGTCCTTGCGGCTGTCTATCAGGCCGTCAGCCATGTGCCGCAGGTCGTTGTGGTCGATCCAGACGTGGTGCGCGCCGTCCATCTGGATGGCGTCGAAGTCGTGCTCCTTGTCGTTCCACGTACCCGCGTACGAGTCCCGGATCGTGAGGTTCCGGATGATGACGTTGTGCACGCCCTGGCCCAGGAAGAAGCCGCCCCCGACGATGTGGCCCGCGGTGCCGGAACCCACGATCGTCTTGTCCGACGCGACCTTGATCTCCTTGCCCTTGGGGTCCATCGTGATCGCCGCCGCGACCACGATGACGTACGGATCGGAGGCCGTCGCGTACTTCTCCAGGTCCGCCAGTGTCTTGACGGTGACCGTCTTTCCGTCTCGCCCGCCGTAAGTCCCGTTCTGGCCGAGGGCGTTGACCGAGGCGAAGCCGTCTGCGACATCGGCCGCCCGGGCGGTGGGGCCGGATGCCGCCGATGCTCTCGGCTGTGCGTCCTCGCCGAAGACCCCGAAAGCCGTGCCGTACGTCAGCCCCGCCGCGGCCGCCACGGCGACCGGGATGCCGAGTCTCAGGCTCAGCCGGCGCCTGCGGTGCTGGGCCGCGCGCTCGTGCTGGTTCGCTTCCATGTACCTCATCCGCCCTGGTGATGGTTGGTGTGCGTTGCGCAGGGCAGTCGCCACCAGGGGGGTCATTGGTTGCCGCAGGTGCCGTAGTCGCCGCAGGTGCGGAAGTTGCCGCGGTTGCCGGTCAGGCCGGACCGGGTCGACCGTCCCGCTCCGCGAGGTCCGCGTCGATCGTCGTCCGCAGGTCCGCGAGCAACGTCTCGAATCGCTCAAGGAGTTCGGGCGGGTACTGGGCCATCGTCGCGTCCATGCGCGCCGCGAGCGGCGTGAAGAACTCGTCGGCGCGGTCCCGGATGCCCGGGCGGCTGTGCAGCGTGACGACGCGGCGGTCGGTGTGCTCCCGGGTGCGGACGATGTGGCCCGCGGCTTCGAGGCGGTTCAGGAGCGCGGTGGTGGCCCCCGAGGAGAGCAGGATGCGCTCGCTGAGGCGGGCCGGGGAGAGCGGGGTGCCGCGGTCCTCGGCGATGACGATCTCCAGGAGGGCGTCGGCGTCCGTGGAGTGCAGGCCGAGCCAGACGGCGAAGCGGCGGCTGAGCTCGTTGTAGCGCTCGCCGTAGCCCCTGAGTCCCTCCATCAGGCGCTCGCGCTGCGCCGTCACCTCGCCGGGTGTCGGTTCCTCCGTCGCCACCGTGCCCGCCCGCCCTCTCCGGTCCCTCTGTCTGTCTGCCTGCCTGCACTCGTGCTTTGACAACTTACCGGCCCGACATTACCTTCACCGTGGAATTACTTCACCATGGAGGTATTGATCGAGATGCGCGACCCGTCCCCCACCGAGCCCACCGCCCCCACAGCCCGCCGCTGGCTCGGCCTCATCGCCATCGCCCTCGGCGTCGCCCTGATCGTCGTGGACACCACGATCGTCAACGTGATCGTCCCCTCGGTCATCGAGGACCTGGACGCCAGCTCGGCGCAGGCGCAGTGGATCCAGGAGTCGTACGCGATCGTCTTCGCGGCGCTGCTCCTGCTGACCGGGCGCCTCGCCGACATCTACGGCGCCCGCCGGATCTTCGTCGCGGGCGTCGTGGTCTTCGGCGCGACCAGCGTGCTGGCCGGGCTCGCGCCCGGCAGCGGGCTGCTGATCCTGGCCCGCTTCCTGCAAGGCGCGGGTGCGGCGATGATCCTGCCGACCTCGCTCTCCCTCCTGAACGCGACCTTCACCGGCAAGGCGCGCGGCCAGGCCTTCGCCATCTGGGGCTCGACCATCGGCGCCGCCGCCGCGCTCGGCCCGCTGCTCGGCGGCTGGCTGGCCGAACACGTCTCGTGGCGCTGGGCGTTCGGCATCAACGTGCCGCTGTCCGTCCTCGTCGCCGCCGGAGTGCTGCTCTACATGGCGCCCTCACCGCGGACCAAGGGCCGGCTGGACGTGGCCGGTGCGGTGCTCTCCGCGGTCGGGCTCGGGCTGCTCGCCTTCGGGCTCGTCGAAGGGCGTACGTACGGCTGGATCGTCAGCATCGAGCCGCTGGAGGTGCTGGGGGTCAGCTGGGGGAGCGGCCCCTCGCCCGTTCTCGTCGCCCTCGTGCTCTCCGCCGTCACGCTGTTCGCCTTCGTACGGCGGCAGATCGCGCTCAGCCGGGCCGGTGACTCCGCACAGTCCTCGCGGGTGCTGATGGACGTGCGGCTGTTCTCGATTGCCTCCTTCCGTAACGGCAACATCGCGACCCTGATCATCGGCCTCGGCGAGTTCGGCATCGTCGCGGTGCTCCCGCTGTGGCTCCAGTTCACCCTCGGCTACAGCGCCCTGGAGGCCGGGCTGGCCCTGGTGCCCATCGCCATCGGCAGCTTCGTGGCGACCGGTGTCAGCTTCCCGCTGGCCGCCAGGGTCGCGGCGCTGGGGCAGGTGCGCATCGGGCTCGCCCTGGAGGTCGTCGGTCTTGCCGGGGTCGGGTTCATCGCCGCCCCCGACAGCTCCTGGTGGGCCGTCGCGCTGATGCTCTTCGCGTACGGGATCGGCGTCGGGTTCGCTACCGCCCAGGTCACCAACGTGGTCCTCGCCGAGGTGCCGCACGAGAGCGTGGGGCAGGGCTCCGGCATCCAGAGCGCCTTCCGCCAGCTCGGTTCCGCGCTCGGGATCGCCGCCCTGACCACGGTTTTCTTCACCACCCTCAGCACGAACCTGCGCGACCGGCTGAGCGATGCCGGTGTGCCGTCCGGGAAGGCCGACCAGCTCACCGGCGCCGTCACCGACAGCGCGGGAGCCGCCATCGGGCCCCTCGCGGACCGCCCGGAGACCGCGTCCTTCGCCGACGCGGCGCGCTCGGCGATGACCGACGGGGTCGCGCTCGGCGGCTACGTCGCCGCGGGCTTCGTCGTCCTCGGGCTCATCGCCACCTTCCTCGTCCCGGCCGCGACCGCGCCGCACGAAGCCGCCGCGGATCAGGGCGACGTGGTCGCCCAGGTGTAGGCGTGCAGGCGCAGCGCGAGCTGGATCTCCAGGGAACGTTCCGGGGACTGCCAGTCGGCGCCGAGCAAGTGGCCTATGCGGTCGAGGCGTTGGACCACCGTGTTCACGTGGACGTGCAGGGAGTCCTTCGCCTTGGACTGGCTCATGCCGCAGGCGAAGTAGGCCCGCAGGGTGTGTACGAGTTCGGTGCCGCGCTTGGCGTCGTAGTCGAGGACCGGGCCCAGTGTGCGGCGTACGTAGGCGTCGAGGTTCGTGTCGTCGCCGAGGAGTACGCCGAGGAAGCCGAGGTCGGGCAGGTCCGCGCCCTGGCCGGTGTGGCCGAGCGCGCGCAGGGCGGAGAGGCAGCGCAACGCTTCCGCGTGGGCCAGGGAGAGGGCTTCGGGGCCGGTGGCGGGGCCCGCGGCGCCGACCGTGACCGGGGATCCGGCGGCCTGGGTGAGCTCGGCGGCGAGCGCGCGGGCCCGGGAGCCGGTGTCGTCGGCCGGGAGCACCAGGACCACGTGGTCGTGGTGCAGGCCGGACAGGCCGTGGCGGGCGCGGGCGGCGCGGGCCGCGGCGGCGAGCAGGAACTGACGCGTGGCCGTGTCGCTGTGGGCGACGAACACCGAGTGAGGGAGCGCCAGGTCGACGTCGAGGCGGCGGGCACGCGAGGTGAGGCGGCCCGGAGTGCCGGAGAGGGAGAGCAGATCGCCGAGGAGTTCACCGCGTACGCGGTCCTCCGCCTCGGCGGCCGAGCGGCGCAGGAGCAGGAGGAGCGCCGTGACGACCCCGGCGCGCTCGAAGAGACGGCGATCGGCCTCGCCCAGGTCGGCACGGCCGGTGAGGGCGATGCTGCCGAGGAGCTCCGGTCCCGCAAGGACGGCGCACACCCAGGTCCCGTCGAGGGGGACGGCCCGCCCACTGGCACGCGAGGCGGCGACGGCCTTGGCCGGGGGTGTGCGGGGGACGTCGTCCCCGGCGTCCCTGCTCCCGTCCCTCAGGCCCTCGCCCCCGACGCAGGCGAGTTCCGTGCCGTCCGCGTCGTGGATGAGTGTGCCGCCGCGCAGCAACGCACCGATTGCCGTCGCCACCTCGGTGAAGTCGCCGCCGCGCAGGACGAGATCGGTCAGGCGGTCGTGTGCGTCCTCGGCTCGGCGCAGTGCCTCGCTGTGCGCGCGGATGGTTTGCGACGCCTCGTTCAGGTCGACGAGCGCGGCCTTCGTCTCCTCCATGCGGCGCGCGCTGTCGATGGCGATCGCCGCGTGGTCGGCGAGCGAGGAGAGCAGCGCCACCTCGTCCGGCGTGAAGGTCCGTGCGGTGCGGTCGGCGGCGTACAGGACACCGATGACGTGCGTGCCCTGCCGTAGCGGTACGCCGAGGATTGCGTGCAGGCCCTCTTCGAGTACGGCGCCGTCTATGGGGGTCGTGTGCTGGAAACGGGGGTCTACCTCGTAGTCCCCTGTGGCGTACGGACGGGCGGTCTGGGCGACCAGGCCGCCGAGTCCCTCGCCCATGCCCAGGCGCAGATTCTGGAACGCGGCGGAGACCGAACCGTCCGTCACCCGCATGTAAGTGTCGCCCGCCACCGGGTCGTTGAGGGAGAGGTACGCGACGTCCGTACGGAGCAGAAGCTTGGCCCGGTGCACGATGGCGCGCAGCACCGCGTCCAGGTCGCGGAGGGCTGCCAAGTCGCCCGCAGTGTCGAAGAGGGCCGTGAGTTCGGCCTCCCTGCGCTGGTGCTGGTTCAGGGTGCGGCGCACGCGCAGCGCGGTCTGCGTGGCCTCGTCGATCGCCGTGAGTTCCGCGCCGCTCGCCCCGGCCGCACGCGCCGCCGCGGTAGGACGGGCGAACTGCTCGGCCGGCGCGTCCTGGGCGAGCAGGTCGAGCAGCTCGCGCAGGGCGGCGTACCCCTGCTCCCGGCGGGCGGCGCGGTCGGCGGCCTCTGGCGAGCTGGACATACGGCGGGTCGCCTCCGGGAGCGGGGTGCGCGAGCCTCTGGTGCGCGCACGGGGGGGGTGCGGTTCAGCTTCCGATTGTCGCCGAGGGCGTGCTGCTCGCACCCTCGGAAGCTGATCCCTTTACAGCGGGAGAGGCGAGCGAACGGCCACGCGTCTCCTTCGCCACCAGCACGGTCAGCGTCGTGATCACCACCGTCACGCAGACATACAACGCAACCGGCATCGCCGAGTCGAAGTCCTTGAGCAGCTCTACCGCGATGATCGGCGCGAGCGCGCCGCCGATGATGGACGCGAGCTGCGAGCCCATCGAGGCCCCGGAGTAGCGCACCTTCGTATCGAACATCTCGGAGATGAAGGCGGCCTGCGGCCCGTACATCGCGCCGTGGAGGAGCAGGCCGACCGTGACCGCCAGGGTGATCACGGCGAAGGACTCGCTGTCGACGAGCGCGAAGAACGCGAACGCCCATACGGCCATGCCGATCGAGCCGATCAGCGTGACGGGCCTGCGGCCGATGCGGTCCGAGAGCGCGCCCCACAGCGGGATCGTCACGAAGTGCACGGCGGAGCCGATGAGTACGGCGTTCAGGGCGGTGCTCTTGGGCAGTTCCAGGTGCACGGTGACGTAGACGAGGACGAAGGCCGTGAGGATGTAGTACGAGACGTTCTCGCCGAGCCGGGTGCCGATGGCCGTGAGGACGCCGCGCCAGTTGTGCCGGAAGACCTCGACGACCGGCGCGTCCTGCTTGGCCGCTCCCTCCGACGCCGCCTCCGCCTCTGCGCGGGCCTGCGCCTCCAGGAAGAGCGGGGACTCCGAGACCGAGACCCGTATCCACAGGCCGATGATCACGAGCACCCCGGAGAGCAGGAACGGGATGCGCCAGCCCCAGGCGAGGAACGCCTCGTCCGACTGGACGGCGGCGAGGAGCGCGAGGACGCCGGTGGCCAGGAGGTTGCCGCCGGGGGCGCCCGCCTGCGGCCAGGAGGCCCAGAAGCCGCGGTTCTTGTCGTCGCCGTGCTCGGAGACGATCAGGACGGCGCCGCCCCACTCGCCGCCGAGCGCGAAGCCCTGGACCAGGCGCAACACCGTGAGCAGGATCGGAGCGCCGACGCCGAGCGTGGCGTGGGTCGGCAGCAGGCCCATCGCGAAGGTGGCGCCGCCCATCATCATCAGGCTGAGCACGAGCAGCTTCTTACGGCCGATCTTGTCGCCGTAGTGGCCGAAGACGACGCCGCCCAGCGGCCGTGCGGCGAAGCCGACCGCGTAGGTGAGGAAGGAGAGGAGAGTGCCCACCAAGGGGTCGCTGTTGGGGAAGAAGAGGGTGTTGAAGACGAGCGCGGCGGCGGAGCCGTAGAGGAAGAAGTCGTACCACTCGATGGTGGTGCCGATGAGGCTGGCGCTGATGATGCGGGCGATACCTGGCTTGCCCGGGGTCCTGCCCTGGGCACGCGGCGTTGCGGCTGCCATGGCGTGATCCGTTTCTCGATGGGGACGTAGGAGACGTAGGGGACGCGGGTGCGGGAGGTGAAGTGACGCTGGGGGAGCGGGAGTTCAGCCGGCGGTCCAGCCGCCGTCCAGGGGCAGCGACGCGCCGGTCACGAAGCCGCTGTGCGGGCCGCAGAGCCAGAGCGCGGCGGCGGCGATCTCCTCGGGCTCGACAAGGCGTTTGAGCGCGGAACGCCGCAGCAGTACGTCGGTGAGGACCTGCTCGGGGGCGATGGCGTGGGCGGTGGCCTGGGCGCTGATCTGGTCCTCTACGAGGGGCGTGCGGGTGTAGCCGGGGCAGAGGCAGTTGCTGGTGACGCCGTGCTGCGCGCCTTCCAGGGCGGCGACCTTGCTCAGGCCCTCCAGGGCGTGCTTGGCGGCGACGTAGGCGGACTTGAAGGGGCTCGCGCGCAGGCCGTGCACGCTGGAGATGTTCACGACGCGGCCCCATCCGCGCTCGTACATGTGGGGCAGCGTCCTGCGCAGCAGGAGGAACGGCGCGGTGACCATGACCTTCTGGATCAGGTCGAACCGCTCCGGGGGGAACTCCTCGATGGCGGCGACGTGTTGGAGCCCCGCGCTGTTGACGAGGACGTCGACTCGGGTGGGCAGGGTGTGCACCGCGGCGGGGTCGGCGAGGTCGACAGCGTGCGCCTCCCCGTCGATCTCGTCGGCCACGTCCTTGGCCGCGTCGGCCTGCTGATCCACCACGTGGACGAAGGCGCCGGCACCGGCCAGGGCCACGGCGCAGGCCCGGCCGATGCCGCTTGCGCCGCCGGTGACCAGGGCGGTGCGTCCGGTGAGGTCGGTTCCGGCGGGGGCGGCACCGCCGGGAATGGGGCTCGTCATGGCCGGAAAGGTAAGGGTGCGCCGTACGGGGATCCCATGTGTGGGGCCCACATAACCGGGGGGCGCTTCATGTGGGCGGGTGCGGCCGTCCGGGTACGGTTCCGGTGACCCACGTCACGTTCGGTGTCCCGCAAGCTGTGCTACCTTGCGAACAGCACGTGTGTACGCCGCTTTCTGCGGCGCCGGTGCCGATCTTCTTTTCTTCCGCCTCGTATCGAGGCCCCGTAGCTCCGTAGCTTCCATCTTTTTCGCGAAGCCCTTTGCTGCAGTTCTTTTCTCCGCCCGACGTACGGGACGTGAACACACCGTCCTGCCGGGCCCCTCATTCGCATGTCCGCGAAAGGACCCCATCATGAGTACCGCAACCATCACCCGAAACAAGACCACCACCCCGAGCAGGGGAACCACCGAGACCCCCGTCCTCGCCGCATCCGGCATCCTCGATGTGAGTCACAACGCCAACGGCCATCTCCGTACCGGCGATTGCCTCCCCACCCCGAACGACGTACAAGTCCCCTCCAGCCTCATCCGCCGACTCGGCCTGCGCGCCGGCGACGTGGTGCAGGGTGAGTGCGGGCGGCCCCGCACGCTGACCTCCGTCGAGCGCGTCAACGGGCACTCGGCCGAAGCCCTGCACCGGCGCGCACGGTTCGGTGACCTCACCCCGCTGCACCCCCGCGAGCGGCTCCGCCTGGAGACGCCGGGTGACGGCGGCGGCAGCGTCGCGACCCGGCTCATCGACCTGGTCGCCCCCGTTGGCAAGGGCCAGCGCGGCCTGATCGTCGCGCCGCCCCGCACCGGCAAGACCGTCCTGCTCCAGCAGATCGCCGCCGCCGTCAGCGCGAACCACCCCGAGGCGCACCTCATGGTGGTGCTGCTCGACGAACGGCCCGAAGAAGTCACGGACATGAAGCGTTCCGTACGGGGTGAAGTGCTCGCCTCGACCTTCGACCGGCCCGCCAAGCAGCACATCGCCCTGGCCGAACTCGCCGTCGAGCGCGCCAAGCGGCTCACCGAGGAGGGCAAGGACGTCGTCATGCTCTTCGACTCCCTCACCCGGCTCTGCCGCGCGTACAACAACGCGGCCTCCAGCGGCGGCCGCACCCTCTCCGGAGGTGTCGACGCCGCCGCCATCCAGGGGCCCAAGCGCCTCTTCGGTGCCGCGCGGCTCGCGGAGGAGGGCGGGTCCCTGACCATGCTCGCCACCGTGCTCGTGGAGACCGGATCGCGCGCCGACGACTACTACTTCGAGGAGCTCAAGGGCACCGGCAACATGGAGCTCCGCCTCGACCGCGGCATGGCCGAGCGGCGTGTCTTCCCCGCCGTCGACGTCACCCCGTCCGGTACGCGACGTGACGAACTCCTGGTTCCCACCGACGAGTTGACCGCCGTACGCGGACTGCGGCGCGCCCTGCACGGCAGGGACGCGCAGAGCAACCTGGAGGCGATCATCGAGCGCCTGCGCAAGACCCCGGACAACGCCGCCTTCCTGCGCCAGGTGCAGCAGACCGTGCCCGGCGCCGGCTCCTCCAAGGTCAACGGCGCCTGACACCCCGCACTTTCACGGCCGCGTGACATGCACCCGGTAGCGGCCCTCCTCGTCGATGTCCGTCACCGTGATGCGCACGCCCGTCTTCTTGTCCGTGAAGGTCTGACCGGGCTCGTAGGTCGCGTCGGAGAGCTCCGCGTGGACGTTCGGCCGACGTGTGCAGCCGCCGCTGTCCTTCGTGGAGTCGAGTACGGCGACCGGGCCCTGGCCTGTGTCGACCTCCGCGTCCACCCGGTAGATGAGCACCCCGGGCTTGCAGATCGCCTCGTCGTTGCCGCCGCGGGTGCGCGCCTCGACGGCGTACCCGGTCCGCGTGCTCAGCGGCACGAAGGCGAGCTTGGTACCGCCGTCCTCCGGCAGCGGGGTCAGCGTGTGCTCGGTGGTGCCGGCGTTCGACGCGCAGCTGATCTGGTCGTCGCCGAGCCAGCCGAGCTTCCACTTGTGCCAGGCCAGCAGGTCGTTGTTGGCGCCCCAGTCCTCGCTCATGATGTCCCAGTGGCCGACCGCGCCGCCGCCCTCCTGCGTGTAGAGGTCGGGCAGGCCGAAGACGTGGCCGTTCTCGTGGGGGAGTACGCGGTAGCCGGTCTCGCGGTAGCTGCCCGAGCCGTCGTCCTGACGGCTGTAGACGAACGACGCGTTGGAGACCGGGACGCCGTCCGCGACGGGTGCCTCGGTGTTGCCCGCGAAGGTCACCGAAAGGACCGTGTCGAGCGCGGAAGGGCCCGCGTTCGGCGTCATGAGGATGTTCACCAGGTCGTACTCCCGGAAGTCCACGTCCGGGTCGGCCTCCGCCACGATGTCCTGGACCAGCTCGCGGTAGCCCGGATCGAAGGGGGCGCCGCGCTCTATCCCGTACTCCTTGAAGCTCTTGGGCATCCGCAGCCAGTCCGGGATCGGGGACTCCGGGCGGTAGTCGAGCCGTCCGTAGGAGCTGGTGCGGAACCAGTCCGACGTCTGGGGGAAGAACTCCGCGAGGCGGTCGCGCGCGGTGCCGTCGCCGCGGGCGTCGGAGAAGTCGACCATGAGGTTCAGGGCCCGGACGGTGCCGGTGGAGCGGGAGTAGCCGGCGGAGGTGGGCACGCCCTCCGACATCTGGACGCCCATCGTGCCGTTGATCATGCACGGGCTGAGTGTCGTCGCGCGGTTCAGGGAGACGGGGCCCGCCGCTGTGGGGGACTCCTCCATCAGGCGGCCGGTGCTCGCCGATGTGGTGACCGTGAGGGCAAGGACGGCGCAGGTGGCGAGTGCGGCGCCACGTTGCGCTCCGCGTATCTGCCTCCAGGTCGGCTGCTGCATGCGTGGGCCTTCCCCTTGCGGCAGCCGCCGGTCCTGGCTGCACCCTTCCGATCACCCTGTGCCGGTGGGTGCGCGGGCGCTCGCTGGGTGCGACCGATCGTGGGTTTCTTGTTCATTTAGGTGTGACGCGGGTCACGCGAAGAAAGTCGGGGAGCGGGAAATATCCGGGGACTGTCTCCCCGTTTAGACCTGTGTCCGAGCGAAACGGGGAGTGATTCCCCGCATCGCGCACCGCAGACTTGAGGAGAGCGCCGTGGAAACCGCCACCGCTGCACAGCGCCGCACGCCCCGCCCGCGGGCCGACGCCCTGCGCAACCGGGAGCGGATCGTCGCCGCCGCACGCGAGATGTTCGTCGAGTTCGGCCCCGACGTGCCGCTCGACGAGGTCGCGCGCCGGGCCGGCGTCGGCAACGCCACGGTCTACCGGCACTTCTCCGACCGTTCCGAACTGGTCCACCAGGTCGTCCTGCTGGTCACCGACCGCGTCTCGGCACACGCCGAGGAGGCGATCGCGGCGGCCGACGCCGACCCGGGTGTCGCGTTCGACGCCCTGCGCCGGTTCGTGCACGCCTCCGCCGACGAGCGGATCGGTGCCCTGTGCCCGATGCTCCAGGAGGCCTTCGACCCCGATCACCCGGATCTGGTCGACGCCCGCGAGCGGCTCGAAGCCGTCACCGACGGGCTCATGCAAAGGGCGCGCGCGGCCGGGCAGCTGCGCACCGACATCGCCGTCGGAGACCTGATGGTCGCCCTCTCCCAGCTCACCAGGCCGCTGCCCGGCACCGCGTGCCTGAACATGGACCGCTTCGTCCACCGCCATCTGCAGCTGTTCCTCGACGGCCTGATGGCGCCGGCCCGCTCCGAGTTGCCCGGTGAGGCGGCGACCTTGGAGGACCTCCGCCAGTCCTGAGTCTCGCCAGTCCCGGCTTTGCCTTACATCGCCTTTCCCTCACTTTTTCACCACACGTACCGCTAGGTGGCTACTCCCATGTCAGAAACAGATCCCAGGCGCTGGAAAGCGCTGATATTCATCGCGCTCGCGCAGCTGATGGTCGTGCTCGACGCGACCATCGTGAACATCGCGCTGCCCTCCGCCCAGCAGGACCTGGGCATCTCGGACGGCAACCGCCAGTGGGTCATCACGGCCTACGCCCTGGCCTTCGGTGGCCTGCTGCTCTTCGGCGGCCGCATAGCCGACCTCTGGGGCCGCAAGCGCACCTTCGTGACCGGCCTGATCGGCTTCGCCGCGGCCTCCGCGCTCGGCGGCGCCGCGACCGGCGAGGCCATGATGCTGGGCGCCCGCGCCCTTCAGGGCGTGTTCGGCGCGCTGCTCGCGCCCGCCGCTCTCTCGCTGCTCGCCGTGATGTTCACCGATGCCAAGGAGCGCGCCAAGGCGTTCGGCATCTACGGTGCGATCGCCGGTGGCGGTGGCGCCGTGGGCCTCATCCTCGGCGGTTTCCTCACCGAGTACCTGAACTGGCGCTGGACGTTCTTCGTGAACATCCCGTTCGCCGTCATCGCCGCCCTCGGCGCATACTTCGTCATCCGTGAGCCGGCCGGCGCCCGCAACCGCTCGCCGCTCGACATCCCCGGCGTGGTCCTCTCCACCCTCGGTCTGGTCGCGCTCGTCTACGGCTTCACCCGCGCCGAGTCGGCCGGCTGGTCGGACTCCCTGACCATCGGCATGTTCGTCGCGTCCGCCGTCCTGCTCGCCGCGTTCGTCCTCACCGAGGCGAAGGTCAAGTCGCCGCTGCTTCCGCTGCGCGTCCTGACCGAGCGCAACCGCGGTGGCGTCTACCTGTCGCTCGGCCTCGCGATCATCGCGATGTTCGGTCTGTTCCTGTTCCTCACGTACTACCTGCAGATCGTCCAGGGCTACTCGCCGGTCAAGACCGGCTTCGCGTTCCTGCCGATGATCGTCGGCATGATCGTGGGCTCCACGCAGATCGGTGCCCGCCTGATGACCCGCGTCCCGCCGCGGCTGCTCATGGGTCCGGGCTTCGTGCTCGCCGCCGTCGGCATGCTGCTCCTGACGCAGCTGGAGGTCGGCTCCTCGTACACCGGTCTGATCATGCCCGCGCAGCTGATGCTGGGCCTCGGCATGGGTACGGCGTTCATGCCCGCCATGTCGCTCGCCACGCACGGTGTAGAGCCGCGTGACTCCGGTGTCGCCTCCGCGATGGTCAACACCTCGCAGCAGGTCGGCGGCGCCATCGGCACGGCTCTCCTGAACACCATCGCCGCCTCCGCGACCACCGCGTACATCACGGACCACGCGGCGGGCGCGACGACTCCCGCGGCGCAGAAGCTGCTCCAGGCGCAGGCCATGGTCGAGGGTTACACCAGCGCGATCTGGTGGGCCGTCGGCATCCTCGTCGCCGCCGCCGCGATCGCCTTCGCCCTCATCAATACGGGTGCCCAGGGCGGCGCTCCGGCCGCCTCGGGCTCCGGTGACACCGAGGGTGTCGAGGACGAGATCCGGATCCCGGTGGTCGCGCACTGACCCCGGTCCGGCAAGGGGCCTAGCGGAGCCAGGGCAGGTCCGCCCCCGCCTCCTTCGGCTGAAGTCCCTCGGCGACGATCGTCATGATCTCGCCGAGGGACTTCTGCTGTTCCGGGGTGAGCCGGTCGAAGAGGGCCTGGCGCACGGCGGTGACGTGGCCGGGCGCGGTCCTGCGCAGTACCTCGTACCCGTCGTCGGTGAGGATCGCGAACTGGCCGCGCTTGTCGGAGGGGCAGTCCTCGCGGCGCACCCAGCCGTTCTTCTCCAGGCGCGCGATGGCGTGCGAGAGGCGGGACCGGGTGATCTTGGTGTTCCTGGCCAGCTCCGTCATGCGCAGGCGCCGCCGCGGGGCGACGGAGAGCTGGACCAGGAGGCCGTAGTAGATGTGCGGCATGCCGGCGTCGCGCTGCAACTGGCGGTCGAGGTGATCCTCCAGGAGCGTGGTGGCTTGCAGATACGCGAGCCAGGTGCGCTGTTCCTCGTCGTCGAGCCAGCGAGGTTCCCCATCGGGGGGAGAAGTGGGTGCCGTGTCCATGTACTCCACTGTACGCAGCCCGCAGCACTTCCTTGAAACTTAAACAACGCGGGAGTAGGGTCACTCCTGAGTGAAAGCTTGAGAGTTAAAGTAAATCGTTCTTTGTACGTTCTCGGAGGCGCCGTCATGACCGCAACCCAGGAGCGCATGCCCGCCCTGTACCTCAGTCACGGCGCACCGCCGCTGGCCGACGACGCGCTCTGGCCGGACCAACTCCGTGCCTGGTCGGCGGGGCTGCCGCGCCCCAAGGCCATCCTCATGGTCTCCGCCCACTGGGAAGAGGCCCCGCTCGCGCTCGGCGCGACGGAGACACTGCCCCTGGTCTACGACTTCTGGGGCTTCCCCGAGCACTACTACCAGGTCACGTACGCCGCTCCGGGCGCCCCTCAACTGGCCGACTCCGTACGCAAATTGCTGCGCGGGGCGGGCACGCCGGTGCAGGACATCCCGGATCGCGGGCTCGACCACGGGGCGTACGTCCCGCTCGTCGAGATGTACCCCGATGCCGACATCCCCGTCCTCCAGATCTCCCTGCCGACTCTCGACCCGCGCCGCCTGATGGACATCGGCCGCAAGCTGGCGCCGCTGCGGGACGAGGGCGTACTGATCGTCGGCAGCGGCTTCTTCACCCACAACCTGGCGGCGCTTCGCCATCTGGACAGCGGTGTGCCGTCGTGGTCGGTGGAGTTCGACGCGTGGGGCCACGAGGCGCTCGACGCGGGCGACGTGGACGGCCTGCTCGACTTCCGCCACAAGTCCCCGGCGGGCGAGCTCGCGCATCCACGTACGGAGCACTTCGCGCCCTTGTTCGTGACGCTGGGGGCGGCCGAGGCTTCGGGGGACCTCGACGGGCAGCGGAGTGTGATCGACGGGTTCTGGCTGGGGCTCGCGAAGAGGTCGGTGCAGTTCGGCTGAGGTCTCTTTTCGGCTGAGGTCTCGTTCGGCCCTACGTGAGCGGTTCGCTGATCTCGATCGCGCGCAGGGCCGCCGTCAGGGCCCGCTCGTCGCCCACGTCCAGTGCCGTGTCGGTGAACTTGATGACGTGTTCGTCGCCGTGTGCCAGGGCCCGCTCGAAGACCTCCTCCGGGGTGAAGGTGCCGGGTGCGGTGTACGTGACCGGGGCGTCCGGGGCGTACATCGCGGTCACGGCGGCCGATGCCGTCCAGGCCGCGTGCAGGCTCGGCGCCCACAGGGTGCGGGGCAGCGCGGGCAGGGCGCGCAGCACGGCGTTGGGCGCGGTCGCCGCGTGCACCAGCATCGTCTCCTCGCCATGGCCGTGCGTGGCGTACCGGTGGGTCGCCGCGCGCACCAGCTCGGTGAGCCTGCGGTGCGCCTCGTCGGGGTCGCTCACGCCCGCCGCCCACGCGGGCAGGCCCGTGACCCGGCCGAGCCTGGCGGGGAAGCCGCCGCTCTCCCTGTCCGGGATCGGCTCGACGGCGTCCAGGGCCGCGGCCGCGGTGCCCGCGCCCGCAGGCAGCAGCTCGACTCCGGTGACGGGGTGGTGGCGGGCGGCCCAGTAGCCGAGGCCGTGGGCGAGTTCGGTGATGCGCGGTTCGGTCGCCTCTCCCGCGAGCAGCGTGCGGACCGCGTGGCCCACCCGGATCACGGGGTGCGTGGAGCCGCCGTACATGCCCGGCAGCAGGCGCGGCCACCACGTGGCGAGGACGTCGCGCCACGGGCGTTCGCCGAGCTCCCTGCCGAAGTACGCGATCCAGTCCGCCGCCCGGCGCGGATCGCCGAGGGCCTCGCGCCAGTCGTCGCCGGTGATTGGCTCGACCGCGCTCGGGTACTCCTCCAACTTCGGCGCGTACAGCTCGAGCCAGCGGTGGACCGCACCGGAGTGGCCGTGCGCGGCGAGCGCCTCGACGGCCATCGGCGCGTGGTTGGTGAGCCGCCCGAGCCGCTCGGGGCCCGAGGCGTGCAGGCGCTGCAGGGCTTCGTCGAGGGTGCCGGTGGTGTCGGCTCCGGTGTCGGCTGCGGTGTCGGCTTTGGCGTCCATGCGGGCACGCTAGGGCGGCTGCGCGCGGGGCGTAACGGCCTTGCGGCCTAGGTCAGGGCTTAGGGCGCGCCTGGTCAGGACCTAAGCCCCGGGTCAGGGCCGGGGGCCGAGGGGACGCTCGTACCAGGCGACGTCCCAGTAGCGGCCGAACTTGCGGCCCACCTCCCGGTACGTGCCGACGTGCCGGAAGCCGAAACGCTCGTGGAGGCGGCCGGAAGCGTCGTTCGGCTGGGCGATCCCGGCGTAGGCGCGGTGCAGGTCCTCGCCTTCGAGGGCTTCGAAGAGCGCCTTGTAGAGCAGGGTGCCGATGCCGCGGCCCGCGGCGTCCGGCGCGCAGTAGACGCTGACTTCCACCGAGGTGGCGTACGCGGGCTTGGCCCGGAAAGGAGAACTCGTGACGTATCCGAGGATCAGGCCGGAATCCCGCTCCTGGGCAACCAAGAGGCGGTGGGGGCCGTCTTCAGGGTGGGAGAGCAGCCAAGGGCGGCGCTCTTCCGGCAGGAAGACGGCCGTGTCGAATGTGATCGCCGTCTCACGTACATAGTGGTTGTAGATATCGGTCAGGGCCTCCAGATCGGCCTCCGTGCCCGGCCTGACCTGCACCTCTGTACGTTCCGACGGCATCCGGCCTCCCTTTGTGGCGGCACAGGGTACTGCAACGTCACGAAAATAGATGCGCGGCTTGGGAATTCTGTCCGGATTCCAGTCGTTGTTTCCATCGGAAGCAGGGCACCCGCAAGGGTGTGGTTTCCACCACAGAGGCCCGTGAAAAGGGCCGACCAGGACCTCCACACGCAAGGGAGCACGCATGGCAACCCGTGCCGTCGCCCGTCGTAAGTCCGCCTCCACCGGCGAGACCGACGCGGCACGCAGTGTTCGCGCCGTAGGCGGGGAGATCGCCGACCGCGACCTGGTCGGCATGTACCTCGACGAGATCGCGCGTACGCCGCTGCTCGACGCCGCCAAGGAAGTCGAGCTGTCCCAGATCATCGAGGCCGGTGTGTACGCCCGGAAGATACTCGACGGCGACGTCGACGACTCCGTCCCCGGCGCTTCCGCCTCCCGCGAGGAGCTCGAGACGCTCGTCGCCGACGGCGAGCGGGCCAAGGACGTCTTCATCCGGTCGAACCTGCGTCTGGTCGTCGCGGTCGCGCGCCGCTATCCCCGCAGTGGTCTGCCGCTCCTGGACCTGATCCAGGAGGGCAACGCGGGCCTGGTCCGCGCGGTCGAGAAGTTCGACTACGCCAAGGGCTTCAAGTTCTCCACGTACGCCACGTGGTGGATCCGTCAGGCCATCACGCGCTCCATAGCCGACCAGTCCCGCACCATCCGCCTCCCCGTCCACCTGGTGGAGGAGCTTGGCCGGATCCGCCGTGTCATGCGCGAGTTCAACCGCAAGCACGGGCGCGATCCCGAGCCGCAAGAGGTCGCCGCGGAGCTCGACACCACGCCGGCGCGTGTGACGGACGTCCTGGACTGGGCGCGTGACCCGGTCTCGCTCAACATGGGCGTGGATGACAACGGCGACACGCAGTTCGGTGACCTCCTCGAGGACACCTCGGCGGTCTCGCCCGAGCAGTCCGTCCTGACCCTGCTGCGCAGCGAGGAGCTCGACGACCTGATCGGCCGCCTCGACCAGCGCACGGCCTCCATCATCAAGATGCGGTACGGCATCGAGGACGGCCGGGAGCGGACGCTGACGGAGGTCGGCAAGCAGCATGGTCTTACGCGGGAGCGGATCCGCCAGATCGAGAAGCATGCGCTTCTTGAGCTGAAGAAGTTGGCTCGGGATACGGGCTTCGACGCGGCGGCCTAGGCGGCCGGCCTTTGGCGGTCTTCCTCTGGCCGAGGGGGCCCACTGACTGAGCCCCGGCGCCATCCCCCCCGGCGCCGGGGCTCATCTCTGTCTCCTGGCAGCTCGCCGTGTCCCTCCGCGGGGCAGTGAGCCTTGTCCCGCGCTCCGCGCGGATCTTTCCCACCCGCCCACCCGTTGCTCCGGGGTCTCTTCGCCCCCCTCCCGCGCTTCGCGCGGATGTCTCTCGCCCGCCCACCCGTTGCTCCGGGGTAATCGGGCGGGTGGGTGGGAAAAAACCGCGCGGAGCGCGGTGAAGGGGCGCCCCCCGCCGGCAGGCGGTGGACCGTCAGTCGGTGGACGACGCTCGTGTCAAGCGGGAGCCCAGGGTTCGTAGGGAAGCGATCAGTTCCGGAGGGCCGTGGGCCACGAAATCGTGGCCTACCAAGGAGAGCCGTACCGCCAGCCAGTCAATGGAGTCCGTCACCTCCGAGCGGAGGCGGCACCTCGTCGCCGTCAAGGGCTCCGGCGTGCCCAGAGCCGCCGGGAACCCCGCCGCGACGGACTCCGCGGACGCCTCGAACGTCACGTCGATCTCGTACGAAGGCTGGGCCCGCCACATCGACCGGCGGATGTACTCCGCCGCGTCCCCCGTCGGCAGCTCCCGCGGAACGAAGCGGGCGCCGGTCGCGAAGGGGGACGACACCCGGTCCACCCGGAACGTGCGCCAGTCGTCGCGGTCGATGTCGTACGCGACGAGATACCAGCGCCGCCCCGTCGACACGAGACGGTGCGGCTCCGTCAGGCGGCGGGACTCCGTGCCGTCGCCGGAGCGGTACGCGAAGCGGAGGCGTTCCTGGCCCGCCGCCGCGGACGCCATCACCGTAAGCGTCTCGGGCGCGATGCTCGCCCCGTCCCCGCTGGTCAGGGGAGTCGTGGCGATCTGGAGGGTCTGGACACGGTGCCGCAGGCGCGAGGGGAGGACCTGTTCGAGCTTCGCCAGGGCTCGGACCGACGCCTCCTCCACGCCCTCCACCGCGTGGCCCGCCCCGGCCCGCAGCCCCACCGCGATCGCCACCGCCTCCTCGTCGTCAAGAACGAGCGGCGGCATCGCCTTGCCCGCGACCAGGCGGTAGCCACCGGTCGCGCCCTGGCTCGCCTGCACCGGATAGCCGAGATCCCGCAGTCGGTCGATGTCGCGCCGCACCGTCCGGCGGCTGACGCCGAGCCGCTCCGAAAGCTCCCCGCCGGGCCACTCGCGCGGGGTCTGGAGGAGGGAGAGGAGTTGCAGCAGCCGAGCCGGAGTGTCCGTACCGCCGGAGCCACCGGAGCCGCCGGAGCGGTCAGAGCCGCCGCTTCTTTCCGAAGCCGTACCAGAAGTCGATGTCATGTATTCAAGGATGCCGCGCATCTAGGACACGTACTGGCCTATATGGCTTCTAGTCTCCTCTCATGACTTTCAGCAACCCCGCCCCAGCACCGACCGGAACGGACCCCGCCGCCGACCGGCGCCGCTGGTTCGCCCTCGCCATCGTGATGACCGCGGCCTTCATGGACCTCGTCGACGTCACCATCGTGAACATCGCGATCCCGTCCATCCAGGAGGACGCAGGCGCCTCGTACAGCCAGATCCAGTGGATCACCGCGGGCTACGCGCTCGCGTTCGCGGCCGGGCTCATCACCGGAGGGCGGCTCGGTGACATCCACGGGCGCAAGCGGATGTTCCTCATAGGCATCGGCGGCTTCACGCTCGCCTCCGCGCTCTGCGGCTTCGCCGCCAACCCGGAGATGCTGGTCGCATCGCGGATCCTGCAAGGCGGCATGGCCGCGATGATGGTGCCGCAGGTCCTTTCGATCGTGCACGCCACCTTCCCCGCGCACGAGCGCGGCAAGGTCTTCGGGCTCTTCGGGATGATCGTGGGGCTCGGCGCCGTGTCGGGGCCGCTGCTCGGCGCGCTGCTGACCCAGTGGAACCTGTTCGGGCTCGAATGGCGCCCGATCTTCCTCATCAATCTGCCCGTCGGGATCGCGGGTCTGATCCTGGGCAGCAAGTTCATCACCGAGTCCAAGGCGCCGAAGGCACTCAAGCTCGACCTCGTCGGCGTCGTCCTCGTCACGCTCGGCCTGCTGATGGTCCTCTACCCGCTCACCCGTGGGCGGGAGCTGGACTGGCCGCTGTGGGGTTACGCCATGATGGCGGGCGGGCTCGTCGTCTTCGGCGCGCTCATCGCGTACGAGAAGGCGAAGGCGGCCAAGGACGGTTCGCCGCTCGTGGAACTGTCCCTGTTCAAGGTGAAGAGTTTCGCCGCGGGCATCGCGGTGCAGACCGTGTTCGGTGTCTCGATGGGCATCTTCTTCCTGGTCTGGACGATCTACATGCAGACGGGCCTCGGCTGGACCGCGCTGCGGGCCGGCACGACCGGCATTCCGTTCTCGATCGCCGTCTCGGTGGCGGCGGGCATGTCCGTGCAGAAGCTCGTGCCGCGGTTCGGACGCAAGGTCCTTCAGGGCGGCGCGCTCGTCATGGCCGCCGGGGTGCTGCTCTACATCTGGGAGGCGGACCGGTACGGCGCTGACATCGCGTCCTGGCAGATGGCGCTGCCCCTGGCGGTGATGGGTGCGGGGATGGGGTTCATCGTCGCGCCCCTCACGGACGCCATCCTGTCCGACGTGCCGCGTGAGCACTCCGGGTCCGCGTCCGGGCTGCTCAACACCGTGCAGCAGATGGGTACGGCGCTCGGACTCGGCCTGGTCTCCGTGGTGTTCTTCGGCGTGATCGACGAGAAGGCGGCGCGGAGCGAGGTGCCCATGGAGATCGTGGGCGCGTTCCAGAACTCGCTGTGGTGGGTCGTCGGCGTGCTCGTCGTCATCTTCCTGCTGATGTTCGCCCTGCCGAGCAAGCCGCGCCAGCACGTCGAGGGTGGCGGCGAGGACGCGGTCGTCGAGGCCGATGGTGACGAACTGCCCGAGCGGGAGCCCGCGTTGACGTCCTGAGCGGGTGCCTGCGGGGCGGGTCGCGGCCCGGGCGGAGCCTAGAGCTCCGCCTGGGCCGCTGTCGTGTCCAGGGATACGAGTACGGCGCGCTCACCCTGCTGCTGTACGCGTCCCCCACCCACCCCCGCCTGTCGACCCCCTGGCGCCTCGGGGCAATCGGGTGGGCGGGCGGGAAAGGCTTGTTCGTCCAGGTGAGGCTGCGGGGCAATCGGGCGGGTGGGTGGGGAGGTCTGTTCCGGCAGGGGGGATGCCGGGGGAGTGGGAGGTCCTTGGGCCCGGCAAGGCAGAGGCGGAAGTCCGTTTATGTCTGTGGTGGGCCCGAGCATGTTTACTTTGGGGCGACGCAACCGTACTCTGCGAGGGAAGCAACAGGTTCGGGCATTACTCGGAGGCTAACGGACATGTACGCACCGGAGCGGCAGCAGGAGATCCTGCGACTCGCACGCGACGGCGGCCGAGTCGACGTCCTGTCGCTGGCCGAGGAGTTCAAGGTCACCGCCGAGACCATCCGGCGCGACCTGAAGGCCCTCGACCGCGCAGGCCTCGTACGCCGCGTGCACGGCGGTGCCATACCGGCCGGACGCCTCGACTTCGAGCCCGACCTCGCGGAGCGGGAAGGCACGTCCGCCGACGAGAAGGACCGCATCGCACGCGCCGCCCTCGCCGAACTCCCGGCGGAAGGAAGCGTCATCCTCGACGCCGGGTCGACCGTGGCCCGCCTCGCCGCCTCCCTCCCGCTGGAAGCGACCTTCACCGTCGTCACCCACAGCCTCCCCACCGCCGCCCGCCTCGCCGACCACCCCGGCATCCAGCTCCACCTCATCGGGGGCCGCGTCCGCAGCCGTACGCGCGCCGCAGTCGACGCGTGGGCGCTGCGGGCGTACGGAGAGATCCGCGCCGACGTCCTCTTCGTCGCGGCGAACGGCTTCTCCGCGCAGGCCGGGCTCACCACCCCCGACCTCGCCGAAGCCGCCGTCAAGCGCGCGGCCATCGGCGCGGCCCGCCGCGTCGTGCTCCTCGCCGACTCCACCAAGCACGGCCAGGAGCACTTCGCCCGCTTCGGCGGCCTCGACGACGTGGACCTGCTGATCACCGACACCGGACTCAGCCCCGAGGACGCCGCGGCGATCGAGAGCGGCGGCACGGAAGTGATCCGGGCATGAGCGAGACCGGCACGGACCCGCACGCGGACAGCGGCAACACACAACTCGGCAACACACAGCTCGGCAACACACAGCTCGGCAACGAAACGGTACGTACGCGCATGATCCTCACCGTCACCCCCAACCCCTCCCTCGACCGCACCTACGAGGTCCCCTCGCTGGACCGCGGCGAGGTCATCCGGGCCACCGGTGACCGGATGGACCCGGGCGGCAAGGGCGTCAACGTATCGAGGGCGGTCGCGGCGGCGGGCGCGGCGACGCTCGCCGTCCTGCCGCTCGGCGGCGCACCCGGCGCGCTCGTCGCCGAGCTCCTCGACGAGCAGGGCATCAAGGTCGCCCCGGTGTGGGTCGCGGGCCAGACCCGCTCCAACATCGCGGTGGCCGAACCGGACGGCACCCTCACCAAAATCAACGCGACCGGGCCCGAACTGACGCAGGCGGAGGCCGAGTTGCTGCTCTCCGCCGTGCGCGAGCGTTCCACCGGCGCCGACTGGATCGCCTGCTGCGGCAGCCTGCCCCGCGGGCTCGCCCCTTCCTGGTACGCCGACCTGGTGGCCCGCGCGCACGCCGCCGGCGCCCGCATCGCCCTCGACACCTCGGGCCCGGCCCTGCTCGCCGCCCTCGCCGAACGCCCCGACGTCGTCAAGCCGAACGCCGAGGAGCTCGCCGAAGCGGTGGGCCGCCCCCTGGCGACGGTCGGCGACGCGGTCAAGGCGGCCGAAGAACTGCGGCAGTTGGGCGCGCGGGCCGTGCTCGCCAGCCTCGGCGCGGACGGCCAGCTCCTGGTGGACGACTCGGGCACGTACTTCGCCAGCGCACCGGTCGACGCCGTACGCAGCAACGTCGGCGCCGGTGACTCATCCCTGGCCGGTTTCCTCATCGCGGGCGGCACCGGCGCCACCGCCCTCGCCTCGGCCGTGGCGCACGGCGCGGCAGCGGTCCAGCTCCCCGGCAGCGCGATGCCGACCCCCTCGGACCTCGCGCCCGACGCGGTCACCGTCACGTCGGAGGTCCCCCTGGACCGCGTACTGACGGAGCCCGCCCCATGAGCCCCCACACCCACATCCACATCCACATCCACACCCACCCACATCCCCACGCCCCCGTCCCCACCCCCGCCCTCCGGGCGATACGCGTGCGAAGGAGCCCGCGATGAGCGAGATGATCACCGCGGAACTGGTCGACCTCGAAATCGACCGGTCCGCCGGAACCAAGGAAGCGGCGGCCCGAGCCCTCGCCGAGCGCATGGTGGCCCTGGGCCGGGTGACCGATCTGGACGGGTTCCTCGCCGACGTGGCGGCCCGCGAGGCGCAGATGCCGACCGGCCTCGACGGCGGCATCGGGATCCCGCACTGCCGCAGCGCCCACGTCACCGAGCCGACCCTGGCCTTCGGCCGCTCGGCCGACGGCATCGACTTCGGGGCGCCGGACGGGCCCGCCGACCTGATCTTCCTGATCGCCGCTCCGGCCGGTGCGGATGACGCCCACCTGACGATCCTGTCCTCGCTGGCACGGCAGTTGATGGACGAGGAGTTCACGAGCGCGCTGCGGGGTGCCACGGACGCGGAAACGGCAGCGGACTTGATCCGGGGTAACGGACGGGCGGGCGGGGAGAAGTCAGAAACCCCCACCGACCAGCAGCCGGAAAACGACCCCACCCCGGCGGAGCCGTTCCGCATAGTCGCCGTAACGTCCTGCCCCACGGGCATCGCGCACACGTACATGGCAGCGGAATCCCTGGAGAACGCGGCCCGCGAGGCAGGCGTGGAACTGGCGGTGGAGACGCAAGGCTCCGCCGGCTTCACCCGCCTCGACCCGGCGGTCATAGCCTCCGCGGACGCGGTCATCTTCGCCCACGACGTCCCCGTACGGGACAAGGACCGCTTCGCCGGGAAGCCCACGGTCGACGTGGGCGTCAAGGCGGGAATCAACCGCCCCGCGGAACTCATCGCGGAGGTCCGGGCGAAGGCGGCCCGCGGTGAGATCACCTCGGGGGCCAAGGCGAGCCCGGTGGACGACGCGGGCGAGAGCGGCGACGGCTACGGCACCAAGCTGCGCAAGTGGCTGATGTCCGGCGTCAGTTACATGGTCCCCTTCGTCGCCGCGGGCGGCCTCCTCATCGCACTCGGCTTCGCCATCGGCGGCTGGAAGATCGACAAGGCCCCGTCCGTCGCCGAGCACTTCGTGTGGACGGACACCACGAGCTGGGCCGCGCTCCTCTTCCAGATCGGCGGGCTCGCCTTCGCCTTCCTGGTGCCGGTCCTCGCGGGCTACATCGCGTACGGAATGGCCGACCGGCCAGGACTCGTCCCCGGATTCGTCGGCGGCTCCGTCGCCGTCACGATCAACGCGGGCTTCCTGGGCGGCCTCGCGGCGGGTCTGATCGCGGGTGCGGTCGTCATGGGCATCCAGCGCGTGAAGATCCCGGCTGTGCTGCGCGGCATCATGCCGGTGGTCGTGATCCCGCTGATCTCGTCCGCGATCGTCGGCTTCCTGATGTTCCTCGTCATCGGAAAGCCCATCGCGGAGCTGCAGAGCGCGCTCACCGACTGGCTCGAGGGCCTGTCCGGCGCCAACGCCATCATCCTCGGCGTCATTCTCGGCCTGATGATGTGCTTCGACCTCGGCGGCCCGCTGAACAAGGTCGCGTACGCCTTCGCCGTCGGCGGCCTCGCCAACCCGACCGAGGGCAGCCTCAAGGTCATGGCCGCGGTGATGGCGGCCGGCATGGTCCCGCCGCTCGCCATGGCCCTCGCCACCACGGTCCGCGGCCGCCTCTTCACCAAGACGGAGCGGGAGAACGGCAAGGCGGCCTGGTTCCTGGGCGCCTCCTTCATCACGGAGGGCGCGATCCCGTTCGCCGCGGCCGACCCGCTGCGGGTGATTCCCGCGTCGATGGCGGGCGGCGCGGTCACCGGCGCCCTGTCGATGGCCTTCGGCTGCACGCTGCGGGCCCCGCACGGCGGCATCTTCGTGGTGCCGCTCATCGGGCAGCCGCTGCTCTACCTGGTCGCGATCGTCGCCGGCGTCGGTGTGTCCACCCTGGCGGTCATCCTGCTCAAGGGCGCCCGGAAGACGGCCCCTTCGGAGCGCGGCGCCACGGACGAGCAAGCCGTGACGGACGAGCGGGTGCCGGCGGCCGTCTGAGGCCGGTCGGCTGAGCCCGGTCGGCCGAGCCGCAGAGGGTTCGGCCCCTATGAGGGGGGTTGTGCGACATGCGTCACTTCAGGACGTAAGTCCCACAACCCCCCTGTCGTAAGGCCTGGGTCGTGTTGTCTACTGTGCGGCATGTTCCAGAATGTCTCGATCCTCCAGCAGGCAGGCGTGGCCGTCCTGGCCGCGGCGACCGTCGCCTGGGCCGTGGGCCTGGTGCGGGTGATGCGGCGCGACCAGGTCGACGTGGACGTCTGGCGCCGGTCCCAGGCGCTGCGCGCGCTGCCCGCGCAGGCGGGCCCGCCGCGCACGGAGACGGTCGAGCTGACGGCGGACGAGCGGGCCGCCTTCGCGGGCCTCGTGCGACAGTTCGGCGACGGCCGCAGCTGAGGCGGCGCGGCCATAGCCCGCTCTGTCCTACTTCGTACCTACTTGGTGCCTACTTCGTACGCTGCTGCGGAATGCTCCTCGCGCGCTGCTCCATCGCCGCGCGGGCCGCTTCCTCGGTGACGTACACCTCGCAGCGGTGCCGCTTGTCGGGGGTGACTGTGTGCTCGACCTCCCAGAGGCTGAGCTCACTGCCGTCGAAGAGCAGGAACGCGTGCTCGTAGAGCGAGAAGCAGAGGCGCGCCTCGCCCGGCAGGCAGGGGCGGCCGAAGGCCTGGGTGATCTGGTGCGCGAACGCCGAGCGCAGTAACCGCTCCAGGTCCTCGCCGGGACGGCCCTCGCTCACCGAGTTCTCGGCGCGGCGCAGCAGCCGGCGGCCGTGATCCGCGGAGTCGTCCGGGACGTACGTATGGCGGGGCTCGTGGGTGACCGGGAGCTGGAGCACGACGGGCTGCTCGCAGGCGCCGGCAGGGGTGTCGGGCGGGAGCGGCAGGCGCGAGGTGGCGACGCCGGCCTCTTCCTCGTCCGCGTACAGCTCGTACTGGGGGTGGCTGCCGGGGCCGGTGTTGTGCACGAGCTCCCAGAGGGTGAGCGCACCGGCGTCGGCGAGCAGCCACGTGTGCCGGTAGGTCTCGCGGTGCAGGCCCGCGCTGTGGTGCGCGGAGTGCAGCGAACTGTCGTACGCCAGAGCCGATTCCAGACGCCCTATCGTCTCGTCCGGCAGGTCGAAGGAGTTCATGGCGCGGCGAAGAAGCCGCTCGAGATGCTCCTGCGGAGAGTGCGAAGACTTCTGCTCGTCGGACTGTGGCTCGCACGCCGTCTCGTACTCGTACGGAACGCTCAAGGTCTCTCCCGGCGTTGCTGCATGTCACCTTGTGAGTGCATACCGTAGCCCCTGGGTCGGACATCATGCCCGGGAACCGGAAAACGTACGAGCCGCACGGCAAGTTCCCGTGCGGCTCGCGGTGTTGGGCCTGGTGAGTGGCCTGGTGAGAGGGTCAGGAGGGACGGGATGGGCGGCCGGAATCAACCCGCGGATCAGCTGGCGCTGCCCGCTGATCAGCCCGCGCTGCCCGCCGTCCACTCGCTCCAGGACATGTTCCATCCGTTGAGGCCGTTGTCCGGGGCGATGGTCTCGTCCGGGGAGCCCTTGACCGTCACGATGTCCCCGATGAGGGAGTTGTCGTAGAACCACGCGCCCGGCGTGCTGGAGTCGCCCGCGCCCTGCGCGTCCTGGAGGCCCACGCAGCCGTGGCTGGTGTTGGCGCTACCGAAGATCGAGGGCGAGCCCCAGTAGTTGCCGTGGATGAAGGTGCCGGAGGACGACAGGCGCATCGCGTGCGGGACGTCCTTGATGTCGTACTCACCGCCGAAGCCGACCGTGTCGCCGTTCATACGGGTCTGGGTGAACTTCTCGGAGATCACCATTTTCCCGTTGTACGTGGGGTTCGCCGGGCTGCCCGCGGAGATCGGGATGGTCTTGATGACCTTGCCGTCGCGCTCGACCGTCATCTTCTTGGCGTTCACGTCGACCGTGGAAACCTGTGCGCGGCCGACGGTGAAGGTGACCGTCTTGTTCTGTACGCCGGTGGCGCCGTCCGCGCCCTTCACGCCCTCCAGGTCGATCTTCATCGTGACCTTGGAGCCGGCCTTCCAGTACTCCTCGGGCCTGAAGTCGAGGCGCTGGTTGCCGAACCAGTGGCCCACGACCTTCTGGCCGCTGTCGGAGGTGACCTTGATGTGCGACTGGACGGACTGCTTCTCGGTGATCGCCTTGTCGAAGTTGAAGGAGACCGGCATGCCGACGCCGACCTTCGTGCCGCCGTCGGGGGTGTAACTGCCGATGAAGCTGTTGGCCTTCGAGACGGTGGTGAAGATCGAGTTCTCGGTGGCTTCCTTGCCCTTGCCGTCCTTGGCGTTGGCCTCGATCTTGTACTTCATGCCACGCTCCAGCTGGGCCTTGGGCTTCCAGCTGGTGCCGCCGGCGGAGAGCGTGCCGTCGACCGCCGCCCCGGTGGAGACCAGGGTCATCTTCACCTCGGTCAGCTTGCCGCCCTCGACCTTGACGCCGGTGGCGTTGATGGAGGCGCCGGTGGAGCCGTCCTTCGCCGAGATGGTGATGTCGGCGCCCTGGGGCTTGGTCTTGCCGTCCTTGCCGTCGCTGTCGCCATTCCCGTCGCCGCCGCAGGCCGTGAGGGAGAGCGCACCCACGGCGGCGAGCGCGGTGGCCGCCAGGAGGGTGCGCCGCCGGGGCTTGGCTATGTGCGACGTTGTCACGGGCTGCTCCATCGTTGTGTTTTTGTGCGAAGTGCGCGTTCTGGTCCAGTAAGGGTTAAGAGCGGCCCGCAGGCGGAAAGGTTCCGTCCGCTTGATGTGAGGGCGGGCACATGGACATGGCCCGTCGGCGGCCCAACGGGCTGTGAACTGGGGCTATTTGTAGCCGTTCTTTCTGGGAATTCCCTTAGGGGATCCTTTAGGGGCTATTCGTTGTTGGGGGTTATTTGTTGTAGAGATCGCGGTACGAGGGGAAGTTGCCGCCCGGCGTCTGGACGGACTCCGCGGCCAGGAGCGCCCGGACGATCGCCGCGGTCACCATGTCCGCGCCCGCCGCGAGGATCTCGTTCAGGCCGAGAGGATTCTGCCCGGCTCCCGGCAGCGGGCGCTCACCGGTCGCGAGGGCGAAGACGGTGTCCCCGTCGTTGAGGAGATGGACGGGGCGCACCGCGCGTGCCATGCCGTCGTGCGACGTGCCGGCGAGCTTCTGCGCCTGGGCCTTGGTGAGTTCGGCGTCCGTGGCGACCACGGCCAGGGTGGTGTTCAGCGGGGGAGGCCCGTTCCCGGCGGCGGCTTCGGCGAGGCGGCGCGTGGCCTCCTCGTGCACCCCGGGGTCGGGGTAGTCCACCCGCCGCCCCTCGAAGTACCGCCCGTACAGGGCGCCCGTCTCCGCGTCGACCCCGGAACCCGCCGCGTTCGCCACGACCAGGGCGGCGACCGTGACACCCGACTCCAGCCTGACGCTCGCGCTGCCGATACCGCCCTTGACCTTGCCGACCACGGCTCCGGTGCCCGCGCCCACGTTCCCCTCCTCGACGGGGGTGAACGGCTCGCTGCCCGCGGCGGCCTCCACCGCGGCACGGCCCGTCGAGGCGTCGGGGCGTGCCGTGAAGTCGCCGCCGCGGCCCAGGTCGAAGACGCAGGCTGCCGGGACCACGGGGACGACGTGGGAGGGATCGGGGCCGACCCGCACGCCGCGGCCCTGCTCCTCCAGCCACGCCATCACGCCGGTCGCGGAGTCCAGGCCGTACGCGCTGCCGCCGGTCAGCACGACGGCCTCGACACGCTGCACCAGATTGCGGGGGTCGAGGGCGTCGGTCTCACGGGTGCCGGGACCGCCGCCGCGCACATCCACGGCCGCGACGGCCCCGCCCACCGGGGCGAGCACGACGGTGGTGCCGGTGAGGTGGCCTTCGTGGGTGAGAGTCGCGTGACCTACGCGGAGGCCGGGTACGTCGGTGAGGGAGCTGGGGGAGCTGGGGGAGCTGGGGGAGCTGAGGGAGTCGGGAGAGTTGGGGGAGTCGGAGGAAGCCATGCCGACTTGCGTATCACGAGGGGGAGTTGCCCGCCGGGATCCGCCTCATCCGGCTGGTGAGCGTCACGCCGGTCGCGACGGTGGCCGTCGCCACGAGCCCCGCGACCAGGACGGCCCAGCGCCCGGCGAACGTACTCGCCAGGGTCGCCAACGCACTGGCGGGCAGCACGAGTTGCTGGGCGATGCCCACCTTGTAGTAACGGGAGTGCAGCAGCCAGACGGTGAGGAGATACAACGCCATCGGCACGGTCACTGCCGTGGACGCGGCGAGCGTCGAGATGTGCGCCTTGCCGACGGCCTCCTCGACGGCGACCTCGAGCCCGGCACCGATCGCGGCCGCCGCGCCGAGGATGACGTAGTGCCCGTATCCCCACAGGAACGCCTGCCGGTTGCTGCTCAGGCGGCCGTGGATGGGCACGACGAAGTAGATCCACCACGCGGCGAAGACCATCAGGAGGCCGCCCGCCGCGATGGGCAGAAGTTCGCCGAGCGCGTCGTTCTCCTCGATGCCGGACTTCACGGCGATGGTCGCCGCCGCGATCGTCTCGCCGAGCACGATGATCGTGAACAGGCCGTACCGCTCCGAGATGTGGTGCGGATGCCAGGCCGTGGTGTAGACGCGCTCCGCGAACACCGGCACGCACATCTCCGCGACCGCCATCACGAGGAACAGCCAGGGGCGTGCGTCCTCCGGCAGGAACAGCAGCCCCGACCAGCCGATCTGACAGAGCAGCACCCCACCCGCGTACCGCAGCGCGGTAGTGCGCTCGGCGCCCGTGGCCGACTTGGCGACACGCAACCACTGAGTGGTGAGCGCGACCCGCATGATCAGGTACCCGAGCCAGATCAGCAGGAAGTCGTGCTCCTGGAACCCCTTGGAGACCCCGGCGGCGAACACGAGCACACCGGCGATCTGTACGAGCGTGACGACGCGGTAGAGCACGTCGTCGTTGTCGTACGCCGACGCGAACCACGAGAAGTTGACCCACGCCCAGAACAGCGCGAAGAACACCATCGCGTAGTTGAGCACGCCCTCGCCCGGGTGCGCCTCGGCCACGGCGTGCACGAGCTCCACCCCGGCCTGCGCGACCGCCACGACGAAACAGAGGTCGAAGAAGAGCTCCAGCGGAGTCGCGGCCCGATGAGCTTCCTCCCGCCCGCGTGCGCGAAGGGGCCGCACCGTGGCGGACGGGGGAGGCGGTGCTGGTGTCGGCCCGGGGGCCGGTGTGGACGTCATGCGGCCAGCACAACAGAAGGCTTCCGCCGAACGGGCCCGAAGGCCCCCTGACCTTCGTGTCTTTGGGCTGGACGGCTGATGCCCTACGACTCTGCTCGCGAGGAGCCGCGCACGGGACCGTGGAAACGTCAGGCCCCGGAGCAAGGTCGGGACCCGTAGCGAACTGGGAACCAACATGAGAACGCCTGCCACCCAAGAGAACCGAGAGAGCCCCCGAGAAGCGCAGACCGCCCCCGCGGGCACGACGTACGACCCCGCTCAGTACCGTCCCGGCAGGACCATCACCGACTGGGAGCCGGAGAACGAGCTCTTCTGGAAGTCCATCGGCAAGAAGGTCGCCGCCCGCAACCTGTGGATCGCCGTCCCGGCGCTCCTGGTCGCGTTCGTCGTCTGGCAGGTGTGGTCGGTCACGGCGACCAACCTCAAGGACGTCGGCTTCGGCTTCTCCACCTCGCAGCTGTTCTGGCTGACGGCCGTCCCCGGCATCACGGGCGGCACGGCGCGCGTCTTCTACACCTTCCTCGGCCCGATGATCGGCCAGCGCCGCTTCACCGCGCTCTCCACGGTCGTCCTGGTCATCCCGCTGATCTGGCTCGGCGTCGCGGTGCAGGACCCGAACACCTCGTACGGCGTGATGATCGCCATCGCGGCCCTCTGCGGTGTCGGCGGCGCGAACTTCGCCTCGTCCCTGGCCAACATCGGCTTCTTCTTCCCCAAGCGCGACAAGGGCAACGCCACCGGCATCAACGGCGGCCTCGGCAACCTCGGTGTCTCCGTCGTCCAGCTGGTCACCCCGATCGTCATCACCAGCTCGGTCCTCGCGGTCGGCTCGGCCCAGCACAAGGCGGACGGCACGCCCGTGTGGCTGCAGAACGCCGCGTTCCTGTGGGTGCCCGTCCTCGTGATCCTGGCCGTCGTCGCGTGGTTCGGCCAGAACGACCTGAAGGTCGCGTCGACCCCCTTCAGCCAGCAGAAGATCATCTTCAAGCGCAAGCACAACTGGCTGATGACCTGGCTCTACGTCGGCACGTTCGGTTCCTTCATCGGCTTCGCGGCAGCTCTGCCGATGCTCATCAAGACCACGTTCACGCCGATCGACGCGGCCTACTCCGCGGCCACGTACGCCTGGATGGGCCCGGCCGTGGGCGCGCTCGCCCGCTGGGCCGGCGGCTGGATCGCCGACAAGATCGGCGGCGCCAGGGTCACCATCATCTCGTTCGTCGGCATGGCGCTCTCGATCATCGGCGTCATCAACTTCCTCCCCTCCGGCGGCGACAACGGCAACTTCTGGGGCTTCTTCATCTGCTTCCTGTGCGCGTTCTTCTTCTCGGGCATCGGCAACGGCTCGACGTTCCGCCAGATCCCGGTGATCTTCCGCGCCCAGCACCTGAAGGGCCTGACGGAGGGCACCCCCGCCTACACGAAGGCGCTGAAGCAGTCCGAGATGGAAGCGGGCGCCGTCACCGGCTTCACCTCCGCCATCGCGGCCTACGGCTTCTTCTTCATCCCGGCGATGTTCGCCAACTTCGCGGTCACCAGCGCGATGTGGGGCTTCGTGGCCTTCTACGCCAGCTGTATCGCGGTCTGCTGGTGGTTCTACGCCCGCAAGGGCGCGGAATCCCCCAGCTGACGCCTCTCGCGGCGTCGGCACGGTGGGCCGGGTGTGGGAGCACCCGGCCCACTGGCATGTCCGCAGATACTTGTGAATGCGTTCACAAGCGAACTTAGGTCCAAAGTCCCGCGAGAAGTACCAGGTCAGGGTGGGTGCATCCGGTCTGGTGAGCGGAGAGAGAGGACCTCCGGCCCCGAAGTGGGGACCATTGCGGAGTCCCTGATCGATCGGACCGCAGTGCAATGGAGGCATAGCGAAAAGGCGATTCGGAAGGTGCCGGCGATGACTGCCACTCCCGCGGAAACGACAGTGCACGGCGAGGCATGGGACGGCTTCAAGGGCGGCCTGTGGCGGGACGCCATCGACGTCCGCGACTTCGTCCAGCAGAACTACACCCCGTACGAGGGTGACGACTCCTTCCTGGCAGGGCCGACCGAACGCACCACCCAGGCCTGGCAGAAGCTCCTGTCGATGTTCCCCGCGGAGAACGAACGCGGCATCCACGACGTCGACGTGAAGACCCCGTCCCGCATCGACGCCTTCAGGCCCGGCTACGTCGACGGAACCGCCGCCGACCACGCCGACCTGATCGTCGGCCTCCAGACAGACGCCCCGCTCAAGCGCGCCATCATGCCCAACGGCGGCTGGCGGATGGTCGAGAGCGCACTCAACGCCTACGGCTACGAGGCCGACCCCGAGGTCAAGGAGGTCTACACACACCTCCGCAAGACCCACAACGAAGGTGTCTTCGACGCCTACACGCCCGAGATCCGCGCCTGCCGCTCCTCCGGCATCATCACCGGCCTGCCCGACGCCTACGGCCGAGGCCGCATCATCGGCGACTACCGCCGCGTCGCGCTCTACGGAGTCGACCGCCTCATCGCCGCGAAGGAGGCCGACAAGGCCCAGCTGGGCGAGGAGTGGGCCACCGAGGACGTCATCCGGGCCCGCGAGGAGACCTCCGAGCAGATCAAGGCCCTGGGCGAGCTGAAGGCCATGGCGATGTCGTACGGCTACGACATCTCGGGACCCGCCACCACCGGCCGCGAGGCCGTCCAGTGGCTGTACTTCGCCTACCTGGCCGCCGTGAAGGAGCAGAACGGCGCGGCCATGTCGATCGGCCGCATCGACAACTTCCTCGACATCTACCTCCAGCGCGACATCGAGTCCGGCCGCATCACCGAGGCCGAGGCCCAGGAGTTCATCGACGACTTCGTCATCAAGCTCCGCATCGTCCGCTTCCTGCGCACCCCCGAGTACAACGAAGGCTTCTCCGGCGACCCGACCTGGGTCACCTGGTCGATGGCCGGCATCGGCGATGACGGCCGCCCGCTGGTCTCCCGCACCACGTTCCGTGCCCTGCAGACCCTCTACAACCTGGGCCCCGCCCCCGAGCCGAACCTCACGGTCTTCTGGGCCCGCGAACTGCCCAAGGGCTTCAAGGACTTCGCCGCCAAGGTCGCCATCGACACCTCGGCCATCCAGTTCGAGTCCGACGACCTGATGCGCCCCAAGTACGGCGACGACACCGCGATCGCCTGCTGCGTGTCGGCGATGGCCGTCGGCAAGCAGATGCAGTTCTTCGGAGCCCGCGTCAACGTCGCCAAGGCCCTGCTCTACGCGATCAACGGCGGCCGCGACGAGAAGACCGGAAAGCGCGTCGTCGAGGGCTTCGAGCCCATCGAGGGCGACTACCTGGACTACGACACCGTCGTCGAGCGCTACGACGCGATGCTCGGCTGGCTCGGCAAGACGTACGTCCACGCGCTGAACGTCATCCACTACATGCACGACAAGTACGCCTACGAGCGCCTCGAGATGGCGCTGCACGACCAGGAGATCCTGCGCACGATGGCGTGCGGCATCGCGGGCCTGTCCGTGGCCGCCGACTCGCTCTCCGCCATCAAGCACGCCAAGGTCAAGGTCATCCGCGACGAGACGGGCCTCGCCGTCGACTACGAGATCGAGGGCGACTACCCCGCCTACGGCAACAACGACGACCGTGCCGACCACATCGCCCAGCGCATCGTCTCGGACTTCATGGGCAAGATCCGGCAGCACCCGACCTACCGGAACGCGGTGCACACCCAGTCCGTCCTGACGATCACCTCGAACGTCGTCTACGGCAAGAAGACCGGCAACACCCCCGACGGCCGCCGCGCGGGCGAGCCGTTCGCCCCCGGCGCCAACCCGATGAACGGCCGTGACGAGCACGGCTACATCGCCTCCGCGCTGTCGGTCGCCAAGCTCGACTACGACGACGCCGAGGACGGCATCTCGCTCACCAACACGATCACGCCGGACGCCCTGGGCCGCACCCCCGGTGAGCGGATCCAGAACCTCTCCGGAGTCCTCGACGGCTTCATGGCCAGCGACGGCTTCCACATGAACGTCAACGTGCTGAACAAGGCGACCCTGGAGGACGCCATGGAGCACCCGGAGAACTACCCGCAGCTGACCATCCGGGTCTCCGGCTACGCGGTCAACTTCATCCGCTTGACCCGCGACCAGCAGCTCGACGTCATCAACCGCACCTTCCACGGCTCCCTCTGAGCCACCTGGAGCACTGCCATGACTGCTCTGCTCGAAACGGTGACCGCGCGCGACACGGCGACCCCGGCGGCCGCGGTCACCCGGCGCCCCGTCACCGGATCCCTCCACTCCTGGGACCTGTCCACCGGCGTCGACGGCCCCGGCACCCGCTTCGTCACGTTCCTCTCGGGGTGCCCGCTGACCTGTCTGTACTGCCACAACCCCGACACCTGGCGGATCCGGGACGGCAAGCGGACCACCGCCGACGACGTGATCGCGGAGGCCGCCAAGTACACCAAGTTCATCTCGGCGGCGGGCGGCGGAGCCACCGTCAGCGGCGGCGAACCCCTCCTGCAGCCCGTCTTCACCGGCGAACTGCTGCACCGCCTGAAGCACGAGCTGGGGCTGCACACCGCCCTCGACACCTCCGGCTTCCTCGGCGTGCGCGCCACCGAGGCCCTGCTCCGCGACGTCGACCTCGTGCTCCTCGACATCAAGTCCTGGGACCGCGAGACGTACAAGAAGGTCACCGGGCGCCCGCTGCGGCCCACCCTCGACTTCGCCCGCCGCCTCGCCGGCCTCGGCAAGGACGTCTGGGTGCGCTTCGTCCTCGTCCCCGGCCTCACCGACGCCCTGGAGAACATCGAGGGCGTCGCCCGCTTCGCCGCCTCGCTCGGCAACGTCTCGCGCGTCGACGTGCTGCCCTTCCACAAGCTGGGCGAGGCGAAGTGGGACGCCATCGGCAAGGACTTCACCCTGCGCGACACCCCCTCGCCCATCCCCGGACAGGTGGCCGCCGCCAAGGAGATCTTCGCAGCCCAGGGGCTCACGGCTGTCTGACTGACGCAGCGGCGCCCCACGGACGTACCCTGGATATATGAGCACCGCCCCCGCCCCCGAACCGCGCGATCCGAAGGAATCGGAGACCCCGAAGGGCTCCGAGGCACCGAAGAAGCCGAAGAGCGCCCTGGTTTTCGACGACCCCCTGTCGCAGCAGTCTTCGGACGACACGGACCGCGGGTGGGGTGAGCGGCCTCCGGTCGGCGGCGACAGCGCCGCCGACCTGGCGCGCTTCCTCGACGAGAAGCCGCCCCACCACTTCTGAGCCCGCTCTACCGCTCGTCGTGCCCAGACCTCTACCGCTCGTCGTGCCCCGAGCCGCGCTGCGCCACCAAGGCGTCGCGGATCTCCTTGAGGACCTCCAGCTCCGAGATCTCGATGACCTCCTGCGTGCCCTCCTTCTCGGCCCTCCGCGCGGCCTGCCTCGCCAGATACTTCGCCATGGGCAGCACCATCAGGAAGTAGACGACGGCCGCGGTGATCACGAAGCTGAGGGTCGCGCTGAGCACGGAACCCCACATGATCGGGATGCCGCTCTCCACGGTGCCGTCGGCCTTCATGTTGCACGGGTCCTTCAGACACGAGCTGTAGTGATCGAGATCCTTCGTACCGAAGGCACCGACCAGCGGGTTGATGACACCCTTCACCACCGAGTTCACGATGTTCGTGAACGCGGCTCCGATGACCACCGCGACCGCCAGGTCGACGACATTGCCGCGCATCAGGAAGGCCTTGAAGCCCTCCCAGAGACTCGGTTCGTTCTTCTCGCTCACCACGAGGCCTTTCGTTGCAACTGCAGTTCGTGAAACAGACAGCTTCGCAAACTACGTCAGGGCCTGGTAGGACTGTCCAATTGGGCAGCTCGAATGAGCGACTTGACAGGAAGTCAGTGCAGTCGCACACATCGTGAATCAGCACAGCGTCACCGCCAGACGCATGCCCGCACCGGCTCCGGCGAGCCGCGCCGCCGTCGCTCTCGGCACGGAGAGCACGACCAACGCGCCCACCTCGGCGGCGCTTTCGGCCACGTCCTCCTGAGGCTCGGGCACCTCGGTCACCCTGGCCCCGGCCGCCACCACCCGCGACGCGGAGCCGTCGGAGGCGACCACATCGACCCGGTCGCCCCGGTGCAGCAGGCGCACGGTCTCCGCGTCCGCGATCCGCACCGGCGCCGTCACGTGTGCCGCGGCCCGACGCTCCCGCTCAGACTCCCGCGAGGGCGAGGCAGTGGCCGCCGGATGCCCCTGCGGCCGCACCCGTTCTGCGTCCCGCGGCCCGGCGGCCACCAGCGCGGCCGCGGTCACCGCGAGTCCCGCGGCCATGGCCCGCCGTCTGTGCCGCAGCAGCCTTCGCAGGCGGTGCCGCCCGCCCCGTACCAGTACGGGGGAGAAGTGCGGCACGGGGCACGGCGGGGGAGGAGAAGGGGAGGAGATGTCTGAGGGAACATGAGCCACGGCGGCCACCACCTGCGGAGTCGAGAGAGCTGCGGATCTTGCCTTCCGCTCTCACGATGCGGGTCCGCGCCGAATCCCGCTGAGCCCCGTGTACAAGTCGCCGGTTGTGGACAACTCCCTCACCCGAAGGGAAAGTTCCGCCCCCGCCCCGGCCCCCACCTCACCTCACGGCAGCCGAATCCCCGGATCCATCCCGCCAAGCGCCCCCGCACACAGACACTCCCGCTCACCCTCCGCCGGCAGCCCCGCCACCGCGTCGAACAGCACCGTCCGCAGCCGGTCCACATTCGCCGCGAACACCTGGAGCACCTCCTCGTGCGATACGCCTTCGCCGCTCTCCGCACCCGCGTCCAGGTCCGTGACCAGCGTCAACGACGTGTAGCAGAGCTCCAGTTCACGGGCGAGCACGGCCTCGGGATGCCCGGTCATGCCCACCACCGACCAGCCCTGCGCCGCATGCCAGAGCGATTCGGCACGGGTCGAGAACCGCGGCCCCTCGATCACCACGAGCGTCCCGCCGTCCACCGGCTCCCACTCCCGCCCGCGGGCCGCCTTCAGCGCTGCGCTGCGCCCGGCGGGGCAGTAGGGGTCCGCGAGCGACACGTGTACGACGTTCGGGATGCTCCCGTCCGGCAGCGGCACCCCGTCGAAATACGTCTGCGTACGCGCCTTCGTGCGGTCCACGAGCTGATCGGGCACCAGCAGTGTCCCGGGCCCGAACTCGGGCCGAAGGCCGCCCACCGCACACGGCCCGAGCACCTGCCGTACGCCCACGGAGCGCAACGCCCACAGGTTGGCGCGGTAGTTGATGCGATGCGGCGGCAGATGGTGTCCGCGGCCGTGCCGGGGCAGGAACGCGACCCGCCGCCCGGCGATGTCACCGATGAAGAGGGAGTCGCTCGGCGCTCCGTAGGGGGTGTCGACCTGGAGCTCGGTCACGTTGTCGAGGAAGGAGTAGAAGCCGGAGCCGCCGATGACACCGACCTCGGCCCGCGTCGCGTTCGCCGTGTTCGCCATGCCGAGCACAGTAGCCGGGCCCGGGAACGCCGAAGACCCCGCTGTCGGAGGACAGCGGGGACCTGGAAGAAAGCGTGTGCGGGGCGGTGCGCCCTAGGCGGCCGACGAGCTCGAAGAGCTCGTGGACGACCCCGAGGAGGAGCCGGACGGCTTCGAGTCCGACGACGAGGACGACGACGAAGCGCCCGCGGAGGACTTGGAGTCCGACGACTTGGCGTCCGAGGACTTCGACGCGGTCGCCGTCGACGGCGTGCTGCTCGACGACGAGCCGCGGCTGTCGTTGCGGTAGAAGCCGGAGCCCTTGAAGACGATGCCGACGGCCGAGAACACCTTCTTGAGGCGTCCGTCGCAGCCGGGGCACACGGTCAAGGCGTCATCGGTGAACTTCTGCACCGCCTCGAGGCCCTCGCCGCATTCGGTGCACTGGTACTGGTACGTCGGCACTTGCTTCCTCCTGGCACTCTCACTCGTTGAGTGCTAACGACGGTCCATAGTGACGTATTCCGCGAGATCAGTCCACCGTGACCGGCTCGCGGTGACCGACGCCACGTGCCACGGTGCGTCCGACGGACCGCGGCACGAGCCGCGAGCGCAGGGTCACGAGCACCGCGAGGGCCAGCGCCGTACCGCCGAGCGGCACCAGGAATCCGGCGCCGGCCCAGAGGTGGTCCTCCAGCTGTCCTGCAACCGTGACGGCGGCGGCCTGGCCGAGCGCGACGGCGCCGGTGAGCCAGGTGAAGGCCTCGGTGCGGCCTGACGGGTCCACGAGACGGTCGACCAGGGTGTAGCCGGTGATCAGCGCGGGCGCGATGCAGACGCCGACCAGGAGACCGAGTCCGGCGAGCAGCACCACGGAGTGCGCGGCCCACAGCCCGGAGGCCATCAGGGTCAGTGCCGCGTACCCGACGAGGAGGCGGCGCTGCGGGGCGATCTTCCAGGCGATGGCGCCGCAGACGAGTCCGGAGAGCATGTTGCCCGCCGCGAACGTGCCGTACAGAACGCCGTTCAGGCCGGGTTCGCCGATGGACTCGGTGAAGGCGGCCAGTGAGACCTGCATGCCGCCGAAGACGGCGCCGATGCCCAGGAAGGTCACGATCAGGACCCGCACACCGGGGATGCGCAGCGCCGAGACGTGCTCCACGCGCGCGTGCTCCTCGCGGGAGGCGGGCTTGGGCTGGGTGCTCTTCTGCGCGGCGAACAGCAGGCCGCCCACCAGCGTGAGTCCGGCCTCCGTGAAGAGTCCGGCCGCCGGGTCGATGGTCGTGCAGAGCGCGGTCGCGAAGAGCGGGCCGAGGACGAACGTCAGCTCGTCCGTGACCGACTCGAAGGCGGCAGCCGTGCCGGCGAGCGGGGTGTCCTGGAGCTTGACGCCCCAGCGGGCCCGCACCATGGGGCTGATCTGCGGCTGCGATGCGCCGGTGGGCACCGCGGCGACGAAGAGCGCCCACAAGGGGGCGTCGGAGAGCGCGAGCAGCGTCAGGGAGAGCACCGACACCGTGTGGATGAGTACGCCCGGCACCAGTACGGCCCGCTGGCCGAACCGGTCGGCGAGCTTGCCGCCGAAGGGGGCGAACACCGCCATGGAGACGCCGGTGACGGCCGACACGGCACCGGCGACGCCGTACGAGCCGGTGGTGTGCTGCACGAGCAGCACGATGGAGATGGTCAGCATCGCGAAGGGCTGTCGTGCCGCGAAGCCTGGCAGGAGAAACGTCCAGGCGCCGCGGGTGCGCAGCAGCTGTCCGTATCCGGGGCGGGAGGTGACCGTGGATGCCACGGCCCGTGCCTTTCTGCCGCCTGGTAGCCCGTCCCCTTTTCAGGGCGACGGCGCCGAGAGCTGTCCTCTTGCGCGGAACTGCGGTAGATGCCGGTTGCCCACTGCGAGGACACGCGGCCGCCATACGGTCGGCGCCAGCTCTGCGTCAGACAGAGTTGGTTCGATCAGTTGGTACAGAAGAAGTGTGCCTTCATCGTACAGGGAACGGAACCCTCAGGCCTGTGAATACGGAGAATGAGGCGCCCGTCACCTGTGATTGCCTCGCCCTTCTGGGCTCTGACCGTCCTGACCAGCAGTTCCCAGCCATCCAGCCAGCTTTCCGCCCTGTCCGACCGCTCGCAGCCGCTTCTCCGCCGCGTCCCGTACCGGGTCGGTCGCGACCACCAGGAGCTCGTCCTCGCGCTGAAGGACGGTCGTGGGCTGCGGGACGAATGATTCGCCGTTGCGAACGATGAGGGTGACCGCCGCCCCCGCGGGCATCCGCAGTTCGCCCACCTCGACGCCGTGCATCCGCGATCCCTTCGGGATCGCCACCGAGAGCAGGTGGCCGCGCAGACGCTCCAGGGGGGCCGACTCGATGCCCAGGTCGGCGGCGCCCGAAGAGTCGCCGAGGCGCAGTTTCCTGGCCAGCCACGGCAGCGTAGGGCCCTGGATGAGGGTGTAGACGACGACCAGGACGAAGACGATGTTGAAGATCCGCTCGCTGTCGGCGACGCCGTTCACCATCGGGATCGTGGCCAGGATGATGGGCACGGCTCCGCGCAGGCCGGCCCAGGACATCAGGGCCTTCTCCTGCCAGGGCAGCCGGAACGGCAGCAGGCTGAGGACGACCCCCAGGGGCCTGGCCACCACGGTCAGGATCAAGCCGATGATGATCGCGGGCCACATGTCGTCCAGCAGGTCGTGCGGGGTGACCAGGAGGCCGAGCAGGACGAACATGCCGATCTGCGCGATCCAGCCGAGCCCTTCGGCGAAGCCACGGGTGGCGGGCCAGTGCGGCAGCTTGGCGTTGCCGAGGACCATCGAGGCGAGGTAGACGGCGAGGAATCCACTGCCGTGCGCCATGGCTCCGGCCGCGTAGGCGGCGACCGCGATGGCCATCACGGCGATGGGGTAGAGACCCGAGGCGGGCAGCGCCACGTGCCGCAGGCCGTAGGCGCCGAGCCAGCCCACTGCGATGCCGATCGCGGCACCGATCGCGAGCTCCAGGGCGATCTCGCCGATGAGGACGTACCAGTGCTCCACGGGGCCCGCGGTGGAGAAGGCCACGACCAGGATCACCACAGGGGCGTCGTTGAACCCCGACTCAGCTTCCAGGATGCCCGTCACGCGCGGCGGCAGCGGCACCTTCCGCAGCACGGAGAAGACCGCCGCCGCGTCCGTCGAGGAGACCACCGCGCCGATGATGAGCGCCTGCCGCCACTCCAAGCCGACCAGGTAGTGGGCACCGGCGGCCGTCACGCCGACGCTCACCGCGATGCCGGCGAGCGACAGGACGGCGGCGGCGGGGAGCGCGGGTTTGATCTCTTTCCACTTCGTGCCAAGACCGCCCTCGGCCAGGATCACGACGAGCGCCGCGTAGCCGATGACCTGCGTCAACTCGGCATTGTTGAACGTGACGTTGCCGATGCCGTCCTGGCCGATGGCAACGCCGATGCCGAGGTAGAGGAGCAGGCTGGGGAGCCCACTGCGCGACGAGATGCGGACCGCCGCGACCGCGACGAGCAGGACGAGCGAGCAGATGAGCAGAAGCTGGTTGAGGTCGTGGACAGTCAGGGGCCGTTCCTCTCCGCGCGAGCCAAGTACTTCGTTACCTTACCTAATTGTTAACGCTTCCTTGACGTCTTCGAACATTCATACGATGTGTCGCGATGCTCTTCCTGACTCCGCGTCCGGGGCCGCGGTGCCCTGCGCCTATGGTTGCTCCAGCGCTCCCACCACCGCCCAGCCAGCCCTGCCGCTCGCGTAAGGACAGCAAGGACAGCGATGCCCTCGAATACCACCGCCTCTTCCGGTCATAAGTCCGGCAAGAAGAAGGGGCGCCGAGCCCGCCTCATCGTGATCGTCCTGGTCCTGGCCATCGTGGCGGGCATCGGCTACGGGGCGTACTGGAGCGTCAGTACGGTGCGTGCCTCCTTCCCGCAGACCAAGGGGACGATCAAGCTCGACGGCCTCGCCGGTCCCGTCGACGTGAAGCGCGACGGCAACGGCATCCCGCAGATCTACGCCGAGTCCGACGCCGATCTGTTCATGGCCCAGGGCTTCGTCCAGGCACAGGACCGGTTCTGGGAGATGGACGTCCGCCGCCATATGACCTCCGGCCGCCTCTCCGAGATGTTCGGCAAGGGTCAAGTAAAGACCGATGAGTTCCTGCGGACGCTCGGTTGGCACCGCGTGGCGCAGAAGGAGTACGACACCAAGCTCTCGCCCGCGACGAAGAAGTACCTCCAGGCGTACTCCAAGGGAGTCAACGCCTACCTGAAGGACAAGAGCGGCAAGGACATCTCCCTGGAGTACGCCGCTCTCGGTTTCACCAACGACTACGAGCCCCAGGAGTGGACCCCCGTCGACTCCGTGGCGTGGCTCAAGGCCATGGCCTGGGACCTGCGCGGCAACATGCAGGACGAGATCGACCGGTCCCTGATGACCAGCCGCCTCGGCCCGTCCCAGATCAAGGACCTGTACCCGGAGTACCCGTACGCCCGGAACAAGCCCATCGTCCAGGAGGGCGCCTACAACAGCGTCACCAAGGAGTACGAGGGCAAGGGCAGCGCGAACAGCCAGTCGCAGACCGGCGGCGCGGCGGGCACGGGCCTCGCGGGCAACGCACAGGCCCCCGACGGCCTGCAGTCCCAGATGTCGGGCCTCTCCGACATCCTGGACGGCGTCCCGGACGCGGGCCTCGGCCCGAACGGCAACGGCATCGGCTCCAACTCCTGGGTGGTCTCCGGTGACCACACGATCTCCGGTAAGCCACTGCTCGCCAATGACCCGCACCTGTCACCACAGCTGCCGTCCGTCTGGTACCAGATGGGCCTGCACTGCCGGTCGGTCTCCAAGGACTGCCAGTACGACGTCTCCGGCTACACCTTCGCCGGCATGCCGGGTGTGGTCATCGGCCACAACCAGGACATCGCCTGGGGCATGACGAACCTCGGCGCCGACGTCACCGACCTCTACCTCGAGAAGTTCGAGGGCGACGGCTACGAGTACGACGACAAGGTGCTGCCCTTCAAGTCGCGGGTGGAGACCATCAAGGTCGCGGGCGGCAAGCCCAAGAAGATCACCGTGCGGGAGACCGGCAACGGCCCGCTGCTGTCCGACCGCGACGACGAACTGGTCAAGGTCGGCAAGAAGGCCACCGTCGACAGCGCGGCCCCCGACCGTGGCGACGGCTACGGAGTCTCGCTGCGCTGGACCGCGCTGCAGCCGGGCAAGTCGATGGACGCCGTCTTCGAGCTCAACAAGGCGAAGGACTTCTCCGACTTCCGCAAGGCGGCCTCTTCTTTTGAAGTGCCCTCGCAGAATCTGATCTACGCGGACACCAAGGGCCACATCGGCTACCAGGCACCGGGCAAGATCCCGGTCCGCGGCAAGGGCGACGGCGCGCTTCCCGCGCCCGGCTGGGACTCCGACTACCGCTGGACCGGCTACATCCCGCAGGCCGCGCTGCCCTACGAGTACGACCCGAAGCGCGGTTACATCGTGACCGCCAACCAGGCCGTCATCGACGACAAGTACCCGTACAAGCTCACGTCGGACTGGGGCTACGGTGCGCGCAGCCAGCGCATCACCGACCTGATCCAGTCGAAGACCAAGAACGGTGGGAAGGTCTCCACCGAGGACATGCGCACGATGCAGATGGACAACAGCAGCGAGATCGCCAAGCTGCTCGTGCCCAAGCTGCTCAAGATCGACGTCAAGGACAGCTACGTCCGTGAGGCGCAGAAGCTCCTTGAGGGCTGGGACTACACCCAGGACGCCGACTCGGCGGCAGCCGCGTACTTCAACTCGGTCTGGCGCAACATCCTCAAGCTCTCCATCGGCAACAAGCTGCCCAAGGAGCTGCGGGTCAAGGGCCAGTGCCTGAACGTCGAGCCGGCCGGGAACACCGGTCCCGCCGACGAGGCCGAGCCGGTGCGCGAGTGCGGCCAGCGTGACGCGGAATCCGCCCAGCCCGACGGCGGCGACCGCTACTACGAAGTGATCCGGTCGATCCTCGACGACGAGGACAACGACTGGTGGAAGTCGCCGAAGACCCGCACGGACGCCGCGACCAAGACCCGTGACCAGCTGTTCGGGCGGGCCATGGAGGACGCGCGCTGGGACCTGACGGCCAAGCTCGGCAAGGACGTCGACACCTGGAGCTGGGGCCGCCTGCACCGGCTGACCCTGAAGAACCAGACCCTGGGCGTCGAAGGCCCCGGCTGGCTCCAGTTCATGCTCAACCGCGGCCCGTTCAAGCTGGGCGGCGGCGAGGCGGCGGTCAACGCCACCGGCTGGAACGCGGCGGGCGGCTACGGAGTGCAGTGGGTGCCGTCGATGCGCATGGTGGTGAACCTCGACGACCTCGACAAGTCGAAGTGGATCAACCTCACCGGTGCTTCGGGGCACGCCTACAACGCGCACTACACCGACCAGACCAGCAAGTGGGTCAAGGGCGAGCTGCTGCCGTGGTCCTTCTCGGAGAACGCCGTGAAGAAGAGCACGAACGACACGCTGGTGCTGCGGCCCTGAGCCGCCGCACACAGCAGTGAAAGGGCCCTCCACGCGCGCGTGGAGGGCCCTTTCCCGTGCGGAGAGGGTCAGCGGAAGCGGCGTACTCCCGACGGGGTGACGACGGCGTGCACCGGCTTGTCGTGCGGCTCCTGGGGGACGTGCGCGACGACTTCCGTGTCGTACAGGAGCACCACCAGAGCCGGATCGGCCCCGGCCCTCCCGAGCCGGGCCAGCACCCTGTCGTACGACCCGCCGCCGCGCCCCAGCCGCATCCCGCGCGCGTCCACGGCAAGGCCGGGCAACAGCACGACGTCGGCCGCCAGGACGGCGTCGGGCCCGAGCCGCGCCCCCGAGGGTTCCAAGAGCTGGATCTTTCCCGGGTGTTGCACGCGAGCGAGCGAGCCCTCGCCCTCATAGGCCGCCCAGTCCAGGTCGTTGTCCTCCAGGAGCACCGGCAGCAGGACCCGCGTCCCGCGCGCGTGGAGGGCGTCAAGGAGGGCGCGCGTCCCCGGTTCGCTCCCCACGGAGACGTACGCCGCGACCGTGCGCGCCCCGGCGAGCTCCGGAAGCTCCAATGCGCGGTCGGCGAGAACCGCCGCGGCCTTCTGCGCGTCATCCCTAGTCAACCGGCTTCTCACCGCGAGGAATTCTCCGCGCAACGTGCGCTTGGTTGGCTGATCGTGCGGCTGGTCCGAGCCGGTTTCTTGCATGGTGCGCTCACAAACCCTTCCAGGTGCGCTCATATGAGAACAAAATGTCCGGAGCCACAGATTCCGCACATACTCACCGGTTATGGTTACGGACATGACTGAGTCTCACCCCCCAAGGATCAGCAAGGCTGTCATTCCCGCAGCAGGCCTGGGCACCCGGTTCCTGCCGGCCACCAAGGCCACTCCCAAGGAGATGCTGCCGGTCGTCGACAAGCCGGCGATCCAGTACGTGGTCGAGGAGGCCGCTTCCGCCGGCCTCGACGACGTCCTCATGATCACGGGCCGCAACAAGCGCCCCCTGGAGGACCACTTCGACCGCAACTACGAGCTGGAGTCGGCCCTTCTGAAGAAGGGCGACGAGGCGAGACTGGCGAAGGTCCAGGAGTCCAGCGACCTCGCGACCATGCACTACGTCCGCCAGGGCGACCCCAAGGGGCTCGGTCACGCCGTCCTGTGCGCAGCCCCCCACGTCGGCAACGAACCCTTCGCGGTGCTCCTCGGCGACGACCTGATCGACCCGCGTGACCCGCTGCTCGCCCGCATGGTCGAGGTCCAGGAGCGGCACGGCGGCAGCGTCATCGCCCTCATGGAGGTCTCCCCGGAGCAGATCCACCTCTACGGCTGCGCGGCCGTGGACGCCACGGACGAGGGCGACGTCGTCAAGGTCACCGGCCTGGTCGAGAAGCCCGACGCGGCGGACGCCCCCAGCAACTACGCCATCATCGGCCGCTATGTCCTTGACCCCCACGTCTTCGACATACTGCGCAAGACCGAGCCGGGCCGCGGCGGCGAGATCCAGCTCACCGACGCACTCCAGCAGCTCGCGGCGGACGAGAAGGTCGGCGGCCCCGTGCACGGCGTCGTCTTCAAGGGCCGCCGCTATGACACCGGCGACCGGGGCGACTATCTGCGTGCCATTGTCAGACTCGCGTGCGAACGTGAAGACCTGGGCCCGGACTTCCAGGCCTGGCTTCGCAGTTACGTGTCCGAGGAGATGTAGCACTTTGAGCAGCAGCGCGACGACCGAAGCCACCGGCCAGGAACACGTCTGGTCGGTGAGCGAGCACCTGGACGACATCCTCGGATCCGTCCGCCCCCTGGAGCCCATCGAGCTCCAACTCCTCGACGCCCAGGGCTGCGTCCTCGTCGAGGACGTCACGGTGCCCGTCTCGCTGCCGCCCTTCGACAACAGCTCCATGGACGGTTACGCGGTCCGGGTCGCCGACATCACGGGCGCGAGCGAGGAGTTCCCCGCCGTCCTGACGGTCATCGGTGACGTGGCCGCGGGCCAGGGCGAGCAGCCCACCGTCGGCGCCGGCCAGGCCGCCCGCATCATGACCGGCGCACCGCTGCCGCCCGGCGCCGAGGCCGTCGTCCCCGTGGAGTGGACCGACGGAGGCCTCGGCGAAGGCCCCGTCTCCGGGATGCGCGCCCACAGCGCCGCCCCTGAAGGAGCCTTCGGTGAGGTCCGCGTGCACCGCCCCGCGGAGGCACGCGCGCACGTGCGGGCGCGTGGCAGCGACGTCCGGGCCGGCGACCGCGCGCTGACCGCGGGCACGGTCCTCGGCGCCCCGCAGATCGCCCTGCTCGCCGCGATCGGCCGCGGCACGGTCACGGTGCGCCCACGCCCCCGCGTGGTCGTCATGTCCACCGGCAGCGAACTGATCCAGCCCGGCGAGGAGTTGGCCAAGGGCCAGATCTACGACTCCAACAGCTTCGCCCTGACCGCCGCGGCCCGGGACGCCGGAGCCATCGCCTACCGCGTGGGCGCGGTCGCCGACGACGCCGAGACACTGCGCTCCACCATCGAGGACCAGCTGATCCGCGCCGACCTCATCGTCACCACGGGCGGCGTCAGCGTCGGCGCGTACGACGTCGTGAAGGAAGCCCTCGCCTCGGTCGGGGACGAGCACGAGGACGGCAGCGGCATCGAGTTCCGCAAGCTCGCCATGCAGCCGGGCAAACCGCAGGGCTTCGGCTCCATCGGCCCCGACCACACCCCGCTGCTCGCACTGCCGGGCAACCCCGTGTCGTCGTACGTCTCCTTCGAGATCTTCGTACGTCCCGCGGTGCGTGCCCTGATGGGCCTCCCGGATGTCCACCGGCCCACGGCGCGCGCGGAGCTCGCCGCCGACAAGGCGCTGACCTCGCCCAAGGGGAAGCGACAGTTCCTGCGCGGGCAGTACGACGCCGACACCGGCACCGTGCGCCCCGTGGGCGGCGCGGGCTCCCACCTCGTCGCGGCCCTCGCGCACGCGAACGCGCTGATCGTCGTCCCGGAGGACACCGCGTCGGTGGAGCCGGGCAGCGACGTCGAAGTGGTCCTGCTCGGCTGAAAGGCGCTCCCGCGCGGTACGGTGTCGCGCACATAAACCCCCTCGCGCCGCACCGCGGGAGGGCCCGGACCGGGAGCGCCACAGCACATGAGTAGCCAGCAGCGACTGACGCACATCGATGAGGCGGGCGCCGCCCGCATGGTCGACGTATCCGCGAAGGACGTGACGGCGCGCACCGCCCGCGCCAGTGGCCGCGTCCTGGTCTCGCCCCGCGTGATCGAGCTGTTGCGCGGGGAAGGCGTCCCCAAGGGCGACGCCCTGGCCACCGCGCGGATCGCGGGCATCATGGGCGCCAAGCGCACGCCCGACCTGATCCCGCTCTGCCATCCGCTGGCCGTCTCCGGAGTGAAACTCGACCTCTCCGTGGCGGACGACGCCGTCGAGATCCTCGCCACGGTGAAGACGACGGACCGCACCGGCGTCGAGATGGAGGCGCTCACCGCGGTGACCGTCGCCGCCCTCACGGTGATCGACATGGTCAAGGCCGTCGACAAGGGCGCGGTCATCACGGACGTACGCGTCGAGGAGAAGACCGGCGGCAAGTCCGGGGACTGGAGCCGCGAAGGAGCCGGAGCATGACCGCCTACCGGGCACTCGTCGTCACGGCCTCCAACCGCGCCGCCGCCGGGGTCTACGCCGACCGGGGCGGGCCGATCATCGCCGAGGCGCTTGCCGCGCTCGGCTTCGAGGTCGAAGGCCCCCAGGTCGTCCCCGACGGCGACCCCGTCGAGCAGGCCCTGCGCGCCGGAGCCGACGCCGGATTCGACGTGATCCTCACCACAGGCGGCACCGGCATCTCGCCCACCGACCGCACCCCCGAGGCCACCCGCGCCGTCATCGACCACGAGGTGCCCGGCATCCCGGAGGCGATTCGCGCGTACGGCAGGGAGAAGATCCCCACGGCCGCGCTGTCCCGCGGCCTCGCCGGAGTCGCGGGGCGCACGCTCATCGTGAACCTGCCGGGCTCCACCGGCGGCGTGCGCGACGGCATCGCCGTCCTTGAGCCCCTCCTCGCGCACGCCGTCGAGCAGCTCCGGGGTGGCGACCACCCAAGACCCCCGGGTGGTGCGAGCTGAACAGCCCTTCCTGGCCCGTCGAGCTGACGGACGGCGACGTCGTCCTCCGTCCGATAAAGATGCGCGACCAGCGGCCCTGGCGTGAGGTGAACCGGCGCAACCGGGACTGGCTGCGCCCCTGGGAGGCGACCATCCCGCCGCCCACGCCCAGCGGCCCGATCGTGCACCGTCCGACGTACCGTCAGATGGTCCGGCATCTGCGCGCCGAGGCGCATGCCGGGCGCATGCTGCCCTTCGTGATCGAGTACCAGGGGCGGCTCGTGGGGCAGTTGACGGTCGCCGGGATCACCTGGGGATCGATGTGCTCGGGCCATGTCGGCTACTGGGTCGACCAGTCGGTCGCGGGCCGCGGCGTGATGCCGACCGCCGTCGCCCTCGCGGTCGACCATTGCTTCCGGTCGGTCGGGCTGCACCGTATCGAGGTCTGTATTCGCCCCGAGAACGGGCCAAGTCGCAGGGTCGTGGAGAAACTCGGATTCCGCGAGGAGGGGCTTCGTCCACGCTATCTCCACATCGACGGTGCCTGGCGTGACCATCTTGTCTTCGCACTCACCGCGGAAGAGGTACCGGAAGGGTTGCTGCGGCGCTGGCACCAGGCACGACCCCGGAACACCGCGTAAATAGAATAAGTGTTTGAAATTGATCGGTGATCGACCGTCTGGGGCCCGACTTGGTCCCTCCGAGGCATTAATTTCACGGTCCCGGTGGCCTGTTGATCGCATCAGTCACAAAAAAAGTTCGAGATATCAGCCAGATCGTGCGACACACCGGCTCAATTGGCAGATGGCCTCAAGCAAACCCCTCTACCGTGTGAGGCGTGAGCAGCAGCGGCCTCATCTACGCAGTCATCGTCGGGGCCTGGGCCGCCTACTTGGTGCCGATGTGGCTCCGTAGGCAGGACGAGCTCAATGAAGCCCGTCCGACGGAACGCTTCAGCACCGCCATCCGGCTCCTGTCCGGACGTGCGGGGATGGAGCGCCGGTACGCCAAGGACCTGCAAGCGCGCTCGCCTGAAGAGGAGGAGTCGCGCGACCCGGACAACGCCACCGGCTCGGTGGACGTCCGGGCCTTCGTCGCGCCCCCGCATCGACAGGGCGGCCAGGACGAGAGGCCCGAGCCGCAGGGCAAGGCGCCGGTCAAACCCCAGGCGCAGCACCCCCCGTCGAGGCCGCAGACGCCGCAGCCTCCGGCACGGTCCCAGGCGCAGCCCGCGGCGAAGCCCCAGGCCAAGCCCTCCGTGAAGGCCCAGGTGAACACCCCGGCCCCAGGGCAGGCGCAGACCCCGGTCCCGACCCCGGCCCCGTCCGCGGCGCGCTCCCAGCAGTCGCACGCCCGGCGCGCCGCATCGGCGGAAGCCGCCGCGCGCGCCCGGCGCACGAAGGTGCTCGCACGCCGTCGGCGTACGACGGTGATGCTGTTCGTCGCCTTCACGGTCGGCACCATCGTCGCCGCAGTCGGAGGGCTCGCGTTCCTCTGGGCACCCGCGGCGCCGGCCGCGCTCCTGAGCGCGTACATCGTGTATCTGCGGGGCCAGGAGCGGCGCCGCTTCACCTACACCATGGACCGGCGCAGGGCCGAGGTCGCCGCGCAGCGGCTGCGGGAGCGTCAGCCGCGCAGGCGCGCGCCCGGCGGCGCGGACGCGGTCGTCGACGACGCGGAGGAAGGACCGGGCCCCGAGACGGAGACCGGGCTCTCCGCACTCGCCGCCGACCGCCGCGCCCTGGTCGAGCAGACCGACCACGCGGAGTGGGTGGACCAGCAGCGTGAGCGGCAGCGCCGCCCCGGGCACGGCGACAGCTGGGACCCGGTGCCGGTGCCCCTGCCGACGTACGTGACCGCGCCGGTCGCCCCGCGGGCCACCGGTGACGTCGACTTGGGCGCACCCGACGCCTGGAGCTCGGCGCGGTCGAGCTCCGTCGGGTCCACCGCCGACGAGGCGCGGGGCGAGACGGACGGCAGCGAGTACACCGACTACGCCGACTACGCCGAGGGCGCGGAAGGCGCCGAGGGCGCCGAAGGCGTGGACGGAGGCGGTGGCCGCAGTGACGCACGGCGGGCCGCTTCCGCGCGCAGGGCGCGCGAACGCGGACGTACGCCCCTCTTCGATCAGTACGAGGACGGGGAGCGGCCGCGGGCCGCCAACGAGTGAGGCCTGACCAGCGAGGGACCGGTCAGGAACGGATTTCCAAGCACCCGGATCGGGATGCTAGAGTTTCACTCGTTGCAAGGGCCTGTGGCGCAGTCTGGTAGCGCACCTCGTTCGCATCGAGGGGGTCTGGGGTTCAAATCCCCACAGGTCCACTGCACATGAGATCCCGTCCGGTTCTTCGAACCGGGCGGGATCTTTGCTGTGCCTCAATACTGAGGCACAGGCGCACTACAGCGGCTTCACGTAGCAGCGGCTCAGGTCCTCGAAGCGGTAGTGGCCGAACTTCGCGGGGGCCGGGGTGTAGCCGGTCGACGTGTAGAGGGCTATGGCCTCCGGCTGCTTCGTGCCCGTCTCCAGGACCATGCGCGTCCGTCCCGCCGCCCTCGCGTCGTCCTCCAGGGCCGCCAGGATGCGGCGGGCCAGGCCGAGGCCGCGGGCCTCCGGGGTGACGTACATGCGCTTGATCTCGGCGTCGCCGTGCGCGTAACCCTCGTCGTTCTCCTCGTGGCCGCGCCAGCCGCCGGTGGCCACCGGGGTGCCGTTCTCGTCGTACGCGACGAGGTAGAAACCGCGCGGGGCCGCGAACATGGCCGGGTCGAGGGGTGTGACGTCGCCCTCGTCGCCGTACCGCTCCGCGTACTCGAGCTGGACGCGGTCGTTGAGCTTGACCGCGTCGGGGTGGTCGAAGGGGGTGGGGCACAGCTCGATGGCTGCCCGCTGCGATCGCTGCGACGGCGACTGGATACTCATGCGAATCATCGTACTTCTATGCGGAGGCGTGCCGGTATCCATTAAGTGTGCCGGTATCGTTCCGGGATGCTCCAAGTGACCAGTGTGAATGTGAACGGGCTGCGCGCCGCCGCCAAGAAGGGCTTCGTCGAGTGGCTCGCCGAGACCTCGTCCGACGTGCTCTGCCTCCAGGAGGTGCGGGCCGAGCCCCAGCAGCTGCCGGAGGAGGTGCGGGCCCCCGAGGGGTGGCACGTCACACACGCGCCGGCCGCCGCCAAGGGGCGCGCGGGCGTCTCCCTCTATACGCGCCGTGAGCCGGATCGCGTGCAGGTCGGATTCGGCTCGGAGGAGTTCGACGGCAGCGGGCGCTACGTCGAGGCCGATCTGCCCGGCGTCACGGTCGCGAGCCTGTATCTGCCCTCGGGCGAGGTCGGCACGGAGCGGCAGGACGAGAAGGTCCGCTTCATGGGGGAGTTCCTCACCTACCTGAAGGAGCTCAAGCGGCGGGCCGCCGCCGAGGGGCGCCAGGTCGTGGTCTGCGGCGACTGGAACATCGCCCACCAGGAGGCCGACCTCAAGAACTGGAAGGGCAACAAGAAGAACTCGGGCTTCCTGCCCGAGGAGCGTGCCTGGCTCAGTGAGGTCTTCGAGGGGGACGCCGGATACGTCGACGTGGTGCGGGCACTGCATCCCGACGTCGAGGGCCCCTACTCCTGGTGGTCCTACCGGGGGCGCGCCTTCGACAACGACACGGGCTGGCGGATCGACTACCACGTGGCGACGCCGGGTCTCGCGGAGCGCGCGGTCAAGGGCTTCGTGGAGCGGGCGGCCACTCATGATCAGCGGTGGTCGGACCATGCGCCCGTCACGGTGGTCTACGACATGTGATGCCGCGCGGCGCCATGGCATGTTGCGAGCGCGTACCTGACAATGTCTCAACTGTCAGCCGTGTGGGGGAGACTTCATGTCCGGTATGTCGAGACCGTCTCGTCGAGGTGTGCTGCTCGGGGCTCTGGGCGCGGGGATCGGGGCGGGGCTGCCGATGGCGGCCGCGGCACCGGCCGGAGCTGCCGGTGGCGCCGGAGCTCCCGGCGGGGTTCCCCGGGGCACGCCGCCCGTAATCCTCACCGAGCAGGCCACCCAGCACATCCTCGTGCTCGATCCGCGGCGCAGGGTCTGGGACCCCCAGAACGATCCGTCCGTCGTGCGGTGGGCGTTCTCGCCGATGAGGCGCAAGGGGTACGAGGACCTTCGGCCGGAGTACAGCTGGGTGTATCCGTGCGAGTCGAAGGTGCGCAGACACAAGGGGCGTACGTACGTCCTGACCACCGCGTCCTTCGGCTTCGTCGCCGTCGTCGACTACCCGTCGGGGAAGCGGTATTGGGGTACGGCGATCGGGCCCGGCGACGATCTCTTCAATCCGCACAGCGCGGAGATCCTGCCGGACGGCAATGTGGCGGTGGCGTGCAGCACGGGCGCGCTGGTCAGGCTGTACGCGGCGTCGCAGGGGCCGCATGCCTCGCGGTACGCCGAGGTGGAGCTGAAGGGGGCGCACGGGCTGCACTGGGACGGTGCGCGTGAGGTGCTGTGGGCCATCGGTGACGATGAGTTGGTGACGTACGCCGTGGGTGGCACGCGGGCACGGCCCACGCTGACGCGGCGGTTCTCGATCGGGCTTCCGGTCGGTACGCCGGGCAAGACCCCCGGCGGACATGACCTCTTCCCTGTGGCCGGGCGTCCCGGGCGGCTCTGGGTGACGACGAACACCGCCGTCTTCCAGTACGACATCGGTGGCCGGGCCTTTGTGCAGGACTTCGCCGGGGCCGGGGAGATTTCCCGGAAGTCGGTGAAGGGGGTCGGCAATGATCCGCGTACGGGGCAGGTCATCTCCACCGTGCCGGAGGGCGGTCTTGAGGAGACCTGGTGGACGACCAAGGTGAGCGTGCATCGGCCCCGGGGGGAGTACGAGCTGGTCGGGGGCGGGATTTACAAGGCTCGGTGGTTCCTGCCGCGGTAGGGCGGGCGGGTGCGTGGGGGCTGAGGTCTTGCCTCCGGCGGTTTCTTCCCCGATCCCGCCCCTTCCCGAAACTGGGGCTCCGCCCCAGACCCCGGTCCTCAGACGCCGGACGGGCTGGATTCTCTCAGCCGGGCTAATGATCCTTCGGCTTCTCCGAAGCCAGCCTGCGGTCCAGCGCCATCGACAGTTCCGCCTCCACCACGCTCTTCGCGAGCGGGCGCAGGCGGTCGATGCTGACGTCGCCCGCCTCGGCGGGTGTGTGCGTGCGGATGATCGTGATGAACAACTCGGCCAGCGCGTCCGCGTGTTCGCGTACACGCTGGCCCGCCTCCAGGACCGCGGACAGGGGGATGCCCTCGCGGACCAGGGCCGATGAGACGTCCAGGAGGCGGCGGCTCACGTGGACGATCTCGTCGCCGTCCGTGCCGAGGTAGCCGAGGTCCAGGGCCGCGGCGAGGTTCTCGGGGGTGACCTCGCCCGCGAAGCGGTCGGCCAGTTCCTCGGGGGTCAGGCGGACCGGGGTCTCCTCGGTGGATTCGCCGATGCCGAGGAGTTCGCCGACGTCGCGGCCGTTCTCGAAGGCCTCCGCGAGTTCCGCGATGCCGCTCAGGGTGTGGCCGCGCTCCAGGAGCGCGGCGATGGTCCGCAGCCTGGCCAGATGATGGTCGTCGTACCAGGCGATGCGGCCCTCGCGGCGGGGTGGCGGGATCAGGCCGCGCTCACGGTAGAAGCGCACGGTGCGCACCGTGATGCCGGCCGCCTTGGCCAGCTCCTCCATGCGGTACTCGCGTGTCTCTGCCACGGCAGCAGCCTATGTGCTGCCGGATCGTGCGGGTGTTCGCTCTGTTCTACCGGCGGTAACTCAAGACGCCGAACCCCTACCCATCAGTACGCGGCTGTTCTACTCTCCCAATTGCGCCAGTGGTCACTGGCAGAGTCGTGAAGCAGTTCGGGAGGCGGCGGCATGGCCGAGGACGAGCGCCAGCAGGAGCGCGAGCGGGGGCGCGAGCAAGGCGGCGAGCGCGAGGGTGGACGCGAGCACGTGCGGGTGGCGGTGATCGGGTCCGGGTTCGGCGGGCTCGGCGCCGCGGTCCGGCTGCGACGGGAAGGCGTCACCGACTTCGTCGTCCTGGAGCGGGCCGGTGCCGTGGGCGGCACCTGGCGGGACAACAGCTATCCGGGCTGCGCGTGCGACGTGCCCTCGCATCTGTACTCGTTCTCCTTCGCCCCCAACCCCGACTGGCCGCGCACCTTCTCGGGCCAGGAGAAGATCCAGGAGTACCTGGAGCAGGTCGCCGACACCTTCCGCCTCCGCTCGCACATCCGCCTCAACACCGAGGTGAAGCTGCTGCGTTGGGACGCGGACGAGCTGTGGTGGGAGATCGAGACCAGCAACGGCACCCTCACCGCCGATGTCGTCGTCTCCGCCACCGGGCCCCTGTCCGACCCCAAGCTCCCGGACATCCCCGGCCTCGACACCTTCGAGGGCAAGGTCTTCCACTCCGCGCGCTGGGACCACGACTACGACCTGCGCGGCAAGCGCGTAGCGATGATCGGCACCGGCGCCTCCGCCATCCAGATCGTGCCCGCGATCCAGCGCGAGGTCGGCAAGCTGACCCTCTTCCAGCGCACCCCGCCCTGGGTGATGCCGCGCATGGACCGCGCCATCAGCAAGGCCGAGCGCTGGGTGCACCGCCAGCTGCCGTTCACCACGCACGCCCGGCGCGGAATCCTGTGGGGCATAAGGGAGTTGCAGGTCCAGGCGTTCACCAAGCGGCCGAACGAGCTCGGTGCGGTCGAGCAGTTGGCCAAGCGGAACATCGCGCGCGCCATCAAGGATCCGGCGCTGCGGGCCAAGCTGACACCGTCGTACCGCATCGGCTGCAAGCGGATCCTGCTCTCCAACACCTACTACCCGGCGCTCGCGCAGCCCAATGTCGACGTCGTCGCGAGCGGGCTCAGCGAGGTGCGCGGCAACACCGTGATCGCCGCGGACGGCACCGAGACCGAGGTCGACGCGATCATCTTCGGTACGGGATTCCATGTGACGGACATGCCGATCGCCGAACGCGTGGTGGGCGCCGACGGCGTGACGATGATGGAGACCTGGAAGGACGGGATGAAGTCGCTGCGCGGCGCCACTGCCGCGGGCTTCCCGAACTTCATGACGGTCATCGGCCCGAACACGGGTCTCGGGAACTCCTCGATGATCCTGATGATCGAGTCCCAGCTGAACTATCTCGCCGACTACGTACGGCAGTTGGACGTTCTCGGCGGCCGGGCCGCGCTCGCCGCGCGGACGAGCGCCGTGCACGCCTGGAACGACAAGGTGCAGGAGCGCATGAAGCGCACCGTGTGGAACACCGGCGGCTGCAACAGCTGGTACCTCGACGAGAACGGCGTGAACACGACGATCTGGCCGGGCACGACGAGCGAGTTCCGCAATGCCACGCGGCGGGTGGACCTCGCCGAGTACGAGGTGGTGCGGCCGCCCAAGGTGCGTGTGGACGAGGCGGCACCGAAGTCCCGTAGGACGAAGAAGGCCGAGGCAGCGGCATGAGCAGGCTGACGCATGTGACGACCGGGCCGTTCGCGCCGCCCGCGGCCGCGCGGGAGCTGACCGTCGTGTCGGCGGACGGCGCGCGGCTGCACGCCGAGGTGCACGGCCGCGAGGGGGCGCCCGCGGTGGTGCTCGCCCATGGGTGGACGTGCTCGACCGCCTTCTGGGCGGCGCAGATACGTGACCTGGCCGTCGACCACCGGGTGATCGCGTACGACCAGCGGGGCCACGGGCGCAGTGTCGCGCCGGGGGGCGTCGAGGGGTACAGCACGACTGCCCTCGCCGACGACTTGGAGGCGGTGCTCGCGGCGACGCTTGAGCCCGGGGAGCGGGCCGTGGTGGCCGGGCACTCCATGGGTGGCATGACGATCATGGCGGCGAGTACGCGTCCGGGGTTCCGGGAGCACGCGGCCGCCGTCCTGCTGTGCAGCACCGGGAGTTCGGGGCTCGTCGCGGCGTCGACCGTGGTGCCGCTGCGGGCCGGGCGGATCCGGACGCGGCTGACGCGCTCGGTGCTCGGGGCGAAGGCGCCGCTGGGGCCCGTCACGCCCATGGCCCGCCGGGCCCTCAAGTACGCCACGATGGGCCCCGGTTCGCCCCCGGAGCGGGTCGAGGTGTGCGCGCGGATCGTGCACGGGTGCCCGAGGGTGGTGCGCTACCGCTGGTCGCACGTGCTCGACGAGCTCGAACTCGACGCGGGCGTACTGGAGTTGACGGTGCCGACCGCGATCATCGCGGGCACCGCCGACCGGATGACCCCCATCCCGCTCTCGCGGCGCCTGGCCCAGATGCTGCCGGACTCGCTCGGGCTCACCGAGCTGCCCGGGATCGGGCACATGACGCCGGTGGAGGCGCCGGAGACGGTCACCGAGGGGATCAGGAACCTCGTGCGGAAGTACGTACGCGTGGGCGATCAGCAGGTCCAGGGGCTCGAAGGGAGCAGCGCATGAGCAAGGTCAGCCTTGAGGGTCAGGTCGCGGTCGTCACCGGGGCGGCGCGGGGCGTGGGGGAGCTGCTCGCGCGGAAGCTGTCGGCGCGGGGTGCGAAGGTCGCGCTGGTCGGCCTGGAGCCGGACGAGTTGAAGCAGGTTGCGGGGCGGCTGCACACCGAGGCCGAGGCCTGGCACGCGGACGTCACGGATCATGTCGCGATGGCGCGGGTCGCCCAGGAGGTCAAGGAGCGGTTCGGGAAGGTCGACATCGTCGTCGCCAACGCGGGCGTCGCCAACGGCGGTCCGTTCGTCGAGTCCGACCCCGAGGCGTGGCGCCGGGTGATCGAGGTCAACCTCATCGGCAGCGCGGTGACGGGGCGGGCGTTTCTGCCGGTCCTGATGGAGAGCCGGGGGTACCTGCTGCAGATCGCCTCGCTCGCGGCGATCACGCCGGCGCCGATGATGACGGCGTACTGCGCTTCGAAGTCGGGCGTCGAGGCGTACGCGCACTGTCTGCGGGCCGAGGTCGGCTACAAGGGCGTGAAGGTGGGCGTCGGTTACCTGTCCTGGACGGATACGGACATGGTGCGGGGCGCGGACCAGGACGACGTCATGCGGGAGCTTCGGCAGAGGCTGCCGTGGCCGTCCAACAAGACGTATCCGCTGGGTCCGGCCGTCGACCGGATCGTCGCCGGGATCGAACGGCGGTCGAGCCACGTGTACGCGCAGTGGTGGCTGCGGGGTATGCAGGGCATCCGGGGCTACCTGCCGGGGATCATCGGCTCGGTCGGGCAGCGGGAGATGCGGAGGTTCGAACCCCGGCTGGGGTCGGTCTCCACGGGGCTCGTAGGAGCGGGCGGCTCCGCCGACGAACAGGCCCGTACCGGGGGGTAGTTCCCACCTGGCGGTGGGCTGCCGGGGGGTGGGGGTTGGTCTGTCCCGTCCCGCCGTGGGGCGGACCCTGCCCCGCCGCTTCGCGCCGGATTCTTCCCCACCCACCCACCCGATTGCCCTGCGGTGTGAGGGGCTGGGGGGCGGGCGGGTCGCCGTGTGGTGTGGCGGGTGGGGGCTTGGTTGCCTTGCGGTGTATCGGGTGAGGGCTGGTCGTCTTGCTGCGTGACGGGTGGGGGGGGGCTGGTGCCCGTCGGGGTAGTGGTGGGTGGGCTGATCGCGCTGCGGGGTAATGGGCGGGTGGGTGGGAGTGATCCGCCGCGAAGCGGCGGGACAGGATCGACCCCCCACCGAGCAGCAGACGAACACGCCCACGCCCAGCAACGAGCCCCCCTGCCCCGCGCCCCCAGCCGGGGGCTACGCAACCCCCCGGCGCTCCGCGCCCCTGGCCGGGGCCCACGCAACACCCCGGCGCCCCGCGCCCCCCGCACGCAAAAGCGGGACCCCCGGCGTCCCAGGGGCCCCACTGGTCAAAGCTCAGCGCAGCGTCAGGCGTCGTAGTCCTGGTTGAACTTGTCCTGCTGCTCCTGCGCCGCCCGCTGAGCGTCGTCAGGGGACTTCGCGGAACGCTCACGCGCTTCCTCCTGAGCCTGCGAGCCGCGCTCCTGCGCGTCGTCACGGGCCTGCGAGGCGCGCTCGCTCGCCTCGTCCTTCTCGCCGCCCATGGCGCCCTTCGCCTTGGCGGAGAGGTCGTTGGCCTTGTCCTGGAACTGGTCCTTGATGCCCATGCGGGTTCACTCCTAGAGGGTGAGGTTGGAAGGGCCTCGACCAGACTTACATGAGGGCACATTCCTCGCATTTCGATCAATTACGGCCAGTGACGGACCGTGAAAGGCCCCGCCCCGCTACCCCCGCGGCGGCAGCTTCGGCCGGTGGCGGTCCGGGACGGCGTCGAGCCCCGGCGGCTCCGCCGCCGGCTGCCGTTCCAGGAGGTCGAGCGCCACCTGTACCGCGTCGTCGAGCTGGGCGTGCCGCCCCTCCGCCCAGTCCAGGGGCGTGCGGAGCACCTCCAGGTCCGGGGTCACGCCGTGGTTCTCCACGGACCAGCCGTACTCGTCGAACCACCCCGCGTTCATCGGCACCGTGATGACCGTCCCGTCACCGAGGACGTGCCGCCCAGTCATCCCCACCACGCCGCCCCACGTGCGCTGGCCCACCACAGGGCCGAGGCCGAGCAGCTTGAAGGCCGCCGTGATCATGTCGCCGTCCGAGGACGTCGCCTCGTCGGCGAGGGCCACCACCGGGCCCCGGGGCGCGTTCGACGCGTACGACACCGGCTCGGCGTTCCGTGTCAGGTCCCAGCCCAGGATCTTGCGCGTCAGCTTCTCGACCACGAGCTCGCTGATGTGCCCGCCCGCGTTGCCGCGCACGTCCACGAGCAGGGCCGGGAGCGAGACCTCCAGGCGCAGGTCGCGGTTGAACTGCGCCCACCCCGAGCCTCCCATGTCCGGGATGTGCAGGTAGCCACACTTGCCCCCGCTCAACTCCCGTACGACTTCCCGGCGTTTGGCCACCCAGTCCTGGTAGCGCAGGGGGCGTTCATTGATGAGGGGGACGATCGCCACCCTCCTCGGCCTGCCTTCGCCCTCCGCCGGCTGGAACGTCAGCTCCACCGTCGTGCCGCCCGCAGCCGCGAGCAGCGGGAAGGGGCCCGTCACCGGGTCGACCGGGCGGCCGTCGATGTGGGTGAGGACCGCGCCCTCGCGAATGCCCGCGCCCGCCAGAGGTGAGCGGGCCTTGGAATCGGACGAGTCGCCGGGCAGGATCCGCTTGACCATCCAACTGCCGTCACGGCAGACCAGGTTGGCGCCTAGCAGGCCCATTGCCCGCTGATAGTGGGGTGGTCCTTCATTGCGGCGAGCGGCGGAGACGTACGCGTGTGACGTGCCCAGTTCGCCGAGGACCTCGCGGAGCAGGTCCGCGAACTCGTCGGGGGACGCGACCCGTTCCACCAGCGGCCGGTACTGGTCCAGGATCGCGGGCCAGTCGATGCCGCACATGTGCGGCTCCCAGAAGTAGGCCCGGATGAGGCGGCCCGCCTCGTCGTAGGACTGGCGCCACTCGGCCGCCGGGTCGACCTCGTGCAGGATGCGGCGCAGGTCGATCCAGGTGGTCGTGTCGCCGTCGCCGGACTCCGTCGAAGGAACCGCGCGCAGTTCGCCCTCGTCGACCACCACGAGCCGCGAGCCGTCGCCGCTGATGGCGAACCAGTCGAGGTGGTCGACGAGTTCGGACTTCTTGCCCTTGGTGATGTTGAAGTACTCCAGGGTGGGGCGCCCCGAGGTGTCCGCCGGGTTGGCGAACGTCTCGCCGAGCGCGCCCGAGATCGGCCAGCGCATCCAGACCAGGCCGCCGCCGCTGACCGGGTGGAGGGCCGAGTACTTGGACGCCGAGACGGGGAAGGGCGTCACTCTGCTCTCCAGGCCCTCCACCTCGACGATGGCGGAGCCGGCCGGGGAGAGTCCGTCGGCCGGGTCGAGGCCGCCCGCCGCCGGGCGGCCGTCGGGGGAGAGGGCGAAGGGGGACGGGGTCGCCGACGACAGGGGGACGAGGTAGGGGCGGCAGCCGAGCGGGAAGGACAGGTCGCCGGTGTGGACGTCGTAGACCGGGTCGAAGCCGCGCCAGGAGAGGAAGGCGAGATAGCGGCCGTCGCTGGTGAAGACCGGGTTCTCGTCCTCGAAGCGGCCGTTGGTGACGTCGACGATGATGCGGCAGGCGGGCCCCTCGATGCGGGCCATCTTGATGTGGCGCAGGGAGCGGCCGATACCGGGGTGGGACCAGGTCAGCCATGCGCCGTCCGGCGAGAACGCCAGGTCACGCACCGGGCCGTTGACGGAGCGGATCAGCTCCGTCACCTCGCCGTCGCCCTCCTCGGCCGCGTCGACCAGGAGGAGCCGCCCGTCGTTCGACGCGATCGCGAGCCGTTCGCCCTCGGGGTCGGAGATCATCTCCAGGACCCGGCCCAGCTGCCCCTGGGCCAGTCTGAGCGGCGCGCGGTCGCCGCTGGCGCGCGGCAGATAGGCGATCTCGACGGCGTCCTCGCCCTCCGCGTCGGTGACGTAGGCGACCTGCCCGCCCTTGCCGAGCATCTCCGGGAGCCGGACGCGTACGCCCGGGGTGTCCGTGATGGTGCGGGCGGGCCCGTCCCGGTGCGTCAGCCAGTACAGGCTGCCGCGTACGACGACGGCGCTGGCCCGGCCCGTCGTGTCCACGGAGATCGAGTCGAGGTGCTGCGCGGCGGGCACCTGATAGATCCGCCGTCCGGCGCGCGGCCCGCCGAGGCGCACGTCGAGGCGGCGCGGCTCGGAGTCGGCGGCCAGGTCGTCCACCAGCCAGACGTCGCCCGCGCACTGGTAGACGACGCGCGCGCCGTCACTGGAGGCGTGCCGGGCGTAGAACGCGTCGTGATCGGTGTGCCGTCGCAGGTCGGAGCCGTCCGGCAGACAGGAGTAGAGGTTGCCGACGCCCTCGTGGTCGGAGAGGAAGGCGATCCTGCCGTCCACGAACATCGGGGCGTCCAGATGCCCGTCGAGATCGGGCAGGATCTGCTCGCCGTGCATCCACAGGCGGCCCATCGCCCCGCCCCGGTAGCGCTTCCAGGCGGCGGGCTCGTGCGGCGGCTTCCCGGTCAGGAGGAGCGTCTTGCGTTCGCCGTCGATGTCGTTGACCGCGATGTCGTACACCGGCCCCCAGGGCAGCTTGCCGCCGGGCGATCCGTCGGTCGGCACGCTGTAGGCCCAGCAGAAGTACGAGAAGGGCTGGCCGTGCGAGGAGACGGCGAGGATGTCGCCGTCGGGGGACCAGCCGCAGACCCGGGTGTCCGTGCTGCCCCAGTAGGTGAGACGCCGGGCAGGGCCGCCGTCGACCGGGGCGAGATGGATCTCCGGGTCGAGGCTGCGCCATGTCGTGTACGCGATGTGGCGGCCGTCCGGTGAGAAGCGCGGATGGCTCACCTTGGTCCGGTCGACTGTCACCCGCCAGGCCCGTCCGGCGGGGGCACCGTCCGGGCTCAGGGGCGCCACCCAGAGGTCGTCCTCGGCCGCGAAACAGAGGCGGTCGCCGCTGAGGTGCGGAAATCGCAGGTAGGCGTGGTCAGCATGGGCTTCATCGCGCGCGTCGGTCACTTCACCATGCTTTTCCGCTGCGGGGGGCGCGGCAACTCGTACAAGGGGTGGAGGGGTGGGGGGAGCGCGTGACGCAGCACACGTACGAAACGGTTTCGTTTCGTTAAGCCCCCGGGTACAGTCATGGCGTACGGAACAGTTTCGGCAAGGGTTCGACGAGGAGCGGAGGGATCATGGCTGAGGCGGCGACGGTGCGGCGCAGCCGGATCACACCCGAGCGCGAGGCCGAGCTCTACGCGGCCGTGCTCGACCTGCTCCGCGAAGTCGGGTACGAAGCGCTCACGATGGACGCCATCGCGGCCCGCACGAGATCCAGCAAGGCCACCCTCTACCGCCAGTGGGGGAGCAAGCCCGAGCTGATCGCCAGGGCCCTGCGGCACAACAAGCCGGTGTCCATCGAGGACATCGACACGGGGTCCCTGCGCGGAGACCTGCTCGAAACCGCGAACCGTTCGGACGACTGCCAGATGGAGCGGGACGCCGCGCTGATGCGGAGCCTGTTCCACGCCATCCACGGAAACCCCGAACTCCACCAGGCGATGCGGCAGTTGCTCATCGAGCCGGAGATCACCGGTCTGAACGCGATGCTGCGCAGGGCCGTCCAGCGGGGCGAAGTGGCCCCGGACAACCCCGCGTTGGACTACGTCATCCACATGATGGTCGGCGGCTTCGTCGCCCGTGACCTGATCGAGGACCGCACGGTCGACCGTGAGTTCCTCCGTTCCTACATCGACGCCGTGATCCTCCCCGCCCTCGGCGTCTGATCCGACCCCCTCACCAGCCCCACCTCTCCACCTCTCCACCTGACGCGACCGCTCACGTCGTCGGGCTGATCCCCCCTGCCCTGTAGACACCACGACCTGACCGGGAGTACGCCTCCGTGGCCACTTTCCTCTACAAACTAGGCCGACTCGCCTTCAGGCGACGGCACTTCGTCGCCCTGATCTGGGTGGCGCTCCTGACGCTCGCCGGAGTCGGCGCCGCGTCCGCGCCCACCGCCGCGTCCAGCTCCTTCTCCATTCCGGGGACGGAGGCCCAGAAGGCCTTCGACCTGCTCGAAGAGCGTGTGCCCGAAGCCAGTGCCGACGGCGCCAGTGCCCGTGTCGTCTTCAAGGCGCCGGACGGCGAGAAGGTCACGGACCCGGGCAACAAGTCCGAGATCGAGAAGACCGTCGCCGCCCTCAAGTCCGGTTCGGACGAGGTGGCCAGGGCCGACAGCCCCTTCCGGACCAAGACGGTCAGCAAGGACGGCTCCACGGCGTACGCGTCGGTGTCGTACAAGGTCACCTCGATGGAGCTGACCGACGAGAGCCGTGACGCCCTGGAGAAGACGACCGACCAGGCGCGGGAGTCCGGGCTCACGGTCGAGGTCGGCGGCGACGCGCTGCAGGCGATGCCCGAGACCGGGGCCACCGAGATCATCGGCATCGCGGTCGCGGCCGTCGTCCTCGTCATCACCTTCGGCTCGCTGATCGCGGCCGGACTGCCCCTGCTGACCGCGCTGATCGGCGTGGGCATCGGTGTCTCCTCGATCACCGCGCTCGCCAGCGCGCTCGACCTGGGGACGACCACCTCGACGCTCGCCATGATGATCGGCCTCGCGGTCGGCATCGACTACGCGCTCTTCATCGTCTCCCGCTACCGCGGCGAACTCGCCGACGGACGGGACCGCGAGGACGCGGCGGGCCGCGCCGTGGGGACGGCTGGTTCGGCCGTGGTCTTCGCCGGGCTCACCGTGGTCATCGCCCTTGTCGGCCTCGCCGTGGTGAACATCCCGATGCTCACCAAGATGGGCTTCGCGGCGGCCGGCACGGTGGTCATCGCCGTACTCATCGCGCTCACCCTGATCCCTGCGCTGCTCGGTTACGCGGGCAAGAAGGTCAAGCCCACGGGCGAGAAGAGCAAGGTGCTCGGCGGCGGCAGGAAGAAGGGCGCCGCTGCCGAGGGCGCGGAGGAGAAGCAGCCGAAGGACAACCTCGGCACCCGCTGGGCACGCTTCGTCGTCCGCCGTCCGCTCACCGTCCTGCTCGTCGGCGTCATCGGCCTCGGCGCGGCCGCGCTGCCCGTCTCCTCCCTCGAACTCGGCCTCCCGGACGACGGCGCACAGCCGACGTCCACGACCCAGCGCAAGGCGTACGACCTGGTCTCCGACGGATTCGGCCCCGGCTTCAACGGCCCGCTGATGACGGTCGCCGACCTCAAGGGGACCGACGACCCGAAGGCCGCCGCCGGTGAGATCACCAAGACGATCTCCGGGCTCGACGACGTCCTCTCGGTCGCACCGCCGATGATCAACAAGGCGGGTGACACGGCGATCATCAGCGTCGTCCCGTCCTCCAAGCCCAGCGGCATCGAGACCGAGAACCTCGTGCACTCGATCCGCGACGCGGGCGCCGAGATCAAGTCCGACACCGGCGCGAGCGTCATGGTCACCGGCACGACGGCGATGAACATCGACGTCTCCGAGAAACTGAACGACGCGCTCCTCCCCTACCTGGCCCTGGTCGTAGGCCTGGCCTTCCTCCTCCTGATCGTCGTCTTCCGCTCGATCCTGGTCCCGCTCAAGGCGGCGCTCGGCTTCCTGCTCTCGGTCCTCGCGGCCCTGGGCGCGGTCGTCGCGGTCTTCCAGTGGGGCTGGCTCGGCTCGCTCTTCGGAGTGGAGCAGACGGGCCCGATCATGTCGATGATGCCGATCTTCATGGTGGGCGTCGTCTTCGGCCTCGCGATGGACTACGAGGTGTTCCTCGTGACGCGCATGCGAGAGGCGTACGTCCACGGGGAGCGGCCCGGCCAGGCGATCGTGACCGGCTTCCGGCACGGGGCACGCGTGGTCTCGGCGGCGGCGGTCATCATGATCGCGGTCTTCGCGGGCTTCATCGGGTCGTCGGAGCAGATGGTGAAGATGATCGGCTTCGGTCTCGCGATCGCTGTCTTCTTCGACGCGTTCATCGTGCGCATGGCGCTGGTCCCGGCGGTGCTCGCGCTGCTGGGCAAGAAGGCGTGGTGGCTGCCGAGGTGGCTGGACCGGGCGCTGCCGAATGTGGATGTGGAGGGCGAGGGGCTGCGTGACCTCGATGCCTCGGGCACGCGGGACGCGGACGAGGACCGGGAGCTCGCGCGCGTCTGACCCCGGTCAGACCGGGGTCAGTGGGCCACGGGGGTGGCCGCGTACGTGCGGCGCAGGAAGCGGATCAGTGCCGAAGCGTCGAACTGTACGACCGCCACCCCCTGCGCCGAGTGGAACTCCATGACGGTCTGGACCCGTCCACAGGGCCAGATGTGTACGTCGCCGCTGGTGGCCGGGGCCCGCAGGCCCTGTTCGAGCAGCTGCCTGGCGAAGGTCCACTCGTGGGAACCCTCGTGGGCACCAGGGAGGCCGATCCGCACCGACTGCGGGTCGGCCTCCGGGTCGTACCGGAGGACGGCGGGGACGGTGAGCTGGTCGTCAGGGGAGTCCGTGACGACGTGGGCGCGTGCGTACTGCTCTACTGCGGACATCGCCGAAGCTCCTCACCATCACGTGCTTTTCTGCCCTCTAATGTCCCATATATTCCGATTCCTGCTCCAGGTGTGACCGGGATAACTGGGTAGTCGGTGCTCTTGCAAACCGTTCGCAATAGAGCCCTATCATTGAACGGTTCACGAGCGATCCGCTCTGCCTTCCTCTTCCTGTCCTGCCCAGGAGCGCGCGCATGCATGTCCCCGACGGATTCATCAACGCACCCGTCTCCGCCGCCACCGGGCTCATCGCCGCCGGCGCGATCGCGGTCAGCCTCCGAGGCGCACGGCGCGAACTGGACGAGCGGACGGCGCCGCTCGCCGGGCTCGTGGCCGCGTTCATCTTCGCCGTACAGATGCTGAACTTCCCGGTCGCCGCCGGGACCAGCGGACATCTGCTCGGCGGGGCGCTCGCCGCGATACTCGTCGGCCCCTTTACGGGTGTCCTGTGCGTGTCCGTCGTACTCCTCATGCAGGGCGTTCTCTTCGCCGACGGCGGCCTGACCGCGCTCGGCGTGAACATCACGGACATGGCCGTCGTCACCACCGTCGTGGCCTATCTCACCTTCCGCGGCCTGGTGAAGGTGCTCCCGCGCACCCGCCGCTCCATCACCGCCTCCTCCTTCGTCGCCGCGCTGATCTCGGTGCCCGCAGCCGCGATCGCCTTCACGTTCCTCTACGCGCTCGGCGGCACCACCGACGTCTCCATCGGCAAGGTCGCCACCGCCATGGTCGGCGTGCACGTCCTCATCGGCATCGGCGAGGCGGCGATCACCGCGCTCACCGTCGGCGCCGTCATCGCCGTACGCCCCGACCTGGTGTACGGCGCCCGCGGCCTGACCCAGAAGCTGAAGCTGCGGGTGGGCGGCGAGCTGGTCGATGCGCCGGCCGCGGAGGCCCCCGCCCCGGTGGCGGCTCGCTCGCACCGCAAGGTGTGGATCGCGGGCCTGGTCACCTCCCTCGTCCTAGCGGGCTTCGTCAGCTTCTACGCCTCGGCGAACCCCGACGGCCTGGAGAAGGTCGCGGCCGACAAGGGCATCGACAAGAAGACCGAAGAGCACGCCACCTCCGACTCCCCCCTCGCGGACTACGGCGTCAAGGACATCACCGACAGCCGCCTCTCCGGCGGCCTCGCGGGCGTGATCGGCGTCGGCGTCACGGTCGTCGCGGGCTCGGCGGTCTTCTGGGCGCTGCGACGCCGTCGTACGACGGACGCGGGCCCGGCATCGACGACGTCGGTCTCCGAGAACGAGAACGCCTGACATGGGCGCGGGCCACGCCCACCGGCTCTACCGGCCCGGCCACTCCCGGGTGCACGTACTGCCTCCGCACACCAAACTGGCGGCCGTCTTCTGCTTCGTGGTCGTGGTGGTCTCCACGCCGCGCGAGGCGATGTGGGCGTTCGGCCTGTACGCGGCGCTGCTCGGCGTGGTGGCGTACGCCTCCCGCGTCCCGCTCCCCTTCCTCCTGAAGCGGCTGCTCATCGAGGTCCCGTTCGTGGCGTTCGCGGTGCTCATGCCGTTCGTGGCGGAGGGCGAGCGGGTCGACGTACTCGGCATGTCCCTGAGCGTGAACGGCCTCTGGGGCGCCTGGAACGTCCTGGCCAAGGGCACGCTCGGCGTAGCGGCATCGGTCCTGCTGGCGTCGACCACCGAACTGCGTGCGCTGCTCCTCGGGTTGCAGCGCCTGAAGCTGCCGCCGCTGCTCGTCCAGATCGCCTCGTTCATGATCCGCTACGGCGACGTGATCACGGACGAGATGCGCCGCATGAAGATCGCGCGCGAGTCGCGCGGTTTCGAGGCGCGGGGCGTACGGCAGTGGGGCGTCCTCGCGAAGTCCGCGGGCGCGCTCTTCATCCGCTCGTACGAGAGGGGCGAGCGGGTGCATCTGGCGATGGTCAGCCGGGGCTACGCGGGCTCGATGCCGGTGATCGACGAGGTCACCGCGTCGCGCGCGCAGTGGACGTACGCACTGGCCCTCCCGTCCGCTGCTCTAGTCGTCTGCGTGTTGGGATGGACCCTGTGACCTCAGCACCCTCACTCGAAGTGGCCGGTCTGGCCTTCGCCTACCCCGACGGGCACCAGGCGCTCTTCGGCGTCGACATGACGATCGGTCGCGGCGAGCGGGTCGCGCTGCTCGGCCCGAACGGCGCGGGCAAGACGACGCTCGTCCTGCACCTGAACGGCATCCTGACGGGCGGCGCGGGAACGGTCACCGTCGCGGGCCTCCCGGTCGGCAAGAAGCACATGGCGGAGATCAGGCGCAGGGTCGGCATCGTCTTCCAGGACCCGGATGACCAACTCTTCATGCCGACGGTGCGCGAGGACGTGGCGTTCGGCCCGGCGGCGGCAGGGATGCGGGGCCCCGAGCTGGAGGCCAGGGTTCACAAGGCCCTCTCCCAGGTGGGAATGGCGGAGTTCGCGGACCGGCCGCCGCACCACCTCTCCTTCGGCCAGCGCAGGCGGGTCGCGGTGGCGACGGTCCTCGCGATGGAGCCGGAGATCCTGGTCCTGGACGAACCGTCCTCGAACCTGGACCCGGCATCGCGCCGCGAACTGGCCGACATCCTGCGCTCGTTGGACGTAACGGTCCTGATGGTCACGCACGACCTCCCCTACGCCCTCGAACTGTGCCCCCGGGCGCTGATCCTGAGCGAGGGCGTGATCGCGGCGGACGGCCCCACGGGGGAGCTGCTGGGCGACGAGGACCTGATGGGGGCGCACCGGCTTGAACTGCCGTTCGGCTTCGATCCGAAGACGGCGGCGGACGGGCGGGCGTAGGGCATCAATACCCCTCACCCAGGGTGCCGATGCCGTCCAGTTCGGCGTGGGCCGTCTGGGCGGCGGCGTTGGCGGCGAGCAGTGCGGCGGTGTTCGACGCGCGGCGAGGTGGCTCGATGCACCTTGACCGTCCACGTACGGGATTCCAAGTTCCAGCAGAGCCCAGCCCACAGTTCGCCGGCGCCGCAGGAGCATCGCAGAGCTTCCTCTCGTACGCGACGCAAAACTGACGCCGCCCCGCCCCGCCCCTCCCTCAACCCGCGTGCAGCATCAACCCGATCCCCGCCACCATCAACCCCGCAGCCACCAACCTCGGCGCCTCGAACTTCTCCTTGAAGAACACCGCCCCTATCCCCGCCCCCACGATGATCGACGACTCCCGCAGCGCCGAGATCGGGGCCAGGTCCGCCTTCGTCTGGGCCCATAGGACCAAGCCGTACGCCGCCACCGACAGGGCCGCCCCCACCAGCCCCACCGCCGCGAACGGGCGCAGCCGGGCGACGAAGGCCCCCCGCCAGCGATACGCCGCGTACACCGGAATCGCCAGGCCCTCCAGGATCATCAGCCACGCGATGTAGCCCATCGATGAGCCGGAGGCGCGGACTCCGAGGCCGTCCACCACCGTGTACGCCGCGATCGAGACACCCGTGGCCAGCGCCGCGCCGATCGCCGCCCAGTCAGGGCGTCGGCCCGATCCTCGTATGCCCCACAGCGCCAACCCCGTCAGGCCCGCGCACGACACCGCGACGCCCGCCGCCTGCCAGCCGTCCGGGACCTCGCCCGCGAAGACCGCCGCGAGGACCGTCACCACCAGTGGTGCCGTGCCCCGCGCGATCGGGTACGCCTGGCCGAAGTCGCCCAGCTTGAACGACTTCATGAGCAGGGCGTAGTAGCCGATGTGGATCAGCGCCGAGACGATCAGGTACGGCCATGCGCCCGCCGCCGGTATCGCCGCGAACGGGGCGATGAGTGCGCCGATCAGCAAACCGCCGCCGGATATCAACGTGAAGCCGACCAGCTTGTCCGTGATGTGGTGCGCGATCGCGTTCCAGCTCGCGTGCGTGACGGCGGCCAGCAGGACCGCCGACGCGACCAGCGGCGTCACTTGGCGAGCTCGCGCACGTCCACCAGGGTGCCGTTCGCGTGGGTGATCAGGTCCTTGGGCGTCATGGGGAAGACCGCGTACGGAGTGCCCGCTGCCGCCCACACCACCTCGTGGTCGAGGAGGGAGCGGTCCGCCAGGACTCGGGTCTTCGTCGCGTGGCCGAAAGGCGGTACGCCGCCGATCGCGTAACCCGTGGTCTCCCGGACGATGTCCGCCTTCGCGCGCGTCACCTTCTCCGCGCCCAGTTCCCGCCGTACGAGCTCCAGGTCGACCCGCGAGGCGCCGTCCATCAGGACCAGGACCGGGACGCCGTCCGCCGCGAAGATCAGGGACTTGCAGATCTGGCTCAGCTCGCAGCTGATGGCCGCGGCGGCCTCCTGGGCGGTCCGTGTCGCCTCCGGGAAGCGGCGGACCTCGCTGACCAGGTCAGCGAGGCCCAGCTCGGTCAGGGCCGCGGCGAAACGGGGGTGGGCGGGGGAAGCGGGTGAATCCGTAGCGCTCATGCCCGGCACGGTAGCGGTCCGTGTACGGGGCACGCGACCGTGTATCCGTATACCGGACGGCTGATCCCGCCGGGCGGAAAGCTGGCTACTTCGCCGCCTGGAACATCGCCCTCACCAGCGGCCCCGCCGAGTCCCCGCCGTGCCCGCCCTCCTGCACCACCGCTCCCGCGGCCAGATCGCCGCGGTACGCCGTGAACCAGCCGTTGGGCTTCTTCTGGCCGTCGACCTCCGCCGAGCCCGTCTTCGCGCCCATGTCGGAGCCGAGGCCCGACATCGGCTTGACCGCCGTGCCCGCCACCGCCGTGTAGTGCATCAGGTCACGCAGCGCCGAAGCCGTCGCGCCCGACATCTTGCGCGGCGCCGTCGCGAGCGTGCGCTTGTCGAGGTCCGGGGAGACCAGGTACGGCTGCTTGAACGTGCCCGACTTCACCGTGGCCGCCACCGACGCCATGTTCAGCGGGCTCATGCGGACCCCGCCCTGGCCGATCAGGGAGGCGCCCATCTGCGCGTCGCTCTGGACAGGGATCGCGCCGTCGAAGGACGGGACACCGATCGACCAGTTGTCGCGGCCGAGGCCGAAGACCTCCTGCGCCTGCTTGGTCAGGGAGTCGTCCTGAAGCTTCTTGGCCTGGCTGATGAAGGCCGTGTTGCAGGACCGGGCGAAGCTCGCGCGGAACGTGCCGTCCTTGATCTCGAACTTGTCGTCGTTCTGGAACTTCCAGCCGCCGTACGTCACGTACTTCGGGCAGGGGTGCTTCTTGTCCACTCCCGCGAGCTTCTTCTCCAGGAGCAGCGACGACGTCACCACCTTCATCGTCGAGCCGGGGGCCAGCGAGCCCTGGAACGCGATGTTGAAGCCGGTCGGGTTCGAATTGGCCGACGCCAGGATCTCGCCCGTGCTCGGCTTCACCAGGACGACCGCGGCCTGCTTGCGCTTGCCCGTCTCCTTCTCGGCCGCCGCCTGGAGCGTGGCGTCGAATGTGGTCTTCAGGGTGCCGGGGGTGCCGGGGGAGAGCGTGAGCAGCGTCTTGTCGGGCGTCGCCTTCGCGTCGTCCTTCGTCGTCGCCGACTTCTCGGCGTCCTTCGCGCTGTCCTTGCGTACGACGCGCAGCTCCACGCCCGCCTTGCCGCCCGCCTTGTCGCCGTACTTCTCGCGCAGGCTGTCCAACACCGTGCCGAGCGAGGGGTACTTCGCCTTCGTCAGCTCGCCGCCGTCCCGGTCCACCGCCTTGATCGGCGGGTCCCCGGCCTCGCCGGTGACCAGGCGGTCACCTTCCTTCAGGTCCGGGTGGACGACGGAGGGCTGCCAGCCGATCAGTGTCTTGCCGTCGTGCTTTCGTCGCTCGACGGTGAGCTCGGACTCGTAGGCGAAGGGCTTGCTCTTTCCCTCGTACGAGACCGTGGACGTGACCGAGAACGGCACCTTCGCGCCCGCCCGCTTGCCCGGCGTCAGCTTCACCTGCTTGAGGTGGGAGTCCTTGGCGTACGCGGTGAGGGCAGTCTTCGCCGCCGTACGGTCGTCCGTGAGCGCCGCGGCCTTCGTCACGTCGCCCTTCTCCCACGCGGCGAGGAAGTCCCGCGTGGTGGCACGGACCTCGGCGGCCGTCGGCGGGCCCGCGGCCACCGGCTTCTCGTCGACCGTCGGTCCACCGTCGTCGCCGGACGATCCGCCCATCAGGCTGTACGCGGCGATGCCCACGCCGCACACGACCACGGCGGCAGCGCCGCCGAGCACACCGGGGTGCACCTTGGCGCTCTTCCCGCCCGGCGTACCCGGCGTACCCGGCGTACCCGGAGCGCCCGGTGTAGCCGATGCACCCGGTCTACCCGTGATGCTCTTGATGCCCTTGCGCTCGCTGGCGCGCCCTCGCTTGCCCACTGACCCTCCGCAGATCCCAGATCACAGAGCCCCCAAGCTCCGCACCGGAAGGCCCCACACTAGGGGGCTTTCATGAAGCCCCCGACCACATGGCTCAACTGCCTGCGGCAAGTACCGCCGCCACCATAGGGCCGGCCGTATCCCCTCCGTGCCCGCCCTCCTGGGCCACCGCCGCGGCCGCCACGTCACCGCGGTATCCGGTGAACCAGCTGTTGGGCTTCTCCTGACCGTAGACCTCCGCCGATCCCGTCTTCGCACCGATGCTGCCGCTGAGCCCGGCCATGGCGCGGGCGCCGGTGCCGCTGACCGCCGTGCGGTTCATCATCTGGCGCAGCTGCTGCACCGTGGACGCGGGCAGGCCGCGTGCCTGGGCCAGCTGACGGTCGTCCATGCCCGGGTCCACGATGACCGGCTGCCGGAAGGCCCCCGTCATCGCGGTCGCCGTGACCGACGCCATGTTGAGCGGGTTCATCTGCACCTTGCCCTGGCCGATGATGGCCTCGGCGCGCGCGCCGCCCGCGGTCGCGGGGACGGTGCCGTCCTGCGTGGGGATGCCCACCTTCCAGTCGAGGCCGAGGCCGAAGCCGTTCTGCGCCTCCTCGGTGAGGGACTCGTCCGTGATGCCGTCCTCGTCGACCAGCTTCACGAACGCGGTGTTGCAGGACCGCGCGAAGCTGTCGGCCAGGGTCGCGTTCTCGTCCGGTGCAAGGCCCGGGAGATTGTCGATCCGCCGGCCCTGCCAGACCGCGGAGTCGGGGCAGGGCGCAGGGCCGCTCGCCTTCGTCACGCCCTTGTCGATGAGCATCGCCGCCGAGACGATCTTCATCGTCGAGCCGGGGGCCAGCTTGCCCTGGAACGCCGCGTTGAACTCGTCCTGCCGGTGGTTGGCCATCGCGAGGACCTCGCCGGAGCTCGGCTGCACGGCGACCACCGAGGAGTTCGCGTGCCGCGACACCGCCTTCTCGGCGGCTCGCTGCGCGGGCGCGCTCAGCGTCGTCCTCAGCTTGCCCGCCTTGCCCTTGGCGAGCGTGAGGAGCGTCTCGGTGCCGGCGGCCTCGTCCGCGTGCTGGACGTAGAGCTCGACGCCGGGGGTGCCGCCCGCCTTGTCGCCGTACTTCACGCGCAGCTGGTCCAGGACCGGGCCGAGCGAGGGGTAGTCCTTCTTGTCCAGGACCGAGCCGTGTCGGTCGACGGCCTGGATGGGGGGCGCGGCGGCCTCGCCGGTCGCCAGGGTGTCGCCCCTCTTCAGGTCCGGGTGGACGACCGAGGGGTCCCAGTCGACGAGCGCGCGCCCGGAGGTCTTGCCACGGACGACGGTCAGCTCGGATTCGTACGCGAAGGGCTTGGTCTTTCCCTTGTACGACACCGTGGCCTCGACCGAGAACGGCACGGTCGTGCCGGTGGCCCTGCCCGGCGTGAGCTTCACCTTCGTCAGGTGGGCGTCCTCGCGGTAGGCGGTCAGGATCTGCGAGGCCACTTCCGCGTTGTTCGTGTAGTGCGAGGCCTTCTCCGCGTCGCCCTCGGCCCACGCGGTGAAGAACGTCTTCGTCGTCTCGCCGATCTCAGCGCTCGTCGGCGGCCCCGTCCGCACCGCCTCGGGGCCCGACGCCGGTGAACCGCCGCCCCCCGTCACGCCGTTCACCAAGTTGTACGCGCCGTACCCCGCGCCCCCCACCATGACGGCGAACACCCCACCGACCAGAGTGACCTTTACCCCTTTACGCATGCCGCGTTCCCCTCCCCAGGAGCCCTCCCGAATGAATTCGGGAGGGTCGCTCGCCCGAAACCATAAGCGGCGCGGGGGACGTACGAGGCTGCCGTTATCCGAAGGTGTCCAAGGTGTGTACTACACGCACGTGGCTATACCCACGTATCCAGGAGCATTCGGGCCCGCCAGGAATCGATCGGAATGGCCTGGCCGGTGTAAATCGGCCAGAACCAGATGAAGTTCCAGAGGATCAGCAGGACCAGGACGCCCGAGGCCGCCGCGCCCACCACCCGGCGCCGCTCACTGGACCCGGGCGGACCGAGAATCGCGCCGATCATCATCGACACGGCCAGGCACAGGAACGGCACGAAGACGACCGCGTAGAAGAAGAAGATCGTCCGCTCCTGGTACATGAACCACGGCAGATAACCCGCCGCGATCCCGCACACGATCGCGCCCGCACGCCAGTCCCTGCGGAACACCCACCGCCACAGCACGTAGAGCAGCGCGAAGGCGCCCGCCCACCACAGCATCGGAGTGCCGAGCGCGAGAACCTCGCGGGCGCACTTCTCGGCGGTGCCGGAGGGGCAGCCGTCCTTGCCGGGCAGCGGCGACTCGTAGAAGTACGAGACGGGGCGCCCGTCGACGATCCAGCTCCACGGGTTCGACTGGTACGTGTGCGGCGACGACAGCCCCACGTGGAAGTCGTAGACCGCGTGTTCGTAGTGCCACAGGCTGCGCAGCCAGTCCGGCAGGATCGTCCAGGAGCCGCCCTTGCCGTCCGTGGCCGCCCAGTTGCGGTAGTAGCCGCCCGAGCCGTCGGTCGGGGAGAGGATCCAGCCGAGCCAGGACAGGACGTACGTGCCGATCGCGACCGGCACCGTCGAGACGAACGCCGGGAACACGTCCCGCTTCAGCACCGCGCGGTAGGGGCGCTCGGCGCCGGCGACGCGGCGGCTGCCCACGTCCCACAGGACGGTCATCAAGCAGAAGAAGACCATGATGTAGAGGCCGTTCCACTTGGTGCCGAAGGCGAGCCCCAGGCAGAGCCCGGCCGCCCAGCGCCAGGGACGCCACCCCAGGCGCAGCGTCTCGGCCACGTACGCGTCGGGGCGGACCCTCCCGTCCCAGTCGGCCGGCAGACCGGCGGCGAGTTTCTCCCGCGCCTTGTCACGGTCGATCAGGAAGCAGCCGAACGCGGCGAGCACGAAGAACATCAGGACCTGGTCGAGCAGCGCGGTGCGGCTCATCACGAAGTGCAGCCCGTCCACCGCGAGCAGCGCGCCCGCCAGACAGCCCAGGAACGTCGAGCGGAAGAGCCGTCGCCCGATCCGGCACAGCATCAGGACCGACAAGGTGCCGAGCACCGCCGTCATGAATCGCCAGCCGAAGGGGTCGAAGCCGAAGAGCCACTCGCCGACGCCGATGACGTACTTGCCGACCGGCGGATGCACGACGTACGCGGCGTCCGTGGGGATCGTGACGCCCGAACCCTGTTGCAGGACGGTGTCGTTGACCTTCTCCGGCCAGTTGACCTCGAAGCCCCGGTGGATCAGCGCCCAGGCGTCCTTCGCGTAGTACGTCTCGTCGAATATCACGGCCTTCGGGCTGCCGAGATTCCAGAACCGGGTGAGCCCCGCGACCAGCGTGATCAGCAGCGGGCCGATCCAGCCCGACCACCGGACCAGTTGAGCGGCGTAACTCTTCGGCATGCCGATCGACGCCCACAGGCGTGGGCTCGGTTCGGTGTACGCGGGCACGAGCCGGGCCCGGACATCGGCGGTGGGCTCGGCGGGCCGCGCCACATAGCCGAAGCGGCGCAGCCTGTGCTGCCACGACGGCTGCTGCTCCTCGGCTGCCTGGCCCTGGCGAGTGTCCGGGGAAGACGCGGTACTGGTCACCGCGCCATCGTAGGGAACCCGACTGTGTGAGTCCCGCTCCCAGCCCCCTGCGAGGATGGAACCGTGACAGGAAGCGCTGATTCCCCCGGAACCCTGGTGCTCGCGGGCACCCCCATCGGCGACGTCGCCGACGCACCGCCGCGGCTCGCCGCCGAGCTGGAGTCGGCCGATGTCGTGGCCGCCGAGGACACCCGGCGGCTGCGCAGGCTCACCCAGGCGCTCGGTGTGCAGGTGGGCGGGCGGGTCGTCTCGTACTTCGAGGGCAACGAGACCGCGCGCACACCCGAGCTCGTCGAGGCGCTGGTCGGCGGTGCGCGGGTGCTGCTCGTGACGGACGCCGGGATGCCGTCGGTGTCCGACCCCGGTTACCGGCTCGTCGCCGCCGCCGTGGAGAAGGACATCCGGGTCACGGCCGTGCCGGGTCCTTCCGCCGTGCTCACCGCGCTCGCGCTCTCGGGCCTCCCGGTGGACCGCTTCTGCTTCGAGGGCTTCCTGCCGCGCAAGGCGGGCGAGCGGCTCTCGCGGCTGCGCGAAGTGGCCGAGGACCGTCGCACTCTCGTCTACTTCGAGGCACCGCACCGTATCGACGACACCCTCGTCGCGATGGCCGAGGCGTTCGGCGACGAACGCAGGGCGGCCGTCTGCCGCGAGCTGACCAAGACGTACGAAGAGGTCAAGCGGGGTTCGCTGAAGGAACTCGCCGAGTGGGCGGCCGACGGCGTACGCGGTGAGATCACCGTCGTCGTCGAGGGCGCACCGGAGAAGAGCCCCGGTGACCTGGGCCCGGATGAGCTGGTGCGCAGGGTGCGGGTGCGCGAGGAGGCGGGGGAGCGGCGCAAGGAGGCGATCGCCGCCGTCGCGGCCGAAGCGGGGCTGCCCAAGCGCGACGTATTCGATGCCGTGGTCGCGGCAAAGAATGCGGCTCGGGCCACCCCATCGGACGGCAAAGGACTATCGTGAAAGGCAAAGTGCGGGCCGCGCACCGGGCCTGAAGGCTAAGGAAAGGCCAAATCGCCTTCAACTGTCGACAGGTCTGATGCTTTCGCCTCGGGAAAGGCGTCCACTGGTCAAAGGGGACGCACCCGTCCCCACGCTTCCGGCCGGGAGGAAAGCCCGGTCGGCAGTGCTTGTCCAGCGGACAAGAGGAGCTGGCATGAGTGAGATCGCCGACACCGGTCACCACACCACGGCGTCCACCGCGATAGACACCGTTCACGAGTCCTATGCCTTCGCCTGCATGAGGTGCGGGCACGGCTGGGAACAGTCGTACGACATCGAGCATCACGTGGACGGCAAGGGCAAGGAATTCGTGATGTACGTGGCGGACGGCCGTCATGTGCCGTCGCCCCTGACCCGGCCGACGTGCCTCAACTGCGGCGGGCATGTCGTGCGGATCATGCGGGCCGGGCAGGTTTCGTCGGTGCTCGATCTGATGCAGCGGCATCATGCGCCGAGGGCCGTGGCGGGTACGGGTGACGAGTCCGGCTCCGGTGCCGCGGCGGGCGAGCCCCGTGAGCCCAAGCACCACCACTGGCACCTGTCGGCGCTGCTGCACCCCTTCCACCACCGCAAGGCGGGATGACGTCCCTTTCGGAGGGATGACGCTCCCTTCGTAGGATCGGGGCATGCCTTCCAAAGACGCCGACGCCAAGAACGCCGCGCCGCCGCTGCCCGAAGCCCTTCGGGTGGCGGTCGCCGACTCCCACACCCACCTCGACATGCAGTCGGGGACGGTGGACGAGGGGCTCGCCAAGGCCGCGGCTGTGGGAGTGACGACGGTCGTGCAGGTGGGCTGTGACGTGGCGGGTTCGCGCTGGGCCGCGGAGACAGCCGCCGCGTACGAGAGCGTGCACGCCACCGTCGCCCTGCATCCCAACGAGGCGCCGCGCATCGTGCACGGCGACCCCGACGGCTGGTCACGGCAGGGGGCGCGCGAGGCGGGCGGTGACGGCGCGCTCGACGCCGCGCTCGCCGAGATCGACGCTCTTGCCGCGCTGCCGCAGGTCAAGGGCGTGGGCGAGACCGGGCTCGACTACTTCCGCACCGGGCCCGAGGGCAAGGCCGCCCAGGAGCGGTCCTTCCGCGCCCACATCGAGATCGCCAAGCGGCACGGCAAGGCCCTGGTCATCCACGATCGCGAGGCGCACGAGGATGTGCTGCGGGTCCTGAAGGAGGAGGGGGCTCCGGAGCGCACCGTCTTCCACTGTTACTCGGGTGACGCGGCGATGGCCCAAGTCTGCGCGGAATACGGGTACTTCATGTCCTTCGCGGGCAACGTGACGTTCAAGAACGCGCAGGGGCTGCGGGACGCGCTGGCCGTCGCCCCGCTCGAACTCGTACTCGTGGAGACCGACGCGCCCTTCCTCACGCCCGCTCCCTACCGCGGACGGCCTAACGCGCCATATCTCATTCCGGTCACATTGCGGGCCATGGCCGAGGTGCGGGGGATCGGCGAGGACGCCATGGCCGAGGCGATCTCGGTCAATACGGCGCGTGCATTTGATTACTGAGCGATAACGCCCGTGGCCCTGTAGTCCAGGGCCCTGCCACGACACTGCGTAATCGTCCTGCTTTGGAGAGTGACGGAAGCTCCGCTAGGTTCTGGTCCGCCTCGCCCGATCCGGACCAGAACGAGAACGCTGGAGCGTCGTCGTGAGTCATGCGCCGCAGTCGTCGCAGTCGCCGCAGTACGAGACGTCTTACAGGGGCGCCACGACATATGAGCCCGAGCCCGAGCCCCGGGACCACTTCCCCCGGCAGGCCACCGGGCCCGCCCCCGACGGTGGGCGGGCCGAGGCGCGGCGGGCCGCCCGGCGCAAGAAGACGAAGGCGCCGTCGGAGCGGCCCGAGTCGTTGCGGCGGCTGTTGCCGCAGGCGCTGGTCGTCGCCTTTCTCGCGGGCGGCACCTCGGCCTTCGTCGCCAACGACAAGGCCGTGCGGCTGAGTGTCGACGGCGAGTCGCGGACCCTGCACACCTTCGCGGACGACGTGGGTGAGCTGCTCGAGGACGAGGGCGTGGACTTCGGCACGCACGACATCGTGGCGCCGACCGCGAGCACGGCCCTGGCCAGCGGCGACGAGATCGCCGTCCGCTACGGCCGGCCGGTCAAGCTCACCCTCGACGGGCAGCGGCGCGAGGTGTGGACGACGGCGCGCACGGTGGACGGCGCGCTGCGGCAGCTCGGGGTGCGGGCCGAGGGCGCCTATCTGTCCGCCTCGCGGAGCAAGCGGATCGCGCGGGACGGCCTCGATCTCGACGTACGGACCGAGCGCACCGTGACGATCATGGCGGACGGGCGTGAGCGGACCATCCGGACGAACGCGGCGACGGTGCGGGAAGCGGTCGAGGAGTCCGGGATCAGCCTGAACGGCCAGGACACGACCTCCGTCGCGCCCGGCAGCTTTCCGCGCGACGGACAGACGGTCACCGTCATGCGGATCTCCGGGCGCAAGGAGGTGCGGGAGGAGCCGATCCCGTTCGACGTGCGGCGGACGGACGATCCCTCGCTGTTCACCGGTACGGAGGTCGTGGAGCGGCAGGGGCACCAGGGGACCCGGCGGGTGACGTACGCGCTGCGGACGGTCAACGGCGTCAAGCAGAAGCCGCGCCGGCTGCGGTCGGAGGTCGTGCGGGAGCCGCAGACGCAGATCGTGAAGGTCGGCACGAAGCAGCGTCCGAACTCGGTGGCGGGGGCGGAGGGCCTGAACTGGGGCTCGCTGGCGCACTGCGAGTCGGGCGGCCGCCCGAACGCGGTGGATCCCTCGGGGACGTACGGGGGCCTGTACCAGTTCGATACGCGGACGTGGCAGGGGTTGGGCGGCTCGGGGCGCCCGCAGGACGCTTCCGCGGAGGAACAGACGTTCCGCGCGAAGAAGCTGTACGTACAACGGGGGGCGAGCCCGTGGCCGCATTGCGGGGGGCGGCTGTAGGGGGAGCGGACTGGTGAAGGCCCAGGGCCAGGACCCGTAATCTTGGGGGGTGAGTAACAGTGAGCCCGGCAGCCTTCTCGGCGCCGCCGACATCCGCGAGCTGGCAGCCGCCCTCGGCGTACGCCCGACCAAGCAGCGCGGCCAGAACTTCGTCATCGACGCCAACACCGTCCGCCGCATCGTCCGCACCGCGGAAGTCGGCCCAAGGGACGTGGTCGTCGAGGTCGGGCCCGGGCTCGGCTCGCTGACCCTCGCGCTGCTCGACACCGCGGACAGCGTCATCGCGGTCGAGATCGACGACGTCCTCGCGGGGGCCCTCCCGGCGACCGTCGAGGCCCGGCTCCCCGCGAAGGCCGGCTCCTTCGCGCTGGTGCACAGCGACGCCATGCTCGTACGCGAGCTGCCGGGCCCCGCCCCGACCGCGCTGGTCGCCAACCTCCCGTACAACGTGGCCGTGCCGGTCCTGCTGCACATGCTCGACACCTTCCCCAGCATCGAGCGCACGCTCGTGATGGTGCAGGCCGAGGTCGCCGACCGCCTCGCCGCCGCGCCGGGCTCGAAGGTGTACGGCGTGCCCTCCGTGAAGGCGAACTGGTACGCCGACGTGAAGCGCGCCGGTTCCATCGGGCGCAACGTCTTCTGGCCCGCGCCGAACGTCGACTCGGGTCTCGTCTCGCTCGTGCGGCGCGCCGAGCCGGTCAAGACCACCGCTTCGAAGAAGGAAGTCTTCGCCGTCGTCGACGCCGCCTTCGCCCAGCGCCGCAAGACCCTGCGCGCCGCCCTCGCCGGATGGGCGGGCTCGGCGGCAGCGGCCGAGGCCGCGCTCGTCGCCGCCGGAGTCTCGCCGCAGGCGCGCGGCGAGGCGCTGACGGTGGAGGAGTTCGCGCGCATCGCCGAGCACAAGGGGGCCGCTTCGTGAGTGTGACGGTCCGCGTCCCCGCGAAGGTCAATGTCCAGCTCGCCGTAGGCGCCGCGCGCGCGGACGGCTTTCACGACCTCGCCAATGTCTTCCTCGCGGTCGGCCTGTACGACGAGGTCACCGTCACGCCCGCCGAACAGTTGCGCGTGACCTGTTCCGGGCCCGATGCCGCCCAAGTACCCCTGGATCGTACGAACTTGGCGGCGCGGGCCGCTGAGCTGCTCGCCGCGCGCCATGGACGTACGGCCGATGTGCACATCCACATCGCCAAGGACATCCCCGTCGCGGGCGGCATGGCCGGCGGCAGCGCGGACGGCGCGGGCGCGCTCGTGGCGTGTGACGCGCTGTGGGGGACCGAGGCCTCGCGGGACGAACTCCTCGACATCTGCGCCGAGTTGGGCAGCGATGTGCCGTTCAGCCTGGTGGGCGGGGCGGCGCTCGGTACGGGACGCGGCGAGAAGCTGGAGATCCTGGACGTCGGCGGGGACTTCCACTGGGTGTTCGCGGTGGCCGACGGAGGGCTCTCCACGCCCGCGGTCTACCGCGAGTTCGACCGGCTGACCCCCGACGCTCCAGCTCCGGAGGCATCCCCGGCACTCCTCGACGCCCTGCGTAACGGGGACGCCGTAGCTCTCGCCGGAGCCGTTGCCAATGATCTTCAGCCCGCTGCCCTGTCTCTCTTCCCCTCGCTCGCCGACACCCTCGCCGCAGGCACCGAGGCAGGCGCGCTGGCCGCGCTGGTCTCCGGATCCGGGCCCACGACGGCGTTCCTGGCGGCGGACGCCGAGTCCGCGCGACGGGTCGCCGAAGCGCTGACGGCCTCCGGCACCTGCCGCACGGCCAGGGTGGCGGACTCGCCCGCGTCGGGCGCGACGGTGCTTTAGGGGCGTAGGTACTCAGGCGCGGATCTGAGTACGTGCGCGCTGACGCGGGGCCCGCGGTCCGCGCGACCGTACGTACATGGGATCAAGCGTTCGCGAACTGGCCGAGAAGACGCCCACCGGGCGTGACCGGTACATCGACCTGCTGCGGGTCGCCTCGCTCGGCACGGTCGTCGTCGGCCACTGGCTGATGGCGGCGGTGACCGTCGGGGACGACGGCCGCACCGAGGTCGGCAACCTCCTCGCCGTCGTGCCCGAACTGCAGCTGCTCACCTGGGCGTTGCAGATCATGCCGGTGTTCTTCTTCGTCGGCGGCTTCTCGCACGCCCTGTCGTACCGCTCCCTGAGCCGGAAGGCTCCCGAGACTTCCGTCTACTCGGCGTTCCTGCGGGCACGGTTGCAGCGGCTGCTGCGGCCGACGATGGTCTTCATCGGCGTGTGGGGCGCCGCCGCTCTGGCGGTCCAACTCCTCGGCGAGGGCGGGGCGTTGCTGGACGTGACGCTCCGGCTCGTGGCCCAGCCGCTGTGGTTCATAGGCATCTACCTGGCTATGGTGGCGTTCACGCCGCCGCTGCTGAGGCTGCACGAGCGGTACGGGTGGAGCGCGTTCGGCGGTCTCGTGCTCGCCGCGGGTGCGGTGGACGTGGCGCGCTTCGCCTTCGGCGTCCCGTACGTGGAGTTCCTCAACTTCGCCTTCGTGTGGCTCGCGGTGCATCAGCTGGGGTTCCTGCGGGCGGACGGCAGGCTGCGGGTGCGGATGCCCGCGGCGATGGCGGTGGCGGGTCTCGCGGGGGCCGCGTCCCTGGTGGCCTTCGGCCCGTATCCGCTCTCCATGGTGGGGATGCCCGGCGAGCGCGTCTCGAACATGGCACCCCCGACCTTCGCCCTGCTCTGCCATGGGGTGTGGCTGGTGGGCGCGGTGGAGCTGCTGCGGGGCCCGGCGACACGGTGGCTCGCGCGCCCGCGGGTGTGGCGGGGAGTGGTGGCGGCGAACGGGGTCTCGATGACGGCGTTCCTGTGGCACCTGACGGCGATGCTGGGGGTGTACGGGGTGCTGATCGCGGCGGACGTGCCGCTGCCGGAGCCCGCGACCGGGGCGTGGTGGGTGCAGGTTCCGCTGCGGATGACGGCGGCCGCGGTACTCACCGCGCTGCTGGTCGCGGCATTTCGCCGCTTCGAAAAGCCGGTCACAGCAAGGGAGTTGACGGGGGTGCCGGGTGCGGGCCCGGTAGCCGCCGTGGGCGTCACGCTCTGTCTCTTCGGGGTGCTCGGACTCTCGATGGTCGGCTTCGGGGGACTTCTCGAAGGGCGTACGGCGATGCTGATCGCGGTGCGGGTGACGGCGCCGGTGGCGGTGGGGATGGCGCTGGTCGGATGGCTGCTTGTGGAGCGGGCGCCTACAGCTCGTCGATGGCGGTGAGGTCGATGTCGATGTCGAACGGGACGTTGATCTTGAGGTGGTCGTGGTGGATTCCGGTCAGGGCGTACGTTCCCGTGGCATGGCCGAGTTCATAGACCTGAACCACTGGGTGGCTGTCGGCGCCTGTCATCTCGACGAGCCAGAAGTGGGGGATCCCCGCTGCGGCGTACTTGTGGGGCTTGGTGGCGCGGTCGCGGGCCTCGGATTCGGGGGAGACGACCTCCACGGCGAGCGTGACGTCAGCGGCCGCGTAGCGCGTCTGGGTTGGGCTGGTAACAGCCTCTGAACGGATGACGGAGACGTCGGGCTCTGGGCCGTTGCGCTTGTCGAGTACGACGGTCATTTCGCGTCTGATCTTCAGCTCTCGCGGCGAGGTGCGGCGCAGTCCGTTGACCAAGAGGTCGATGGCGATGGTGTGGAAATCCCGCTGCGGACTCACGAAGACCAAGCTCCCGTCGATCAACTCTGTGTGCGGCGGGAGATCAGGCAGCGTGAACAGGTCGTCCACGGTGTAGCCGTTCAGCGGTGGCACAGGCCAGCGGCGCCCGTCTTGCAGGGACTCGGCGGTCATGGTTCCTCCCATGGACGGGATTCTTCGGCCTGCTGCCCACGGTAGCTGCGAATTCTCAGCCGCGTCATCACAAAGAGTGATCACTTCTGCACTCCGGAGCGCGCGAAGGCCGCCCCCGCCGGGCGACTACGCTGGAGGTCGATCGATCCCCTTCCCTGGAGCGTTAATGGCCGTCAACCTGGTCAATGTCGAGGCAGTCAGCAAGGTGTACGGCACCCGTGCCCTGCTCGACGGTGTCTCCCTCGGCGTGTCCGAGGGGGACCGGATCGGCGTCGTGGGGCGCAACGGAGACGGCAAGACCACCCTCATCCGCATGCTCGCCAAGCTGGAGGAGGCGGACTCCGGGCGGGTCACGCACAACGGCGGGCTTCAGCTCGGCGTGCTGACCCAGCACGACTCCCTCGACCCCGAGGCCACCGTGCGGCACGAGGTCATCGGTGACCTCGCCGATCACGAGTGGGCGGGCAGCGCCAAGATCCGGGACGTGCTCACCGGCCTGTTCGGCGGGCTCGACATGCCGGGCTTTCCGCAGGGGCTCGACACCGTCATCGGGCCGCTCTCCGGTGGCGAGCGGCGCCGTATCGCGCTCGCGAAGCTGCTCATCGGCGAGCCCGACCTGATCGTGCTCGACGAGCCGACCAACCACCTGGACGTCGAAGGCATCGCCTGGCTCGCCGAGCACCTGCGCACGCGGCGCTCGGCGCTCGTCTGCGTCACGCACGACCGCTGGTTCCTGGACCAGGTGTGCACGCGCATGTGGGACGTACAGAGCGGGTCTGTCTACGAGTACGAGGGCGGGTACTCCGATTACGTCTTCGCCCGTGCCGAGCGTGAGCGCATCGCGGCCACCGAGGAGACCAAGCGTAAGAACCTGATGCGCAAGGAGCTTGCCTGGCTGCGGCGCGGCGCACCCGCCCGTACCAGCAAGCCCCGGTACCGCATCGAGGCCGCCAACGAACTCATCGCCGACGTGCCGCCGCCCCGCGACAGCAGTGAGCTGATGAAGTTCGCGACGACACGGCTCGGCAAGACCGTCTTCGACCTTGAGGACGTGACCGTCCAGGCCGGGCCCAAGGTGCTGCTCAAGCATCTGACCTGGCAGCTCGGCCCCGGCGACCGCATCGGCCTGGTCGGTGTCAACGGCGCCGGCAAGACCTCGCTCCTGCGGGCCATGGCGCAGGCGCAGCGCTCCGACGGCGACGTACAGCCCGAGGCGGGGCGTGTGGTCGTCGGAAAGACCGTGAAGCTGGCCTATCTGTCGCAGGAAGTCGCCGAACTCTCCCCGACGCTGCGGGTGTTGCAGGCCGTGCAGCAGGTGCGCGAGCGGGTCGACCTCGGCAAGGGCCGGGAGATGACCGCGGGGCAGCTCTGCGAGACGTTCGGGTTCAACAAGGAGAAGCAGTGGACTCCCGTCGGCGACCTGTCCGGCGGTGAGCGGCGGCGGCTCCAGCTGCTTCGGCTCCTGATGGACGAGCCGAACGTCCTCTTCCTCGACGAGCCGACGAACGACCTCGACATCGAGACGTTGACCCAGCTCGAAGACGTCCTCGACGGCTGGCCGGGGTCGATGGTCGTGATCTCCCACGACCGGTTCTTCCTGGAGCGGACGACCGACAAGGTCTTCGCCCTGCTCGGCGACGCCACGATGCGCATGCTGCCGCGCGGCATCGACGAGTACCTGGAGCGGCGCAAGCGGATGGCGGACGCGGGCGCCCCCGCGGCTCCTCTCGCCCCGTCGTCCGGGTCGTCCGGGTCCTCCGCACCGGCCGCCCCGCAGAAGACCGTCTCCTCCGCCGACGCCCGCGCCGCGAAGAAGGAACTCCAGAAGATCGAGCGGCAGCTGGACAAGATGTCCACGAAGGAGACCTGGCTGCACGCCCAAATCGCCGATAACGCCACCGACTTCGAAAAGGTGGCGAAACTGGACGCGGAGCTGCGTGAACTCGTCAGCGAGCGCGACGAGTTGGAGATGCGCTGGCTGGAGCTCGCGGAGAGCGCGTAGAGGTCTCGTAACAGACGCATCACGGGCCGGTCCTCCCTTGGGAACAGGGGGCGGACCGGTCAGTTGTGCTAGTGCCGCAGGGTGATAGAAAGGTCGGCCTGAGCACCACTTGGCGTGCCGAAAAATCAGTGAAGGGGGAAGCGCTGATGACTCAGCCGCCCAACCAGCCGCCGTCCGGCGGTTTCGGAGCTCCGCAGGATCCACAGCAGGGTTCCGCGCCGCAGCCACCGGGCCAGCCACCGCAGATGCCCGGCCGGCCGCCGGCCCCGCCGTCGGGAGCCCCGCAGACTCCGCCCGCGCCCCAGCCCGGCTACGGCTACCCGCAGACTCCGCCCGTGCCCCAGCCGGGTTACGGCTACCCGCAGCAGCCCGGCCAGCCCGGACCGTACAACCAGCCCGGACCTTACGGCCAGCCCACGCAGCCCGCTCAGCCGGGTCCCTACGGCCAGCCCACGCAGCCGGGCCCCTACGCCCAGCAGCCCCAGTACGGCTACCCGCAGCAGCAGTTCCCCGGCGGCCCCGGCGTGCCCGGCACCCCGCCCGGCGGCGGTGGCGGCAAGAACCCCTTCAAGGGCAAGCCCGGTCTGATCGTGGCGGCCGTCGCGGCCGCGGCGCTCGTCATCGGCGGCGTCGCCTGGGCGGTCGTCGGCGGTGACGACGGCGGCGGCAAGAAGAAGCCCGTCGCCGGCAAGAGCGACGACCCGAAGGCCGGCGAGTCCGCACCGGTCAACCCGGGCGACGGCGAGGGCGACGGGGAAGAGGAGAAGGAAGACCTCAACGCGGGCCGCCAGCCCGGCGAGTCGAAGGTGCTCTTCTACAAGGAAGCGCCCAAGGTGCCCGGCTCGGGCGCCGACGCCAACGGCATGTGGGTCCAGGGCGACATCGCCGCCAAGGCGGCGTACAAGGAGATCAGCGCCTACAACGTCAAGACGGGCGACTCGGCCTGGCCGACGGTCAAGTTCCCGCAGAAGATCTGTGGCACGACCCCGCAGGTCACGAAGGACAACAAGATCTTCGTCGCGTACAAGGACGGCCAGAAGGACGACGCCAAGTGCAGCCAGGTTCAGATCGTCGACCTGAAGACCGGTGACAAGGGCTGGGTCAAGCCGGTCGAGGAGGAGGGCCTCTTCGACATGTCCCTCAACGTCGACCTCTCCATCACCGGTGACACGCTGATGGTCGGCCGCTCCCAGTCCGGCACGGCGCTGCGGGTGAGCGACGGCAAGGAACTCTTCGTGTCCGAGAAGAAGGACGAGGGCACCTGCTTCCCCAGCGGCTTCACCGGCGGGAAGAAGATGCTCCGCGCCCTGTCGTGCGGTGCCGGTTCCTCCACGGAGCACGACGAGCTCCAGCAGATCGACCCGAAGTCCGGCAAGGCCGTGTGGACGAAGAAGTTCCCCAAGGGCTGGCAGATCAGCCGGATCTACTCCGAGAGCCCGACGATCGTCCACCTCACCAACGAGGACAAGAAGCAGTGGAACATCACCACGCTGAAGCCCAACAGCAGCGACACCCGCTCTGAGGTCGCCGTCGACGAGAAGTTCGCGCCGGAGTGCGGCGGTTCGACGTTCCTCGGCGGCAGTCTGCAGGGCTGCCTGGGTGCGACGACCGACGACAAGAACCTCTACCTGCCGACCGAGGCGACCTCCGGAGCCAACGAGGTCGTGGCGATCAGTCTCGCCACCGGCAAGGAGGCCTGGCGCGTGAAGTCGCCGCTGGAGGAATCGATGCTGCCGATGAAGATGGACGGCGGTTCGCTCATCGCCTACGTCAACCCGTCGTACGACTCCGGCGGTCAGGTCGTCTCGATCCCGCTCTCGGGCTCGCACACGCCGAAGACGCTCCTGAAGAACCCCGAGGGGACCGCCGAGATCGAGAGCGGCTTCTACTCGAAGGACGTCGACTACGTGGACGGCCGCTTCTACATCTCCACCACGCGGCTCTCGGGCAGCGCGAAGGGCCAGGAGAAGCTGATGCTGGCCTACGGCAAGTGATCTTCGCCGCCGGGCAGGCGCCCGCGCCCTCTTCGCTCAGTTCATCTCTCGTCCCCAAGGAATCGACGTCATGACCCAGCCGCCCCAGCCGCCCAACGAGCCCCCGCAGGGCGGGTTCGGCGCACCGCAGGACCCCCCGCCCGGCGGTTTCGGCAAGGCCCCCGAGCCGGCCGACCCGTCGTACGGCTACCCGCAGACCCCGCCGCCCGCGCAGCCGCCGACACCCCCTGCCCAGCCGCCGACCCCGCCGCAGGGCCAGCCCAACTACGGCTACCCGCAGGCACCGCAGGCCCCCGGCACCCCGCCCCCCGGCCAGCCCCAGGGCTACGGCTACCCGGGCCAGCCGACTCAGCCGTACAACCAGCCGACGCAGCCGTACGGCCAGCAGGCCCCGTACGGCGCCTACCAGCAGCCCGGCACGATGCCGATGGCCCCGCAGGCAGGCGCGCCCGGCGGCTCGGGTGGTTCGAAGCTCAGCAGCCAGATGAAGATCATCATCGCTGCGGTCGTCGCCATCGCCGTGATCGTCGGCGGCGGCGTCATCTACGCCTCGACGTCCGGCAAGGACGACACCGAGGCGAGCTCCGAGGGCTCGACCGGCGGCGGCAAGGGCGGCGAAGGGGAGCAGAAGGGCGGCGAGGAGCAGGGCCCGAGCGGCCCCGGCACGGAGAAGGTCCCGGCCAACACCAGCGCCACCGTCTCCATGCAGCTCCCGCAGCCCGAGGTCCCCAAGGACGACGTCTGGAGCATCAAGGGCTCCTGGCTCACCGAGGACGTCTACGCCAAGGCGGGTGTCAACGAGATCGTCGGGTACGACCCGTCCGACGGCAAGGAGCTGTGGACGCTGCCGCTGGCCGGCCAGACGTGCGCGGGCTCGCGCGAGGTCACCAAGGACGGCATCGTCGCGGTCGCCTACGAAGAGGGCAAGCGGAAGAAGAAGGGTGACCACAAGACCTGTTCGCAGATCTCCGCGGTCGACCTGAAGAACGGCAAGAGCCTCTGGACGGAGACCATCGACGAGGGCAGCATGGCCGCCCGCGTCCAGGAGGTCACCATCAGCGGCAGCACCGTCGCGGCCGGTTCGAGCGCCGGTGGCGCGGCCTTCGACCTCACGTCGGGCGACCACCTGTGGGAGCCCAACCCCAGCGAAGAGTGCCAGGACGAGGGCTACGCGGGCGGCGAGCAGCTCGTCGCCGTCCAGAAGTGCGGTGACTACGGCGACGAGAAGCTCAAGGTCCAGCTCCTCGACCCCAAGACCGGCGATTCCAAGTGGACCTACCCGGTGACGCCGGGCGTCGACAACGCCAAGATCATCTCGACCCGCCCGGTCGTCTTCGGCCAGGACACCCAGGAGATCACCGCGAGCGGCGTCACGGACGCCTTCTCGCTCGACGACCAGGGCAAGCTCCGCGCCAAGATCTCGCTGCCCGACGGCAAGTACGACCACGACTGCGAGGTCAACGTCATCTACGCCTGCACCTCGCTGGCCGTCGGCAACGACAAGCTCTACGTCCCCACCCGCCAGCACGACGGCGGCGGTGACGGCTACAGCCAGACGAACGAGATCATCGCGTTCTCGCTGGCCACCGGCAAGACCACGGGTGACCGTGCCGACGCGGGCGAGGACGGCGAGATGTTCCCGATCCGCATGGACGGCGGCAACATCCTGGCGTACAAGGACGCGGGCTACGACAAGGGCGCCCAGGTCGTCTCCATCAACGGCAAGACGATGAAGGAGACCAAGCTCCTGGAGACGCCCGCGGCCGAGTCCGTGGGCAGCGCCATCAGCGGCATGGTCCCGAAATCGAACGAACTCCTTTACACCGACGGCATGCTGTACCTCGGCAAGGAGCTGATCAGCAAGCCGTACTCGAAGGACGAGAAGGAGTACACGGCCCTGGGCTTCGTCGCCCAGTAGGTCTCCTGACCTCCGCGTACGCACCGGACGGCCCCGTTCCCCATGAGGAGCGGGGCCGCTGGCGTTTCTCGCGTGCGCCATTCCGTACGTACGTACTCCCTCTCACTCGTATTTGGCCGGGATTTCGGCATTCCGGGCCGCTTATCGCCGGTAGGGGGCGCGCGGCGTCGAACAAGCGTGTAGCTTCCGGGGGATGAGTGGGCGTGGGGCCGGGGGGCCCTCGATCCGTGGGGGATCCGTGGGGGAAAGTGGGGGGTTGCTCGATGGGTGTGCGACTCATGGTGGTCGACGACCACCGACTGCTCGCCGAGGCACTCGCCTCGGCCTTGAAGCTGCGCGGACACCGGGTGCTCGCCGCGGCCGCGCCCGCGGCCGGGGCGGCGGAGCTGGTCATCAGCCGGGCCCCCGAGGTCTGCCTGCTCGGCACCGCGACGCCCGCGGAGGCCGGCATGTTCGATCCGGTCGTGAAGATCAAGCGGGAGCGGCCGCAGGTCGCCGTGGTGGTGCTGGGCCCGGTGCCGAGCCCGCGCGGCATCGCCGCCGCCTTCGCCGCGGGCGCCTCCGGGTACGTACGCCATGACGAGCGCATCGAGGGTGTCGAGCGCGCCATCATGAAGGCGAGAGCCGGCGAGGCGGCCGTCGCGCCGCAGCTGCTCCAGGGCGCCTTCAGCGAGCTGCTCAATCCGGCGGCGCAGCCCGATGACGAGGGGCAGCGGCTGCTTCAGATGCTGACGCCGCGCGAGGTCGAGGTCCTGGTGCGGGTCGCGGATGGCGAGGACACCCGTCTCATCGCCGCCGGGATGGGGATCGCGCCGAGCACGGCCCGCACGCACGTACAGCGCGTCCTGATGAAACTGGGCGTCGGGTCCCGCCTGGAGGCCGCGGCGCTGGCGGCGCGGACGGGGCTCCTCGACCGTGCGGAACGGCCCGCGCCGGCCTTCACGGACGACGCGGAGACGCCGACGGGGCCCGAGTCACCGGCACAGTGAACTCGGGCCCCGACGCGGGGTGTTACTGGTCTTCTTCGGGTGCCTCGGTGGGCGGTGGCGTGGGGCGCAGCCACAGCCAGGCGAGGAAGAAGAGCCCGAGCGCCAGCATGGCCAGGCCCGTCCAGAGGTTGATGTTGATGTCCTCGGCCTTCTTCATGTCGGCGTCGGACGGGGAGATTCCGGCGATCGTCACGATGATTCCGTAGACGACGAACAGACCGCCGATGATCCGCCGGATGTCGAAGAGACGGGCCGCGGTGGCGGACTTGCGCTCCAGTGCGGAGACTTCGTTCTGCAGTTCAGACATGTTCTTCCAGACCTCCGATCGGGATTAGAGCGAGTACGGCAGGTAGCAGGCCGCGGCGAGCACGATCGCTCCCCAGCCGAGCAGCGCGGGCTTGCGGTACCACGCGTCGTCGCCCTCGGCCGGTGGTTCGTCGATGCCCGGCGCGGTCGTCCCGTAGACCAGACCGGCCAGTTCGGCCTCCGGCTTGGGGGCGGTGAAGAGCGTGACGACGACCATCACCACGGCGCCCGCGACGAAGCCGACGATCGCCGAGACGAAGTTGGCGCCCTGGTCGGTCGGGATGTCGATGACGCCCTGCTTGTAGATCCAGAAGTAGTTGACCATCGCGGCGGTCGTGCCCGCGAGCAGGCCCCACACACCGGACTTCATGGAGGCGCGCTTCCAGAACATGCCGATGATGAAGACCACGAACATCGGGACGTTGAAGAAGGAGAACAGCGTCTGGAGGTACCCCATGATGTTCGAGAACGACGAGGCGATGAAGGCCGTTCCGATGGAGGCGAGGACGCCGATCGCGGTGATCAGCCGGCCGAAGTTCAGGTAGTAGCCGTCCTCGCGGCCCTTGACCACGTACTTCGCCCAGATGTCGTACGTGAAGACGGTGTTGAAGGACGACACGTTCGCCGCCATGCCTGCCATGAACGCCGCGAGCAGACCGGTCACCGCGATGCCGAGCACGCCGTTGGGCAGCAACTCCTGCATCAGGTACGGGATCGCGTCGTTGTACGTCAGATCCGACCCTGCGGTGCCGATCTTCGGGACGAGTACGGCCGCGACCAGGCCCGGGATCATCACCAGGAAGACGATGAAGATCTTCGGGAAGGCGGCGATCAGCGGGGTGCGCTGGGCGGCGGAGAGGTTCTTCGCGGACAGGGCGCGCTGCACCTCGGCGAAGTTGGTCGTCCAGTAGCCGAAGGAGAGCACGAAGCCGAGGCCGAGGATGATCGTCAGCCAGTTCGCGCCCAGCGGGTTGGCGTCGCCGATGCCGGTGCCGCCCCAGGCGGTCATGAAGTTCTCACCGTGCGACTTCTCGATCGACCCGGACAGGCCGTCCCAGCCGCCGACCTTCTTCAGGCCGATGACGCAGATCGGGATGAGCGCGGCGAGGATCACGAAGAACTGGAGGACTTCGTTGTAGATCGCCGAGGAGAGCCCGCCGATCGTGATGTACGCCAGGACGAAGAACCCGGCGACCACGATGGCCACCCACTGCGGCCAGCCCAGGAGCGCCTCGACGACGATCGACAGGGCGTAGAGGTTCACGCCCGCGATGAGTATCGCCGCGAACGCGAAGAGCACCGAGCTCAGCAGGTGCGCCGACTTGTCGAAGCGCTGGAGCAGGAACTCGGGGACCGAGCGGACCTTGCTGCGGTAGTAGAACGGCATCATCACGAGGCCGAGGAAGACCATCGCGGGGATGGCGCCGATCCAGTACCAGTGGACGACCGCGACGCCGTACTGGGCGCCGGTCGCCGCCATGCCCAGGATCTCGGTGGCGCCGAGGTTCGCGGCGACGAACGCGAGGCCGGTGACCCAGGCGGGCAGGGAGCGGCCCGAGAGGAAGAAGTCGAGGCTGGTCTTCACGGAGCGGCGGGCGGCGAAGCCGATGCCGAGGACCACGGCGAAGTAGATCGCGAGGATCGCGTAGTCGAGGCCGTTGGTGGGCAGCCGAAGCCCCTCGGCCAGGGTCTGTGTGGGGGACTGCATGGGGAACTCGCTTCGTTGCGCGAACTGATCAGACCGGAACCTACGCCTCTCACTTCAATAACTGAAGGCTTCTGTTGGTGTTCTTTGTTGGATTGTGATCGGACGCCGATCGCGTCCGCGCAACTGGCGCTCGGCCACACCTGTGCGGCAGCGGCATTGACGATGCTGTTGCCTTGTGATTTGTTGTGTGCGGTTATGTTGGGTGGGTGTTGGTGAGGAGCCCCGGACGTGAAGAAGACCTCGACCCGTCTCGCAGACGGTCGTGAGCTCATCTACTACGACTCGCGCGACGACGCGGTGCGCGACGCCATCGACCGGAGGCCCCTGGACCCCATCTCCACCACATCGGAGATCCGCCGCGACCCGCTCCTGGGCGACGCGGTCGCCATCGCCTCGCACCGCCAGGGCCGCACCTACCACCCTCCGGCCGACGAGTGCCCGCTCTGCCCCTCCGAGGGGGAGCGCCTGAGCGAGGTCCCCGACTCCTCGTACGACGTGGTCGTCTTCGAGAACCGCTTCCCCTCGCTGGCCGGGGACGCCGGACGCTGCGAGGTCGTCTGCTTCACCTCCGACCACGACTCGTCCTTCGCCGACCTCACCGAGGCGCAGGCGGGCCTCGTCCTGGACGCCTGGACGGACAGGACCGCCGAGCTCTCGCACCTCCCCTCCGTCGAGCAGGTGTTCTGCTTCGAGAACCGCGGCGCCGAGATCGGCGTGACCCTGGGCCACCCGCACGGGCAGATCTACGCCTATCCCTTCGTCACCCCGCGTACGTCCCTGATGCTGAGGTCGCTCGCCGCGCACAAGGAGGCGACGGGCGGCCGCAACCTCTTCGACGACGTCGTGGCCGAGGAGTCGGCGGGGGAGCGGGTGGTCCTGGACGCCGAGCACTGGGTGGCGTTCGTCCCCTACTCCGCGCACTGGCCGTACGAGGTGCACCTCTACCCCAAGCGCCGGGTGCCGGACCTGCTCGGGCTCGACGAGGCGGCGCGCACAGAGTTTCCCCAGGTCTATCTGGAACTGTTGAGGCGCTTCGACCGGATCTTCGGTGACGGTGGAACCGAGGGTGAGCCGCTCACGCCGTACATCGCCGCCTGGCACCAGGCGCCCTTCGGCGCACTGGACGGACATGACGGGGTCAACCGGGACGACTTCGCACTCCACCTCGAGCTTTTCACCATTCGCCGCACTTCGGGCAAGCTGAAGTTCCTCGCGGGTTCCGAATCCGGCATGAGCGTGTTCATCAACGACGTGCCGCCGGAAGCCGCGGCCCAGCGACTGCGAGAGGTAGCGAGTTCATGAGCGGTAAGTACCTGGTCACCGGCGGGGCGGGCTATGTGGGAAGCGTGGTGGCCCAGCATCTGATCGAGGCCGGGCACGAGGTGACCGTCCTCGACAACCTCTCGACCGGCTTCCGCGAGGGCGTCCCGGCCGGCGCGACGTTCATCGAGGGCGACATCCGCGATGCCGCCAAGTGGCTGGACTCCTCCTTCGACGCCGTGTTGCACTTCGCCGCCTTCTCGCAGGTCGGCGAGTCCGTCGCGAAGCCCGAGAAGTACTGGGACAACAACGTCGGCGGCACGATGGCGCTGCTGGCCGCGATGCGTTCCTCCGATGTCCGCAAGCTGGTGTTCTCCTCCACCGCCGCGACGTACGGCGAACCGGTCAGCACCCCCATCACGGAGACCGACCCGACGGCCCCCACGTCTCCGTACGGCGCCTCGAAGCTCGCCGTCGACCACATGATCACCGGCGAGGCCACCGCCCACGGCCTGGGCGCGGTGTCGCTGCGCTACTTCAACGTGGCGGGCGCGTACGGCGCCTACGGCGAGCGGCACGACCCGGAGTCGCACCTGATCCCCCTCGTCCTCCAGGTCGCGCAGGGCCGTCGCGAGGCGATCAACGTCTTCGGCGACGACTACCCGACCCCGGACGGCACCTGCGTCCGCGACTACATCCACGTCGCGGACCTGGCGCAGGCGCACCTCCTCGCCGTCGAGGCGGCCACCTCCGGCGAGCACCTGATCTGCAACCTCGGCAACGGCAACGGCTTCTCCGTACGCGAGGTCATCGAAACCGTCCGCCAGGTCACCGGGCACCCGATCCCCGAGGTCATGGCCCCGCGCCGCGGCGGCGACCCCGCGGTCCTCGTCGCGTCCGCGGCCACCGCGCGGGAGCGGCTCGGCTGGAATCCGTCCCGCGCGGACCTCGCGGGCATCGTCGCCGACGCATGGGCGTTCGCCCAGCGCTGACCTGAACAACAGGGGTTAAGGGGTAACTGATGGACGTAGCGGGGCAGTTCGCGGAGCTGTACGGGTACGAGGCGGAGGGGGTCTGGTCGGCCCCTGGCCGGGTCAACCTCATCGGCGAGTACACGGACTTCAACGAAGGCTTCGTGATGCCGCTCGCGCTGCCGCACACCGCGGTGGCGGCGGTGGCGCGCCGCGCCGACGGCGTCCTGCGCCTGCACTCGGCGGACATCGACGCCCCGGTCGCCGAGCTGCGGGTCGAGGACCTGACGCCCCTGTCCAAGTACGGGCAGGGCGGCTGGGCCGCCTACCCGGCAGGCGTGGTGTGGGCTTTGCGGGAGGCGGGCCACGCGGTCTCCGGGGGCGCCGACATCCACCTCGCCTCGACCGTGCCGACGGGGGCGGGCCTGTCCTCGTCGGCGGCGCTGGAGGTGGTCACGGCACTGGCCCTGAACGACCTGTACGAACTCGGCCTGAGTGCCCCTGAGTTGGCGGTCCTTTCCCAGCGCGCCGAGAACGCCTTCGTGGGCGTGCCGTGCGGCGTGATGGACCAGATGGCCTCCGCGTGCGCCACCGAGGGCCACGCCCTGCACCTGGACTGCCGGGACCTCTCGATACGCCAGATCCCCTTCGACCTCGCGGCACAGGGCCTCCAGCTCCTGGTGGTCGACACCCGGGTCAAGCACGAGCTGGGCGACGGGGCGTACGCCGAGCGGCGGGCCGGCTGCGAGGAGGGCGCACGGCAACTGGGCGTGACCCACCTGAGGGACGTTCCGTACGCCGAACTCCCCGCCGCCCTGGCCAAACTGACGGACGAGAAGATCCGCAGCTACGTACGCCACGTCGTCTCGGACGACCACCGGGTGGAGCAGGTCATCGGCCTGCTGGACGCGGGAGAGGTAAGAGCAATCGGCCCGATCCTGACCGAAGGTCACGTCTCGCTCCGGGACGACCTCCGCATCTCCTGCGAGGAGTTGGACCTGGTGGTGTCCTCCGCGAACACGGCGGGCGCGATCGGTGCCCGCATGACGGGCGGCGGCTTCGGCGGCTCGGCGATCGTCCTGGTGGAGGAGCCGGACGCAGCCCCAGTGACGAAGTCAATCCTGGAGGCCTTCACTTCAGCGAGCTTCACAGCACCACGGGTGTTCCCGGCGGTCCCTTCGGCGGGGGCGCGACGGGTGGCGTGACGTTCACTCCGCGGGCTCGTTCGGATTCGGCTCGGTGGCAACGACATGTGCCAGCGGCTGACGTCCAACTGGGCCTGCCGGGCCACGGCCTGGCAGGTGAGTCCGGACCTGCGGGACGCCTTGTGCCACGCACCGGCCTCCTCCATCATCCGCTGACAGCTGAACGCGACGGCCAGAGCGGCCCCGCGGACGTCGTCGATGTCGTTCAGGAGCTCGTCCAGGCGCTTCGGCAGGATGATCATGGCATCAGGTCAGCCGCTTCGTGAGCGTGAACTCCTTGGCGCCTTCCGGGTAGTCCGGGATCACCGACACCACCTCGTAGCCCTGGCCCCGATAGAACCCCGGTGCCTGGAAGTCCCATGTTTCCACGCGGGAGTTGAGGCATTCGCGTTCCTCGCGTGCGATGCGTTCCGCCTCCGCGAGGAGTTGGGCGCCGAGGCCCGCGCCCCGGTGCTTCGTGCTGACCCAGAGGTAGTTCACGTGGAGCCAGCGGCCCCAGGTGTGTCCGGCGAGGCCGCCGACCAGGCCCTCCGTGCGTTCCAGGAGCCAGACCGCCAGCGGTATTTCACGATCCTGCGGCGTGCCCCGCAGTGCGCGGATCACCGGTGACGCCCGCGTGTTCGCGTCCTCGAGTCCGGCGAGGAGCAGAGCGAACCGCTCTTTGTCGACTCCTGTCTCAATACGAAACATACGGCTCACCATAAACGCGCTGGCCAGTCAGTTCTGTAAATTACCTTCCGCTCCTGCCGTGCGGCCCTACTCTGAGTGGCAGTGCCGGTGGGGGCCGGCACTGATCAGGGGGCGAGAGAGTCGGGTACGACACCCGGCGTGGGGGTGGCAGTCACAGCTCGGCGGCGGCCGTGCGACTGCGGCGACCCCCGTTCCGGGTGTCGTGCCCGCACCGTGCGTCCTCCGACGTCATTTTGACGGGGGTATCCCCTGCTCTCCGAGGAGGGCTTGGGGAAGGGGGTTTCAGTGGTTCGTATCCGAGTCCTGGTCGTCGACGACCATCGCATCTTCGCCGAGTCGCTCGCGGCGGCACTGGCGGCGGAGCCCGACGTCGACGTGTCCGCGGCGGGCAGCGGCCCGGCCGCACTGCGCTGCCTGGAGCGGGCGATAGCCGAGGGGCGCAGATACGACGTGCTGCTCGTCGACGCCGACCTGGGCGCGTCCGCCAGCGCCGTGCAGGGCGTGCGGCCCGCGCCTTCGGTGCAGGAGGGCAACGCGGACGGTCTGGTGGACGGCATATCCCTGGTGGCCGGGGTCCGTTCGGGCCAGCCGATGGTCCGCACCGTCGTACTCGCCGAGAAGGACGACCCGCGCCGGGCCGCCCTGGCACTGCAGGCGGGCGCCTCGGGCTGGGTCGCCAAGGACTGCTCACTGTCCCGGCTCCTGACGGTCATACGGGGCGTGCTGCGGGAAGAGACGCACCTGCCGCCCGCCCTGCTCACCGGCGTCCTGCGCGAGCTGACCGCCGCCCGCAAGCACCGCACCGAATCCGAGCGCCTCGTGGAGTCGCTGACCCCGCGCGAGCGCGAGGTCCTTCGCTGCATGGTGGCGGGCCTCGGCAGGAAGGCCGTGGCCGAGCGCCTCTTCCTCTCCCCGCACACGGTGCGTACGCACATGCAGAACGTACTGGGGAAGCTGGGCGTCCACTCCACGCTCGCGGCCGTCGCGCTGGCGCGCAGGGCAGGCGTGGGGCCGGTCGACCTAGCCGGGGATGTTGTCGAACGGGGCGGTCAACTGGCGTAGCAGCCCGGCCAGTTCGCCGCGCTGCCCGCGCGAGAGCTCGGCGAGGATCGCCCGCTCCTGCTTGAGGAGTCCGGCGAGGGCCTGGTCCGCGCGGTCCTGCCCTTCCTCGGTCAGCCGCACAAGCACGCCACGCCGGTCGCTCGGATCAGGCAGCCGCTCGACGAGGCCCTTCTTCGCGAGCCGGTCGATACGGTTGGTCATCGTGCCGGACGTGACCAGGGTCTGGGTGAGGAGCTGACCGGGGGAGAGCTGATAGGGCGCGCCCGCGCGCCGCAGCGACGTCAGTACGTCGAACTCCCACGGCTCCAGATTGTGCTCGGAGAACGCGAGCCGCCGGGCCCTGTCGAGATGCCGCGCGAGCCTGCTGACGCGGCTGAGCACCTCGAGTGGTTCCACGTCGAGGTCAGGGCGCTCCCGGCGCCATGCCGCGACCAGACGGTCGACCTCGTCCTCCATGTCGATCAGTGTAGGGGGTCTGTCGACGTGAAGTCTCTTGACGTCAAGATACTTCGGGTTGAGGATGGCACTACGACGTGCGTATGGCGCCGGTACGACGGTGGCGTGACGCTGGTACGACGTCTGCGCGAAGGCAGTACGACGCCGAGGTCCGAGGAACTTTGCCCCGAGGAGGCCCACCTGATGTCCGCCGCCCCCAGCAGCAGCCCCGCCCCCAGCTCTGCCCCCACCTGGGACCCGGGTCAGTACCTGCGCCACTCCGGGCACCGCGCCCGGCCCTTCGTGGACCTGCTGGCCCGCGTGCCCGAACTCCCCGCCACCGGTGGCCGTCCGCCCCGCATCGCGGACCTGGGCTGCGGCCCCGGCAACGTCACGCGGCTCCTCGCCGAACGCTGGCCCGCGGCGCACATCACCGGCTACGACAACTCCCCCCAGATGCTGGAGCAGGCCGAACGCCTGGCGGGCCCCACGTCCGGCGGCGGCCGCCTGGACTTCGCCGCGGCGGACGCCGGGGACTGGGCGCCGCCCGAGGGGACGTACGACCTGATCCTGTCCAACGCGACCCTCCAGTGGGTGCCGGGCCACCCGGACTCCTTCCCCGCCTGGATCGCGGCGCTCGCCCCCGGCGGCACCTTCGCCTTCCAGGTACCGGGCAACTTCGACGCCCCCAGCCACGTCCTGATGCGCGAGCTGAGCGAGTCCGAGCGGTGGCGGGACCGGCTCGGCGGGCGGCTCCGCCACGCGGACGCGGTGCTCTCGCCGACGGCCTATCTGGAACGCCTCGTCCCGCTGGGGTGTGAGGTGGACGCGTGGGAGACGACGTATCTGCACCTGCTTGAGGGGGAGGATCCCGTCCTGGACTGGGTGAAGGGGACGGGCCTGCGGCCTGTGCTGACGGCCCTCGCGGACGACGCGGAGGCACGGGAAGCGTTCCTCTCCGAGTACGGGGAGCTGCTGAGGAAGGCGTACCCGGCGGGGGCGCGGGGCACGGTCTTCCCCTTCCGCAGGGTCTTCGCCGTGGCCCGGCGGGAGGGCTGAGCCCCATGCTGACCGGCATCGACCACATCCAGCTGGCCGCTCCCCCGGGAAGCGAGCCGGAGCTTCGGGCCTTCTACGTCGACGTACTCGGCATGACGGAGATCCCCAAGCCGCCGGTGCTTGCCGCGCGGGGCGGATGCTGGTTCGTGGCGGGGGCCGTGCAACTGCACCTCGGCGTCGAGGTGGACTTCCGCCCCGCACGAAAGGCGCACCCAGGACTGCGGGTACGGGGCATCACCGCGTACGCGGAACGCCTCTCCTCCCGGGGAGCCCCCGTCACCTGGGACCACGCCCTGCCGGGCCACCGCCGCTTCTACGCGACCGACCCGGTCGGCAACCGACTGGAGTTCCTGGAGCCGGTACCGGGGGCGTTGCCCCGGCACTGAACCGCCGCTTCGCGGCGGATGCTCCCCGCCCACCCACCCGATCACCCCGGGGTAATCGGGTGGGTGGGTGGGAGAGATCCGCCGCGAAGCGGCGGTCTTTGAGAGCGGGCACCGCCCGGGCGTCCACCGAGGCTCACTGGCCCAGAGCAGGGCCCGGGGCGCTCGACCCCCGGGGGGGGGCAGAGCCCCGGTGTGCAGGCGTCCGCCCTCGGGGCTAGCTCTTCCTGTGCCCTATCAACCGCGGCTTCGGCTCAAGCCCGTCCAAGCCGTGCCACGCCAGGTTCACCAGATGCGCCGCGACCTCCGCCTTCTTCGGCTTGCGTACATCCAGCCACCACTGGCCCGTCAGCGCGACCATGCCGACCAGGGCCTGCGCGTACAGAGGGGCCAGTTTCTGGTCGAAGCCCCGCGTCTTGAACTCCTGGCCCAGGATGTCCTCCACCTGCGTCGCGATGTCCGAGATCAACGAGGCGAACGTGCCCGTCGACTGCGCCACCGGCGAATCGCGGACCAGGATGCGGAAACCGTCCGTGTACGTCTCGATGTAGTCCAGGAGGGCGAACGCCGCCTGCTCCAGGAGCTCCCGCGGATGGCCCGCCGTCAACGCCCCCGTCACACCGTCGAGCAGCGCCCGCATCTCGCGGTCCACCACCACCGCGTACAGCCCCTCCTTGCCGCCGAAATGCTCGTACACGACAGGCTTGGAGACGCCGGCCTTCGCCGCGATCTCCTCCACCGACGTGCCCTCGAAGCCCTTGGCGGCGAAGAGCGTGCGGCCGATGTCCAGCAACTGCTCCCGGCGCTCGGCACCCGTCATCCGGGTCCGGCGCGTACGCCGGGGCTGCTTCTCTTTGCTGGAAGGACTGGAATTGCTGGAGTCGGTCGCCACGTCGTCAATCATGCCGGGCCGACGGTCTTCTGCTTCCGGCGGGAGTCGATACGGGACTCCGACGGCCAGCGCACATCCGACGCCCACCCCAGCTGCTCGCACCAGCGGATGATCCGGGCCGACGAGTCGACCTGGCCCTTCAGCACACCGTGCCGCGCCGACGTCGGATCGGCGTGGTGGAGGTTGTGCCACGACTCGCCGCAGGACAGGACCGCGAGCCACCACACGTTGCCGGAGCGGTCACGCGACTTGAACGGGCGCTTGCCCACCGCGTGGCAGATCGAGTTGATCGACCACGTCACGTGGTGCAGCAGCGCGACCCGCACCAGCGAGCCCCAGAAGAACGCCGTGAAAGCGCCCCACCACGACATCGTCACAAGCCCACCGACCAGCGGCGGAATCGCGAGCGACACGATCGTCCAGAGCAGGAACTGGCGGGAGATCCTGCGCAGCGCCGGGTCCTTGATCAGATCCGGCGCGTACTTCTCCTGCGACGTCTGCTCCTCATCGAACATCCAGCCGATGTGCGCCCACCACAGCCCCTTCATCAGGGCCGGAACCGTCTCGCCGAAGCGCCACGGAGAGTGCGGGTCGCCCTCCGCGTCGGAGAACTTGTGATGCTTGCGGTGATCCGCCACCCAGCGGACCAGCGGGCCCTCCACCGCCATCGAACCCGCCACGGCCAGCGCGATCCGCAGCGGACGCTTCGCCTTGAAGGAGCCATGCGTGAAGTAGCGGTGGAAACCGATCGTGATGCCGTGGCAGCCCAGGTAGTACATGAACACCAGCAGGCCGAGGTCGAGCCAGCTCACCCCCCAGCCCCAGGCCAGCGGCACCGCCGCGACCAGGGCGAGGAACGGGACAGTGATGAACAGCAGCAGAGCCATCTGCTCGAGCGACCGTTTCTGCTCACCGCCCAGCGTCGCTGAGGGGGCGGAAGACGGTGAAAGGGCGTCGTCGGTCGTCGATCGCGAAGCGTCTTCGATCACATCGGTGTCGGAATACGCATCGGAAGATGTGGTCATGGGCACGTCCCCTGTGGGGTCGAGGGTTGAGGGTCACGGCGCGGGTGCGGCGGGCGCACGATCACGGGACCCGCGTTATCTACGGTCCCGTAACCTACGGCGACGTAAGTATGGCAGCGCGGAACCCGGCGGCAAGAGGCTGCGAGTCCGTGCCGCGAAGTGACACCTATCCTTGGAAACGGTCGGACAGCGCGGTCCGCTCTCTCTAGTTCCCCCGGACGCGGATTCCTATCCGCCCGGGGACCCCTCCCAGACCTGACGTGCTTCAACACTGCAAGGAGCCGCACCTGTGAGCAGTGCCGACGACCAGACCACCACAGCCAGCACCGAGCTGCGCGCCGACATCCGCCGCCTCGGCGACCTGCTGGGCGAGACCCTCGTACGTCAGGAGGGCTCAGAGCTCCTCGAACTGGTCGAGAAGGTCCGCCGCCTGACCCGCGAGGACGGCGAGGCCGCAGCACGCCTGCTCGGTGGCACCGAACTGGAAACCGCGGCCAAGCTGGTCCGCGCCTTCTCCACGTACTTCCACCTGGCCAACGTGACCGAGCAGGTCCACCGCGGGCGCGAGCTCCGGGCCCGCCGGGCCGCCGAGGGCGGGCTCCTGTCCCGTACAGCCGACCGGCTCAAGGACGCCGACCCCGAGCACCTGCGCCAGACCGTGGAGCACCTGAACGTGCGCCCCGTCTTCACCGCGCACCCCACCGAGGCCGCTCGCCGCTCCGTCCTCAACAAGCTGCGCCGCATCGCCGAGCTCCTTGAGACCCCGGTCATCGAGTCCGACCGGCGCCGCCACGACACCCGCCTCGCCGAGAGCATCGACCTGGTGTGGCAGACCGACGAGCTGCGCGTCGTCCGTCCGGAACCCGCGGACGAGGCCCGCAACGCCATCTACTACCTCGACGAGCTGCACGCCGGCGCCGTCGGGGACGTACTGGAAGACCTCACCGCCGAGCTCGAGCGCGTCGGCGTCCAGCTGCCCGAAGGCACCCGGCCGCTCACCTTCGGCACCTGGATCGGCGGCGACCGCGACGGCAACCCGAACGTGACGCCCGCCGTCACCTGGGACGTCCTGATCCTCCAGCACGAGCACGGCATCAACGACGCCCTCGCCCTCGTCGACGAGCTGCGCGGCTTCCTCTCCAACTCCATCCGCTACACCGGAGCCACCGAGGAACTCAAGGCCTCCCTCCAGCTCGACCTTGAACGGCTCCCCGAGATCAGTCCCCGCTACAAGCGGCTGAACGCCGAGGAGCCCTACCGCCTCAAGGCCACCTGCATCCGGCAGAAGCTGGAGAACACCAAGGAGCGTCTGGCCCGCGGCACCGCCCACGAGGACGGGCGCGACTACCTCGGCACCGGTGAGCTGATCCACGACCTCACCCTCGTCCAGACGTCGCTGCGCGCGCACAAGGGCGCCCTGTTCGCCGACGGCCGGATGAACCGCACCATCCGTACGCTCGCCGCATTCGGCCTCCAGCTCGCCACCATGGACGTACGAGAGCACGCCGACGCCCACCACCACGCGCTCGGTCAGCTCTTCGACCGCCTGGGCGAGGAGTCCTGGCGGTACGTGGACATGCCGCGCGAGTACCGGCAGAAGCTGCTCGCCAAGGAGCTGCGCTCCCGCAGGCCGCTCGGCCCGTCCCCGGCCCCCGTGGACGCCGCGGGTGAGAAGACCCTGGGTGTCTTCCTGACGGTCAAGAAGGCCCTCGAAGTCTTCGGGCCCGAGGTCATCGAGTCGTACATCATCTCGATGTGCCAGGGCGCGGACGACGTATTCGCCGCTGCTGTGCTGGCGCGCGAAGCCGGGCTCATCGACCTGCACGCAGGCTGGGCGAAGATCGGCATCGTGCCGCTCCTGGAGACGACGGACGAGCTGCGCGCCGCCGACGTCATCCTCGACGAGATGCTCGCCGACCCGTCCTACCGCCGCCTTGTGGCCCTCCGCGGTGACGTCCAGGAGGTCATGCTCGGCTACTCCGACTCGTCCAAGTTCGGCGGCATCACCACCTCGCAGTGGGAGATCCACCGGGCCCAGAGGCGGCTGCGTGACGTCGCGCACCGCTACGGGGTGCGCCTGCGCCTCTTCCACGGCCGTGGCGGCACGGTCGGCCGTGGCGGCGGCCCCTCGCACGACGCGATCCTCGCGCAGCCCTGGGGCACGCTGGAGGGCGAGATCAAGGTGACCGAGCAGGGCGAGGTCATCTCCGACAAGTACCTGGTGCCTTCGCTGGCGAGGGAGAACCTGGAGCTGACGGTCGCGGCGACGCTCCAGGCCTCGGCCCTGCACACGTCCCCCCGCCAGTCCGACGAGGCGCTTGCCCGCTGGGACGCGGCCATGGACGTCGTCTCGGACGCCGCGCACTCCGCCTACCGGCGGCTCGTCGAGGACCCGGACCTGCCGACGTACTTCCTCGCCTCGACGCCGGTGGACCAGCTCGCCGACCTGCACCTGGGCTCGCGGCCCTCCCGCCGGCCCGGCTCGGGCGTCTCGCTCGACGGCCTGCGCGCCATCCCGTGGGTCTTCGGCTGGACCCAGTCGCGGCAGATCGTGCCGGGCTGGTTCGGCGTCGGCTCCGGCCTCAAGGCGCTGCGCGAGGCCGGTCTCGACACCGTCCTCGGCGAGATGCAGGAGCACTGGCACTTCTTCCGGAACTTCCTCTCGAACGTCGAGATGACCCTCGCGAAGACGGACCTGCGGATCGCCCGCCACTACGTGGACACGCTCGTCCCCGACGAGCTGAAGCACGTCTTCGACATGATCGAGGCGGAGCACGCGCTGACGGTCCAGGAAGTCCTGCGGATCACCGGCGGCGAGCGACTGCTCGACTCCCACCCGGAGCTCCAGCAGACCTTCAGCATCCGTGACGCCTACCTCGACCCGATCTCGTACCTCCAGGTCGCGCTGCTCAAGCGCCAGCGGGACGCGGCTGCGGCGGGCGAGGAAGCGGATCCGCTGCTGGGCCGGGCACTGCTTCTTACCGTCAACGGTGTGGCGGCGGGGTTGCGGAACACGGGCTGATTTTTGCTCGCGGGGGCGCGTTCAGCCACCGCCGGGTCGGAGGCGGGGGCGGCCCTGCCTCCCCCGCGGGGGGTGCCTTGTTCGCCGCTGCGCGGCGGGCCTCCCGCCCACCCGCCCGTTACCCAGGGTCGAGTTGTCTGGGGAGTGCTTTGCCGCCGCTGCGCGGCGGGTTTTTCCCGCCCACCCGCCCGTTTGCCCGGGATCGAGCTGTCCGGGGAGCGCTTTGTTCGCCGCTGCGCGGCGGGTGTTCCCCACGCGCCCGCCCGTTTGCCCGGGATCGAGCTGTTTGGGGAGTGCTTTGCCGCCGCTGCGCGGCGGGTCTTTCCCGCCCACCCGCCCGTTTGCCCCGTGTCGAGTTGGTTCGGGGTTGTTCTGCCACTCGATGCCGGGTGATCGGGTGGGTGGGTGGGGAAGATCGCCGCGCAGCGGCGGCCTGCATTTTGTGCGGCGGGGTTCCCTCCCGGCCCCGCATCGCCCACCCGGCCGTTGACCCGCCCCCACTCGATGCGGGGTGATCGGGTGGGTGGGTGGGGAGATTCGCCGCGTAGCGGCGGCTTGTGTCTTGTGCGGTGGGGGGCCCTCCCGCTCGCATCGACCACCCGGCCGTTGACCCGCCCCCGCCCGATGCGGGGTGATCGGGTGGGCGGGTGGGGGTGATCCGCCGCGCAGCGGCGGGTCCTAGTGGGCGCGAGGCTTCGCCGGGCTACAGCGTCAGTGTTGCGAACGACGCCGTCAGCAGCCCGCCGCCCGCCAGGGCCAAGCCCCACGCCACCCGCGGCAGGCGCAGGCCCCCGGCCACCACCACCGAGGCCAGCAGCAACGCGCCGCCCAGCGGCAGCCACGCGTGGAGGAACCCAGGGCCACCCGTACGTACGACCTCGTCGGAGCCCGGCTTCACCGCCACCGGGACCCTCGACCCCTTCTCCTCCGCGATCGAGCGGTCGATCACGACCTCATCGCGCGGCTCGAAGCCGGCCGTCGAGGGAACATACGAACCGAAGCAGTCATCCGAGGAGCACCGCGAAACCCGCATCGTGCCCCGCTCACGCTCATCGGTGAGCATCACGTGCTGCGCAGTGTCCCAGGACGCCCAGAAACCCGCGACAAGCAGCAGCGCCGCGAGCCCGCCCATCGCCGTCCGGCGTACGAGACGTACGAGAAGCAGCGCGTTCATGGCGGCGATCCTTGGCCATGGCGCTGCGTTGAGTCAACAGCTCACCGCTCAGGAGTTGTACGAACTCTGCGCCCGCTCCAACCCGTCGATCACCAGCGACTCCACCGCATCCGCCGCCCGGTCCACGAAGTAACCCAGCTCCTTGCGCTCCGCCGACGCGAAGTCCTTCAGAACGAAGTCCGCCACCTGCATCCGCCCCGGCGGACGCCCGATCCCGAACCGCACCCGGTGGTAGTCCGGGCCCATCGCCTTCGTCATCGACTTCAGACCGTTGTGGCCGTTGTCGCCGCCGCCCAGCTTCAGCCGCAGCGTGCCGTAGTCGATGTCCAGCTCGTCGTGGACAGCGACGATGTTCGCCGTCGGGACCTTGTAGAAGTCGCGCAGCGCCGTCACCGGACCACCCGACACGTTCATGTACGACATCGGCTTCGCCAGGACCACCCGGCGGCTCCCAGGGCCCGCGGGACCGATCCGGCCCTCCAACACCTGCGCCTGCGCACGCCCGCTCCGCTTGAACGAGCCACCGATCCGCTCCGCGAGAAGATCGGCCACCATGAAGCCCACGTTGTGCCGGTTCATGGCGTACCCAGGGCCTGGATTGCCCAGACCCACGATCAGCCAGGGCGCGCCGGGGTCCGTCGTCATCTGCATGTCTCCTTCATAGCCCAACCACCCGCCTCCATAGCCCAACCGCCGCCCCGCGCAGGAGCGCGGAGCGGCGGTTGGCAAAGCTCAAGCGAACGCGGTCGAGGCTCAGGCCTCGGCGGCGTCACCCTCACCCTCGGTCTCGGCAGCGGCCTCCTCGGCCTGCGCGGCCAGGACCTGAAGGACGACGGTGTCCTCGTCGACGGCCAGGGTCGTGCCCGCGGGCAGCGTGATGTCCTTGGCGAGGATGGTCGCACCGGCCTCGAGACCGGCGATGGAGACGGTGACCGACTCCGGGATGTGCGTGGCCTCGGCCTCGACGGGCAGCGCGTTCAGCACGTGCTCGAGCAGGTTGCCGCCCGGGGCGAGCTCGCCCTCGGTGTGCACGTAGATGTCGACGTTGACCTTCTCGCCCTTGCGGACGAGGAGCAGGTCGACGTGCTCCAGGATGCCGATGCGCACGGCGTCACGCTGGACGGCCTTGGGGATGACCAGCTGGCTCTTGCCCTCGATGTCCAGGTTGATCAGGACGTTCGGGGTCTTCAGCGCCATCAGGGTGCCGTGGTGCGGCAGCGTGATGTGGATGGGGTCATCGCCGTGGCCGTAGACAACGGCGGGCAGCTTGTCGGCGCGACGCAGACGGCGGGCGGCGCCCTTGCCGAACTCGCTGCGGAGCTCGGCGGAGATCTTCACCTCGGACATGTGCACTCCTCGTAAAAGCGGTGACGGAAGAAAGTCGGTCACCCGGCCACGACTGGCGGCCTGCTACGAAGAGCGCGTCGATAACGGACAGCCGTACCTCAATGAGTACGGCCTCCCTCGCCGAGCAACTCCGTGAGTCTACCCGGCGGGGGAGGCCGCCTCAAAGTCGATCAATCTACGTCGACGGTCGATCTACGACGCCGGTCGATCTATGACGACTACGCCTGCTCGTCGAAGAGGCTCGTCACCGAACCGTCCTCGAAGACCTCACGCACCGCGTTCGCGATGGTCGGCGCGATCGAGAGCACCGTGATCTTGTCGAGCTCCAGGTCACCCGGGTCGGGCAGCGTGTCCGTGAACACGAACTCGCTCACCTTGGAGTTCTTCAGACGGTCCGCGGCCGGACCGGAGAGCACACCGTGCGTCGCCGTCACGATGACGTCCTCCGCACCGTGCGCGAACAGCGCGTCGGCAGCGGCGCAGATCGTGCCACCCGTGTCGATCATGTCGTCGACCAGGACACAGACGCGGCCCTTCACGTCACCGACGACCTCGTGCACGGTGACCTGGTTGGCGACGTCCTTGTCACGGCGCTTGTGCACGATCGCCAGCGGGGCGCCAAGACGGTCGCACCAGCGGTCGGCGACGCGGACGCGGCCGGCGTCGGGGGAGACCACCGTCAGCTTCGAACGGTCGACCTTCGCACCCACGTAGTCCGCGAGGACCGGCAGCGCGAAGAGGTGGTCGACCGGGCCGTCGAAGAAGCCCTGGATCTGGTCCGTGTGCAGGTCGACCGTGAGGATACGGTCCGCGCCCGCCGTCTTCATCAGGTCCGCCACCAGACGGGCCGAGATCGGCTCACGGCCGCGGTGCTTCTTGTCCTGGCGCGCGTAGCCGTAGAACGGCACGATCACGGTGATGGAGCGGGCCGACGCACGCTTCAGCGCGTCGATCATGATCAACTGCTCCATGATCCACTTGTTGATCGGAGCCGTGTGGCTCTGGATCAAGAAGCAGTCCGCGCCACGAGCCGACTCCTGATACCGCACATAGATCTCGCCATTGGCGAAATCAAAAGCCTTCGTCGGCACGATGCCGACACCCAGCTTGTGTGCGACCTCCTCGGCCAACTCGGGGTGGGCGCGGCCGGAGAAGAGCATCAACTTCTTCTCGCCGGTCGTCTTGATCCCGGTCACAGCACTTGTCTCCTCAGACGAGTTCTTCCCGCTGCCGAAACTGCGCGTCCCGTGCGCTGAGTCGGCCGAAATGGTGTGCATCTATCACGGTACGCCGTGTACGACGCACCTGTTTCCGGTCAGCTTCCGCTTGCCGAATTCCTGGACTCCCCGGACGCCGCCTCCGCAGCCCTCGCAGCCGCGCTGCCCGGACGCTTGCGCGCCACCCAACCCTCGATATTCCGTTGCTGCCCACGGGCCACGGCCAGCGAACCCGCCGGAACATCCTTCGTGATGACCGAACCCGCCGCCGTATAAGCGCCGTCCCCAACAGTGACAGGAGCCACAAACATGTTGTCCGAACCGGTCTTGCAGTGCGACCCCACCGTCGTGTGGTGCTTCGCCTCACCGTCGTAATTCACAAAGACGCTCGCAGCACCGATGTTGGTGAAATCACCGATCGTCGCGTCACCCACGTACGACAGATGCGGGACCTTCGAACCCTCACCGATCGACGCGTTCTTCATCTCCACATACGTACCGGCCTTGGCCTTCACACCGAGCCGGGTACCCGGCCGCAGATACGCGTACGGACCGACGCTCGCCTGCTCCCCGACCTCCGAGTCGTACGCGACCGTGTTGTCCACCCGCGCCCCCGCACCCACCCTGGTGTCCTTCAGACGGGAGTTGGGACCGACCTCCGCACCCTCACCGAGATGCGTCGCGCCCTGGAGCTGCGTACCCGGATGCACGAGCGCGTCCTGCTCGTACGTCACCGTCGCGTCGATCCACGTCGACGCCGGGTCCACCACCGTCACACCCGCCAGCATGGCCTCGGTGAGCAGCCGGTCGTTCAAGGTGCGCCGGGCCTGCGCCAGTTGAACGCGGTTGTTGATCCCCGCGATCTCCTCATGATCACGGGCGACGGCCGCACCCACCCGGTGCCCCGCCTCCCGCAGGATCCCCAGAACATCGGTCAGGTACTCCTCGCCCTGACTGTTGTCCGTACGCACCTTGCCCAGCGCCTTCGCGAGCAGCTGCCCGTCGAACGCGAACACACCGGAGTTGATCTCACGGACCAGGCGCTGCGTCTCGGTGGCGTCCTTGTGCTCCACGATCGCGGTCACCGCGCCGCTCTCGCCGTCCCGCACGATGCGGCCGTAGCCGGTCGCGTCCGGCACCTCGGCGGTCAGCACGGTGACGGCGTTGCCGTCGTCGGTGTGCGTCTCGGCCAGCTTCTGCAGGGTCGCGCCCGTCAGCAGCGGGGTGTCGCCACAGACGACGATGACGGTCCCGTCCACGGCACCGCCGAGCTCGTCCAGACCGATGCGGACCGCGTGGCCCGTGCCCTTCTGCTCGCTCTGGTAGGCCGTGCGCACGTCCGGGGCGATCGTCCCCAGGTGCGCGATGACCTGCTCGCGGGCGAACCCGACCACGGTGACGAGCCGCTCCGGGCTCAGCGCGTACGCGGCTTCGAGCACGTGCCCGATGAGGGAACGGCCACAGATCTCATGCAGGACCTTGGGGGTGGCCGACTTCATACGGGTGCCCTCACCCGCTGCAAGGACGACGACGGCTGCCGGGCTGTTGGCGCTCACGGGGGTGCCCTTCGGCTTCGGATGTGCGGGGGGTGGACATCCGCAGGATACCGGGGCGTTGTGGGGCGGAAATGAGGGCGGGTCCTGACCTTGCGGTCAGGACCCGTTCTGTACTGGCTCCCGGGGAAGGAATCGAACCCTCATTCAATGGACCAAAACCATTTGTCCTGCCATTAGACGACCCGGGATGGTCTGCGCGCTATGTCCGATTCGGTTGATCGGGCCGACGCGCGGACAACACTATGCCGTACCAAGCGCCTTCGATGCGACGGTACAAGGCGGCGCTCTGAAGGACTTTGACCACCAGGCACCCTCGGTAGGTGGGACCCACGTTCTTGCGGACGGTCCTCGGGTTGTGCTTCTTGAGTGTCGTCTTGTTGAAGACCTGGTCGGCGCCCACGAGGTCGGCCCAGTGGAGCTCAGCGGCTGCCACGTCGGCCGATTCGTGGATCATCACGGAGAAGCGCAGGCGTCGGCGCTCCACTCCGAGAAGGTCGAGCCAGGCCAGATAAACCTCGATCATTCCGGGGTCACTGTTCACGAAGGTGACGTTCTCCCGCCGGTCGTACGGCTTGTCCTTGCTCCCCTCCGCCCAGTACAGGGCGACGCCCGCGAGAAACAGCTCGCGCTCCGACATCGTTCCGATCGATCGGGCGGCGGCCTCCTTCACGCGCTGCCGCTCCTCGTCCCGCACCGTGAGTTCGTGCTCCCACCGCTTCCGCGCCGCCAGCTTCGCCTGCTCTGACGGATCGCGCCGCTCCGGCTTCGGGAGATCCCGCACCCACAGCGAGATCGAACCCTTCGAGCACCCCAGCTCCACCTGGATCTGGTCGTAGGTCATGCCCTGGAGCCGCAGCTCCCGGGCCCGCTCCCGCAGGTCGTCCTTCGCGTTCGGGCGCTTCGTCCACTCCGGGGCCGGCTCGCCCTCCAGGAGGCGGTTCAGGATGTCGTTGTTGTCCACGAGGAGGCGGTCGCGGATCTGGCGGCGGCTCAGCCCCTCCCGCCGCAGCGCGATTGCCCGCTCCCGCAACCCCTCGAAGTCGGCGTACTTCCCTTGGCGATCCGTGATCTCTGTCATGCGGCGACCCTTGTCCGGAATGCGGACGTCCGGCCGGGAACCGGGAGCGGTTCGCCAGTTCGAGGGAATTCGGGCCGTTTCGTTTCGCGACGGTCAGCGCATGCGTTCGATCACCGAGCCGGAAACTCGCCGGAAAAGGAGGGCTTGTCGCCCGTAGGCTGGAAGGCATGACCACGACGGGGGAGAACCACAGCGCGGCCGTGACCGGGCCGTGGTGGTGGGAGCGGCGGCGTAGCGCCGTGCTGGATGTGGGGCTTGCGTTGGCCTCGGCGGCGGAGTGCGGGGCCGAGGGGATCACGTTCGCGGGGGACACGGGGATTCCCACGGGGGTGGGAATCGCGTTCGGGGTGCTGGCGGGGGCTTCGCTGGTGTTGCGGCGGCGGTGGCCGATTGCCGTGGTGCTCATTTCGATTGCGATCACGCCCGCTCAGATGGGGATTTTCCTTACCGTCGTCGGGCTTTACACGCTGGCCGCCTCTGAGTTGCCTCGGCGGATCATCGGGTCCCTTGCCGGGATGTCCTTGCTCGGGACGCTCATCGTGACGCTCGTGCGGACTCGGCAGGACATGGAGAGCGGGGAGCTGGGGTTCGCTGAGGGGTTCATACCGTTCATCGCGATCACCACGTCCATCGGGCTGACCGCGCCGCCGATTCTGCTCGGGCTGTATATCGGGGCTCGGCGGCGGCTGATGGAGAGTCTGCGGGAGCGTGCGGACAGCCTGAAGGGTGAGTTGCAGCTGCTGGCCGAGCGGGCCGAGGAGCGGGCGGAGTGGGCGCGTAATGAGGAGCGGACGCGGATCGCGCGGGAGATGCATGACGTCGTCGCGCATCGGGTGAGTCTGATGGTGGTGCATGCGGCGGCCTTGCAGGCTGTCGCCCGGAAGGATCCTGAGAAGGCCGTCAAGAATGCCGCCCTTGTGGGTGACATGGGGCGGCAGGCTCTGACGGAGTTGCGCGAGATGCTGGGTGTGCTGCGGACCGGGGAGGCTCCGCCCGCCGCGGGGGGCCGGCACGGGTCGGTGTCCGACGTGGTGCCGTTGGCCGCTGTGGGGTTCGCCGCGGCTGCTGCCGCCTCGCGTGCGGTGGACGAGGACGGGCCGTGTCTGGCGGAGCTCGATGAGCTGGTGGGGCAGTCGCGTGAGGCGGGGATGGCGGTGGAGCTGTCCGTGGAGGGTGACTCCCGTGCGTATGCGGCGGACGTCGAGCAGACCGCGTACCGGGTGGTTCAGGAGGCGTTGACGAACGTGCACAAGCACGCGGCGGGCGCCAAGACGTACGTCCGGCTCGCGCATCGTGGTGCGGAGATCGCGATGCAGGTGGAGAACGAGCCGCCGCCGGAGGTGGGCCCGGGGGATGCTCGGCTGCCGAGCGGGGGCAACGGCCTGGTGGGCATGAAGGAGCGGGTCACCGCGCTGGGCGGCGTTTTCGTGTCGGGCCCGACGGACGCGGGTGGTTTCCGGGTATCGGCGGTACTGCCGGCGGCTGTCGCTGGGGGCTGAGGGCTTTCCCTCCCCGGGGTGGCTGGGCCGCGCCCTGCGGGCGGGGTGTCTGCGGTCCGGGGGTCTGCGGGCGTGTGGTGGCGTGTGGTGTCTGCGGTCGGGTGTCTAAGGGCGTGTGCTGGCGTGTCGTGCCTGCGGCCGGTTACCTGCGGACTCGCCCCGGCATGTCGCGCCTGCCGCCGGGTGCTGGCGGGCGCCTCGTGGGTGGTCGTGCCTGTACGGCGGTGGCGCGAATATTGCAGGCCTGCGCCTCGCCTGCGCGGCGGTGGCGCAGTTGTCGTAGTCCCGCGTCTTGCCTGCGCGGCGGTGGCGCAGTTGTCGTAGGCCCGCGTCTTGCCTGCGCGGCGGTGGCGCAGTTGTCGTAGGCCCGCGTCTTGCCTGCGCGGCGGTGGCGCAGTTGTCGTAGGCCCGCGTCTTGCCTGCGCGGCGGTGGCGCAGTTGTCGTAGGCCCGCGCCTCGCCCGTGCGGCGGTGGCGCAGTTGTCGTAGCCCCGCGCCTCGCCCGTGCGGCGATGGCGCAGTTGTCGTAGTCCTGTCCTTTGCCCACGCGGCTGAGGCGCAGACCGCAGCCTCCGGGCCTGGTCTGTGCCGCTGTGGCGCAGATGTTGTAGTCCCGTGCCTCGCCCGCGCGGGCGAGGCAGATGTCGTAAGCCCGTTCCTCACCTGTGCCGCGGTGGCGCGGATGTCGTAGCCCCCGTGCCTCGCCCGCCCCGCGGAGGCCCAGATGTCGTAGGCCCCCCGCGCCCGCAGCCGGATCCGTGGCCTCAGGCTGTTTTCAGGCGTTCCGGTTGTGTGCCTGAGGCCAGGGTGGCCAGGGCCTCGTCGATGTGGGAGCCCAGGTACCAGTCGCCGCTGTGGTCGAGGCTGTAGACGCGGCCTTCCGCGTCGATCGCCAGGAGGGCCTGGGTCTCCGTCTCCTCTCCTATGGGGCAGACCTCGGTGTCGAGGGCGCGGCCGAGGTCGCCGAGGGTGCGGGCCAGGTGGAGGCCGTAGAGGGGGTCGAGGTGCACGGTGGCGGGCGCTATGTGGCGGCCGGGGCCCTGCGGGGTGATGTGCAGTCCGCCGAACTCGGCCCACGCCTCGACGGCGGCGGGGAAGACGGCGTGCCGGTGCCCCGCGGGCGACGTGTGGCGGCGCAGGACGTCGGCCCAGATCTCGGCCTGCTTTATGTCCCAGCGGCCGGGGGTCCAGCCGGCCGCGCGAAGGGCGGCGTCGACGGGGACGGGGAAGCGGGGTGACGCGGCGGTCGGCTGGGTGGGGTTCTCGGTGTGCTGTTCGGTGTGCATGTGCGGCTGCCCTCGTTGCGGTTCGCGGTTCGCGTTTCGCGGCTCGGTGGTGGGGATCAGGATTCCGGTGCGGCGGGTTCCACGATCCGTACGCCGAAGTGCGCTGTAAGGGCGGTGCAGGAGCGGCAGGGGCGGGCGAAGCCGCCGTGCAGGGGGTCGCCGTCCTCGCGGATGCGGCGGGTGGTGAGCTTGGCGTGCTTGAGGGCCTTGCGGGCCTCGCCGTTGGTCATCGGTTTTCGTGCCGCGCGTTTGGAGCGGCTGCCGTCGGCTGCCGTGAGGTGGCGTGAGATGAGGATGGCTTCGGCGCACCGCCCGGTGAAGCGTTCGCGCTGGCCGCTTGTGAGGGTGTCGAGGAAGTCCTGTACGAGTGGGTGCAGAGCGGGAGGTTCTTCACCGCGGCCCGCGGTGCAGGTGAGGGTCGCGCCGCGGACGGAGAGTGCGGCGGCGACGGTGGGGAGTATGCCGTCACGGCGCTGGCGCAGTGTGGGCGCGTGCGCGGACGTGTTGCTCCAGCCGACGCGTGGATCTCCCGCGTCGGCGGGGTTCTCGGCGGTCGCCATGGGTGCCGCCGTGGGTGCCGTCGTGCCTGCCGTGTGGCCGGCCCTACCGGTCTGTGCCGTGTGCATGGTGGTGCTTCCCTCCCCGCAACTCGCGGTTGTGACCGCGTGTGCCACGCCCCCGCGTTGCGGGGACAGCCTGCCAAATGGGGCGGGTGGTGCGGAAGCTGGGGCGCCGCGACACGCCTGGCTTTCGTCGCACGGTGACGGTCCGGTGGCTGCTGGTCATGGAACCGGAGGCCCGGTGACCGGTGTCGTCCTTACGCATAGGCTGTTGACATCCGCAGTCCGCGGAACGCAGGACGAAGTACGCAAATCCGTGCAAGCGACATTGACGCACAGCGATCCGCAGAACCATTAACAGTGCCGCAGGGGGCAACCGCCATGACGACAGGTCGGCTGGGGCAGCAGGCCGCACCGCCGAACGCGGCCTACGCCGGGCAGGTCGTGCACTTCCCGGATCCGGTCCGGGCCACGCGCCATCCCAGGGGTGTGCGCGTGGACGAGCACGGCTATCCGGACTTCTCGGCCTACGCGCGTGCGGCCGCCGAGATCGCCGAGCCCCCGGAGGGTTTCGGCGTCGACGAGCTGCGTCTGACGGACTATGTCTCCGCGAACGCGGCGATGGCCGCGGCGGACCACGAGTTGTGGGACACGATCCCGCCGGTGGCGACCCCGCACGGCTGGACCTGGCACCACGTGCCGGGCGGCAGGCGTCTTGAGCTGGTCCCGGTGGAGGTGAAGGCGCTCCTGCGGCATCACGGCGGGCTCGCCACGACGCCGGTGGACCAGAACAAGAGGGGCACGCGCCCGCTCCAGGAGACCCGCCCGGCGCATCTCGCGCTGCCGAAGTCGGCGGTCGCTGTGAGCGAGCAGGAGGTCCTCGGCGCCGAGGAGGAGCTGGGCTACCGGCTGCCCGGCGCCTACCGTTCCTTCCTGAAGGCGGCGGGCGGCTGCGCGCCGGTCGGCACGGCGCTCGACGCGGAGCTCGGTCTCCTGATCGACCAGCCATTCTTCACGGTGCGGGACGAGGCCGCGGTCAACGACCTGGTGTACGTGAACAAGTGCCTGCGCGACCATCTCACCAAGGACTACCTGGCAGTTGGTTTCGTGCAGGGCGGCATTCTCGCCGTGAAGGTCAAGGGCGATCTGATCGGTTCGGTGTGGTTCTGCGCGTACGACGACGCACGGGACGTCTCGGAAACGGCCGCCTGGCAGCCCGCCGAGCGGGTGCAGCGGCTGCTGCTTCCGTGCGGTGACGACTTCGACGCGTTCTTGTCCCGACTCGCGGGGAATCCGCCGGAGTTGGAGACCGTGGCGAACCTGATGGTGGACGGCGGCTTCGCGCGCGCCGTCCCGGTGGGGGAGTGACTTGTCGATGGTGACCTTCGCGCAGGCGCAGGAGCGCGCCGAGGAGTGGATCAACGGCGATGTGCCCGGATACCAGCATCGTGAGGTGCGGGTACGGGAGTTCGAGCTCGGTTTCGTCGTGTGGGCGGAGGACCGTGAGAACGGCCCGGTGTCCGACGGCGGCCGTCAGCGGCTCGTCATCGCGCGGGACAGCGGCGACGCCACGCTCTGGCCGGGTCTTCCGGTCGGTGAGGTGATCCGCCGGTACGAGGAGGAGTACGGGGCCCTGGATGTGGCGCCGGAGGACGCGGCGCCGGCTCCGCCGGAGCGGGTGGACCTGAATCAGACGTCGTTCCTGTTGAGCCCTCCGGAGTGGCTCCAGGAGGCGGCGGACAAGCTGGGTATCCCGGACCGCAGGGCGGAGTCGGCGGGGACACCGGCTTCGGCCGCGCCGGCCGCGCCTTCGGCTCCTGCGGCCCCCGTGGCTCCTGCCGCGTCCGCTGCTCCCGCCGCCCCCGAAGCGCCCGGTGGCGGTACGCCGTGGCCCGCGGCCGGGGCGTCGAGTGAGCCTGCCGCGGCGACCCCGTGGGCCGGTACGGACACCAACGCGGAGTCCGGCGACGACCGTTCGGTGCCTGCGCCCGCGACGGTGTTCGCGCCGCCGCTGGTCGGCGGTGACGATGACGACACTCCGCCGCCCGGTGTGGCACCGGAGGCCAAGACCGCGCTGATGCACGGCGGCAGCGGCCTTCCGTCGACGACGGTGGCGCCCGCGCTCGACGGCCCGAACCTGCCGCCGCCTCCGGGGGCCGGTGCTCCCGACGCGTCCGCGTACGGCTATCCGCAGGGGCCCGGGGCTCCCGGCGGCGCGCCCAATGCCCAGCCTCCGGCGGCTCCGGGGCCGAACCTGCCGCCGCCGCCCGCCGGTGCCGCGGTGAACATGCCGCCGCCTCCGGGCGTGAGCGCTCCGGCCCCGTCCACGTACGGCTATCCGCAGGGTTCCGCTCCCGGCGTGGTGCCGCCCGGTGCCGGGGACATCGCCGACGCCGCGACCAGTAAGGCGCAGGGGCCGCCGCGGGGTGCGCGTGGCAGCGGTGCGAGTACGCCGCCGCCTCCCGGCGCCCCGGGGACTCCCGGTGTGCCGCAGGGCAGTACGCCGCCGCCGTCCGGTCCCGGTGCTCCGGGCACACCGGCGGGCGGGTACGTCCCGACGCAGCTCGTATCGGCGCTCGGCCCCGACGGACCTCAGCCGCCCGCGGCTCCGGACGCGCCGCAGCCTCCGGGTCCGCCCGGTGCTCCGGGTACGCCTCCCGGTGGTGTCCACCACGCGGCGACGATGCTGGCGGACCCGAGCCTTGGTGGGCCTGGCGGGATCAAGCCGCCGGGTGCGCCGGGTGCTCCTGGTGCTCCTGTTGCGCCGCAGCCTCCGGGTCCGCCCGGTGCTCCGGGTACGCCTCCCGGTGGTGTGCACCATGCGGCGACGATGCTGGCGGACCCGAGCCTTGGTGGGCCTGGCGGGATCAAGCCGCCGGGTGCGCCCGGTGCTCCGGGTGCTCCTGGTGCGCCGCAGCCGCCCGGTCCGCCGGGTGCTCCGGGTGCTGGTGCGCCGCAGCCTCCTGGGGCTCCCGGCACTCCCGGTGCTCCCGGCGGTGGCGTCCACCACGCCGCGACCATGCTGGCCGGGCCCGCGGTCGGTGGTCCCGGCGCGCCCATGCCGCCGCAGGCCCCGGGTGCTCCGGGCATGCCGCCGCCCGCGCCGGGGCAGCCCGCTCCCGGTCAGCCCGGTCAGCCGTACGGCTATCCGCAGCCGCCCACCGGTCAGCCGACCGTCGGCCCTGGCTACCAGGCCGTACTCCGCTACCGCGCGCAGGACGGCTCCGAGCAGCAGCTCATCCGCCGCTCGGCGCCCGGTACGCCGCACCCGGAGTGGCAGATCCTGCACGAGCTGCGCGGCATGAACGTGCCGCCGCAGCAGGTGCTCGAACTCCACACGGAGCTGGAGTCCTGCGAGCTGCCCGGCGCGTACTGCGCCCGCATGATCCGTGAGACGTGGCCGCAGGCGCGGATCACGAGCATCGCCCCGTACGGCAGGGACCACGGGTCCCGGCAGGGTGGCATGCAGCAGCTCATCGCTCACCAGGCCGAGTTGCACCAGGTCGCGGACGGTCCCGCGCGTCCCGCGCCGGTGCGCGCGCCGCTGCCGCAGGTGCAGCCCGCACCGCCGATTCCGCCGGAGGGCGTGGCGCAGGAGCTGGTGGGCGCTTTCGGGCCCGGCATCTTCCGCTTCGACCAGCGGGCGGTTTCCCGGCAGGGCGTGCCCGATCTCGTGGCGCACACGCTCGTCGTGGCGGGCCTGCCGGTCGACTTCGGTCCGTTCTTCTGGGCGCAGGCCCAGCCGGGCCGTCCGGTGCCGACGCTTGCCGAGACGGCGCAGGAGCGTGGGGTGCAGCCGGCGTCGGACGCCGGTTCGTACCTCGTCATGGGCAGTGACTTCGGCCGCGCGATCTGCGTCCAGTACGGCACGGCGAACATCGTGGCCGTGCCCGTGGAGGCGGGTCCCGGCGGGGCTTCGGTGCCGCCGCAGTTCGTGAACACGGGCCTGCCGGAGTTCGCGCGCTGCCTGGCGCTGCTGGGTCGCATGTGGCGGCTGCGGTATGGGTTGAACCAGGAGCAGGCGGGCCGCTGGACGGTCGACTTCCAGGGGCAGCTGGCCGCGCTGGATCCGGCGGCGTTGGCTTCGCCGGAGAGTTGGTGGTCGGTGCTGCTTGAGCAGATGTGGGACGGACTGCTCTGAACTCGCCCCTGCCGGGGCGACGTAGGCACTCGAGGCGCTCGGCCCACTGCGCGTGGGGCGGGCGCCTTGTGCGTTCCTTGACCCTGCCGCGGCGGTGGCTTTCTGAGCGCCGCTTCGCGGCGATTTTTTCCCGCCCACCCACCCGATTACCCCGGGGTGCTCGAGTGGGTGGGCGGGAGAGATCCGTCGCGAAGCGGCGGGCTTGAGGGGGGAGCCCGGAGCCGTGCCTGCCGCGCCGTGGAGAAACAGCACCCCCCGATTCCGACTTCTGGCAAGAAATAACGCATCCTTGAGCGGATGAGATGCGCGGAGTGTCGCGTTATGAGCGCTTCCGCTTGATCCATCAAGATGTGCGCCAATCGCGTAATACGCGCGTGGTGTGTCGGAGGAGGGATTCAAGGATGAGCAGCGGTTCTACGGCGTCGGAGCACGGCTTCGTCTCCGTGCGCGGACGTGGCTACCGTCCCGAGCAGGTGGACGCGTACGCCCTCGATCTTTCCCAGGACCGCGACGACGCGTGGGAACGTGCCGCCCGGCTCACCGTCCTCGCCAAGGAGATGGAGGCGGAGGCGGAACGGCTGCGGGACGTGGTCTCGCGGCTTGCCCCTCAGACGTACGAGACGTTGAGCGAGCGCGCGCGGAACATCCTCGCCCTCGGCGAGGCGGAGGCCGCGGCCGTGCGGGAGTCGGCGGAGGCCGACGCGCGGCGCGTGACGGAGGCGGCGGAGGCGGAGGCGCGTGAGGTCCGTGACGCCGCTCGTGCGTACGCCGACGAGATCCTCGGCGAGGCCGACGAGCGCGCCCGGCAGCGGCTGCTCGCCTGCCGTGCGAGCGCTGACGAGACGCGGATCGCCGCCCGCCGTGACGTGAAGGAGTGGCGGGGCGAGGCCCTCGCCGCCCTGCGGGAGACACGGCAGCGCAGTGCGGCGCTCCTGGAGGAGCAGGAGAAGGAGCAGGCCGAGCGCTGGGAGGCCGCCGAGCGGGAGATCGCCCTGCGGGAGGCCGAGGCGGAGGCTCACGAGGCTTCGCTCGTGGCCGCCGCCGAGGCCGGCCTGTCCGAGGCCAAGCGTGCCTTTGCCGAGGCGGAGGAGTCCGCGCGGCACGGGCAGGAGGACGCGGAGGCGCGGGGTGCGGAGCTGGTCGCCGCCGCGGGGGTCCGGGAGGAAGGGATCGCCCGGGAGACCGAGCGGATGCTGCGGGAGCATGGGGAGGAGTGGGACGAGGTGCGGGCGCACATGGAGCATGTGCGGAGCAGTCTCGCTGCGCTGACTGGGCGGGTGTCCTAGACCGCCGCTTCGCGGCGGATTTTTTCCCGCCCACCCACCCGATTACCCCGCGTCGAGTTCTCCCTGGGAGGGCAGTCGATTGCCCCGCCTCGCGTTTTTCTTGGGTGGGGCAGTCGATTGCCCGCCTCGCGTTTTTCTTGGGTGGGGTAGCCGATCGTCCCGCGTCGCGTTCTCCCTGGGAGGGGCAGTCGATTGCCCCGCGTCGCGTTCTCCCTGGGAGGGGTAGCCGATCACCCCCGCCTCGCTTACCTCTTCGTCGCCCCCGCCAGAATCCAGCCCTCCACCGCCTCGTACCGTTTGCGCTGTTCCTCCGACTCCCTCGGGCCCGATGACACCGTGCCGAGCCAGCCCAGGAGGAAGCCGAGGGGGATCGAGGCCAGGCCTGTGGTGGTGAAGGGGAACCAGTTGAAGTCGTGGTTCGGGAACGCCGAAGTGGGGGCGCCCGAGACCAAGTTGGTGCCCGTCATGAGGATGATGGAGCCGAGCGTGCCGCCGATCAGGGTCCATAGGAGGCCCCTGCGGGTGTAGCGGCGCCAGAAGAGGCTGTAGACCAGCGCCGGGGCCAGGGCCGACGCGCCCAGGCAGAAGGACAGGGTGACCAGCGGCTGCAAGTTGTGGTCCTTGACCATGACCGCGAGAACGATCGCCACGCCCCCTATGGCCAGCGCCGAGACGCGGGCCAGCGTCATCTCCCTGCGCGGGGTGAGATCCCTGCGCAGGTGGGCGAAGACGTCGTGCGCAAGGGAGTTGGCGCAGGCAAGGATCATTCCGGCGACCGAGGCGAGCAGCGTCAGGAAGATCGCCGTGGTGACCGTCGTGAAGATGAGGGTCTCGAACGTCGAGGCGTTCGCGCCGAACACCGCCTTGGAGCCCAGGAGATAGGCCGTGTTGCCCTGCGGGTCCGCCTTCGCGATCGCCGCCCGCCCGATCATCGCCGTCGCGCCGAAGCCGACGATCGCGATGATGAGGACGAAGAGCGCCACCGATGAAACCGCCCAGGACATCGAGCGGCGTATCTCGGGTGCGCTGCGCGCCGTATACATGCGCATCGTCACGTGGGGGAGACACGCGCCGCCCAGTACGACCGTGAGTTCCGAACTGATCATGTCCAGGCGGGGGTTGGGCCCTCCCGAGAACTGGAGGCCGGACTGGAGGAAGGCCGGGCCGACCCCGCTGCCCTTCTCGGCGGCGGCGAGGAGCGCGCCGAAGTCCCAGTCGAAGCGGCGCAGGATCAGGGCGGCGATGACCACTCCGGAGCCCAGCAGCATCACGATCTTCAGGATCTGGATGAGGGCGGTGCCTTTCATGCCGCCGATCGCCGCGTAGCTGATCATGAGTGCGCCGAGTGCGACGACGCACCCTGTCTTCACGCCCTCGCCGGAGAATCCGAGGATGAAGGAGAGCAGGTCGCCCGCGCCCGCCAGCTGCACCAGCATGAGGGGGATGAGCGCGGCCAGTGTCGCCGCGCACGCGGTGACGCGTACGGCGCGGCCGGGCATCCTGCGTGCCAGTACGTCGCCCATGGTGAACTGGCCCGCGTTGCGCAGGGGTTCGGCCAGCAGGAACATCAGCAGCATCAGGGACAGGGCCGTGCTCAGGGCGAGGACGACACCGTCGTACCCGAGGAGCGCGATGATTCCGCCGGTGCCGAGCACGGTCGCCGCCGAGATGTAGTCGCCCGCGATGGCCAGGCCGTTGCGCATGGGGGAGAGGGCGCCGTAGCCGGTGTAGAACTCGCCGAGGTTGTCGCGGTCGGGGCCCGTCATCACGCACAGGAGCAGCGTGAGGGTGACGACGGCGGTGAACGCCACGAGGGACATGGCCTGCGCGGAGTCGGCGGCCAGGGTGATGCCGGGCGCGACGGGGGCGACGGGCGCGAAGTCGGAGTTCATCGGTTGGCCTCCAACTCAGCCAGTTTGCGCAGCCGTTCGGCCATCGGGTCGACCCTGCGGCGGGCCGTGAACTCGTACAGCGCTATGGCGAGCAGGGTGACGGGCAGCTGGCACAGGCCGAGCAGCAGGCCGGTGGAGAGGCCGCCGGAGACCGTGTCCGTCATCAGGGACGGCGCGAAGGCGGACAGGATCAGGAAGAGCGTGAAGTAGCCGAGCGCCGTGAGGGTGGCGACGCGGCGCTGCCAGCGGTAGGCGCTGCGCAGGCGGCGCAGGTCGCTGTGGCGGCCGAGTGCGGGGTGGCGGGGGAGTCTTGGGGGCGGCGGGGGTGGTGGCGGCGCGACGGGCTGCCAGGGGTAGGTGGGATACGAGGGGGCGTGCAGGCCCTGCGGGTGCTGCGGGCGGTGGGTGTGCTGCGGGCGTTGGGGGTTTTGGGGCTGGTGAGGGTAGGGCATCCCGGTTCTCCTTGCGCGGCGTCGGTCCGGTGCGGGACCGCAGGGAGCGAGAGGTGAGGATCGAGCACGTTACTTGTAAGTAGTAGAGCCGCGAAGGGTTTTGCCCATACTGGTTGGTCGGTCTATCCGGCCGGTCTGTTCGTACGGCCTTCACGGGGGGCAAGTTCGGTCCGCGACTCGCTCTCCGGGGCTCCCACCTCCCCGTTCTCCGGGGTCTCCGCCCCGATTACCGGAAAGCGCCGAGGGGCCAGGAACAGCAGAACGAGGAGTGCGACAACCGCCGCGCACCCCGCCCCCACGTACACCGTGTCGACCGCCGAGTCGACCGCGCGCCGCAGCCGTTCGGGATCGGCGACCGCGCCGGGGTCCTCCAGCGCGTGGGCCACGGAGTCCAGCGAGCCCGCGCCGCCGAGGCGCGAGGTGAGGACGGAGTTGGCGATCGCGCCGAAGAGCGCCGCGCCCAGGGTCTGGCCTATCTGGCGGCAGAAGAGGATGGACGCGGTGGCCGTGCCGCGCTCCGACCAGCCGACGGTGGACTGCACCCCGACGATCAGCGGCAGTTGGAAGAGACCGAGTGCCGCGCCGAGGAGCAGCATGATCAGCGCGGGCTGCCAGGCCTGCCCCGGATAGGGCAGGAAGGGGAACGCGAAGAGGAAGAGCGCGGCACCGCCGATGCCGATGAGCGCCGTGTCGCGAAAGCCGAGCCTGCGGTAGACGTGCTGGCTCAGGGCGGCGGAGACCGGCCAGCTCAGGGTCATCACGGAGAGCACGAACCCGGCGGCGATCGGCGCGAGGCCGAGCACGGACTGGGCGTACGTCGGCAGGAAGACGGTGGGCGCGACCATCAGGAGGCCGAGCGCGCCCAGGGCGAGGTTGACCGCGGCGATGGTGCGCCTGCGCCAGACCCAGCCGGGGATGATCGGCTCCGCCGCGCGCCGCTCGATGACCACGACGGCCCCGGCGAGCAGCAGCCCGCCCGCGAACAGCGCGAGTGACGGCGCGGAGAGCCAGCCCCAGGCGACGCCGCCCTGCACGAGCGCGGTGAGCAGTACGCCGCCGCAGGCGAAGACCGCGAACGCGCCCGCCCAGTCGGTGCGCCCGCGGGTGGCCTCCTCGCGCTCCGGTTCGTGGAGGTGGCGCACGATCAGCCAGAGGGCCACCGCCCCGATGGGCAGGTTGATCAGGAAGATCCAGCGCCAGTCGGCGTACGCGGCGATCAGGCCGCCGAGCGCGGGGCCCGCGATCGACGACGCGGCCCACACGGTGGACAACTTCGCCTGGATCTTCGGGCGTTCCTTGAGGGGGTAGAGGTCGGCGGCGAGTGTCTGCACCGTCCCCTGGAGCGCGCCGCCGCCCAGGCCCTGGACGACGCGGAAGGCGATGAGCGCGCCCATGTTCCAGGCCACGGCGCACAGGGCCGAGCCGATCAGGAAGAGGATGCTGCCCGCGATGAGGACGGGCTTGCGGCCGAAGGTGTCGGAGAGCTTGCCGTAGATGGGCAGGGTGACGGTGACGGCGAGCAGATAGCCGGAGAAGAGCCAGGAGAAGACGGAGAAGCCGCCGAGGTCGCCGACGATCTGCGGGATGGCCGTCGAGACGATCGTGGAGTCCAGGGCGGCGAGCGCCATGGCGAGCATGAGGGCGGCTACGACGGGGCCGCGCCGCCGTGTGTCGTGCGTGGCCGAAGGTATGCCGCCCACCGAGATTCCTTCCCCCTGCATCTAATTGCTTCCGGCCACCTTCTCACCCGGGTGGGCCGCGGGGGCAGGGGTGGAGAGATCCCGGCAGGTGGGCCGGTGTCCGCTCGGCAGGAGGGTGGAGCAACCCCGAGAACCACTCCACCGGGAGGTGGAGATCCCCTAGGGGAACCTCCGTACTACGGACCGGGGAGCGTTCGTACTGCTGGAGGACGAGAAGGCACCGGCGGCTTCTTAGATTGGCTTTATGCCGACGGGGCGGGCCGGGAAGCACCTCGGAACGGACCGGGGAAGCACCTTCGGGTCGGACCAGCCACACCTTCGGGGGTGGGGTTTTCCCCAGCAGAAGACTGCGCTGGGCACCAGGGTGCTTGAGCCGTCGGACGACCAGACTCTTTATGCGTAGCGAACACACCTGAACACACCTGAGAACACCTGACCTACCGCGTAACCGACTTAGGAGACTTACCGTGACATCGGCTGTAACCATTCCCAGGCACGGGGGCACTGGAGGGCGTACGGCCGTGGCGGCACGGGCGCGCCAGGTCGTGAAGGCGTACGGGACCGGGGAGACCCGGGTCGTCGCGCTCGACGAGATCGATGTGGACATCGCCCGCGGGCAGTTCACCGCGATCATGGGTCCCTCCGGCTCCGGCAAGTCGACCCTGATGCACTGCCTCGCGGGCCTGGACACCGTGTCCTCCGGGCAGATCTACCTCGACGAGACCGAGATCACCGGCCTGAAGGACAAGAAGCTCACGCAGCTGCGCCGGGACCGGATCGGCTTCATCTTCCAGGCGTTCAACCTCCTGCCCACGCTCAACGCCATCGAGAACATCACGCTCCCGATGGACATCGCGGGCCGCAAGCCCGACCGCGGCTGGCTCGACCAGGTCGTGGAGACCGTCGGTCTCGCGGGCCGCCTCAAGCACCGCCCGACCGAGCTCTCCGGCGGCCAGCAGCAGCGCGTCGCCGTGGCCCGCGCCCTTGCCGCGCGCCCCGAGATCATCTTCGGTGACGAGCCGACCGGAAACCTCGACTCCCGTGCAGGGGCAGAGGTGTTGGGCTTCCTGCGCAAGTCGGTGACCGAGCTGGGCCAGACCATCGTGATGGTCACGCACGACCCGGTGGCGGCCTCGTACGCGGACCGGGTGCTCTATCTCGCGGACGGCCGGATCGTCGACGAGATGTACGCGCCGACCGCCGATTCCGTCCTCGACCGCATGAAGGACTTCGACGCGCGGGGGCGTACGTCATGACCGTCCTCAAGACCTCGATGCGCAACTTCTTCGCGCACAAGGGCCGTATGGCGCTCTCCGCCGTGGCCGTGGTCCTGTCGGTGGCGTTCGTCTGCGGCACGCTCGTCTTCTCCGACACGATGAACACGACGTTCGACAAGCTCTTCGCCGCGACGTCCGCCGACGTCACCGTCACCGACAAGAACGCCGAGGACTCGGGCGAGACGCCCGACAGCGGCAGGCCCGAGTCGATCCCCGCCTCGGTCGTCGACCGGGCGAAGAAGGCGGAGGGCGCGAAGTCCGCGGAGGGCGCCGTCAGCAGCACCGCCGTCACCGTCGTCAACTCCGAGAAGAAGAACGTGGGTCCGACCGGCGGTGGTCCCACCATCGCGGGCAACTGGACGCACAACGACCTGCGTTCGATGGACATCACCTCCGGGCACGCCCCGCGCGGGCCCACCGACGTGATGGTCGACGCCGACACCGCCGACAAGCACCACCTCAAGATCGGTGACGAGCTGCGCACCATCGCCGTCGCCGGCGACCACACCGCCAAGATCTCCGGCATAGCCACCTTCAAGGTGACCAACCCCGGCGCCGCGATCGTCTACTTCGACACCGCGACCGCGCAGCGCGAACTCCTCGGCTCCACCGGCAAGTTCACGCACGTCAACGTAGCCGCCGAGCAGGGCGTCAGTGACACGGTCCTCAAGCGGAACGTCGCCGAGTCCATGGGCGCGGACGCCTCCGCGTACAAGGTCAAGACGCAGCAGGAGACGTCGGACGACAGCCGCAAGAGCGTCAGCGGCTTCCTCGACGTGATGAAGTACGCGATGCTCGGCTTCGCCGGAATCGCCTTCCTCGTCGGCATCTTCCTCATCATCAACACCTTCTCGATGCTGGTCGCCCAGCGCACCCGCGAGATCGGCCTGATGCGGGCCATCGGATCGAGCCGCAAGCAGGTCAACCGCTCCGTGCTCGTCGAGGCGCTGCTGCTCGGCGTCATCGGCTCGGTCCTCGGTGTCGGCGCGGGCGTCGGGCTCGCCGTCGGCCTGATGCAGCTGATGTCCGGCATGGGCATGGAACTGTCAACCCAGGACCTCACGGTCAAGTGGACAACTCCCGTGGTGGGCATGGTCCTCGGCATCGTCGTCACCGTCCTCGCCGCCTACCTCCCGGCACGGCGCGCCGCCAAGGTCTCCCCGATGGCCGCCCTGCGCGACGCCGGAACACCGGCCGACGGCAAGGCGAGCGCCCTGCGCGCGGTCATCGGCCTGGTCCTCACCGGCGCCGGCGGCTTCGGCCTCTACACCGCGTCCCAGGCGGACAAGGCGAGCGAGGGCTCGCTCTTCCTCGGCGGCGGCGTGGTCCTCACCCTCATCGGCTTCGTCGTCATCGGCCCGGTCCTCGCGAACGGCGTGGTCCGCGTCATCAGCGCCGTACTGCTGCGGTGGTTCGGCCCTGTGGGGCGCATGGCCGAGCGCAACGCCCTGCGCAACCCGCGCCGCACCGGCGCCACCGGCGCGGCCCTGATGATCGGCCTCGCCCTGGTCGCCTGCCTCTCGGTGGTCGGCTCCTCGATGGTCGCCTCCGCCACGGACGAGCTCGACAAGTCGGTCGGCGCGGACTTCATCATCCAGTCCGACAACGGCCAGGCGATCACCCCGAAGGCCGCGAAGTCCCTGGAGAAGGCCGATCACATCGCCCACATCACCCAGTACAAGGACGTCAAGGCGGACCTGACAGCCCCGAACGGCAAGACCGCCAAGGGCGTGGGCCTGAGCGCCGCCGACGCGACGTACGCCGAGGACCTGCGCAGCGAGACCGTCGCCGGCAAGCTCGCCGACGCCTACAAGCCGGACTCCATGTCGGTCGGCGAGGACTTCGCCAAGGACCACGGCCTGAGCGTCGGCGACAAGGTGAAGCTCGCCTTCGACCACGGCAGGACGGGCGAGATCACGGTCCGGGCCATCACGTCGAGCGAGGCCACGATCGACTCCGGCGCGATGTACGTGAACATCTCGACCGCCGCGAAGTACGTGCCCGCCGACCGGATGCCGCCGAACGAGATCATGTTCGCCAAGGCGGACAAGGGCCAGCAGGACGCGGCGTACACGTCGCTGAAGGCGGCCATGTCCGACTACCCGCAGTACAAGGTCATGGACCAGACCGACTTCAAGCAGACGCTGAAGGACCAGGTCGGCCAGATGCTGAACATGGTCTACGGCCTGCTCGGTCTCGCGATCATCGTCGCGATCCTGGGTGTGGTGAACACCCTCGCCCTCTCGGTCGTCGAGCGGACCCGTGAGATCGGCCTGATGCGGGCGATCGGCCTCTCGCGCCGCCAGCTGCGCCGCATGATCCGCATGGAGTCGGTGGTCATCGCCCTCTTCGGCGCGCTGCTCGGCCTGGGCCTCGGCATGGGCTGGGGCGCGACGGCCCAGCAGCTCCTGGCCCTGGAGGGCCTGAAGGTCCTGGAGATCCCCTGGCCGACGATCATCACGGTCTTCATCGGCTCGGCCTTCGTGGGCCTGTTCGCGGCGCTGGTGCCGGCGTTCAGGGCGGGCCGGATGAATGTGCTGAACGCGATCGCCACCGAATAGCTTCCGCTACGGGGGTGCGGGGGATACGGCCCCCGGCGGGCTTCGCGCCCGCCGGGGGCCGCCTGCTGTCGGGGGCTTCTTCGGCCGCGGACGGGCCGGACGGGTGGGCGCGCGGGCCGGACGGATGGGTGCGCGTGTGCCGACGGCCAGCGGCTGTCAGTCCGGAGTCGTACGCTGGAAGCCCCCGGCCCGTATGACGGAGCCGGGCGGTTCGCGTTGCCCTCCCGCGCGCCCCCCGAACCTGGACGGAAAGCGAAAGCCCACATGAGCCTGCACGGTCTGCTCGACGCTGTCGTCAAGGACCCCGCCCTCGCCGAGGCGGTCAAGGCCGCCACCGACGGCAACCGCGCCCACGTGGATCTGGTCGGCCCGCCCGCCGCTCGCCCCTTCGCGGTCGCCGCTCTTGCTCGCGAGACGAACCGCACCGTCCTCGCCGTGACGGCGACCGGGCGTGAGGCCGAGGACCTGGCGGCCGCCCTGCGCACGATCATCCCGCCGGACGGCGTCGTCGAGTACCCCTCCTGGGAGACGCTCCCGCACGAGCGCCTCTCGCCGCGCTCCGACACCGTCGGCCGCCGCCTCGCCGTCCTGCGCCGCCTCGCGCACCCCCGCCCCGACGACCCCGAGACGGGCCGCGTCTCCGTCATCGTCGCCCCCGTGCGCTCGGTGCTCCAGCCGCAGGTCAAGGGCCTGGGCGACCTGGAGCCCGTCGCCCTGCGCACCGGCGAGAGTACGGACCTGAACGAGACCGTGGAAGCCCTCGCGGCAGCCGCGTACTCCCGTGTGGAGCTGGTCGAGAAGCGTGGCGAGTTCGCCGTGCGCGGCGGCATCCTCGACGTCTTCCCGCCGACCGAGGAGCACCCCCTCCGCGTCGAGTTCTGGGGCGACGACGTCGAGGAGATCCGCTACTTCAAGGTCGCCGACCAGCGCTCCCTGGAAGTCGCCGACCACGGCCTGTGGGCCCCGCCCTGCCGCGAGCTGCTGCTCACCGACCAGGTGCGGGAGAGAGCCGCCGCCCTCGCCGAGGCCCACCCGGAGCTCGGTGAACTGCTCGGCAAGATCGCCGAGGGCATCGCCGTCGAGGGCATGGAGTCCCTCGCGCCGGTCCTGGTCGACGACATGGAGCTGCTGCTCGACGTCCTGCCGCCGGACTCCATGGCCGTGGTCTGCGATCCCGAGCGCGTGCGCACCCGCGCCGCCGACCTGGTGGCCACCTCGCAGGAGTTCCTCCAGGCCAGCTGGGCAGCGACCGCCGGGGGCGGAGAAGCCCCCATCGACGTGGGCGCCGCCTCCCTCTGGGGTATCGCCGACGTCCGTGATCACGCCCGTGACCTGGGCATGATGTGGTGGTCCGTCTCCCCCTTCGCCGCCGATGAAGAGCTGGGAGACGACACCCTCAAGCTCGGCATGCACGCCACCGAGACCTACCGCGGCGACACCGCGAAGGCCCTCGCCGACACCAAGGGCTGGCTGGCCGACGGCTGGCGCACCGTCTATGTGACGGAGGGCCATGGCCCCGCCGCCCGCACCGTCGAGGTCCTGGGCGGCGAAGGCATCGCGGCCCGACTGGACGGGGACCTCGGCGAGCTGACGCCCTCGCTCGTCCACGTCTCCTGCGGCTCGATCGACTTCGGCTTCGTCGACCCCGCGCTCAAGCTCGCCGTACTCACCGAGACCGACCTGTCAGGCCAGAAGGCGGCCGGCAAGGACGGCCAGCGGATGCCCGCCCGCCGCAGGAAGACCATCGACCCGCTGACCCTAGAGGCCGGCGACTACATCGTCCACGAGCAGCACGGCGTCGGCCGCTACATCGAGATGGTGCAGCGCACCGTCCAGGGCGCGACGCGCGAGTACCTGGTCGTGGAGTACGCCCCCGCCAAGCGCGGCCAGCCCGGCGACCGGCTCTACATCCCCACCGACCAGCTGGAGCAGATCACCAAGTACGTCGGCGGCGAGGCCCCCACGCTGCACCGCCTGGGCGGCGCCGACTGGACGAAGACGAAGGCGCGCGCGAAGAAGGCGGTCAAGGAGATCGCCGCGGATCTGATCAAGCTGTACAGCGCCCGCATGGCGGCCCCCGGCCACTCCTTCGCCCCCGACACGCCCTGGCAGCGCGAGCTGGAGGACGCCTTCCCGTACGTGGAGACGCCCGACCAGCTCACCACCATCGCCGAGGTGAAGGACGACATGGAGAAGACGGTCCCGATGGACCGCCTGATCTGCGGCGACGTCGGCTACGGCAAGACGGAGATCGCGGTCCGCGCCGCCTTCAAGGCGGTGCAGGACGGCAAGCAGGTCGCTGTCCTCGTCCCGACGACGCTGCTCGTGCAGCAGCACTTCGGCACGTTCAGCGAGCGCTACTCCCAATTCCCCGTCAAGGTGCGGGCGTTGAGCCGCTTCCAGACGGAGACGGAGTCCAAGGCGACCCTGGAGGGCCTGCACGAAGGCTCCGTCGACATCGTCATCGGCACGCACCGCCTCTTCTCCTCCGAGACGAAGTTCAAGGACCTGGGCCTGGTCATCGTCGACGAGGAGCAGCGCTTCGGTGTCGAGCACAAGGAGCAGCTGAAGAAGCTGCGGGCCAACGTCGACGTCCTGACCATGTCGGCAACCCCCATCCCCCGTACGCTCGAAATGGCCGTGACCGGCATCCGCGAGATGTCGACCATCACCACGCCGCCCGAGGAGCGCCACCCGGTCCTGACCTTCGTCGGCCCGTACGAGGAGAAGCAGATCGGCGCGGCCATCCGCCGCGAACTGCTGCGCGAGGGCCAGGTCTTCTACATCCACAACCGCGTCGAGTCCATCGACCGAGCGGCGGCCCGCCTGCGGGACATCGTCCCCGAGGCACGCATCGCCACCGCCCACGGCCAGATGTCCGAACAGGCCCTGGAACAAGTGGTGGTGGACTTCTGGGAGAAGAAGTTCGACGTGCTCGTCTCGACGACGATCGTCGAATCGGGCATCGACATCTCCAACGCCAACACGCTGATCGTCGAGCGCGGCGACAACTTCGGCCTCTCCCAGCTCCACCAGCTGCGCGGGCGCGTGGGCCGAGGCCGCGAGCGCGGTTACGCCTACTTCCTCTACCCGCCGGAGAAGCCGCTGACCGAGACCGCCCACGAGCGCCTCGCCACCATCGCCCAGCACACGGAGATGGGCGCGGGCATGTACGTGGCGATGAAGGACCTGGAGATCCGCGGCGCGGGCAACCTCCTGGGCGGCGAACAGTCCGGCCACATCGCGGGCGTCGGCTTCGACCTCTACGTACGCATGGTGGGCGAGGCGGTGGCCGACTATCGCGCGTCCCTTGAGGGCGGCGTGGAGGAGGAGCCGCCGCTGGAGGTCAAGGTCGAGCTGCCGGTCGACGCGCACGTCCCGCACGACTACGCCCCCGGCGAGCGCCTGCGCCTGGCCGCCTACCGCTCGATCGCATCGGCGAGCAGCGAGCAGGACATCAAGGCGGTACGCGAGGAACTCACCGACCGCTACGGCAAGTTGCCCGAGCCCGTGGAGAACCTCCTCCTGGTGGCTGGCCTGCGCATGCTGGCCCGTGCGTGCTCGGTCGGCGAGATCGTGCTCCAGGGCAACAACATCCGGTTCGCCCCGGTGGAGCTGCGGGAGTCGCAGGAGCTGAGGCTCAAGCGCCTCTACCCCGGCACGGTCATCAAGGAGAACGCACACCAGCTCCTCGTCCCGCGCCCGAAGACCGCGAAGGTCGGCGGAAAGCCGTTGATCGGGCGTGAACTCCTGGGCTGGGTCGGGGAGTTCTTGACGACGATCGTGGGGTCGTAAAAGCGACCGTCGTCCCCCCGGTGCCAACCGGGGGGACGACGGTCGCCCCTTTAGGGGCGCGGGGAACTGCGCGACCAGCCACAACCGACCCGCAGACGAGAACCGGCCGCTCCAACCTCACCCCAGCCGCTGGAACACCAACACGACGTTGTGCCCGCCGAAGGCGAAGGAGTTCGACAACACCGTGTCGACGGCGCCCTCACGGCCCCCCGCCCCGACGACGTCGAGGCCCAACGCCGCGTCAGGCGTATCGAGATTGGCGGTCGGCGGCACCACCCGATGGACAATGCTCTGCACCGCGGACACCGCCTCAATGGCGCCGGAGGCGCCCAACGTGTGCCCGGTGAGCGACTTGGTGGCGGTCACGGGAATCCGCCGAGCCGCCTCGCCCAACGCCAAGTGCAACGCAGCCGCTTCCCCCGCGTCATTGAACGACGTAGCCGTCCCGTGCGCGTTGACGAGGTCGACGTCCTGCGGGGCGAGCCCACTGAAACGCAGCGCCGCGGTCACCGCCTTGGCCGCCCCCGAGCCGTCGGGCCGCGGCGCGGTGATGTGATAGGCGTCCGAAGACCGCCCGTACCCGCTGAACTCCGCGAGCGGCACCGCGCCCCGAGCCGCCGCGTGCCCCGCCTCCTCCAGTACGAGGACCGCCGCGCCCTCGCCGAGGACGAAGCCGTCCCTGTCGGCGCTGAACGGGCGGCTGGCCCGCTCCGGTTCGTCGTTGCGCGTGGACAGCGCCCGCATCTTGGCGAAGCCGCCGAGCACCGACTGGATGACCGGGGCGTCGGTGCCTCCGGCGAGTACGACGTCGGCCTCGCCGCTGGTGATCATCTGGTGGGCGGCGACGAGGGAGTCGGCCGCCGATGCGCAGGCGGTGACCGATGCGCTGCTGGGTCCCGTCAGGCCGTACTTGATGCCGATCCACGCGGCCGAGCTGTTCACCATCGTCGCCGGGATGAACCGCGCGGACAGGCCGCGGTAGCCGCCCTTCTCGTAGGCCGCGCGGAGGTTCTCCTCCGTGCTTCCGCCGCCGCCCACACCGGAGCCGATGACGACACCGATCCGGTCGGGGTCCTCGGCGCCTAGGTCGAGAGCGCTGTCCCGCAGGGCCAGTTCGGCCGCTGCGGACGCGAGGTGGGTCGCCCGGTCGGTGATCCTCTCGGTGCGCCGGTCCGGGGCGAGATCCTCGGGCAGGTCCACCTCGCCGGCTATCCGGACGGGCAGTTGCGAGGCGTCGAAGCGGGTTATGGGGCGTATCGCGCTCCGGCCCTCCATCTGGGCCACCTGGAAGTGCTTCGCACCGATGGCCAGCGGTGTGACGGGGCCGATGCCGGTGACGACGACGACGCGACGGGCGGGGGCGTCGGCACCCTGGGGGGCGCTCACGCGGCGGCCTCGGACGTGGTGGTGGTGCCGTGCTCCTCCAGGTACGTGACGACGTCCTGAAGGGTCGTGAGGTGCTCCAGGGCGGTGTCGGCGACGGCGGCGCCCAGGTGGGACTCCAGGAGGGAGACGAGCTCGACCATGTCGAGGGAGTCGAGGCCCATGTCCTCCTTGAACCGGGCCTTCGGGCCGATCTCCTCGGGGAGCAGGCCGAGCCGGTCGACGAGGTAGTCCGTCATCTGCTGCTGAAGGGTGTCGCTCATGGTGGCTGTTCCTTTCACAGGTGCAAGAAGGTGTGTTCGGTTAGTGGTTCAGGAGGCGGGCGACGCGGCAGGCCGCTGCCAGGCGCCCAGGTCGGCGTGGAGCGCGAGGCCCTGGCACACCTCGGCGAACGCGTCGACGAAGCGGTCGGCCTGTGCCGTGTCGAGGACGAGCGGCGGCTGGATGCGCATGACACCGGTGCGGTTGGCGGTGACGAAGGTCAGCATCTTGTGGTCGCGGGCCAGGGTGCCGACGAACCGCAGGCACATCAGGTCGCCGAGCGTGGACTCCATCGCGCGGCCGACGCCGGACAGGGCGCCGCGCAGCTCGTCGGGCAGCCAGTCCACGAGGGTGTGCAGATCGCCGGGGAAGCGGGTGAGCGCCTCGTCGGTGAGGGCGCGCACGGCGCCGGAGAAGTCCCCGTCGAACTCGATGGCGGTCATCATGCCGATGCCGCGCACGTCCTTGACGAAGCCGTACGGAGCGGTCACCTCGCGGAGCCTGCCGCGCAGGTGTTCGCCGACCTTGCGGGCGTGGGCGGGCAGGTCCTCGCCGGTCAGGACGTCGAGCGTGGCGAGTCCTGCCGCCGCCGCGAAGTTGCCGCCGCCGAACGTGGAGGAGTGCAGCATGGAGCGGTTGGTGGTGCCGTACGCGGCGTCCCACAGATCCGCACCGCACAGTGTCGCACCGATCGGGATCAGGCCGCCGGAGAGGGACTTGGCCAGGCACAGGACGTCCGGTTCGAGGTCGTCGTGGTCGGCGGCGAACAGTGCCCCGGTGCGGCCGAGCCCCGTCTGGATCTCGTCGAGGATGAACGCGGCCCCTGCCTTGCGGCACAACTCCCGTGCGGCGCGCAGGTATCCGGGCGGCGGCAGGACGACGCCGCCCTCGCCCTGCACCGGCTCGACGATGAACCCCGCCGCCCCTTCGATGGCCCGCTCCAGGGCTTCGAGATCCCCGTACGGCACCTCGGCGGTCTCGGGGAGCAGCGGTCCGAAGGGAGCGCGGTGGCCTGCGCGTCCGGTGACGGAGAGCGCGCCGAGCGTCTTGCCGTGGTAGCTGTTCTCCGTGTAGACGAGGCGGCTGCGGCCGGTGCCGGCCCGCGCCAGCTTCAGCGCCGCCTCGACGGCCTCCGTACCGGAGTTGCTGAAGAAGACCCGCTCCAGGCGCCCGGGGGACAGGGCGCTGAGCCGCTCGGCGAGCTCGGCGGAGTGCGTGGGCATGGAGACGTACTGCACGAAGGTCGGCGCGGAGGCGTCGAGGAACTGCCGCAGCCTGCCCGTGACTTCGGGGTGGTTGTGGCCGAGGTTGAGGCAGCCGTACCCGGCGATGAAGTCGAGGTAGTCGGTGCCGTCGGCCGTCGTCAGGGTGGCGCCGCTGCCGCCGGTGAAGACCCGGTCGAGGCCGTGGGCGGCGAAGAGGCGGGCCATGGGCGGGTTGACGTGCTGCTCGAAGCGGCGCGGCGTCTCGGCCGCCGTGTCGGGCGCGGGCGCCGGTGAGGCGGACCTGGCAGGGCGGTGGTGGCGGGCCAGGCGCTCCACGTCGTCGTCGTGGACGGTGCGCCCGAAGGAGGCGAGCGGTGTGGGCCTGAAGCCGTGCCGGGCGGCTAGGGAGCCGATGGTGCGCACCCGCTCCAGGTCCAGCTCGCGGCCCAGCGAGAAGGACTCGGCGCGGCCTTCCAGGGCGAGCACGATGGTCTCCGCGAGGCAGCCGTTGAGCTGCTGTGCGGGCGCGGGCAGTGAACCGTCGCCGACCTGCACCTCGTCCGAGGCGCTGACCAGGCCGCCGTCGATGACCAGGACGTCGCTGCCGGGCGCGGGCGGCTCGGCCACGTCGCGGGGCAGCGCCACGTCGACCACGATCGATCCGGGCCGCAGCGCGGCGGGGTCGACCAGGCCGCCGACCGAGGACGCGGTGACGTAGAGGAGGGTCTCGGCGGTGCACTGCGCGACGTCCTCGACGAGCCGCACCCGGTCGTGGTGGACCGGGTCCAGATGGCGCAGGAGCCGCTCGGGCGTCTGGGTGCCGATGCGGGCCACCAGGTCGAGCGGGTGGCCGTCGGCGAGCAGCAGCTTCGCGATGGCCAGGCCGATGGAGCCGGGGTAGCCGACGACGGCGACCCGCGCATGCTCCGGGGCGAGCCCCAACAGCCGTACGACGTGGGCGATTTCGGCGTGGGCGGCGTACACGGTCAGGGAGTTGCCGCTGGTGACGGGGACGCCGACCTGTTCGGCGGTCCACAGGCCGCGGTCGCCCACGATGGAGGTCGCGCCGCCGAGGCCGACGAGCTGCGCGCCCGCCTCCTCGCGCAGTGCGCTGACCTCGGCGACGACGAGGTCCCGTGCGGTGGTCGGGCGGGCGAGCAACTGCTGGGCGGTGTAGGGGAGATGGCGGACCTCGCCGGTCGCGGTGGCGCCGGTCGCGGAGGTCACGGAGGTGAGGAGCGGCACGGGCACGTGGTGGCGGCGGGTGCCGGGCGGCTCGGGTGTGCCGCGGTGGTCGTCGAAGAGGCGGCCGAGCAGGTCGAGGGCGCGGACCTGGTTGCGGTGGCCGGAACTGATGGGGTGAGCGAGAAAGCCGAAGGTGGCCGGCATGGGGAGATGACTCCGATTCGTGGTTGTCAGGAGACGTCTTCTGCGGTTCTTCTGCGGTTCTTCTACGGAGGTGGGTCAGCGGGCCGCGCGGGCCATGGCGAAGGTCAGCTCGGGCAGGTCGTCGCGCTGCCAGCCGAGCGAGGAGAGCAGGCTCAGGCCGTCGCCCTCGTTGTTGTGGGAGAGCAGGACCGAGGCGAACGTGACGGCGGCGCGCTGCTGGAGCAGGCCGCGCAGATCGGTCCTGGCCGCGTCGGTGATGTGCCGGTGGCGGACGGTGAGGTCGCCGTAGCGGCGGGTCCACTCCGGTTCCAGGAGGGAGAGCACCTGGGTCTGGCGGCTGGACTCGGCGCCGGTGCGGCCCTCGTGGTAGGTGCGGATGACGGAGTGGCCGCCGTCGACCAGGCGGAAGACGGTGACGTTCTGCCTCAACCGCCGTCCGTAGAGCGCGGATTGCTGCACGAGGGTCGGCGTGATGTCCGGTACGAGGGACGCGGCGCCGTCACCGATGAACGCGAGGACGTTGTCGTCGCGGGTCAGGGCGACGGTGGGCACGGCCTGGAGCGCGTCGCCCATCAGCGCCCTGCCGTACCAGCCGGAGAAGCCAGGCCCCGTACGCGGCAGGTTGCGGACGGCGGAGATGCCGCCGCGCCCCACGTCGAAGACGCCCGTATAGGTGTAGCCGTGCCGGGTGATGAGGTCTTCCAGCACGGTGCGAAGGTGCTGGAAGAAGTAGTTGGCGCTCATCGGGAGCACGGGAAGCCCGTGGATCACGTCGGACGCGCTGTCGCGGGTGCGAGCGATGGCCTCCTTGCGTACGTCGAGGACGCTGGGCGTGACGTCGAGGCCTTCCCGTACGGCCTTGAGGAAGGCGCGCGCGTCGGCGTGCACGGGGTGGTCGGCGTAGGGCGCGAGGTGCGCCTTGTCGTTGCTGACCTGGACGATGCGCAGCTGGCGGCCGAGCGTCCGGGGCGAGAAGGGTGTGGCCGCCTCGCCCAGGCGGCTCTTGAGGAAGAACAGGGCCTGTTCGCCGCGCGGACGCAGCCTGCCGTCCTCGTGCAGATAGGCGTGGACGCGTGAGGAGAAGGCGTACAGGCCGAGGGTGCCCAGATACTCCTCGACCACGGATCCGTCGCGGTGGCGGCCCACGCTGCCGGGCCGGGTGAGGGAGTCGGCGAGGCCGACACCCGCCCGTGAGGCGATGTCGTGGACCAGCCAGGACTCCTCCGCGTCCAGCGATCCGCACTGCCAAAGGAGCCTGCTGGGCTCGGAGTTGACGATGCGGAGCACCGGTTCGAGGTCGCTCTCCTCGACCTGGAGGGCGGCGGTCGCGGGCGGCTCGACGGCTTCTGGCCGGTTCAGTTCGCTCGCGGTGCCCGTCGCGTCGAGCACGGCGGGCGTGGCGAGCAGGAACACCGGGCCGCGGTGCGCGTGGTACGCCGCGTACGCCTTGGCGAGGTCGTCCGCGATGCGCTCCGGGTCGTCGAGATACACGTACGGGATGCCCTTGGCGGCGAGCACGGCGCGGGAGTCCTCGGCCGCGTGGACCGTGCCCTGGAAGGGGAACCACGCGTCGGGCGGGGTGTCGGCGCAGATGACGAAGCCGCGGGCGCGGGCGTCGCGCAGGTTGGCCAGGGTGCCGCGGAACTCGTCGACCATGCCGCTGGTCACGACGATCACGAAGGGCGCCCGGTCGAGCTGCCAGCGCGCCAACGCCCCGCTGGCCAGGCTGTGTTCGCTCGGCCCGCGAAGGACCGGGTTGCCGGTGGAGGTGGCGAGGCGGTCCAGGTCGGAGATGGTGCCGGAGACCACGGAGCCCGTGTAGTAGTGCAGCCCCCAGGGTCCGTCGCTCTCGGCGCGGGGCTGCCGGCCGAGGAAGTCGTGCAGGGCTGCGGCCAGCGCCGATGGGCCCTTCTTGGTGGCCGCGCGCAGGGCGGAGCCGGTGTGCCGCAGTTGGACGTGGTCGGTGAACGCGCAGATGACGTCGGCCGCGAGGACCCAGGCGTCGGCGGGCAGGGCGCGCAGCACGTAGGGGCGGGCGACCTGGGCGGCGGCGAGGCTCTCGGGAGCGCCGCCGATCCCGTAGACGTAGGTGCTGTGCGCGGAGAGTGTGGCGCGCAGCGGCTCGGGCAGATCGTCGGCCAGCTGCTCCAGGGCCTCGGGGAGCGAGCGGTCGAAGGGGTCGGCGCTCAGGCCCGCTCCGTCGGCGTCGATCAGGACCAGCGAGAGGGCGGCGGGGAGGGTCGATTCTCGGACAGCTCGGGCGGCTGCCGCAGTGCTGTCCGCGGTGACGATCCGTATGTCGAGGCCGGGTACCGCCCGGTCGAGAAAACGTCGGGATCTGGCCAGAGTTTCACGGTAGACCGGGGTGCTCATGGAGGGGTCGGCGGACTCTCCCATAAGGTCGTTCAACCCGGTGGCGACCCGCTCGTGGAAGTCCGCTCTTTTACTGATGGAGAGGACTGAGAAGCGGTTGCTTAATGCGCTTTCCGATTCTTTGGATGAGCTCGATGACACCTTTGCTGCTCCCATACGGGTAAACGGAAAAGGGCATCGCAAAGGCCTTCAGTCGCACATGTGAAGACCTCGTGCGAGGGTATGGCAAGGAAGGCGTAAAGCCTGAATCAAGGCATCGCAAACTAGGCCAAGCTCGTGCTTGACCTGCACTTATGCAGAAACCCTGAGAGAAGTTGAGGAATCGCCCTCAGTCGTGGTCTACGACTCGGCGATGATGAACTGACACATGTGGGGCCCCCGTTGTCGAACGTAGCCGGGCGTCGTTGCCCGGTTTTCTGGTTCAAGTGTCATCATTCAGCAGCGAAGTTGTTCGGGTCAAGCAGATCAATGGACGCGTCGCGTGATGCGGGTCACGCAATCCGAGGATGAGTGCGAAAGTTGAAATCTGTTCGGTGTCTGGTAACCCGCAATTGATGTCAACGCTTGCTTCGGCACGCGTCCAATTGATTTCATTGGGTCATGCAGAATTTAACGAAATCTAAGAAGCAGGACGGGAATATCCTGGTGCTCGGCGGCTACGGGGCCGTGGGCAGGACCGCCGCGCTCGACCTCGCGGCGAGGCTGCCGGGCCGGGTGATCGTCGCCGGCCGCGACCGGGCCCGCGCCGCCGAGCTCGCCGCGGGCAGCGGCGGCGCCCTGCTCCCCGCGCGGGTCGACCTCGCCGACCCGGCCTCACTGGAACAGGCGCTGGAGGGCGTCTCCCTCGTGGTGCTCTCCGTCGAGCCCCGCACCCCGGCCGCGCATCCCGCGCGTCTGCTCTTCGAGCGGGGCATCGGTCTGGTCGACGTCACCGCGACCCATGCGCTGATCACCGAGGTCGAGCGGCACGACGCGCTGGCCCGTGAGCGGGAGGCGACCGCCGTGCTCAGCGTCGGCGTCGCCCCCGGCCTGACCAACCTGCTGGCCCGCCGGGCTGCCGATGACGTCGGCGGCGCCGAACGCCTCGACATCTCCGTCGTCCTCGGGGCGGGCGAGGCCCACGGCAAGGACGCGGTGCGCTGGACCGTGGCCCAGCTCATGGACGGGGGGACGGGCGGGGCGCGGCCGCTGCGGGTGGCGACCTGGCCGCCGGGCCGGGAGCGCACCCACCATCCGTTCCCCTTCTCCGACCAGCACACCCTGCGCCGCACCCTCGGCGTCCCGGACGTCACCACCCGGCTCGGCCTCGACTCCGGCGCGCTGACGGGCCTGCTGTTCGGGCTGCGCAGGGCGGGGGTCTTCCGGGCCGCGCGCCGGGCCCGGCTCGACGGGGCGCTCACCGCCTCGCTCACCCGCATCCACCTGGGCGGCGACCGGTTCGCGGTGCGGGTCGACGCGCACCGGGGCGGCCGCCGGGCGACGCGGGCGCTGACCGCCACGTCGCAGTCCCGCTTCACCGGGCTCACCGCGGCGGAGGTCGCGGCGCGGGTGTACGAGGGTCAAGTGCCCACCGGCGTCCACCACATCGAGGAGGCGGCGGGCCTCGCGGAGGTGCCCGAGGCACTGGCCGCGCACGGCCTGACGGCTTGGGCCGGCGACGCGGGCGCGTAGCCGGCCCAAGCCCGACCGGTTCCGGGGCGACGGGGGAATGGTGTTGCCCGGAACCGGACGCGGTGCGTGGGGAGGGGTCACTTACCGGCCCCACGCCGTTCTGCGGAGGAGCGGTCGATGCCGCCCGCGTGACTGTCGACCAAGTCGCTTTCGCCGTCTCCATCGGCGGCCGCCGCTGCGTCCCGCTCCGCCCCGGCCGACGTACCGCCCGCAAGCTGCGCCGAGAGCCGCTCGCCCTCCATGTCGACGTGCGGCACGGTCCGCTCCAGGAAGCGCGGGAACCACCAGGCGGACTTGCCGAGCAGGGTCATGACGGCGGGGACCAGCGCCATCCGCACCACGAAGGCGTCGATGAACACGCCGATGGCGAGCGCGAACCCGATCGGCTGCACGATCGGATCGTGGCCGATGACGAATCCGGCGAAGACCGAGATCATGATCAGCGCGGCGGCCACCACCACACGCGAACCGTCCCGGAACCCGGCGATCACCGCGTCCTTCGGGGCCGCCCCGCGTGAACTCTCCTCCTTCATGCGGGAGACGAGGAACAACTCGTAGTCCATGGCGAGACCGAAGAGCACCCCGATCAGGAGGATCGGCAGGAAGCTCACCACAGGCCCCACCTTCGGCACCGCGATGAAGTCCGAGAGCCAGCCCCACTGGTAGACCGCCACCACCGCTCCGGCGGACCCCGCGATGCTCAGCAGGAAGCCGACCACGGCCTTGAGCGGGACGAGCAGCGAGCGGAACGCCAGCGCGAGCAGGATGAGCGAGATGCCGACGATCACCGCGATGAACGGCGCGAGCGCGTCGCTCAGCTTCTTCGACACGTCGATGTTGGCCGCGGTGGTGCCGGTGACGGTGAGCTTCATCCCGGCGCTGTCCGCCGTGCGCTCGCCCTCGCCCCTGATGTCCGCGACTAGGTCCTCGGTGGCTTGGGAATCCGGGCCGCCCTTGGGGATCACGGGGATCGCTGCGAGCTGCCCCGACTTGTCGACGGACGGCGGGAGGAGCGTCGAGACGCCGGGCAACTGCCCGAGCTTCTGGGCGAGTTGCTTGACGCCGTCCTCGGAGAGGGGGCCGCCCGCCCCCTTTGCCTCCGCGACCGCGATGAGCGGCCCGTTGAAGCCCTGCCCGAATCCCTCGCTGACCAGGTCGTACGCCTGGCGGGCCGAGGTGCTCTCGGGGTAGGACCCGTTGCCGGGGAGACCGAGCCGCAGGTCCTTCGCGGGGATGGCAACCGCCCCGATGCCGACCAGGCAGGCGATGAGTACGAGGACGGGGCGCCGCGCGACACCGCGCACCCAGCGCTCGCCCGCCGACGGCTTCCCGCTGCCCGGCTTCTTCTTGCCGCCGCCGAGTCCCGGCAGGCGCAGGCGGTCGACCGAGCGGCCCGCGTATCCGAAGAGGGCGGGCAGCAGCGTGACGGCGATCAGCATCGCGATGATCACGGCACCGGCCGCCGAAAGACCCATCACGGTCAGGAACGGCACCCCGGCCACCGCGAGCCCGGCGAGCGCCACGACCACGGTCGCCCCGGCGAAGACCACGGCGCTGCCCGCCGTGCCGCCCGCCCGCGACGCCGCCTCCCGCGGCTCCATGCCCTCGGCGAGGTTCTGCCGGTGGCGGGACACGATGAACAGGGCGTAGTCGATGCCGACCGCCATGCCGATCATCAGGGCGAGCACGGGCGCCGTGGAGATAATGTCGTACGAGCCGGTCAGCGCGAGCAGCCCCGCCATGCCGAGGCCCACGCCGACCAGGGCGCTGAGCAGCGGAAGACCGGCCGCGAGCATCGAGCCGAAGGTGATGAGCAGGACGAGCACCGCGACGCCGACGCCGATGACCTCGCCGCCCTCCACCGCCACCGTCGGCGTGTAGGCGTCACCGCCGAACTCGACCTGGACGCCTGCCTTTTCGGCGCTCTCGGTGGCCTCGCGCACCGCGTCGCGCGGCCCGTCGCCGAGGTCGTGCAGGCGGGTGTCGAACACCACCTGGGTGAGGGCGATCCGGCCGTCCTTGGACACCGCCTGCGCGGAGAACGGCTCGATCACCTGGGCCACGCCGTCCGCCTTGCCGATGGCCGCCGCGGCGGCGGAGACCGCCTCGCGCCGCTCGGGCGTGGTGAGCGACTGCCCATCGGGGGCGGCGAAGACGACCTGCGCCGAAGCGTTCGCGTACTCGGGAAGGCGGTCCGAGATGCGGTCGATGGTGGTCTGCGCCTCGGTGCCCGGCACCCGGAACTCGTCGGTGGTCTTGCCGGAGAAGGCGGCGGCGAGCCCGCCGACCGCGAGCAGCAGGACGAGCCAGACGGCCACCACGGCATGGCGGCGCCGATAGCAGAGCCCGGCCAATCGGTAGAGGAGCAGGGCCATGGGAGGTGCCTCCATCACACGGGGTCACACGGGGTCACACGGGGTGCATACAGGGTGCGTACGGGGTGCGTACGTGGCGCGGGGCCGGGAGAACAGCCCCTTCGCCTGCCTACGCCGACCACCATACGCACAAGTTGGTCATCTGACAAAGTCGACCGACGAAGTCGTACGTCAGGGTCGACTGATTGAGTCGCTCTCACCGATACTCTGGGGCCATGGCACACATCCCCGCCGCCGAGCGGCGTCCGCAACTCGTCCAAGCCGCCATCGAGCTGATGGCCCGCGAGGGCGTCGACGCCGGATCCACCCGCGCCATCGCCGCCGAGCTGGGCGTGGCGCAGGCGACGGTGCACTACACCTTCGGCACCAAGCGCGATCTCTACCGCGCGGTCATCGAGCAGATGACCGTCGAGCTCGTCGAGCTGGTCCGCGGTGCCGGGCCCGCTGATGAGGAGGGGCCCGCCGACTTCGAGCGGTCCATGCGCCGGATGGCCGAGGCGCTCTGGCAGGCGCTCCGCGAACAGCCCGGCCGCTTCCGGCTCTTCATCGAGCTGACCACGTACGCCGTGCGCAACCCCGATCTGCACGAGCTGCTCCGCCGCCACCAGCGCGACCTGGAGGAGACGGCGGCGGATCTCATCGCGGACGTCCTCGCCCTGACGGACGGCGTCCACGCCGCCGAACCCCTCGTCGTCGCCCGCTTCTTCCTCCAGGGCTTCGACGGGCTCTCGCTCCGGCACCTGGTGATGGGGGACGGCAAGGGGGATTCGGCGGCGGACGCGGACTCCGCGGCCGATCTGGAGCGCCTGCTGGAGGCGACGCTGAACCTCACGCGCGCCAAGTAGGAGCGGCCGGAGGGCGGGGTTACGCGTACTGCGGGATTACGCGTACTCCCGCACCAGGAGTTTGAGGCCGGGCGCGCCCATCAGCGCCTCGAACTCCCGACCCCGGTAGTCGGCACGCACCTCGAACCCGGCGCGCTCCCAGGTGTGTTGGGCCCGCGTGTTGCCGTTGAGGCAGAGGACCTGCGCACAGGCGTAGCCCTGCTCGCGCCCCAGGTCCAGGGCGTGGTCGAGCAGGGCTTCGACGACGCCGGTGCCCCGGAACTCGGGGACGACGGCGACGTTCTCGATCCCCCAGGAGCCGGCGTAGTCCGCGGGCAGACAGGACTGGAAGATCTGCTGGCGCTCGTACACGTCCTCGAAGGCGGCCGTGCCGGGCCAGTCCGCGGTCGCGGCGAGGGCGGCGCACTGCTCGCCGATCGCGGCGTGCCCGTCGGTCGCGGGGTCGTAGGCGGTGAGGGCACCCACCGGGCGGGGGCCCGCGTCACCCGGCGCCCCTGCCGCCAAGACCTCCGCCACCCAGAAGCGGGACAGGTGGCACCAGTGCGTGCGGGGCGAGAGCGCGAGCGTGCGCAGGATCTTCCGGGTGACCTCGGTCCGCTCCCCGAGGAGCGGCTCCCAGCAGCAGCGGTCCAGGTGGGACGTGGCGGCGGTCTCCATGACCTGGACGACGAAGTCGAGGTCGGCGGGCACGGCGGGGCGCACCGTGACGGCGGGGTTCGGAGACGTCCTGGAGTTCCGGGAGAGCCGGGACTTCCCGGGGTTCCCGGAGGGCCGGGTGTGCTGGGTGTTCTGCACGATGACCACCTGTTTCCGCAGCTCTGGCTGCCCATGTCCTAGTGGAGGGCTATTGGCTCCCTGTTGTGACGGTAGACGGCACTTGTTCGTTTGACCAAGTCATGTGAACCTATTTCGGCCGGTCATGGCCTGTCCGGTCACGGGGTGCAGGCGTCGGCGATCGACCGGCTGTTCTCGTAGAGGTGGTGCCGCGTGATCCGGCCGTCCTCGACGGTCAGCCGCAGCACGAAGGGGCCTTCGAAGGATTTGCCGGTGGCCCGCACAGTGCCCCACAGCTGACCGAAGATCACGGCGTCCTTGCCGTCGACGAGCATCGTGTCGACGGTGGCCCCGGCCTTCTCCGGCACGGTGTGCGCGGCGAGTTCGTCGGACTGGGCCGCGCACTCGGCAGCGGTGGAACGCGGCCGGATCCACGGCACGCCCGGGTTCTCGGCCAGCATCCAGTCGACCTTGTCGGCGAAGAGAGCGGTGAGCCCCTCGGTGTCACCCGCGAGCCTGCACTGCAGGAAGGCCTGGACGCCGGCGCGGGTGGCATCTTCGGTGGACGTGGCGGTCATGTCGTACTCCTAGGTCGGCGTTCTTGCGTGTGCCGTTGATGCTTCCGCAGGCCGGGCGAGGGGTCGATTACGCCGGAGGTAATGCCGGGGGTAATACGGTGGCGGGGAGAGACGCAAGCGCGTGGGCCAACCGTGTGGGCCGAGCGTGTGGATCAGGGGAGGGGAAGTGCCGTGGGGCTTGGGGCTGTTGTGGGGCTCGTCTGTTTTCCGGTGAAGTCGATGCTGGGGGAGGAGCGCGAGCGGCTCGTACTCGACGAGCGGGGCGTGGCCGGTGACCGGCTGTGGGCCCTGCGGTACGAGGACGGGAAGCTGGGGAGCGGCAAGAACAGCCGCCGGTTCCGGCGGACGCCGGGGACGCTGGAGTACGACGCCGTGTTCGAGGGTGACGACCCCGTCATCACCACGCCGGACGGCGAGACGCTGCGGCCTGGCGACCCCCGGATCCCCGAACTCTTCGGCGCGGGCGTGGAGTTGGCGCGCGAGGACGAGGTGAGCCATCAGGACGCGGGCGCCGTCTCCCTCGTCGGCACCGCGTCGCTGCGCGCGCTCGGCGAGCTGCTCGGCGACTCCGATCCCGTCGACGTACGCAGGCTGCGCAAGAACATCGTGGTCGAGACCGACGAGCCGTGGATCGAGGAGGACTGGGTCGGCCGGCAGATCACGTTCGACGGCGGCCCGAGCCTGCGCGTGGTCGAGCGCGTCGAACGCTGCGTCATGACCACCCAGGCCCAGCGCGGCCTCCCGGCCGACAATCGCATCCTCAAGACGCTCACCGCGTCGCGCGGCATGAGCATCGGGGTGTACGCGGACGTCGTGACGCCCGGCACGCTCGCACTCGGCGCGCGGGTGACCGTCCAGTGAGGCTTCGCGGCAGGGGAGTTGGAACGGCGCTGCTGCTCGCGGCCGTCGTCACCGGATCCGTCACGGGCTGCTCCCCGGAGGAGAAGACCGACGGCTCCTCCGGACCCGACGGTAATTCGGGGTCCGACGCCAAGGCGGGCCCCGCGCTCGCCGCGGTCGACACCCTCACCGTCAAGGGCCGCGCCCCCAAGACGGGTTACGACCGCGACCGCTTCGGCAGCCCCTGGGCCGACACGGACTCGAACGGCTGTGGGACCCGCGACGACATCCTCAAGCGCGACCTGGAGAACGTGAAGTACCGCGACGGCGGAGACTGTGAGGTGTCGTCCGGTGTGCTCTCGCCCGATCCGTACACCGGCAAGGACGTAACGTTCGTGCGTGGTCGCAGCCAGGTCGACATCGACCATCTCGTCGCCCTCTCGGACGCCTGGCAGAAGGGCGCCGGCAAGTGGGCGCCGAGCAAGCGCATCGCCTTCGCCAACGACCCGCTCAACCTCCTCGCGGTGGACGCGGGGCCCAACCGCGGCAAGGGGGACGGCGACACGGCCACGTGGCTGCCGCCGGACAAGGATTACCGATGCGCCTATGTGGCGCGGCAGGTGGCGGTGAAGAAGAAGTACGAGGTGTGGGTGACGGGCGCCGAACGGGACGCGATGAAGCGGGTCCTGTCGGACTGCCCGCGGGAGAAGCTGCCGATCGGGGGTGCTTCGACAGCGGCGCCCGGCCGGTTCCATGCGCGCTGAGGCCCAGTCAGTCAGTCCGTACGTACTCGTAGGTTCCGTACGTACTCGTAGGTACAGAAAAATGGCTTAACAGGCCGGTCCGCGCCCGCTACCGTCCGGGACATGGACCTGAAGATCACGACGCTGGCCGAGCGGCCCGAACTCGCCGGACCTCTCTGGGAGATGGACGACACCTGGCCGGAGTTCATCGGGAACGACCCGATCGCGTGGTCGATGATCGGGAGGATCGTCAAGGATCTTCCCGACTACGTCCTGGTCGCCACGGACGAGCGGGGCACGGTCGCGGCCAAGGCGTTCAGCGTGCCGTTCGCGCTGGGCGCCGCCGGGCGCGGTGAGCTGCCGGACGGCGGTTGGGACCAGGTCATGCTGTGGGCGTTCTCCGACCTGCGGCACGGCAGGAAGCCCGACACGGTGAGCGCGATCGAGATAACGGTGGCGAAGGAATACCTCGGGCAGGGTGTCTCCGGTCGGATGCTCACCGCGCTGCGCGAGAACGCACGCGCGCGTGGCTTCGCGGAAGTCGTCGCCCCGGTCCGCCCGAACGCCAAGCACCTCGAACCGGCCGAGCTGATCGACACGTACGCACTGCGCAAGCGGGACGACGGGCTGCCCGCCGACCCGTGGCTGCGGGTGCACGTGCGGGCGGGCGGCGCCATCGAGAAGGTGGCGCACGCGTCGATGACGGTGTCCGGTTCGCTCGCGCAGTGGCGGGAGTGGACGGGGCTGCCGTTCGACACCGCGGGGCCCGTCGAGGTGCCGGGCGCGCTGGTGCCGGTGCTCTGCGAGCCGGAGCGCGGGTACGCGGTGTACGTGGAGCCGAATGTGTGGGTGCGGCACGTGCTGTGAGGCCGTGCCGCATGCCACGTGAGGCTCGTGGAATCAGCCCGCGAGCTTGTCGATGTCCATGATGTCGCCTGCGGGCGGCGTCGCGTCGACGGGCTTGTCGAAGTCGCTGAACGCCAGGCTCTCCGGCGTCCTGGCGGTCTCGTTCACGACCTTCAGCAGATACGGCTTGCCCTCCGTGGCGACGTAGAGGGTGTACCGGTCGGTGCCGTCGCTCTCGGTGAGCGTGAGGGCCGGTGTGCCGTCGACCGTGGTCGTCTTTCCCTTGCGGGCAGGGGAGTTGACGTCCTTGAACTCGGCGAGCAGGACGTCCAGGTCGCAGAACGAGGCGATGTCCTTCGCGTCGGCGCCGGTCGCGGACGTCTTCACCCACCGGCCCGCGAGCATGTCCACGGCGGCCTGGGTGTCGGCCGCAGGCTCGCCCTTGCCCTGGGCGCGCAGGAACTCCTCGTCGTACTTCATGTAGACGGTGCGCGCGGTGGTGATCAGCTTCACCGAGCCCTCGCCGCCCATCGCCATCGTGCCCGCGCACTGCCCCTTGGTGTCGAAGGCCATGTCCAGCTCGATGGTGCCGGTCTCGTCCGGGACGCTGCCCTTCACCCTGAGCGACGAGGCGTCGGTCGTCGCCTTCACGGCCTTGTCGACGATGTCGGGCCCGGACATGCCGGGGAACGGACCCGCCTCCTTCTTGGCCTCCTTCACCTTCCCCTCCTTCTTCGGCCCGCCGGTTTCGGTGCCGCAGGCCGTCAGGCCGATGGCCGCGGCGGTGGCCAGGCATACAGCGGCAAGAGTCGTACGTCGCATGAAGATCCCCCCACGGGAGCTTGGAAGTGCTGCGACCATCTCAGCAGAGGCTGTGAACCGAGTCAACACAAGTCCATGTGGACAACGAGTTAACACTCGTGAATCGAGCGGTCCTTCGTCGGATGGGTATGATCGGCGCTCAGCGCCGCGCCGGGGCACGTGCGCGGCGGGGGCAGCGGGACCGAGGGGAGCCAGTCGGTGCGGGACAACGCGACAGAGGTGACCGCCGCCGGGATCGCCCGGCTCGCCGGCGTCGGCCGGGCGGCCGTCAGCAACTGGCGCCGCCGCCACCCCGACTTCCCCAAGCCGGTCGGCGGCACCGAGACCAGCCCCTCCTTCGCGCTCGCGGAGGTCGAGGAGTGGCTGCGCGCCCAGGGCAAGCTGGGCGAAGTGCCGCTCAAGGAGCGAGTCTGGCAGCACCTCGCGGGCCACCCAGAGGGCCCGGTCACCGCCCTCCTCCACGCGGGCTGCGCCCTGCTCCTCGTGCGGGACCGCCACCCGGACTGGCTCCAGGTGAGCGCGGTGTCGGACGAGCGGATGGCGGAGTTGCTTCCGGAAGCCCTTGAGCAGGTCCTCACGCCGCGGTTCGGCGGTCCCGCCGCCGGAGCCGGCCCGCTCCAGGCAGCCGTGCGCGTACCGAGCCCTGCCCAACTCCTGCCCTCCGTCCCGCTGTTGCGCGGCGTGGCCGAGCTCGCCTCCGAGTTGGGGGCCCGGCAGACGTACGAGTTTCTGATCGGGCGGCACATTGATGCCAACCCCCGGCAGTACACGCTCACTCCGGCCGGGCCCGCCGAGCTGATGGCCGCGCTCGCCGGGTCCGCGCAGGCCGTGCTCGATCCCGCCTGCGGGACCGGCGCCCTGCTGCGAGCCGTCGCCCCGCGGCCGGGCCAGTGCCTCTACGGCCAGGACAGCGCCCCCGAACTCGCCGCCCTCACCGCCCTGCGTCTCGCCCTGCACTCCGACGCCACCGTCCGCGCCGCCGCCGCCGACACCCTGCGCGCGGACGCCTTCGGCGAGGCGCGGGCCGACGCCGTGCTCTGTCACCCGCCGTTCAACGAGCGCAACTGGGGGCACGACGAACTCGCCTACGACCCCCGCTGGGAGTACGGCTTCCCGGCTCGTACGGAGTCCGAACTCGCCTGGGTCCAGCACGCGTTGGCCCGGCTCCGGGACGGCGGCACCGCCGTCCTGCTCATGCCGCCCGCCGCCGCTTCCCGCCGCTCGGGCCGTCGCGTCCGCGCCGACCTCCTTCGCCGGGGCGCCCTGCGCGCTGTGATCGCGCTTCCCGCCGGCGCCGCGCCCCCGTACAACATCCCCCTGCACGTATGGGTGTTGAAGAGGCCAGTGCCCGGCGCGCAGCCCCCGCCCGCGCTGCTCCTCGTCGAGACCGCGGGGCTCTCCGTGGCCGACGGCAGGGATCGGCAGGCGTGGCGGCCCGTGCAGGACGCCGTGGTCGATGTCTGGCGGAGCTTCGACCGGTACGGCACGGTCGACGAACAGCCGGGGCTCGCCCGTTGCGTGCCGGTGCTCGAAGTCCTCGACGACGAGGTCGACCTGGCACCGGCCCGCCGGCTGCCGCCACCGGCCACGGGCGGCGGGGTGCGGGAGCTGACCGCCGTCCGCGAGCGGCTCGGGGACGCCGTGCGGCGGACGGCCGACCTCATGCCGCCGCCTGCCGAGCCCGCCGAGTCCGCAGAGTCCGCCGAAGCTGCCCACTGGCCCGTCACCACCGTGGGGGAACTGGCCCGCGCGGACGCGCTGTTGCTGCGTACGGGGACGGGGGACGCCGCCCCCGGGGCAACGGTCCTCACCGAACACGACGTCCTGGCCGGGACCACACCCTCGGGTACTGCCGCTCGGGAGGCCGACCAGACCGACTCCGTAGTCACCCGGCCCGGTGACGTCGTCATCCCCGTCTCCGGCGGCGGCACCGCGGCCCGCGTCATCGACGAGACCACGGCGGGCGCCGCGCTCGGCCGGGGGCTCACTCTCCTGCGCCCCGATCCGGCCGCCCTTGACCCGTGGTTCCTCGCGGGCTTCCTGCGCGGCACCGCCAACAACCGCCAGGCGAGCAGCTACGCGTCCACCGCGGCCCGGCTCGACATCCGCAGGCTGCGGTTGCCGCGCCTGCCGCTGGAGGGACAGCGCCGCTACGGAGAGCGGTTCCGCGCGCTCGCCGCCTTCGAGGACTCCCTGCGTCTCGCGGGCAGGCTGGGCGAGCAGTTGGTGCGGGGCCTGCACGACGGACTGACGGACGGCACGCTTCCGCCGGAGTGACACAACCGGGTTCCGCCGGTGCCCGCGATCGGGACGTGACCAGTACGGCAACGGTTCGGTACAAGCCGGGACCGCTTCTCCTTGTCGGCCTATACGCTCGAATCCGTACCAGTTCGTATTTCGACTTTCGGCCGTGCGTTCCCCCGACGGAACGTGCGGCCGCATCAGGCACCAGGAGCAGCCATGCACGGCCACGGCTATGCGCCGCAGCAACCGCCGCCGACCCCCGGCAGCACGTATGTGACGCTGCGCGTGCTGTTCGTGGTCCTCGCCGTCGTGACGTGCGGCCTGCTCGCCTGGGCGCCGATGCTGCGGCTCGCGATCGTGACCCGCAAGGCGTACGACTGGGTGTTCTTCGGCCTCGTGACCGCGCTCGACGTGACGGCCCTCATCCTCGTCGGCGTCGATCCGGGCGACGAGGAGTTCCAGGGGCCGGGCAACGCGGGCATGGTGGTGCTCCTGACCACGCTCCTCGCCGCGGTCGCCTACTACTTGTTCGCGGACATACGGCACTTCAGCCGCTACCGGCAGCAGCAGTACGGCGGCTACGCGACCCCGCAGCCCGCGTACGGCTACCCGCAGCAGCCGGGACCCGCCCCCGCCCCCGGCCCGGTACATCTCCAGCCCACCCAACTGCACCAGCCGCCGGTCCAGCAGACGCCGCCCCCGCCCACGCGCCCCGCACCGGCCCGCATCCACCAAGTACAGGCTGAGCTCGACGAGCTCAGTGACTACCTGCGCAAGCAGGAAGGCGGCAACTGACCGTGACACCGGGGATCGGGGGCCGTGTCGTAGCCGGACGCTACGAACTCTCCACGCTCATCGGCCAGGGCGGCATGGGCCAGGTCTGGACGGCGTACGACCAGCGTCTCGACCGCCGCGTCGCGGTCAAGCTCCTGCGCCCCGACCGGGTCGCGGGCGCCGAGGCCGACGAACTGCGCCGCCGCTTCGTGCGCGAGTGCCGTGTCACCGCGCAGGTCGACCACCCGGGCCTGGTCACCGTCCACGACGCGGGCACGGAGGGCGAGGACCTCTACCTCGTCATGCAGTACGTGGACGGGGCGGACCTCGGCGACCACCTCGCCGAGCACGACCCCTACCCGTGGCAGTGGGCCGTCGCGATCGCCGCGCAGCTGTGCGCCGTGCTCTCCGCGGTGCACGCCGTGCCGATCGTGCACCGCGACCTCAAGCCGCGGAACGTGATGGTCAAGCAGGACGGCACGATCAGCATCCTCGACCTGGGCATCGCCTCGGTGATGGACACCGACACCACCCGCCTCACGCACACCGGTTCGCCCATCGGCAGCCCCGCGTACATGGCCCCCGAGCAGGCGATGGGCGGCGCGGTCGGCCCGTACACCGACCTCTACGCCCTGGGCGTCCTCCTCCACGAACTCCTCAGCGGCGACGTGCCGTTCAGCGGATCGACCGCGCTCGGCGTCCTGCACCGCCACCTCTACGAACCGCCGCTCCCGGTCCGCCGCCTGCGTGCCGAGGTCCCCGAGGCCCTCGAAGCCCTGGTGCTCAGGCTCCTCGCCAAGGACCCCCAGCACCGGCACGGCAGCGCCCAGGAGGTCTACGAGGAACTGGCCCCGCTGCTCCCCGCGCGCGGCATCCCCACCGGCGGCCCGCTCGACCCCACCCGCCCCTTCCTGCGCCCGCACGCCCCGTGGCCCGACCGCGCGACCACACCGGCGCCCGCCCCCGCCATCCAGCCGGACCGCACCGACCACCGGCAGACCCCCGGCAGCCACACCGACGTCGTGCACGCGGTCGACGAGGTCAAGCGGCTCCTCGGCGAGGGCCGCATCACACAGGCTGTGGACATCCTCGGCTCGATCCTGCCCGCGGCCGCCGCCAAGCACGGCGAGCACTCCCCGGTGGTCCGCTCCCTGCGCAAGCAGTACGCGGCGACGCTCATGGACGACGGTCAGTACCGCCGCGCCCTGCCCGAACTGCGCCGCCTCGCCGACGAGCGCGCCGCCGAGTCCGGCCAGGCCGACCCGCACTCCCTCCAGTTCCGCTACGAGGCCGCGCAGTGCCTGGAGCAGCTCGGCGAACCGGCGGCGGCACTCGCGGAGTACCGCGCCCTGCTCCCCTACTACGAGAACCGCTACGCCTCCGACGACCGCGAACGCCCCCTCGACATCCGCCGCCGCATCGGCCACCTGCTCCTCGCCCTCGGCGACCGCGCGGCGGCCCACGACACGCTGGCGCGGCTGCTCATGGACGCCGAGCGGATGCACGGGGTCGGTCATCCGTTCCCGGCGGAGATCCGGCGTACGTTGCAGTGGCTGGGCCAGGTGCGGGGCTGAAGGCGGGGAACGTACCCCAATTCCCGTCGAATCGTTGGTCGAATGGGTGGCCGAGAGACCGGCCACTCCCTAACATCGATCACCGCAAGACTTTGTGCACCGCCGCACAATCTCCTCGGGAGGCTCACTTGCACCGCCGCCGTCGCACCGCGCTCGTCCTCTCCACCGCCGCGATCGCCGCGGCCCCCCTCCTGACCGCCTGCGGCAGCGAAGCCCACCCGGGCGCCGCGGCCGTCGTGGGCAACGACCGGATCACGGTCTCGCAGCTGGAGGGCCGGGTGAACGAGGTGCGCGACGCGCAGCGCGCCGCGATCCCGGACGAGCAGCAGTACGAGCAGGCCATCGCCAAGTCAGGCGGCCTCACTCGCAGCACGCTGCACACGATGGTCCTGGACAAGGTGCTGCACCAGGCGGCTGCCGACGCCGGGGTCGACGTCTCGCGCCGCGACATCCAGACCATGAGAGCGGGCCTGGAACAGCAGGCGGGCGGCAAGAAGGCCCTCGAACAGGGCTGGCTCCAGCAGTACAGCGTCGCCCCGTCCCGCCTGGAGGAAAGCCTCCGCACGGAGATCGAGGCCCAGAAGCTGGCGAAGAAGCTGGGCGTGGACATGAACGCGCCGGAGGGCCAGGCGGTCTTCTGGAAGGAACTCTCCAAGGCTTCCAAGAAGCTGGACGTGGACCTGAACCCGCGGTACGGCACGTGGGACGTGGAGAAGAGCAAGCGCGCGGACTCCAAGACGCCGTGGGTGCGCGAGGTGTCCGGGGACGGCGCGGCGGGCCCCAAGCAGGCATAAGAACAGCAGGCGTAAGAACACCAGGCACAAGAACACCGTGCGGGGGCTGTCAGTGGCGTGGGTTACGTTCGACGGGTGAACGAAACCACGCCCCCGGCCGACGCTCCCGGCCGCGTCATCCTCCTCACCACGAGCCACCGGGTGGCCCCCGGCCTGCTCTCCTGGCCCGCGTGGCAGGCCCTGCACGGGGCCGACGAGGTCCTGTGCGCCGACGCCACGCACCCCCAGCTGCCGTACCTGCGCGAGGCGGGCGTGCGGGTGGGCCAGGCGTCGCCCACGGCCCAGGAGTTGGTGGAGGCGTGCGCCGGAGACCGCACGGTCCTTGTCATCGCCACGGCCGAGGGTGACCGCGCCCTGACGGACGGCCTGGCGAGGCTCGCGGGCTCGGGCCGCGTCTCGATGCCCGACCTGGAACTGCTCCCGGCGTCGTACGACCTGCCGGGCGCGCGGCTCCTGGACCTCGTCCAGGTCATGGACCAGATCCGGGCCGAGTGCCCCTGGTCGTCCCAGCAGACGCACAAGGGCCTGGCGAAGTACGCGATCGAGGAGGCGTACGAACTGGTCGAGGCGATCGAGGAGGGCGACAGGGAGGAGCTGCGGGAGGAGCTGGGCGACGTCCTGCTCCAGGTGGTCTTCCACGCGCGGATCGCCGAGGACGACGACGAGTCCCCCTTCTCCGTGGACGACGTGGCGGGCACGATCGTGGAGAAGCTGATCCACCGGCACCCGCACGTGTTCGGCGACGACTCGGCGGACACCCCGGAGGACGTGAAGGCGCACTGGCTCCGCACGAAGGCCGAGGAGAAGCAGCGCTCGTCGGTGACGGAGGGAATTCCCCTGGGCCAGCCGGGCCTGGCCCTCGCGGCAAAGCTGGCCTCACGGGTACGGACGGCGGGCCTTGAGGTCGCCCTCCCCTCCGGGGAAGGGGTCGGCTACGAACTCCTCGCGCTGGCGCTGCGCGCGGAGGGAGAGGGCGTGGACCCGGAGGCGGCACTGCGAGCGGCGGCCAGGGCCTACCGGGACGCGGTGCTGGCCGCGGAGGGCGCGGGGGCTTAGTGCCGGTGCCGTGGGGCTCTCACCGATTGATGTACCTACACAAGGTAGGTACATTAGGGGTATGGAGACCATCGGCCTGCGTGAGCTGAACCAGAACCCTTCCAAGGCAGTGGCCCGGGTCAGGGCCGGTGCCTCGATACTCGTCACCGACCGGGGCAAGCCGGTCCTCCGCATGGTCCCGGAGACCGAGGCCCCGAGCACCTTGCGGCGCCTGCTCGAATCGGGCGATGTCACCGCGCCCGCGGAGGAGGGCATGCCCGAGGTCTTCACCGATCTCGCGCCCGAACTCGACAGCCTTTCCGACGTGCTGCTCGAAGAGCGCGACAGGGAGCGGCGCCGGTGATCTACCTCGACAGCTGTGCGCTGCTGAAGTTCATCAAGCCGGAGAAGGAGACCGAGGCGCTGCGCGCCTGGCGGGCCGGACTGCCGGACGGGACAGAGCTGCTCGGCAGCGAGCTCACCCGGCTGGAGATCACCCGGACCCTGTACCGAGCGGGCGTCGACCATCAGCGCGTCCCCTTCTTTGTGGGGCAGGCCGTACGCGGCGTCTACCTCGCCGATGTCACCACCACGGTCATGGCGCGGGCAGCCGCCTACCGCACCGAGCGGCTCGGCACGCTGGATGCCATCCACCTGGCGAGCGCGGACCCCTTCCGGCAGGACATCACCGAGTTCGTCACCTACGACCAGGAGCTGGCTCGCGCGGCCGAGGAGCTCGGCTTTCCGGTGAGCGCCCCGGCGTAACTGACCGGCGGCACGCCGGGGCGGGCGGCCGGATACGGTCAGGACCATGCAAGACCAGCCGCCCGCCACTCCCGCAGCCTGCCCCGCAGGGGCTCACGCTCCCGTGTCCGAGGCCCAGGGGCCGGACATCCCGGAGCTCTTCACCTGGGAGTTCGCCACCGACCCCTACCCCGCCTACGCCTGGCTCCGTGAGAACGCGCCCGTGCGCAAAACCCGGCTGCCCAGTGGTGTGGAGGCCTGGCTGGTCACCCGGTACGGCGATGCCAAGCAGGCGCTCGCCGACCAGCGGCTCAGCAAGAATCCGGCCCACCACGGCGAGCGCTCGGACGCGAAGAGCAAGACCGGCATCCCCGGCGAGCGCAGCGCGAACCTCATGACGCATCTGCTCAACATCGACCCGCCGGACCACACACGGCTGCGCCGCCTCGTCTCCAAGGCCTTCACGCCCCGCCGCGTCGCCGAATTCGCGCCCCGCGTGCAGGAGTTGACCGACCAGCTCATCGACCAGTTCGTGGAGAAGGGGGAAGCCGACCTCATCCACGACTTCGCCTTCCCGCTCCCCATCTACGCGATCTGTGACCTGCTCGGCGTGCCCCGTGAGGACCAGGACGACTTCCGCGACTGGGCGGGGATGATGATCCGCCACGGGGGAGGGCCGCGGGGCGGGGTCGCCCGGTCCGTGAAGAAGATGCGCGGCTACCTCGCCGAGCTGATCCACCGCAAGCGCCTCGAACCCGGCGACGACCTCATCTCCGGGCTCATCCGCGCCTCGGACCACGGCGAGCACCTCACCGAGAACGAGGCCGCCGCGATGGCGTTCATCCTTCTCTTCGCAGGGTTCGAGACCACCGTCAACCTCATCGGGAACGGCACCTACGCCCTCCTCACCCACCCCGAGCAGCGTGAGCGCCTCCAGGACTCTCTCAGGGACGGCGACACCGGACTCCTGGAGACCGGTCTTGAGGAGCTCCTGCGCTTCGACGGTCCCGTCGAACTCGCCACCTGGCGGTTCGCCACCGAGCCGCTGACGATCGGAGGGGAGGACATCGCCGCCGGCGACCCCGTCCTCGTCGTCCTCGCCGCCGCCGACCGGGACCCCGAACGATTCGATCAGCCGGACACGCTGGACCTCTCCCGACGCGACAACCAACACCTCGGCTACGGCCATGGCATTCATTACTGTCTCGGCGCACCGCTCGCCAGGCTCGAAGGCCAAGCGGCCCTCGCGACGCTCCTGCGCCGCCTCCCTGACCTGCGCCTCGCGGCGGAACCTGGTGATTTGAGGTGGCGCGGCGGGCTCATCATGCGCGGACTCCGCACCCTCCCCGTGGAGTTCGCACCCGCACAGAAGAGCAAAGATTCGGCACCTGAAACGACGTTTAACTGACGGACCGTCAAGACTGTGACTTTCACGTGATCTCCGCTGCATCGACTTGTGACAAGCGTTCGACTGCCGCTACGTTCACGACGACTCGGCCTCCCGTGCCGCAGTCGTCGCTCCAGTCACGCGAAAGGCAACCGCATGCTCTCCGGCAATGGTCGTCACCGACGCCCCCGCCAGGCCCCGGCCCTGATCGTCGCGGCAGGAGTCGCAGGATCGGCCATCGCCATCCCGCTGCTCGGCGCCACCAGCGCGAGCGCGGCGGACACCGCCACGTGGGACAAGCTCGCGGAGTGCGAGAGCGGCGGATCCTGGAGCGCGGACGCGGGCAACGGCTACTACGGCGGGCTCCAGTTCTCGCAGCAGACCTGGGAGGAGTACGGCGGCCTCGACTTCGCGCCGAGCGCCGACCTGGCCAGCCGCTCGCAGCAGATATCCGTCGCCGAGAAGGTCCTTGACGACCAAGGGACCGAGGCCTGGCCGAGCTGCGCGCCGATCGCCGGACTCACCCAGGACGGCGCCGCAGCCGACGTCGACCCGGGCGCCCCGATCACGACGATTCCTTCTGACGAGCCGTCGGAGCCGACCGGGTCCGACGAGACGTCCGAGTCGTCCGAGCCGAGCGAGCCGAGCACGTCACCGAGCGAGTCGGCCGACCCCTCGGACAGCGCCGAGCCTTCCAAGAAGCCCTCCGAGGAAGCTTCCGAGAAGCCGGACGCCGACGACGAGGCACGAGACAAGAATCACGACGAGTCCGACAAGCCGGATGACTCGGCCAAGTCCGGTGACCCGGACAAGTCCGGGCAGGACGATGCCACTTCGCCCGCCCCCACCCCTCCCGCCGGTGAGGGCGAAGGCCGCCACCGCGGCGACAGCGCGGACGACGAGCCGTCAGGCGACGCCTCACGCGAGGGCTCGGGCCGGCACGCCTCCCGTGGCGACGAGCGTCAGAAGGACGGCTCCGAGGGGACGTACACGGTCCGCTCCGGAGACAACCTCTGGACCATCGCCGACGAGCACGACGTGCAGGGCGGGTGGGCCGGGCTGTACGCCGAGAACGAGCAGTCGGTCGGCTCCGACCCCGACCTCATCCTTCCCGGTCAGAGCCTCGATTTGGGCGAAAAGTAGGGGTAGTTGGCGAGTCGCTTTGCGCTTGATATCCCAATTGGCGCAAGTGAGACATGGGTCTCAGAAGCCCTGATCGTCTTTGAAATTCGGGCGATCGCATGACTACGGTCGTGACCGCTCGCCACAGCGGGCCCCGCCGGTCGGTACGCCGAGTCCTGCCAACGGCCGTTCGGGAACAGTCGTCGCGTAATGCGCCGTAGGCAGGAGCGGGGGACCCAAGGTTTCCGCCGGACCCGGCCGTTCGGCCTCGTGAGAGCGAGGCGGACGGACAGGAACGGCTAGGGGTTAAGTCGCGCTCAAGAAGCGCGGCCGGGCAACTTCACTGGCCCGAACCCGACAGCTCACCTCGCAGGCGTCGGTGAGGGGATCACTCATGCTGTTTTCCAGCAAGGGCAAGCACCGCCGCCCGTCCAAGGCCACCCGTGTCGCCACGCTCGCCGGCGTCACCGGTGTCGCGGTCGCGGCCCCGCTGATGGCGGCCGGCTCGGCCTCCGCCGCGACGAACTCCGAGTGGGACGCCGTCGCCCAGTGCGAGTCGGGCGGCAACTGGTCCATCAACACCGGCAACGGCTACACGGGCGGCCTGCAGTTCTCGTCGTCCACCTGGGCCGCGTACGGCGGCACGAAGTACGCGCCCACCGCCGACAAGGCCTCCAAGGCCCAGCAGATAGAGATCGGCGAGAAGGTCCTCGCGGGTCAGGGCAAGGGTGCCTGGCCGAGCTGCGGCGTCGGCCTGTCGAGCGCCTCCAACGAGGGTGGCGGTGCGCAGGAGAGCGCCCCGCAGCAGCAGCAGCCCCAGGAGCAGCAGCCGCAGAGCGCGCCCAGCGCCCAGACCGAGCAGCCGCAGCAGGCCGCTCCCAAGGCCGAGGCCCCCAAGACCGAGTCGAAGAAGACCGTCGAGACCCCGACCGGCAAGACGGTCAAGAAGGGCGACGGCGAGTACAAGGTCAAGAAGGGTGACACCCTCTCCAAGATCGCCGAGGCCAAGGACGTCAAGGGCGGCTGGCACAAGGTGTACAAGCTCAACGGCGACATCATCGACAACGCCGACGTGATCTACCCGGGTCAGCAGCTGCACCTCAGCTAAGCAGCTGTCAGTGGCGGCGCCCCGGCGGAGGCGCCGCCCCGCCCCGTCCCCACGGGTCCACCCCGCCCCGGTGCGCGTATCCCCCGTACGCACCGGGGCGGGGTTCATTTGTCCCTCGCCGCTTTGTTCCGTTCGGAAACTTTTTGCTCTCGGTTTGTCCACAGGACGGTCGCTCGGCTGGCTGTTGCCCGGGAGCCGGTTAGGCTCGTGTCCGCGAGGCCAACGCCCCGCGTACCCGCGTCACATCCCAGAAGGAGATGCTCGTGCCGTCCATCGACGTCGTCGTAGCCCGGGAAATCCTGGACTCCCGAGGCAACCCCACGGTCGAGGTCGAGGTCGGCCTCGACGACGGCAGCACGGGTCGTGCCGCCGTTCCGTCCGGTGCGTCCACCGGTGCTTTCGAGGCCATCGAACTCCGTGACGGTGACCCCAACCGTTACCAGGGCAAGGGCGTGGAGAAGGCCGTCCTCGCCGTCATCGAGCAGATCGGCCCGGAGCTCGTCGGGTACGACGCGACCGAGCAGCGCCTGATCGACCAGGCGATGTTCGACCTCGACGCCACCGACAACAAGGGCTCGCTCGGCGCCAACGCCATCCTCGGCGTCTCGCTCGCCGTCGCGCACGCCGCGTCGGAGGCCTCCGACCTCCCGCTCTTCCGCTACCTCGGCGGCCCGAACGCGCACCTGCTGCCCGTTCCGATGATGAACATCCTGAACGGCGGGTCGCACGCCGACTCGAACGTCGACATCCAGGAGTTCATGATCGCGCCGATCGGCGCCGAGTCGTTCTCCGAGGCCCTGCGCTGGGGCACCGAGGTCTACCACACGCTCAAGAAGGTCCTGAAGGACAAGGGCCTCTCGACCGGCCTGGGTGACGAGGGCGGCTTCGCCCCGAACCTGGACTCCAACCGCGCCGCGCTCGACCTCATCCTCGAGGCCATCAAGCAGGCCGGTTACGTCCCCGGTGAGCAGATCGCGCTCGCGCTCGACGTCGCCGCGTCCGAGTTCTACAAGGACGGCTCGTACGCGTTCGAGGGCAAGTCCCGCTCGGCCGCCGAGATGACCGAGTACTACGAGGAGCTCGTCGCCTCGTACCCCCTCGTCTCCATCGAGGACCCGCTGTTCGAGGACGACTGGGCCGGCTGGAACGTCATCACCGAGAAGCTCGGCGACAAGGTCCAGCTCGTGGGCGACGACCTGTTCGTCACCAACCCGGAGCGCCTGGCCCGTGGCATCGAGGAGAAGTCGGCCAACGCCCTTCTGGTGAAGGTCAACCAGATCGGCTCGCTGACCGAGACCCTGGACGCCGTCGAGATGGCCCAGCGCAGCGGCTTCAAGTGCATGATGTCCCACCGCTCCGGTGAGACCGAGGACGTCACCATCGCCGACCTCGCCGTCGCCACCAACTGCGGCCAGATCAAGACCGGCGCCCCGGCCCGCTCCGAGCGCGTCGCCAAGTACAACCAGCTGCTTCGCATCGAGGAGATCCTCGACGACGCCGCGGTGTACGCAGGCCGCAGCGCCTTCCCGCGCTTCAAGGGCTGAGGCGTAGCCACCTCGTAGTTACCTACGTCCCCGTACTCGGTCCCGTACCGTGTGCGGGGACGTACGTACGTATCGGGGAGGCGGCACACATGGCCGTGAAGGACCGCGACCGGTTCTCCACCGCGACCAGGCTGCGACTGCTCGGCGAGCAGACCGCGGAGCGTGTCTACCGCTCCCAGACCAAGCGCCAGGCGCGCCGCTCCCGGCTCACGGGACGCGCCGCGCTCCTTGCGCTCGTGCTGTGCTCGCTGGTCGTCGCGCTCGCCTACCCGATAAGGCAGTACGTCTCCCAGCGCGCGGAGATCGCCGACCAGCGCAAGGAGCAGGCCGAGCGCCGCGAGAACGTCGAGAAGCTGCGCGACGAGAAGGCCCGCTGGCGGGACGACGCGTACGCGGAGCAGCGCATCCGGGACCGGCTGCACTATGTGATGCCGGGTGAGACCGGCTACACGGTGGTCGACCCCGAGGCGGCGAAGCAGCAGCGCACCGACCAGGGGGCCGCCGCCAGGCCCTGGTACTCGAACGTCTGGGACGGCGTCGACAAGGCCGACAGCCCGGCCGCCGACGACTGAATTCAGCAGCACCTCTACGGAACCGATCGAAAGACAGGCATGGAAACGCCCCCGCCGACCACCCCGCGCACCGAGCCCACCGACGCCGACGTCGAGGCCTTCAAGCAGCAGCTCGGCCGTCCGCCGCGCGGCCTGCGGGCCATCGCCCACCGCTGCCCGTGCGGGCAGCCGGACGTCGTCGAGACGGCGCCGCGCCTTCCGGACGGGACGCCGTTCCCGACGACGTACTACCTGACGTGCCCACGGGCCGCTTCCGCGATCGGCACCCTTGAGGCCAACGGCGTCATGAAGGAGATGTCGGAGCGCCTGAAGACGGACCCCGAGCTCGCCGCCGCATACCGCGCGGCGCACGAGGACTACATCGCGCGCCGTGACGCCATCGAGGTCCTGGAGGGCTTCCCGAGCGCGGGCGGCATGCCGGACCGCGTGAAGTGCCTGCACGTCCTGGTCGGCCACTCCCTGGCCGCGGGCCCCGGCGTGAACCCACTGGGCGACGAGGCGCTCGCGATGCTGCCGGAGTGGTGGCGCAAGGGAGCGTGCGTGAGCCTGCCGGAGGAGTAGGCCGGCCGTGCCCGTTGTGGGCAGGCGTTCCGCAGGGCGGAACGGGTGGGCACAACGCCGAAGCCGCCGAGTACCGATTCAACTGAGGAGCCCCCAGAGTGACCCGCGTGGCAGCCATCGACTGCGGCACGAACTCGATCCGCCTGCTCGTGGCGGATGCCGACCCCGCGACCGGTGAACTGGTCGACCTGGACCGCAGGATGACCATCGTCCGCCTCGGGCAAGGCGTCGACAAGACGGGCCGCCTGGCTCCGGAGGCCCTGGAGCGCACCTTCGCGGCGTGCCGCGAGTACGCCGAGGTCATCAAGCGCCACGGCGCCGAACGCCTCCGCTTCGTGGCGACCTCCGCGTCCCGCGACGCCGAGAACCGCGACGACTTCGTACGAGGGGTCCTGGACATCCTCGGCGTCGAGCCGGAGGTCATCAGCGGTGACCAGGAGGCCGAGTTCTCCTTCACGGGAGCGACGAAGGAGCTGGCGGGAAGCGACCACCTCGCCAAGCCCTACCTGGTCGTCGACATCGGCGGCGGCTCCACGGAGTTCGTCGTCGGCGAGGACCACGTCCGCGCCGCACGCTCCGTCGACGTCGGCTGCGTGCGCCTGACGGAGCGGCACATCCGCACCGACCCGCCCGCGCCCGCCGAACTCGACGCCGTCCGGGCCGACATCGGGGCGGCGCTCGACCTGGCGGAGCGGACGGTGCCGATCGGCGAGGCCCGCACCCTGGTCGGCCTCGCGGGCTCGGTGACCACCGTGGCCGCCATCGCGCTCGGCCTCGATGAGTACGACTCCGCGGCGATCCACCACTCCCGGGTCTCCTACGAGCAGGTAAGCGAGATCGCCGGCCGCCTGAGCCGGTCCACGCACGACGAGCGGGCCGCGATCCCGGTCATGCATCCGGGGCGCGTGGACGTCATCGTGGCGGGTGCGCTCGTACTCCTGTCGATCATGGAGAGGACCGGCGCCAGGGAGGTCGTCGTCAGCGAGCACGACATCCTCGACGGCATCGCATGGCACGCGGCGGAGGAGCTGCGGTAGGACGTCAGCGCGGGTCGGTGCAGGCACTCAGATGTTGCGGTAGACGTCGCGACGGTCGCCGACTTTGACGACGAGGATGACGAGCTCGCCTTCCAGGACCTGGTAGGCGACCCGATAGCTGCCGACCCTGAGGCGGTAGAGACCGGACGGGCCGGTCAGCTTCTTGATGTCGGCGTCCTCGCGGTACGGGTCGTCGCCGAGTGCGGTCAGCGCGGCGAGGATGCGCATGGCGGCAGGCCGGTCGATCGACCGGAGCTGCCGCTGTGCTGCCGTGGTGAACCGGAACGCGTACTTCACGCCGCGCCTTCGCCCCGCTCGCTGAAGAGGTCGGCCAGCAGCTCGGCCATGGTCACGGTCGGGCCGCCTTCGGCCAAGACCGATTCGGCCTCGCGTGCGAGGAGTTCGTCCGCCGCTTCTTCCAGCGCGTTGAAGTCCGCGATGGGTACGAGAGCAGCCACGGCGGCGCCGTTGCGCGTGATTATCGTGGCGGCGCCCTGTTCCGCACGGTTGATGTGGTCCGCAAGGTGCGCGCGGGCTTCGCGCACGGTCACAGCGCTCTCATCCATAAACAGAGTGTACGCGCTAGCGTGTACACCGGCAATGAGGGTGGCACCGGCTGGGTTGATCGCCTGAGCGTGTCATGTAGCGTCCGAGCGGCTGGTGAGGGGCTCCGAAGGCCCGTCGGCGACATGCCGTCGGGAAACTTCGTGAAGTTCTTCACAAGGAAATCGGCTCAGTTGGACGATGTTCAGGCGTTCTGGACCCCTAAAAGTGACCCCAGAGGGCCTCGCGACCCACGACAGTGAAGGTTCGGGAGGGGGCCCGGAGGGTGGATCTGCCGGGTGGTCCACTGTGTCCCGGGGGCCAGAGCGGCAGCTCACAAGGGGTGCCCAACGTCTCGGGTCGTCCCGTGGTTCCCCTGGGGTGCTATGGCCTGCGTCACGTGGGCGGCGAAGTGTAGCAGAGGGTGTACCCATGCTTGTGAAGGGGCGCACGAGCGACCCCCGCCGGGCAGGTGGATACTCGATGGCATGAGCACCACGGAGCGTCCCAGGATCCTCGTAGTAGGCGGTGGGTACGTAGGCCTGTACGCAGCTCGGCGCATTCTCAAGAAGATGCGCTACGGAGAGGCGACCGTCACGGTCGTCGACCCCCGGTCGTACATGACCTACCAGCCCTTCCTCCCCGAAGCCGCCGCCGGCAGCATTTCGCCTCGGCACGTCGTCGTCCCGCTGCGACGCGTGCTGCCCAAGGCGGAAGTTCTGACCGGCCGGGTCACCACCATCGATCAGGACCGCAAGGTCGCGACGATCGCCCCCCTCGTGGGCGAGGCGTACGAGCTGCCTTTCGACTACCTGGTCATCGCGATGGGCGCGGTCTCCCGCACCTTCCCGATCCCCGGCCTCGCCGAGCAGGGCATCGGCATGAAGGGCATCGAGGAGGCCATCGGCCTGCGCAACCACGTCCTCGAGCAGCTGGACAAGGCTGACTCCACGACGGACGAGGACGTCCGCCGCAAGGCGCTGACCTTCGTCTTCGTCGGCGGTGGCTTCGCGGGTGCGGAGACCATCGGTGAGGTCGAGGACATGGCCCGTGACGCGGCCAAGTACTACAACAACGTGAAGCGCGAGGACATGCGCTTCGTGCTCGTCGATGTCGCGGACAAGATCCTCCCCGAGGTCGGCCCGAAGCTCGGCCAGTACGGCAAGGAGCACCTCGAGGGCCGCGGTGTCGAGGTCTACCTCAAGACCGGCATGGACTCCTGCGTGGACGGCCACGTGGTGCTCAACAACGGCCTCGAAGTCGACTCCAGCACCATCGTGTGGACCGCGGGCGTCAAGCCCAACCCGGCGCTCGCCCGCTTCGGTCTGCCGCTCGGCCCCCGTGGCCACGTCGACACCCAGACGACCCTCCAGGTCCAGGGCACCGACTACATCTGGGCCGCGGGCGACAACGCCCAGGTGCCGGACATGGTCGGCCGCAAGGCCGGCAACGAGAACGCCTGGTGCCCGCCGAACGCCCAGCACGCGCTGCGTCAGGCCAAGGTCCTCGGCGACAACGTGATCTCCGGCATGCGGGGCTTCCCGCAGAAGGAGTACAGCCACGCCAACAAGGGTGCGGTCGCCGGTCTCGGCCTGCACAAGGGCGTCGCGATGATCGTCATGGGCAAGATGAAGATCAAGCTCAAGGGCCGTCTCGCCTGGTACATGCACCGCGCGTACCACGGCATGGCGATGCCGACGTTCAACCGCAAGATCCGCGTCTTCGCGGACTGGACCCTCGCGGTCTTCCTCAAGCGTGAGGTCGTCTCGCTGGGTGCCATGGAGACGCCGCGCGAGGAGTTCTACGAGGCCGCCAAGCCCGCGCCGAAGCCCGCCGCGGCCAAGGCCGAGGCTCCGGCCGTCGAGGCCTCCAAGGACGGCGAGAAGGCCAAGGCCTCCTGACCTCCGGTCGCTGAAAAGACCCGAAGGGGCCGCCCGCCATCCGTGGTGCGGGCGGCCCCTTCGGGTTTTCCAGGGCTGTTTACATGGCGTCTACATGTATTTTGCCGATCCGTGACGCGGCAACGGGACTGCGCAAGCGCCCCGTTGGTGTTTACGTGGTGTTGAACCTATCCGGGATATCCCCAATCACGGAGGTGTGCACCATGCCAGATGCCGCACTGCGGCTGAAGAGCCTCGCCGAACAACTGCTGGGAGCCCCGCTCCCCGTACGCATTCGTGCCTGGGACGGTTCGGAGGCAGGCCCGCCGGGTGCCCCCACCCTCGTCGTACGCAACCGCCGCGCCCTGCGCCGCCTGATGTGGAAGCCGGGCGAGCTGGGCCTCGCCCGCGCCTGGGTGGCCGGTGACCTGGACGTCGACGGCGATCTGTACGCCGCGCTCGACCGGCTCGCCGAGTTCATCTGGGAGCGGGGCGAGGACGCCAAGAACCTCAGGGAGTCCCTGCGCGACCCGGAGTTCCGCGCCGCTGCCCGCACCCTGGTCGGCCTCGCCGCGCCGTTCCTGCCGCCGGCCCCGCCGCCGGAGGAGATGCGCAGGCGGCGCACCCTCCATCTGCACACCAAGGGCAGCGACCGGCAGGCCATCAGCCACCACTACGACGTGGGCAACGACTTCTACGAGCTGGTGCTCGGCCCCTCGATGGTCTACTCGTGCGCCTACTGGGAGTCCGAAGGCTCCACCCTTGAGGAAGCCCAGCGCGGCAAGCTGGAGCTCATCGCCCGCAAGCTCGCCCTGAAGCCCGGCATGCGGCTCCTCGACGTCGGCTGCGGCTGGGGCTCCATGGCGATCCACGCGGCGCGCGAGCACGGCGTCACCGTCGTCGGCGTCACGCTCTCCCAGGAGCAGGCCGCGTACGCCAGGAAGCGCATCGCGGAGGAGGGGCTGACCGACAAAGTCGAGATCCGTGTCCAGGACTACCGCGACGTGCGCGACGGTCCGTACGACGCCATCTCCTCCATCGGCATGGCCGAACACGTCGGCGCCGAGCGGTACTTGGAGTACGCACGCGATCTGCACGCCCTCCTCAAGCCGGGCGGCAGGCTCCTCAACCACCAGATCGCGCGCCGCCCGCAGACCGACGAGTCGACGTACGAGGTGGACGACTTCATCGACGCCTATGTCTTCCCCGGCGGCGAGCTCGCCCCCGTGGGATCCACCGTCGGGCAGCTGGAGCGCGCCGGGTTCGAGGTGCGCGACGTGGAGGCGATCCGCGAGCACTACGCCCTCACCCTGCGCCGCTGGGTCGCCAACCTGGAGGCCCACTGGAAGGAGGGTCAGCGGCTCACCTCACCGGGCCGCGCCCGCATCTGGCGCCTCTACATGGCGGCGTCCGCGCTCGCCTTCGAGCGCAACCGCATCGGCGTCAACCAGGTCCTCGCGGTGAAGACCCCGGAGGCAGGCACCTCCGGGATGCCGCTGCGGGCCCGCGTCTGGCGGTAGGGCGTACGCGAGTGGGGCCCCGGGCGGCGATCGCCCGGGGCCCCACTCGTTCACGTACCGGCCGGTGCTACTCGGCCTTGATCGCCATCAGCGGGTTCAGCTTGGCCGCGCTGCGGGCCGGCCACATCGCCGCGAGGACGCCGACCAGGCCCGCGATGCAGAGGAAGATCGCGATACGGCCGAGCGGGATCTCCATGGAGTACGTCTTCACCGTGCCGGAGATGCTGTTGCCCGCGACCCAGCCCATGAAGAGGCCGAGGCCGACGCCGAGCACCGCGCCGAACAGGGAGATGATGACCGCCTCCAGGCGCACCATCTGCTTGACCTTCGCGCGGTCGAGGCCGATGGCCCGCAACATGCCGATCTCGTGCTTCCGCTCGAAGACCGACATGGCCAGGGTGTTGATGACACCGAGCACCGCGATCAGGATGGCCATCGCCAGGAGGCCGTAGAGCATGTTCAGCATCATGTTGATCGCGCCACCGATCTCGTTGCTGATCGCGTCCTTGTCCTGGATCTTCAGGGCCGGGTTGTCGCCGAGGGCCTTGACGATGGCGTCCTCGGCCTTGTCGGAGGTGCCGCCCGCCATCTTCACCAGGACCTGCTGGTCGGTGATCTTGGACATGTGCGGGTCGACCACGGCGAGCGGTGTGAACAAGCCGTTGATCATCTCGTTCTGCTCGTAGATGCCGGCGATCTTCAGCTTGACCGTCTTGTCGTCGTCGAACGTCACCGGGACGGTGTCGCCGGTCTTGAGGCCCTTCTTGTCCGCGGTCTTCTTGTCCACCAGCGTGGAGTCGCCCTTCAGACCAGCGAGCGAGCCGCTGGTGAAGTCCAGGCTCGCCACCTTGCCGAAGTCCTTCTCGTCGACGCCGGTGACCTGGCCGTACGAGCCGTCGAGCTCGCCGTAGGCGGTGCGCAGCGGGCTGCTCGCCTCGACGTCGGGGAGCTTGTCCAGCTTCTCGCGGACCTCGGGGGTCAGCGGCTGGTAGTTCGCCATGGAGACGGTGTAGTCGGCCTTCAGGGAGCCCGCGGCCATCTTGTTGATGGCGCTGCTCATGGAGGTCGCGACCACCGTCATCGCCGTGATGAGGGTCAGGCCGATCATCAGGGCCGCGGCGGTGGATGCCGTACGGCGCGGGTTGCGCAGCGAGTTGAGCCGGGACAGCTTGCCCGGGACGCCGAACGGCTTCAGGAGCGGGGCCGACGCGGCGATGAAGGGCCGCGACAGGAGCGGCGTGAGGACGATGACGCCGACCAGGATGGTCGCGGCGCCGCCGGACATCACGTAGTTGTCGTCCATGAACATCATGACCGTGCCGATGGCGACGATGACCGAGCCGATGGAGTTGCGGACGATCAGACCACGCGTGGTCGGCGTCGCGTGGACGCTGTTCATCGCGGCGACCGGCGGGATCTTCGCGGCGCGGCGGCCCGGCAGCCAGGCGGCCAGCATGGTCACGACCACACCGATGATCAGGGCGACGACGATCGTGAGCGGGGCGATGACGAGCGGTCCGTCGGGCAGCGAGGCGCCCGCGGAGTTCATCAGGGACTCCAGGCCCACGGCCACGCCGATGCCGAGCGCGAAGCCGGTCACGGCGGCCACCAGGCCCACCAGGAACGCCTCGATGAGCACGGAGCGCGTCACCTGACGGCGCGAGGCGCCGACGGCGCGCATCAGGGCCAGTTCCTTGGTGCGCTGGGCGACCAGCATGGTGAAGGTGTTGGCGATGATGAAGATGCCGACGAAGAGCGCGATGCCGGCGAAGATCAGCAGGACCTGGCTCATCGAGCTGGTCTGCTGCTCGATCATGCGGTCCTGGTCGGACTTGAGCTCGGCGCCGGTGACGGCGTCCGTGTCCTTCGGCAGGATCTTCTCGATGGAGCTCTTCAGCGCCGTCTCGGAGGTGCCCGCGGCGGCCCTCACGTCGATCTCGTCGTACTCGGTCTTGCCGAGGACCTTCCGCGCGGTGTCGTTGTCGAACACCACCAGGCTGCCGCCCGCGAGGACGCTGCCGTCCTCGGTGTCGAAGACGCCGCTGACCTTCGCCTTCTTCACCGGTCCGTCGGTGGAGTAGCGGACGGTGTCGCCGATCTTGTAGCCGGTGCGCTCGGCGGTACGGGAGTCGAGGGCGATGTCACCGGCGGACTTCGGGGCGGCGCCCTTGGTGAAGTCGTAGCGCGGGTCCTTGCCGTCCTTGCCCGGGAAGTAGTTGGCGCCGGAGGTGCCCCACTCGCCGCCGACGAGCTTGCCGTCCTTGTCGGCGAGCGCGGTGAAGCCGGAGACGCCGGCGATCGCGGAGTCGGCGCCGGGCAGGCCGCCCGCCTCCTTCAGGAGGGAGTCGGTCAGGCGCGGCTTCTGCTTGGTCTCGTCCTCGGCGCCGCCGAACTGCTGGATGGCGACGGAGACGTGGTCGAAGCTCTTCGCCGACTTGTTCTTGTAGGCGTTGCCGAAGGTGTCGGTGAAGACGAGGGTGCCGGAGACGAAGGCGACGCCGAGCATGACGGCGAGCACGGTCATCAACAGCCTGGCCTTGTGCGCGAGCACGTTGCGCAGGGCGGTACGGAACATGGGTGTGAGTCCTGGTGGAAGAGAAGGCGGGACGAGACGCGGACGCGTGGTCGGTCAGCTGGTCCGCCCCTTCGCGTCGAAGTCCTTCATCCGGTCAAGCACGCCCTCGGCGGTCGGCGAGAGCATCTCGTCGACGATCCGCCCGTCGGCGAGGAAGATGACGCGATCCGCGTACGCCGCGGCCACCGGGTCGTGGGTGACCATGACGACCGTCTGCCCCAGCTCTCGTACGGAGTTCCGCAGGAAGCCGAGGACCTCCGCACCCGAGCGGGAGTCCAGGTTTCCCGTGGGCTCATCACCGAAGATGATGTCCGGCTGCGAGGCGAGCGCACGGGCCACGGCGACGCGCTGCTGCTGGCCGCCGGAGAGCTCCGTGGGCCGGTGGCTGAGCCGTCCGGCCAGGCCGACCATCGAGATGACCTGCTCGAGCCACTGCTTGTCGGGCTTGCGGCCCGCGATGTCCATCGGCAGCGTGATGTTCTCCAGGGCCGTCAGCGTCGGCAGCAGGTTGAAGGCCTGGAAGATGAAGCCGATCTTGTCCCGGCGGAGCTTGGTGAGCTGCTTGTCCTTGAGGGTGGACAGCTCGGTCTCGCCGATCCGCACGGAGCCGCCGCTGAAGCTGTCGAGCCCCGCGACGCAGTGCATCAGGGTCGACTTGCCGGAGCCCGACGGGCCCATGATCGCGGTGAACTCGCCCTGCCGGAAGTCGACGGAGACATGGTCCAGGGCGACCACCTGGGTCTCGCCCTGTCCGTACACCTTGGAGAGATCCGTGGCGCGTGCGGCCACCGCGGTGGTGCGGGCGGCGAAGGGGGTGGTGGTCACGGGGTTGTGCTCCTGTCGGGACGACGAGTGGGGACGTACTCCATCGTCCTTGCGGATCCGCGCCATGTAGTCAGCCGCTGTTCCGGTTCCGGGGGCCCTCTCCAGTCGGACCCCGGGCGCCCGTGTCATACCTGGGGATGACCCCGGTCCCTGAGACGGGTACCACCCCTCAGTGACCCGCGGGCGCCACGCAGGCGGTGAAATTCCGTCATTCCGTCACGGAGGCCGCACAGCGGTGGAAGGGCCTGCGGCATGTACCGATGGGCCGTACCGGTGGCTGATGCACCCTCAGACGTCAATAAAATAAGACAACATCGGGCTGTTGTTCCGCTGTTCGAGGGACGCCTCCCGATAGGGTCGAATCACTTGATGCGGAGCCCATGGCCTGCCCGGATGGTGGAATGCAGACACGGCGAGCTTAAACCTCGCTGCCCCTAGCGGGCGTGCCGGTTCAAGTCCGGCTCCGGGCACCTCCGCCAAGAAGTCGGCGGTTACGTCCGCCAAGGCATCAGCGCGCCGTTGAAGCGGGCCGCCGTGTGCAGGTCCGCCTCGATCGCCGCCGCCGTCTCGCGCAGTGCGGGAAGCAGCGCCCCGACGGTCTTCTCCAGCGGGGCGGTGCCCGCGTGCTGGGCCACGTTCAGGGCGGCGACGACGCGTCCCTCCGCGTCCTTGAGCGGTACGGCGACCGAGCGCAGGCCCTCCTCCAGTTCCTCGTCCGCGGTGGCGTAGCCGTCGGCGGCGGCACGGTCCAGGATGCGGTTCAGGTCCTCTGGGGCGGTGACGGTGCGCCGGGTGAGGGGGCGGGGCGGTTCGGCCTTCAGGAGGCGCGCACGGTCCTCCTGAGGGAGCCCGGCGAGCAGGACCCGGCCCATGGCGGTGGGGTAGGCGGGGAAACGCGTGCCGAGCGTGATGTAGACGCTCATGACGCGCACCGTCGCAGCCCGCGCCACGTACAGGATGTCCGTCCCGTCGAGCACCGTCACCGATGCCGACTGGTGGACCCGGCCCGTCAGTTGGCGCAGATGCGGATCGGCGATGTCGGCGAAGCCGAGGCGCGAGAGGCGCGCGTAACCGAGCTCCATGATGCGGGGGAGCGGACGGTAGAGGCGGCCGTCGTGCGCCGCGTACCCCTCCAGCTCCAGGGTGTGCAGGCAGCGGCGTGCGGTGGCCCGTGGCAGGCCGGTGGCGGCGGCGATGGCGGTGAGCGGGAGGCCGTCGCCGCCGGCCCGGCCCAGGGCGCGCAGGACGGCGAGGCCGCGGGCGAGGGACTGGAGGAAGCCGGGGCCGAGTTCGGCTTTCGCGTCGACCGCATCCACTGCGCCCACCGCGTCCACCGGCTGACCGGGCGTCAACTCCGCTTCTCCGTACGGCGATGGCGCGGGCGGCAGGGACTCCAGGTGCGCGGCCTCCTCCCGCAGCCGTGGCAGCACGAGCTCCGCGAGGCCCTGTGCCGTGTGCCTGCTGGTGTGGCTCACCGCGGACAGGGCGTACCGCGGGCGGCCCGCCGCGTCGCGCACCGGGACCGCCGCCGCGATCAGGCCCGGCTCGATCAGCTGGTCGTCGAGGGCCCAGCCCGTCGCGCGCGAGCGCTCCACGCGGCCGGTGAGGTCCGGGGGCAGGGGCGCGGGGCCCGGCGGCAGCGCGGGAAAGGCGTGCCCCTCGGGATCGGCGGCCACGCGGGCCCGCCACGCCGCCCACGCCGCCTCGTCCCACTCGGCGGCGAACAGCGCGCCCGGCGCGCACCGTTCGGCCGGGAGCAGATCGCCGATGCGGAAGGCCACCGACATCGCGCGGCGCCGCGCGGCCTGCGTCACGAAGCGGACGCCGTCGCCGTCCGGCACCGCCAGGGACACCGACTCGTCGAGCTCGTCCGCGAGCCGGGCGGTGCGCGCCGCGACCTCGCCGCTCAGCCCGCTGGCCGCGAGATAGGCGTTGCCGAGCTCCATCAGGCGGGGCGTGAGGTGGAGTTCCTGGCCGTGCTCGCGTACGTAACCGAGGCGGGCCAGGGTCGCCACGACCCGGTCCACCGTCGAGCGGGCGAGGCCGGTCGCGCGCACGAGGTCGCCCGCCCTGACCTGTTCGGCGACCGCGAGGGCGCGAAGCACCGCGAGGCCGCGCTCCAGGGGGCGTACGGACTCTTCTGGCATGGCGCCGCTCCTCGCACGGTCGGAACACCGGTGGAAACGGATGCCACAGAACCGTTGACAGCCGCTGGGTCCGGTCGGAGACTCCCGTCAGCACATTATGAATAAAAGTTCACCAGACGAACAAGTGGAGGGGTCGGCCGATGCGCACCACCGTCGGAATCATCGGAGCCGGACCGGCGGGCCTGCTCCTCGCCCGCCTGCTGCACAACGCCGGCATCGATTCCGTCGTCCTGGAGACCCGGGACCGCGCCTACGTCGAACAGCGCCAGCGCGCCGGGATCCTGGAGCAGGGCACCGTCGACGTCCTGCGCGAGGCGGGCGCCGCCGCCCGCATGGACCGCGAGGGCATCGGGCACGACGGCATCGAGCTGCGCTTCGACCGCCGCAGGCACCGCGTCGACTTCCCCGCCCTGACCGGCGGCAGGTCCGTGATGGTCTACGCCCAGACCGAGGTCTGCAAGGACCTCATAGCCCTCCAGCTCGCCGCCGGGGGCCCGCTGCTCTTCGAGGCGGAGGCGCTCGCCGTCGAGGGCGCGGAGAGCGAGAACCCGTGCATCCGCTTCCGCCACCAGGGCCGTGAGGACGTCCTGGAGTGCGACTACGTGGTCGGCTGCGACGGCTCCTGGGGTGTGGCCCGCAAGGCCGTGCCCGCCGATGTCTCCCGGGTCTTCGAGCGGACGTACCCCTTCGGGTGGCTCGGCATCCTCGCCGACGTACCGCCCTCGCACGACGAGCTCGTCTACGCCCGCCACGACCGCGGCTTCGCCCTCCTGTCGATGCGCTCGCCGACCGTCACCCGCGCCTATCTCCAGGTCCCCGCGGGCACGGACGCCGCCGACTGGGGCGACGAGGCGATCTGGGACGAGCTCGACCGCCGCCTGGAGACCGACGACCCCTCCTGGACGCTCAAGCGCGGACCCATCACCTCCAAGTCCGTGACCCCGATGCGCAGTTACGTCCACGAACCGATGAGGCACGGGCGGGTCTTCCTCGCCGGGGACGCCGCCCACATCGTCCCGCCCACCGGCGCCAAGGGCCTCAACCTCGCTGTCGGCGACGTCGTCACCTTCGCCCGCGCGCTCGTCGAGTACCGCGAGACCGGCTCCGACGCCCGCCTGGAGGCGTACTCGGAGACCTGCCTGCGCCGCGTCTGGCAGGCCGAGCGCTTCTCGTACGCCATGACCACGATGCTGCACCGCGCCCCCGAAGCCACCCCCTTCGACGACCGCATCCAGCTCGCTCAGCTGGACCGCATCACCACCGCACGCCCGGCCGAGACCGACCTCGCCGAGAGCTACACGGGATTCCCGCTCGACTGATCCCGCGCCGCCGAACCCCTGGAAACCCCCGTCCCCACCAGGTCCCACAAAGAAGTGAGAGCCCCGTGACCGCTCCCCAAGGTGCCGCGCCCCAGCGGACCTTCAGATCCGTCGCCCCCGTCATAGCCCTGTGCTGGCTCGTCGTCTTCTTCGACGGCATGGACGTCAACATCTACGGCGCCGTGATGCCGCACCTCATCGACGACAAGGGCTTCGGCTTCACCACGTCGACCGCCGGCACCATCGGCTCCTGGACCACCTTCGGCATGCTGATCGGCGCCCTCGGCTGCGGCACGCTCACCGACTGGATCGGCCGCAAGCCGATGGTCACGGGCAGCGTCGCGCTGTTCTCACTGGGCTCCGCGGTCTGCGCGCTCGCGCCCACCGCCGCCGTCTTCGGAGGCGGCCGGTTCATCGCCGGGCTCGGGCTCGGCGGCCTCATGCCGATCAGCCTCGCGATCGTCGCCGAGTTCGCGCCGCCGCGCAGGGCCGCGCTCGCCACCGGCCTGATGATGACCTCGTACCACGCGGGCGGCATGGCGGCCACGGGTCTCGGGCTCTGGCTCGGGCCCGACCACGGCTGGCGCGTCGTCTTCTGGGCGGGCGTGATCCCCGCGGCCGTCGCCATCCCCCTCGTACTCAAGTGGCTGCCCGAATCGCCCGGCGTGCTGCTCGCCAAGGGCCGCGCGAGCGAGGCCGAGGCCGTCGCCGCCCGCTACTCGCTGCCGTCCCCGACGCTCGCCGAAGCCCCCGCGGCGGGCGCCAAGGGCCGCTTCGCCGCCGTCGCCTCGCTCTTCACGCCGGGCCAGCGCCTGGCGACCCCGCTCCTGTGGCTCGCGTCCTTCGCCGGTCTGCTCCTCGTCTACGGGGTCTCCACCTGGCTGCCCGAGCTGATGCGTGCCTCCGGCTACTCCCTGTCCTCCTCGGTCACCTTCCTCATGGTGATCAACGCGGGCGGCATCGTCGGCATGCTCGTCGCGGGACGGGCCGCCGACAGGTTCGGCGCCGTGCGGATCTCCGCGATCTGGTTCCTGCTCACCGCCTGCGGAACCTTCCTCCTCAGGGCCGAGCTGCCCCTGGGCGTCGCCTACGCGATCGTCTTCGTCACCGGCATCTGGCTCTTCTCGGCGCAGGTGATGGTCTACGCCTCCGCCCCTTCCGTCTACACGCCCGCCCAGCGCGCCACCGGGCTCGGCTGGATCACCGGTGTCGGGCGCACCGGCGCGGTCGTCGGACCCTGGCTGGGAGGCGCCGTCGTCTCCGGCGGAAACGCGTCCCTCGGATTCACCACCTTCGCCGTGGCCGCCGTGCTCGGAGCCGTCGCGATCTCGCTGGTGCCACTCGTCCGGCGCAGCGGCCGCACCCCGGCCGACGAGGGTGTATCGCCCGTCCCACCGGGAACAGAGAGCACCGGGCCGAACGTTCTTGGTCACAAGGAGGGAAAGATCCTCCCCAAGCACTAGGGTCTTCCTTTTGCCTACGCATTACTCTTGACCCAAAGCCACGCACGGTGGCCATGGAGGAGTGAAATGAGGAGCAGCAACCCGGTCTTCTCGCGACGGGGGTTCAGCCGCGACAACGGCTACGCGGGCTTCGGCACGCAGCCGCAGGCCGGGGGACCCGCCGTCGGGACGCAGACCCAGCAGGGCAACCCGTACGCGGGTGCGGGCCAGCAGGCCCCCACCAATCCGTACGCGGCGAACCCGTACGCCCAGCAGGACCTGCAGCACGGCGCCCCCCAGGCGCCCGTAACCACCGCCGGCCGTATGACGATGGACGACGTCGTCATGCGTACGGCCACCACACTCGGCACGCTCCTGGTCACGGCAGCGCTCGCATGGGCGCTGCTGCCGGTGGACGACGCCAACATCAGCAAGTCGTTCGGCATCGCGATCGGCGCAGGCCTCGTCGCGATGGTGCTCGGCCTGGTGCAGGCCTTCAAGCGCAAGGCCTCGCCGGCGCTGATCCTGACGTACGCCGCTCTGGAAGGTGTCTTCCTCGGCGTCGTCTCCAGCATCGTCGACAACCGCATCGCGGACGGCGCGGCCATGCAGGCCGTGCTCGGCACGATGGCCGTCTTCGTCGGTGTCCTCGTCGCCTACAAGGCCGGCTGGATCCGCGTCAACCGTCGCTTCTACGGCTTCGTGATGGCCGCGGCGATGGGCTTCCTGCTCCTTACCGCGGTGAACCTGCTGTTCGCGGTCTTCGGTGGCGGCGACGGCCTCGGCTTCCGCAGCGGCGGCCTCGGCATCGTCTTCGGCATCGTCGGCATCCTGCTCGGCGCGTGCTTCCTGGCCCTGGACTTCAAGCAGGTCGAGGACGGCATCGCGTACGGCGCGCCGAAGGAAGAGGCCTGGCTCGCGGCGTTCGGTCTGACGATGACGCTCGTCTGGATCTACCTCGAGTTCCTGCGTCTGATCGCCATCTTGCAGGGCAACGACTGACGCGGCTGACTCCCGGCTGAAGCAACGGCGAAGGGCCCCGCGGAACGTATGTTCCGCGGGGCCCTTCGCCGTTGTGTGTGAGGGGGACAGGGGAGTCAGAGCAGCTTGCGGGCGGCCCGCCGCAAGTCGTACTCGTGAATGATTGCCTTGGCGTGCCCATAAGCCAGGTTGTGCTCCGCGCGGAGCCAGCTGACCTTCTCCTCGAAGCGGAAGAGAGAAGGGCCTTCGTCCACGGCGCGGATCCAGTCGGAGATCTCACGACCGGTGCAGTGGGGGATTCGGGCGATGAGGTTGCGGTGGGTCTCCTCGGAGAAGACTTGGGACATCGGCGCCTCCGGACGCGTCGCGATGTGTTCCGTCCTTCACGCCACCGTGCCTGAGCGTTCGGGCGTTGGCAACAGTCCCGCCCAGGCGCATAAGGTCGCCGGGTGCTTGATACGACGCCTTTGACGGCCGCAGTGGACCAATTCGCCGACCGCTTGCGGGCCGCCCCGCAGAGCCGCTTGCAGCGGGGGGCGGCGACCGAGGCGCTCGCTCTGGCCAGGGAACTGGCGGCGTGGGCGCAGCGGATCGAGGCGCCGGACGAGGAGCCGCGGGAGATGCCGGACGCCGGGATGTTCGCCGCCGCCGACCAGATCACGGTCGCGGGGCGGGATCTGGCCCTTGTGCTCGACGACGAGGGGCAGCTCGCGGAGGCGCTGACGCTCGTGGAGAAGGCGCAGAAGCGCGCCGGGGTGTGACAGGTGACCCCGGCGGACGCCGGGGTCGCTGCGGTCAGACCGACGCGATGACGCGGTCCGCGAGGATGTAGACGTTCTCGGCGCCGCACTCGAACGTGAGCGCGTAGGCGCCGGAGACTCCGGAGCCGCCGAGCAGGACCGGGGTGTGGCCGTCGCGCAGGGCGTCGGCGAGCAGCTCCGCGGTCTCGCGGTGGCCCGGGGTCATGCAGAGCGTCGTGCCGTCCGCGAAGACGTAGACGTCCAGCGTGCCGAGCGGTCCGGGGCGGACGTCGGCGAGCGCCGTGCGGGCGTCGGCCAGTTCCTCAAGACAGGCGACAGTGCGCTCGTGGTCGCCGTTGACGGGGGACTGGACCGGCACGAAGTCCGGGTGCGAGGGGTGGCGGCGGCGGGCCGCGGCCAGCTCCGGGGAGTCGGCCGCGAACTCGTCGGCCGGGTCGCCGTACGGCTCGATGACCGGCTCCAGGCTGTCCGCCTCCAGGCCCGAGAAGTCCGCCTGGCGGGGCAGGAACAGCTCGTCGGCCATGTCGGAGAGGCCGGGCAGGCCGCTGAGCAGAGAGGGCGCGTCCGAGGCGTCACGGGCTTCCTGGGCGGCCCAGAAGGCCCGTGCCTCGGCCAGCTCGCGCTCCCGTTCCTCGGCGAGGGCCTCGGCGACAGCCGTGCGTATCTCGTCGGTGTCCGGAGTGGTGCGGGCTGCGGGCACGGCGGCGTGCGCGGTCGCCGGCCGGCTCTGGGCCAGCTCGGTGCGCAGGGTCGTGATCTGCTTCCGAAGCCCGTGCACGGCGTGCAGGGCGGCGGCACCCACGGCCGTGGCAGCGGCCGTGGAGAGCAGCAAGGCAAGAGGCATGGCGCTCACTGACGTACTCCCGGTTTCAAGTCGACCCCCGACTTCCTACATCAGCTTGAAGCCTGCACGATCCACCTGTCAGTGCATTACGTCACGAATTGGACAGGTCTTTCGGCCCGGTGTTTATCCATAGATGCACTCTGACCTGGGCATATGCATCTCCCCCAGGAGATAGGTCACATCCTGGGGGAGATTGAGTCACGAATCAATGGAGAGAGCGGGGATGCGCAGGCGTCCGGAGGGCCTGGAGGGTCAGCTGAGGCGCTCGATGACCATGGCCATGCCCTGGCCGCCGCCGACGCACATCGTCTCCAGACCGAACTGCTTGTCGTGGAACTGGAGGCTGTTGATGAGGGTGCCGGTGATGCGGGCGCCGGTCATGCCGAAGGGGTGGCCGACCGCGATGGCGCCGCCGTTCACGTTCAGCTTGTCGAGCGGGATGTTCAGGTCGCGGTAGGAGGGGATCACCTGGGCGGCGAAGGCCTCGTTGATCTCGAAGAGGTCGATGTCGTCGACGGTGAGACCGGCACGGGAGAGGGCCTGCTTGCTGGCCTCGACCGGGCCGAGGCCCATGATCTCGGGGGAGAGACCGGTGACGCCGGTGGAGACGATGCGGGCGAGCGGGGTCAGGCCGAGCTCGCGGGCCTTGGTGTCGCTCATGATCACGAGGGCGGCGGCGCCGTCGTTGAGCGGGCAGCAGTTGCCCGCGGTGACGAGGCCGTCGGGGCGGAAGACGGGCTTGAGGCCCTCGACGCCTTCGAGGGTGACGCCGGCGCGGGGCCCGTCGTCCTTGCTGACGACGGTGCCGTCGGGGGTGGTGACGGGGGTGATCTCCCGCTCCCAGAAGCCGTTCTTGATGGCTTCCTCGGCGAGGTTCTGGGACCGGACGCCGAACTCGTCCATGTCCTTACGGGTGACGCCCTTGGCGCGGGCCAGGTTCTCGGCGGTCTGCCCCATCGCGATGTACGCGTCCGGGATCAGGCCGTCCTCGCGGGGGTCGTGCCAGTTCGAGCCCTCGGACTTCGAAACCGCCTCGGTGCGGGCCTCGGCGTCGGCGAAGAGGGGGTTGTGGGTGTCCGGGAGCCCGTCGCTCGACCCCTTCACGCTGCGGGACACCATCTCCACACCGGCGGAGATGAAGACGTCGCCCTCACCGGCCTTGATGGCGTGCAGTGCCATACGGGAGGTCTGCAGGGAGGACGAGCAGTACCGCGTGATGGTGCAGCCCGGCAGGTGGTCCATGCCCATCTGTACGGCGACGATGCGGCCGAGGTTGTGCCCCTGCTCGCCACCCGGCAGACCACAGCCGAGCATCAGGTCGTCGATGAGCTTCGGGTCGAGCTCGGGGACCTTGGCGAGGGCGGCCTCGATGATCGTGGCGGTCAGGTCGTCGGGCCGCAGATCCTTCAGGGAGCCCTTGAAGGCGCGGCCGATCGGGGTGCGGGCGGCGGAGACGATCACGGCTTCGGGCATCACGGCACTCCAGTGACGAGGGGGCAGGACTCCTTGGGAAGTTACCTGCACGTATCGCTATAGGTCATCGGGCGGGGACTGTGATGCGGAACGCATTTTTCTAAGCGCTTGCTCAGTTCTGGCGGGGCGCCTTGGGGGCTGGTGCGCCGCCGGGTAAACGGGTGGGTGGGCGGGAGAGATCCGGCGCGCAGCGCCGGGCCAGTGTGCGACGACCCGCAGTGCCCCCCCCGGGCGTTTCCCCATCGCCCCGCCCCCCGCAGGGCTACCGCGGCAGCGGTGAAGGGTCCGGGGCGTGGTGGATGCGGCGGCGGCGCCGGCGTTTGATGAGGGCCCAGGGGCCTCGGGGGCCCGTGGGCATCGCGGCGGCGACCTCCGTGCCGCCCTCCGACGCGGCCTGCGCGGCAGCTCGGGCCACCGGCAGGAAGCCCTCGCGCCGCGACACGTCGGGGCGCTCCTCCTCCGGCCACAGCCCCAGCGCGGCGCACAGCGTCGGCAGCACCGCCATCGCCGCGGTCGCGTACCCCTCCGCGGAGGGGTGGTAGTTGTCGGGGCCGAACAGCTCCCGAGGGTTCGCAAGGAACTCGGGGCCGAGCAGGTCACCGAGCGACACCGTCCGCCCGCCCTGCTCGACCACCCCGATCGTCTGCGCGGCAGCCAGCTGCCGCGACACCCGCCGCGCCATCCAGCGCAGGGGCTGGTAGACGTTCTCGACCGTCCCCAGGTCGGGGCACGTACCGACCACCACCTCCGCCCCCGCCGTCCGCAGCCGCCGCACCGCCGCCGCCAGCAGGCGTACGGACCGCGTCGCGGGCATCCGGTGCGTCACGTCGTTCGCGCCGATCATCACGACGCACACGTCCGGCACCCAGGACGCGAGGTCGGAGAGGATCAGCGTCACCTGGCGGTCCAGGTCGTCCGACTGCGCACCAGGCAGCGCCACGTTCCGCAGCTCCACCGGCCGCTCGGCCACCGCCGCGAGCCCCGCCGCGAGCAGCGCGGCGGGCGTCTGCCTTGCCCGGTACACCCCCTGCCCCGCGGCGGTGGAATCGCCGAGCATCGCGAACCGCAAGGGCTCCTCGGCGTCCGGCCGCTCCGCGTACCCCCAGCCGTAGCGCCCGTCGGCCCGCGGTGGAGCCGCATGCTCCCCGCTGTTCCCGACGGACCGCTTCGCCAGCTGCACCTCGGCGAGGACCACTCCCACGGTCGCCGCCCCGAGCAGCCCGATACCTCCGCCGCCGTAAGCCGCGCCCGCGGCGATCCGCCGCGCCACCCTCGCCCTCGACATGCCCTGCAGCCACCTCCTCGTACCGCCCTACATCAACTCATTGCCCCGTAAGGACGGTCGGCCAATCGCGCGAGGAGGTGAACGACTGAACGGGAGCCTTACGCTGACGGCACCCATTCGTCGCACTACATCGCAGCCCGGAGACAACGGTGCAATTCCACGACTCGATGATCAGCCTCGTCGGCAACACCCCGCTGGTGAGGCTCAACAACGTGACCACGGGCATTCAGGCGACGGTCCTGGCCAAGGTCGAGTACTTCAACCCCGGCGGTTCCGTGAAGGACCGCATCGCGCTGCGCATGATCGAGGCGGCCGAGCAGAGCGGGGAGCTCAAGCCCGGCGGCACCATCGTCGAGCCGACCTCCGGCAACACCGGGGTCGGCCTCGCCATCGTGGCCCAGCAGAAGGGCTACAAGTGCATCTTCGTCTGCCCGGACAAGGTGTCGCTCGACAAGATCAACGTCCTGCGGGCGTACGGCGCCGACGTGGTCGTCTGCCCCACGGCCGTCGATCCCGAGCACCCCGACTCGTACTACAACGTCTCCGACCGCCTGGTGCGAGAGACCCCCGGCGCCTGGAAGCCCGACCAGTACAGCAACCCGAACAACCCCCTTTCCCACTACCACTCCACCGGCCCCGAGCTGTGGGAGCAGACGGAAGGGAAGATCACCCATTTCGTGGCCGGCATCGGGACCGGCGGCACCATCTCCGGGACGGGCGGATATCTGAAGGAGATCTCCAAGGGGGGCGTGAAGGTCGTCGGCGCCGACCCCGAGGGTTCCGTGTACTCCGGCGGCTCCGGGCGGCCCTACCTCGTCGAGGGCGTCGGTGAGGACTTCTGGCCGACGGCGTACGACCGGAACGTGACCGACGAGATCGTCGCGGTGTCCGACAAGGACTCCTTCCAGATGACGCGGCGGCTCGCGAAGGAGGAAGGACTCCTCGTCGGCGGCTCCTGCGGGATGGCCGTGGTGGCCGCGCTGCGGGTCGCGGAGGGGCTCGGCCCCGACGACGTCGTGGTCGTGCTGCTGCCCGACTCCGGCCGTGGCTACATGAGCAAGATCTTCAGCGATGAATGGATGAACGACTACGGATTCCTGGAGCAGGCCGGCGACGCGCCTCGCGTCGGTGACGTACTGAGCCGCAAGGAGGGTGGCCGACTGCCCTCGCTCGTCCACATGCACCCGGAGGAGACGGTCGGCGAGGCCATCGACGTACTGCGTGAGTACGGCGTCTCGCAGATGCCCATCGTCAAGCCGGGCGCGGGCCACCCGGACGTGATGGCGGCCGAGGTCATCGGCTCCGTCGTCGAACGCGAGCTCCTGGACGCCCTGTTCACGCAGCGCGCCTCGCTCTCGGACCCGCTGGAGAAGCACATGTCGGACCCGCTGCCGCAGGTCGGCTCCGGAGAGCCGGTCGCCGACCTGATGTCGGTGCTCGGCGGGGCCGACGCGGCGATCGTCCTGGTCGAGGGCAAGCCGACCGGTGTGGTGAGCCGTCAGGACCTGCTGGCCTTCCTGGCGGAGCAGCAGGGACAGTAGCCGCGTGATGTGCCGTCAGCCGTGGGGCGAACTTCGCGGAAGTGGTACGAGCGCGACACGTTCGCGCAGCACCCGCTTAACACGGCTCCGGCACATTGGTGGTTGTCGGCGTACAGGAACTCCGGAGCGGCTCCCGGACCTCTGAACGCCTGGACGCGGCCCGGTCCTGACCCGGCCGCAGTCCCTCGCGGGGACCGCCGTCGTCCCGCCCCCTGGGAAACCGGGGGTGCGGCGGTCCCCGCGCATGAACTTCGTATACGGTTCGGCGCCCTGGATCAGTGGATCAGTACCCCTGGATCCGCGCCGCCGCATGGCTCACCTGCGCCGTGTGCGTGACCCAGCCCGTGGCCGTCCGCAGGTGGAGCTGGAACGCCGTCGGCTCGGGTGCGTAGCCCATGGGGCGGTCCGGGCTCAGGGCGAGGGAGCTCTGGAGCCACGTCGACGGGGCGGTCGACAGGGTCGTGCCCGCGTAGGCGCCGGTGGTCGGGCGGTGGACGTGGCCCGCGAGGACCCGGGCCACGTGGGGGTGGCGGGCCAGGACCTCCGCGAGGGCGTCGCCGTCCGTGAGGCGCATGCCGTCCAGGTACGGGATGCCGATGTCCGCCGGCGGGTGGTGCAGGCAGACCAGGGCGGGTATCTCGGGGCGGGCCGCCAACGTCTCGTCCAGCCAGGCGAGTTGGGCCTCGCCGAGGTGGCCGTGTCCGGCGCCGGGCACGTTCGTGTCCAGGGCGATCAGCGTCAGGTCGGCGTACTCGACGGCGTACCGCGTGGAGTGCGTGCCGCCGAGCTGCGGCTCGCCGCCGAACGCCTTGACCAGGGCCGCCGGATCGTCGTGGTTGCCGGTCGTCAGGTGCAGGGGCAGCGGGAAGCCCGCGATGAGTTCGCGCAGCTGCTCGTACTCGTCGGGGCGGCCGTGTTCCGTGAGGTCGCCGGTGATCACGACGCAGGTGGGCCGGGGTTCGATCGCCAGGACGCGGGCGAGCGCGCGGCGCAGGCCGGCCGCGGGCTCGGCGGCCAGCGGGCCGGTGGTGAGGTGCAGGTCACTGAGGTGCGCGACAGAGGTGGTCATGGAGGAACGGTCCGCCCCGGGGCGGGCTGCGCGCCACCGGTCCTGCTGACAGCAGAATCCCGCGGCGGCCCGGGCCTCAGTCGTCCCACTCCGACTTCCGGCCGCGGTCCTTGCCGCGCCCGAAGTTCATGCCCCGCATCGAATGCACCGCGTTCACGCCGACGATGCCGCCCCAGGTGACGAACAGCCCCGGCAGGTCCGCGTTCACCACGCCGATCGCCGAGAGCGGGATCGCGAGGATCAGCGAGACGATGCCGAACCCGAAGCGCTCGCCCCAGGAGTCCACGGGGCTGTTCGGCGCGCGGGACCCGCGGGCTACGACCATCTGCTGCTCGGCCATGTGCCGGCGCATCCTCCGGTCGATCGTGCCGTCCAGGCGCTGCTCGACCTTCCCGAGGAAGGAGTCGACCAGCGCGGACTCGTACTCCTCGCCCAGCTCTCTGCGGGCATGCAGAGTGGCGTCGAGTTCCTTCTTGAGTTCGGCGTCTCGGGCTTCCATAGCCCTTTACGTTACGCAGCCGATGAGGCCCTGACAGTGGGGCTATCCCCCCTTTCCGTGGGGATGTGCGACGTGTCGCGCCGGGCGAGCAGCCAGTACAGGGCCGCCGGGACGACCAGGCCCACGATCCACGAGATGTCCGCGCCGCCAAGGGGCTCCACCAGCGGGCCGGTGTAGAAGTGCGTCACCAGGAAGGGCAGCTGGGCGAGCAGCCCCACTCCGTAGACCCCCAGCGCGTCCCAGCGCCAGGCTCCGTAGCGGCCGTGGGGATCGGAGAGCGCCGGTATGTCGTAGCGCTCCTTGGAGATCAGGTAGTAGTCGACCAGGTTGATCGCCGACCACGGCGTGAAGAACGTCAGGAGGAAGAGAAGGAAGTCCTTGAAGGACGTCAGGAAGCTGTCCTTGCCGAGCAGCGCCACCACCGTGCCCGCGACCATGATCAGTGCGATGTACGCCGCCCTGCCGCGCGGCGAGAGGACCTTCTGGCCCCGGAATCCGCTGATGCTGGTCACCATCGACATGAAGCCGCCGTAGGTGTTGAGCACGTTGATGGTCAGCTTGCCGAGGGCGATCACGAAGTACAGGAACGACGCGATCAGGCCCGTGCCGCCCAGGCCGACCACGTATCCGACCTGGTTGGCGAGGAACGCCTCTCCCGCGCTCGCCGCCACCAGCACGCCGAACGTCATCGACCACTGCGAGCCGAGCGCGGAGCCGGACAGGGTCCACCAGAAGGTGGCCCGCCCCGACGTCGTACGCGGCAGATAGCGCGAGTAGTCCGCGACGTAAGGACCGAAGGCGAGCTGCCAGGACGCCGAGAGCGACACCGCGAGCAGGAACATCGGCAGGTCGAAGTGCGCGTCGTTCAGGAGCGCCGACAGGTCCACGCGGTCCAGGAGGCGGATGCCCAGGTAGATGAAGGCCAGCGCGCAGATCACGCTCGCCACCCGGCCGAGGACGTGGATCACGCGGTAGCCGACCGCCGCCACCACGGCCGTGACCACCGCGAAGATGATGATGCCGGTGGTGTCGTTCGTGTGCGTGAGCTGGGCCGTGGCCTGTCCGGCCAGGACGCTGCCGCTGGCGAAGAAGCCGACGTACATGAGGATGACGAGCAGGAGCGGTACGACGGCTCCCCGCACCCCGAACTGGGCGCGGGACTGGATCATCTGGGGCAGGCCGAGCTTCGGCCCCTGCGCGGAGTGCAGGGCCATCACGGCGCCGCCGAGCAGATTACCGAGCAGGAGGCCGACCACCGACCACACCACGTCGCCGCCGAAGACGACGGCGAGGGCGCCGGTGACGACCGCGGTGATCTGGAGGTTGGCGCCGAGCCAGAGGGTGAACTGGCTGAACGCCGTGCCGTGCCGTTCGTCGTCGGGGACGACGTCGATGGAGCGCCGCTCCACGAGAGTGTCTGCCATGATCCGGTGAACTCCCTGCTGCTGGTGAGCCGTTGCCCTGCGGGTGAGCTACTTCTTGCTGATCCCGTGCCGTGCCGCCCAGTCGTTCGCGACGTCCTCGGGGTCCTTCTTGTCCTTGTCCACCAGGCGGTTCAGCTCGGTGAGGTCCTTGGTCGTCAGGGCGTTGCCCAGGCGCCCGAGCGCCGCCCGCACCGTCGAGTCGGCCTTGCGGTCGGCGATGAGCGGGACGACGTGCTGGCCGGGGATCAGGTTCTTGGGGTCGGTGAGCACGACCCACTTCTCGGCGATGATGTCGGTGTCGGTGGTGAAGAGGTTCGCCACGTCGACATCGCCCTTCTTCAGGGCGCCCTTCACCAACGGACCCGAGGAATCAAGGGACTTGAACTCCTTGAACTCCACTCCGTAGACGTCCTTGAGGCCCACCGAGCCCACCGTGCGCTTCTTGACCTCGGGCGCCGCGCCGATGGCGAGCTTGCCGTTGTGCTTCGCGAGGTCCCCGAGGGTCTTGAGGCCGTACTTGTCGGCGGTCTCCCGCGTGACGACGAAGGCGTCGGAGTCCTCGGCCTTGCCGTAGGGGAGGATCTGGAGGCCGCGCGGCAGGGCCATGGCGAGGGCGTTCTGCATCTCGCCCTCCTCGGTGGCCTTCGCCTTGGTGTCGAGGTAGTGCAGGAGTGCGCCCTGGTACTCGGGCAGGAGGTCGATGTCGCCGCCCTTGAGCGCGGGGATGAGGATCTCGCGGGTGCCGAGGTTGGGGCGGACCTCCGTCTTCACGCCCTCCGCTTCGAGGGCGGCGGCGTAGAGGTAGCCGAGTACCTGGTTTTCGGTGAAGTTGGCGGTGCCGATGGTGACGCCGTTCTTGCTGGAGCCACCGCCGGAGCCGCCGGAGCCCTGTCCGTTGAGGGAGGTGATGCCGCCGCTGCACGCGGCGAGCGCGGGGACGGAGGCTGCGGCGAAGAGTCCGCCGAGGAGTGTCCTGCGGTTCATGGGGGCCATCTGGTGTGCTCCTAGGCCGACTTGGCGGGGCGGTGGCGGAAGAGGGCGCGCTGCAGTGCGGAGAGCGCGAGATCGAGTACGACGGCGACGACCGCGACGAGCACGGCACCGCCGAGCACTTGGACGAGGTCGCGCTGGGCGAGCCCGTCGAAGACGTACCGGCCGAGCCCGCCGAAGGAGACGTACGCGGCGATGGTGGCCGTCGCGACGACCTGGATGAGCGCGAGCCGCAGCCCGGTCATGATCAGCGGGAGTGCGAGGGGCAGTTCGACCTGGAAGAGGACCTGGTGCCAGCGCATGCCCTGGCCGCGCGCGGCGTCCCGTACCTCCGGGTCGACGGCGGTCATCCCCGCGTAGGTGTTGGTGACGATGGAGGGGATGGCCAGCGCCACGAGGGCGATGTAGACGGGCCACATGGACAGGCCGCTGGCCAGGAAGACGAGGACGACGAGCCCGACCGTGGGCAGCGCGCGTCCGAAGCTGGAGAGGTTGATGGCGACGAAGGCGCCGCGCCCCGTGTGCCCGATGAGCAGCCCGACCGGCAGCGCGATCGCGGCGGCGATCAGGGTGGCGAGCAGTGAGTACTGGAGGTGCTCGGCGAGGCGGTGCCCGATGCCGTCCGACCCGGCCCACTGCTCGCCGCTAACCAGCCAGGCGCCGAGGTCTTTGAAGAGTTCGTACATGTCACGCGCTCCTCTTGCGGCGGGTCCAGGGAGTCAGGACGTACTGGAGGGTGACGAGCAGCGCGTCCGCGACGAGCGCGAGGAGCAGGGTCAAGGCGACGCCGACGATGACGGGGGTGGGGAAGTTGCGCTGGAACCCGTCGGTGAAGAGCTGACCGAGACCGCCGTCGCCGATGTACGTCGCCACGGAGACGAGGGAGATCGCCATGACCGTCGCGATCCGTACGCCCGCCATGATCACCGGGAGCGCGAGGGGGAGTTCGACGGTGAGGAGGGTGCGAAGGGGGCGGGTGCCCATGGCCTTGGCCGCTTCCTTCGTCTTCGCGGGGACGGAGTCCAGGCCCTCGACGGTGTTCCGCAGGAGCACGACGAGCGTGTAGATCGTCAGGCCGATGACGGTGGTGGTGCGGGTGAGCCCGCTGACCGGCAGGAGCAGAACGAAGATCGCGATGGACGGGATGGTGAACAGGACGTTCGACAGGCCGAGGAGCAGGCCGCGCAGGGGGCGCACGCGGTGGGCGACGACGGCCAGGGGGAGCGAGATGAGCAGGCCGAGGAGTACGGAGGTGAGGGCGGCCTGGAGGTGGGAGAGGGTGAGGGTGGTGAGGTCGTCGGTGTGGTCGGCTATCCACGACCAGTCGATGGTCACGGGGTGCGCTTTGCAGTAGCGGGGGCAGGGGTGGTTTTCGTGGGTTCTCCGTCGGGACCGCTGTCCTGGGTTGCTCGCGCAGTTCCCCGCGCCCCTTCCAGGGGCGCCCCGTCAGGGGCGCGGGGAACTGCGCGATCAGCCCCCACCGGCCCGCAGACTGCCCGACCCCTCTCGTGCGCCGCGCCCGCCCGGTCGTGGATGTCCTCCCGTGACGTCACCCCGGTCAGGGTGCCCGTCTCGTCGACCCGGGTTACGAGGCCGGTCGGGGCGGACAGGGACTCGTTGAGGGCGGACAGCAGCGAGTCCGTGTCGCGCAACGGGCGTACGGGGACGTCCGCCGCGTCGCCGTCCTTGTGCCGCCAGGCCACCGGTGCGCCCGCGGAGTCGAGTCGCAGCGTCCAGGCGCCGCCCTCCGGGGCCGGGGCCTGCGGGACTTCCGCGAGCGTCGTCAGGGAGAGCAGCTTCAGGCCGCGCTCCGCGCCCAGGAAGTCCGCGACGAAGTCGTCCGCGGGGCGGGCAAGGAGCTCGGCGGGGCTCGCGCACTGCACGAGGTGGCCGCCGGTGCGGAAGACGGCTATGCGGTCACCGAGCCGTACCGCCTCGTCGATGTCGTGCGTGACGAAGACTATGGTCTTGTTCAACTCCCGCTGGAGGCGCAGGAGTTCGTCCTGGAGCTGAGTGCGCACCACGGGGTCGACCGCGCCGAACGGCTCGTCCATCAGGAGCACCGGCGGGTCGGCGGCCAGCGCGCGGGCCACGCCGACGCGCTGCTGCTGGCCTCCGGAGAGCTGGTGCGGGTAGCGCTTCCCGGCGTCGGCGGTGAGGCCGACCGTCTCCAGGAGCTCCGCCGCCCGCGCCCGCGCTTTCTTGCGCCCCCATCCGAGCAGCAGCGGCACCGTCGCGATGTTGTCCAGGACGGTGCGGTGCGGGAAGAGCCCGGACTGCTGGATCACGTAACCGATGGAGCGGCGCAGCTCGGCGGCGTCCTGCTCCAGGACGTCCTTGCCGCCCACCCTGATCGTCCCGGAGGTCGGATCGACCATTCGGTTGATCATGCGGAGCGTCGTCGTCTTGCCGCAACCGGAAGATCCGACGAGGACGGTCACGCCCCCTTCCGGCATCTCAAGGGTCAGGTCGTGGACCGCGGTTGTGCCGTTCGGGAAGCGCTTGTGGACCGTATCGAATTGGATCATGAGGAGTCCCTTGCCCGGCTGTATATCGTCATGCAGAGTTCTCGTTGACTGAATAGATTGTCAATAGCTTGTCCACGCCCCGGCGTAAATCACTGGTAACGAGTGGTCGCAGGGCAAGACGGAGCGTCCGGTTGAGGAGGGTTTACGAGTGATGTCGTCTCGCATCGCGGACAGGACACCTGCCAGGGCGACCGACGACAGTGACTCGGTCGTCGTCCTGGACGGCCGCGGACTGATGGTCGCAGATGTCGTACGCATGGCCGAATCCACCGCAAAGCCCGTTCCTGGAACGGACGGGATGAAGCGCGTGGAGAGTTCGTGGAACGCCGCGCGGGAGATCGCGTCCTGGGGTCGCGTCTACGGCCGCTCCACCGGAGTGGGCGCCAACCGGAATGAGTCCGTGCCCACCGAGGCGGCCTCCGACCACGGTCTGCGCCTGCTGCGCAGCCACGCCGGGGCGATCGGCGAGGAACTGCCCGCGCGGCAGGTGCGCGCGATGCTCGCGGTGCGCGCCAACCAACTGCTCGCGGGCGGCGCGGGTCTGCGCCCCACCGTCGTCACCGCGCTCTGCGAGGCCCTGGAGACGGGCGCCTACCCGAAGGTCAACGAATTTGGCTCGGTCGGCACGGGCGACATCGCTGCGCTCGCGCAGATGGGCCTCGCGCTCGCGGGCGAGCACCCCTGGCAGGGAACGGGCGCCGCCCCCGCGCCGCAGCCCCTCGACAACAACGACGCCCTCGCCCTGATCAGCAGCAACGCCCTCACCCTCGGGCAGTCCGCGCTCGCCCTGCACGAACTGCGCGGCCTCATCGCGGCGACGCAGGTGGTGGCGGCGCTGACCCTGATGGCGGTCGACGGTTCGTACGAGGCGTACGCGCTGCCCGTGCACGAGGCGCGGCGCCACACGGGTTCGTACATGGTCGCCGAACGGATGCGGCGGATCCTCGGCGCGCCCGACCGCCCCACGCCACCGCTCGGCCGGATCCAGGACCCGTACGGCCTGCGCTGCGTGCCGCAGATCCACGGGCCCGCGCACGACGCGGCGGACGCCCTTGAGGATGTCCTCACGGTGGAGATCAACGCGGCGGCGGAAAACCCGCTGATCTCTGCGGAGGACATGGCGGCGTACCACCACGGCGGCTTCTACCTCGCCCAACTCGCCCTGTCCCTCGACCACTTCAGGCTCGCGATGACCCAGGCGGCCCGCCTTTCGACGTCCCGTCTCTCCACGCTGAACGAACCGGGCTTCACCCGCCTTCGCCCCTTCCTCGCGGACGGCGAACCGGCGTCGTCGGGCGTGATGATCCTGGAGTACGCGGCCGGCGCGGCCCTCGGCGACCTGCGGGCCTATTCCGCCCCCGCCTCCCTAGGCCACGCGGTGCTCTCCCGGGGCGTGGAGGAGCAGGCCAGTTTCGCCTCGCTCGCGGCGCGGCAGACGCTGCGTGCGTGCGAGGCGTACCGCCTGGTGGTCGGCTGCGAACTGGTCGCGGCGATAAGGGCGTTGAGGCAGCGGGACATGCGACTCGACCCGGAGCTGCCCGTCGGCCGGGCCTTCGAGCTCGCGGACTCGGTACTGGACGCGGAACTGGCCGACCGGCCGTTGACGGATGATGTGACGGCGGCGGCCGGGCTGCTCGACCGGTTCACGGAGCTGTGGTCAAACCTGGGTGAGAGTCAGGGCGTTGTGAGGGGAACAGTATGAGTGACAGTCCTGCGGTGCGGCTGCAAGTGCTCTTCGAGGGCCACCGGCTCACGCCCACGCAGCGGCGCATCGCGCACTGCATGGTGCGGCGGGCGGGGGACGTCCCCTTCCTCTCCAGCGTCGAACTGGCGGAGCTCGCCGGGGTGAGCCAGCCTTCCGTCACCCGTTTCGCGGTGGCGCTCGGCTTCGACGGATATCCGGCGCTGCGCAGGCACCTGCGGGATCTCGCGCCCGCGGAGGAGGCGGGCGAGGCCTCCCTCAACGAGTACCAGCAGGCGGTCGAGGCGGAGATCGCGAACCTCCGGCACCTGGCGGAGGTACTCGCCGACCCGGCTCCGGTGGAGCGCGCCGGGCGGCTCCTCGCTTCCTCCCGCCCGCTCCCCGTCCTCGGCCTGCGGGCCGCGGCGTCCCAGGCGTACGGCTTCTCGTACTTCGCGGCGAAGGTCCACCCCGACGTACGCCTCCTCGACGAGGGCGGCACGATGCTGGCCGACCGGATCGACGCGGCGGTGCGGGCGGGCGCGACGGCGCTCCTGTGCTTCGCGCTGCCGAGGCACCCGCGGGAGGTGGTGGACGCCCTCGCCCACGCCCAGGGGGCGGGCCTCTCCGTGGTGACGGTGGCGGACTCGGCGTTCGCCCCTGTAGCGGCGCACTCCGACCTCCTCCTCCCGGCGGCGGTCGGAACGGGCCTCGCCTTCGACACGGCGTGCGCGCCGATGCTGCTGGGGCGGGTGCTCCTGGAGGCGATGTGCGACGGGCTTCCGGACGCGCAGGCGCGGCTTGAGGAGTTTGATGCGGGGGCGGCGGAGCGGGGGTTGTTCGTGGAGTAGGGGCCGCCGGGGCACCAAAGCCCGCCCTGGCAGCCGGCAGCACTCAGTCCTCGCCCCGCGCCTTCATCACCACCCTGTTGACCGCCCAGAGACCGACCCCGATGGCGACGAGGATGCCCGCCCGGATGTAGACCTCCGCAGGCCGGTCCGCCAGCGGGCTCGCCAGGATCAGGGCGGTGATCGCACCAAGGACCGGCAGCACCGTCGGCGTACGGAAGTGCTCGTGGTCGACCCTGTCCCTGCGCAGGACCAGGACCGCCACGTTGACCACCGCGAACACGCACAGCAGCAGGAACGCCGTCGTGTCGCCGAGGCCCTCGATCTCGCCCGTCGACACCAGGCCGACGGCCAGGAGCGAGACGAAGACGATGCCCACCCACGGTGTCTTGCGGCGGGACAGGACCCGGCCCATCGCGCGCGGCAGGATGCGCTCGTTGGCCATGCCGTAACAGAGCCGCGAGGCCATCATGATGTTGATCAGCGCCGAGTTGGTGACCGCGAACAGGGCGATCAGCGCGAAGAGTTTGTGCGGGAAGTCGATGCCGCCCGCCTTCACGACCTCAAGAAGTGGACCGCTCGATCCCTCAAGCACCTTGTAGTCCACGAGCAGCGACGACACCAGCGCCACCAGGACGTAGATCGTGCCCGTCACCGCGACACCGATGAAGATCGCCCGCGGGAACGTACGCGTCGGATCCTTCGTCTCCTCGGCCATGTTCACCGAGTCCTCGAACCCGACGAACGCGAAGAAGCCGAGCGCGGTCGCCCCGAGGATGCCGGTGAGCAGCGCGTAGCCCGTGCCGCCTCCCGGGGATTCGAAGTCTGTGAGGCGCCCGGGATCCCCGTCCCCGCTCAGGACCGCGTACGCGCCGATCGCGAGGATGATGACCAGGCCCGTCAGCTCGACGAGCGTGAGGACCACGTTCGTCTTCACCGACTCGGCGACGCCCCGCAGGTTCAGCGCCGCGAGCGCGAGGATGAAGAGGATCGCGATCAGCGTCGGCGGGAGCGCGTCGCTCGTCAGCTCGCTCAGGTAGTCGCCGCTGAAGGCGCGCGCCGCCGCGCTCGCCGACGAGAGCCCCGATGCCATCACCATGAACGCGACGATGAAGGTGAGGAAGGGGACCTTGAAGGCCTTCTGCGTGTAGAGGGCGGCGCCCGCCGCCTTCGGATACTTGCCGACCAGCTCCACGTACGACGCCGCCGTCAGGATCGCCACGACGAAGCCGATCGCGAACGGCAGCCACAGTGCGCCGCCGACCTTCCCCGCGACCTTGCCGGTGGTGGCGTAGATGCCGGTGCCGAGGATGTCGCCGATCACGAAGAGGATCAGGAGCTTGGGGCCGATCGCGCGGTGCAGCGCGGGTTCTTCGGCGGGTGGTGGCGTGGTGGCGGGTGTGCCGGACGTCGTCACAGGATCATCTCCCCCGAGGGTGTGCCTGGAGGGAGCATCTGCCCCGGAAGTACCTCAGGAATGCGGGAGTTGAGCAACCTCAGAGGTCGCGCAGCGCGTCCCGCTGTCCGCCTCCCGACTCGGCGACGATCTCCTCCAGGGTCTGCGGCTCCCGCACGGTGGCGAAGGTGACCTCTTCGCCCGGGCCCCCGGAGAAGCCGTAAATGCCGGGCCGGGCCAGGCTGTTGTACGAGTAGTGGTGCGCGAAGTAATACGCGCCCGTGTCGAGCACCGCCGCATAGTCGCCCTGTTCGAGCAGCGGCAGCGGGCGGTTCTCGGCGAGCAGGTCGCCCGCGAAGCAGGCGGGGCCCGCGATGTCCTGGCCGACGGGCGGGCCGCTCTTGGGGCGGCCCTTCGCGTCGTACGCGGCGATCCGCAGCGGCCAGGTCGCGGGCGCGTACACCGTGCGCGCCGCCACCTGGACGCCCGCGTGCGTCACCGCGACGGGCCGTGAGCCGGCCGACTTGGCGTACTCGACGCGGGCCAGGATCGTGCCGTGCTTGGCGAGCAGCGAGCGGCCGAACTCGGTGACCAGGCCGTAGCGCCCGTCGAGCAGCCCCGGCACGCGGGACTTCAGGCGGCGCGCGTACTGCGCGTGCGTCGGGGTCTCCTCGTCCGAGCCGAAGTTGACGGGCAGGCCGCCGCCGATGTCGATGGTGTCGATCTGCTGCCGGCCGGCCCGTTCGTTGATCTCCTCGGCCAGTTCGTACGTCGCCGACACACCCCGCACCATCAGTTCCAGGGGCATTCCCTGTGACCCCGAGTGGGCGTGCAGCCGCGTCATCCACGGGCGGTCGAGATACGCCTGGACGATCCACTCGCGTGCGCCCTCGTCGTGCAGCGCGACGCCGAACTTGGAGGTCGCGGTCGCGGTGGAAAGGGCGCCGATGGAGCCGCCGCCGATCTGCGGGTTCACGCGCAGGCCGATGGGGGAGACGGTGGGCGCCGACCGCGTCATCGCGTCGATGCGGGCGAGTTCCTGCGGGTTGTCCGCGTTCACTGCGATGCCGAGTGCGAGGGCCTCGCGCAGCTCGGCGGGGGTCTTCGCGGGAGAGTCCAGGACGGTGTGCGTGGGCGGCACCCCGGCGGCCCGCGCCAGGGCCAGCTCGCCGGGGCTCGCCACCTCGGCGCCGATGCCCGCGTCGCGAAGCAGCCGCAGGACCGGGACCAGGGGCGACGCCTTCACCGCGAAGGCGTGCAGGACGGGCGTGCCGGGCGGTGTGACCGCCTCGAAGGCGGCGCGCAGGGCGGCGGCTGACGTGCGGATGCCGGTGACGTCAAGGAGGCCGACGAGGGGGGACGCGGGGTCGAGGAGGCCCTGTTCCACGGCGGCGCGGACGGCCTGGTCACGCCGTGCGGCCGGGTCAGTGGGTGCCTCTTGGCCCGCGTCGGATGCGTGTGCGGTCTCCATGCCCTGATCGCTCATGCGTTCCAGCCAATCATCCGCGACGCGGTATCGCTGCCCTCTCCATGTATTGACTAGCTCTATTCAACATCGCAGGATGTGAATAACAAGGTCACAGCAGCGCACCACGAGCAGACCACCAGCAGAGCTTTACGCGAGGAGGCATCGCCATGTCAGGACCCCGCCCCGTACGGGCACCGCGCGGTACGGAACTGAGCGCCCTGGGATGGCAGCAGGAAGCCGCCCTCCGCATGCTGCAGAACAACCTCGACCCCGAGGTCGCCGAGCACCCCGACAAGCTCGTCGTCTACGGCGGCACCGGCAAGGCCGCCCGCGACTGGCGCTCCTTCGACGCGATGGTGCGCACGCTCAAGACCCTCAAGCAGGACGAGACGATGCTCGTCCAGTCCGGCCGCCCCGTCGGCGTCATGCAGACCCACGAGTGGGCCCCGCGCGTCCTGATCGCCAACTCAAACCTCGTGGGCGACTGGGCGAACTGGGAGGAGTTCCGCCGCCTTGAGGCCCTCGGCCTCACGATGTACGGCCAGATGACGGCCGGCTCCTGGATCTACATCGGCACGCAGGGCATCCTCCAGGGCACGTACGAGACCTTCGCCGCCGTCGCCGCCAAGAAGTTCAACGGGACCCTCGCCGGCACGATCACCCTCACCGCCGGCCTCGGCGGCATGGGCGGCGCCCAGCCGCTCGCCGTCACCATGAACGACGGCGTCGCGATCTGTATCGACGTCGACCCGCGCGCCATCGAGCGCCGCATCGAGCACCGGTACCTGGACGTGAAGGCCGACTCGCTGGAGCACGCGCTCCAGCTCGCGGTCGAGGCGCGCGACCAGCGCAAGCCCCTCTCCATCGGCCTGCTCGGCAACGCCGCCGACCTGCTGCCGCGCATGCTCGCCGAGGGCGCCCCCATCGACATCGTCACCGACCAGACCTCGGCCCACGACCCGCTCGCGTACCTCCCGACCGGCGTCGACTTCGACGACATGGCGTCGTACGCGGCCAAGGACCCGGCGGGCTTCACCACCCGCGCGCGTGAGTCCATGGCCAAGCACGTCGAGGCGATGGTCGGCTTCATGGACGCGGGCGCGGAGGTCTTCGACTACGGGAACTCCATCCGTGGCGAGGCCCAACTCGCGGGCTACGACCGCGCGTTCGCATTCCCTGGCTTCGTCCCCGCCTACATCCGCCCCCTCTTCTGCGAGGGCAAGGGCCCGTTCCGCTGGGCGGCGCTCTCGGGTGAGGCCTCGGACATCCACAAGACGGACAAGGCGCTCCTCGACCTCTTCCCGGAGAACGAGTCCCTGCACCGCTGGATCAAGATGGCGGGGGAGCGGGTCCACTTCCAGGGCCTCCCGGCGCGCATCTGCTGGCTCGGTCAGGGCGAGCGCGACAAGGCCGGCGACATGTTCAACGACATGGTCGGCAACGGCACCCTCGCCGCCCCGCTCGCGATCGGCCGCGACCACCTCGACTGCGGCTCGGTGGCATCCCCGTACCGCGAGACGGAAGCCATGCTGGACGGCTCGGACGCGATCGCCGACTGGCCGCTCCTGAACGCCATGGTGAACGTCGCGTCGGGCGCCTCCTGGGTCTCCATCCACCACGGCGGCGGCGTCGGCATGGGCCGCTCCCTCCACGCGGGCCAGGTCTCGGTCGCCGACGGCACGGAGCTGGCGGGCGAGAAGATCCGCCGCGTCCTGACCAACGACCCCGGAATGGGCGTCATCCGGCACGTGGACGCGGGCTACGACATCGCGGAGTCGGTCGCCGACGCCAAGGGCGTACGGATCCCGATGCGCGAGGGTGGCGAGGCGTGAGCGATCAGGCCGCCCAGCCTGTGGGCAGTCGTGCCGCTGGGGCGGCACGGGTGGGCACAGGCGCACCCGCGGACGGGAACGCGCCCGCACAGCCCACCGGACAGGCCCCGTCCTTCCAGGAGATGTGGCGGGAGTTGCGCCCTATCGGGCGGAACGGCGACTCCGGCGGCTACCGCCGTTACGCCTGGACCGGCGCGGACACCGACTGCCGAGCCTGGTTCAAGGCCCAGGCGGAAAGCCGGGGCCTGACCTACGAACTGGACCGCAACGGCAACCAGTGGGCCTGGCTCGGCGACCCGTCCCGCGGTGACGCGGTCGTCACCGGCTCCCACCTGGACTCCGTCCCGGACGGCGGCGCCTTCGACGGCCCGCTCGGGGTCGTCTCCGCCTTCGCGGCGCTGGACGAACTCCGCTCCAGGCGCGTGCAGTTCACCAGGCCCCTCGCCATCACCAACTTCGGCGACGAAGAGGGCGCCCGCTTCGGCCTGGCCTGCGTGGGCTCACGCCTGACCGCGGGGAAGCTCACGCGCGAGAAGGCGTACGAGCTGACGGATGCGGACGGGATCACGCTGCCGCAGGCGATGGAGGCGGCGGGGTACGACCCTGCGGCCATCGGCCCCGACCCCGAACGCCTCGCCCGCGTCGGGGCGTTCGTGGAGCTCCACGTGGAGCAGGGCCGCGCCCTCGACCTCTCCGGCGACCCGGTGGGCATCGCGTCCGCCATCTGGCCGCACGGCCGCTGGCGCTTCGACTTCAGGGGCGAGGCCAACCACGCGGGCACGACCCGCCTGGTGGACCGCCGCGACCCGATGCTCACGTACGCGGAGACGGTCCTCGCCGCACGCAGGGAAGCCGAACTGGCGGGCGCGGTGGCCACGTTCGGCAAGATCTCGGTGGAGCCGAACGGCGTCAACGCGATCCCGTCCCTGGTGCGGGGCTGGCTGGACTCCCGTGCGGCCGACCAGTCCACCCTCGACACGGTCGTGACGGGCATCGAGAAGGCGGCCCGTGAGTACGCGGACCGGCACGGCATCGACCTCGACGTCGTACGTGAGTCCTTCACGCCGGTGGTCGAGTTCGAGCACGCCCTGCGGGACGAACTGGGCACGATCCTCAGCGGCGGCACGGGCAGGAGCGTCCCCGTCCTGGGAACGGGCGCCGGACACGACGCGGGTATTTTGTCCGAGTCGATCCCCACCGCCATGCTGTTCGTACGGAACCCCACGGGCATCTCGCACTCCCCGGCCGAGTTCGCCGCCGAGGACGACTGCGTGGCCGGGGTGACCGCACTGGCCGACGTACTGGAAGGGCTGGCGTGCAGGTGACGACGGAGACTTACTGGCTTGAGCATGCCTGGCTGGACACGAATGTCGAGCCGGGGGTCGCGGTCGATGTGACGGGCGACCGGATCACGGCCGTCCGCAAGGGCGTCGAAGCGCCGCCGCCCGGCGCGACGGTGCTGCGCGGCCTGACGCTCCCCGGCCTGGCGAACGCCCACTCGCACGCCTTCCACCGTGCCCTGCGCGGCACGGTCCAGGTCGGCTCCGGCACGTTCTGGACGTGGCGCGAGGTCATGTACTCGGTGGCGGACCGGCTGACGCCCGAGACGTACCACGCGCTGGCCCGCGCGGTGTACGCGGAGATGGCCCTCGCGGGCATCACCGCGGTCGGCGAGTTCCACTACTTGCACCACGCGCCGGGCGGTGTCGCTTATGCCGACCCGAACGCGATGGGCGAGGCGCTGATCGAGGCGGCGTCGGAAGCGGGCATCCGCATCACCCTCCTGGACACGGCGTACGTGGCGTCCGGGCTCCTGACGGAGTCACGGGGCGAGCCCCCGAACCGCCACCAGCTGCGCTTCTCCGACGGTACGACGGAGGCGTGGGCGGAGAGGGCGTCGGCCCTGAAGGACCGCGAGCACGCACGCGTGGGCGCGGCGATCCACTCCGTACGGGCGGTGCCCGCGCGGCAGTTGGGCGTGGTGGCGGAGTGGGCTTCAGCTCGTCGGGCACCGCTGCACGTACACCTCTCCGAGCAGACGGCGGAGAACGAGGCGTGCCAGGCGGTGCACGGACGCACGCCTACGCGCCTCTTGGCGGACCACGGGGTGCTGGGGCCCCGCACGACGGGCGTGCACAACACGCACCTCACGGACGAGGACATCGCCCTGCTCGGCCGTACTGGGACGGGCACGTGCATGTGCCCCACGACGGAGCGGGACCTGGCGGACGGCATCGGCCCGGCGGTACGCCTCCAGCAGGCGGGCAGCCCGCTGTCCCTGGGCAGCGACAGCCACGCGGTGATCGACATCCTCGAAGAGGCGCGGGCGATGGAACTGAACGAGCGCCTGCGCTCGCACACGCGGGGCCACTGGACGGCGGCGGCGCTGCTGCGGGCGGCTTCGGCGGACGGGCATGCGGCGCTGGGCTGGGCGGACGCGGGCGTGATCGAGGCGGGGGCGCTGGCCGACTTCGCCACCGTGGCCCTGGACTCGGTCCGCACGGCGGGCCCGCTGCCGCGCCTCGCGGCGGAGACGGCGGTGTTCGCGGCGACGTCGGCGGACGTGCGGCACACGGTGGTGGGGGGCCGCCACGTCGTACGGGACGGGGTCCATGCCTCGATCCCCGACGTCCCGTCAGCCCTGACGGAGGCGATCGCGGCGCTGCGAGATTGAGCCGGCGGTCCTGCACCGCCGCGGAGCTTCCCGCCCAACCACCGGATCACCCGGCAGCTTCGCCCGCCCCGAACGAGCCTCTCCCACCCACCCACCCGATCACCCGGCAGTCTCGCCCGCACCGAACGAGCTTTTCCCGCCCGCCCGCCCGATTGCCCCGCAGCTGAAAATTCCAGCCTGTCCGGCGTTTGAGGACGAGCTCGGCGGAGCCGGTGATGACGGTCACCAAGGCCCCCGCGCCAGAGCGGGTTTTCGGGAAGGGGCGGGGTTGGGGAAAAGGAACCCGTCAAAACCTCAGCCCACCACGGAGCCCTCATGCCCACCACCCTCATCACCAACATCGCCAGCCTCGTCACGAACGACCCCTCCCAGGGGGACGGAACCCCCCTCGGCCTCCTCACGAACGCCGCCGTCGTCCTGGACGGCGAGACCGGGACCATCGCCTGGGTAGGCCCCGCCGCCAAGGCCCCCGCAGCGGACGAGACCCACGACGCACAGGGCCGCGCGGCCATCCCCGGCTTCGTCGACTCCCACTCCCACCTTGTCTTCGCAGGCGACCGCACCCAGGAGTTCAACGCCCGCATGTCGGGCCGCGCCTACTCCGCCGGCGGCATCCGCACCACGGTCGCCGCAACCCGAGCCGCCACCGACACGACGCTCGAAGCGAACCTCACGCACTACCTCCGCGAGGCCCTCCGCCAGGGCACCACCACCTTCGAGACGAAGTCGGGCTACGGCCTCAACACCGAGGACGAGGCCCGCGCACTGAAGATCGCGGCCCGCCACACGGACGAAGTCACGTTCATGGGCGCCCACATCGTCTCCCCCGACTACGCCGAGGACCCGGCGGCCTACGTCGACCTGGTCACGGGCCCCATGCTGGAGGCCTGCGCCCCCCACGCCCGCTGGATCGACGTCTTCTGCGAGAAGGGCGCCTTCGACGGCGACCAGGCCCGCGCGATCCTCACGGCGGGCAAGGCACGCGGCCTCCACCCCCGCATCCACGCGAACCAGCTCTCGTACGGCCCCGGCGTACAGCTCGCCGTGGAACTGGACGCGGCATCGGCGGACCACTGCACGCACCTCACGGACGCGGACGTGGACGCCCTCGCGAACAGCAACACGGTGGCCACCCTCCTCCCCGGCGCCGAGTTCTCCACCCGAGCCGAGTGGCCCGACGCCCGCCGCATCCTCGACGCGGGCGCAACCGTCGCCCTTTCCACGGACTGCAACCCGGGCAGCTCTTTCACTTCCTCCGTCCCCTTCTGCATCGCCCTCGCCGTACGGGACATGGGCATGACCCCGGACGAGGCCATCTGGTCGGCAACGGCGGGCGGCGCGGCGGCCCTGCGCCGCACGGACGTCGGTTTCGTACGCGAAGGGGCCCGCGCCGACCTGGCCCTGCTCGACGCCCCGAGCCATGTCCACCTGGCGTACCGGCCGGGGGTTCCGCTGGTCAGCGAGGTGTGGCAGCGGGGCGTCCGGCTCTGAAAGGAGGCGCTACTGGGGAACTACTGCGGCACTACTGGGGGACGTCCAGGACCGCCTTGCCCGCGACCTCGCGGGCGAGCAGCGCGGCCAGGGCGTCCTCGGTGCGGCCCCAGTCCCCGCGCCACCCGATCTGCGGGTCGAGTTCGCCGCGCGCGACGAGCGAGGCGAGCCATTCGAGGTCGGCGGCGAGGCCGTCCGCGTCGTCCATCAGGAAGAACGTGGTGAGCGAGCGGTCGTGGCGACCGCCGTCCCCGAAGAGTGCGCCGAACGGGAAGTTCTCCCCGGCACCTGAGCTGTGCCCCATGGCGACCAGCGTCCCGCGGGGAGCCAACGCGCCGTAGGCGTCGACGAGTTGGGGACCGCCCACCACATCGATCACACCGTGCACCGGAGCCGCGAGCTTCAGTTCATCGCTCGGCACGATCTCGTGGGCGCCCAGGCGGGTGAGTGCCTCGGCGTTGGCCGGGTCGCTGGTCGCCGCCACGACGTGCGCGCCCCCACGCGCCGCGAGCTGCACCGCGAACCGGCCGACGCCACCGCTCGCCCCCGTCACGAGCACCCGGCGCCCCAGAATCGGCCCCAGCCTCCGCAGTCCCCGCAGAGCCGACCCGGCGGCAACCGGCAGCGCCCCGGCCGCGCCGAGGTCGGCGCCCGCGGGTACCCGCCCCATCAACTGCGTATCGACGGCCCGCAGTTCGGCCCACGCGCCCTCGGGCCCGAGCGTGACGACAGACGTTCCGGCGGTGGGCCCCGACCCGTCAGCGGCGGCCCGCACGACGACCCCGGCGGCATCCCATCCCGGAACGGCCCCGTCCGGGGCGCTCGGGACGACGTGGGCGGCTTCCCCGTGGTTGACGGAGAACGAGTGGACGCGGACAAGCGCCTGGTGAGGCGCGGGCTCCGGGTCGGGGACCTCGCGCAGGGAGAGGTGGCCGGGAGCGGAGTGATCGATCGTGAGTGCTCGCATGCAGCGCATAATGCCACTGAGTGGCAAAAGCCATCAAGGGGCAAAGGCGTCCAGGGGGCGACGCGTCTAGGATGGCGTTCATGGCCACGGAGACGACCAAGGGCGATGGCAGCCTGAGCGAACTGCCCCTTCGGGAGCGCAAGAAGCTGCGTACGCGGCGTGCGCTCGTCGAGACGGCGCTCGAACTCTTCACGGAGAAGGGCTTCGCCGCGGCCACACTCGACGAGCTGGTGGAGGCCGTCGAGGTCTCCAAGCGCACTTTCTTCCGTACGTTCGCCTCGAAGGAGGACGTCGCGCTCGCCCCGGAGCGGGAGCTCTGGCGGGCCTACGTCGACGACATCAAGGAGCGTCCGTTCACCGATCAGCCCCTGCTCGCCGTCTTCGAGCGTTCGCTGTACGCGGCCGTGGCGGGCATGGAGGAGGACTGGGAGCGGCGCTTCCTGTCGAGCCGCGCCTTGGCCGACGCGACGCCCGCGCTGAACGCGCACAGCCTGCGCCACTGCGCGGAGGTGACCGAGGAGGTGGTCACCCTGACAGTCGCCGGCCTCGGCACGGGCCCGGCCCCGGATCCGCTACGGGTGCGGCTCCTCCTGGAGCTGATGCTCTCGGCGTGGCGCGCCGCGCTGACGGAGTGGTCCACCCCCGGCGGAAGCCAGGACCGAACGGCCCTGGTGGCCCACATGGACGCGACGTTCACCGTAATCCCGGAGGTCCTGAAGCTGGCCGTTGCAGGAAAGTCCCGCTGATGCGCCGTGCGCCGTGGTGCGGGCCGGGACTTTCCTGCAACGGGTAATCACTGCGCCCCCCTTAGAGGGCCAATTCGCCCTTCGCCAGGGCGGTGACGAAGGGGACCCAAGCGGTAGCGGGGAGCGTGAGGGTCGGACCGTCCGTGACCTTGGAGTCCCGGACGGGCACGATGCCAGGGAAGCCGTCGGCGACTTCGACGCACTCGCCGCCCGAGCCGTTGCTGTAGCTGCTCTTGCGCCAATGCGCCGAGCTCAAGTCAATCTGGCTGCTTGCCATTTCGGTAGTCCTCTGCCGCTGCCTCGATCATGGCCAGGGACGCCTCGGGTGACAGTGCGGCGGCCCTGAGCAGATCGTACGACTTGCGGTAGTCCTTCACGAGGCTTGGATAGTCGATGAGTTGGCCGCTGTGGAGGCCCTCCGTGTACACCACGGGGGGAGCATCCGGGAAGGTCATGGTCCTGGTCATGCCCATCATGAAGGGGTGGGCCGTCGACGTTCCCGGAAGGATTTGCAGAACGCCCTGCGCGGACTGGATCACCGTGAGGATGTGCTCCAGCAGGTTCGACATCTGCCCCGGCGGCAGAAGCGGCCTGCGGATCAAGGACTCATGCAGAATCGCCCAGAAGGCCGGAGGCTCTTCCCGCTCCCATAGCGACGCGCGCTCCATACGCGCGGTGACCTGCTTCTCTACGGTGCCCGGCCGCAGCCAGGGCAGGCTGATCCGCACCACTCTCTCTGCGTACGCCCGTGTCTGCAGCAGCCCAGGGACAATCATCGGAGCCCAGTCCTCGATGGACTCCGCATACCGCTCCATCTCCGCGACATCCGCGAAGTACTCGGCGTGACCGCCCTGGCGGGCCTTGCGCGCATCTTCACAACGGCGTTGGAAAAAGCCGTCCGTCCGGAGTTTCTCGTCGACGTGCTGGGCCAGATCGCGCGGCATGCGCCGCTCGCCGCGCTCGATCTGGCTGAGGAAGGAGATGCCCCGATAGCTGCCGTCGGCCAGCTGTTCGAGGGTGAGGCCCGCGGCCTCTCTTTTGAAGCGCAACTCGGCGCCATAGAAGGCTGGAACATTCGCCGACGCGTCGGGATCCTTACGAGGAGGCACAACTCACCACCGCCATTTGCCGGTTGCCCTGCGCAACCCAAACCCCTGTCACGCTACGCCGCTCCGACGCCACTGTGTGAGCACATCGTCACAGAGCGCACGGAAGGCGTACCCCCCATGAGAGACCCCGCCCCGGACTTCGAACTCGCCCTGCTCGCCGTCCCCAAGGCGGTGCCCGAACTCCGTCACACCCTCAGCAGGCACCCCTACGGCCCCCACCCCGACGTACAGCTCTGCGTCAGCGAACTGCTCAGCAACGTGATCCGGCACCTCGGCGAGGGAACCCCCGTAACCGTCCGCCTCACCGGAGCCCCCGGCCGGATCCGGGTGGCGGTCACCGACCCCGACCCGTGCGCCTGGCCCCTGCTCAGGCAGGCGGGCAGCGACGACGAGACGGGCCGCGGCCTGGCCCTGCTCGACGCGGTCTCGCTGCGCTGGGGCGTGGAGCAGGGGCCGGACAGCAAGACCGTCTGGTGCGAGTTGGGGGAGGGATAGGTGCTGCGCCGTCTCCTGCGACGTCAGCGGCGTCCCGTGCCACTGCCTGCGACCCTGGCTCCATGAAGACCATCGGCCTCATCGGCGGCATGAGCTGGGAGTCCAGCGCCGAGTACTACCGGCTGCTCAACGAACTCGTACGGGAGCGTCTCGGCGGGCTGCACTCCGCCCGTTGCGTGCTGTACTCCGTCGACTTCGCCGAGATCGAGGAGTTGCAGGTCGCGGGGGAGTGGGAGCAGGCGGGCGAGGTGCTCGCCCGTGCCGCCAAGGGGGTCGAGGCGGCCGGTGCCGGCCTCGTGCTGATCTGCACCAACACCATGCACAAGGTCGCTGAACAGGTCCAGGAGGCCCTCTCCGTGCCGCTCCTGCATCTCGCGGACGCGACCGCCGACGCGGTGCTGCGGGGCGGCGTACGGCGCGTGGGGCTGCTCGGGACCGCGTTCACCATGGAGCAGGACTTCTACCGGGAGCGGCTCGCGGCGCGCGGGCTCGATGTCCTGATCCCGGACGCGGAGGGGCGCGCGCTCGTGCACCGGGTGATCTACGAGGAGTTGTGCCTCGGGGTGGTGCGTGAGGAGTCTCGCGCTGGGTACCAGAGGGTCATCGGCGATCTCGTACGGGAAGGAGCCGAGGGAGTGATTCTCGGCTGCACCGAGATCGAGCTGCTCGTCGGGCAGGAGCACAGCCCGGTGCCGGTCTTCCCGACGACGAGGCTGCACGCGGAGGCGGCGGTGGCGGCGGCACTGAGCGCACCTTGAGACCAGAAGGCGCACCTTGAGACCAGAACAAGAGCAACCCACCCGCCTACCCCAAGACGCGGGGTAAACGGGTGGGTGGGTGGGAGTCGTCCGTCGCGAAGCGGCGGTCCAGGAACCGGCACGAACGCCGAGCGGCGAGCCCCCTCACTCCTCGACGGTCAATCCCTTGCGGAGCTTGACGAGAGTGCGCGACAGCAGTCGCGAGACGTGCATCTGCGAGATGCCCAGCTCCTCGCCTATCTCCGACTGCGTCATGTTGGCGACGAAGCGGAGCGAGAGGATCTTCCGGTCGCGCGGCGGCAGTTCGGCGATCAGCGGCTTCAACGACTCGACGTACTCGATGCCTTCGAGTCCGTGGTCCTCGTAACCGATCCGGTCGGCCAGCGCGCCCTCGGAGTCGTCCTCCTCGGGCTGGGCGTCCAGCGAGCTCGCCGTGTAGGCGTTGGACGCCGCCATGCCTTCGACGACCTCGTCGTTGGAGATGCCCAGGCGCTCGGCGAGCTCGCCCACCGTGGGGGCGCGATCGAATTGCTGGGCGAGTTCGTCGCCCGCCTTGGCGAGGTCCAGTCGGAGTTCCTGAAGGCGGCGCGGGACGCGCACCGACCAACTCGTGTCGCGGAAGAAGCGCTTGATCTCGCCGACGATGGTCGGCATCGCGAAGGTGGGGAACTCGACGCCTCGGCTGAGCTCGAAGCGGTCGATCGCCTTGATCAGGCCGATGGTGCCGACCTGGATGATGTCCTCCATGGGCTCGCTGCGGGAGCGGAACCGGGAGGCGGCGAACTTGACCAGGGCGAGGTTGAGTTCGACGAGGGTGTTGCGGACGTACGCGTACTCGTGCGTGCCTTCCTCGAGCGACTCGAGGCGTTCGAAGAGGGTCTTGGACAGGGCCCTCGCATCCAGCGGGCCCACCTCGTCGAACGGCGGGATCTCGGGCAGATCGGAGAGCCCTTCGAGGGCTTCCGTCTCCGTCACGGCCTCCGTCACGGCCTCCGCCACGGCCGTCAGGGCCGGAAGTCCTTCGGGCGCGGATTCCGTGCGGGGACCCGGGATCTCGGTCTCGATACGGTGAGGTGAGAGTGTCGACGTCGCTCGGTCAGTGCGCGATTCGTCGAGCCGGGGTGACATGGTGTCCTCCATCGTTCTCGGCATATGGCTGCCGATGCCAATACGTGCACTGCGGTGTGCGGCGCCTCCAAAGCCGTCCGTGTTGATTACTGTCTCTTCTACCCCTACCCGTTTCCACAGGCCGGTCGCAAGTGCGTTGTGTGGCTAAATGTCCGAATTCGGGGGGATGTTCGGGTACCCGAGGGCGTGTGGAAGGCGTAATGTTCAGGGGCGTCATCAACAGCCACGACGGTCGGAAGTGAGTGACGGAATGGACCGCGGGACAGTCGGTAGCGCGCATCGGGGCCGACTTCTGGTCGAAGTCCGGGCCGAGGGCCCGAGCGTCGTCGTGACTCCGGCGGGTGAGTTGGATCACCACACCGCCGATTTGTTGCGTGAGCCACTTGAGGCCTGCCTCGACGACGGCTTCTCGCGACTGGTCGTCGACTGTTCGCGACTGGAGTTCATGGACTCCACCGGACTCAATGTCCTACTGGGGGCCCGGCTCAAGGCCGAGGCCGCGGGAGGTGGGGTGCATCTGGCAGGGATGCTGCCGGTGGTGGCCCGGGTCTTCGAGATCACCGGAGCCGACGCGGTCTTCACTGTTCACGACACGCTCGCGGCGGCGCTGGCCGACTGACCGGGCGGCCCGCTGACGGAGCGTACTCAAGAGTTACGCGTCAGTTGTCTCTGTGTGATCATCGCGTTACCAGCGTCACACGGGTCGCGTCGAATAAGTGGGTGTTCTCACGGTTCGGCCGGGCAGGAGACACCCTGGATCCGTCGACAGCGGTCCGTGAATCAAACGTTGCCAAATCAACAGCAGGAACGGCCGAGCAGCCGATGATCCCTCTTGGAGCCCCGCTACTTGTCCAGTTCCTTGTCCAGAGTCCTCTTGTCGGTGAGGTGAAGCGCTGATGAGCACCACCCGGCCTTGCTCGCCGGGCGACCGCGGCCCGGAGTACGAGGCCGTTGCCGCGGCCGCTCCCGCGGACCAGGCCGCCCCGGCTGCCACCGGCCGTCAGGGGCGCCAGGTCCGCAGGCTGAGCCTGGACGGCGCCAGCGGCATCGTGCCCCTCGCCCGCGACTTCGCGCGCCAGGCGTTGCAGGCGTGGGGCTGGCTGCCCGCGGCGGGCGCCGATCAGCGGGCGGCCGCTGAGGACGTCCTCCTCGTCGTGTCCGAGCTGGTGACCAACGCCTGCCTGCACGCCGAGGGCCCCGACGAGCTCTGGATCTCCTCCGACAGCAAGGTGCTGCGGATAGAGGTGTCCGACCGCGGCGCCGGTCAGCCCGCGCCCCGTACCCCGCACCGCGTCGGCAGGCCCGGCGGGCACGGGATGTTCATAGTCCAGCGGCTCTGCCTGGACTGGGGGGTCGTCCGCACCCCCGGGGTGTCGGGCAAGACGGTGTGGGCCGAGCTGAGCGCGCCCGTGTAGGGCCCGCTCAGCTCCCCCTTGGGTTACCCACGGTTCGTACGCGCGCCGGATCACTGAAGATCCGGCGCGTTCTTTGTCTTCCCTCGGCAAGGCCCCGGGCGTACCTTGAGCGCCCAATCTGATGTGCCGTCAGTAAATCCGCACCGCGGCACGCCACGACCGGCATGAGGGGAACTCGAGGTGTCGTACCAGAAACGAAGGGCCGCGCTCGCGCTTGCCACGGCCTTGGCCGGCGGCTCGGCGGTGCTGATGGCCGCCCCCGCCGCGCAGGCCGAGGTCCAGGACGTCAACTACCAGTGCAAGACGCCCATCGGGAACAAGGGCGCGGTCTCGCCGATCGATATCAAGAGCGTCAAGAGCGGCAGCGGCTACAAACTCACCATGTCCTTCCAGAAGGGCGTCTCGTCCAGCCCCGTGGAGCTTGGCAAGGGCGCGATGAAGCCGAGCGCGCTCATCAAACTGGGCGGAGCGGAGAGCGGCACGGTGCCGGTGTCCGGGGCGCCCAACGACAAGGCGATCCCCGCCAACACCCCCATCAAGATCAGCGACCTGTCGGGGACGTACACGCCGAAGAAGAGCGGCAAGGTCACCTTCACCGCGGATGTCCTGACCATCAAGGCGCTCGGCACGACGACGACGTGCACGCCGTCCAACAGCCCCAAGCCCTCGCTCTCGCTGGACGTGAAGGGCTCCGGCGGCGGAGGAACGACGGGCGGCGGCTCCGGCGGATCCAGTGACGACAGCGGCTCGGGCGGTTCGGCCAGCGCCCCCTCGGGCGGCGAGGAGCTCCCGCAGACCGGACCCGCGGACTCCGCGATCGCGCTCGGCACCCTCGGCGGCACGGTGCTGCTCGCGGGCGCGGCAGGCGCGCTCTGGCTGACCCGCAGGAACCAGGCGGCCCGGTCGCGCTAGGCGCGGTGTGCGGCGTCGCGGGGACGCGGTGACCGCGCGCGCCCCGTCCGACCGCCGCGTACGACGCGTTCGGCGCGTGCCGAGCGTACGAAGATCCAGGAGCCGCCGATGCCGTCGCTGCTGTCCGTTGCCCGTGCTCTCACCGTGGTCGTGGCCTTACTGGTGACGGGCGTGGCACCGGCGACTCCGGTGTTCGCCGACGACTCCGGAGCGTGGTCCGTCGCGCCCTCCGCGGGAGGAGGGACACGGCCGGCGAAGGACGGGCGGCCCTACTTCTACGTGGAGGGCACGCCCGGCTCCGTCCTGGAGGACACGGTGACGGTCACCAATCCGGGGTCGAAGCCGCGCACGGTGGAGCTGAGCGGCGCGGACGCGGACAACACCAAGGGCGGCGCGTTCACGCTGGAGCGGGGCAGGCCGAAGGACACCGGCTCCTGGATCACGTTCGCCGAGCGCAAGGTGAAGGTGCCGCCGCGCACCCGCGCCGAGGTGCCGTTCAGCGTGAGCGTCCCCGAGAGCGCGGTGCCGGGCGACCACCCCGGGGCGATCGTCGCGCGGGAGAGCGGCCGTGAGGGCGGCCCTGAGGGCGGCCGGGACGCCGGGGTCCGCGTGCATCTGCGGGTGAGCGGTCCGACGCTGTCCGCGCTCACGGTCGAGCGCGTGAAGGCCGAGGGCGAGCGCATCTCGTACGACGTCGTCAACCGCGGCAACACGGTCCTGACCCCCAGGCTCAAGGTCCACGCGGAGGGTCTCTTCGGCCCGCTGCTCGACCGGGGGCCCCGCACGCTTCCGGTGGAACTCCTGCCCGGCCGCAGGGTCACCCTGACGGAACCGTGGACGGACGCCCCCGCGCTCGACTCCGTCGAGGTCGCGCTCACGGTGACGGCGGCGGGCGGAGCCCACGACAAGGCGACGGCATCGGCCCGCTTCGTGCCGTGGGGAGCGGTGGCGGGGGCAGGGGCCGGGGTGCTCGGGCTCGTGGCGGCGGGCGTCTGGTTCGTACGCAGACGCAGGGCCATCGGGGACCCGCCACGGGACGAGCCTGAACAGAGCGGTACGGAACCGGAGTTGGCGGGAGCGGGCACGGGAAGGGGCGAGCAACTGTGAACGTCGAGCGGCCCGCGTTGTGGGCAGTCAAGCGGTACATCGCCGGGGCCGCCGTGCTGGCGGCCCTGGCCTTCTCGCTGCTCCCGGCGGCGGGGGCCACCGCCGCCGAGAAGCCGACCGTCACCCTCTCCAAGGCCGAGGCGGGCAAGGGCGGCGACATCACCGTCAAGGGCGAGGGGTGGCGAAAGAACGCCCTGCTGATGATGCTGATCTGCGGCCAGTCCACCCCGGGCAAGGGCGTGCCCGGCGGCACGAACTCCTGCGCCAACGACTCGGGCCGCGCCGTCACCACGGACGGCAAGGGCGCCTTCAGCAAGAAGCTCCCCGTGGCCGAGCCCCCCAAGCCCTGCCCCTGCGTGGTCCACGTGGCCACGGTGACGGGGGACAAGGCGCAGGCGGACGCCGCCTTCAAGGTCGCGGGCCACCCCGTGAAGCCCCTGCCCGAGCAGCAGGGCGGCGGCAAGCTGTCCGTCCTCACCGACACCCAGCTGGAAGGCTCCAGCGGCGTACTGACCTGGTTCGGTGCCCCGCCGTCCCGCAAGTTCGTCTTCACCGTGGGCAACGTCGGCGCGGCCCCGGTCAAGGACCCGGTCTTCCAAGTGGGCACCTCCCACGGCGTGTTCGCCCCGCAGTGGGAGGAACAGCAGTGGCGCGGCACCATAGCCCCGGGCAAGAAGGCCCAGATCAAGTTGCCGGTCGAGCTCTCGGCCGGGGCGCACGGCGATTACCTCGTCTCCCTGAAGTTCGGTGGCAAGGTTCTCGCCGAGCAGCCCTGGGGCGTCGGCCGCCCGTGGGGCGTCACCGTCTTCTGGATCCTGCTCTGCGTCGTCGTGCCGGCCGCCGTCTTCCGCATCGGCATGGCGGTGGTGGACAAGCTCAACCCGGGCCGCCGCCGGGGCGGCCGCGGCTCCCGCCCGGCCGGACGCCACCGCACCGGCAGGATCGCCGAACTCACCGACCGGCTACCGAAGTTGCGGCTGCCCCAGGGGGCGGTCGCGGCGGACGAGGCGGCCCGTACGCCACGTACGAAACCGTCCCGTGAGCCCGGCAAGGGCACCGACACCGCCACGAACACGGGCACCCTCCCGTGGTTCACCCCTGACACAGACCCCGGCGCCGGGACCGCACCCGCAGCCGGACAGCTCTCCGCACCGTCAGAGAACAGCCCGACGACGAAGGGAAACACGTGATCAGCACACGACGGAGAGCGGGCGCGGCCTCGGTCTCGCTGCTGCTCGGCGGGGCGGGCATCCTGCTGGGCGCGGGTCCCGCGCAGGCGGCCGAGGTGGCGTACAAGACGGAGTGCATACCCCCGTCGATCTCGGGCCTTCCACCCGTGCAGGGCACCACGAAGGTCGAGATCACCGCGCCGGCCACCGCGAAGGTGGGCGACGAGGTCGAGGTCGTATGGAAGACGACGCAGGCCGCGTCCAAGAACCCGGACGTCCTCGACCTGGAGAAGGACACGGTGAAGCCGTCCGGCACCATCAAGCTGGGCGGCGGCCAGACCGGTGACCTGGCGGTGGCGGGCGAGCGGGTCAATCCGCCGATCAAGAAGAACAGCCCGATGGTCCTGTCCGACATGAAGGGCAAGCTGAAGCTGACCAAGGCGGGCGACGTCACGCTCACCCCGGGCGCGTACAACATCAACGTCAGCAAGCCGATGTCGACCGACACCAAGTGCACGCCGAAGGAAGAGGTCAAGGCGGGCGCGACCATCAAGGTGACGGAGGGCGGCGGCGGTTCGGGCGGCGGCACGGCCTCGGGCGGCAGCACTTCCGGTGGCAGTACGTCGGGCGGGTCCACGGCGGGCGGGTCCACGTCCGGCGGCGATACGGGTGGCGGCGACACCGGTGGCGGTGGCGACGACGGGGGCAAGACCGACTTCCCCGGCAAGGAGGTCCAGACCCCCTACAAGTGCAAGACGCCCATCGGCGACAAGGACGCCACGTCCCCCGTCCAGATCAACGCCAAGAAGGACGGCGGGAATTACGGCCTCACCGTCGAGTTCAAGAAGTCCGTCATGGACAGCCCCGCCGACATCCCCGCGGACTCGGTGAAGCCGTCGATGGAGGTCAAGCTGGGCGGCGCGGACAAGGGCACGGTGCATGTCGAGGGCCCCACCAACAAGGAGCCCATCAAGTCCGGCGACCCGATGACCATCCCTGACCTGACCGGCACGTACAAGCCGGGAGCCGACGGCAAGTCGACGCTCTCGCCGGGTGTTCTCACGGTCAAGGCGCTCGGTACGACGACGACTTGCACGCCGTCCAAGGCGGAGGTCTCCCTGGAGATCGACACGGCGGCGCAGCCAGGTGGCGCGGCCGGCGGTTCAGGGTCTGCCGGGGGCTCCGACACCGGGGGCGGTGCGGCCACCGGGGGCGGCTCGGCGTCCGGCGGCGGCCTCGCCGAGACCGGCGCGGACGACAACGGCGCCCTGCGCGCGCTCGGCCTGGTCGCGGGCACGGTGATCCTCCTTGGCGGCGCGGTCTTCACGTTCCTCCCGAGGCGGAGGAGCGGCTTGCGATAGCGCCCGAAGGGGCGCGGGGAACTGCGCGACCAGCCAAAGACGACCCGCGGTGGCCAACGGTCCGGACTTCGCAGACGCGTCTGCCTACGGCGGTCCGTCCGGCGGGTGCGAGTCGCCGTGGGCCGCTCGCGCAGTTCCCCGCGCCCCTGAAGTGGGCGCCCCCCTCAAACGCGCTGCCGCAGCCACCGCAGCACGGTCTGCGCGACCGCCGGGTCCCTCAGGAGCTCGCCCCCGTGCGCGGTGCCCGGCTCAATGCGCACCGCAACGTCCCGCAGGCCCGCAGACCTCTGCGCGTGCGCGAGGTCCGTCGAGTGGGCGACCGGCACGAAGTCCGCCGCCGAGTGCGTGAGGTACATGGGCGCGTCGTCCTTGCCGGAGGCGTGCGACTTGGCCCTCAGGTCGACCCACTTGTTCCAGCACCGCCCGGAGGCCCGGTCCGGCACGCACCCCGCGAGCAGCTCCGCCGTCAGCCGTAGCTTGCGCTGCGGTGGCGAGGCGGCGAGCATCCCGCCGTCCTGCCAGGCGCGGAAGGGCGAGGCCACGGGGGAGAGCGCCACCACGCCCCGCATCCGCTTGCGTCCGGCGCCGTACGCCCCGGCACTGACGGCGAGATGCCCGCCGGCGGAGGACCCGAGCACCACGGGTGTGCCACCGCCGCGCCGCTTGATCCACCGCAGGGCCGCGAGCACGTCGTCGCGCTGCGCGGGCCAGGCGGCGTCGGAGGCGAGCCGGTAGTCGGTGTCGTACACGGTGAACCCGCGGTCCGCGAACCACCGCGCCCGCCGGCTCCAGTCGGTGTCCCGCACCCAGGATCCGCCGTGCAGGATCATCAGGGCGGGGTGCCCGGACCGGTCGCCGTACACGGTGATGTTCTGCCGCGGGTGCTCCCCGTACGAGAAGGTCCGGCCCGGCAATGGTCTGGGTGCGGCCTCGACGGCGGCACTGGACGACAGCAACGCCACACACAGGGCGAAGGTCGGCAACGTACGTCGCATGGCCAGATGCTGCACTGTCCCGCGGCCAGGGACCCGCAGAAACACCAAAGGCCGCCGCACCGGGTGGTGCGGCGGCCCTCAGTTCGAGCGTGGGGAGGTGCGGGTCAGCGCACGTCGCCCATGAGCGCGCTGACCTTCTTGCGGGCCATGTAGACCGAGACGCCGGCGAGCACCGCGGCCGCGGCCTCCAGGGCGACCATGCCCCGGCCGTTGAGGTCGACACCGGCGATGGCGAGCATGCCGGTCACGCTGTCACCGGCGGTGACGGCGAGGAAGAAGACACCCATCATCTGGGAGGCGTACTTCGCGGGCGCCATCTTCGTGGTCAGGGAGAGACCCACCGGGGACAGGCACAGCTCGGCGACCGTGTGCATCAGGAAGATCAGCACCAGCCACCACATGGTGACCTTCGTGTCGCCCGTGGCCATGCCCATCGGGACGAGGAACACGAAGAACGAGGCGCCGGCCATCACCAGGGCGAAGGAGAACTTCACGATGGTGCTGGGCTCGCGGTTGCTGCGGGCCATCTTGATCCACAGGGCGGCGAAGACCGGGGCGAGCAGCATGATGAAGCCCGGGTTCAGCGACTGGAACAGGGTGTTCGGCATCTCCCAGCCGAAGATGTCCCGGGAGGTGTGGGAGTCACCGAAGAGGGACAGCGTCGACGCGCCCTGGTCGAAGATCATCCAGAAGATCGCGGCGGCCACGAAGAACCAGATGAACGCCGTCATCTTGGTCTGCTCTTCGGTGTTGAGCTCCTTGTCCCGCTTGATCTTGACAAGCACCGCGATCGGGATCAGCAGACCGGCCACGGTGATCGGGAGCAGCGCCCAGTTGAGGGTGAGCCGGTAGACGTCGGTGAAGGCCACCAGGAGGTAGAACGCCGCGATCACGGCGACGGCTCCCAGCGTCTTGACGATGACGCCGCGCTTCTCCTCGGCGGACAGCGGGTTCGGGACCTTGCTGCTCTCCGCGGACAGGTGGCGGGAGCCGACCATGAACTGGATCGCGCCGAGCGCCATGCCGACCGCGGCCAGGCCGAAGCCCAGGTGCCAGTTGACCTTCTCGCCGAGAATGCCGATGGCGAAGGGCGCCGCGAAGGCACCGAGGTTGATGCCCATGTAGAAGATGGTGAAGCCACCGTCGCGGCGGAGGTCCTTCGGGTCGCTGTAGAGCTGGCCGACCATCGTCGAGATGTTGGCCTTCAGCAGACCCGAGCCGACCGCGACCAGGGCCAGACCGACGAAGAACATCGCCGAGCTCGGCAGGGCCAGGCACAGGTGACCGGCGACGATCACGATGCTCGCGATCGCCACGGTCTTGCGGGCGCCCCAGACGCGGTCGCCGATCCAGCCGCCGGGCATGGCCATGAGGTAGACCATGGCCACGTAGACGGAGTAGATGGCCGTGGCGGCCGCCGCGGTGTAGGCGAGGCCGCCGCCCTGGCTGCCGGTGGCCGCGTCTGCGCCGCCGGAGACCAGGTAGAGCACGAGCAGAGCGCGCATGCCGTAGTAGGAGAAGCGCTCCCACATCTCGGTCATGAAGAGTGTGGCCAGTCCGCGGGGGTGGCCGAAGAAGGTCTTCTCGGAGCCAGGGGTACCGGCGGAGTCCTTCGTCAGGCTGGACGCCATGGGTCGATCCTCGTGAGTTCGGGACGCGCGGCAAGAGCGTGTGCGCGCCCGGTGGGGGGCGGTCGGCACCGGGGTCGTACCGTCCACACCCCCACGCCCGGGGGGAGAATCGCGATCCGTTTCGAGGAAGGCGCTGGTACGGCGACTCCGAGATCCACGCCCTGGGCGCATCTTCACGCGCAGGGCCCGACCACAGGTCATTCCTTTCAAGGCTGGCAGAAGCCGGCCCGCACATAAAAGAGACCTAAGGCCGCACAGTGGGCCAAAGGTCCTTGCATAGTGCATCAGGCGTTGGGTCACCATACGCCACGACAGTGCGGCATATGGAAGGACTTGAGAGATGGATCACAGGTTACGGCGGAACCAGCGGCCCACATTTAAAGGTGATCCTCAGGATCGCACCCCATAGCCGCAGGGGTCGACCGTCAGCGGGCGATCACCCCACGACGGTCCTCCGGTGCGGACTACCATCACCCCATGACCCGTGTACTGCTCGCCGAGGACGACGCGTCCATCTCGGAGCCGCTGGCCCGTGCCCTGCGCAGGGAGGGGTACGAGGTCGAAGTGCGTGAGGACGGCCCGACCGCCCTCGACGCCGGGCTGCAGAGCAGCGTCGACCTCGTCGTACTCGACCTGGGGCTGCCCGGCATGGACGGCCTGGAGGTGGCCCGCCGCCTCCGTGCGGAGGGGCACACGGCGCCGATCCTCATCCTGACCGCCCGCGCCGACGAGGTGGACACCGTCGTCGGCCTCGACGCGGGCGCCGACGACTACGTCACCAAGCCCTTCCGCCTCGCCGAACTGCTCGCCCGGGTCCGGGCCCTGCTCCGGCGCGGCGCGGCCGAACCGCAGCAGGCTCCCGCCACGCACGGCGTGCGGATCGACGTCGAGTCGCACCGCGCCTGGATGGGCGAGGAGGAGCTCCAGCTCACGGCCAAGGAGTTCGACCTGCTCCGGGTCCTGGTCCGGGACGCGGGCCGGGTGGTCACCCGGGACCAGCTGATGCGCGAGGTCTGGGACACGACGTGGTGGTCGTCCACCAAGACCCTGGACATGCACATCTCCTGGCTGCGCAAGAAGCTGGGCGACGACGCGGCGAACCCGCGGTACATCGCCACTGTGCGGGGCGTCGGCTTCCGCTTCGAAAAAAGCTGAGGTCGGCCCCGTCAGGGGCGCGGGGAACTGCGCGGCCAGCCACGACGGACCCGCAGACGCGTCTGCCCACGTCGGGCGCCTCGCGGGTGCGGGTCTTCTTGGGTTGCTCGCGCAGTTCCCCGCGCCCCTGAGGGCGGCTTCGATCGGCGACACTGAGTGAATGCGCCGCAGACTGATCAACAGCACCCTCGCCGTCGTCCTCGTGGTCATCGCGGTGTTCGGCGTGAGTCTGGTGATCGTCGAGACGAGGACGATCAGCAGCAGCGCCCAGGAGCGAGTGACGAGCGAGGCGTACCGCCTGGCCAGCATCGTCGACAGCAGGCTCATCAGCGACGAGCGGATCAGCGCCGAGATCCTGCGGGACGTGGCCGCGGTCGACACCGACCGCTACGCCCTCATCGAGATCCCCGGCCGCGCCCCCATCGAGATCGGCAGCCGCCCCACCGGCGACGTCATCCACGACACGGCCAAGGGCGAGGAGGGCGAGAAGGTCACCGTCGAGGAGCCGCGCACCAGGGTCACCCAGGAGGTCGGCCGCACCCTGCTGATCATCGGCGCCGTGGCCCTGCTCGCGATCATCGCCGCCGTACTCCTCGCCGTACGCCAGGCCAACCGCCTGGCCTCGCCGCTCACCGACCTCGCGGAGACCGCCGAGCGCCTCGGCTCGGGCGACCCGAGGCCCCGCCACAAGCGCTACGGGGTGCCGGAGCTCGACCGCGTCGCGGACGTCCTGGACGGCAGCGCGGAGCGGATCGCCCGGATGCTGACCGCCGAGCGCAGGCTCGCGGCTGATGCCTCGCACCAGCTGCGTACGCCTCTGACGGCCCTCTCCATGCGCCTGGAGGAGATCACCGTCACCGAGGACCTGGACACGGTGAAGGAGGAGGCCACGATCGCGCTCGCGCAGGTCGAGCGCCTCACCGACGTCGTGCAGCGGCTGCTCACGAACTCACGTGACCCGCGCACCGGCTCCGCCGTCTCCTTCGACCTGGACGAGGTCATCAAGCAGCAGCTTGAGGAGTGGCGCCCGGCCTACCGCAGCGCGGGCCGCGCCATCGTCAGCTCGGGCAAGCGGCATCTGCGGGCCGTGGGCACTCCGGGGGCGGTCGCGCAGGTCCTCGCCGCGCTCATCGAGAACTCGCTCATGCACGGCGGCGGCACCGTCGCCCTGCGGACCCGCGTCACGGGCACCCAGACGGTCATCGAGATCACCGACGAGGGGCCGGGCGTCCCCGCCGACCTCGGCGCGCGGATCTTCGAGCGCACCATCAGCGGCCGCAACTCGACGGGCATCGGCCTCGCGGTCGCCCGGGACCTGGCCGAGGCGGACGGCGGCCGCCTGGAGATGCTCCAGACCAAGCCGCCGGTCTTCGGTCTTTTCCTGTCGCGTACGCCGCCGCAGAAGCGCGACCGGGAGCACGAGGAGACGGTGCGCTAGAGGGGGCCTAGCGCGTGCCGCGCCCGGCAGGACGCTTCGGGGTGGGCGGCGCCACCGTGGAGCCGCTGGACCCGCCCTCCAGGAACGATTCCGCACGGGCGACGGTCTCCCGCGCGGGCAGTGCCTTGAAGACCCAGGTGCGGTAGGACCAGAAGCGGAAGCAGGTGGCGATGCCGATGCCCACGAACTTGAAGATGTTGCGCTGGAGCGGGCTGTCCCAGTCGAAGCCGTAGATCGCCGCGTACAGGACGCCGTTCTCGATCACCAGGCCGACCGCGCTGAAGGCCAGGAACAGCGTGAGCTCCTTGGTGCGGGAGGTCTTGTCACGGTCCCTGTACGTGAAGTAACGGAAGCCCACGTAGTTGAAGGCGATGGCGACGACGGTGGCGATCACGTTCGCGCGCACGGCCTGGAGGTCCGTGGTGTGCCACAGCAGGTTGGAGACGCTGAAATTCACCAGCGTGCCCAGCGCCCCCACGGCACCGAACTTGGCCACTTCGCGCGCGAGCTGCTCCAGTCGCACCCGTAGTGCGCCACGTTCCGTCATGGTGGTCGCCTCAACCCCCGTCGTCGATTCGTTCGGTTTCGTCCTCGTCGACGTATGTGGTGATTCGGTCGCGTCAACCCAGCCATGCTAACCAGCGACCCCCGTCCGTCGCGCGGGGACGCCTCCACACTGTGGCGGCTCTGTGACGGGAGAGCCCGTGCGGTGCACGGAAACCGGCCGTTCCGAGGTGGCCGATACAGGCCGATACCCTGGGGGTGTGACGTTCCCGGTAGTCGGCATGGTCGGCGGCGGTCAGCTCGCCCGCATGACCCACGAGGCGGGCATCCCCCTCGGCCTTAAGTTCAAGCTCCTCAGTGACACCCCTCAGGACTCCGCGGCGCAGGTCGTCAGCGATGTCGTCATCGGCGACTATCGCGACCTCGACACGCTGCGTGAGTTCGCGAGGGGCTGCGACGTGATCACTTTTGATCACGAACACGTACCCACCGAGCATCTACGGGCCCTGGAGGCGGACGGCATCCCCGTGCGTCCGGGGCCCGACGCGCTGGTGCACGCCCAGGACAAGGGCGTGATGCGCGAGAAGCTCACGGAGATCGGCGTGCCGTGTCCACGCCACCGGATCGTGCGCGATCCGGCCGACGTGGCGGCCTTCGCGGCCGAAGGCGACAGCTTCCCCGTGATCCTCAAGACGGTGCGTGGCGGCTATGACGGAAAGGGGGTGTGGTTCGTACGTTCCGTCGAGGACGCCGAAGACCCCTTCCGGGCCGGTGTCCCCGTACTGGCCGAGGAGAAGGTCGATTTCGTACGGGAGCTCGCGGCGAACGTCGTGCGCTCGCCGCACGGCCAGGCCGTGGCCTACCCCGTCGTCGAGTCGCAGCAGGTCGACGGCGTCTGCGACACGGTGATCGCCCCCGCTCCCGGCCTCTCGGAAGACCTCGCGGGCCAGGCGCAGGAACTGGCCCTGCGCGTCGCCAAGGAGCTCGGCGTGGTCGGCCACCTGGCGGTCGAGCTCTTCGAGACGCGCGACGGCCGCATCCTGGTGAACGAACTGGCGATGCGCCCGCACAACTCCGGCCACTGGACGCAGGACGGTGCGATCACGTCCCAGTTCGCCAACCACGTCCGCGCGGTGCTCGACCTGCCCCTCGGCGACCCGCGCCCGCGGGCGAAGTGGACGGTCATGGCCAATGTCCTGGGCGGCGACTACCCGGACATGTACCAGGCGTACCTGCACTGCATGGCGCGTGACCCGCAGTTGAAGATCCACATGTATGGCAAGGACGTGAAGCCCGGACGCAAGGTCGGCCACGTCAACACCTACGGCGACGACCTGGACGACGTGCTCGAACGCGCGCGTCACGCGGCCGGCTATCTCAGAGGGACGATCACGGAATGACCGCACCTGTAGGACCTGTGGTTGGCATTGTCATGGGCTCGGACTCCGACTGGCCGGTCATGGAGGCCGCGGCCAAGGCCCTCGACGAGTTCGAGATCCCGTACGAGGTCGACGTCGTATCGGCGCACCGCATGCCGCGCGAGATGGTCGCGTACGGCGAGGAAGCGGCGGACCGCGGCCTCAAGGCGATCATCGCGGGGGCCGGCGGCGCCGCGCACCTGCCGGGCATGCTGGCGTCGGTGACGCCGCTGCCGGTGATCGGAGTACCCGTACCGCTCAAGTACCTCGACGGCATGGACTCCCTCCTTTCCATCGTGCAGATGCCCGCGGGCGTGCCGGTGGCGACGGTCTCGGTGGGCGGCGCGCGCAACGCGGGCCTCCTCGCGGCACGCATCCTGGCCGCGCACGATCCCGAACTCCTGGCCCGTATGCGGGAGTTCCAGCAGGAGCTGAACGAACAGGCCACGGAGAAGGGCAAGCGGCTCCGTAGCAAGGTCGAAAGCATGGGTTCCGGCTTCGGCTTCGGCTCGGGAAAGTGAGCGGCATGACTTCTCCCGCTCTTGCCGAAGCCCGGGCCCTGCTCGCCGACTTCCCGGTGGTCGACGGCCACAACGACCTGCCCTGGGCGCTGCGCGAGAAGGCCGGTTACGACATCGACCGCCTCGACATCGCGGCCGACCAGACGGGCCACCTCCACACGGACATCGCGCGCCTGCGGGCGGGCGGTGTCGGTGCGCAGTTCTGGTCGGTGTACGTCCGCACGGACCTGACGGGCGACGCGGCGGTGAGCGCGACGCTCGAACAGGTCGACTGCGTCGAGCAGTTGCTCACGCGCTACCCGAAGGACCTGCGGCGCGCGCTGACGGCCGCGGACATGGAGGAGGCGCGGGCAGAGGGCCGCATCGCGTCCCTGATGGGTGCCGAGGGCGGCCACTCCATCAACAACTCCCTTGCCACACTGCGGGCGTTGCACGCGCTCGGCGTCCGCTACATGACGCTGACGCACAACGACAACATCGCGTGGGCGGACTCGGCGACGGACGAGCCGGGGGTCGGGGGCCTGTCGGCCTTCGGCCACGAGGTGGTCCGCGAGATGAACCGCAGCGGCATGCTCGTGGACCTCTCCCACGTGGCGGCGACGACGATGCGGGCGGCCCTGGACACCTCCGTGGCTCCGGTGATCTTCTCGCACTCCTCGGCGCGCGCGGTGTGCGACCACCCGCGCAACATCCCGGACGACGTCCTGGAACGCCTGCCCGCGAACGGCGGCGTGGCGATGGTGACCTTCGTCCCGAAGTTCGTTCTCCAGGCGGCCGTCGACTGGACGGCGGCGGCCGACGAGAACATGCGGGCGCACGGCTTCCACCACCTCGACACGACGCCGGAGGCGATGAAGGTCCACGCGGCCTTCGAGGAGTCGACGCCGCGCCCGGTCGCCACGGCCGCGACGGTCGCCGACCACCTCGACCACATGCGCGAGGCCGCGGGCATCGACCACATCGGCATCGGCGGTGACTACGACGGCACGGCGTTCACCCCGGACGGCCTCGACGACGTCGCCGGCTACCCGAACCTGATCGCGGAGCTCCTGACCCGCGGCTGGTCGAAGCCGGACCTGGCCAAGCTGACGTGGCAGAACGCGGTCCGCGTACTGGGCGCGGCGGAGGACGTGGCACGCGACGAACAGTCCCGACGAGGCCCGTCGAACGCGACGCTCCAGCAACTGGACGGCTGAGGCAGGCACTTGAGGTAAGGGCGGGGGCGGCCGATCGGCCGCCCCCGCCCTTCGCCTTGCTTCAGCTGACGCCTCCGCCGTGCGAACCGCGGAGAGTGCGCGGCTCGGCGCGGGCGCTCACCTCCCGCAGGCGGGCGGGAGGAGGGGTGGGGTGGCCGGACGGCGGTCCTTATCCTCTTCGCCTTGCTTCAGCTGACGAGTGCTCGGGCGAACCGCAGCGAGTGGGTGAAGAGGTTCTCCACCGTGGCGTCGGGCGCGCCGTGCCAGGCGTGGTCGGCGTCCGGGATCGTGCGCAGTTCGGCGCTGGCGCCCGCCTCCCGCAGCCGGGCTGCCAGCGCCTCGCTGTGCGTGGCCGGGACCATCGTGTCCTGCTCGCCGTGGATCAGGAGGAACGGTGGGGCGTCGCGGTGGACCCGGGCGACGGGGCTTGCCGCGCGGGCGAGCTCGGGCACCGTGGCGGGGGCCGCGCCCAGCAGCAGCGCCTCCGGGGTCTCGGCGCTCTGCGGGTCGAACGGGCCGCGGGGGACGGTCAGGTCGCTCGGGGCGTACCAGATCACCGCGCCGGTGGCCGAGACCTCGGGGTCGAGCGCCAGGAGCGAGGCCAGGTGCCCGCCCGCGGACTCGCCCCACACCACGGTCCGCGCGGGGTCGACGCCGAGCTCGGGGCCGCGCAGAGCCAGCCAGTGCAGCGCGGTTCGCAGGTCCTCCAGCGGCGCGGGGAAACGGGCCTCGCCGCTGAGCCGGTAGTCGGCGCACGCCACCGCGAAGCCCGCCGCGGCGATGCGCGCGAACGGACCGGGATTCCAGTGCCGGGTCCGCAGCCCCATGTCATCACGGCGCCCTCGCCGCCACGCGCCGCCGTGCACGAACAGGACGAGCGGGGCGGGCCCGTGTCCGGCCTCCGGCAGCCAGAGGTCGAGCTCCAGCGGACGGCCGCCATCGACATCCCCGTACGGGACGCCGCGTAGGACCCGCGGATCCGGTGCCGGAAGCGGCGCGACATCCGGGTGGGGCGCGGCGATCAACGCCCGCAGAGCGTCGCTCACCGCGTGCGCCACTGGTGCTCGGGCAGGAAACGCACGTCGTACCGCTCGGGGACGGTGGCGAACTTCTCCGGCGTGGGTACGACGGGCTCGCGCGGCAGCCCGAGCCCGTCGGCAGGCGCCCCAAGGGTCTCGAAGAACCGCTCGAAGGTGCCACCGGGCCCCGCGGCGACGCCGACGACCTGGCTGTGGTGGCGCTCCATGCGATAGGCGTGCGGACAGTTCTTGGGTACGAAACCGAAGTCGCCGGGGGTGAGGAGCTTCTCCTGCTGCTCGCCCTCCAGGTCCTCGACGAACAGGCGGACGGCGCCCTGGGTGACGTAGAAGACCTCGTACGTGTCGGGGTGCAGGTGGGCCGGGATGACGTTGCCCCTGGGGCCCTCGACGGTGAAGAAGTTGAAGGCGTTCTCGGTCTGCTCGCCGCCCGCGTAGATGGTGATGAGGTCGCCGAACAGATGGGCGCGATCGCCCTCGCCCTTCTCGATGACGTAGGGCTTGCCCGGTTCGGCGGGGATACGTGAGGAGCGCCGGTGGCGGGTGGCGTACTCGATGGTCATGGCTCTCCCGGAGGGGGTGCGGAGTGAAACGTAGAATGTCAGGTAGCCTGACATAATGAGTTCACGACGGGCAAGCGCCGGCCCCGAACCCATAGGCTCACCGCATGCACGCCACCGGCCGAAACCTCCCCCAGCTCCTCGGCGACGCCCGCCGCTGGTTCGAGGACGCGCTCCTCGCGACCCTGGAGGAGGCGGGGGAGGTCCACGTCTCGCCCACCCAGGCGGGCCTCTTCGCCGTACTCGACGAGGAGGGCACGACGGTCTCCGAGCTGGCCCGCCGCATGGGCGTCACCCGGCAGACCGCGCATCAGGCGGTGCACGGCCTGGTCGCCGCCGGTCTCCTGGAGCAGGTCCCCGACCCGTCGTCGGGTCGGCAGCGGCTCATCCGGCGCACGGCGGAGGGGGAGCGGACGCACCGCGAGGCGGAGCTGGTCCTGCGCCGCCTGGAGGAGGTACTAGCCGACCGGATCGGCCCGGAGGCGACTCGGGCGCTGCGGGCGGCTCTTGAGACCCCCTGGGGGAGTCCGCCGGTACTGGCCCGCCCCCAGGCCTGAAACACCGAACGCCCTCCCCTCGAAGCGAGGGAAGGGCGATCGGGGCAGGCCGAGGCGTCAACGCGCCCTTGGCTACGGCAGGTTGCGGGCCATCACGATCCGCTGGACCTGGTTCGTGCCTTCGTAGATCTGCGTGATCTTCGCGTCACGCATCATCCGCTCGACGGGGTAGTCACGGGTGTAGCCGTAGCCGCCGAGCAGCTGGACGGCGTCCGTGGTGACCTCCATCGCGACGTCCGAGGCGAAGCACTTGGCGGCCGCACCCTGGAAGGTGAGGTCCGCGTCGCCGCGCTCCGACTTGGCCGCGGCCGCGTACGTCAGCTGACGCGCGGCCTCGATCTTCATCGCCATGTCCGCGAGCATGAACTGCACGCCCTGGAAGTCGCCGATCGGCTTCCCGAACTGCTTGCGCTCCTGGACGTACCCCTTGGCGTAGTCCAGCGCGCCCTGCGCGATGCCGAGCGCCTGGGCCGCGATCGTGATGCGGGTGTGGTCCAGGGTCTTCATCGCCGTGGCGAAGCCCGTGCCCTCCTCGCCGATCATGCGGTCGGCGGGGATGCGGACGTTGTCGAAGTAGACCTCGCGGGTCGGCGAACCCTTGATGCCGAGCTTCTTCTCCGGGGCGCCGAAGGAGACGCCCTCGTCCGACTTCTCGACGACGAAGGCGGAGATGCCCTTCGAGCGCTTGGTCGGGTCGGTCACGGCCATCACCGTGTAGTACTCGGAGACGCCCGCGTTCGTGATCCAGCGCTTGACGCCGTTGAGGACCCAGAAGTCCCCGTCACGGACGGCCTTCGTCTTCATGCCGGCCGCGTCCGAACCGGCGTCCGGCTCGGAGAGGCAGTACGAGAACATGCCCTCGCCCTTGGCGAGCGGCGTCATGTACTTCTTCTTCAGCTCCTCGGACCCGGAGAGGATCACGGGGAGCGAGCCCAGCTTGTTCACGGCCGGGATGAGGGAGGACGAGGCGCAGACGCGGGCCACTTCCTCGATCACGATGACCGTGGCGAGCGCGTCGGCGCCCGTGCCTCCATAACTCTCCGGTACGTGCACGGCGTGCAGGTCGGAGGAGACGAGGGCGTCGAGCGCCTCCTGCGGGAAGCGGGCCTCCTCGTCCACCGCGGCGGCGAACGGACCGATCTTCGCCTCGGAGAGCGAACGGATCGCGTCACGGAGCATGTCGTGCTCCTCGGACGGGCGGTACAGGTCGAAATCAGCCGATCCGGCCAAGGTCTCTCACGCTCCAAGGGGCTAATTACCGTTAAGTAACCCAAATTTTAGAGGGCGGCTCACGCGAGGGATACGTGAGCTTCCCGACAGCGGGCATCCGACGGGTGGCGATGGCGGAAACGTGCCCTGCCAGAGGCCCGACTATGCTCGGGCACCGCACTGACGCCGTAGACCCCTGGAGCACCGCATGGCCCTCAAGATCACCGTGATCGGCACCGGCTATCTCGGCGCTACGCACGCAGCGGCCATGGCCGAGCTCGGTTTCGAGGTGCTCGGCCTCGACGTCGTGCCCGAGAAGATCGAGATGCTGCAGCGGGGCGAGGTCCCGATGTACGAGCCCGGTCTTGAGGAACTGCTGCGCAAGCACGTCGCCGGGATCGAGGGCTCCAGCGGGCGGCTGCGCTTCACCATGGACTTCGCGGAGGTCGCGGCCTTCGGTGACGTGCACTTCGTGTGCGTGAACACCCCGCAGAAGCACGGCGAGTACGCCTGCGACATGAGCTACGTCGACAGCGCCTTCGCGCAGCTCGCCCCGCATCTGACGAAGCCCGCGCTGGTCGTCGGCAAGTCGACCGTGCCGGTCGGCTCGGCGGACCGCCTGGCGCGCGAGCTCGCCGCGAACGCGCCGGTGGGCGCCGAGGCCGAGCTGGCCTGGAACCCGGAGTTCCTGCGGGAGGGTTTCGCCGTCAAGGACACGCTGCACCCGGACCGCATCGTCGTCGGCGTACGCAGCGCGCACGCCGAGAAGCTGCTTCGCGAGGTGTACGAGGGCCCCGTCGGCGAGGGCTCGCCCTTCGTAGTGACGGACTTCCCGACCGCAGAGCTCGTGAAGACGTCGGCCAACTCCTTCCTCGCCACGAAGATCTCGTTCATCAACGCGATGGCCGAGGTGTGCGAGGCCGCGGGCGGGGACGTCGTGAAGCTGGCGGAGGCGCTCGGGTACGACGACCGGATCGGCAAGAAGTTCCTGCGGGCCGGGATCGGCTTCGGCGGCGGGTGCCTGCCGAAGGACATCCGGGCGTTCATGGCGCGGGCGGGGGAGCTGGGCGCCGACCAGGCCCTGACCTTCCTCCGCGAGATCGACTCCATCAACATGCGGCGGCGCGGGCAGATGGTGGAGATGACGCGCGAGGCGCTCGGCGGCGGTTCCTTCCTGGGCAAGCGGGTCGCGGTACTCGGCGCCACGTTCAAGCCGGACTCGGACGACGTCCGAGACTCGCCCGCGCTGAACGTCGCCGGGCAGATCCACCTCCAGGGCGGCCAGGTCACCGTGTACGACCCCAAGGGGATGGCGAACGCGGGGCGACTCTTCCCGACGCTGGCGTACGCGGAGACGGTCGTGGAGGCGGTGCGGGGCGCCGATGTCGTACTGCACCTGACCGAGTGGCGGGAGTTCCGCGAGCTGGACCCGGAGACGCTGGGCGAGGTGGCTTCCCAGCGACTGATCCTGGACGGCCGCAACGCGCTTGACCCCGCCGTGTGGCGGGCGGCCGGGTGGACTTACCGGGCTATGGGCCGGCCTTCGGCCTGAGGCCTGGCGGGCTTCCCGCCTGCCCTTGTCGCTGCGGGGCAATCGGGTGGGTGGGCGGGAAAGGCTTGTTCGTCGCGAGGCGGATGCGGGTGAAGGCCTAGCGCCGGGCGCCCGGCGGGGATTTCCGCGCCCGGTACGCCCGCATCTTGGCGCGGGCCCCGCACACCCCCATGTCACACCACCGGCTCCGTCCGGCCGGGCTCCGGTCGTAGTACGCCCAGTGGCAGTCCGCGGCCTCGCAGGCCTTGAGCCGGGACCAGGTGCCCGCGGTCACCGCCTCCGCGATGGCCGCGGCCACCCGCGAGGTGAGCGCGGACGGCTCCGCGGGAGTCAGTGACGCCGAGCCGTCCTCCTCGGAGACCCTCACCAACAGCGGGGCAGCAGCGAGGAGTTGACCCAGGGGAGTCGTCGGCGCGTGCGGTCCGTGCCCCGCATGGGCGAGGCACGCCACCCGCAGCGACTCCCGCAGCTCCCGCGCCCCCGCCAGTTCCCCCGGCCCCGCGGAGATGCCGAACGGCGCGCGCCCCTCCGCCGAGTCCAGCGCGTCGGCGCCCGACTCCAGATCCAAGGTGTTCACCAGCGCCTGGATCAGCGCGAGGCCCCCGGGAGCGGGTGCTCTGTCATTCATGCTTGCGACGTTACCTCTTGTGCGGGAGTATGCAGTAACCGTTACTGGTAGCTCCAAGCATCCGGTAACCCACCCGCGAACGAGGAGAAGTAGTCATGCCCCTCGCCAAACTCGGCGTCGTCGTACTCGACTGTCCCGACCCCCTCGCGCTCGCCACCTTCTACGCGGCCGTCCTCGGCGGCACCCCCAAGGACGACGGCGACGGCTGGGTGAACCTCGAAGTCCCCGGCGGCACACCGCTCGCGTTCCAGGCCGCCCCCGGCCACGTACCGCCGCAGTGGCCCGAGGCCACGCGCTCCCAGCAGTTCCATCTGGACCTCGAAGTGGAACGGGCGCAGCTGGACGCCGTCGAGAAGGACGTGCTCGCGCTCGGCGCCACCGCGCTCGACGCGGAGGACCGCGAACGGAGTTTCCGCGTGTACGCCGACCCAGCCGGACACCCCTTCTGCCTCTGCGCCTGCTGAACCCACGCACGCTGGAGAAAGGAACGCCCATGGCACCCGTCGGACGCCTGCGCAACATCGTGCTCGACTGCCAGGACCCCCACCAACTCGCCGCGTTCTACGGCCACTTGCTCGGCGGCGAGATCGAGAGCGATACCGAGGAGGAGGATGACTGGGTCACCCTCCACACCCCCGGCGGCCTGCGTCTCTGCTTCCAGGAAGCCCCCGGGCACCGCCCGCCCGACTGGCCGCACGCGGACGCCGGGTCCCAGCAGATCCACCTCGACATCGACGTGGGGCCGACCGTCGAGGACGTCGAGCGCGCCCAGGAACGGGTACTCGCCCTGGGCGCCAAGCCGCTCGACGTGGACGACGACAACGGCGAGCGCGACTTCCGCGTCTACGCCGATCCGGCAGGGCACCCCTTCTGCCTCTGCTGGATCGACCAGGGCTGAGGTCTCAGCCGGCCGCCTGCTGCCGCTGCTGCCTGTCCCGCGCCGCCCGTGCCGCGAAGTCCGCACCGCGCAGCACCCGTTGGACGTTGCCCCACGTGAGGCGCGCCAAGTCGTCGTCGGACCAGTCGCGTTCGACGAGCTCGGCGACGAGGTGCGGATAGCGCGAGGTGTCGGCCAGGCCTTCGGGGTGCGCGACCGCGGTGTCGTACATCCCCGAGAGGCCCACGCACTCCGGGCCCGCGAGGCGGCGTACGTGATCGACGTGGTCCGCAACCTCGCTGATCGAGGAACCCGTCTGCTCGGCCGCCAGGGGCACGAGGCACAGCCCCTTGGCGGCGCCGAGCGCGGTGAGCAGGTCGTCCGGGAGGTTCGCCGGGGCGTCCCGCAGCGCGCGGGCCCCCGAGCGGGTGAACACGGCGGGCGCCCTGGAGACGGTGAGCACCCGGTGCGCCGTGGCCTCGGACGCGCCGGACAGCTCGGCGAGCACCCCGAGCCGGTTCAGCTCGCGCACCACCTCCTCGCCGAACGGGGTGAGCCCCTGAGGGCCCGCCCATGACGTACCGGAGAGAGTGAGCGAGACCAGGCCGAGGGCGTGCAGTGCGCGCAGCGTGGCGAGCGAGTCGCCGATGGCTTCGGCGCGCGCCGGGCCGATCAGGGTGGCGATGCGGCCGCAGTGGCGGGCGTCGGCCACCTCGGACGCCGTGCGGGCCAGGCGCAGCCCCTCGGAGTGGCCGCCGACGACGTGCTTGACGAGGTCGATCTGTTCGAGGGTCGCGCCGAGTACGCGGTCACCGGTGACGCCGTCCGGGACGTCTTCCGGGACGTGTACGGACCAGAACTGCGCCCCCACGCCGCCCGCCCGCAGCCGCGGCACGTCGGCGTCCACGGCGCTGTCGCCCAGCTCCAGGTCGTACCAGGGCAGTGCGCGCAACGCCCAGGGCAGCCCGCTGTAGCCGTCGGCGACGGGATGCGCGGCGAGCAGGGCACGGGCATGCCGCAGCGGGTCCGGCGCGGGGGGCTCCGGAGCGGGCGGCTCCTGAGCGGTCGGCTCCGGTCCGGGCTCGGATATGGGTGGGGACTCGGGGGGCCGCTCGGCGGGCCGGTCAAGTCCGGCTTCGGCGGTGGTGTCGTATTCGACCTGCAAATCTGCCATGGCTGCGCTCCGGCTTCAGGGAGGGTCCGGTCCACCGTGACACGCGGGAGCCGCGGCTTCGCGGCGGGCGAAGCGTTCGGGGTACGGGGCCGTGGCGGCGGCACGCGAAGGGGCCCCGCCGATCGACCGGCGGGGCCCCTTGGACGTACTCGAGAAACGGCTCAGCCGCCCGAGACGGTGACCTTCTCGTCGTTGTTCAGCTGCTCCACCATCTGCTTGACCTTGGCCTTGTCCCACAGGAGATTGCCGCCGGTCGAGCCCGCGAGTGGCATGTTCATGGACTTGCCGTCGCCGCCGGTGACGCCCTTCATCGCCCAGAACATGGACGCCACGTCGAACAGGCCCATGTCCTTGTCGACGATCAGCGTGTCCAGGCCCGCGCCCATCGTGGGGTAGAGCTTGAAGGGGTTGAGGACCGTGCCCGGCGTCGCCGCCTGGTTGGCCAGGGCCGCGAGGAACTTCTGCTGGTTCTTCGTACGGTCCAGGTCGCTGCCCGGCAGGGCGTAGCGCGTACGGACGAAGGCCAGCGCCTGCTTGCCGTCGAGGGTCTGCTTGCCCGCCTCGAAGTCGGCGCCGGACTTCTCGTCCTTGAAGCCCTTGGGGATGTCCATCTCGACGCCGCCGACCGCGTCCACGATCTTGGCGAAGCCGCCGAAGCCGATCTCGGCGTAGTGGTCGATCTTCAGGCCGGTGTTGTACTCGACGGTGCGGACGAGCAGCTCGGGGCCGTCCTCCGCGTACGCCGCGTTGAGCTTCGTCTGGCGGCCCTGGTTCGGGTAGAGCTTGCCGGACTCGGCGCCCTTGAAGGAGGGGATCGTCACGTTCGAGTCGCGCGGCAGGGAGATCATCGTGTTCCCGCCGTCGTCCGCGACGTGCAGGATCATCATCGAGTCCGTGCGCTTGCCCGCGGCGGAGCCGGTGTGGAGATCCTTCTTGTCCTGGTCGGACATGCCCTCGCGGCTGTCGGAGCCGACGATCAGGTAGTTCGTGCCCGCGCCGCCCTCGGGGCGCTCGATGACCTTGGAGAGGTCGACCTCGCGCTTGAGCTTGGAGTCGGCCCAGAAGTACGTGCCGATGGAGACGGCGAGCAGCACCACGACGAGGGTGAGCGAACCGATCTTGAGGCGGCGCCGCCAGTTCGGGGCGGGACGGGGCGCGCGGGTGCCGTACCCGTCGTCGCCTTCACCGCCCTGGCGGTAGCCGCCGCCCTGACCCTGGCCGTTCGGCGTGCCGTAGACCTGTCCGGTGTTGTAGCCGCTGTCGTAGCTCCCCCGACGGGGGCTGCGGGGCTCGAACATGTCGTCGCGCGCGTCGCCGTACGGCTGGCCGTACCCGTCGTCGTACGACGGCTGCTGCGGGACGCCTCCCTGCTGCTGGCCCGGTCGGCCGGAGGGGCCGCCGCGCTGGACATGCCGCATCACGCGGGCGCCCTCAGGCTGCGGGTTCCCGCTGCCACGGCCGTATGCCCGGCCGTTCCCCTGGTCGTCAGGCCAATCGCTCATGTGGCCCAGTGTGCCGTCTCTGCCTATGCGCCATACAGGGCAGGCGTGATTTCGGTTCAGGGCTGTTGCAGAGCTGATGCAAAGCGGCCGCGCGCGGCCAGGACATTCGTCCGACTTAGGGTAGAGCCCATGACAGACCTGGCCCCTGGCGCGGAATCGGAGATTCCGGGCAAGCCGACTTCGGCGTCCCGCACGACTCTCAGCCACATCATGACCCACAGCGACACCAACCTCCTCGGAACGGTGCACGGCGGTGTGATCATGAAACTGGTGGACGACGCCGCGGGGGCTGTCGCGGGACGGCACTCGGGCGGACCCGCGGTCACCGCGTCCATGGACGAGATGGCCTTCCTCGAGCCGGTGCGGGTCGGCGACCTCGTCCATGTGAAAGCGCAGGTGAACTGGACGGGACGCAGCTCCATGGAGGTCGGCGTCCGGGTCCTCGCCGAGCGCTGGAACGAGTCGACGCCCGCGCAGCAGGTGGGGTCGGCGTACCTCGTCTTCGCCGCCGTCGACGCGGACGGCAAGCCGCGGGGCGTGCCGCCGGTGCTCCCGGAGACCGAGCGGGACCGCCGCCGCTATCAGGAGGCGCAGATCCGGCGTACGCACCGTCTCGCGCGGCGCCGGGCCATCAAGGAGCTGCGGCAGGCACGCGCCGCGGAGGGTCTCGACGACTGAATCCCGGTAGGACGGGCGCGCACCCCTCCCGCTGCACGTCGCCTCCTACTGGCACATCACCTGGTCACCGGTCACCGCCCCGAACTCGCCCTGGTAGGCATCCTCCGCCCGTACCGGCCTGACCTGCTTGAAGTCCTGGCCCGCGAGCACCTTCAGGGTCGCCCCCTGCCCCCTGATCGCCCGCATCTGGCAGCCGGGCAGCGCCGTCGCCAGGGACTTCGCCGAGCGGTCCCAGCGCGGGTCGTACGCGACGATCGTGCGCTTCAGCGGCATGCCGGGCACATTGGCCGGCACGTTTCCGGGGGTTCGCGTCGTACGGAAGCCGGTGGCCCGCAGACCGCTGTCGACCCGCTTGCCGAGACCCGGCACGCCCGTGGCGTTGTCGACCTGCACCCGGATCTGCTGCGGTGACACGTCGACGATGGCCTTGCGCCCGGTGTTGTGCGCGGCCAGGGGGCGGTCGTCGCGCAGCGCCTGGAAGAGCTTCGCGGACCTTCTCGGGTCCCACTTCAGCGTCGACCCGATGCCCGGCACCTGCACCCCCTTGCTGAGCAGCGGCACGGTGGTGAATTCCGACGACCGCGGCGAGAAGCCGCGCATCGCCCGGCCGAGGGCGAGCATCTCGTTCGTACCGAAGCCCTTGTCGGCCCGGACCGAGCCGAGCAGCGTCCTGGACACGTCACGGAACTTGAGCGGGTTGAGGAGCACCCCGCTGCTGGTCGCCTTGGAGATCAGCGCCGCGAGGAACCGCTGCTGGCGCTGCATCCGCCCCAGGTCCGACGAGCCGTCGACGTGCCGCGTGCGGACGTACTGGAGCGCCGCGCCGCCGTTCAGCCTGTGCGTGCCGACGGGCAGGTTGAGCCCGGTGTAGGAGTCCTTCAGCGGGCGGGTCGTGCAGATGTCGACGCCGCCGAGCACGTCCACGGTCTTCATGAAGCTCGTGAAGTCGACCTCGAGATAGTGGTCGATCTTGACCTTCGTCATGTTCTCGACCGTCCGCACGGTGAGGTTGGGGCCGCCCTCCGCGTACGCCGCGTTCAGCTTGACCGGATGTGCCTTGTGCCGGTCGCCGGAGTTCCGGTCGATGTGCTCGGGCATCTCGGCGTAACTGTCACGGGGCAGGCTCACGACGCTGGCGCGATTCCGGTCCTCCGAGATGTGCACGATCATGATCGTGTCGGTGCAGTGGCAGGGCGCGCCGCCGAGGCGGTATTTCTCCTTCTCCACCTTGGTGATCTTGTCCCGGCCGTCGGTGCCGACGAGCAGGACGTTCATGCCGTTGCCGCCCTTGGGCCGGTTCTTCATGTCCTTGAAGGCGTCCACCCGCGCGATCTCGGTGTCGAGACTGGTGACGACGCCGTGCCCGATCCCGGCCGCCGCGAGCACCGTCACCGAGAACCCGGTCGCCACCCGCATGGCCCACCGCGGCCGCCTGCGCTGCTTGACCGGCCGCCCCGCGGACTGCTGCACGGGCTGCCTCGCACGAGGGGGGCGCGGGCCATGCGGGGGCGGGGTGGGGGAGCGGCGGGGCGGTGTGGGCACGTGGGGGGACACCTCCGCGGTGACGGGCGGGCCTGGCCGGACGGGCAGGGGGACTCGTGGGGGGCCGGGGAATGCGAGAACCGTAGGCCCATACGATCTGCGACCCGGGGCAGCAGGCCGGGCGGCGCGCGCCCGTGTCCCCCATTCGCGGTAACGTGGCGCCGATGAACGCGACGCCCGACGAGCAGCTTCCTGCCGTATCCGTGATCATGCCGGTGCTCAACGAGGAACGGCATCTGCGTGCTGCCGTCACCGCGATCCTTGAGCAGGACTACGACGGTGAGATGGAGGTCGTCGTCGCGCTCGGTCCCTCCACGGACCGGACGGACGAGATCGCCGCCGAACTGGTCGCCGAGACCGCGGGGCACCGCGCGAGGGTGCAGACCGTACCGAACCCCACGGGACGCACGCCTGCCGCTCTGAACGCCGCGATCAAGGCCTCCAGTCACCCGATCGTGGTGCGCGTGGACGGCCACGGCATCCTGTCGCAGGGCTACATCGCCACAGCCGTACGTCTCCTGGAGGAGACCGGCGCGCAGAACGTCGGCGGCATCATGCACGCCGAGGGCGAGAACGACTGGGAGCACGCGGTCGCCGCCGCCATGACGTCGAAGATCGGCGTGGGCAACGCCGCCTTCCACACCGGCGGCGCCGCCCAGCAGGCGGAGACCGTCTACCTCGGTGTCTTCCGCCGCGAGGCCCTTGAGCAGCAGGGCGGCTATAACGAGGAGTTCATCCGCGCCCAGGACTGGGAGCTGAACTTCCGCATCCGTGAGGCGGGCGGCCTCATCTGGTTCTCGCCCGAGCTGAAGGTGCAGTACCGCCCCCGGCCGAGCGTGAAGGCGCTCGCCAAGCAGTACAAGGACTACGGCCGCTGGCGGCACGTCGTCGCCCGCTACCACGAGGGCTCCATCAACCTGCGCTACCTCGCGCCGCCGACCGCGGTCTGTGCCATCGCGGCGGGCGTCGTCGTGGGCGCCCTGGTCACGCCCTGGGGCTTCGTCGTCCCCGCCGGCTACCTCGCGGCGATCACGGCGGGCTCACTGCCCGCGGGCAAGGGCCTGCCGCTGAAGGCGCGCCTCCAGATCCCGGTGGCCCTCGCGACCATGCACATGGCGTGGGGCTGGGGCTTCCTGACCAGCCCGCGCTCCCTCGCCAAGAGGGTCATCGCCTCCCGGCGTCCGGCCGTGCTCAGCGAGGCCTGAGCGCGTCAGCGAGGCCTGAGCGCGGCCGACGGGCCCGCGGCGTGCCGCGGGCCCGGGACTCACTTCCAGGTGAAATCCGGGTCCACGTGCATGCACGCCTTCTTGTCCGAGCCGTTGAGCGCCTCGGCCGAGTCCGGCGTCTTGTCGTCCTGCTTCGACTTGGGAGGTGCGTTCCCCTCCCGCCAGTCGGCGCCGACGATCAGGGTGACCCCGGAGACGTCCGTCGACTTCTTCACCGAACTCAGCTTCATGCCAAGGGACTTGGCGACCCGCTGGGCATCGCCCTCCAGGTCGGCGCTGGGGAACCTGATGACGGTCTTCTCCTGGGCGAGAAGCGTCGCCGTGTCGGCCGCCGCCTTGGTGAAGCCCTTGCCGGCGAGGATCTGCGTGACCGCGTTCGCGCGCCCGCTGACCGGCGGTTCGACATCCGTGCGGGTGCCGTTCTGCACCTGCACGGCGATCTCGTCGTCCGCGGCCGCCGGGTCGTCCGAGACCTTCTCCTTGGCGGGCTTCTTCTTGCCCTTGCCGTCCAGCGGGATGTCGTCGCGTACGAGGCGGAAGAGCTGCTCGGCGTCGCCCGGCTTGGGAATGACGCGCGCGCCCACGTACTCGTACGGCATGGTCGTCATCGTCGTCCGCTCCGGCGAGACCTTCTTGAGCTCGTTGCTGAGGTCGTAGAGCTTCTTGACGCTGCCGAGGCCGTCGTCGACCTTGAGCGCGCTGGTGGCCGTCTCGGCGAGCCTGCGCAGCTTGTTGGGGCTGCTCAGGTTGGCGTTGTTCCGCAGCTCGCGCACCAGCGAATTCATGTACATGTGCTGGGCCTTGGCGCGGCTGATGTCGGTGCCGCCGTCGAAGCCGTAGCGGGTGCGCAGCCACTGCAGGGCCTGCTCGCCCTTGACGGCCGTGGTGCCCTTCTCCAGCTTCAGACCGGAGCCGTGGCCCTGGCTGTCGCGCGAGTGGATGTTGGCGTCCACGCAGACCGGTACGCCGCCGATGGCGTCGGCCATGGAGACCACACCCGCGAAGTCCACCTCCATGAAGTGGTTGATGTGGATGTTGGTGAGCTTCTCCCAGGTGGCGACCGTGCAGCCGGGGCCACCGCGGCCGAGCGTCTGGTTCGTCATCGTCCGCTGCGTGGAGGCCTCGTAGACCTTGCCGTCGTCCGGGTCGGTGCACTTGGGGATGTCGAGGAGCGTGTCGCGCGGCATGCTGATGACCGACATGTTCGTGCGGTCGGCCGACAGGTGCAGCAGCATCTGGACGTCGGCGAGCGGTGTGCCCCCGAAGGTCTCCTTGGCGCCGCCGAGCTTCTGGTTCTCCTTGGAGTCCCGCGCGTCCGACCCGATCAGCAGGATGTTCAGCGGGGTCTGGCCCGCCGCGTTCGGCGTGGGCTCGGGGGCCCGGTGCTCGCCGAGGTTCAGGTCGTCCGTCTCCAGGTTGTTGTTCAGGTGGCGGTACCAGAGATATCCGGCGCCGGCCGTGCCGAGTATCAGCACCGAAAGGATCGTTGCCGACCAGCGGAGTATCCGCCGTTTCGGACGCGGCGCCCGGCCGCCACCGCCACTGCCTGAGCCACCGCCCCCACGGCCACGCCTGCGGTGCCCGCCGCTCGCCGAGGGCTCCCCTCCCTCGTGCGACGGGCCTCCTTCCAGGCCATGATCACTGGCGTGCGGGACGCGTTGTCGCGCCCCCTCCCCACGCACGCTGCTTCTCCCCATCCCCTGCCCCTCCCCGCGCTACCCCGAAATACGGCCATCCTGCGCCCAGTTAGACGCAGAATGGCCGCCTCAGGTCACTTGGCGCACACAGTCTTGTCCGCTTCGACCTTCTGAATGCCCTCCGGCGCCTTCGACGGGGTACTGATGGGCACCCCGGCCCCCTTGAAGTCGCTGCCGAGCGTCAGCTTGATGGCGGGAAGCCCCTGCGAGTTCTTCTCGCTCTTGCCGGGCTTCATCGCGGAGCCGGAGAGCCCCATGACGTCGGCGAGCCGCCGGGCCTGGTCGGCCTGGTCGGGCGCGTACTCCAGCGTCGTCTTCTTGAGGTCGGACGGCGCGTTGCCGAGCTGGCTGGCCTTGGACATGCCCTCAGTGTTCTGCAAGTACGTGAGAGTTGCCTGAGCGGCGCCGGTCTTCCCGCTGCCGTTGTAGATGTTGACCCGTACGTCGGAGGCGGCGGACTTGCTGCCCTTGAGGCGGGCGGCCACCGCGGCCTTCTCCTTCTTCTCCTTCTTCTTCACCGCGGTCAGCGACTCGTCGGCGCGCATCATGGAGAACAGCGGGTCGGCCTTGGCCTTGTTCACGACGACCGTCGTGTGGACCTTCTCGGCCGGGTTGTCGATCACGGGCACGGTCGCGAAGCTGAGGTTCTTCATGTCGAGCTTGCCGAGCTCCATGCCCAGGTCACGGAGTTTCATTATGTCCGCGATCGTGGAGTCGACCGTGAGCGCCTTGGTGCCCGCTTCGGCCAGCTTTATCATCTTCGACGGGCTGGTCAGCGTGTCGTTGGACTTGAGCTTGCGCATCAGCGAGCTGAGGAACTGCTGTTGCAGCTCGATGCGGCTCAAGTCGCCGCCGGTGCCCACGGAGTGACGCGTGCGGACGAACGCGAGCGCGTCCTCGCCCTCGATGGTGTGCTTGCCCGCGGGCAGCTTCAGATGCGAGTCCGGGTCGTCGATGTCCTTGGCCAGACAGACGTCGACGCCGCCGACCGCGCTGGAGAGCGTCTTGACCGCGTTGAAGTCGGCCACCATGAAGTGGTCGGGGACGATCCCGGTGATCTTCGTGACCGTACGCATGGTGCAGCTCGGCGTGCGATCGCTCTGCCCGAGGCTCTCGTTGAAGCGGGCGCCCTCCGTACCCGGGATGGTCTTCTTGCTGCCGTCCTCCATCGTGGTCGGGCAGTCCGGAATGTCCGTGATCATGTCGCGCGGGATGCTCAACGCGGTGGCGTTCGTGCGGTCCTTGGAGACGTGCAGCAGGATCGTCGTGTCGGCGTGGCCGACGCTCCCCTTGTCGCCGTACTTCTCGTTGCCCTTGCCGCTGCGCTTGTCCGTGCCCATCACCAGGATGTTGATGGCGCGGTCCTTGCTGAAGCCGCCGGTGCTCGCGCCGTCGTCGGCGATCGAGTTGATGTTGTCGTTGAGGTGCTGGTAGTAGAGGTACCCACTGACACCCGCCGCGACCAGGACGAAGGCGAGCGTGCCGCCGGTCCACATCAGGGCCTTCTTGCCCTTGGTCTTCTTCGGCTTCTGCTTGCGCCGCCCGCCCGCGGCCTCCGGCTGCGGAGCCCGGCGTCTGCGCTGCGGCGGCACATCGCGCTGCTCGTCACGGTGCTCGTCGCGTCGGCCATCGCGGCCGCGCGTTCCCTTGCGTGGCGTGGACCGCGGTGATCTGCGAGGTCCAGGCACTGTCGACTGCCCTGCGGAAGGGCTCAGTCGCAGTTCGTAATCGCCTGTGTTCGGGTTGAGCACCCACTGGTCTGCGGGGTCGATGTTCTCCGCCCGCCCACGGCCTTGCGCGTCCACGGTTAGCTGCGTCCTCCGTCGGGGCCACGCGGCGCCTTTCCCCCCTCAAGTAAGGCGCTCGGTCAATCGTCCAGCGGTGCGCGGGCACGAAGGGCCCGGCGCACCGGATCGCTCACACTATCCGGCCAGTTCAGCGCCGGACGACGCCGGTGACAAATTCCACTCCCCTACAACTGGGCAATCCGCCCTATTTCTTTGTGTGGGCGGTCTTGCGCTTGAGGATGGCTTTACTCGCAGGTCGTTCCGGCGGCCGTGTTGCCGCGGAAAGTGGGAGCGGGGCTCGGTGTGGGAGAAGGGTCGTCCGGCTTCTCGTCGCTTCCGTTCTCCCCGGAGTAGTCGTAGCTCTCCGAGCCGTCCTCGGAGTCCTCGTAGCCCTCCGACCGCTCGTCCTGGGCGGCGCTCTCGGGCTCCTTGCGCGTCACTTGGAGGGGTGCGTCCGTCCGGAGCCGGGTGAAAAGTTCGTCCGCCGCGGGCTCCACGAGTTCATCGCGATTGGCGTCGTAGACATACGACCGCCGGGGCACCGTGAGGAACTGCACCTGTTCTGTGGGGATGTTGCGCATGCCGCGCACCAGTTCGTACAAACCACGCAAACTCGCAAGTGCCGGGTCCGTGGTCAGCGAAGAAGTGGCCGCGTCGAGAACGGGATAGAGCTTCGCCGGATTCAGCAGGACGTCATTGCTCTGCACCTTGTTGACGAGCGCCGCGAGGAACTGCTGCTGGCGGTCCATCCGGTCGGTGTCACTGCCGTTGCCGATGCTCTTGCGGGCCCGCACGTAGCCGAGCGCCTGCTCGCCGTTGAGGGTGTGCCGGCCCGCGGGGAGCTTCAGACGCGCTGCCCTGTCGTTGATCGGGGCCTTGAGGCAGACCTGTACGCCGTCGACCGCGTCGACCATGTCCTTGAACCCCGCGAAGTCCACGACCATGTGGTGGTCGACGCGGATCTTCGTCATCTTCTCGACCGTACGAATGGTGCAGGCCGTCCCGCCGAACTGGAACGCCCAGTTGAACTGCGCGAACCGGGCCCGCGTCCGCGATCCGTCGGCGGTGCGGCAGCTGGGGATGTCCACCATCACGTCCCGCGGGATCGACACCGCGGTCGCGCTCTCCCGGTCGGCGGCGAGGTGCAACAGGATCGTGGTGTCGGAGCGCTGGGTGCCGGGGTCGCGCCCGTACTTCTTGTTGCCCCGGCCCGCCCGGGTGTCGGAGCCGATGAGCAGGATGTTCTGCGCGCCGTTCACCAGCGCCGTCGGGCGCTCCTTCTCGTAGCGCGCGAGCTCGGCCGCGGCGTCGGTGTCCTTGGTGATGTTGCCGTCGAGCTTGTTGTAGACCGCCCACCCCGCGCCCCCCGCCACCAGGACGAGCCCGGCGGCCCCGATGGCCGTCCAGCGCAGCCAGCGCCGCCTGCGCCGGGCGACGCCCGCACCCGTGGGGCTGGAGCCCGCGCCGGGTGCGTACGTGGCCGGTGGCTCAGGCGGGGCGCCGTCGGGGCCCGGGCGCTCCGGTCCGGCGGGCATGCCTGCGGTGTCGGACACGTGTAGGGCCACCCCTCATAGCGACGTCGGTGCATGGTGCGCTCTTACGACCATGGACCGACGTGACGCCGGGGGCCTGCGGGCCAGGGGCTCGGGTGGGCCGAACGGGGGAGGGGCTACTTGGCGGTGGCGGTGACCCGCTCGTCCTCGATCCGCTTCGCCAGACCCGCTTCGGCGAGCTGGTCGAGGTGGCGGCAGAGCACCACGGAGCCGCCCGCCGCCAGCGGGGCGTACAGGCCGGAGCTCAGGCCATCCCAGGTGTCGTACGAAAGCCCCGAAAGGAGCCGGGAGCCGGGCGTGAGCCCCAGCGCGGCGGCGTCGGCGCGGGCCCGCTCCACCAGCTCCGCACCCGTCAGCTCGCCGGCCCCGCCGACGGCGACGGCGGGCTCGTCCGGATCCACGGGCGCGTACGGCGCGAAGCGGTCGCCCTGGCTCGGCACCTCGACCGCGTAGTCCACGAAGCCCTCGGGGGTCTGCGGGAAGCGCCCGCCGAGCGGCCGGAGCGCGAGCGCGACCCGCTCCCCGGAGCAGGCCCGCGCCGCGTCCAGCGCGTCGGGCCCGCTGACGACGAGGTCGGCACCTGCCGGGTCGCCGCCCACGTCAGCGACGACGCCGACCGACGAACAGGCGAGCAGCCAGACCGCCGTCTGCCAGTGCGCGGGCAGCAGCAGCGCGAGCCGGTCGCCGGGCTGGGCGGCGAGATCGTCCTGGAGCAGATTGGCGGTCTTGGCCACCCAATTGGCGAAGGTGGCCACGGACAATTCGACGCGCTCGCCCGTGGCGTCGTCGTAGAAGGTGATCAGCGGGCGGCCCGGGTCCGCGGCGAGCGCGGATCGCAGCAGGTCGGCAGGGGTGCGGTCGGTGGCGTTCACGGGCGCAAGGGTACGCGCGTGCTCTGTTGCCCCGGGGCGCGGCGGGGGAGCGCGGGCCACCGGTTCGGCGGACACGAACCGACGACCCGTCAATTCCCCAATGGACAGAATTGTCCACCTATGCCAACTATCAGACGTATGCGTGGATTTCTAGCTTCCTCGATCGGCGTCACGTGCGCGGCCGCCCTGGCCCTTCCCCTCACCCTGCCGTCGTCCGGCGCCCGCGCCGCGACCCCGGCCGCGGAGTCGCCCGTGGGGCGATCCGCCCAACCCGTCCCAGGCAGCACCCAGTCACTCCCGCTCACCCCACTCGGCTCCGACCGCTCGGCAGGCGGCGAGGCCACCGAACAGGGCCTGCTCCAGCGAGAGGTCAGGCCCTTCTCCCTGGTAGGCGTCATCTGGGACGACCCGGACGACGAACTGCACGGCAGCGTCCAGGTCCGCACCCGTGCGAGCGGCACCGACAACTGGTCCGGCTGGCAGCCCGTGGAGACGCACAACCACGAGCACGCCGCCGACCCGGACGACCCGGAGCGAGCCACGGGCAGGGTCCGCGGCTCCACGGCGCCGCTGTGGGTCGGCGACTCGGACGGGGTCGAGATCCGTGTACGCGGCGAGGCGCCGCGGGATCGCGGAGAGCACCGCGGCGGCGCACAGCCCTCCGTGGAGCGGGCCCTCCCGACCGGCCTGCGTCTCGAACTCGTCGACCCCGGAGCCGAGCCGCCCCCGCAGGGCCCCGCCCCCGAAGGTCCCCGCTCCCCGGTCCTGACCGCCGAGACCGCCGCCTCCTCCGCGGTCAACGCGGACCTCGCCCCGCTCGGCGCCTCCGTCATCCCCGCGCTCAGCAAGAAGGAGACGGAGTCCGACCTCATCGCCGCGCGCGGCGGCCCGGAGGACGCCGCGGGGAAGGCAAAGCCCTACGTGGGACCCCGGCCGCGCATCATCACGCGCAAGGGCTGGGGCGCGAACGAGAAGCTGCGCGAGAGGCAGTTCGGGTACTCGAAGACCGTGAAGGCCGCCTTCGTGCACCACAGCGCGTCCGGCAACAACTACCGCTGCTCACAGGCGGGCTCCGTCCTGCGCAGCATCTACCGCTACCACGTCAAGAGCAGCGGCTGGCGTGACTTCGGCTACAACTTCGCCGTCGACAAGTGCGGAAACATCTACGAAGGACGTGCCGGAGGTGTGGCCAAGCCCGTCCTCGGGGCCCACACTCTCGGTTTCAACAGCAACAGCATGGGCATCGCCGTCCTCGGCAGCTTCGGGTCATCGAGCCCGCCATCGGCCGCCGTGAACGCCGTCGCCCGGCTGACCGCCTGGAAGCTCGGCCTGTACGGCGCGAATCCGCGTGGGAAGACATACCTGAGGTCCGGGGGAGGAAATCTGTACAAGAAAGGCAGCAACGTCCGGCTCAACGTGATCTCCGGGCACCGCGACGGATTCGCCACGGAATGCCCCGGCATCCGCCTCTACAAGAAGCTGGGCAGCGCCCGGTCCGCGTCGGCCCGCTACCAGGGCCGCTGAGGCCGGCCCCCTACCACGAAGCACACCGCACGACCCGCACAGCGCACTGCACGATCTGCAAAGCCATCTGCATACACTGGCCGGCCGCGACTCAAGTTCGGCCGGCCCCAGCAGGAAGCAGAGACGACAGGTGACAGAAGCGATCCTCCTGGTCGGCGGCAAGGGCACCCGGCTTCGTCCGCTCACGGTGCACACCCCCAAGCCGATGGTTCCGGCGGCGGGCGTCCCGTTCCTCACCCACCAGCTGGCGCGGGCCCGCGCGGCAGGCGTGGAGCACATCGTCCTGGCGACCTCCTACCTCGCCGAGGTCTTCGAGCCGTACTTCGGGGACGGCTCGGCGCTCGGCCTCCACATCGAGTACGTCACGGAGACCGAGCCCCTCGGCACGGGCGGCGCGATCCGCAACGTGGCATCGCACCTGAGCTCGGGACCCGACGAGCCGGTCCTGATCTTCAACGGCGACATCCTCACGGGCCTGGACATCCGCGCCCTGGTCACGACGCACGAGGAGTCGGGAGCGGACGTCTCCCTGCACCTCACGAAGGTCGACGACCCCCGCGCGTACGGCCTCGTGCCGACCGACGCGACGGGCAGGGTGCAGGCCTTCCTGGAGAAGCCGCAGACCCCCGAGGAGATCGTCACCGACCAGATCAACGCGGGCGCGTACGTGTTCCGCCGCTCGGTCATCGACACGATCCCGACAGGCCGCCCGGTCTCGGTCGAACGCGAGACGTTCCCCGACCTGCTGGCCTCCGGAGCCCACCTCCAGGGCATGGTCGACTCGACGTACTGGCTGGACCTGGGCACGCCCCAGGCCTTCGTACGCGGCTCGGCGGACCTGGTCCTCGGCCGCGCCCCGTCCCCCGCCATCCCCGGCCGCTGCGGCGACAGCCTGGTCCTGCCGACCGCCACGGTCGCCCCGGACGCGAAGCTCACCGGCGGCACGGTGGTCGGCGAGCACGCGGTCATCGGCGAGGGCGCACGGGTGGACGGCAGCACGGTCCTCGCGGGCGCGGTCATCGAACCGAACGCGGTCATCACGGACTCGCTGATCGGCGCGAGCGCGAGGGTGGGCGCACGCACGATCCTCGCGGGCGCGGTGATCGGCGACGGCGCGGACGTCGGCGCCGACAACGAACTGCGCGAGGGCGTACGGGTGTGGTGCGGGGCGGGACTGCCGGCGGGGGCGGTGAGGTTCTCGTCGGACCAGTAGATCTTTCTCGGGCTGGGCGACGAGGTTTCCAGCTCGGGCCGGGGATTGGTCCTTCAGCCCGTCCGGCGTTTGAGGACGAACTCGGCGAAGCCGGTGATCGACGGCACGCAAGGCGCCCGCGCAGCGGGTTTTCGGGAAGGGGCGGGGTTGGGGAAATAGAAGCCCTTACCCTCATACAGATGTCATCCCGTTTCGCCCCCCGCTCCACCCCCACCCGCACCACAGTGCGCGGCGGCGAAACGGCGATCCCCCAGGCTGCGAGCCAGGGCATACCCCGCCAGGCCACGGCAGGGCAGACCCGCACCTGGACCCCGCCCTACCCCCTGAACCTGGGCCTGACGATAGGCCCCCTCCGCAGAGGCCCCGCGGACCCCACGTTCCGTACGACGCCGGCCGGCGAGGCCTGGCGGGCAAGCCGAACCCCGGAGGGCCCCGGCACGCTCAGGGTGGCCCTACGCGGCGACACAGTGGAGGCCGAGGCGTGGGGCCAGGGCGCCACCTGGCTCCTGGACCAACTCCCGCACCTACTGGGCGAATCGGACACCCCGGAGGCCTTCACCCCCCGCCACCGCCTCCTCGCAGCGACAGCGCACCGCAGACCCGGCCTCCGCCTGATCCGCACGGGCCTGGTCCTGGAGTCCCTGATCCCGTCGATCCTGGAACAGAAGGTCACGACGGACGAGGCGTACCGCGCATGGCGCCTCCTGGTCCGCAAGTACGGCGAACCGGCCCCGGGCCCGGTCCCCGCCCAGCTCCGCATGCACGTCATGCCGGACCCGAGGACCTGGACCCTGATCCCGTCCTGGGAGTGGCACAAGGCAGGCGTGGACAACAAGCGCGCGTCGACGATCCTGAGGGCGGCACGCGTGGCAGCGCGCCTGGAGGAGGCGGCGGGGATGGAGCCCCTCAAGGCCCAGGCCCGCCTGGAACTGGTCCCGGGCATCGGCCCGTGGACGTCGGCGGAGACGATCCAGCGCAGCAACGGCGCCCCGGACGCGGTCACGGTGGGCGACCTCCACCTGCCGGGCATCGTCGGCTACGCGCTGGCCGGCGACCGCACGGCGGACGACGAGGAGATGCTGCGGCTCCTGGAGCCCTACGCGGGCCAACGCCACCGGGCGGCCCGCCTGATCCTCCTGAGCGGCCACACACCGTCGCGCAGAAAGCCGGGCATGCCAAAGTTCGACATAGCCAAGATCTAAGGGGCTGCGGGGAACGGCGAGGGGCCCCGTAAGGGGCGCGGGGAACTGCGCGACAAGCCCCCACAGGCCCGCAGTCGAAAACAGCCCGGCAGCCCCCCCGGCCCAACGCCAGGGCGAGCCAAGTCACAACACCCGGACGAAGTCCCCCGCATCCCGCCCAGCCCGAGCCGCAGGCTCGCCCGCCGCACGCCCCACAGCCACAGCCCCCATCGGATCCCAAGACCCCGGAAGCCCAAGCACGTCCCGTACGACATCCCGGCAGAACATCGTCGACGAGACCCACGCGGACCCAAGGCGCTCCCCGGCCAGCGCGACGAGGAAGTTCTGCACCCCGGCCCCGGCCGCGACCACGAACATCTCCCGCTCGGCCGCGTCCCGCCGAGCATCCCCGTACGTATGGGAGCCGTCCATCACCAGACAAGGCACCACCAAGTAGGGCGCCCTGCGCAGCACATCCCCCCGACGCACCCGCTTGGCGATGGACTCCGAAGACTTACCGTCCCGCTCGAGGTCCGCGACCCACGCGTCCCGCATCGCGTCGAGCAGCCGCACCCGCGAGGCCTCGGACTCAAGGAGGACGAACCGCCACGGCGTCGTGTGATGCGGCGCGGGCGCGGTCACCGCGGCCGCCACGGCCCGCCGCACCGCCCCGGGGTCCACTGGTTCGTCCGTGAACTCGCGCACGGTCCGCCGCTGCGTCACCGCTTCCCGCACGGCCTCGGACGTCCCGAGCCGGAACATGTCGTCACGGGAGTCGCGCACCATGACCCGGGCCCCTTCACCCGGCTCACCGCTCTCCCCGACGACGTGCGAAAGCCCGCGGACCACCGCGACCGGCAGCCCCCCGGCCTTCCCCTTGACCAGATCGCCCGCGGCGGCCAGCTCGTCCGCGGTGGCGACGACCGTCGCGCTCAGCGGATTGCCGTACGCGTCGACGCCGCCCCGCAGATCGTCGAGGACCCGCACGCCCGCCGCCCCGATGGCGACGTCCGTCAGGCCGTTGCGCCAGGGCCGCCCGAAGGTGTCCGTGATCACGACGCCGACGTCCACGCCCAGCGCGTCCCGCAGCCCGTCCCGGATCGCACGCGCCGAGGCGTCGGCGTCCTCGGGCAGCAACAGCACGGTCCCGGCAGGTGTGTTGGACGCGTCGACACCGGCGGCGGCCATCACCAGGCCCTGCCGGTTCTCGACGATGCGGAGGGTCCCGCGCCGCGCCACGACCCGCACGGTCTCCGCGTCGATGGCCGCCTCGCGGTCGCTCGCCTCGACGATCCGCCCCTCGGCCTTGCTGACGATCTTCGAAGTGACGAGCAGTACGTCACCGTCGGCGAGCCCCGGCTCCGCCGCCGCGATCAGCTTGGCGAGGTCGTCGCCGTGGCGCACCTCGGGCAGTCCGGGCACGGCCCAGACACGGAACGACGGTGAAGGACCTCCCCCGGAAGAGCTCACGCCCGCACCTCCTCCGCGAGGGCGAGCGCCGCGCGCGCCATCTCGGCGGTCGCGTCGATGTCGCTCATCATCAGCGGAATCGCCCGGCACTGGATGCCCGCCGACTCGACCCGCTCCACGACCCCGGCGTCCACGGTGTCGACGAGCCATCCGTCGAGCAGTCCGCTTCCGTAGTGCTCGGCGACCGCGGCGGCCGTCGACTCCACGCCCACCGCGGCGAGCACCTTGTCGGCCATGCCCCGCACGGGCGCGTCCCCGACGATGGGGGAGAGCCCGACGACGGGCACACCCGCGTCGGCGATGGCCTCGCGGATCCCCGGCACGGCGAGGATCGTCCCGACGCTCACCACGGGGTTGGACGGCGGGAAGATCACGATGTCCGCATCGGCGATCGCCTCAAGGACGCCGGGCGCGGGCTTGGCCTGGTCCGCGCCGACCGGCACGACGGCGTGCGCGTCCACGGAAGCCCGCAGCCGCACCCAGTACTCCTGGAAGTGCACGGCCTTCTGCTCGCCGTCGACCGTGACGGCGACATGCGTCTCGACGCGGTCGTCCGACATCGGGATGAGCCGCACGCCCGGCTGCCAGCGCTCGCACAGCGCTTCCGTCACCGCGCTGAGCGGGAATCCGGCGGCCAGCATCTGCGTCCGCACGATGTGCGTGGCGAAGTCCCGGTCGCCGAGCCCGAACCACTCGGGCCCGACTCCGTACGCCGCGAGTTCTTCCTTGACCTTGAACGTCTCGTCCGTACGTCCCCAGCCCTGCTCTTCGTTGATGCCGCCACCGAGTGTGTACATCACGGTGTCGAGGTCGGGGCAGACCTTGAGCCCGAACAGGTGGATGTCGTCACCGGTGTTGCCGATGACCGTGATGTCCGCGTCAGGCGCGGCTTTCTTGAGCCCGCGGAGGAAACGGGCGCCGCCGATACCGCCGGCCAGGACCACAATGCGCATGGGGCCAAGCATGTCAGGCAGGTACGACAACGCGTCAGGCGGTTACGACATCTCCGGCCGCCGGAGCGGCGGCCCGCACGCCGCACTGCGCCGCGTGCATCGGCATGTCGGTCAGGCCGGGGTAGTAGATGTGCAGGCTGACGGCCGGTTCCAGGGAGTCGTTGACGACGTCGTGGACGTACCCGGGCGCGAACACGCGTTGGCTCCCGGCGCCGAGCGCACGCTGTCCGCGCTCCGTACGCTCCGTCAGTTCGCCCTCCAGGACGGTGAGTACGCCGGAGGAGAGGCCGTGGTCGTGCGTTCCGCTGCCCTGTCCGGGGACCCAGGAGAGCAGCCACACCTCGTACCCCGGCCCGGTGCGCAGGCGGTGGTACCACCGGCTCGTCGCGTCGTACTCGACGAGGTGGGCCCACTGGGCGCGGTCGGCCGCGATGGTGCGGGCCAGGCCGACGAACTCGGCCACGGTGGCCGGGTGCTCGCGTGCGGGCTGGAGGAGGTGGGTGACTTCGAGGATGTCGCCGGCGATCTGGAGGTCGCTGTCGCTGTTCATGGTGCGGTGGTTCCTCAACGTGAGTGCTGGGGTGTCGCGAGGGAGGGTGAAGCGGCTCGGGCGATGAAGCGCCGGAGCGGGCTCAACAGCTGGAAGCGGTATGGCTCAACAGCTGGAGCAGGAACAGCGACAGCGCGCGTGGACAGCACCGAGGAGCCCGCTGGTGCGGGTCGTCGAGAGTGCCAAGTTTGCGAGCATGCCCACTAGAACAGCGGCTCACACCTTCCCTGTCAACTCTATGTCCGCTATGCGAGATATGTTTCACCTCATCCGGTTGTTCTCCGCGGTGAAAGGTTTGTGCACTGAGCGCACCGGACACATGGCGCATCAACCGGCGCGTAAACCCCGGCGTGCTCCCGTGACCCGAATGTGATCCCCTTCGCTTCGGTGGACCGGTCGCAACGGGATCGATCTCCGTGGCGTCCTTCCCTGGTGAGGGTGGCCGCGGGGCGCCTCGGGATGGGTCACTGGCAAGTGTCAGGGTTTATGCCGATTTGAACACTTTCCGCATTACCTTGGTTCCGCAGGGTGAATAAGGGACCCAATAGCAGATCTCGGCTTGACTGGCCCGGATCGGCACACTTGTAATTTCACTCGTGTCGTTCAGCCGAAATCGGTAACGGCAAGCACGACGGGGACGCACAGACAGACGAGGGGCGCACATGACCGAGCTGGTTCAGGAACTGCTGGTCGAGGACGCGGACGAGGAACTCGGCTGGCAGGAGCGCGCGCTGTGCGCCCAGACCGACCCCGAGTCCTTCTTCCCCGAGAAGGGCGGCTCCACGCGAGAGGCCAAGAAGGTCTGCCTCGCCTGTGAGGTTCGCTCGGAATGCCTTGAGTACGCACTGGCGAACGACGAGCGGTTCGGTATCTGGGGCGGCCTTTCGGAGCGGGAACGCCGCCGACTGAAGAAGGCCGCCGTCTGAACACCAGCTGGTTCGCCCGACCAAACGCCACACACCCCTACGTAAGGAACAGCCCGTCGCCCGTGGGTTATCCACAGGCGGCGGGCTGTTGTGATGCCAGCCGTTAGTGTGGGGCCCCGTCCGAGACGCCCCGGCGCCCCCATGAAGCGCAGGCGTCCACCGCAGTCCATCGAACCGGGGCCCGTACCTCGATGTCCGTGCACAGCCATTCGGCAGCCAGTCACCACGACGCCGCTGCCGCCCCTGAGTTCCCGCGGCACGTCGTCACCGCCGTGATCGTCTCCCACGACGGCGCCCGCTGGCTGCCCGACGCCCTCGCCGGCCTGCTCGGCCAGGAGCGCCCGGTGCAGAACGCCGTGGCCGCGGACACCGGCAGCGCGGACGACTCCGCCCGCCTGGTCACCGAGGCACTCGGCCCCGACCGCGTCCTGCACCTGGCCCGGCGCTCCGGCTTCGGCACCGCCGTCGACGAGGCGAACCGCACCGCCGGCGTGCTGACCCCGGAAGAGCTGCCGTATCTGAAGCGCCCCAGCGGCTGGGACCCGGTCAGCAGGTCCTGGCGCGACGACGCCTACGACCTCCCCGAACTGCCCCACGGCGAGCCCGAACAGTGGCTGTGGCTGCTGCACGACGACTGCGCGCCCGAGCCCGGCGCCCTCGCCGAACTGCTCCGCGTCGTGGAGAACGAACGCGAGGTCGGCAAGGACGTCGCCATCGTCGGCCCCAAGCTGCGCGGCTGGTACGACCGCCGCCAGCTCCTGGAGGTCGGCGTCTCCATCGCCAACAGCGGCCGCCGCTGGACCGGCATCGACCGGCGCGAACAGGACCAGGGCCAGTACGACCACGTGCGGCCCGTCCTCTCGGTCTCCACCGCGGGCATGCTGATCCGGCGTGACGTCTTCGACGAACTCGGCGGGTTCGACCGGCGCCTTCCGCTCATGCGGGACGACGTCGACCTGTGCTGGCGCGCCCAGAACGCGGGCCACCGCGTCCTCATCGCCCCCGAAGCCGTCGTGCGGCACGCCGAGGCCTCCTCGCGCGAGCGCCGCACCGTCGACTGCGTCGGGCGTACGTCGACGTCGCCGCACCGCGTGGACAAGGCGGGCGCCGCCTACACCCTGCTCGTCAACGCCCGTACGGCCGTGCTGCCCTGGGTGCTCTTCCGGCTCGTCCTCGGCACCCTGCTGCGCACTGTCGCGTATCTGGTCGGCAAGGTCCCGGGCCAGGCGGTCGACGAGGTCGCCGGTCTCCTTGGCACGCTGCTGCGGCCCGGACGGATCGTCAGCGCCCGCAAGCAGCGCGGCAAATCGGCGCTCGAAGCCGCCGAGATGCGGCCGCTCTTCCCGCCGCCGGGCGCCACCGTGCGCGCCACCGTCGAACAGGTCGCTGGCAGTGTCGTCGGCCGTTCCGACCCCGATGCCGTCACCGGAGCGGGGCGGCACGGAGCCGTCGAGTCCGGCCCCGGCGGGGACGACGCGGACTTCCTCCAGGTCGAGCAGTTCGCACGGCTGAAGCGCCTGGCCCGCAAGCCGGGACCGATGCTCTTCGTGGTGCTGCTGTTCGCCGCCCTCATCGCCTGCCGCGAACTCCTCGGCAGCGGTGCGCTCGCGGGCGGTGCCCTGCTTCCCGCTCCCGGCGACTCCTCGGCTCTCTGGTCGCGGTATCTCGACGCCTGGCACCCGGTCGGGACCGGCGGCACGCAGTCGGCGCCGCCCTACCTCGCGCTCGTCGCGGGGCTCAGCACCCTGATGTTCGGCTCCACCGGGCTCGCGGTCACGGTGCTCCTGGTCGGCTCGGTTCCGCTGGCCGGATTCGCCGCCTACTTCGCCTCACGGCCACTGGTCGAGTCGCGCCTGCTGCGTGCCTGGGCCTCGGTCGCGTACGCCTTCCTGCCGGCCGCCACGGGCGCGCTCGCGGGCGGGCGCGTCGGCACCGCCGTCCTCGCGATCCTGCTGCCGCTCATGGCACGCGCGGGCATCGCGGCGAGCGGCCTCACCTCCCCTGAGGGCAGGCGCGGGAGCTGGCGCGCCTCGTGGGCGTTCGCCCTGCTCCTGACGATCACGACCGCCTTCACGCCGATCGTGTGGCCGATCGCCCTGGTGCTCGGCCTCGCGCTCCTCGTCGTACGCAGGGGCGACATCACGGCGTACGGCCTGCGCTTCCTCGCCGCGCTCGGCACCCCGCTCCTGATCCTCGCGCCCTGGTCGCTCTCGCTGCTGCCCTTCGGCTTCTTCGGTGAGGCGGGCCTTGAGTTCGGCACCGGATCGGCGACCGGGCTCGACCTGCTCGGGGGCAGCCCCGGCGGCCCCGGGACCGTGGACGGGCTGCTGCTCATCGGCATCGTGCTCGCCGCCCTGGCCGCGCTCCTGCGTACCGAGCGGCAGCGCGCCGTCCGCACCGCCTGGATCGTCGCGCTGGTCTCGCTGGTCTTCGCCGCGCTCTCGAACGGCTCGGCGTGGGCGGGCCCCGCGACCCTCGGGTACGGCCTCGCGCTCCTGGCCGCCGCCGCGCTCGGCGCCGACGGGGCACGCACGCGTGTCGCCGAGCAGAGCTTCGGCTGGCGCCAGCCGGTCGCCGTCCTCATCGCCTTCGCCGCGGCCGCCGGGCCGCTGCTCGTCGCCGCCGGATGGATGATCCGCGGCGCCGACGGCCCTCTGGAGCGGCGTGACCCGGTGCAGGTGCCCGCGTTCGTCGCCGAGGAGAGCGGCACGCAGGACCAGGCACGCACGCTCGTCCTGGACAGCGAGTCGGCCGCCCAGGTGTCGTACACGCTCGTCCGCGGATCGGGCGCCCGGCTCGGTGACGCCGAGCTCGCCGACGCGGGCGGCTCGAACAAGAACCTCGACAAGATCGTGGCTCGGCTCCTCGCGGGCTCCGGCGCCGACCAGGCCGACCAGCTCGGCGGCTTCGCCGTGCGCTACGTCCTCGTACGCGACGGCGCGCCCCGCCAGATGAGCCGCACCCTGGACTCCACCCCCGGCCTCACCCGGCTCAGCCAGGAGGACGGCAGCGCCCTGTGGCGCGTGGACCGGCAGGTCGCGCGCGCCGCGATCGTGCCCGAGTCCGGCGACCCCCTGCCGGTCGCCGCGGGCCCCGTGGAACTGCACACGAACATCCCGGCGGGCGACGAGGGCCGCACCCTGCGGCTCGCCGACGCCGCCGACGAGGGCTGGACGGCGACCCTGGACGGCCGCCCGCTGACCAGGACCACGCTGGACGGCTGGGCGCAGGGCTTCGACCTGCCCGCGTCGGGCGGCCGCCTGGACGTCACGCACGAGACGCCCGCGGGCCACACGGGATGGCTGTGGGCCCAGGGCGCGCTCGCCGTGGTCCTGGTGGTCCTCGCCCTTCCCGGACGCCGCCGCCACGTGGACGACGACCTCCCCGACGAGCCCGTCATCCCGGCGCAGCCCGTCGAGGGCGAGGGCCGCAGGGCCCGCAGGCTGCGGGCCGCGCAGGCCGAGCAGGAGGCCGCGCAGGCAGGCGCCGGGCAGGACGACGCCGGTACTCCGCCTCCTCCTCCGGAGGAGGAAGGGGCCTACGCGGCGGTGCCCCAGCAGCAGTCGCAGTCGTACGGCGAGTGGGAAGCCCCCGCCCACCAGGGCGCCGACTACGGCACCTATCAGGGCGAGCAGCAGTACCAGGACGCGCAGTACGGGGCGGGCTCCTACGACCAGACCGCGTATCAGGACCCCTACCAGGGCGGCCAGTACGACCCGTACGCCTACGGAGGCGCACAGGGCGGCGGCGAGCAGTACGGGCAGTCGTACGACGCCGCGTACGGGCAGCAGCCCCCGATGCCGCCCCAGCCCCCGCAGCCGCCGCACAGCCCCGACAGTGAGCGCCCCGACGGGAGCCAGCAGTGAACCGCACGACCCAGTCCCTGATCGCCGCCGCGGCCGCGCTCGCCGCCGTCACCGGGTTCGCCGTGGTCAACACGCCCGACGGCAGCGGCGACGACGGCGCGAAGGCGGCCGCGCGGCTGCCCGTCGAGCGCACCAGCCTGCTCTGCCCGGTGCCCAGCGCGTCCGACCTCGCCGAGACCTCGTACACGGCGTTCACGCCCAAGGGTGAGGCCTCCGGCGCGACGGGCAAGGCGGAACTGCTGCCCGCCACCAGGGCGTTGAAGGTCACACCGGAGGACGCCCCCAGGGAAAAGAAGAAGGACGACAAGCCCTTCCTGACCTCGAAGGCACCGGGCAAGCCCGTCACCGGTGAGGAGTCCGGAGGGGAGTCACCCGCGCTCCTCGGCACCGCCGACGGCAAGCTGGCCCCCGGGTGGACCGTCCAGCAGACCACCAAGTACGCGGTGGGCAGCGGCCGCGGCCTCCAGGGCGCCAACTGCACCGCGCCCGACACGGACTTCTGGTTCCCGGGCGCGAGCACCGCCAAGGACCGCAGCGACTACGTCCACCTGACCAACCCGGACGACTCGGCGGCCGTCGTCGACGTCGAGCTGTACGGCAAGGACGGCGCCATCAAGACCGAGGTGGGGGAGGCGATCCAGGTCCAGCCGCACTCCAGCGTCCCGGTCCTGCTGTCCACGCTCTCGCCCAAGGAACAGACCAACCTCACGATGCACGTGACCGCGCGCAGCGGCCGGGTCGCCGCCGCCGTGCAGTCGTCGGACGACAAGCTCGGCGGCGACTGGCTGCCCGCGTCGGCCGACCCCGCGAGCCGCGTGGTCCTGCCCGGCATCCCCAAGGACGCCACGTCCGTACGCCTGGTCGCCTTCGCGCCCGGCTCCGACGACGCCGACATGAAGGTCCAACTGGCCGCGCCCAGCGGCTCGATCAGCCCGGCCGGACACGCGAACCTGCACGTCAAGTCCGGCATGACGACCGCCGTCGACCTCGGCGACGTCACCAAGGGCGAGGCGGGCTCGCTGATCCTGACGCCGACCGAGGACGCGGCACCCGTGGTGGCGGCCCTGCGCGTCACCCGGGGCAAGGGCGCCGACCAGGAGACGGCGTTCATCCCCGCCACGAACACGATCGGCACGCGCGCGACGGTGGCCGACAACCGGGCCAAGGGTTCCACGCTGTCACTCGTGGCCCCCGGCAAGACCGGGAAGGTGAAGGTCACGGCGTCGGAGGGCAGCGAGGGCGGCTCGTCGACGAGCAAGACGTACACGGTCAAGGGCGGCACGACCCTGGGGGTCAAGGCCCCCGTCCCGACCGGCCTCAAGGGCACGTACGCGCTCACGGTGGAACCGGTGTCGGGGGGCGAGGTCCATGCCTCGCGCATGCTGGAGGACCCGGAGGACGGCGTACCGATGTTCACGATCCAGACCCTGCCGGACGACAGGGGCACGGTGTCGGTGCCGGAGGCGGAACAGGATCTGAAGGTGCTGCAGAAGTAGGAAGCAGAAGTAGGAAGCAGGCGTCAGAGGCCCGCGGGCCGGGGCGGGGGAGCCCTCAGGAGTCTTCTCCGTACCGCGGATCCACCGACTCGGGCGAGAGTCCGAGGAGCTCGGCGACCTGCTCGACCACCACTTCGTGGACGAGCGCGGCCCGCTCGTCCCGCCCCTTGGTCCGGATCTCCACCGGACGCCGGTAGATGACCACCCGGGCGGGACGGTCGTCGGAAGCCTCGATCGTGCCCCCCAACGGCACGACGTCATCGCTCCAGTCGTCCTCGCCTGCGCCCCCGCCCGGCCCCAGCGCGGGTACCTCCAGGACCAGGAACTCGATCTCGCTCAGCTGCGGCCACCGCCGCTCGAGGCGCTCCACGGAGTCCTGCACCAGGTCGGTGAAGACCTCGGCGCGGCTGGCGGACAGCGGCACCTGGGGAGGCGCCACGGGGCCGCGCATGCCCCTGCCGTGGCGGTCGCGGCGGCGGGGCCTCGGGTCTGCGGTGCGGGGCTGTACGGGGTCGTCCATCACTGACGAAGAGTAGTCCTCGAGATCGCCGTTTCCGCACAGCTTCCGCCGGGCTTCCGTACTGCTTCCGTACGGCTTCCGTCCGGCGCGCGGCATGTCACCCGATGACCATTCCGGCCAGGGTTGGGCCCGATTCCGTATCTCTCCAGGACCGTCGATCTCGCGATGAATGACGGGATTTGCGCCAAGTGGTGACCGGATTCAACACCACTGGTCACCCAGGCCCCTTGTGTCACCGCAGGTCAGCGAGGCGCCGTGGGAGCGTGCCGTGGCGGGGATCACAGGGCGACACGGTGGGGTGACCTCGCGGAGAGTCGTCGCGGCCCGCTCAAGAGTGCGGTACCGTCCAACATCGTGAGCCCTGTACGTCGCTGTTCGCGCACCGCTTGCGGCCGTCCCGCCGTCGCGACGCTGACGTACGTCTACGCCGACTCGACCGCGGTCCTCGGCCCCCTCGCCACCTACGCCGAACCCCACTGTTACGACCTGTGCGCCGAGCACTCCGAGCGCCTCACCGCGCCCCGCGGCTGGGAGGTCGTCCGCCTCGCCGACGCCTCCGGTCCCGCCCGCCCCAGCGGTGACGACCTCGAAGCGCTCGCCAACGCGGTGCGTGAGGCGGCCCGCCCGCAGGAGCGCGCGGCGGAGGCCGGTGGTGGCGCCCGCAGGGCGGACCCGATGGAGGTCGCGCGCCGCGGCCATCTTCGGGTGCTGCGCTCACCGGATTCCTGAACCGCCGCTCGCGGATTCCTTGAACCGTCCCTCCCTGGATTTCTGAACCGTCCCTCTCCGGAGACCCCTGTCGTTCATCGCTGAACAAGTTCTCCCGCACGCCCCATTGACGTGCGCATGTCGGCGACATGACCATTCCCCCACCCGTGAGAGATCACGTTCCGCATCGCGGAATACGCAAACGGAACCGGGGAGTCGCCCGTGTACGTGCAGCAGCTGGAGCCCGTGGCCGATTCGCTCGGCCTGTCCGCCCTCATCGCGACCCTGCCCCTCCTCACCGTCCTCGTCCTGCTCGGCGCCGTCCGTATGAAGGCACACCACGCGGGCCTCATCGGCCTCGCAGTCGCCGTCCTGGTCGCCTGGATCGCGTACGGGATGCCGCTCGGCCAGACAGCGTCCGGCGCGGCGCAAGGCGCCCTCTTCGGGCTCTTCCCCATCCTGTGGATCGTCGTCAACGCCCTGTGGGTGTACCGGATGACGGTCCGCACCCGGCACTTCGACATCCTGCGCCGCTCCTTCGGAAGGCTCTCGGACGACCCGCGCATCCAGGCACTCGTCGTGGCCTTCTGCTTCGGCGCGCTCCTCGAGGCGCTCGCCGGCTTCGGGGCGCCCGTCGCGATCTCCGCGGTGATGCTGGTGGCGCTCGGCTTCGACCCCGTCAAAGCCGCGATCGTCGCCCTCGTCGCCAACACCGCGCCCGTCGCCTTCGGCGCCATGGGCACCCCCGTGGTGACGCTCGCTCAGGTCACCGGGCTTCCGCTCGACACCGTCGCCACGGTCGTCGGCCGCCAGACGCCGCTGCTCGCCCTGGTGGTGCCGCTGCTCCTGGTCTTCCTGGTGGACGGGCGGCGCGGACTGCGCGAGACCTGGGTGCCCGCTTTGGTGTGCGGATTCGCCTTCGCCGCCGCGCAGTTCGCCGCGTCCAACTACGTCTCCGCCCAGCTCGCCGACATCGGGGCGGCGCTGGCCGGCGCGGGCGCTCTGATGGCGGTGCCCAGCGCGCGCAAACCCGCCGCCGAGCCCGTACGCGTCGCCGTCCTCACCGGCGTACGCAGTGAAGACCTGGACCAGGACGACCCACGCCCCGAGATCCTGCGCGCCTACGCCCCGTACGCCCTGATCGTCGCCATTTTCTCGGTCGCCCAAATCCCGCCGGTCAAGGACCTGTTGGCCAAGGCGACGCAGACCTTCGACTGGCCCTTCCTGAACGTCGCCGCTCCCGACGGCGAGCCGGTGGGCGGCAACCTCTTCTCGCTGCCGCTCGTGGCGACGGGCGGAACGCTCGTGCTGCTCGCCGGGGTCGGAACGGCCGCCGTCATCGGGGTGCACGCGCGCGTGGCGGTCAAGGAATGGCTGGCGACCGTGCACGAACTGCGGTTCGCGATCCTCACCGTGACCTCTGTGCTCGCCCTCGCGTACGTGATGAACCTGTCCGGACAGGCCGCCACCATCGGCCACTTCGTGGCGGCGGCGGGCGCGGGGCTCGCCTTCCTGTCGCCGGTGCTCGGCTGGTTCGGCGTCGCGGTCTCCGGCTCGGACACCTCGGCCAACGCCCTCTTCGGCGCACTCCAGGTGACGGCGGCTCAGCAGTCCGGGCTCTCGCCCGAACTGCTCGCGGCCGCCAACAGTTCGGGCGGCGTGCTCGGCAAGATGATCTCCCCGCAGAATCTGACGATCGCGTGCGCGGCGGTCGGACTCGCGGGCAAGGAAGGGGATCTGCTGCGCAAGGTGCTGCCCTGGAGCCTCGGCCTGCTGCTGGTGATGTGCCTGATCGTGGTGGGGCAGAGCACGGTGGTGCTGGGCTGGATGCTGCCGTGACCAGAGCCTCAGGTGCCTTCTCGAGGCTCACAGCTGGTTGTCACTCGTTGCGGGTAGTTTGGGGTGACCGACGAGCACTCGCCGAGTGTTCTTGAAAACCGCTGAACTCGCAGAACCTGTAGAGAGGGTTGGCCGTGACTGCTGATCTGTCCCAGATCGTGAAGGCGTACGACGTGCGCGGGGTGGTCCCGGACCAGTGGGACGAGACGCTGGCGGAGCTGTTCGGCGCGGCCTTCGCGAAGGTGACGGGCGCGGAGGCGATCGTGACCGGGCACGACATGCGGCCGTCGTCGCCCGGCCTCTCCCGGGCCTTCGCGCGCGGGGCTGCGGCGCTCGGCGTCGACGTCACGGAGATCGGCCTCTGCTCGACGGACCAGCTCTACTACGCGTCGGGTGCGCTGAACCTGCCGGGCGCGATGTTCACGGCCTCGCACAACCCCGCGCAGTACAACGGCATCAAGATGTGCCGCGCGGGCGCCGCCCCGGTCGGTCAGGACACCGGCCTCGCCGAGATCCGCGCGCTCGTGGAGGGCTGGTCGCAGGCCGGCGCTCCGGAGCCGGCGGCCACGCCCGGCACGCTCACCGAGCGGGACACCCTCAAGGACTACGCGGCGCACCTGCGCAGTCTGGTGGACCTGACCTCCATCCGCCCCCTGAAGGTCGTCGTCGACGCGGGCAACGGCATGGGCGGGCACACCGTCCCCACCGTCTTCGACGGCCTGCCGCTCACGCTCGTACCGATGTACTTCGACCTGGACGGCACGTTCCCGAACCACGAGGCCAACCCCCTCGACCCGAAGAACATCGTGGACCTCCAGAAGCGGGTGCGCGAGGAGGGCGCCGACCTCGGCATCGCCTTCGACGGCGACGCGGACCGCTGCTTCGTCGTCGACCAGAACGGCGACCCGGTCTCCCCGTCGGCGGTCACCGCCCTGGTCGCGTCGCGCGAGCTCGCGCGCAACGGCGGCAAGGGCACGGTCATCCACAACCTCATCACCTCCTGGTCGGTCCCCGAGGTCGTCCGGGAGAACGGCGGCACGCCGGTCCGCACCCGCGTGGGCCACTCCTTCATCAAGGAGGAGATGGCCAAGACGGGCGCGATCTTCGGCGGCGAGCACTCGGCGCACTACTACTTCCGCGACTTCTGGAACGCGGACACGGGCATGCTGGCCGCGCTCCACGTCCTCGCGGCGCTCGGCGGCCAGGACGGCCCGCTGTCGGCGCTCGTCGCGCAGTACGACCGCTATGCGGGCTCCGGCGAGATCAACTCCACGGTCGACGACCAGACGGCCCGCCTCGCCGCGATCAAGACGACGTACGCCGCCCAGGAGGGCGTCACCCTCGACGAACTGGACGGCCTCACGGTGACGTCCACGGACTGGTGGTTCAACGTCCGAGCCTCCAACACGGAACCGCTCCTGCGCCTGAACGTGGAAGCAAGGGACGAGGCCACAATGAAGAGGACGAGGGACGAGGCCCTGAAAATCATCAGGGACTGATCCAAGACTGCGGAGAGGAGCGACGGCCGCGCGTTTGTGGGCAGGCGTTCCGCAGGGCGGAACGGGTGGGCACAAACGCCCACCGGGCCGCAGATAAGCAACGGCCGGCACCCCACCCGGGGGATCTGGGGCGCAGCCCCGGTCCATCCACCCTCCGGGTGGGGGCGAAGCCCCGGCCGTACATCCGCCCAAGGCCCAGGGGCCAGCGGTAGGCTGACCAGGCCACATCCCGCACCCACCCGCTCGAAGGGACCCACCCCATGCCGCTCGAAACCGGCCTCCTGGAGATCCTGGCCTGCCCGGCCTGCCACGCCCCCCTCAAGGAGGCGGACACGGAGCTGGTCTGCACGGCGGACGCGAAGGACTGCGGCCTCGCCTACCCCGTCCGCGACGGCATCCCCGTACTCCTCGTCGACGAGGCCCGCCGCCCCGCGTAAGGCCACCGCAAGGCCCCTGCCAAGGGCTCGCAAAGCCAGGCGTAACGGCGAAACGACAAGAAGTGTGACCGGCGGCGCCCCGCCCCGCCGCCCGGCGAATCGGAGGCCCGACCCCAATGCTGGACGAATCGCTCCTTGACGCCCCCGAGGCCCTCGCCGTGGCCGACCGCCGCGGCCTCCTCCGCGGCGCCGCAGAGGCAGGCGCCCGCGTCCGCACAGCGGTGCGGCACGCCACGGAGGCGGGCCTCACGCAGCTCAAGCCGGACGGCCGCCCCCGGGCCATCCTGATCGCGGGCCCCGGCACGGCCGCCACCTGCGTGGCGGATCTGCTCGGCACCCTCGCGGGGGCAGGCTGCCCCGTGATCCGCCTCGCCCCCACCGGCGTAGCCCCCGCGGCAGGCGCCCTGCGCTGGGCGCTCCCCGGCTGGGCGGGCCCCCTGGACCTGCTGCTCATCGCCACCCCGGACGGCACGGAACCGGGCCTCGAACTCCTCGCGGAGCAGGCCTACCGCCGTGGCTGCACGGTCGTGGCCGTCGCCCCCGCCCGCTCCCCGCTGGCCGAGGGCGTGGAGGGCTCGCACGGCCTCACGGTCGCGATGGCCACATCCCCGTACGGGGAGTACGAAGCCCCGCACGACGGAGAGCGCGCCTCCGAGTCGTACGAGGCGCGCCGCCTGGACGACGAGGCCGCCGCCTCCGCCCCCGCCACCCTCTGGGCCCTGCTCACCCCGCTCCTCATCCTCCTGGACCGCACCGGCCTGATCACCGCGCCGGCCGAGACCCTGGAGAAGATCGCCGACCGCCTCGACAACATCGCGGAACGCTGCGGCCCCGTCATCGCGACGTACAGCAACCCCGCCAAGACGCTCGCCGCCGAACTCGCCGAGGCCCTCCCGGTGATCTGGACCGAGGGCCGGTTCGCGGGCCCCGTGGGCCGCCGATTCGCCGCCACCCTCGCCGAGCTGGCAGGACACCCCGCGGTCGCGGGCGAGCTGCCCGAGTCGCTGCCCGCGCACGGCGCCCTGCTCGCGGGCAACCTCGCCCCGAGCGAGGACGGCGACGACTTCTTCCGCGACCGCGTCGATGAACCCCAGCAGCTGCGCGCCCGCGTCGTCCTGCTCCGCGACCGCCCGGTGGACGCCGGAGGCCTCAGCGCCGCGCCCGCGGCCCGCGAGCTCGCCCACGGCCACGACATCGCGATCAGCGAGCTCGAGCCTGAGGACGGCGACGACCTGGAGACCCTCGCGGAGCTGATCGCCATCACGGATTTCGCCTCCGTTTACCTGGCGCTCGCCCCGAGGGACCGATCATGACCACAGCCCGGTCATGACAGCAGACCCCGCAGCGCATCGCGTACGTACGTAAGGGAGAACCCCTCCGTGGACCGCCTCACCAACACCATCCGCCCCTACGCCTGGGGTTCCACCACCGCCATCGCGGAGCTCATCGGCGTCGAGCCGACCGGTGAACCGCAGGCCGAGATGTGGATGGGCGCCCACCCCGGCGCGCCATCGCGCACCGAGCGCGGCCCGCTCGACGAGGTGATCGACGAGGACCCGGGGCACGAGCTCGGCAGGGCGGCCGTCGCCAGGTTCGGCCCGCGCCTGCCCTTCCTCCTCAAGATCCTCGCCGCGGGCGCCCCGCTCTCCCTCCAGGTGCACCCCGACCTGGAGCAGGCGAGGGAGGGCTACGAGGACGAGGAGAGCAGGGGCGTCCCGATCGACGCCCCGAACCGCAACTACAAGGACGCCAACCACAAGCCCGAACTGATCTGCGCGCTCACGGAGTTCGACGGCCTCTGCGGCTTCCGCGACCCCGTCGAGACCGCGGACCTGCTGGCCGGGCTCGGCGTCGACTCCTTGAAGCCGTACGTCGATCTGCTGCACGCCAAGCCCGAAGAGGGCGCCCTGCGCGAGGTCCTGACGGCCGTACTGACCGCGGACCCCGAGGAGATGGCGGCGACCGTCACCGAAGTCACCGACGCCGCCGAGCGACTTGGCGGCGCCTACACCCCGTACGCGGGCATCGCGCACCACTACCCCGGCGACCCCGGCGTCATCGCGGCGATGCTCCTCAACCACGTCCGACTGCAGCCCGGCGAGGCGTTGTTCCTCGGCGCCGGCGTCCCGCACGCCTACCTCGACGGCCTCGGCGTGGAGATCATGGCGAACTCGGACAACGTCCTGCGCTGCGGCCTGACCCCCAAGCACGTCGACGTACCCGAACTCCTGCGCATCGTCCGCTTCGAGGCGACCGACCCGGGAGTCCTGCGCCCCGAGGCGTCGCCCGACGGCGAAGAGGTCTACGACACCCCGATCGACGAGTTCCGCCTCTCCCGCTTCGCCCTGGCCGATGGCGCGGCGCCGCACGACCTCACCGCCGCCACCCCGCAGATCCTGCTCTGCACGGCGGGCTCCGTCCGCGTGGGCGACGCCGGGCAACTCACGCCCGGACAGTCCGTGTTCGTCCCCGCGGACGAAAAGACCGAAGTGTCCGGAGTGGGCACGCTCTTCCGTGCCACTGTGGTGGCCTGACTCACCACCAGCGCCTCGTGCTGCAACAATGACCCACCGCAAAGGGCGGGCAAAGCACCGCCCCGGTCGGCAGCGATGCCGGTGCTGGGTCATGAACGTACGCAGGCGAAGGGACAACGGGCACACATGAGCGCGTCAGGCGGAACAAAGGCGATTGTCGCGGCACTCGCCGCGAACCTCGCGATCGCGGTGGCGAAGTTCGTCGCGTTCATCTTCAGTGGCTCGTCGTCGATGCTCGCCGAGAGCGTGCACTCGCTGGCGGACTCCGGCAACCAGGGGCTGCTGCTCCTCGGCGGCAAGAAGGCGCAACGCGAGGCGACCCCGCAACACCCGTTCGGGTACGGGCGCGAGCGCTACATCTACGCCTTCCTGGTCTCCATCGTGCTCTTCTCGGTCGGCGGCATGTTCGCGATCTACGAGGGCTACGAGAAGATCAAGCACCCGCACGAGATCGAGGCCTGGTACTGGCCGGTCGGCGTCCTGGTGTTCGCGATCATCGCCGAGACCTTCTCCTTCCGTACGGCCATCAAGGAGTCGAACCTGACGCGCGGCAAGCTCACGTGGACGCAGTTCGTCCGCCGCGCGAAGGCCCCCGAGCTGCCGGTCGTGCTCCTGGAGGACCTGGGCGCGCTCGTCGGTCTGATCCTGGCCCTGGTCGGCGTCAGCCTCGCGCTCGCGACGGGCGACGGCGTCTGGGACGGCATCGGCACGCTCTGCATCGGCGTCCTGCTGATCCTCATCGCGATCATCCTGGCCGCGGAGACCAAGTCCCTGCTCCTGGGTGAGGCCGCGGGCACGGAAGAGGTCGAGAAGATCGAGAAGGCCCTGGTCGACGGCGAGACGGTGACCCGCGTCATCCACATGCGCACGCTGCACCTCGGCCCCGAGGAGCTCCTCGTCGCCGCCAAGATCGCCGTCCACCAGAACGAGACGGCCGCCCAGGTGGCCGCCGCCATAAACGCCGCCGAGGAGCGCATCCGCGCCGCGGTCCCGATCGCCCGCGTGATCTACCTGGAGCCGGACATCTACGACGAGTCGGCCGCCGCCGAGGGCACGAACCCGGCCAAGTCGCCGGGCGGCCACTGACCTTCGGATCTTCCGAGTACGCCGATGGGGCCCCGCACCGTGCAGGTGCGGGGCCCCATCGGCGTACAGGACAGGCAGCTGCCCTACTGGACCTCGCGCAGTACTTCGAGGACCGCCCGCTCGTCGGGCGCCGCCTCCAACCGCTCACGGAAGCCCGTGTCCATCAGCTTGCGCGAGAGCAGCGCGAGAATCCGCAGGTGCTCGTCGCCCGCGGCCGCCTCCGGCACGGAGATCATGAAGATGAGCTTGGCCTTCGTACCGTCGAGCGCACCCCACTCGATGCCCTCGGCCGACCGCGCGAACCCGACGACCGGCGAGGTCACCGCGTCGGTCTTGGCGTGCGGGATGGCGATCTCCTCGCCGAGGCCCGTGGTGCCCTGGGCCTCGCGGCGCAGCGCGGTCCGCACGAGCTCCTCGACGTCGTCGACCTTGCCGGTGGACGCGAGGAGGTTCGCCATCTCGCGGATCGCGGAGTCCTTGTCGGCGGAGTCCAGCTGGACCTTCACGGTCTGTTCGGTGAGATAGCCGGAGAGGACCTCGTCCTCCTCGGGGGAGGCCGGTGCCGCGGGGGCGGGCGCGGGCGCCTTCTGCGGGGTGCTAGTACCGCCTGTGGCGACGGCTCCTGCGCCCACACCGGCGAGCACCGGCTCGGGACCGCCCGGCACGTCGACCACCGGCTGCCCGCGCCGCTTGCGCTCGCTGATGTCGACCAGGGTGACCGTGGTGACGGCCGTGACCACGGTGCCGACGGCGATGGCGAGGAAGAACATCGGTACGCCCCCGACTGCGCCGAGAACCGCCACGATCGGTCCGCCGTGCGGCACCGCGTCCTTCACGCTCGCGAGACCCGCGATCGCACCGGCGACGGCACCGCCGAGCATGTTGGCCGGGATGACCTGCGCCGGCCGGGCTGCCGCGAAGGGGATCGCACCCTCCGAGATGCCGAACAGGCCCATGAACAGTGCGGCCATGCCGGTCTCGCGCTCCTGCTGGGAGTACAGCCGACGCCTGATCAGCGTGGCCAGGCCCTGACCGAGCGGCATGACCGGGATCGCCGCGGCGCACATGCCCATGACGGTCTGGTTGCCGGTCGCGATGAGGCCCGTACCGAACAGGAAGGCGGTCTTGTTGACCGGACCGCCCATGTCGAACGCGATCATCAGCCCGAGAATCGCTCCGAGCAGGATCGCGCTGGTCCCGGTCATCCCGCTGAGCCAGTCGGTCAGATGCTCGAAGATCCACGAGATCGGCTTGCCGATGACGTAGATGAAGAAGAGGCCGAGTGCCGTCGTCGCGACGATGGGGATCACGATGATCGGCATGATCGGCTGGGCGAACTTCGGGACCTTGACCTTCTTGATCCACAGCACCAGATAACCGGCGAGGAAGCCGGTCACGATGGCCCCGATGAAACCGGCGCCCGCCTTGGAGTCGTACAGCTCGCCGGTGTTGGCGATCCAGCCGCCGATCATGCCGGGCACGAGCGCGGGCCGGTCGCCGATCGCATAGGCGATGTAGCCGGAGAGGATCGGCACCATCAGCGTGAAGCCGATGACTCCGATGGCGTTGACGTGCGCCCAGAAGGTGCCCTCGGGGATCACATAGCCCTTGGCGGTCGCGTCGCCGCCGAGCGCGAGCGAGATCGCGATCAGCAGACCACCGACCACGACGAACGGAATCATGTACGAGACGCCGTTCATCAGCGCCTTGTACACGAGACTCCGCTCCTTGCCGCCTCCGCCTCCGGTGGCGGCCGCTTCGGCGGACCTGCCGCCACCGCCTCCGCCGTGCACGGGTGCGCTCTGCACCTGCTCGATCAGCTGTTCAGGGCGGCTGATGCCCTCGGACACCCCGACGGACAGCACGCGCTTGCCCACGAAACGGCCGCGGTCGACGTCCTTGTCGGCCGCGATGATGATGCCGTCGGCGTCCCTGACATCGTTGTCAGTCAGGACGTTCTCGGCCCCGATGGAGCCCTGCGTCTCCACCTTCATGTCGATGCCGAGGCTCTCCGCCGCCTGCGAGAGCTTCTCCGCCGCCATGTACGTGTGGGCGATACCGGTCGGACAGGCGGTCACGGCGAGCAGCTTGAGCTTCTTCCGCTCGCCGCTGCTCCCGCCTATGGGGGGATCGGCCGGATGGGTCACGTGGATCTCCTAACACCTTCGTCAAACAAGATCGCGCAAATGTTCCCGATCTCAAGGCATCCTGCAACACGCGAGCGCAGGTTCAAAAGCGCAAAGGTCCCGAATGACCGGGCCGGTCGCCCTGTCCCCAACCCCGCAAGCGACTGCCCGCCCGCCCCGGTCCCCGGGGAGGCGGGCTGGGGCTCGCTGGGCCAATCGGTGTAGCTTTGTGACCGAGCCAGACGTCGCTGCTGATGGCGGTCGGGCGGTGCCAGCACGGGCCGGCCGAGGGAGAGAGGGCCTCCGACGGACTGCGCTGCTGCGCGCCGGTGCTCTTCTGTGCCGTTGTCGCAGGTCAGCCATGTCCACCCACCCTCGACCAACCCCACGAGGAGCAGCTCACCAATGTCGACTCTCATCAACGGCAAGGACTTCAAGGTCGCCGATCTCTCCCTGGCCGAGTTCGGCCGCAAGGAGATCACCCTCGCCGAGCACGAGATGCCCGGCCTGATGTCGATCCGCAAGGAATTCGCCGCCACCCAGCCGCTGGCCGGCGCCCGCATCATGGGCTCGCTGCACATGACCGTGCAGACCGCCGTCCTCATCGAGACCCTGGTCGCGCTTGGCGCCGAGGTCCGCTGGGTCTCGTGCAACATCTTCTCGACCCAGGACCACGCGGCCGCGGCCATCGCCGTCGGCCCGAACGGCACCCCGGACAACCCCCAGGGCATCCCGGTCTTCGCCTGGAAGGGCGAGACCCTGGAGGAGTACTGGTGGTGCACGGAGCAGGCGCTGACCTGGCCGAACACCCCCACCGGCGGCCCGAACATGATCCTGGACGACGGTGGCGACGCCACCCTCCTCGTCCACAAGGGCGTCGAGTACGAGAAGGCCGGCAAGGTCCCGTCCGAGGACACCGCCGAGTCGGACGAGCACCGCGTCATCCTGCAGCTCCTCAACCGCACGATCACCGACGGCTCGCAGAAGTGGACCCAGCTCGCTTCTGAGATCCGTGGTGTGACGGAGGAGACCACGACGGGTGTCCACCGTCTGTACGAGATGCACCGTGACGGCACGCTGCTGTTCCCGGCGATCAATGTGAACGACGCGGTGACGAAGTCGAAGTTCGACAACAAGTACGGCTGCCGGCACTCGCTGATCGACGGGATCAACCGTGCCACGGATGTCCTGATCGGCGGCAAGACCGCTCTTGTGTGCGGTTACGGCGATGTGGGCAAGGGCTGTGCGGAGTCGCTGCGCGGTCAGGGTGCGCGGGTGATCATCACCGAGGTCGACCCGATCTGCGCGCTGCAGGCGGCGATGGACGGCTACCAGGTCGCGACGCTGGACGACGTCGTCGACCAGGTCGACATCTTCGTCACCACGACGGGCAACAAGGACATCATCATGGCCTCGGACATGGCCAAGATGAAGCACCAGGCGATCGTGGGGAACATCGGTCACTTCGACAACGAGATCGACATGGCCGGTCTGGCGAAGATCCCCGGGATCGTCAAGGACGAGGTCAAGCCGCAGGTCCACACCTGGACGTTCCCCGACGGCAAGGTCCTCATCGTGCTGTCCGAGGGCCGTCTGCTGAACCTGGGCAACGCGACCGGCCACCCCTCCTTCGTGATGTCCAACTCGTTCGCGGACCAGACGCTGGCCCAGATCGAGCTGTTCACCAAGCAGGAGGAGTACCCCACCGACGTCTACGTCCTGCCCAAGCACCTGGACGAGAAGGTCGCCCGCCTCCACCTGGACGCCCTCGGCGTCAAGCTCACCACGCTGCGCCCGGAGCAGGCCTCGTACATCGGCGTAGAGGTAGAGGGCCCGTACAAGCCCGACCACTACCGCTACTGAGCCACCCCGGCCGCGGCTAATCACGGCCTGGCCCACGCTCACCGCAGGCCCTCGCCCACCCGGGCGGGGGCCTGCGCCCGTGCGTACGAACGCCACCGAGCCCAAGCGGCCTCACACCCGCAGAAACCCACCCCCCTCAAGGAGCCCAGCCCCCTGGCTGGCCGAGCCCCAACCCCAGGCTCTGCTCTGCACCAACGGCCTCGCTTTGCTGGGGGCGCGGCGAGGCTCTGCTCCGCAGCATCAGCCTTGCCTCGCTGCAGGGACGGGCTGCCGGAACTGGCCCCAGCTAGACCCGCCGGACACCGCTGATCCGGCAGGGATGCGGCGCAGTCTGCGCAGGCTCGCGCCCGTGGGTTCCGGGGCCTGTGGCGCCCCATGCGCGGTCGGGCTTGCTTCGGGCTCTGGTCCGGGGGCGCGCCGACGTCTCGCCTTGCGGGGGCTGGGGCTTGGTCTGCCGACCCCGGCCCCGACTCCCCACCCGGCACCGTTGGCTTGGCCCGGGCGCCGAGCGGGCTCGTGCCCGTAGGTGCCCGGAGCCGAGGCGCTGCGTGCATGGCCGTCTTGCCTCGGGCTTGGGCTGAGGGACCTGGCCCCCGGCTGCCCACCCGGCACCACTGGCATGGCAGGGCACCGAGCAGGCCCGCACCCGTAGCTGCCAGGGCCCGAGGCGCCACGCGCATGGCCATCCCGCCTCGGGTTCCGGACGTTGCTGGCCCCGGACCCGGCCCTGGCTCCCCACCCGGCACCGCTGGCTTGGCCGGGACCCAGCAGGCTCGCACCCGCACGTACCCCCGGCCCCGAAGCGTCACGGCATCATGGCTGGCCTACCTTGGGCTCCGGGACCGACCGAGCAGCCCCTCCCTACAGCGCGCCCCGGCCCACCTACGACCGACAGCCTGCCCCGGCCCTCGGACGAGAATCCGCCCCCTACAAGGACCGAGCCCCATGCCCCGCGGCCACTATTCGCTTCACGATCCGCACGATCACACCCCCCTCGGTGAAGAACACTTCCACTGCGCCCCCGGCCCCTCCGGCTGGCGCTACGTCTCGCAGCGGACCGCACCCTCAGGCGAGCCCACCGGATCCGTCGACCTCGCCCTCGATGAACTCGGCCGCCCCATCCGCCTCGAACTTCACGCGGGGGACTGGCAGATCCGCGCCGCGGCGATCGACGGCGTCACGTGGGTACGCACCGACCCCACCGGCACCCACGCCACCGAAGACAACGCCCCCGCCCACGCCTTCACCGGCACATCCCCCGCTTTCCTCGTCGCCACCACACGACTCCTGCGCCTCGCCCCCGCTTCCCCCGCGACCCGCGTCCGCCTCGTCGCCTTCACCGACCCGGTCCTCGCCCCCCGCACCCTCGACCAGTCCTGGGCCCTGCTGAAAAGCGAAGCACACGCCACTGACAACGGCCCGCTCATCGTGGACGAATACCAGGTCACAGCCCTGGACACCGGCGAGCAGCACACCATCCACATCGCCGGCGACGTCGTACTCTCCGCCCCCGGCATGGAGCTCGAGAACCTCGAATCCCCACCCTCGACGTTCGCCTGAGAGACCCCAGCCCTACGCGGGCGGCACGAACCCGGTACCGGGAGGCGCGGCTTCCGCATCGTCCTGCCGCACGGCCGACGGCACATCACGCGGCTCCCGCACGGAGGCCGGGGGAGGCGGCGCCGCGTACGCAGCCCCGGCGACAGGAACCGAACCGCCACCGCCCTCGCCGCCACCACCGAACGCCCGCCGAGCGTCCCGCGCCTGCCGCTCCTGCACGACCGCGGCCAGGTACGCCGCCGGCGGAACCCCCTCCGGAGCCGGAGCCCCCGTACGTTCCGCGAGATCCCCGGCAAGCCGCTCCGCCATCGTCCAGCCCACCTGCGGATCCAACTGCCCCATCCGCGTCAGGTACTGCCTGATCGCGAGCCACAGCCCCTCAGGCACCCCGGAAAGATCGAGCCCGGAGAACCGCCCCGCCAGCCAAGGCGGCGGCGGAGGAATGAAAGCCGCGTGCGCGGCGGGCACCCGCTCCCGCACGACAAGAGTCCCCGCGAACACATCCCCGAGCCGCCGCCCCCGCGCCGACACCAGCGAAGCAATGCACGCGACGACCCCGAACGTCAGCAGAATCTCGACGACCCCCACGGCACCCCGAACCAACGCGTGCCGGAAACGAATCGGCCCCCCGTCGTCCCGCACCACCCGCAGCCCGCACGCCATCTTGCCCAGCGACCGCCCATGGCTGAGCGTCTCCACCGCGATCGGCCCACCCACCAGGACCAGCACGAAGCTGGCGACGGCGACCGCCGCAACCGCCGCGTCGTCCAACGAAGACGTAGAGGCCACGATCGCCACGGTCACCCCCAGGTAGACCGCCCAGGCCACCACCAAGTCGATCAGTACGGCGAGCCCACGACTCGGCAGCTTCGCCGGGCGCAGCTCGAGCGCCACCGCCTCGCCCGTCACAAGCTCACTCACGCCAGCCGCCCTTCCCTGCCCTGCCCTCGGAACGGCCAGTCTGCCAAGCTGAGGCAGCATCGCGCCGCAGTACGAGGAGCAGCCACCTGATGGACCTCGACGTCTTCGTGTCCGCCCACCGAGCGGAGTGGGACCGACTCGATGCCCTGCTGCGCCGCCAGCGCCGCCTCGACGGAGCCGAGGCCGACGAACTCGTCGCGCTCTACCAACGCACCGCCACCCACCTCTCGCTCATCCAGTCCAGCGCCCCGGACCCGCAGCTCACCGGCCGCCTCACCCACCTCGTGGCACGCGCGCGTAGCGCCGTGACAGGCACCCGCCGAGCTTCCTGGCGCGACGCCACGCACTTCCTGAGCCACGGTTTCCCGGCAGCGGTCTACCGCTCCCGTCACTGGTGGGTCCCCACCGCGCTGCTCTCCACGGTCCTCGCGGCCATCATCGGCTGGTGGATCGCCACGCACCCCGAGGTCCAGGCCTCCATCGCGGCCCCCAGCGAACTGCGCGAGCTCACCCGCCCCGGCGGCGAGTACGAGACGTACTACTCCAGCCACCCGGCAGCATCGTTCGCCGCCCAGGTCTGGACGAACAACGCCCAAGCAGCGGCCATGTGCCTGGTCCTGGGCGCCTTCCTCTGCTTCCCCGTCATCTGGATCCTCTTCCAGAACATGCTGAACCTGGGCGTAGGCATCGGCCTGATGTCCGACGCAGGCCGCCTCGACACCTTCCTCGGCCTGGTCCTCCCGCACGGCCTCCTGGAACTCACGGCGGTCTTCGTAGCCGCAGGCACAGGTCTGCGGCTCGGCTGGACCGTCATCGACCCCGGCCCGCGCTCACGCCGAACCGCCCTCGCCGAAGAGGGCAGAGCCGCCCTCGGCATGGCGGTGGGCCTGGCCCTGGTCCTGTTCATCTCCGGCGCCATCGAAGGCTTCGTCACCCCCTCCGGCCTGCCGACCTGGGCCCGCATCGGCATCGGAATCGCCGCTGAACTGGCCTTCCTCGTGTACGTCTACGTCCTGGGCGGCAGAGCGGCACGAGCCGGAGCCACAGGCGACGTCGACCCCACGGAACGCAGCGCCACGGTCCCCACTGCAGCGTGATGTGCGTACGCCCCTGCTGACCTGCTAGTGTCCTCGACGCCCCAGAAAAACCGTTGACACGGAAGGACTGGGGAGGTAGATTCGAACAGTTGCCTAGAGCTGGACAAGTCCAGCGGCGGCAGTTAATATCTGCCTGCTTCTTGAATCTCATAAGCCAAGAAGCCGCACCCGATAAATCGGATCCTCTAGGCTGGTAAGACCGGCCGAAAACTTCTGATAAAGTCGGAACCGCCGGAAAGGGAAACGCGAAAGCCGAAAGGCAGGAGCGGGAACCGGAAAGGCGCCGAGGAAATCGGACACGAAAGAGTCTGATAGAGTCGGAAACGCAAGAACAGCAAGACATGAAACACCGAAGGGAAGCGCCCGGAGGAAAGCCCGAGAGGGTGAGTACAAAGGAAGCGTCCGTTCCTTGAGAACTCAACAGCGTGCCAAAAGT